>CAWEEH010000002.1:0-1244042 GCA_963808105.1 uncultured Thermoleophilaceae bacterium | reverse complement strand
GAGCCTGCGCTCCATGTACTGGATCGCCAGGCGCCACGACACGAACGCGAAGCCGACCAGGAACGTGACGTGCCAGACGTCCGCCCAGCCCTCGAAGCCGAAGACGGCGTTTCGCACGAGCTCGACGGTGTGGAACAGCGGATTGATGTGGCCGAGCACCTGCGCCCACTTTGGTAGCTCGTCGAGCGGGAAGAACGTGCCGGCCACCAGGAACATCGGCGTGAGCAACCCGCTCTGCCAGTAGGAGAAGCTCTCGATCGCCTTCGACCTGGCCGCGATGAATATGCCGAAGACCGCCCACCCGAAGCCGGACAGCCCCGCGATCGCCGGCACCAGCAGCATTCCCCAGCTGGGGTCCAGGCCGAAGACCACGGCCACGAGCATCGGGACGCACCCGTAGACGCCGGTGCGCATGCCGATCCACAGGGCCTCGGCCGTGACCAGCTCCTCGGTGTCGACCGGCGCGGCCAGGATCGCGTCGTAGGTGTGCTGGAACTCGAACTTGATGAAGGTCGAGTACATGGCGGGGAACGCCCCCGAGAACAGCACCGTGGTGGCCACGATCCCGGTGCCCACGAAGTCGATGTAGTCGTAGCCGCCTACCTCGCTCACTAGCGACCCGAAGCCGAACCCGAAGGCCAGCAGGTAGATCGTCGGATCGATCGTCGACGAGAAGGTCGACGAGCGCCAGTACGACGAGAAGTTCACGATCTCGCGCACCATCACGCCCTGGAGCGCGGCACGCTCGAGGCGGCCCAGGCGGCGCGGTACCGAGGCGGCCTCCACTAGGTGATCTCCTCTCCGGTGAGGAGCACGAAGACGTCCTCGAGGTTGGTCACGCGCCGCTCGCCCTCGATATCGCTCGCGCCGTTGGCGCGGAGGATCGACACCGAGGTGCCGGTCCGGCGTGTGCTCCAGCCGCGGTCCAGGGCGATGCCCTCGACCTCGGTGAGGCGGGTGGGCGACCCGTACACCTCGATCGCCTCGGGCCCGGCATGCTCGGCGATCAGATCGCGCGGCGAGCCGACGGCCACCGCCTTGCCGTGGGACATGATCGTGACCTGCTCGCAGAGGCGCTCGGCCTCCTCGATGTAGTGCGTGCTCATCAGGATCGAGACGCCCTCCGACCGCAGCCGGTCGATCAGCGCCCACAGCTCTTGGCGCACCTGCGGGTCGAGGCCCACGGTGGGCTCGTCGAGGAGCACCAGCCGCGGTTCGTGCAGCAGGGCGCGCGCGATCAGCAGCCGGCGGCGCATGCCGCCGCTGAGCTCATCGACCTTGGAGGCGCGGCGGGCGCCGAGGTTGGCGAGGCCGAGGCACCGCTCGATCGCGTCCTGGCGCTCGCCCGCGGGCACGCGGTAGAGATGGGAGAAGACGAGCAGGTTCTGCTCCACCGTGAGCGAGACGTCGAGGTTGTCGAGCTGGGGCACCACGCCCATCGCCGCGCGCGCCTGCTTGGAGTCCTCGGGCAGGCGGAAGCCCAGCACCTCGAGCTCGCCCTCATCACCGATCACCTGCGCGGTGAGCGCCTTCATGGTGGTCGACTTGCCGGCGCCGTTGGGCCCGAGCAGGCCGACGCAGGCCCCGAACGGGACGTCGAGATCCAGGCCGTCGACAGCGGTGATCGAGCCGAACCGCTTGACGAACCCGCGCAGCTTGATCGCGGAGCTCACGTCGGGGAGTTCTATAGGAGGGCGGCGCAACCGCCTGTTCGGCTACCCCCCGAGTGAAGCCGCGAAGACCTCCAGGTCGCTCGGCGCGCCCTTCGCCTTGAAGCGGCGCTTGCGCTTGAGCGTGATCCGGTCCTCGTCGAGGCGCTCGCAGGCAGCGCCGGACACCAGCACCTCGCCCGCGCCGGCGGCCTCGGCGATCCGGGCCGCCACGTTCACGTCCACCCCGAGGTAGTCACGCCCGACCTTTCGGGGCCGGCCGGTGTGCAGCCCGGCACGCAACGTCGGCTTGTGGCCTCCCACCTCCACGTCGTCGAGGGCGGTGATCGCCTCCAGTGCCGCGTCGACCGCTTCGCCCGGCTCGTCGAACACAACCATCAGGCCGTCGCCGAGGCGCTTCACGATCTTGCCGCCGCGCTCCTCCATGGGGGGCTCGACGACATGGGCCACCTGGCGCAGCAGATCGACGGCCATCGTGTCGCCGGCCTCCAGGGCCCAGGCCGAGAAGTCGACCAGGTCGGTGAAGAGGATCGTGAGCTCTCGCTCCCCGCGGCCGCGGCCCTGGGACTCCGACAGCGCCTGCCACACCTGGAGCGCGCTGAGACCCGCCTCCCGCATCGCCGACGGACGTTCCGCGGTGAGCGCGGAGAGCCGCTGGCCCAGAAGCGACGCCGGCTCGTCGCCGGCGGTGGAGAGCGGATCCCCGTAGTCCTGATCGCCCGGGAGCAGCGAGCGCAGCGCCCGTACGACCTTCACCGAGCCCGGCTGGGAGTCGAGCTCGCGCAACTTCTCCCGCGTCTTGCTGGCGCGTTTGGCGGGGGGAGAGCCCTCAGCGCTCATCGCGATTGCCTCCGGGGATCCTGCGTGCAAGCCGGCCGATGTCCTGGAGCGGCGCCATCTCGACGCGCAGTTGCTCGATCTCGCGCTCCAGGACGGGCATCGTGCGCTCGATCACCGCCATCCGGCCGTCCATGAGCTTCACCGCGGCCTCGATGTCGCCCAGCTTCTTCTCGATGCCCGGGAGGGTGCGGGTGGCCTTGGCCATCGCCGCGGTGTTCGCGGCGATCTCGGGCAGCACCTTGAGCGTGTCCAGCAGGGCCGCCGCGCCACCGATCGGCCGCCCAAGCGGGTTCGGGATGCCGAGCATCGTTTGAGAAGTATCTACGCCGGGAGTGCTGCCGTGCGGCGCCCCGGCCGCGGACGGCGCAGGGGCGCGCCCTCGGTGTGCACCCGCCAGAGACCCCAGGCCAGGCCCAGCAACAGTGCGGCCATTAGCCCCGCCAGCACCAGGTATGACGGGAGGCGAACCCATGAGACGCCATCACGCGACTCGCGCTGGAGGAACTCCTTGTCCGGCAGCACCGCGCGCGTGAACTGCGCCTCGGCCGGCACCTCAGCCGCGGGAATGGCCGGGTCGGCCGGCATGTAGAGCGGCAGGGTCTGGAGCGAGCGATCCTTGGCAATCCGCAGGCCGGCCTTCCACTCACCGTGGACCGGGATCGGCTCGGTGGAGCGGAACACGCCCGGGGCGATCTCCTTGGGGCGGTTCAGCACGAGGCCGCCGCCCTGCCACGCGATCACGTCGATCCACTCCGCGTCGTCGGCGGCGTCGGGCGGGTCCAGCCGCGCGGTCATCTCGACGGTGCGCTCGGGACCGGATTCCAGCGTCCGCAGCGTGACGGTCGCCGTCGTCGACGACCCTTCGGTCTTGGCCATCGGCCAGGCGATCACCACGAGGAGCGTGAGCGCCGCGGCGCCGGCGGCCCACCCCGGGCCGATCGGCCGTGCTGGCTCACGGCCGCGCAGGGCGCCTCCGATGAACGCTCCGAGCACGCCGCCGGCGACGGCGGCCGCGCCGCCGAGCACGATCGCATCGGCGAGCATCGACGAGGACCACGGGATCGGCATCCAGACGTGCGACCAGCCCCACTCGGCCGCGAGGCCGACGGTGCCGATCAGCCCGCCGGCGACCAGTCCCAGCCGCAGCGAGCGCTCGGAGCCGAGCCAGAGGGCGGCGAGCTCGACCAGGCCGGCCTCCGCCACGTACAGCGGGAAGTGCTGGGTGCTCTCGCCGAGCACCGGCCCGACGAGCACGGTCGCGGCCACGCGCATAACCAGGTAGAAGGCCACCGCCTTCAGCGCTCCCCCGGGCCCGAGCACGATCCGGGCCGCCACGAGCGCGCACGCTGCCCCGAGCATGAGCATGATCGGCTGGAAGACGAGATGGAACTGCGGCACGCCGAAGTCGAACTCGGTCTGCAGCGCGGACATCCCGATCAGGAAGCCGCCGGCTATCGACGGCCCGCGCAGACTGTTCAGGCGCGCGCCGAGGTCCTTCTTCTGCTCGCCGGGCGCCGGCGCAGGCATCGCGCGCCGGCCCTCGGTGAGCAGGATCCAGATCGCAAGCGTGGACAGCGCGGCGCTGGCCACCATCAACACGTGGGTCGGCCCCCAGAGGGTCACGTCCTGGCCGAAGAGCCGGTGCCACACGTCGTCGAGCGGGAAGCCGAGCGCCGCCAGCGCGCCGCCCGCGAAGATCAGAACGCCGCCCACCGGCACGTGCCATCCGGGCCCGATCTTGATCGACGACGGGGACTCCTCGGCGCCGCCGAGGATGATCGTGAGCGCCCCGCCGAGGGCGATGCCGCCGATGCCGGCCAGGATCGCGTAGTGGGCGGGGGTGCCGAAGGGTCCGGAGTCGCGGCCATTGTCGATGTGCACCGACACGTCCCAGAAGAAGCCGAACATGGCGAGGATGAGGGCGCCTCCCGCGACCGCGGAGGGAAGGGCGCACCAGCGCGGGAGGCCCGAGACGCCGGCGGCGAAATCGGCGAGCCGCCCGAGCCACTTGATGCGGCCGCTGCGATGGCCCGACGCGAGCGCCAGCAGGGCGATGGTGAGCACGGTGGCGGCGGCCGAGGCGTACACGAGGTCGCCAAGAGCTGCACCGCCTGCGGGCTCGCTTGTCTGAGCAAAGTTCATATCCATAAGGACGGTTACCCCGGCCCCGCGGAACCGTAACACAACTGATGTCACGTTTAGCATGTAACCGTAGAGATGTAGCCTTCCAGGCGTGAATGAGGTTCAGCACAGCGACCTGACCATCGACGAGCTGGCCCAGCGCACGGGGATGACCGTGCGCAACATCCGCGCCCACCAGTCGCGCGGCCTGCTGCCCCCTCCCGAAGTACGCGGGCGAACCGGCTACTACGGCACCGAGCACCTCGCGCGGGTGGAGCTGATCAAGGAGCTTCAGGCCGACGGCTTCCACCTCGACGCGATCAGGCGCCTGCTCGACGGCGCGGGCGGATCGACCACCGAGGTGCTGCGCTTCACCCGGGCCGTGCACGCGGCGTTCGAGGAGGAGGAGCCGCGCATCGTGGAGCTCACCGAACTGGCCGACCAGTGGGGGCCCGACGCCACCGTGAAGCTGGTCGAGCGGGCGACGAAGCTCGGGCTCTACCGCCCCCTGGGCGACGGGCGCTTCGAGGAGACCTCTCCGCGGCTCGGCAACGCCGGCGCCGAGCTGGCTCGGCTCGGCGTACCCGCCGATCGCGCGCTCGAGATCGCCGCCAAGGTGAGCCGCCACGCGCGCGGGGTGTCCAGGTTGTACGTCGAATTGTTCGTCGACGTGATCTGGGAGCCGTTCGAGCGCGACGGCCGTCCGGCCGAGCGCTGGCCCGAGGTGCTCGAGGCGCTGGAGCGGCTGCGGCCCCTGGCCGCGGAGTCGCTGCTCGCCTTCTTTCAGATGAATATGACCGAGGAGGTAGAGAGCACGCTGGGACGTGAGCTGGAGCGGATCGGCAAGAAGCGCTGAGGCGGCGCAGCCGCCTAACACTCACCTCGGTTGATGCCGATTAGAGCGGGGATGAGCGTTAACGATCTCGTCCTCGTTCAGGGGATGAAGGACACCCGGGTTGCCCTGCGCCGCTGGAACGATCACCCGGCGGCGATCCTGGGCCCGTGGCTGAAGCTGAGCGCGCTCACCGCGGCGGGCCTGCTATTCGCCGTGTGGGTCGTGGCCGAGCTCTCGCCGTCCGACCCCACGCTGCTCGCGATCCCGGGCGTGAACACCGACCCGACCGCCCCCGACTACCTGACCATCCTCTACCGCAACTCGCTGGTGCTCGCGCTGCACGCGATGGCCTGCGTCGCCGGCTTCATGGCCGGAAGCTCGCTCCCGCTGTCGGCCGCAAACCGCAGCGGGCTCGACCGTTGGGTGCACGAGAAGGCGGGCAAGCTGGCGATCGGCTTCGTGGTGGCCGCCACGCTCTTCTCCCTCTCGACCCAGGCCTACGGGATCGGTGGCAACGCCTCGACCGTCGCGGCACAGCTCGGGATGTCACCGGGTGTGCTCATCGCCTGCCTTCTGCCCCACGCGCTGCCCGAGCTCACGGCCCTCTTCCTCCCCCTGGCGGCATGGCTCGTAGCCAGCCGCAGCGGGCGCTGGGACGAGCTGCTGGCCGCCACCGTCGTGACGGTGGCGATCGCCGTGCCGGTACTGCTGATGTCTGCAGCGGTGGAGCTGTACGTATCGCCGGAGCTGCTGAAGGCGTTCGCGGCCTAGAACGACTGCGGGGCGGCCGAAGCCGCCCCGCAGGCACGTCGTACAGCTGAACTACGCGACTAGCACTTGGTCGTGGCCTTGGCCGGGACCGTGCTGCCAGCCTCGTCAGTGAAGCTCACCTGGATCGTGCGCTTGGAGCCACACGAAACCGAGGACAGGATCGACACCTTGCGGGTCTTGCCCTTGATCTTCACCTTGCGCTTCTTGCCCGAGATCGTCGAGTTCGTCGTCTCGATGGCGTTGCTGATGGTGGGAGCGCCCGGATGCAGCAGACGGCTCGGCACCTTGAACTCGAGCGAGGCGCTCTTCTTGCCTCCGACGGTGCGGGTCTTGATCCGCGCGTCGATTGACTCGTTCACCGGGGTCGGGCAGGGGGTCGGCGGCTTCGCGGTGTTACCACCGTCAAGCCGTAGAGCAAAGCCCTTGCCCGTGTTGTAGAGCGTCAGGCGCAGGATGCACTGAGCGAAGAAGTCAGTGCTGCCCGTCGCGCCGACCAGGTTGTTCACGACGCCCTTGCCGAGGTACGCCTTCTTGCAGTCGGACTTGACGTCGGACTCGAGCTTCTGGTTGAGCTTCGCGAGCGTGCACTTCGGGAACGCCTTGTTGTTACCGAAGTACTTCAGGCCCTGGAACCCGATCTTGTAGGCCTCGATCGGCGTGCCACGCTTGCCGCCGGCCGCGTCCTTGGTCTTGAAGCCGAACTTGATCGCCTTGGCTGCCGGCTTGGCGGAAGTTCCCTTGCCTTTGCCGGTAGTAGCGGCGGGGGTCACGGTGTAAGAGTTCACCGCGTATGCAACTGCGGCAAACATGAGCGCGGTCGTACAGACCACGGCGAGAGCAATCAGCTTTCGCATCAAACAACTCCTCCTTCGGGGAAACACTGGGGATGGGGGTACATGGAGGGCGAGCCCTCAGTCATGCGGTGCTGGCAATAGGTAGGCCAGCATAGCCCGAATGGAACACCCGGAACGGCTAAAAGTTGCGTAAGTCGGCGGCGTGACCCGCGCGGTCTAATCCCTGCCGGCGGCCCGATCGCAGCCGTCCAGCAGCTCCCAGTTGCCGCGCAGAACGCCCTCGGCCACCTCGAGCAGGCGGTCGAGATCGGCGTCGGCGATCCGCTCCTCGATCAGCTCGCGCGACTGCGCCGCGTGCTCGTGGTCGAGCTCGGCGTGCAGCGAGAAGTACTCGGTCGCGGGGCCCTCCTCGAAGCCGTAGCGATCCACCAGGCCGTCGAGCTTGGTGCGCGCGATGGCCGGCTGCCCCGACTCGATCGTGAACGCGGCGACGAGGTTCTCGAGCCCGTCCCGGCCCGCGGTCCACGACTCGCGGCAGGCGACCGTCTCGGGCCGCGGCGCACGCTCGGTGTCGGCGTCCAGGGCATCCGCGAAGCCGTCCCACAGCGCCACGTGCTCGGCCTCCTCCTCAGCGTGCTCGGCGAGCTGCGCGCGCACCTCGGGCTCACAGGCCCGCGAAGCGGCGTCGACGGCCTCCGCCAGTGCGATCACGGCGTGGCGGTACTCACCCGCGTAGAAGGCGAGCTCGTCGCGTTCGAGCTTTCCCTCGCTCCAGCGCTGGTAGAAGGGGTGCTCGAGCACGTTCCAGCGGTCGCGCAGGGCATCCAGGCGGGCGAAGAAGTCCACTTCAGAGTCTCCTTGGTCGGCGGCGAAGGTGAGGCTTGGCATCCTACCCACCCCGTGCGACCGCCTGACGGAGCAGACATAGCGGCACCCGAGTTCCCGCCCAAGATGGATTGGCTGAACGTCGCGTTCCTGCGCATGGACAAGCTCCTGGGGGCCAACGCGGTGCTGATCGAGTTCTTCGACACGGCCCGCGTGAACTCGCACCGCACCCTCCCGTATCTGCAGGGCTGGGACGCCCGCTACCGCGACAACGGCCTGCGCACGATCGGCGTGCACTCCCCCGGCTACTCGTTCGGGCGCGACCCCGAGGTGGCCGAACGCCTCTCTACCGCGATGGGGGTGCGCCATCCCGTGATACTCGACCCGAAGTTCGAGGTCTGGCGGCTGTACGGAAACCAGGGCTGGCCGGGGCGGTACCTGTTCGACTTCCGCGGCTACCTGCGCTACATCCACTACGGAGAGGGCGACTACGCCGGCACCGAGGCGGCCATCGCCGAGGTGCTCTCGGAGCTCGACGAGGACTTCGAGGCGCCCGAGCCGCTGCTACCGATCCGCCCCGAGGACGAGCCGGGGGCGCTGCTCACGCCGCAGACGGCGGACATCGCGCTGCCGGCCGACCGCGAGCGGCTCGCGCTGGAGGGCGAATGGGTCGACGGCGAGGACTGGATCGAGGCCGCGGCGGCGGGAGCGACCGCCTCGTTTCGCTTCGAAGCCGGCGGGGCTTGGGCCGTGCTGTCGGGCTCCGTGGACGCCGGGCTCCACGAAACGGATGGGCTAGTGAAGGCGGACGGTCCGGGCCTGCGGCTCCACGGCGTGCAGTTCACGCCTGAGCCGCCGCCCTAGCGCTCACCGTTAAACAGGGCGATCGCGTACTCCGTTGTGTCGGATCTTGGGGCCATATCCCCCAATATCCGACACAGCCTGCGAGTTCGGCCGCGCCGCCGGGTCATCGCGACGCTTATCGCGCCGCTAGGGCCTTCCTGATCTCCTTGGGGAGCATGAAGCGCACGTCCTCCTGGACGACCTCGAACTCGGAGACGTCGTCGGTACCGCGGTCGCGGAAGAACTGGACCAGGCTCTGCACCAGCTCCTCGGGGGCGCTGGCGCCGGAGGAGATGCCGACGACGCGCTTGCCGTCCAGCCACTCCTCCTGCACCTGGGACTCGTTGTCGATCAGGTAGGAGTCGGCGCCGTGGTCGCGGGCGACCTCGACCAGCCGGTTGGAGTTCGATGAGTTCTTCGACCCGATCACGAGCACCAGGTCGCACTCGACCGCCATCTGGCGCACGGCCATCTGGCGGTTGGTGGTGGCGTAACAGATGTCGTCGGTGCGCGGGCCCGTGATGTTGGGGAACTTCTCGCGCAGCTTGAGGATGATCGCGCGGGTCTCGTCGACCGAGAGCGTGGTCTGGGAGATGAAGGCGACGCGGTCGGGGTCGTCGACCTCCAGCGCCTCGACGTCGGCCTCGGTCTCGATCAGCACGATGTGGTCGGGCGCCTCGCCCATGGTGCCCTCGACCTCCTCGTGGCCGGCGTGTCCGATCAGCACGATCGTGTAGCCGTCCGCGGCGAACTTCTTCGCCTCGACGTGGACCTTGGTGACCAGCGGGCAAGTGGCGTCGATGGTCTTCAGCTCGCGGGCGCCGGCGTTGGCGTGCACGCTGGGCGCGACGCCGTGGGCGGAGAACACCACGGTCT
Source organism: uncultured Thermoleophilaceae bacterium (assembly GCA_963808105.1). Taxonomy (GTDB): domain Bacteria; phylum Actinomycetota; class Thermoleophilia; order Solirubrobacterales; family Thermoleophilaceae; genus JAAYBF01. Next base: position 1,234,467 of record CAWEEH010000002.1, on the reverse strand, counting down.
CGCCCTCCGGCACCTCCGTCTCCTCCTCCACGAAGATCGCCCCGCGCTCGCTCAGCTGCTCCACCACGTGCTTGTTGTGCACGATCTCCTTGCGCACGTACACGGGCGGGCCGTAGAGCTCGAGCGCGCGCTCCACCGTCTGCACGGCACGATCGACCCCGGCGCAATAGCCGCGGGGCGCGGCGAGCAGCAGTCTGTCGGGCGTATGGCTCATCTCGCTCAGAGTCTAGGGAGCAGCTGAATCATGGTTTCCCCGACCGCGTCGATGCTCGTCTTGGAGATCTGCGACAGGTCGTCGCAGGTGCGGTGGAAGCAGGGGAAGTCGAAATCGATCAGGTCGATCGAGGGCACGCCCTGGCGGATGAAGGGCACGTGGTCGTCGCTGATCGCGCCCTGCGTCTCGTCGGGGAACACCTTGCGCCACCCCGGCGCGCCGTGCGGCGGCGCGCAGCTTGCGCCACAGCTCGATGTCCGAGTTGCCCTCGCGCGGTATGCGCAGGCGTTTCTCGCCGACGAAGTCGAGCAGCACCATCGCCCTCGCCTTGCGGTAGCTGGGGGCGATCGCCTTGCTGCCGCGGATCCCGTAGCGCTCGAACTCGCCCTCGGGCGCGCTCGCCGGGGCCTCCTCGCCGTCGAAGGCGATGAACACCAGCGTCGACTTGAGCCGGCGCGGCTTCACGGTGCGTGCGAGCTGGGTGAGGATGGCCGTGCCCGCGGCGCCGTCGTTGGCGCCGACGAAGCCGGGGATCTCCTTGGTGTCGTAGTGGGCGCCGATCACGACGGTGCGTCCGCGGACGCGGCCGGGCACCCGGCCCACCACGTTGCGCAGCCCGCCCGGCACCGCCTCGAAGCGCCCCTGCGGAAGCGCCCGCCGGATGCGCTCGCCGAGCACGCGCGACGCGGCGGAGCCGGCTGGGCGCGGGCCGAGCTCCACCTGGCGCTTGACCGATCCGTAGGCGCCGGTCGCGTTGAAGCGGTTCGCCTTCGCGCGCGGGGCGGCGTCGGCCTCGCCGTCGTCGCTCCCGCAGGCTGGCACCAGGGCGCACAGCAGCGCCCCAGCGATCAGTAGCCGCATCACTTTCATCGGCCCGGAGGTTAGGGTTCTTGCATGGCGCAGGGCCACAAGGATCGCCTCAGCGCGGTCGACGCCTCCTTCCTCCACCAGGAGCACGAGTCCTCACACATGCACGTGGGGGCGATCGTGATCCTCGAGGGCCCGCCGCCCACGCGCGAGGAGTTCTCCGAGCACATCGAGTCGCGCCTGCACCTGGTGCCTCGCTATCGCCAGAAGCTGTCGTTCCCGCGCTTCGAGATGGGGCGGCCGTTCTGGATCGACGACCCGCGCTTCAACATCGACTACCACGTGCGCCATACGGCGCTGCCCGCGCCGGGGTCGCTCGAGCAGCTGCGCGGCCTGGCGGGGCGGATCTTCTCCCAGCGCCTCGACCGGTCGAAGCCGCTGTGGGAGATCTGGCTGGCGCAGGGGCTCGAGGGCGATCGGTTCGCTCTCATCTCCAAGACCCACCACGCGCTGGTCGACGGCGTGTCCGGGGTGGACATCGCCACCGTGCTGTTCGACCTGGCGCCGGTGCCCGAGAACCCGCCTGAGGCCGATGAGGCGTGGACGCCCGCGCCCGAGCCATCGCAGGCTGAGCTGGTGGCCGAGGGCGTCAAGGGGCTTATCCGCACGCCGGGCCGGCTCGCGGGCCAGGCGCTCAAGGCGGCGAGCGACCCCGGCGGCACGGCAGGTCGGGCGCGGGAGGCGTTCGAGGGCGTGGGCGAGGTGGCCTGGGCCGGGGTCAACCCGGCACCCGATGTTCCGCTGAACGTGCCGATTGGACCGCACCGCCGCCTGTTCTGGGCCCAGACCAACCTCGCGGACTTCAAGGCCGTGAAGAACGGCCTCGGCGGCACGGTGAACGACGCCTTCCTGGCCGTCGTGGCAGGAGCGCTCGGGCGCTGGCTGCGCAGCCGCGGCGTGCGCACGGAGGGAATGGAGCTGCGGGGCCTGGTGCCCGTCTCGATCCGCACGGAGGACGAGCAGCACAACCTCGGCAACCGGATCGCCGCCCTGCGCGGCCCACTGCCCGTCTACGCCGAGGACCCGGTGGAGCGGCTGCGGATCGTGCGCGAGGCGATGCAGGGCATCAAGGAGTCCAAGCAGGCGCTCGGCGCCGAGGTGATCTCCGGGCTCGAGGACTTCGCTCCCCCCACCCTCCTCGCCCAGGCGTCACGCCTGAACTTCTCCACCAGGCTGTTCAACCTGATCGTGACCAACGTGCCCGGGCCACAGTTCCCGCTGTACCTGATGGGGCGCGAGATGCTGGAGATCGTGCCGGTGGCGTTCCTGCCCGAGAATCACGCCTTGGCGATCGCGGCCATGAGCTACAACGGCAAGCTCGACTTCGGCCTGCTCGGCGACTACGACGCCATGCCCGACCTCGAGCGGTTCGCCGGGTTCCTGGAGGAGTCGCTGGCGGAGCTGAAGGACGCGGCCAGCGCAGCGACCGAGCCCGCGCCCGCCGCTACCGGACCTTGAGCTCGAGCAGCGCGGCGCTGGCCCGGGGAATCGAAAAGCGGTAGGCCCCGCCGCGGCGCCGCACGGTGGCCGCGCGCACCGGGCCCGCCAGCCTGCCGTCGCGGGATTCCGCGGGCACGGACTGACCGGCCAGCGTCACGCCGGTCTTGGCGCCCAGTCCCGGAGCCGTCAGGCGGGTGAGGCGAGCCGTGGCCGCGCCACGGCGCACGCGGATGCGAGCCGGCCCTCCCCGGCGGGAGTCCTTGTTGAGCACCAGAACCCGCAGGGTGCGCTTGCGGTCCAGGGTGACGAAGGGGGCGAGGTTCACGCCGCGGCGCACGCGCGAGGTGAGGGTGGGATCGATCAGGATCGTGGCCCGGTTCGCCGTTGCGCGCGCGAACGTGAGCATCCCGTAGAACAGCGGCTGCGCCGTCCCCACGTAGCCCACCCCCGGTTGGTAGCCGAGGACGAACGGCGAATACGTTGCGAAGGAATGGAAATCCATGCCGCTGACCCCGATCGCGGCCATGCGCATCATGTAGTCGGCGGCCCACAGCGACGAGGTGAACGTGTCGCTGATCCCCGCCTTTCCTCCGCACGCGAAGCTGTTGGTCTCGGTGAGACGCAGCTGCTTGCGGTAGCGGCGGGCGGTCGCAACCAGGGGGATGTACTTGTTGAACACGTGGTTCATCACCCTGGGGCCGAGCAGCTTGTTGCGGGTGGGAAAGCCGGGATTGCTCCGACCCACGCCGGGACAGGCCGCTCCGAAGTACTCGTGGTAGGCGACCAGGCGCACGCGCTTTCGCTCGCGGCGCAGGAACTGAGGTAGGCCCTCGGTGAAGCTCGGCGTGCAGCACGAGGCCGGCCCGGCCAGCGGCAGCCGCGGCACCGCCGTGCGCAGGCGCTTGGCGCGCAGCCTGAAGTCGAACAGATAGTTGCCGAAGTCGTAGGCGCGGTTACGGGCCTTGTGCCGGCGTCCGGCGGAGTCCACGTAGTAGTCGCGCTCGCCGTAGATGTCGGGCTCGTTCCCGACCTCGAAGGCCCGGAATGCACGCCGCCCGAGCCGGCGGACCAGCGCCTGGGCCATGTCCGTGGCGATGGCCGGGTTCCTGCTGGCCAGGTTGAGGGCGACGATCAGCGGCGTTCGGTGGCGCGACTGAAACAGCCTCAGGGCGGAGGCTTCCTCCTCCGTGAAGTCGCGCTGGATGCCGGTGGGGCGCGGCTTGCGCCGCAGCGGGTTCCACCACACCTCGTCCCCCGATCCTCCGCCCACGCGCAGCAGCGGAGAGCCGGAGCCCGCTGCTCGGATCTCGCTGAACAGGCCGTCCGCGACGGTATTGGGGCCCGCGATGCTCCCGCCGGTGAGGTAGGGCAGGGTTTGGAACTCGGTGGAGAAGCCGACGAACGAGCGCGGGATGCGCCGTTTGAGGCGCACCTTTCGGGTGTCGACCGACATGCGAAGTACCGCCCCCGATGCCGCGGCATCGGCGCGCGGCTCGAGCCGCGCCCCCGTTCCTCCTTCGTCGGCGGCCGCCAGCGCGGGATACACGCACAACCCAGCCGCCACCCCGGCGAACGCCGCTGCCCCCTTTAGTCTCATCACCGCCGGATCACGATACGCGCATCCGCGCGCCTGGGCGCCGCCTCGCGGTTCCCGGTCCGGTCCCGGGCCCGCGTGTAGAAGCGGTAGATCCCGCGCCGGAGCCTGACGACCGTCGTGCGCCGCTTCGTGGCGCGGCGCACGCGCCGGTAGCGCCCGCGCCCGCGCTTTGCGTAGAGGTCGTAGTCGCGCACGCGGGAGGCCACGAGGTTGGGCGCGCCCTGGGGGTCGGAGCTCGACCAGCGGACGCGGACCCGCAGCGTGCGCCTGCCGCGCCTCAGCCGTGCGCGCTTGCGCGCCCGGGCCTTCGACGTGGGCGGGCGCCGGTCAATGCGCCGCGCCGTCTCCGCGGCGGCCGCGGCGTCGATGATCCCCCACCCCAGCTCCGGGCTCCAACCGCCCGCGCGGCGGGCGCTCTGCTTGATCAGCGTGAGCTTGTCGCGCAGCGTGAGGAACGGATTCAGGCTGGAGATGAGGGCGGCCAGGCCCGCCACCTGCGGGGCGGCCATCGAGGTGCCCTGCAGGTAGCCGTAGTGGTCCCCGTCGGCGAGCGCGCGGCGGCACTGGCAGAAGGTCGGCAGGCCCTCCCGCGGCGTGCCGTTGCGGGGGTAGGTGGAGATCAGGCCCGGCGGGCCGAGCGTGCCGTCGTCGAAGAACCCGTAGGCGGCCACCGATATCTGGTTGCCCAAGCCGGTGCCCGCGCGGGTGTCGTCGAACTCCGCGGCTGTCACCACGAGCCCACGCCCGGCGCCGAGATTGGATGCATCGCCGGGCTGGAGCTCCACGGCCGGCGCGCCCTGGTCCTCCACCGGGTCGTTCGAGGCTGAGGCCACGAGCACCACGCCCCTGGACACCGCGTACTCGATCACCTGACGCAGCACGGCATTCGTGACGCCGCCGCCGAAGCTCATGTTGATGGCGTCCGCGCCGCGATCGGTGGCGAGCCGGATGCCATCCGCGATGTCCTCGTCGCGGATGCCTCCGGTGATCGTGGTGCCGAGCTTCACCACCGCCAGCCGGCAGCCGAAGCCCGCCCCGGCGATGCCGATGCCGTTATCGGTGCCCGCGCACGCCAGCCCCGCCGTGTGTGTGCCGTGGCCGTCCCCGTCCGCCAGCGCGTCGGTCGCGCCGGCCACGTCGGCGGACGCGATCTTGCCCGCCAGGTCTGGGTTCCCGCCGTCGACGCCGGTGTCCAGCGCTCCCACGATCGCCCCCGACCCCGTGGTCAGGTCCCAGGCGCGCGGGAAACCCTGGCGCGCCAGGGCCCACTGGATCGGCGTGCCCGCGGGCACGCCGGTGGTGAACTCGGTCTCGGCCGCGCCCAGAGCGGGGTCGCCGGGCACGCGGCGCAGGTCGCGCTCCCACTCGACCGACACGCTGCGAACGGTGCGGTCACGCCGCAGGCGGGCGATCGCCGCGGACGAGCCACGGACGGTGGCGATCCTTAGCGCGGGCACGCCGCGGCCGGCACGGCGCACACCGGTGCGCGCGAACACGGCCTGGAGCGTCGAGGCAGACCGCGCGGTGGCCGACTTCTCGAAGGTCACGAGGTGGCGGCCGGTCGGCCGCGCCGCCTGGGCCGGGGCGGCCGCGACCAGCAATGCGAGCGCCGCCAGCGCCCCGCCAATGGACCGTCCGTGAGCCATTGCGTGAAAGGTAGTGTCGGCCGCCATGCTGCGCTTCAGGGGAAGCGTCAGGGCTTGACCAAGCTCAAGGAGCTGGTGGAGACGGGCTGAGATGCTCGGGCGCCAGGCGCTTGGCCAGCGCAAGCGTCTCCTCGTCGAGCTCCACCGGCTCCAGGCCGTGGCGCTGCTCATATTCGGCCAGCACCGCCCCGGTCACCGCATCCCAGTCGGCGCCCGGCGCCTCGTCGGCCACCGCTCCGGTGGCCTCTGGGCGCCAGCTCAGGCCGAGGGCCTCGTAGACCGGGGTGAGAACCGCGTTCACGCGGTCGCCGCCGGCCACGACGATCACGCCGCCCACGTGCACCCCGCCCGCGATCACCCGCTGGCCCACGCCCATCAGCTTGCGCTCGCCGCGGGCGCTCACGCTGTGGGCGCCGGGGCAGTACTCGCCCTCGACCTCGCCCACTCGGGCGTCGACCCCCAGGCGCCCAAACGCCGCGGCGATCAGCGCGGCCGTGGCCTCGAAGCGGTCGTCCACATGTGAGCGCGGGTCGCTGTCCGGGATTGCGTGCGCGAACGAGATCGTGTGCTCGTGGAACACGGCGGCACGGCCGCCCGCGAGGCGCTCGATGGCCTCGAAGCCGCCGTCGCGGGCCGCGCGCACCGCCTCCGCGTATCCGGCACCCACTACGTCGCGCTTTCCGAAGGCCACCATCGGCCCCGGGCGGGCGACCCTGAGCGTCTCGGGGAGCTCACCCGCGGCAACGCGCAGCATCAGCGCGCGCGACACCGCCGTGTCCAGGGCGGGATCGGCGGGGAAGGAGTCTCGGAGAAGCCTGATATTCATGAGGCGGATGAGCGACGGGGCACAGCCGGCCAAGAAGCTAGCGATCGTCGCCTGCATGGACGCCCGGCTGGAACCGCTTCAGGTGCTCGGCCTGGAGGTGGGCGACGCCCACGTGATCCGGAACGCGGGCGGTGTGATCACCGACGACGAGATCCGCTCCCTCGCTATCTCCCAGAACCTGCTGGGGACGGAGGAGATCGTGGTCATCCACCACACCGACTGCGGGATGCTCAAGTTCACCGACGAGGAGTTCAAGCGTCAGCTGGAAGAGGACTTCGGCCATCGCCCAGGATGGGACCCGGGAGCGTTCGACGACCTCGAGGGCAACCTGCGTGATTCGATCGCAAGGATCAAGGCGAGCCCGTTCCTCCCGAGCAAGGACTCGATCCGCGGGTTCATCTACGAAGTCGAGACCGGGAGGCTGCGGGAGCTCAGCTGACGGGGGGCGTGGGGTCGGCCGTGGGGGCCGACTTCCACGCACCCTTGCCCCCGATCTTCGCCTGGGCCAGCGCGTGGTCCGCCCGCTCGAACAGCTCCGTGGAGTTCGCGGCCTGAGTCGGGAAGACAGCCCAGCCGGCGCTGACGCTGAGCTCGTACCCCTCGAGCGCCAACCCGTCGTTGGCACGGCGCATGCACTCGAACAGCCGGTCCGAGAGACGACGCATCCCGCTCTCGGTCACACCGTTGGCGAGGATCGCGAACTCGTCACCCCCAAGCCGGGCGACCATGTCGTTCCCCCGGGCCGCGTCGCGCAGGGCGTTCGCAGCGGCCACCAGCACCCGGTCGCCGCCAGTGTGGCCGAAGAGCGTGTTGGCGTGCTTGAAGTCGTCGAGATCGACGAGCAGCAGGCCCGTGCCGTCGCCCGCGCGCTGACCACCGACGATCGCGTCGGTGGCGGCCTCGAACGCCCGCCGGTTGGAGATGCCGGTTAGCTCGTCGGTCATGGCCATCACCAGCGATTCCTCGCGCAGCCGGACGTTGAGCTGCTTCGACACCGCGATCAGCCCGCCCAGCACGGCGTAGGTCGGCAGGATCACCAGCAGCTCGGAGACGAAGCCGGAGTCGGCCAGGCCACTCTCATAGAGCAGCGGCAGCGCGTGCACGACCATCGATGCCACCACGAAGAACGCCGCCTCCCGTGGCACGTAGAAGTAGCAGCAGAAGAAGACCAGGAAGAAGAGGTAGAAGCGCGCCGGCGAGGTGGCGCCGCCCGTCTCGGCCATCACGATCGCTGTGATCGGCAGCCCCGCGAACGACGACATGAGCGAGACGATCGGCGGCGACCGCTGCCACGGCACCACCGTGAGGATGAGGATGCCCCACACGCCACCCGCGGCCGCGACGGCGATCAGCAGGGCCGCGTCGTCCACCGGCACGCCCGGCATCACCGGAAGCAGCAGCCCCGTGGCGGAGCCCGTCAGGTAGAGCGCAGCGGCGAACTTCCACGCGGTTGCGCGCTCCTCCGCGATGTACAGCCCCCTCATCCGAGAGCCACCTTAGACGCGATGTCGGGACCGCGCTCTCAGTAGCCGAGCGCGAACTTTGCGTCTTCGGACATCCGGTCCGGGGTCCAAGCCGGCGTGAAGACCATGCTCGTGCTCACGTTCGAGACGCCCTCAAGGTCGCCCACGAACTCCTCCATCTGCTCGGAGACCTGCGGGCCGATGGGGCAGCCGGGCGAGGTGAGCGTGAAGGTGATGGCCACATCGGCGCCCTCCACCACGATGTCGTACACCAGGCCCAGCTCCACGAAATCGAGCCCCAGCTCGGGGTCGATCACGTTCTCGAGGGCCTCCTGGACGTCATCCACGGTCACGATCTCAGACACATGGGTAATGGTAGTCGCCGGGTAGGGTTTGCTCGATGCGGCTACTAGCCCTCGTTGCGCTGTTCATCGTCGTGCCGCTCGCGGAGCTGTACGTGATCCTGAAGGTGGGAGACGCCATCGGGGCCCCCCTCACGATCCTGCTCCTGGCCGCCGATTCGCTGCTCGGGTCGATGCTGCTGCGCACGCAGGGGCGGGCGGTGTGGAGGCGCTTCAACGAGACCCTGGCGCAGGGGCGCATGCCTCAGCAAGAGATCCAGGACGGCGTCGCCGTGATCTTCGGCGGTGCGTTTCTGATCACGCCGGGGTTCCTGACCGACATCTTCGGCCTGCTGCTGCTCCTGCCGCCCACGCGCGCGGTGATCCTGCGCCTGGCCGCCCGCAGGATCGCCAAGCGGATGACCGCGCACATCACCGTGGCCGACGGGCGCCCCCGGCACGACTACGACGTGGAGGGCACCGCCACCGAGCGGCCCCCCGCGGAGCCCCCGCACCTCCAGCGGTGACCGACCCCGCAATCTCGCTCGCGTTCTTCGACCCGGAGCACGGGCTGTTCGGCACGGCCCGCTCGGGCGCGACGCTGCTGTTCGACGGGGATGGCTCGAACGTGCTGCCCGCGGGCCCGGACGTCGCGCGCAATGGCGACGCGTGGACGGCGGCGCTGGATGGATCGTTCGAGCTGAAGCTCGAACCCGTGGCGCCGGGCGCACGGCTCGGGGGCGTGGAGGCCCACGTGTGCAAGGTGCGCGGGAAGGTGGGCTCCACGAAGGTGAACTGCCTCGGCACGGTGGGCGCGACGCACGAGCCGCCCGAATGGGGCCAGCTCGACGCCCTGCGCAGCATCTCGGTCGCCTTCGACAGCAAGAACGCGGTGCTCGCGCTGGCCCAGCGCCCGCGTGGCGTGCCGGGCCACGGCGACGAGAAGGTCGCCGCCTGGCTGCTGCGCGACGGCGAGCCATACGACGTGGAGGACGCCCGCATCTCCACCATCTACGACGGTGAGGGCCGGCAGCGCGGCGCCGGCCTGGAGCTGTGGATGCCCGGCGAGGAGTTCCCGCGCCGCGCGACCGGCACGGTGGTGGCGGGGTCTTCGCTCCAGCTCGAGGGCCTGTCGGTGCACGTCGCGTTCTTCCGCTGGCGGATGGAGGACCGCGAGGGCGCGGGCGCATACGAGCTGTGGATCCGCCCGCAGGAGCCCGCGGCGGCATGAAGGCGGTCATCAGCGACTTCGGCGGGGTGCTCACCACCCCGCTGGGCAACTCCTTCGCCGCCTGGTCACAGGAGTCGGGCGTCCCGCTCGAGGCGCTCGGGGTGGCCATGGCGGCCGCCGCCGAGCGACACGGCGAGCACCCGCTGTTCGTGCTCGAGAAGGGCCAGATCACCCAGGCGGAGTTCCTGGAGCGGCTCGAGGCCGAGCTCGAGGACGGTCACAGCATGGACGGGATGCTCGAGACCTACTTCGGCCACCTCCAGCGCAACCCGGAGATGATCGAATACATGCGCGAGCTGCGCGGCCGCGGGCTGCGCGCCGCCCTGCTCACCAACAACGTGCGCGAGTGGGAACCGCGGTGGCGGCCGATGCTGCCCGAGATCGACGAGATCTTCGAGGTGGTGGTGGACTCGGCGTTCGTGGGCATGCGCAAGCCCGAGGCGGAGATCTACCACCTCACGGTCGAGCGCCTGGGCGGCGGGCTCGAGGCCTCGGACTGCGTGTTCGTGGACGACATCGCGATCAACTGCGACGCCGCGCGCGAGCTCGGGATGGCGGCGGTGGTGTTCGAGACCACCGACCAGGCCCGGACTGAGATCGAAGCGGCGCTAGCCCAGTAGCCGCTCGAAGGTGAGGCGCATGGCCTCGCTGGCCTCGCGCTCGCCGAGGCCCTGGTGGCTGCGCAGGCCCTCCCACGCCGTCCATGCGGCCGCTGAGACGAGCGGGGCTCGGAGCTCGGGCCGGGCGGCGATCTCGGGCGCGAACACCCGCGCGACCTCCTCCGCCTTCAGCCGCCTGGCCATCGCCAGGCCGTCTGCCACCGCCTGCGACTCGGGCTCCATCAGCAGAGCCCCGCGGCGGACGCCGCTGAGGCGCTCGAGCAGGCGCGCGCGCTGGCCGGTGAAGCGCTCTATCCGCTCTGCCAGAGGCAGGTCGGCGGGGATCACCTCGAGGGTGGGCAGCACTCGCTCCGTCTGGCGCTCGCCCACCGCCTGGAACAGGTGCTCGCGATCCGTGTAGTGCTGGAACACCGTGCGCTCGGACACTCCCGCCCGGTCCGCGATCCGCTCGGCGGTGGGCCGCACGTCGCCGGCGTCGAGCAACGCGAGCACGGCGTCAACCACCTTCTCGCGCGTGCGCTCGGCCCGAGCGGTGCGTCCGTCCTGTGTGGCAATGGGCACGCGCCCAGCGTAAGCTTTTCGCAGACGGACTGCAACTAGTGTACGCTGGCTTGGTCCGGCGGTCTGGGGAGGCGCGTTCGGAGGTCTTCTTGACGCGCATCGCATGGATCGCAGCGCTTGCCGTACTCACCGCCCTGGCCGTTGCCGGGCCGGCATCCGCCGCGCCCGTCACCAAGACCTTCCGCTCGAACGCGATCAAGGTGGGGCCGTACGAGGTCCAGCAGCAGAACTTCGCGCTGGACGTGCCCACCCCGGCGGTGAACGGCTACATCACCCAGATGCACACCGACATCGTGGACGCCAACGGCAAGCAGGTGCCGATCAGCCGCCTGATGCTGCACCACATCGTCTTCCTGAACCTGGGCGAGAAGATCGGCCAGAAGCGCGACGGCACATGCAACCGCTTCACGGCGCTCGACTCGAAGACCTCCCTGCCGAACGTCGGTGAGCGCTTCGGAGGGTCGGGCGAGGAGCGGCTGCGCATGCGCCTGCCCGACGGCTACGGCTATCCGATCAAGGCCAAGGACCGCTGGGCCATGACGTACATGCTGATGAACCACCGCAACAAGACCGACACGGCCTACGTGCAGTACACGGTGACCTACGACACCGCTCCGAAGAAGCCGGTCAAGCCGATCTGGCTGGACATCAAGAACTGCCTCTCGGACCCCGTGTTCGACATTCCCGGCGGCAAGAAGCGGGGATCGACCACCAAGCGCTCGAGGAAGTGGACCGTGCCTGAGACCGGGCGGATCGTGGCCGGCGGCGGACACGTGCACGGCGGCGCGCAAAACATGACGCTCAACCGCACCGGATGCGAGCTCTACAAGTCGAAGCCCACGTGGGGCAGGCGCGGCCATCCGTTCTACAAGGTCAAGCCGGTCCTCCACGAGCCCGGCCCGGTGAACATGAGCGGCTTCACCAGCGCCGAGGGCTTCCCGGTGCAACGCGGCGAACAGCTGCGCCTGGACTCCAACTACGACGGCGAGCTGCTGCACACCAGGGTGATGGGGATCATGGTGATCTTCTTCGCCCCGGACGCGAGCGCCAAGCCCACCAAGACCTGCACCCAGCCGTCAGACCTGCGCGAGTACCGCGGCGAGAAGGGCAGGGCCATTCCCCCGCGCTTCACCGTGCCGCTCACCGGCCTCACCGGCAGTGGCAAGGCGCGGAAGATCAAGGCGCCGCCCGGCGCCCGGAGGAAGGTCAAGAGCGGCTTCACGATCGGAGTCGGCGACCGCTTCTTCACGCGCCCCAACGTCTCGGTCAAGTCGGGATCGGTGCTGAACTGGCGCTTCTTCGGCGAGGAGCTGCACAACCTCACGGTGGCCAGCGGCCCCCGCGGGTTCTCCTCGGTGAACCTGAACGGGAACCGCAAGTTCCGCCAGAAGCTCCGGACCCCGGGTACCTACAAGCTGTTCTGCGGCCTGCACCCCGTCTCGATGACGCAGACGGTGAAGGTGCTGCCGAAGCGCAAGCGCCAGTAGCGCCCGAAGCGCCGGGCCGGGGGGCGAACTCCGGCGCCTTCCGAACTATTTCCCGGTATGCGGGAAATAGTTCGCACAGCGGAGATGAAGATCGCCGCGATCGCCACTCGTGACCAGGGCGTCGTGGCGCGTCGCGAGTTGCTCGACGCCGGCTTGAGCTCGTCCGGGATCGGGCGACGAGTCAGGCGGGGGTCTCTGATTCCAGAGTACGACGGGGTCTACCGGGTCGGCCACCAGGCGCCAAGCCAGCAATCGAGCTACATGGCGGCGACGAAGGCCGGCGGGCCCGGCACCTACATCGCGCGACAGGCGGCCGGTCACGCACTGGGGCTGGTGAAGGGGAAGTCTCCAAGGCCCGAGGTGGTCTCAGCAAGGCAACTCACGATCCCACGCCTCGAGAGCACGCGCTGCCAGACCCTGCGGCCCGAGGACACAGGACTCTGGAACGGCATCCCCATCACCAGCCCAGCGCGAACCCTGGTCGACCTGGCGCCGCTATTGAGCGCTGCGGCCTTGGCGCGGGCCTGCCACGAAGCCGGAGTGCTTCACGGCACGACACCGCGGCAGGTGGAGGACGTCTTGGCGCGCGTACCGAACGCGAAAGGCGCGGCCAAGCTGCGCGCCGTCCTCACGGGCGAAGAGCAGGTGAAGCTGAGCCGGCTGGAGCACACATTCTTCGATGTGCTCCGAGCCGAGAGCCTGCCGCTCCCGATCACCAACAAGCGAGCGGGCTCCAAGCGCGTGGACTGCCGCTGGCCCGACCACAGACTCACGGTTGAACTGAACAGCTTCCGCTTCCACAACAGCCGCCAGAGCTGGGAGGGCGATTACCGCCGCGAGCGGGAAGCCCGGGGCCGCGGCGACGAGTTCCGCCGCTTCACGTGGGCCGACGTCTTCGAGGACCGTCGCTACATGCTCGGCGAACTGCACGAACTGCTGAGAACAAAAACGAGACGCGGCCATCGCGCTTGAGGAGCGTTCCTACCCTCCAACCGAAGTCTTCGGGGGCTACGCGGCGGGCCTCACACCTCATGGCCTCGCTCTTTGCGCTTGGGTCCGCGTCTCTGGAATTGACTCAACCATCGAGGGCCTGAGCCGTCAAGGGGCTCCGCAAGAACGATCCCGCTCTTTCCGGAGAAGAGCGGCTTTCGACCGTGGGGGGCGTAAGGTGTAGGTGTTCCCCAAAGTCAGGTGTCAATGAGCGACGAGTCCCGCAGCAAGCCCGACGGGTCGGCCTGGAAGGCCCACATGGAAGGGCTGACCGCCCGTAACGACGCAGTCCGCAAGGCCGGCCGGGCCGAGCGCGCCGAGAGTGAGCGCGAGAAGTCGATCAATCTGCTCGACGCCGAGCGGCGCCAGACGGCCGAGCTGCGTCGCCGCAGCGACAAGCGCGGGGGTTCCAAGAGCCTCAAGCGCAGCAGCGAGAAGTGATCGCCTAGCTCGAGAGCTCTCGCTCCAGGTTGTCGAGGCTGCCACCCCAGCCCTCCTCGTGGGAGGCGACCGACTCCTCGTCCTTGAGGCCGCTGTTGGTCAAGCGGACGGTGGTGGCGCCGTCGGCCTCATGGAATTCGATCTCGATCAGTTGCCGTAGGCGGTCTGTGTCGTCGTCCCAGGTCCACGTGAACGCGAGGCGGGACGGCGGGTCGATCTCGGTGTACTCGCCGCCCCCGCCGTAGTGGGCATCGTCGTGCGGGTTGCGCATCACAACGCGCACCTCGCCGCCGATGCGCAGGTCCACACGGGCCTCCGGGGTTTCCCAGTCGTGGTCCGCGTGCCACCAGCGCCGCATCACCTCCTCGCTGGTGAACGCGTCGAACACGCGTTGCGCCGGCGCGGCGAAGGTGCGCTCCATGGTGAGCGTCTGGCCCTGGTTCACAGCCAGGCCCTCACACGCGCCAGCAGCACCGCGGACCCGGCCGTGATCGCCGGCAGCAGCTCCTCGAGCGGAAATCCGGACACGTGGGCGATCATGCCGCCGCCTTGCCGTACTCGTCGTGGTAGTCCCACCACTGGTATGGCGCCGTCTGCGGGTAACCCTCCGGCGAGTCCTCCCACTCCTCCTGGCGCCCGAGCGCCGAGATGTCGAGGAAGCTCCAGGTCGTGCCCAGCGTCTCGTACCGCGGCTGTTCAGGAAGTAGGTGCGAAAGACCTCGTCGCCCTCGCGGATGAACGCGTTCGTGCCGTGCCATTCGCCCACGCCATGGTCGACGTCGAAGTCGTCCGTGATCGTGTACCAGGGCATGTCCCAGCCCATCTCGGACTTCAGCCGCTGGATCTCCTCCTGCGGCGCGCGGGACACGAACACCAGGGTTACGTCGCGGGCGTTCAGGTGTGCGAGGTGCGACACCTGGTCGGCGAAAAACGAACAGCCGCCGCAGCCTCGCTCGGGGTACTCCTCCATCCCGGGATCGAAGAAGAAGCGGTAGACCACGAGCTGGCGACGCCCGTCGAAGAGGTCGAGCAGGCTCGCCTCGCCGTCCGGGCCCTCGAACTCGTAGTCCTTCTCCTCGGCCATCCACGGCATGCGCCGGCGCTCGGCGGCCAGGGCGTCGCGGGCGCGGGTGAGCTCCTTCTCCTTCACGAGCAGCTCTTCGCGCGCGGCGTCCCAGTCCTCCGGGGAAACGATCGGTGGTGTGTTCATCGGTGTTCGTCCTCCTTTAGGTACTCGTCGACTACGTCGAACAGGCGCTCCCAGTGAGCGCGCTGCTCATCCATCCAGTCGGCCGCCTCGCCCATCGCGCGGGGCTGGAGCGACAGACGGTGGGTCCGGCCGTCGATCACGCGCGAGACCACGCCGGTCTCCTCCAGCACCCGCAGGTGCTTGGAGATCGCGGGCTTGGACACTCCGAACCCGCCGGTGGCGTCGCCAACGGTGGCCGGTCCTGCTGCCAGCCGCTCGACTATCCCCCGGCGAATCGGATGTGAGAGCGCCTTGAATGGATCGTTAACCACACGGTTAACTGTAGCACGACGCCCTCCTCCACAGCCCGACGCCGCGTTCGCGCGCACGCCGGGACAGACGCACGAACAGGTCGGCGTAGTCGTCGTTGGGCGGGATCGGTGAGCGGCTGGGCGTAACCCCGGCTCACCAGCAGCGCGTTGAACGAGCGGCCGTCGTTCAGCCACAGGTAGACGAGCAGGCGGCCGTAGCGATCGCGCTCCCCGCGTCCGACCGTGTACCGCACCCGCTGGCCGTCGAGCTGGCGCTTGGCGTAGGCCGACGCCTCCCGCCCGTAGCACTCCACCCCGCCGTAGACCTCCGGGGTGTCGATCCCGATCAGCCGCGCCTTCCCAACCCCGGACAGCTCGACGGTGTCGCCGTCGACGACCCGGTCGACGGTGGCGCTGACCGCGCCTTCGGGCAGCGCGGGCCCGCGCACCGGTCCGGTGTCGGCCGGCTCGACGAGGTCGAGATCCTCAGCGGAGCAGCCGGCGAGCGCGAGCGCCGCGAGCGCGGCGGCTAGTTGTCGGAACCGAGCCGGTCCCAGCAGTACAACTCGACGGCCTCGGCGGCGAGCTCCATCGTGCGCTCTTCCGACAGCCACGGCAGCACGGTGTCCAGCGCCTGCTCCTCGCTCACGCCGGCCTCGAAGGCCTCCTCGCCGCGGAAGCCCGCGGCGATCTGGAGCGCCTCGCGGCGGTTGTCGCCCAGCTGCGTGAACGCCTTGAGGAGGAAGTCCTTGTTGGCGATCGGCTGGCCGACCTCGAGCGATGCGTGCCACGCGGCGAGCATCGACAGATCGTCGTCGTCGAGAACCTCTACGGCCTTCGCGTAGTGGCCCGCGAGCTCGTCGTCGGGAATCTCGTCGACCCACGCGCGCACGATCTCTCCGAGCAGCTGGCGCCTGGCCTCGCGGCCGACGGCCTCGGCGACGACACGGATGGCTTCCTGGGGCTCTATGAAGCAGAGGGGCATGGGGGCAAGCTAGGGCCCCAGCCGGTCGGAAAACCGGAGAACCTCAAAGGGGGGCAAACATGCCCCCCTTTGCAACCCCCCTAACGGCTCCCGCTTCGCGGGACGCCTATTTCGCCTCCAGCCGACTGGTTGGGACGATCACCCCGACAGGTACGCCGCCAGCCGCTCCGAAGCGAGCTTCAGGCGCCGGAAATACGCGGCCCGGCTGAGATTCAGCTCGTCGGCCGCCGCCTCGTGGCTCGAGGCCGGATCCAGGTAGCCGCGGGTGAGCACCCGCTTGAGCAGCTGCTCGTTCTCGCCCTCGCCGAACGCCTTCTCCGCGGCCTTCTCGAACAGCGCCCGCACCGACGCCGCACGCTCCTCCACCCCGTCACCCCGCGCCAGCGCGCTGCGGGCCAGGTCGGAGGGCACGCGCAGGTTTCTGAGCGCCTCGCGCACGACCTCGGGGTCGGCGGGCTCCGCCGGCTCGTCCGGCACGCCCGCCTCGACCGGGGGCGGGGCCAGGCCGAGTTCCATGTAGACGACGGCGCGCTGCATGCCGAGCAGCCCACTGGGGCCGTAGTCGAGCACGTGGCACTGCACGCGGTGGGGGCCTTCGTCGAAGTCGAGCTCCGGGATGTGCGCGGCGCCCAGGGCACTGGCGAACTCGCCGGCGCTGGGGTGGTCGGGGTCGATCGGCAGGTACGCGTAGCGCGGGTTGTCCAGGCCCGAGCGCAGGACCCACACCATGTTGAGCATCCCCTGGATCCCGGAGGCGGAGTCGCCGGTGAAGTCCACGGCGTCGCGCCAGAGGATCGCGTTGCCGTCGGGGACGTGCTCGTTCGCATGCGCCAGCCATGCTCCGAGCACCAGGTCGTCGTGCACCGCCGGGGGTGCGTTGCCCGGCGTGACCGCGATCGAGAAGCCGCACAGGTTGTCGCCCGCGTCCCGGGCGATCACCACGCGCTCGGGGGCGTCGGTGAACAGCGTGCGGGTCGCCTCCCACCAGCGTTCCGAGGCCTTGTCGCCCAGCTGCAGGGCGATCTGCTCCAGATCGCCCTCGCGCACCCCGTCGATCCGGTTGCGCACGGCGCCCTCCCAGCCGTAGAACACGCGCAGCTCCGGGGTCTCCACCAGCTCGGCCAGGTCGACGGTGAGCAGCAGCTCGCCCGCCACGGCGTTCTCGTAGAGATGGTCGGCGATGCGCCGGCGCAGCTCGCGCTCGCGCTCGGGGTCCTGCTGCTTGAGGTCGGCGCGCGCGGCCCGGCGCACCAGGTCGTGGAGGGTGATGCCGTCGCCCAAGGGCTCGGCGAAGGTGCGCGAGCGCAGCCATTCGAGCGCCTCGACAGCGTTCACGTCACGCAGCACGTCGCGCAGCAGGTCGGCCGTCACGACCCGGGCGATGGACGCCACGCCCATCACATCGCTGTGCACCGCGTCGAGCTCGGACTCCGCCAGGCGGCGGATGAGGGCGCGCACGATCTCCGGCGGGTCGGCCTGGCGCATGGGCGACCAATCGGGGTCCACCCCTGCGGCGTCGGCCGCGAGCGTGAGCGCCAGCGGGGAGCCCTCCGCCCAGTCGGCGAGCTCGATCGCCCGGGCCTCGTCGTCCACGCCCTGGCCGGCCAGCAGCGCCACCGACTCCGCCCCGGACAGCGGCTCCAGCTCCAGCTCCACCGTCAGGCCCTCCCAGCCGCCCTCCGACCAGCCCGGCTCGGGCGCGCGGCGGCCGGCGATCACCACGATCGTGGCGTCCGGCAGCTGGGGCAGCTCGGCTCGGCGCAGGAAGCCGCCGAGCGCCGCCATGCGCTCGTAGGAGTCGATCAGCACCAGCGGCCGCTCGGCATCGCGGGCCGCCGCGAGGGCGTCGTGAAGCGCGTCAGGTACCGGCGGCAGGTCGCGAGCCTCCACCAGCACCGGCGTCCAGCCCGCCGCCTCGCCGCGGCGCTGCACGTGGCGCAGCAGGGTGCTCTTGCCGATTCCGCCCGGCCCGTGCACCAGCACCACGTTGGCGGGCGGATCGTCCACGAACAGGGAGTCGACGAAGCCGAGCTCGCGTTTGCGGCCCACGAACGCCGCCTCATCGCGCCGGGTCATGCGCGCACCGAGAGTCACTGTTGCCCCAACCCCACCGGCTCCGCACCCTACCGCCGACAGATGCCTGCCACCTATGAAAATCAACGTATGTTCACCCTCTGCATGCCCCTCCAACGGAGGGGGCGGGGCGGAATTACGCGGGCTCGGCAGAAACCAGGGTGCGGTCCTCCGGCCAGGAGCAGAGCGCCTCGCGGCCGGGACAGTCGGCGCACAGCTCGCGATGCGGCGTCATCCGTGGGCTCGAAGCGCCCGGCCGTCACGCCGGCTGCCAGGTCGAGCAGCTGTCGCTCCAACCCGTCCGCGTCGCCCTGGCTGAAGCGCTGGGCCACCGGCGCGTCCGGCTGCTCCAGGAACACGTACGCCACCTCGACCGCCGGTGCGCCCGAGCGCAGCGCGGCCAGGGCGTAGACGAGCCGCTGCTTGGTGTACTCCGCCTCGGTCACCTCGGCGGGGGTGCGGCCCTCCAGGCGATTGCTCTTGTAGTCCACCACCAGCAGGGCGCCCCCCTCCTCCTCCGCATGCACGTCCACCACGCCGTTCACCAGCAGGCTGCGGCCCTCGGTGTCGAGCGTGAAGACGAAGGGAAGCTCGGTGCGAACCGGGTCGCCCGCGGCGATCCGTTGTCGCAGCGCACTGGCGGCGAAACGCTCGACCATGTCGCACAGGTCGTCCACCTCGTGGTCGCGCACGGGCTGGCCGAAGGACTCGATCAGCTCCGTGACTTCCTCGCGGGCGGGCGCCTGGGGCGCCGCGAAGTCGAGCCGCTCGAGCAGAAGGTGCACCAGCGCCCCGCGCAGCGTGGGTGGCAGCGCGTCCTGCTCGCCGGCAGGCCCGGGCACGTCGCCCGGCCGCGGCAGCTTCAGCGCCTTCTCGAGGTAGAAGCGGTAGCCGCAGCGGTCGTAGGCCTCCAGGCCCGAGTAGCTGAGCCGGCTCACCGGCAGCGCCGCGGGGATCGGCACCGCGGCCAGCGCGGGGGCCGCGAGCGCGCCCAGGCCGGCCGGCTCGGGCTCGGGCCGCGCCGGGTTGCGGTCGGCCGCGCCGAGGAGCTCTTCGTCTCCCGGCCGCAGCACCTGGCAGCGCACCCGCACCGCACGCCCCTGGTACTCGACCTCCGACTCGCCGGTGACCAGGTCGGGCGCCAGCACCGGCCAGATCCAGCGCATCGGCTCCTGCAGCGGCGCCGGCGATTCGCGCTTCTCGAGGTCGGTGGCCCCGCTGAGGATCAGGTGCTCCTTGGCACGGGTCGCGGCCACGTAGAAGATCCGCCGCTCCTCCTCCTCGTCCTCGATCTTCTGCTCCTGGCGGATCGTCTCGAGCTGGGCCCCGTCCATGGTCCCCCCGCCGAGGGTGGCCAGGCGGATGCCCACCCGACCGTCGTCGGTGATCCGCAGCGCCTTGAAGTCCTCGCGCCCGTCCTTGCCGAGGTCGGCCACGCACACCACGGGGAACTCCAGCCCCTTCGCCCGGTGGATGGTCATCAGCCGCACGGCGTCGAGGTCCTCCGCCTCCAGCGGCGCCTGGCCCTCGCGCTCCTGCACCAGGTCGCGCTCGGCAACGAAGTCGATGAACCCGCGCAGGTCACGGCCCTCCTCGCCCTCGTACTCGCGCGCCATCCGCATCAACTTGCGGACGTTCGCCATCCGCCGGTCGCCGGCGGGCATGGCGAGCACCTCGCGGTCGTAGCCCGAGGTGGTCACGGCGCGGTCGATCAGGGTCTCCAGCGAGATCCGCGGCGCCAGCGCGCGCTCCGCGGCGAACCGCTCGGCGAAAGCCGCCGCCCGCTTCGCCTGCTCGGGCTCGAGTCCGATCTCTGCGTCGGGGTCGGTGAGCGTTCGCCACGGGTCCCACTTCCTGCGCCGCGCCTCCGCGGCGATGAGCACGAGCGAGTCCAGCGTCAGGCCGCCCAGGGGCGATGCAAGCACCGAGTAGAGCGCCAGCCCGTCGAGCGGGTTG
This sequence comes from uncultured Thermoleophilaceae bacterium, assembly GCA_963808105.1. Lineage (GTDB taxonomy): Bacteria > Actinomycetota > Thermoleophilia > Solirubrobacterales > Thermoleophilaceae > JAAYBF01. Next base: position 1,214,229 of record CAWEEH010000002.1, on the reverse strand, counting down.
GCCAGGGCGGCGAGGTAGTTGCGCAGGTCGCCCACCTGCTGCTGGCTCCAGTAGCCGCGGCCGCCGAGCACGTAGGTGGGGATGCCGCGCTCCTCCAGCGCCCGCTCGTAGATGTGCATGTGGGTGGTGGCGCGCAGCAGCAGCACCACGTCGGAGAGCTCGTACGGGCCGTCCTTCGTGAGCTCGTCCACCCGCTTGGCCAGCAACCGTGCCTCGGCGGCGCGCCACGGCGTGACGCCGCGCATGCCCGCGCCGAACGGGTCCCCCTCGGGGTCGAGGGCCTCGTCCCAGCGCTTCTTCTCCTTGTCGGTCACCAGCAGCTCGACGCAGGGATCCAGCCGCGGCGCCTCGTCGCGCGTGCCGGGCGCCTCGATCAGCGGGTCGAACGCCTCGCCCCACAGCTCGGAGAAGGTGAGGTCGATGGCGTCCAGCACCTCGCCGCGGCTGCGGAAGTTCACGCCGATCGCCTCCGCCCGCCCCTCCTGCGCCGCCTTCTCGTGGTGCTTGCGAAAGACCTTTACGTCGGCATGGCGGAAGCGGTAGATCGACTGGCGCTCGTCGCCGACCCGGAACAGGTTCTCCCGTTCGAGCAGCTCGACGATCTCGTTCTGGAGCGGGTTGGTGTCCTGGAACTCGTCCACCAGCACGTGGCTGAACCGCTCCGCGTAGTGCAGGCGCAGTCCCTCGTCGTCGCGCAGCAGGTCGCGCGCCAGCAGCTCGAGGTCGTCGAAGTCGAGGCCAGAGCGGTCGCGCTTGAGCTTGGCGTAGCGGTCGCCGTGGAGCTCGATCAGCTCCCGCAGCAGCACGTGGTCGAGGTACTCGGCGTGGCGCAGGCACAGCGCGGCGTAGGCGGCGTGGGCCTCGCGGTACGCCGACGTAGGCGGGGCCCTGTAGCGCCTTCGCCGTCCCCTTCGAGCCCAGGCCCTTCACCTCGGCGTGGCCGGCCAGAGCGCCCGGCGCCAGCCGGTCGAGCAGCGTGGAGCAGCGCACCACCTTGTCGAGCGCTGCGATCACGGTCTTCTGCTCCGGGGCGCCCAGCTCCGCGACGGCCGCCGCGGCGGCGGCCTGCAGCGCCTCGCGCTCGCCGGCGGGCTCGGGCGGGTCGATCACGGGCAGCACGGGCTCCTTGCCCTGGCTGCGCATGTGGTCGTACGCGGTGCGCACCATGTCCGCCAGCTTGCGCGGGTTGTACGCGGCGATCATCCGCAGCCGTTCCGCGCTCTCCCCACGCTCGAGGAACTCGGCGAGCGCGCCGTCGAAGGCGTCGAGCGCCAGCCGCTCGGCCTCCACGGCGTCGAGCACGCGGAACTCGGGGTCGATGCCGGCCGCCAGCGCGTGGGTGCGCAGCACCCGCGCGCAGAAGCCGTGGATCGTGGAGATCCAGGCCGCCTCGGCCTCGCGCGCATGGCCGATCTCGTTGAGGTCGACGAAGCGGGCCCGGACACGCTGCTTGAGCTGGGCGGCCGCCTTCTCGGTGAAGGTGATCGCGAGGATCGACGCCACGTCCACCCCGTCCTCGCACACGGCACGCACGAACCGCTCCACCAGCACCGAGGTCTTTCCGGTGCCGGCGCCCGCGCTCACGAGGATCGAGCTGTCGCGCCGCTCGATCGCCGCCAGCTGCTGGTCGGTGAACTTCACGGTGCCTCCACCCGGCAGATCGAGGGGTGCGAACAGCCACCGCGGTAGGCGCACGAGTCGGGCGTGGAGCAGAGCCGTCCGGCACGCATGCCCGCGGCGGCCTCGCCGATCTTCTCCCGCGCGCGGTCGTTGAGCTCGGCGAACTCCTCGCCGGGAAGGAGGTCGTTGTCGTAGTACGCGTCGCCCAGGTCCTCCCTGAGGTCCGCGTTGAGCGCTCCGCGTGCGCGGCGCTCCTCGCCCCCCAGCGGCAGGTAGACACCCCCCGCCGGCTGCAGGCCGAGCACCTCCTCGACCACCAGCATGTAGAGGGCGGCCTGAAAGCGCGCCTGCTTGTCCCAGTCGGACGCCTTGTAGTCCGCGACCTTGCCGCTCTTGTAGTCGATCACCACGGCGTGGCCGTTGCTGGTGTCGACCCGGTCGATCCGGCCGCGCACCGTGGTGCCGTCGGCGAGCCGCACCGGTGGGTGCTCGGAATCGTCGAAGCCGAACTCCAGCTCCAGGTGCGCCGGCGTGAAGGCGCTCTCGCGCTCGGCCTCGTAACGGAGATAGCGCAGCAGGTCGAACTCCAGGCTGGTGACCGCCGCGCGCACCCGCACCTGGTTCGGCGAGAGGCGGAACTCGCCGCGGAGATCGGTGAGCGCCGCCTGCATGAACCCCTCGGCCTGGGCGAGGCTCTGGCGCGTGATCTCCATGGAGCCCGTCGCCTCCTCGAGGCCCTTCAGCGTCGCCTCGAGCACGCTGTGCGCGTATGCGCCGCGCACCATCGGCTCGGGGTCGGGCTCCAGCGCGTCGGGGCGCAGGACCTTCTCCACCAGCCACTTGACCGGGCAGCCCGCGTAGGCCTCCAGAGCGCCCGCCGAGACCACGTCGCGGGCGTCGAGCGCCGACAGCGCCGCGGGAGTGCTGATCGAGGCCACCGGCTCGGGCGCACGGCGCGGACCCTGGCGCGCCACCGCGCGCTCCCACTCGGCGTCGGTCGGTGCCTGCTCCAGCGACCACGTGACGTCGGCCAGCGAGCGGCGGTGCTCCACGTCCTCGAGGCCACCGGCGAAGACCGCACGCGCGTCCTCCAGGAAGAACGACGGCGACTCGGGGTTGCCCTCCTCGTCGCAGTAGCGCGAGCTGAGCACCAGAAGCCGCTCGGCGCGCGACGCGCAGACGTAGAAGAGGTAGCGCTCGCGGGCCAGGTAGTCCTCGTGCAGGGGCAGCCGCAGCCCCGACGCCCTTGCCAGCTCCGCGCGGTCGGTGTCCGGGAGAAACGCGTCGGGCGCCGAGCGGCGCGGGAACTCGCGTTCCTGAAGGCCGCACACGAACACGGCCTCGAAGCGCCGCGCGCGCACGTCCCCCGGAGCGGCCACCTGCACGCGATCTGGCTGAGGGTTCTCCCCCACCCGCACCGGCAGCTCGGCGAGGGTCGCGTGGATGTGCTCGGCGTCCAGGCGCACGCGCTTGTCGGCGGTGACCACGGCGATCATCTCCGTGAGCGCCGCCTCGGCCGCGCGGAAGGCGCGGGCGTCGTCGAGCTCCGCGCCCTGGAGCACGTGCGCCCTGCGCCGGTACGGGCCCTCGAACAGCTTCCGCAGCCGCTCGCGCAGCACCTCCAGCAGCTTGGCGCCCTCGGCGCCGGCGATCGCGTCGAGCTCGTCCAGCGGCCAGCGGTGCTTCTCCCACAGCTCGCGCGCGCCCTTCGCCTCCGCCTCGCCGGCCTGGCGCACGTCGGCCTCCAGGCGATCGGCGAGATGGGGCTCGCGCAGGAGGCCCGGCGTGCGCAGGTAGGCGAGCAGGTCCTCGGCGGTGCCGCCCGGCCCGGCGCTTCGCAGCAGTGCGAGCAGCCCGCGCCCCAGCCCGGTGTGGGCGAGCGGCAGTGAGCGGTCGATCGAGTACGGGATGCCGTAGGCGCCGAACACCTGCTCCACCAGAGAGCCGTAGCGCTCGGGGTCGCGCATCACCACCGCGACGTCACCCGGGGCGGTGCCCTGCCTCAGCAGCTCGAGCACCTCCGCGCCGCACAGCTCCAGCTCGGCGCGCTCGCCGCCCGCCACGTGCACCCGGACGGCGTCGCCCGGGTCGGCCTCGCCGCCGACGGTCTCGAACAGGCCGCGCTCGAGGGCGTGGAGCGCGGGGCGCGAGCCGTCCGCGTAGTGGTCGGAGACCGCCTTTAGGTGCGTGACCTCGGCGCCCATCGCCACGAGCTCCTCGCGCAGGCTCGCCGTGGCCTTGAACGCCTCCCGGCCGGGTTCGTACGGGAGCGAGACGGTCACGTCGGCCTCCGCGCGGTCGGCCAGCACGCGCAGCGCCTCGCGCTCGAGCGGTGTGAAGTCGTCGAACCCGTAGAAGAAGACCGGCGTCCCGCCCCAGCGCTCAGGCTCGCTTCCGAGGGCCTCCAGAGCCCGCCACGCAAACAGGTCGGAATCGACCAGGCCGGCGGCGTCGAGCCCCTCGCGATAGCGGCGGTACACCTCCCCCACCTCGTCCGCGTAGCGCCGCCGCGGACCGTCGCCGGCCCAGTCGCGCATTGCGCGGATGAAGCGCGGCGCCTCCACCATCGAGTTCTCGAGCTCGGTGACGAACCGCTCGGCGGCGCGTGCGAAGCCCGGGCGCTCGGCCGAAGCGGCCATCACCTGGAGGTCGGCGTCCTTGATCGACTGCTCCACGATCAGCCGTCGCTGCAGGTCCGACGCCGCGCGCGCCACGTAACCCGCCCGCTCGGCGATCAATTCGTAGAGCCACTTGAACCGCAGCACGCGCGCCCCGAACACGGCGCCGCGCTCTGCCAGCTCACGCTGGCTGTGCTCGACATCCTCGAAGGAGGGCACGACTAGCACCGGCTCCTCGTGGAGCCGGTCGCGGAGGGGGCCGAGCACGGCACCCGCCTTGGCGGCGTTGGCCGGCCCGGTTACGAGTCGGAGTGGCATGGCGGTGTAGTCGCTACTGACTACCGGCTGCTGACGACGCCACGCAAGGCCTCGGCCAACCTCGCCGCCGGAACCATCACCGGCGCGTCCTGAAGTTCCCAGCCCGATCCTGGCCGCAGCACCCAGCGCGCGACGCGGATCCGCCCGTCGCCGACGTCCTCGGTGCGCAGCTCCTCCTTGAAGTCGCCGCTGCGGCCGGGGCTCACGCCGTCGCCGTCTTCCTCGAGCGCCTCGATCAGCGTGGTGGCGTCGCGTTCGGGGAGAACGCCCGCTGTTCCCTGAAGCAGGCCCGGCAGGTCGGCGGCCGGCAACACGGGGGCGCGCCTGCGCAGCTGCGATCCCGCCCACTCGGCGAGCCGTACGCCGCCCGGCACCTTCTCCAGGCGAACGAGGTAACGGACGTCGTCGTGCTCGTATGGGCCCGCATCGGCGTGCGGACCGCTGAACGCGGGGGACTTCGCGGCGCCGCCGGCCTTCGCGCGCTTCGCCGGCTTGGCCCGGGTCGCCGTGGCGCTACCACTCTCCAGCACCGTCCCCTTCGAGCAGATCGGGCAGTCGGCGGTGTGGCGGTTGTGGCGGCAGAAGACGGACAAGCACGTCTGAATATAGGCGGGCGCGTTTGCGAGGCGCCCGCCCGGGAAGCCCGCACGCACGGCACACAAGCGAAAGGAAGCGCCATGAAGATCCTCAGAGCCATCCTCGACACGATCGTGGACATCGTGATGTTGCCCTTCCGCGCCATCGGCCGGCTGCTGGGCGCGGGCGAATCGACCGCGAAGGGCGGCCGCCGCCGCTGACGATGGCTTAGCAGGGCACGCGGGGTGTCAGGATCCCCGCCGTGCTCACAGCGATCGTCTCCGACCTCCACCTCGGCACCACCTCCGGCACGGACATCGCGCGGGGCGCGGACGCGTACGAGCGCATGCTGGAACCGCTCGCCGAGGCCGACCGAGTCGTGCTGCTCGGAGATCTGCTGGAGCTGCGCGAGGCCTCGCCGTCCGAGGTGCTCAAGAGCGCCGCGCCGTTTCTCTCGGCCCTGGGCGCAGCGTGCTCAGGCAAGCCAGTGGTGATCGTGCCCGGCAACCACGATCACGAGCTGATCGCTCCGGCCCTCAGCGACACACGCCTGCGATCCCCCGCGCCTCTGGCCGCCGCGGCGGAGTTCGATCCCGCCACCGGGGTGCTGTCGCGCGCACTCGCCGACCTGATCGAGGGCGCCGACGTGTCGCTCGCCTACCCCGGCATCTGGCTGCGCGACGACGTCTACGCGACCCACGGCCACTACCTGGACGTGCACCTCACGGTGCCGCGGATGGAGTGCGTGTTCGCGGCGGTGGTCGGGAGAGCGGAGGGGATCCGGCCCGAGGACTTCACGACGCCCGACGACTACGAGGCGTCGCTCAGCCCGATCTACGCACTGGCGCAGAGCCTCGTGCAGCGCCAGGAGGCGGTGCCCGTCAGCCGCGGCGGCAACCTGTCGCGGTCGATCTACAGCAGCGCCACCGGCAAGAGCCTCACCGGGCGCGCGATCGCCGGCGTGGGCATCCCCCTCGCGGTGGCCGCGATCAACGCGGTCGGGCTGGGCCCGTTCCGGGCGGACATCTCCGCCGTCGAGCTGCGCCGCGCGGGGCTGCGGGCCATGGGCGAGGTCCTTGACCGGCTGGCGATCGACGCCGCACACGTGATCTTCGGCCACACCCACCGCGTCGGGCCGCTCTCCGGTGACGTGGAGGGCTGGACGCTGCCAAGCGGCACCCGGCTGCACAACACGGGCAGCTGGCTGGACGAGCAGGTCTTTCTCGAGGACGGCCGGGACGTGAGCAACCCGTACTTCCCGGGCTGGGTGACCTTCCTCGGCGACGAGGGGCCGCCTGAGCGGCGCAACGTGCTGGAGGACTACGCACCAGCGCGTACCCCGGCCATTTGACAGGTCCGTGAAACGGGCAGATAGTGGCACGGTGAGAAAGGCGCTGGCCTGCTCCGTCTCTCTACTCGCGCTCGGGTGCGCAGTCGCGCTCGCGGCCACGCCCGTCACCGGCGAGATCGCGGTGAACACGACGGTTGCAGGGTCGCAGGACCAGCCGAGCGTCGCCCTGGACGCCGACGGGGACTTCGCGGTGACTTGGGAGGACGGCACTGGCCCCACCCGTGCGATCCAGTTGCGGCGATTCACTCGCGCCGGCGCCGCCACCACCCTCGAACTCCCGATGGACGGAGCCGCGGACTCCCAGGATCCGGCCGTCGCGATGAGCGCGACCGGCGACGGAGTCGTCGCGTGGCAGAGCGGCGCAGGCGGCCAGACTGTCGCGCGGCGGTTCGACGCCAATAGCGCCGAGGGCCTGGAGATCCCCGTCAACGCCAGCACCGCGACTGAGGCGCCCGACGTGGCGATGGATGCGGACGGCGACTTCGTCGTCGTGTGGGAGGACAACGCGGCGGAGGATGCGGTCATCCGCGCCCAGCGATTCACTGAAGCGGGAGTTGCCGACGGCAGCGTCATCACGGTCAACGGGCCTGCAGCCCCCGGAACGAAGTCCCTCGACCCCGCAATCGCCATCGACAACGCCGGAGACTTCGTGGTCGCCTGGGAGCGCCCGTCGGGAGACAACGATGACGTGATTGCTCGCGTCTTCAACGCGGATGGGTCGCCGAGCACCGGGGAGCTCACGGTCGCCTCAGGCGCCGCCGACCAAGACGATGTGGAATCGGCAATGGACGCGGACGGCGACTTCGCCGTCGGGTGGGAGTCGGGCGACGACGTCCTCGCCCGGCGTTACAGCTCAACGGGCACCCCGACCACATCGGCCTTTCCCGTGAACTCCACGACAACCGGTGCACAGGGCAATGTGCGGGTCGGGCTGGACGCGGGCGGCGGGAGTCTGGCCGCGACCTGGGACAGCGATGCCGGCGGTGACGACGAGGTGGTGGCACGCCGCTTCAGCACCTCCGGAGCCCCGCTGAGCGGCGAGGTCGCGGTCAACACGACCGACGCCGGCGACCAGGGCGACCCCGGCCTCGGCATCGACGCCAGCGGGCGGTTCGTCGTGGCGTGGGAAACCGACGGGACCGCCACCGACGTCTTCGCCCGAGTCTTCGATCCGGTGACCATGCAGCAGCCGCCGCCGGGCGGCGGTGGCAACTCCCCCTGCGATGACCCGGCGCGGATCCTGGTGAGCTGCCAAATCCCATCGGGCCAGTTCACGATCCCAGGCGTCTGTGGGCCCTCGTTCGGGACCATCCTCCCGGCCTGCAACATCCCCACCTACCCGCCGGTGGTGTGCGGCCCGTCCTTCGGCACGATCCTCAACGCGTGTCAGCTACCGCAGTCGAAGATCATCGCCTGCGGCGGCTTCGGGACGATCCTCCCTCAGTGCAACAACCCGCCGAGCAGCGTGCCCGGGGTCTGCGGGGGCGGCGGGACGCTGCTCCCGAAGTGCACCGGCGCCAACCAGCTCGCTCTGGCCTGCGGGCCGTCGACGGGCACCCCCCTGCCCGCCTGCAACTTCCCGACGAAGATCAAGGCCACCCCGCTCCAAACGGGGAAGGGGGCGACGGTCACGGTCGACACGGGCTGCGCACCGTCGGGGGCCACCACCAGCGCTGCCGGGCGCGGAGCGCGCGCCGCGCAGAAGGGGCCGGACACCTGCGACGTGAACCTGATGCTGCGGGGCATGCGCGTCTCGCTGTGGGAGACCCTCGCGTTCCAGGCAACCCAGACGGCGCACTCCTTTCTCACCGACGCGCACCACGCGAACGAGTTCATCGAACTTCGCGAAACCCTGACCGAGGCCCAGAAGCAGTCCCTCATGGATGCGAATCTCGCACTGGCCGGAGCAGCTGCAAGGGTTTTTATCGAGCGCGTGAATCGACTTCTGCCGATGTATCTCGGTCCCACTCGTGTCGCGGACGAGATGAGCGTCGACCAGCTTTACGAGTACTTGACCAGGCAGCGGGGCAATCCCCCTTACCCGCCCGAGACGGACGGCCAGCCGGTCGGTGGCCCGATCAAGATCTGGGCCCGGGCGTTCGAGAACGCCGTCGGGCGCTACCGCCAACTCGAAGGCATTGGGGCCGGGAAGAAGAGCTCTGTCGGCGCCGCGCAGGTCAAGCGCCCTAGCGGGGGCCTTTTGCTCCGTAAGCGTTACAAGCTCAGGACCGGGCGCAAGCGTGGCAGCAAGCGGCGCGGCAAGACCCGCAAGATCAAGATCAAGCTCTCCAAGCGCACGGTGAACAAGCTGGTGCGCGAGGCCGCCAAGTCGAAGGGCTCCAAGCGGGTCATCCCGCTTCGGCTGGTGATCTCCTACCGGGGCAAGCTCAGAGGCCGCCGCATCCCGGTCGCCCGGTTCATCGACGTCCAGCTGCGCGTCAAGCCGAAGTCCAAGCGCAAGAAGCGCTAGGCGGCGCTCGACGCCGTCGCGTCGGTCGGCTTCGACTCGGCAGCCTTCGCCTCAGCCTCCGCGTCGTCCTCCGCGGGTTCGGCACGCGGGCGGTCGGCCCACTCCTCGTCGAAGTTCACAGTCCACCTGCCGGGCTCGTCCTCGCGGGGCTCGATGCGCAGCTTCGCGCGGAACGAACGCCCCGAGCGCCCTCGGAAGCCCGTGACCTGCTTCTCGGTGCGCCCGATGGGCGGATCGTCGCCGCGCTCGAGCGCGGCCTTGAGCGAGGCCATCAGCTCCTTGGCGACGGCGACCGGCAGCGACTTGCCCGCCTTCTTCTTCCAGATCACGAAGCCGCAGCCCGGGTCGTCGCGCGTCCAGCACGAGTAGCCCTTGCGGTTCTCGTTCACCTCGCGCCCGCACACCGGGCAGGGGCCGAGCTTGGCCCGCTCGATCTGCACGCCCTTGAGCTTGTCGAGCTCCTTCACCGTCTCCTCGGTGAACTTGGCGATGTCCTTCATGAACGCCGGGCGCGAGTCCTCGCCGCGCTCGATCAGCGACAGGCGGTGTTCCCAGTTGCCGGTCAGCTCGGGTGAGGTGAGCTTGTGGTCGCCCAGCAGGCGGATCACCTGGATGCCCTTCTCGGTGGCCAGCAGCGAGCGGCCCTCGCGCTCGATGTACTCGCGCCCGAGCAGCAGCTCGATCGTCGACGCGCGGGTGGCGGGGGTGCCGATGCCCGACTCCTTCATCGCCTCGCGCAGATCCGCGTCCTCGATGTCCTTTCCGGCTGTCTCCATCGCGCCCAGCAGGGAGGCCTCTGTGAAGCGTCGCGGGGGCTTGGTCTCCTTGCGCAGGGACTCGACCTTGCGCGTCTCCACGTCCTCGTCCTGCTCGAGCTTCGGCAGGCTCAGGTCGCCGCCGGAATCGTCGTCCTGCTTGCCCTGCGGGGTGATCTCCTCGCCGTAGACGCCGCGCCAGCCCGCGGTGATCAGCACCCTGCCGCTGGTACGGAAGATGTGATCAGAGACTGTGGTCTCTACGCGGGTGCGCTCGAACACGGCGTCGGGGTGGAAGATCGCCAGGAAGCGCTTGGCCACCAGGTCGTAGATCTTCAGCTCGTCGGCGCCCATCTTCGACAGGTCGTGCTCGGAGTTGGTGGGGATGATCGCGTGGTGGTCCTCGACCTTCGCGTCGTTCACCACGCGGCCCAGCGGCAGCTTGTCGAGCGCCGGTGACGTACTCCGCGCCCTTCGTGTACTGGGGGTTGTGGCCGACCAGCTCGGCGATCGGCTTGATCTCCGGCGCCATGTCGCCGGTGAGGAAGCGCGAGTTCGTGCGCGGGTAGGTGAGCGCCTTGTGCTCCTCGTAGAGGCGCTGGGCGGCCGACAGGGTGCGGCGCGCCGAGAAGCCCAGCAGCGTGTTGGCGTGGCGCTGGAGGGAGGTGAGGTCGTAGAGGAGCTGGGGCTGCTCGGTCTCCTCCTTCTTCTCGAGCTTGGTGATGACGCCGGGCTGGTCCTTGCAGTCGTCGACGATCCCGGCCGCCTTGTCCTCGGCGATCCGCTTGCCGCCCATGTAACGGCCGGTGTAGAGACGCTCGCCGGTGGCCGCGAACTCCGCCTCCACCAGCCAGTAGGGCTCGGGCTTGAACGCGCGGATCTCCTCCTCGCGGCGGGCGACGAGGGCGAGGGTCGGCGTCTGCACGCGGCCGAGCGACACGGCGCCGTCGAATGCGGCGCGCAGGCGGATCGAGGCGGCGCGGGTGGCGTTCATGCCCACCACCCAGTCGGCCTCGGAGCGCGAGCGCGCGGCGGCCTCCAGCGGCTCCATCTCGGCGCCGTCGCGCAGTTGGGTGAACGACTCCGTGATCGCTCCCTTGGTCATCGATGACAGCCACAGGCGCTTCACGGGCTTCTTCTTCTTCGCCGTCTCGTAGATGTAGGCGAAGATCAGCTCGCCCTCGCGGCCGGCGTCGCAGGCGTTGATCACTTCGTCGATGTCGTCCCGGGCCAGCGCCCTGTGGATCACGCCGAGCTGCTTCTTCGCCCGGTCGTCGTTGGGCACGAGCTTGAACTTCTCGGGCACGATCGGAAGGTCGGCGTAGCGCCACTTCTTCAGCTTGGGGTCGTACGCGTCGGGCTCGGCCAGTCCGACCAGATGGCCGACCGCCCAGGTGATCACGAACTCGTCGCCCTCGAGGCTTGACTTGTCCTTGCTCTGCTTGAAGGAACCGGGCAGCGCGGACGCGAAGTCACGCGCCACGGAGGGCTTCTCGGCTACGACCAGTGTCTTTGCCATCGCCGCCGAACCTTACGCGGCTCCGCGGGGAGACCCTCTATTTCTTGCGCTTGCCCTTCGCCTTGCGCTTCTTCTTCGCCTTCGCCTTCACCGACACGCGCTTGCTCTTCGCCGACCGGTTGCCGTACTCGTCGGTGGCCTCGGCGCGGACGGTGACCTTGAAGCGCTTGCCGAGCCGGCGGAGGAACTTCCGCGACGGCTTGATCCTCGCCGAGCGTGCGCCGGCGCCTCGCGCTACCCGCTTCTCTGCGATCACCAGGTCCCCCACCCGCGAGGTCAGGAACTTGCCGCGTGCCTTCAGCCTCGCGATCATCGTGAACGACACGGCCGCGGCCTCGTCGCAGGTGAGGCGCGGACGCAGGCCCTTGGCGAACGACGTCGTGGTGTAGCGGGACTTGACGCTGGTGAGCCTGCACGAGGGCGCCCGCACGTCCGCCCCGGCCGCACGCACGGCGCTGCGGGTCACAACCTCGCAGTCGATCAGCTCGTCGAGCTGGTCGGCCGACACCCGATCCGTCCCGGGTCCGCAATCGGCACGGTCGGCAAAGCCGTCGCGCAGCTCGATCGTGTCGTCACCCGCTTCGGCGCGCACGTGGTCGGCACCCCCGAGGGGGTTGATCACGTCGTTGCCCAGCTGGGTGCGAATCACGTTGGAGGCCGCGGTGCCGATCACGGTGTGGGGCCCGAAATTTTCAGCGTCGCCGTCGTAGTCCTCGAACCCGGTGGCCCGGTTGGTCTCGGGCCCGTTGTTCGTGCTGTTCACGAAACCGCCGGAAAGGCTCGCGCTGAAGGCATCCAGCGAGACCCCGCCGTCCCCAAAGGTGTTGGGGAAGGCACCCACCACGTCGATGCCCGGGCCTCCCTCCACCACATCGCCCGAACCGTCGTCCAGCGAGCTGGTCAACGCGGCGAAATCCCTCCCCGGACCGAGATTCGCACTGTCGGTACCGCCGCCGGTGCGGACATCGTCGTTGCCCCCGCCCGTGCTCACGATGTCGTTGCCACCCTGGGCGTCAACGTTGTCCGAGCCGTCGCCGGTGGTGATCCGGTCCGCGCCATCGCCCAGCTCATCGAAGCTGAAGAGCTCGCCGCCGGCGACGTAGCTCTGGCCGAGCACCCCTGAAGCGGTGAGCCCGGGCACCACGGTGAGTGTGTCTGCGCCCAGCCCGCCCGACACATCGATCTCGGTGAACCCACGCGCAACGACCGAGTCGGTCCCGTCACCCGCCTCAATCCGCGCGAAGCTGACCGCGCCGGTCGGCGCGGTGCAGGTGACCGTCGCCGCGTTCGCGTCGGGGTTGCACTCGCCAGTTCCGGTGGTCACGTCGGTGTTGTCGCCGGTGTCCGTGAACGTCACCGTGCGACGATTCGCCGACAGCGTCGCGGTCACCACGTTCGCCTGGCCGGTGTCCGCGATCCAGGACATCCTCCACTCCCCGGGATCCTCCTCGTCAAAGCTGATCGAGCCGTCGGCGAGCGCGGGCGCCGCGCTACAGCACCACGCCCCAAGGGCCAGCGCGAGCACGGCCAAACGGCGAAGCGACGAACGAGTCATTCGAAACCTTTCCCAGCATTGAGGGCCCCGGCCAACGTAACCGTAATTCCGGGATCCGGCCACCGTTGGAGTGGGGAATGGCTCATGCAGGCGCTCTCCAATCATCCATCGGCTACCACCCCTTTCGCGTTCGGGCAAAGCGGGGTACCTTGCCGGTAATGCCCCTGGCCGTCATCACGGACGAGACGGCACTCGCCCACGCTGCGGCGGCGGGCGACGGCCAGGCGTTCGCGACCCTCTACGAGCGCTACGAGGGGCGGGCGTTCAATCTCTGCCTGCGAATCACCAACTCGCGCGAGGACGCCGCCGACGCCCTGCAGGACGCCTTCCTCAACGTGATGCGGCGCCTGCCCGACATGAAGGACCGCGAGGTGAACTTCGGCTCCTACCTGTTCACCGCGGCCCGGAACGCCTGCTACGACCTGATGGCCAAGAGCAAGCGCTCCGACCCCACCGACGAGATCCCCGAGACCGCGGCCCACATGAGCGGCGACGGGGGCTTCGGGTTCGAGCCCGACGATCCCGAGGACGATCCCGAGCGCGGGCGCCTGCTCGAGGCACAGCAGGAGGAGATCCGTGAGGCCAACGGGCGCCTGCCCGAGCGCCAGCGCGAGGCGCTCGCGCTGTGCGAGCTCGAGGAGATGTCCTACGACGAGATCGCCGAGGTCATGGACATGAACCGCAACTCGGTGGCCCAGCTCATCTCCCGGGCGCGGATCAATCTCCGCGGCGAGCTGCGCGGCGGGGCGCTCGCCACCGTCGCGCCCTCCACCGAGGCGTGCGAGCGCGCCCTGCCGCTGATCGCCATGCAGGACGACCGCCAGCTCGACGACGACTCCGACGACGCCGAGTGGCTGGCCGAGCACATGGCCGGGTGCGACACCTGCCGGCTCAGCCAAGAGGCCATGCAGGAGGCGGGCGCCTCCTACCGCGCATGGACCCCGGTCGCCGCCTCGCCCTTCCTGATGGAAGAGGTGATGGCACATGCCGCGGAGCTGACCGGCTCGGACTGGAGCAAGACGATCCTCGAGCGGACCGCCGCCCGCGGCGCCGCGGCGGGCGCGTCGGCGGAGGGCGGCGTGGCGCAGGGCTTCAGGGGCCCGGCCATCGGTGCCGTGATCGCGATCATCGCCGCCGTGCTGATCCTGTTCGCGGTGTTCGAGACCTCACTCGACGACCCGGGCACGGTCGAGACCGCCGAGCCGGCGGCGGCCGATGCGACCGTCGCACCCAAGAAGCGGGCGAAGAAGGCGGTCAAGAAGAAGGCGAAGAAGGAGGCGGAGACGCCGGCCGGCGCCGCCGCTCCGGACGAGCCGGTGTCCAACGATCAGCCGAGCGGCTCGAGCGGCTCCGGCGCCAGCGGCACCTCGTCGCCGTCCTCGCCGAGCGACCCCGTGACCAAGTCCCCGGCCAAGAAGCGGGTGACAAAGACGCCCACCCCGGAGCCCGAGCCCGACCCCGTCGTCGATGAGCCGCCGGTGGTGGTGGAGCCTCCCTCACGCACCGACGATCCCCAGCCGTGCCGGCCGTCGCGCACCCGGCCGACCTGCTGACGCGATAATCACCCCCGTGGTGCGACCGACCGCCACGGTAGAGCGAGGCCGCGAGTCCTACGCGCGTCGCGCGTGGGTCGACGCTTACGAGTCGCTGTCGGCTGCCGATCGGGACTCGCCGCTGGCCGCGGAGGACCTGGAGCTACTCGCGCGGTCGGCCTACATGCTCGGCCGTGACGACGACTACGTCTCCGGGCTCGAGCGCGCCCACCGCGCGCACGTCGATTCCGGCGATCCAGCACCCGCGGCGCGCTGCGCCTTCTGGATCGGGCTCAACCTGTTGTTCCGTGGCCAGACGGCGCCGGCCAAGGGCTGGTTCGCCCGCGCTGAGCGCCAGCTCGAGGGCGAGGCCCCCGACTGCGCCGAGCGCGGGTATCTGCTGATACCGGTCTGGATCGACCAGATGGACGACGGGGACTACGAGGCGGGATACGCCAACGCGAGCGCGGCCGCGGCGATCGGCAAGCGCTGCGGCGATCAGGACCTGATCGCCATGGCCGTGATGGAGCAGGGCCGCGCGCTGCTCAGCCAGGGCAAAGCGGCTGAGGGCCTCCGGCTGGTGGACGAGTCCATGGTGGCCGTGACCACCGGCGAGCTGTCACCGATCGTCGCCGGCCACGTCTACTGCAACACGATCGGGTTCTGCCAGGCCGCGTACGAGCTGCGCCGCGCCCGGGAGTGGACCGCCGCTCTCACGCGTTGGTGCGAGGAGCAGCCGGACATGGTTGCCCACCGGGGTCTGTGCCTGGTGCACCGCGCCGAGCTGATGACGCTCGGGGGCGCGTGGCACGACGCTCTCGAGGAGCTGCGCCGGCTCGACGAGCGCTTCAGCCAGGGGGTCCTGAGCCAGCTCGCTCTCGGCCATGCCGCCTATCAGCAGGGAGAGGTACGCCGGCTGCAGGGGGAGTTCGACGCGGCCGAGGAGGCCTACCGCGAGGCCAGCCGGTTCGGGCGGGAGCCGCAGCCCGGCCTGGCTCTGCTGCGGCTCGCGCAGGGCAACCGAAAGGCCGCGGCCGCCGCGATCCGCCGCGCGCTGGGCGAGACCACAGAGTCGTTGCCGCGCGCCGCTCTGCTGCCCGCCTACGTGGAGATCATGCTGGCCTCGGAGGATTTCGAGCTGGCGCGAGGTGCCTGGCGCGAGCTCGAAGAGATCGCCGAAGACCACCCCACCGACGCCCTGGACGCGATGCTGGCGCAGGTCGAGGGAGCGGTCGCCCTCGCAAAGGGCGACGCCGAGGGCGCATTGGTGGCCATGCGCCGCGCCTGGCGGATGTGGCAGGAGCTCGAGGCGCCGTATGAGTCCGCGCGCGCCCGGGTGCTGGTGGGGCTGGCCTGCCGCGCGCTGGGAGACGAGGACGCTGCCGCACTCGAGCTGGAGGCAGCCCGGGGCGTCTTCACCGAGCTGGGAGCAGCCACCGACCTGGCTTGGGTCGACTCGCTCGGCGACCAACCCACGGCCCGCCATACACACGGTCTCACGGCGCGCGAGCTCGAGGTCCTGGTGCTGGTGGCCGCCGGAAGAAGCAACCGCGAGATCGCCTTGGCCCTGGTGATCAGCGAGCACACCGTCGCCCGCCACCTCCAGAACATCTTCGCCAAGCTCAGCGTCTCGTCGCGAACCGCAGCCAGCGCGTTCGCGTTCGACCACGACCTGGTCTGAAGCGCCGCGTGGTCAGAAATGACCACGCCATCTGCCCGCAAGTTGGTGAATCCGGGCGATGCGACCCGGCGCGGCCGACCGTACGGTCGCCTCTGACAACGACGGAGGAGACGGCATGGAATACGACGCGATCGTGGTCGGAGCGCGCTGCGGGGGATCGCCCACGGCGATGCTGCTGGCGCGCAAGGGCTACCGGGTACTGCTGGTGGACAAGGCCACGTTCCCCAGCGACACGATGTCCACCCACTTCGTGCATCCACCCGGGGTGGCCGCGCTCGACCGCTGGGGCATCCTCGACCGGCTCGAGGCCACCAACTGCCCGCCGATCACCCGCTACTCGTTCGACTTCGGCCCCGTCGCGATCGCCGGCTCTCCACGGCCGGCGGGCGATGCGGCGAAGGCGTATTGCCCGCGGCGCATCGTGCTCGACGCGCTGCTCGTCGAGGCCGCCGCCGCGGCGGGTGCCGAGGTGCGCGAGGCGTTCACCGTCGACGAGATCGTGTTCGAAGACGGGCGCGTCACGGGAATCGGCGGCCGCACGAAGGGCGGAGCGACCGTCACCGAGCGCGCCCGCGTGGTGGTCGGGGCGGACGGCCTGCACTCGCTGGTGGCGAAGGCCGTGCGGCCCGAGCAGTACAACGAGGTGCCCGACCTGGCACCGCTCTACTACACGTACTGGAGCGGGCTGCCGGTCGATGGCTTCGAGACATACATCCGCGGCGGAGGACGGCCGCGGTTGGGCGGTCTGGCCGACGCACGACGACCTCACCTGCGTGATCGTGGGCTGGCCGCGATCCCAGTTCAAGGCCAATCGCGGCGACGTGGAGGGCACCTACATGAGGTCGTTCGAGCTCGCCCCCGAGTTCGCCGAACGGATCCGGCGTGCCAAGCGGGAGGAGCGCATTGTGGGCACGGGAGATCTGCCGAACTTCTTCCGCAAGCCCTACGGGCCGGGGTGGGCCCTGGTCGGTGACGCCGGCTACCACAAGCATCCGATCACGGGGTTCGGAATCATGGACGCGTTCCGAGACGCCGAGGCGGTGGCATCGGCCCTCGACGACACGTTCGCCGGCCGCCGCCCGTACGACGACGCGATGGCCGGCTATCAGCGCGCGCGAGACGAGGAGGCGCTGCCGATGTACGAGTTCACCTGCGATTTCGCGCAGATCGAGCCCCCTCCCCCCGAACTGCAACAGCTGATCGGGGCGACCGCAGGCAGCCAGACGGCGATGGACGACTTCGTGAGCGTCATGGCGGGAACGCTCCCGGCGCCCGCGTTCTTCGGACCCGAGAACGTCGAGCGCATCATGGGTCAGGCGGCTGCGGCCGGCTAGTAGCCGTACGGATCCCCGCCGCCAGCGGAGGGGT
This sequence comes from uncultured Thermoleophilaceae bacterium, assembly GCA_963808105.1. Lineage (GTDB taxonomy): Bacteria > Actinomycetota > Thermoleophilia > Solirubrobacterales > Thermoleophilaceae > JAAYBF01. The sequence goes on along the minus strand of CAWEEH010000002.1, from coordinate 1,196,866 downwards.
CGCCGGATTCCGACGCGACGCAGCGTTGCGGCCCCGGCTTGAACGGCAGCCGCACGAACACCTGCGCGGAGTTGTTGCGCTCGTTCGACTCGTAGATGCCGTTGCGGGGATCGGCTGTGTGGCGGTAGGCGTAGCAGCCGCGTAGTCCGGTCACGTCCAGATACTGCTCTGGGTAGGAGGCCGGGTAGACGTCCGACCAGCCGACCGAGGTGCCGAGCCTCACCTTCCTGGTGCTCGCCTTGGTGTTGCACGCCGGATAGACCCGCCTGCGTGGCGAGCGCGCCCGTGGCCGAGTCCGCTGCAGGTCGCGCAGGCAGTAGCTCACCTTGGGGCCGCGCCTGACCTTCCTGAGACGCTTGCCCTGCGAGTCGATCCGCCACAGCTCGAACTTGGCCGCGTAGAGGAACTTCCAGTAGCGCGTCTGGCCCGCCACGTACTTGAAGTAAAGGCGCGCGCCGGTGTTGATGCCCAGTCGCCGCCCGCTGGTGCGGCGGTAGATCCGCTGGCGGGCACGCATGAAGTGCTTGCTGGTGCGCGTGCCGAACAGCTCGGCCGGCCCGGTGCCGACGTTGTCGATCGAATTGCCCGCCCGCAGCACCACGCGGCCGCGGTTGATCTTCCGGTCGAGGCGGAGGCCGGACGGCTTCTTCATCACGAGGTCGGGGCACAGCAGCCCCTTGGCCTGAACGGCGTCGAGACACGGGTTCGCCGGCTTGGGAGCCTGGGCGGCCGTCGCGGGCAGCGACAGCAGGGCGACCATGGCGGCCGCGGGGATGGCGAGTCGGGTCAGCGCGAGCATGGGCCGGTGTCAACACGGTTTCCCGCGGAACGGAGCGCATCCTGCACGATCGTGTCCGGAACCCCGAAACCCGTCCCGCTTCCCGACCCCGTCGCGGCGGCGAAGATCGTGGTGACCACGCGACCGCGCCCGTCGACCATGGGGCCACCGGAGTTGCCCGATCGCACGAGCCCGCGCAGCGAGGTGATCCGCCGCCGCACCGGCCCCTGGCCGTAGGCGTCCTGGCTGATCACCGTGCGGGTCTGGCCGAGGCGCCCCGGCTGCACGTCGTAGGGCCCGTTCTCGGGGAATCCCAGCACCGCGGCGCTGGCGCCGGGCTTGGCGCCCACGTTGAGGGGCAGCGCGGGGGTGCCGCTCACTCCGGACGCCCGCAGGATCGCCAGGTCGTTCTTCGAGTCGAACCAGATCGCGTCGGCGTCGTGCCGCGGGCCCTCCCCCTCCACCTGCACCGTCGTGTCGTCCTGGCCGGCCACCACGTGGGCGTTGGTCACCACGACCCCGTTGCCCGCAACCCATCCCGAGCCCTGTACGCCCAGTCCGCAGGCGGTGCCGAGCACCTTCACCACGCTGCGCCCGGCGGCGCGGACCTGAGGGTCGCGCGCGATCGCCGAGTCGGGCGCGCCGACTCCCGGATCGGGGCCGTCGATCGTGGGAAACGGGTCGAACCGCGCCAGGGCCTTCAGCAGGGGTCCCGACGGCGGCAGCACGGCGTTGAGCTCCTTCAGGATCACCGAGCGCTGAATCGGCTCCCGCAGGTCGCGGGCGCCGGGCGTCTGGAGCGCAACCGCGCCGACGATCCACGCCAACCCGAGCCCGAGGCAGCCCACGAGCACCGCCCCGCCGATTCCGTCGAGCAGCGCGAACCGGTTCCCGACGCGATGGCGAAGATGAAAGCCGAGCACCTCGAGGCCGGAGGCGAGCAGCCCGCCCAGCAGCAACGCGCCCGTGAGCGCGAAGATCGGCGCGTACGGGGAGCGCGAGCCCTCCTCCAGCAGAAGCGGTCCGAGCCGCGAGCCTGCCAGCGCCCCCGCCGCGAAGCCGGCGAGGGACAGCGCGCCGACGATGAGACCCTGAACGTAGCCCCAGAATCCCATCAGCAAGGTGAATACGAGGATGCCCCAATCGAGTGGTGTCACGGGCGGTGGAAGGTACCCTGCGAGCGGTTTGGCCACCGAAGCCCCGTTCAGCCGAAACAGCCGCCTCACCCAGCGTGCGCTGCCCCTTGCCGCACTCGCGCTCACGTCACTGGTGGCCGGGGTGCTGGTGGGGGCCGCGGTCGAGGGTGGCGACGATCGCGCCGCGAGCAACTTCGCGAAGGCCTGGGACCACGGCGACTACCGGGCGATGCACGAACTGCTGACCGCCGATGCGCGCGAGCGCTATCCGCTCAAGTCCTTCCGCGCCGCGTACGAGAACGCCGCCTCGATCTCCACGGCGTCCGATGTGGTCGTCGGCCGCCCGAGCGGCGCGGGCAGCGGGCGCGCCCGGGTGCCCGTCACCGTCGGCACGCGCGTGTTCGGTTCCGTGAAGGGAGACGTTGTGCTCCCGGTGGAGGAGAAGGCCATCGACTGGAATCCCGGCCTCGTGTTCCCGGGGCTCGAGGAAGGGGTCCGCCTCACGCGCCGCACCGAGGTGCCGGAGCGGGGGACGATCCTGTCCGTCGACGGCAAGGTGCTGGCGGAGGGGCCGGCCGGCACCCGCACGTCGCCGCTCGGGGAGGTGGGGTCGTCGATCGCGGGCCAGATGGCCGAGACCGAGAACCCCGCGGAGCGCCGGGAGCTCTACGCCCGGGGGTTCGCCGGCGACACCCTGGTGGGCACGAGCGGCCTCGAGCGGGTGCTCCAGCGCCAGCTGGAGGGCAAGCCGGGCGGCACGCTTCGCGCGGGCGCCCGCACGCTGGCGAGCAGCGAGCCGGTGAAGGCGAAGGCCGTGCGCTCCACAATCGACACGCGCATCCAGGCAGCGGCAGTCACAGCGCTCGCCGGGCGGCTCGGCGGCATCGCGGCCATCGACACCCGAACGGGCCATGTGCGCGCCCTCGCGGGCATCGCGTTCTCGGCCCCCCAGCCGCCCGGATCGGTGTTCAAGATCGTGACCACTGCCGCGGCGCTCGAGGAGAAGAAGGTGAAGCTCTCCGACGAGTTCGCGGTCGAGTCGCAGGCGCTGATCGACGGGGTGACCCTCGAGAACGCCAACGGCGAGCTGTGCGGCGGCACGTTCGCCCAGAGCTTCGCCAAGTCGTGCAACTCGGTGTTCGCACCGCTGGGAGTGAAGGTGGGCTCCGCGAAGCTCGTCGAGACCGCCGAGCGGTTCGGCTGGAACCAGAAGCCCCGGCTCCCGGGCGAGAAGGCGAGCACCCTGCCCGACACCGGGGAGATCGCCTCGCCGCTCGAGATCGGCTCGACGGCGATCGGTCAGTTCAAGGTGCTGGCGACTCCGCTCCAGATGGCGTCCGTCGCGCAGATCGTGGCCAACGACGGCGTGCGCCTGGGGCCGACGCTCGAGCCGGACGTGCGGCCCAGGCGCGAGCGGGTGATCTCACCCAAGATCGCCTCGACGATCGAGGAGCTGATGATCGGCGTGGTGGGGTTCGGCACCGGCACGGCGGCCGCGATCCCGGGCGTGAAGGTGGCGGGCAAGACCGGCACCGCGGAGCTCGAGGACACCCGCACGGCGGAGGGCGAGACAGAGCCCTCGGACCCCAACAACACCGACGCCTGGTTCACCTCGTTCGCGCCCGCGGGCAAGCCGAAGATCGCCGTGGCGGCGCTGTTCGTGCGCAACGGCGCCGGCGGCGCGGTGGCGGCGCCAGCCGCGAAGACAGTCCTACTCGCCGCGCTACAGAAGTAAGAGCCGAGAACCGAGAACGCTGGGTGAGCAGTTAGGCGTCGCGAAGCGAGCCGTTAGGGGGTTGCAAAGGGGGGCATGTTTGCCCCCCTTTGAGGTTCTCCTAAGGCCGCGCCGGGTCCTTCTGCGCCTGGCAGAACGATCCACCGCACACGTCGGTCACGCGGCCGCCCGGCCTCAGGAAGTCGGACTTCTGGCGCCGCGCGGCCACCGTGTAGCGCGGATCGCCATGCGGGTCGAGCCCCGTGTGCGTCGGCGTGTTGTCGAGCGGCTGCAGCGGCACCCGTCCGAGTCCCCCGCCCGGCTCCCAGTAGATGATCGCCGACCCCGCGAACGGAAACGAGCCGATGCGCGGGATGCCGTAGAGCGGCGTCTTGTCCTGCCGTGCTCCGGGCGCGAGCGGGCGGCGATTGGTGCGCGCCCCGATCGTGCGGGCCATGATGTCCGCCGCCGCGGGCGCCACCTGGTGATCGCCGCGCGCCACGTGCATCAGCACCTCGTGGCTGGGCGTGCCGGGCGGTGGATCGGACGACATGTGCGCGGACCAGCCGTTGGACTCTCCCCGGTCCCACAGCATCTGGATCAGGGACATCGCCAGCGGGCGCGTGGTCTGGTCCGCGTACGCCGGGTCGAATGCCACCCGGTAGGTCTTCCAGTTCGAGCTGCGCGTGAGCAGGATCGAGAAGTTCATGCCCGGTACGCCCAGTGCGGCTCGCCGGTGATCGGGGGCGATCGCGGCAAGCGCGCCGCCCAGGATGCCGCCCTGTGAGTTGCCGTCGTAATAGAGCGCCGAGGTGCTGAACGCCGAGCGCCCGGAGACCTGGAACGCCGCATTTGACGCCAGGCCCTGCGGGTGGCGCATCAGCCGGCCGAGGTACAGGAAGTTCAGGAACCCCTGCTGGATGCGGTCCGCCATCTCGGGGAACTTGGACAGGTCGCTGAGGATGCCGATCGTGTTCGGCAAGTCCGGGGACGAGAAGCCCGCCCAGTCGGTCGCGCAGAACGTGATGTCGTGCTCGTTTGCCATCAGATGCACGTGGGTGCCCCTGGTGGCCTCTCCGGCGTCGCCAAGCAGCCCGTGGCCGTACAGCGAGGCCCGGCCCTGGGCGCCGACGGCCGAACGCGGCACCACGCAGGTGAACGGCGCCGTCTGGAAACTGCCGGCGCGCTGCACCGGGAGCCCGCGCGGGCCGTAGTTGAAGCGACCGGCCGGAGCGCAGCCCGGCGAGGTGAGATAGCACGGCACCTGGAACGTGCCGGTCACCCGGCGCAGCAGGTTCGCGTTCTGCGCGGGCGTGAAGTTCTGGACGTTCGTCACGGTGAACGCGGGCGACGCTCCCGCCACCCGGTTGTCGGCGAGGTTGCGATCGCCGAGCTTGGCGAAGGCGTCGTTGCGGATGGTGAGCATGCGCGTCTGGATCGCCTTCTCGGACGCCACCGTGAAGTCCCAGACCTGGTGCAGGTTCTTCGCCGAGACCTTCGCCCGGCGCGCGAGCTTCAGCATCGAGCGCACGCGGCGGTTGCGCCGCACGGCCTTGCGCACGCCCGCCGCCGCGCCGATCCGGCGGCCGTTCGCCCTGCGCAGCCCGCGGACGATCACCACATAGCGGCGCCCCTCGCGGAAGTTCTTGGCGGGATGGATCAGCAGCGTGCGCTTCGAGGCCCTCGCGTTCATGTCGAGCTCCGCCCAGTGCGCCTGGCGCTTACGGGTCTTCGCGTCGAGGATCACGATCGGCGCGTTCTTCTTCAGCGACGCCGCGATGTTGGTGATGGGCGCGATCCGCGAGCGCCGGAAGGCACGGGCCGTGCTGAGCCCAGAGACCTTGAGGATCAGCTGCGAGCCGGGGCTGAAGCCGTCGAGGCGATTCTGGTCGGTGGTGTCGATCCTCACCTTGCTCTTGTTCGCCGGCGCGCAGCGGCGCGGGAGGGCCACGCGGCGCTTGGTCGGCGTGGCGCCGCTTCGCTTGGTGAACGCGTCGTTGGGGAACGGCAGCAGCGCCACCTTCCCGCTCAGGTACCGGCACTGCTTCGGCGGCGTCGCGGCCATGGCGGGCGGCGCGGCGAGCAGCAGGAGGACCAAGGGCAGGACGACGACGCTCAAACGACGCAAGGGACTCCTTCGGCGGGGGAGTCCGAACCCTACCGTGGACCTACAGGTCGAGCTCGAAGCGCTTCGTCTCGCTCGGGCCTTCGATGACCAGCTCGAGCGGGCGGTTCTCGGTGTTCTCCAGCGGGAAGTCGAACAGCAGCATCGAGCCCGCGGTGGGCCCGAGCTGGGCCACGCTGCCGTCGTCGGGGATGCACTCCTCGCCCTGCAGCTTCGTGCTGCGATAAGCGAACGCGTTGTCCTCCTCGATCTCGATCGGCTCGAACTCGTTGCCCTGGTTGTCCTCCACCACGAAGCGGTCGAGGTCGACGCTCGTGCGGTCCTCGTCCTCGCTGATGTTGCAGGCCTGGATGAAGATCCCGTAGAGGGCATTGCCGGGCTTGGCGGCCGGGCCTTCGTAGTAGGCCTTGTCCGGCTGGATCGCCAGGTTGAGCTGGCGAGTGATGAAGACGTTGTAGTTGATGCCGTCGATGTCGATGGCCAGGCCCTCGCGTGCCGGCTCCTCGACCCCCTGATCCTCGACCCCACAGCCCGCGACCACGGGCACGAGCACGGCGGCCGCCGCGCAGGCCGCGGCGATCCTCCTGAGGCGGGTCCTTTCCATGCGGCGGGGCAGTCTACCCGTCGCTTCGGGCCGGTACGTGGGCGCCGAACCGCGGTGCGTTGGCGGCGTCGTACCCGGCGATGCCCGCCCGCGGCAGCTCCCCGTTCTGCGGCTCTTCGAAGATCCTGCGCAGCCGAACCAGCGCCTTCTTGCTCTGGCGCTTGATCCAGCGGTGGGCGCCGCGCTGGCGGAGCCGGTCGACGGCGGTCTTGGGCTCGCTGTAGGTGGTCAGCTCCACGCGGGTGGCCGACCCCTCGGGGATGAAGTCGTAGATCGCGACCAGCCGCGAGCGGCCGCGGATGCCGACGCGCCCCTCCTCCACGATGCGGCGCGGGCGGTCGACCTCGATGATCGCCAGATCGGCCCGTTCGTTGAACACGGGGCCATCGAGCAGAAAGCGCGCCGCGGCGCCCTTGCCGACCGGGTTGGCGCGCGCCAGCCGGTAGTCCTTGAGGTAGTGGTCGCAGTACGCCGGACGGCGCGAGAGGTCGGCCACGAAGTCGAAGATCTCCTCGCGGGGAGCAGAGATGACCGTGTCGACCGTGACCTGACGCACAACAGAGATTCTATGGCGCGCTCCCACGGTCGGCGGTGCGCCATCGTGCAAGTCGCGGATGTCGCCGTCGGCAGGGCCGGCCCTGTACTCAGGCAGCTCTGGGTGCGACCGTCAGGTGCCGGTCCGCGGCGTGCACGCGCTCGGTGCGCACGGACATGCGCTTGCCCTCGGGCAGGTCGGACAGGCAGAGGTCGCACATCATCCGGCCGGTGTCCATCTCGTGCAGGCGTTCGCCGACGAGCGGCGTCCGCCGGCAGCGCGAGCAGGAGGCGCGACCGCTGTCGAGCGATCCGACGCTGCGGCGAAGCAGCATGCCCGCGAGGTCTGGCATGGGGACCGGTTTCGCCCATTTGTGCCTGTTTCCTCCAAACCGGGTAAGCGTTCGCACGAAGGAGACCTTTGTTCTCCGCGCAATATGCGGGGAACGCTTTTGGACAGATTGACCAACTAGTTAGTATCCGCACAACCCTCCGGCGCACCCCAAGGAGAGAGGCATATGAGGACTTTTGAAGCTGGAACGCTCGCCGGGGCCGGGTCGTTTCAGTGCGACGAATGCGGCTTCGCCGTCGCGCTCCACGAGCGCGACGAGGTGCCGGAGTGCCCGAGCTGCGGGGGCGAGAGCTTCCGGCGCGCGAGCCTGTTCGGCGAGACCGACGCGTCCATCTCCCCCGTCACCGAGAGCGGCGACGCGGAGTGGCTCCGCGAGGCGCGTGAGGCGCTCGTCTCCGAGGGCGACTACCTCGCCTTCGACACCGGGGACCGTGTGCAGGTCGTCCCGCTGCAGGACGGCTGGACGCGGGTGGGCCGCAGCCTCTCGGCGCACGTGCGCCTCGACGACCCCACCGTCTCCCGCCGCCACGCGCTCGTCTACCGAGATGACGAAGGCGCGAAGGTGCTCGATGACCGCAGCCTGAACGGCGTGTTCCGAAACGGCGAGCGGATCGAGCTGGCGGAGCTGGAGGACGGCGACGCGGTCGCGGTCGGGCGCTTCACGCTGCACTACATCTCGATGAGTGGATCGGGCGGAGGCGCTCCCATGAGCGATCCGGCCGAGGGCGCGCTGGCCTAGCGCAGGAGGGTGAACGTGGCGCGCCTGCGCGTGGACCGCAGGCCCTGCTTGTCCCTCGAGGTGGCGGTCAGGCGGTAGCGGCCGGCCTTGAGGCGCCTCGCTCGCGAGAGGCGGCCCTGGAAGCGAACGGAGTTCCTACCTGTCTTGCCCTTCACCCGCACGGTCTTCTTTACCTTCACGTAGCGCTTGCACTTCTTACGCGAGCGCAGCCCGCGCCGCGGCGCCCTGCAGCGGCGGCCGACCTTGCGCCCGGCGCGGATCCGCTCGAAGCTGAGCGTCACCGTGACCGGCTCGGAGAGCCTGAAGCGGATCGCCGCCCCCACCTTGGCCTTGGCCGAGGCCTTGGGCAGCTTCCTGCCGCGCCTGAAGCGCTTGCGGCTCAACCCGAGGCGGGTGAGGCTCGGCCGCGCGTTGGTCACGTTGATCGCGACCACCCCCAGGCCGGATGTGAGGGAGCCCCCGAGCGCGCGGACCGAGAGCGAATCCGAGCCCACGTAGCCCGGCGTGGGTGTGTATCGCACCGTGCCCGCGGAGTCCGTGATGGCGCCCGTCTTACCGTGGCCCGGGCCGCCGGCCACTGTGTGTTTGAGCGCGTCGAGGTTCAGGTCGGAGCAGCCAAGGGGGATCGAGGCGGCTGCCCCTGGCACCACGGCGGTGGTATTGCGGCATGAGGGGGCCACCTCGCGGCCGAGGTACGCCACGCCATCGCCGGTGCCGGCGTACACGTTCGCGCCGTCGGGGGAGATGCCGATCGCCAGCTCCCCGCCCTGGAGCACCCTCGATTTCGTGCAGGCCTCCGGCGAAGCCTCCTGGCCTATGCAGCCGGCGGGGGCCAGGGCCCCGTTCGCCGCTCGCGCGAAGGTCGCGACGGCGCCCTGGACGCCGCCGGCCTTGCCCAGGGCCGTGGTGTGGATGGTGGTGCCATCCGGTGCGACGGCGACGTCGAACGGGTTGCTGATCCCGGGGATGGTCCTGCCGGCTCCACATTGGGCCGAGCCGATCGTGGCGAAGCAGGAGCCGTAGGCGAGCGCCCCGAGCGCCACGCGGGGCAGGGTCACAACACTGGCGTCGACCGCGTCGAAGCCATCCCTCGAGACGACGTAGACGGCGTTGGTGGTCGCGGCGATGTCGACGGGGTCCATGAGCCCTCCGCCGTTCGACGCGCAGACGGAGGGAGCACCCGTCTGCTCCACGCATCCGTTGGACGCCAGCGAGCCGTTCGCACTGCGCGTCAGCGAGGCCACGGCGCCGTCGGCGGCACCGCCGAAGTCCGCGCCGGTCGACGCGACGTAGACGTTCTTCCCATCGGGGCTGACCGCCACGCCGGAGGGACTCTCCAGGCCCACGGCGGTGTTGGACGCGCCACAGGCGGAGACCAGCTTCCCGACACAGCCCGCGTAGGTGAGCGACCCGCTCGCCGCGCGGTTGAACACGAGCACCCTGTCTGTGCCAGACCCGGATGTGAGGTACACGTTGCGCCCGTCTGGTGAGACGGTCACGTCCCGCGCGTTCGCAAGCCCGGGCAGGGCGTTCGGGGCGCCGCATTCGTTGTTGACATCGAAGCAGGGGCCGCCGCTGAGCCGGCCGTCCGGCAGCACGCTCAACACGTGCAGGCGCCCACTGCCAATCGACTGAACGTCCATGGCGTAGAGGCTGCGCCCGTCGGAGCTGGTGGCCAGCGCGTCGACGCTGCTCAGGTCCGGGAGCACATTCCCGGCGGGACAGTCCGAGAAGGCGTCCCCGTAGCACGTGGAGGGGGTGAGAGAGCCACCGGCGCCCCGCTTGAAAGCCCAGAGCACGCCGCTCGAGTTGCCGGACCATACGAATCTGCCGTCGCGGCTGGTGGCCAGCGCCTCGCCGTTGCTGATGCCGGGCGAGGTGGGGACCTCGCAGTTGGACGGGGCGCCCTGATCCTCCACACAGCCCATCGCGAACAGGCGGCCCGCCGGCAGGTTGGACGCCTCCGCCGCACTCGGGAGAACCAGGCACATGCCAGCGAGCGCGAGTACCAGAGTCAGAGGGCGGATCACCGCGAGCGAGCGTAGCGCGGGAAGAGCCTCGGGCGCGAGCCGGTCAGAATGCCGCGGCTAGTGGAGCACGTCGAAGTCCTGATCATCGCGCTGTTCGTCTCGGTCCTCGGCCTCAACGCGCTGGCCGAGCGCTTCGAGGTGCCCTACCCGATCGTGCTGGTGCTCGGGGGCTTGGCCCTCGGCGCGGTGCCGGGCGTCCCGGACGTGGAGCTCGAGCCCGACCTGGTGCTGGTGATCTTCCTGCCGCCGCTGCTCTACTCGGCCGCGTTCTTCGCCGACCTCCGGGCCCTGCGCCGGTCCGCCCGCGCGCTGACCCTGACGTCGATCGGGCTCGTCCTGGTGACCACCTGCGCCGTCGCGGTCGCGGCACACGAGGTGATCGACATCCCCTGGGCCGCCGCCTTCGCCCTCGGCGCGGTGGTGTCGCCCACCGACCCTGTGGCGGCCACCGCGATCATGCGCCGGCTGGGTGCGCCCCGGCGAGTCGTCGATGTGATCGAAGGTGAGAGCCTGGTCAACGACGCCTCGGCGCTGGTGGCCTACCGGGTGGCGCTGGCCGCCGCGGTCGGCGGAAGCTTCTCGCTGCTCGACGCCAGCCTGGAGTTCGTGCTCGCCGCGCTCGGCGGGATCGCGCTCGGCCTTGTCATCGCGGTCGTCGTGGCATGGGTGAGGCGGAGGATCGACGACCCGGTCACGGCCATGACCATGTCCCTCTTCACCGGCTACGCGGCGTTCATCCCCGCCGACATGCTGGAGCTGTCGGGCGTGCTGGCGGTGGTCACCTGCGGCCTCTACCTGGGCTGGCACGCACCCACCCTCGCGTCGCCCCAGACGAGGCTCCAGAGCTTCGCCGTGTGGGAGATGCTCGTGTTCCTGCTCAACGCCGTCCTGTTCATCCTGATCGGGCTACAGCTGCCGGCGATCGTCGGCGATCTGGGCGAGGTGTCGGTCGCGGAGGCGCTGGGCTACACCGCGGTGATCATCGGCGTGGTGGTGGGGACGCGCTTCGCCTGGCTCTTCACGGTCCCATATCTCCTCCGCGCCCTCGATCGCCGCCCCCAGCAGCGGGCTAGGAGGGCGGACGCCAGAACCCGCATCGTGATGGGATGGGCCGGCATGCGGGGCGGGGTCTCCCTGGCCGCCGCGCTGGCGATCCCCGCGACCCTCGACTCGGGCGCGCCGTTCCCCCACCGCGAGCTGATCCTGTTCATCACCTTCGGCGTGATCGTCTTCACCGTCGTCGTCCAGGGCCTCACCCTGCCGATCCTGATCCGCCGGCTGGGCGTGCTCGATGACGGCAGCGAGGAGGAGGGCGAGGAACTGCTCGGGCGGATGGAGGCGGCACAGGCCGCGCTGACGTGGCTCGAGGAGGAGTCGGAAGCCAGGGAGGAGACCGTCCACCGGGTCAGCCGCCTCTACGAGTTCCGCTACCGGCGCTTCTCCGCCAGGGCGGGCGAAATCGATGGATCCGACATGATCGAGGAGCAGTCGCTCGGCTACCAGCGGCTGATGCATCGCGTGTTCGAGGCCCAGCGCCGGCGCCTCGTCGAGCTACGCAACCAGGGCCAGATCTCCAACGACGTGATGCATCGGCTGGAACGGGAACTGGACCTAGAGGAATCCCGGCTGGAGGTGTGAGACTTGACTTCAAGCGCACTTGAATTTGTAAGGTGCACGACGGAATGACCACGCCCTCCCCCACACTCGCGATCGAGGCCAGCGGCCTGGGCAAGTCCTTCGGCGACACCAAGGCCGTCGACGGCGTCGACCTGGCGGTACGGCAGGGCAGCGTCTACGGCGTGCTCGGCCCCAACGGCGCCGGCAAGACGACCACGATCCGCATGCTCGCGACGCTGCTTCGCCCCGATGCCGGCAGCGCCCGCGTGATGGGCCACGACATCGTCGACGAGGCCGACGCGGTGCGCGGCGTCGTGAGCCTCACCGGCCAGCTCGCCTCGGTCGACGAGGACCTCACCGGGCGCGAGAACCTGATCCTGATCGGACGCCTGCTCGGGTACAAGCGCCCCCAGGCCAAGGCCCGCGCGACCGACCTGCTGGAGGCGTTCGACCTGGTCGAAGCCGCCGGCAAGCAGGTGAAGAACTATTCAGGCGGCATGCGCCGCCGGCTCGACATCGCCGCGAGCATCGTCGTCACGCCCGAGCTGATGTTCCTGGATGAGCCCACCACGGGCCTCGATCCACGCTCTCGCAATCAGGTGTGGGACATCATCCGCGAGCTCGCCACCGCCGGCACCACGATCCTGCTCTGCACGCAGTACCTCGACGAGGCCGACCAGCTCGCCGAGGGGATCGCGGTGATCGACCGCGGGAAGGTGATCGCCGAGGGCACCCCGGCGCAGCTCAAGGCATCGGTCGGGTCGGGAACGCTGCGCGTCCGGCTGCTCGACCCCAACCAGCGGCCCGAGGCCGAGGCAATCCTGGCGCGAGAGCTCAACGGAGTGCACCTCGAGCCCGATCCGGCCGCGCTCTCCGCGGCCTGCGCCGACCCCGACCGCGCAGCGGAGGCCGTCGGCAACCTGTCCCGGGGCGGCGTGAACGTGGCTGACTTCTCCGTCGGCCAGCCGAGCCTCGACGAGGTCTTCCTTGCGCTGACCGGGCACACCGCTGAAGAGCAGGCCGAAGAGGAGGAGCAGGCGGCATGAGCGTGACCCCCACCACACCAAGGGAGAAGGGCACCGATGCCGCGGCGGTGAGCAAGGCGCTCGCCTCGGGACCGCGCCCACAACGGCCGAGCGCCGCATCCGCGGCGCTCACGTTCGGCTGGCGAGGGATGCTGAAGGTCAAGCACGTGCCCGAGCAGCTGCTCGACGTGACCATCACGCCCGTGATGTTCGTGCTCATGTTCACCTACCTGTTCGGCGGCGCGATCGCCGGATCGACGGATGAGTATCTCCAGTACATCCTCCCCGGGATCCTGGTGATGTCGGTGCTCTTCACCACCGTCTACTCGGGGGTGTCGCTCAACACCGACCTGACCAAGGGCGTGGTCGACCGCTTCCGCTCGCTTCCGATCTGGCGCCCGGCGCCGCTGGTCGGTGCGCTCCTGGGCGACAGCGTGCGCTACCTCGTCGCCGGCACGGTGATCATCCTCCTGGGAATGATCCTGGGCTTCTCGCCCGAGGCCGGCGTTTCCGGCGTCGTCGCGGCGCTGGCCTTGGTGGTCGTCTTCGCCTTCGGCCTCTCCTGGGTCTTCACCACCCTCGGCCTGGTGCTACGCACACCCAACGCGGTAATGAACGCGGGCTTCATGGGGATCTTCCCGCTCACCTTTCTCAGCAACGTCTTCGTGGAGCCGGAGACCCTGCCGAGCGCGCTCGAGGCGTTCGTCGACGTGAACCCGATCTCGATCCTCGCGACGGCCTCACGCGGGCTAATGGCGGGCGACGCAGCGGCAGGCGACATCGCGGTGGTGCTGGGAACGGCCGCGGTGCTCACGGCGGTGTTCGCGCCGCTGACGACGATGCTGTACCGCCGGGCCTAGCGCAATCTGCTCAGGGGCCGCTGATAGCGTGGCCCGCCACCCGCCAGAAGGAGCGACAAGCGATGCAGTTCTTCCTGACCGTGCCCCACGACTCCGCCGACGAGCCGACCATGGAATCGATGGACCCGGCCGAGCTGGAGGCCGCGATGGCCGCCGTGGAGGAGTTCAACGCCGATCTGAACAAGTCCGGGGCGTTTCGCTTCGCCGGGGGCCTGCACCCGCCGTCGTCGGCCAAGACCGTCGACGCCTCCGGCGACGAGCCCGTGGTCGTCGACGGACCGTTCGTCGAGGCGCCGGAGTACGTCGGGGGCTTCTGGGTGATCGAGGCCGCAGACCAGGATGCCGCGGTCGAGTGGGCGACGCAGGCGTCGAAGGCGCTGGGTGGCCGCATCGAGGTGCGCGCCTTTCAGGACCCGCAGGACGCCTGAGCGCGCGCGGAACGCGGCAGGGCCAGCCTCAGCGCTTCAGCTTCACGGTTCGCTTGCCCGCGGTGGCGTTCCCGGAAGCGTCACGCACGCCCAGCTTGAGCGTCGCCTTGACCCTCTTCCTCTTGCGCAGCGCCCGCGTGAGCGCCTTCCGGATCTTCTTCGAAACCTTCAGCTTGAGCGTGGCCTTGGTTCCGCGTGCGACGAAACGACCCTTGACCGCCTTCAGCTTGTAGACCTTGGATGCGCCTGGGATCGAGACGCTTCCCGTCACGGTCGCCCACAGGTCCTCCGTCGTCGCACTCACCACGACGTTGATCGTTTTCCCGGCCTTCTGGGTCGCCTTGCCGCTGAGCACGAAGCCGGGGGAGCTGGTGTCGCTCGGTGTCTGGGAGCCCGCCGGTGCTCGGGGGATCGCGGGGCAGCCCGTCAGGGTGAGCGAGGGGACCCCGGGGCATGCGTCCTGGGAATCGGGCACGCCGTCGTTGTCATCGTCGCTGTCACACACGTTGCCGGCGCCATCGTGTTCGAGGTCGGCCTGGTCGGGGTTGGACACCGCCGGGCAGTTGTCGGTGGAGTCCGCAGCCCCGTCGCCGTCGGTGTCGGGCGGGGTCGAGTCCTCGACGTAGGTGATCGAGCCCGACGCGCCTGACGAGCACGCAGACGGGTTGCCGAGGCCGTTCGTGGCCGTGGCGTGGAAGGTCGTCGAGGAGTTGTTCGCCACCGAGACCTGCAGCCCGGGCGACGCGAAGTCCGCCGCGGTGCCCTGGGCCGCGACCGTGCTGGTGCACGAGGCGTTCGTATAGAGCTTGACCGTCGTACCCGCCGGAGCCGTGCCCTTCACCCGCGGCGAATTTTCGTTCGCCGGCGAGTCGGGATCGGTGTCGGTCACAGTCGGCTCGGCCGGAGCCGTCGAGTCCTCGACATAGGTGACCGAGGTGGACGAGCAGCCCGAGGGGTTGCCCGCCGCGTCGGTGGCCGTCGCGTAGAAGGTCGTCGAGGAGTTGTTCGCCACCGAGACCTGCAGCCCGGGCGACGCGAAGCTCGCCGCCGAGCCCTGTCCGGCAATTGCGCTCGTGCACGAGACGTCCGTGTACAGCTTCACCGTCGTGCCCGCCGCGGCCGTGCCCTTCACACGCGGCGAGTTGTCCCCGGCCGGCGAATCGGGATCCGTGTCGGTCACCGAGGGCTCACCCGGAGGGGTCGAGTCCTCAGCGTAGGTGAGCGAGGAGGACGAGCACACCGAGGTGTCACCGTCGTGGGTGGTGGTTCCCCGGAAGGTTGTCGAGGAGTCGCCCGTCACGGATACCTGGAGGCCCGGTGAGGCGAGCTCCGCTGCAGTCCCCTCGGCTGCGACGGGACCGGTGCAGTTGGCGGTCGTGTACAGCTTGACGGTCGCTCCGGCCTGCGCGGTGCCCTTGATCCGCGGCGAATTGTCGTTCGCCGGCGAGTCGGGATCGGAGTCGGTCAGCGTGGGCGGCTGCGTGAAGAGGGCCCCGGCGTTGAGCCGTCCGCCGGTCACCGTCTTCCCGGTGAGCGAGGGCTTCAGATCGACGCTGTCCAGCAGCCGGCTCTTCACGTCGGCAGGAGATGCTCCCGGCGTGTTGGCCCACACGAGCGCGGCAGCACCCGCGACGTGCGGCGAGGCCATCGACGTGCCCTGGAGATATTCGTATTCGTCGCCGTCGAACGTCGAACCGAGACAGCGGACGAGAATATCGTCGAGGTAGACGCCGTCCTCCGTGACGCTGGAATTGGTCTGGAGCCGGAAGCGGATGTAGACGGCACCCTGTCCGTCAAAGCTCGACAGATCGCTCGAGAGCTGGTGGAAGCCGAACTGACCGGTGCCGTTGTAGGCAGCGACCCTTGTCCAGTCGGTGGCGTTCGTGGAGGCCTCGACAAAGAGGCCCTCGTCGGGGTTGACCTGGACTCCCATCGCCATCCTGTAGTCGAGCTTGCAACCCCCCTTGCCGGCCAGGCTGAACGGGTTCGCGATGCGCGCAAAACTGTTCGTGTTGTCGAGATAGTTGCCGCCTGGAGAGTCGGTCAGGCTGAAGCTGCCGCTGCTGGCCCCCGCGCTCGAGCGCGCCCAGCTGTTGTTGGTGCCGCCCGTGACCCACCTCGAGCTGATGTCGCTCTCGAAGCCCTCGCTGAAGACCGACACGTCGAACGCCGGGACCGTCGTGCTGAGGATGTTCACGCCCGGAGCGGCGAGGTCGACATTCGTCGCGCCGTAGTTCGAGAAGGACGCCAGGGCGTCGTTCTGGTCGGTCGCGGCGACACAGACCACATTTTCCGCGGGCACGTTGCAGGGGTAGCTGGCGCTCACGTCGTTGTTGTTTCCCTCGTTCCCCGCGGCGAACACGAAGAGCGTGTTGGGCGCGCCGTTGACCACGTCGAGGTAAACCTGCCCCGTGCCGGGGCCGCCCAGGCTGGCGTTTACGACCTTGGCGCCCTTGGCGCCTGCGTAGGCGAACGCCGAGGCGACCTCCGAGCTCAGGCATTGTCCCTTCGCGTTGCAGGCGCGGAGGGCCATGAGCCCGACCCGCTGGCTCACGCCGGTGACGCCTTGGGCGTTGTTCCCGCGGCCCCCGATCGTGCCGGCGACGTGGGTGCCGTGCCTGTTGAAGTCCTTGGGGTCATTGTCATTGGACACGAAGTCCCAGCCGTGCCAGTCATCGACCCGGCCGTTGCCGTCGTCGTCCACGCTGTTGGACTCCTTGCCGCCTCCGCTCTCGCCCGGGTTCGTCCAGATGTTCGGCGCGAGGTCGGGATGGTCGTACGCGACGCCGGAGTCCACCACCGCCACGGTCACCGAGGAGCTGCCGGTGGTGGTCTCCCAGGCCTCGGGAGCGTCGATGTCGGCGTCGGGAGTACCGAATGAGCCGTTCGCGAATTGGCCCTCATTGTGGAGTCCCCAAAGCTCGCCGACACGGGTGTCGTCCGGCATGGCGGCCAGGTGGTAGATGTAGTTGGGCTCGGCGTAGAGCACCTCCGACTCGCGCTCGAAGCGTGCCGCCTCCGACCTCACCGATTTCCCGGCTGCCAGGTCCACGAGCTCGAGACCAGGGATGGGCAGTCCTCGCTTGAGCCGTACGCCTCGTCCGCGCCGTAGAGACGCGCGTTCAGAGGCGTCCACGCCGCGCTTGTAGCGAACGAGGAGCTCGCCGGGGACGAAGGCCGGGTCGGCGCTGGCGCCCTGCCCGCTCGCGTTTGGCGTGGTCGGCACAGGATTCACCTGGGCAGATGACGCTCCGACGGGGATCAGGATCAAGCAGCCGACAGCAAGCGACAGCGTCAGGCGGATTCGTCGTACCTGCATTGGGAAGTCCCGCCCGTCTCTCCTCGTGGGGGGATTCCCACCCTGCCTCGCTTGTGGGACCCACCGTACACCCGTTACGGCATATGTGCCCGATTTGGGCAGGCGAACGAGGCGCCCCGCCGGGAGGGGGTTTCGACTTTCCCGGAGGGTGCTCCCTGCCGCCCGTAGGGGAAGTCGAAACCACCGACCAACCGGCGCGGCCGGGGCCCAGCCGCAGCGCCACCTACTCCGTCGAGATCGACGGATCCGTCTGCTGGTCCTCGGGAATGGACATCACGAAGTTAGCCTGGGCATCGAGCGCCAGCTCGCCGATCCGAGAAGCCTCGTCGTCCTGCCCGGTCGACCTCAGCTCGTCGCAGTAGTGCCCCAGCAGCTCCTGGATATCGAGCACGCCCTCGGCGTCGAGGTCGCGGATCTCGATCTTCGCCCCCTTGCCCTTGCGCCGCTCGAGCGCCTCGCGGTCGAGGTTCCACTCGTCGTTGATGCGCAGGTACACGCGGCCGCCGGTCTGGCCGGCGCACATCCACGGCCCGGGGTCGCCCATCACCACGGCGCGGCCGTTGGTCATGTACTCGAACGCGAAGCCCTTGATGTTCGCCCGGTTGGCGAGGCAGCCGAGCGAGTCGTCGAGCGGCTGCGCGGGCTCGCCGGCGATCACAACGTCGGCGCCTGAGAGGCGGATGCAGAAGCGCGAGTCGGCGTCGCCCTGCACGAACATCCGCCCGCGCTGGGCGCCGTAGGCGAACGACTTGCCCACCGACCCGTTCACACGCTTGCCGTTCGCGCCCTTGCCCTTCAGCACCGACACCTTGCCGCCCAGCATCGTCTTGGCCACGCCGTCCTGGGCACCGCCCTCGACCGTGATGTCCAGGCCGTAGACGTTGAACGCCCCGAAGCCCTGGCCGCCGATCGAGCCGCCGTTGAAATGCAGCGAGGCGAGCGTGTCGTCGGTGCCCGGCGCCGCGCCGTCGAAGATGCGGCTGCGGGCGATCTCGCCGGCCAGCGAGGTGCCGAGCACGCGGTCGTCCGCGTCGGCGGGCTTCTCCCACTCGCGGCGGGCGATCTTGCCGGGCGCCATCTCCGCGAACATCGACGCGACGGCGTCGGACGAGCCCTTCGCCTTCATCCGGATCGGACGTGCGCAGATGAGACCGGCGGCCTCGCGCTCGTCGATCTGAGCGGGCAGGTCGATCGGCTCGAGGTCGAGCATCTCCTCGAGCGGCTTGATCAGCTCGGTCACGTCGACGCGATCCTTGGCCCGCGCCTGCACCAGCAGGTCGGAGCGGCCGACCAGGTCCTGGGTGCGCTCGTAGCCGAGCATCGCGGTGATCTCGCGCACCTCCTCGCCCATCGCCTGGAAGAAGCGAGCGCTGTTGGAGGCGGACTGCTCGTACTCCTGCGGCGTGAACTTCTTGAGCCCCTTGAGGTCGGCCTCCTCCTTGTCCTCGATCTGCGTGGCGATGCCCACGTGGCAGGTGTCGAGCTGGCAGCCGCGGCAGATCGTGCAGCCCAGCGACACCATCGCCAGCGTGCCGAAGCCGACGCGGTTGGCCCCGAGGCAGTGCAGCTTGATGATGTCCCAGGCGTGGCGGTAGCCGCCATCCGCCCAGATCTCGACGCGGTTGCGGATGCCGGCCTCCATCAGCGCCAGGTGCACCGCACGCGTGCCGATGTCCGACGGCAGGCCCACGTGGCGCAGCGCGTGCGAGCGCGCGGCGCCGGTGCCGCCCTCGAAGCCCGAGAGGGTGATCATGTCCGCGCCCGCCTTCGCGATGCCCACGCCGATCGTGCCGATGTTCGGGACCACGGGCACTTTCACCGAGACGCGCACGTCGGGGTTCGCGGTCTTCAGCTCGTCGATCAGCTCCGCGAGATCCTCGATCGAGTAGAGGTCGTGGTTGTTGGAGGGTGAGATGAGGTCGGTGCCCTCGGTGGCGTTACGGGCCTGCGCGACCTTCGCCGTCACCTTCTTGCCGGGCAGGTGGCCGCCCTCGCCGGGCTTGGCGCCCTGGCCGATCTTGATCTCCACCAGGTACGAGGAGTTGACCATCTCGCTGGTCACGCCGAAGCGCCCCGACGCCACCTGCTGGCCGCGCCAGAGCGGGTACTTGCCGTACATGTCCTGGATCTCGCCGCCCTCGCCGTTCATGGCGATGATGTTGATCCGCTTCGCCGCCTCGGCGTACGCGCGGTAGGCGGTCTCGCCCTGGGACCCGAAGCTCATCGACGAGATCACGATCGGGTAGCTGTGCAGGCCCACGCCGGGATCGGCCTGCTCGGTGGGAATCGCCTCGCGATCGGACTTGAGGTCGAGAATGTGGCGCATAGAGATCGGCTGCTCGTGCTCGAGGTCGCGCACCTTCTGCGAGTACTCGGGGTACTCGCCGCTGCCGTTCGCCGCCGCCACGGCGGCCTTGTAGACCTTCGGGTAGAAGCGGAACGTCTTCGCGGGCTTCGACTCGTCCTCGCCGGCCAGCACGCGCTGGCGCTCGTCGCCGTCCACGTCGAGCTCGAGGAAGCCCGTGCCCCCGTCCTTCGTGCCCATGTACGCGGGCGAGTCGAAGATCGTGGTGAGCTCGGCCTTGAGCCCGATCGAGGCGAACAGCCGCGCGTAGCCGCGCACCTCGTGGATCCCGATTGTGGAGATCACCTTCTCGACGCCCTTGCGCAGCGCGGAGGCGAGGTTGCCGACGTCGGTGCGGTAGTCGTCGACGAGCGAGACCTCGACCATCGCGTAGGGGCAGACGGCGTCGGCGCCCAGGCCGAGCGCCACCACCACGTCGTGCACGTTGCGGATGGCGGCCGAGCGCAGCACAACACCGCAACGCCGGCGCAGGTTGGTGTCGCCGTCCTTGATCAGGTGCTCGCGCAGCGCGAGGTCGACGGCGGCGAGCGCCAGGTGGGGATCGAGGTAGCGGCGATCGCCCTCGTACGCGGTGCGGTCCGACAGGACGACCAGCTCGGCGCCGCCCTTCACGGCCGTGGTGGCCTCCTGCTTGAGCCGCTCGATGGCTCCCTGGGTGTTCTCGGACTCCAGGCACGAGATGTCGAGCACGGCGCTGCGGCCGCGGAAGGCCTCCCAGAGGTCCTCGAGCAGGTAGGTCTTGTGCTCGTGGGCGATTGCGCGGTAGGTCTCGTCGGAGAGCGGGGCCAGCCCGTCGTGGCCGCCGAAAAGGATCGGGAACGCGATCTCCACCGTGGCCGGCTCGGGCGCGATCTCGTGCAGCGAGGGCCGCGCGCCGAGCACCGCGCGGCAGGAGAAGTGCTCGACCTCGCGCTCCCGGTCGATCGCCGGGTTGGTGACCACTGCCACCGACTCCTTGAAGTAGTCGGCCAGGTTCTGGCGCTCGGGCGAGAGGCACGCGAGCGGGCCGTCGTAGCCCAGCGATCCGATCGGCTCCTGGCCGGTGGCCGCCATCTGCTGCACCAGCTTCATGTCCTCGCGCTGCCAGCCGAAGCCACCCAGCACACGGTCCTCGACCTTGATCGGCTCGGACGGGCCGGCGCTCGTGTAGCCGGGGATCTCCGCCCCCGCAAGCGGGCCGCCGGTGAGGATCGCCCCCGCGTAACCGGAGTCGCCCTCCCCCGACCCGGTGCGCTCACGCCAGCGCGCCGCGCACAGCGCCTGCATGGCGCCGTGGTCGTGCAGCGTCGTCTGCGCCTTGGCGCGGTCGATCTCCACGCACACCTTCTCGCCGGGGGCGAGCGGCTTGGGCTCCGCGGTGGTGGCGCTCACTGCGACGACGCCGGGCTCGGAGGAGAAGAAGTAGGCCTCGGCGGTCTCGAGCTGCCACAGGGGTCGCAGGCCGAGGGCGTCGACCGAGAAGACGTGCTCGTCGCCGAAGCGAGAGATCAGCGCCACCGGGCCCTGGGCGAACGGCCCGAAGGCCTGGCGCAGGTACATGTAGAAGCCGCGCAGGTCGGCGGGAAGCCCCTTCACCTCGTCCACGATCGGCGGCAGGGTGAGCTCCATCGCCTCCACGAGCGTGAGCCCCTGGCGGTAGATGAGCGACTCGACCGTGCGGCTGAGGTCCTGCGAGTCCGACCCGTCGGTGTGGACCGGCACCCCCAGCATCCGCGCCTCCTGGCGCAGGCGGGCGATGGTGTTGATCTCGCCGTTGTGACCCAGCACGCCGAACGGCTGCACCCGCTTGAAGCTCGGCCAGGTGTTGGTGGAGTAGCGGTTGTGGCCCAGCAGCGAGGCGGTCTCCGCGCGCGGGTCGTGCAGGTCGGGGTAGTAGCGCCCCAGCACGGCGGGAGCGCCCAGCACCTTGTAGACCGCACAGGTGGTCGAGCAGGAGGAGACGTGGACGTCCAGGGTCTCCTCCAGCTGAAGCGTGAGGTCGAAGCACTGCGCGGGATCCTCGATCAGCCCGGCTACCTGCCAGAAGACGGGCTCCTCCTCGCGCGCATGGGGCCCCAGGGCCGAGGAGTCGACCACGTCCTGGCGCTCGGCGAGGACCCGCAGGCCGACCTTGCTCATCAGGTCGCGCGCCTTCTCCTTGATCTGCGCGGCGTCGCCGCCCTTGCGCGGGATGAACACGTGGACCACCGCGAAGTTCGGGTCGAGCGCCAGCTTCGAGGCGTGGCCTCCGGCGCGCACCTCCTCCGCCCAGATCTTGCGCGGGATGTCGATCAGCACGCCGCAGCCGTCGCCCTCGCCGTCGACGTTGCCGGCGCGGTGGAGCATCTTCTCGAGCGCCACCAGGGCATTCGCGATCGTCTCGTGGCTGGCCTTTGCGCCCTTGTTCACCGCGGCGTAGATGCCGCAGGCGTCCTGATCCTCAACCGTCTCCGGAGCCCGGAGAGGGCGATAAGCCTGCGTGGAAGAGAAGCGCTTCGGGGCGGCGGGCGGCAATGGTCCTCCTCGGGTTCCGCGCCTTACTCCGAGAGGGCGCGCGACGTCAGAGCGAGCGAGAACTATACCGCCGCGCGCGACAGCAACAGCGCCCGCTCGCGCTCGTTGTCCGTCAACGAGGCAGCCCGCTCGAACTCCAGCCCGGCCTCGTCAACGCGGCCGAGCTTCTCCAGCAGGTCGCCGCGCACCGCCGGCAGCAGGTGGTAGCCGTTCAGCGCCCCCTCTTCCCGAAGGGCGTCCACCAGCTGCAGCCCCGCCGCCGGGCCGAACGCCATCCCAACCGCCATCGCGCGGTTCAGATCCACCACTGGCGAGGGGTTGATCTGACCGAGCGCGTCGTAGAGGGCCACGATCGCCTCCCAGTCGGTGTCCTCGGGCCTCAGCGCACGCGCGTGGACGGACGCGATCGCCGCCTGAAGCGTGTACGGCCCCACCGCGCCGCCCAGCGTCCGCGCGCGCTCCAGCGACGCCAGCCCGCGGCCGATCAGCAGGCGGTCCCAGCGCATGCGGTCCTGGTCGAGCAGCAGGACCACCTCACCCGCTGGACCCGTGCGCGCCTTCGAGCGCGAGGCCTGGATCTCCATCAGCGCCAGCAGGCCGTGGACCTCGGGCTCATCGGGCGCGAGGCCCGCGAGGATGCGGCCGAGGCGCAGCGCGTCCGCGCACAGCTCGAGGCGCATCCAGTCCTCGCCCGCGGTGGCCGCATAGCCCTCGTTGAAGATCGCGTAGACCACCTCCAGCACCGAGCCCAGCCGCTCGTCGCGGTCGCCGCCGGTCGGCACCTCGATCGGAACCTGCGCCTCGGCCAGCGTGCGCTTGGCCCTCACTATGCGCTGCGCGATGGTGGACTCCGCCACCAGGAACGCGCGGGCGATCTCCGCGGTGGTGAGCGCCCCGATCAGCCTCAGGGTGAGCGCGATCCGCGCCTCGGTGGAGAGCACGGGGTGGCACGCGGTGAAGATGAGGCTGAGCAGCTCGTCGCCGATGTCGTCATCGGCCTGAGCGGCCAGGTCCGGCTCCTCGTGGGTCTCGAGCTCGCGTGCGATCTCCTCCTGCTTGCGCTCGAGCGTCTGCGCCCGGCGGAAGCGATCGAGCGCCTTGTGCTTGGCGGTGCCCATCAGCCACGCCCCGGGGTTCTCGGGCACGCCATCCTGCGGCCATTGCTCGAGCGCGGCCACCAGCGCGTCCTGGGCCAGATCCTCGGCAAGGCCCACGTCGCGGACGATGCGCGCGAGGCCGGCGATGAGCCTGGCGGATTCGATCCGCCAGACCGCATCGATGGCCCCACGCACGTCCTGGGTCATGCGGATGCGGGCTCCTCGAAGTCCTCGGCCTCGAACAGCGGGCGGATCTCCAGCTCGGAGTCCTCCTGCATCGGGTTCGGGCAGCGCTTCGCCCACTCGATCGCCTCGTCCATGGACTTGACCTCCCAGAGCCAGTAGCCGGCCACGAGCTCCTTGGTCTCGGCGAACGGGCCGTCGACCACCTTGCGATCGGTGCCCGAGAAACGCACACGGGCGCCCTTCGAGCTGGGGTGCAGCCCGTCGCCGGCGAGCATCACGCCCGCCTTCGTCAGCTCCTCGTTGAACTCGCCCATCTCGGTGAGCAGCTCCTCGCTGGGCATGACGCCCGCCTCTGACTCCTCATTGGCCTTCACCATCACCATGACCCTCATCTGAATCTCCTTGGTAGTTGGGACCTACCTACCCATCGAACGGGCCTCAGCGAAATCGACACGCGCTTCTAGAATCGCCCAATGGCCGCGCAATGGCGTAACTGGGCCGGTGATCAGGCCTGCACGCCGGCCTCGCTGGAAAGCCCGTCGAGCGTTGAAGAGGTGGCCGAGGCGGTGGTCCGCTCGGAGCAGGTCCGCGTGGCCGGGGCCGGGCATTCCTTCACCGATGCCGTTCTCACCGACGGCACGCTGCTCTCGCTCGACCGCATGGACCGAGTCCTGGACCTCGACCGGTCGTCGGGCCTCGTGCGGGTGGAGGCGGGCATCACGCTGGGAGCGCTCAGCGACGAGCTCTGGAAGCACGGCCTCGCGTTCGAGAACCTCGGCGACATCGACGTGCAGTCGATCGCCGGGGCTACCGCAACCGGAACCCACGGCACGGGAGCGAAGCTGCGCAACCTTTCGGCCGCGCTGCACTCGATCGAGCTGGTGACCGCGGACGGCGCGACGGTCGAGCTGAACGAGGCGAGCGACCCCGATGGCTGGCGCGCCGCGCGCGTGTCGGTGGGCGCGCTCGGGGTGGTCACTGCCGTGACGCTCCAGGCCGTTCCGGCGTTCACGCTGGAGGGGCACGACGTCGGCCGCCCGCTCGACGAGGTGCTCGCAGGCATCGACGAGCTTGCCGGCGCCTCGGAGCACTTCGAGTTCTTCACCTTCCCCTACAGCGACCGCGCGCTGACCCGCACCAACCGCCGCGTGCCCGGCCCGCCGCGGCCGCGCCGCCCGCGCGCCGCGTGGCTGGAGGACGAGGTGCTCAAGAACGGCTTCTTCGGCCTCATGTGCCGGCGCGGGCCGCGCCCGGCCGGCGCTGATCCCGCGGATCAACCGCGTGGTGTCGCGCCTGGGTGGGATGGAGAGCCGGCTGGTGGACCGCTCCTACCGGATCTTCGCCACGCCCCGCAGCGTGAGGTTCACGGAGATGGAATACGCGATCCCGCGCGAGCACGCCGTGGAGGCCATCCGCGCGGTGCGGGCGCTGGTCGAGGACCGGGGGCTCGACGTGAGCTTCCCCTTCGAGGTGCGTTTCGTGGCGCCTGACGACGCCTTCCTCTCCCCCGCCGGCGGACGCGACACCTGTTACATCGCGTCCCACATGTTCCAGGGGATGGAGTACGAGCCGTTCATGCGCGGGGTCGAGGAGATCATGGACGGCTTCGGAGGCCGCCCGCACTGGGGCAAGCGCCACTTCCAGACCGCGGAGACGCTGCGCCCGCGCTACCCCGACTGGGATCGCTTCGACGCCGTGCGTGAGCGTCTCGATCCCGAGGGCCGGTTCGCCAACGAGTACGTGCGGCGCGTGCTCGGCCCACCCGTCGCCGCCCGCACCGCCGCTTGAGCCGGCTGCCGGCGGGCCTTCCTCATGTCGCGCTGGGCGATGGCCCCACGCCGGTTCGCGCGTTGGAGGACGGGCTCTGGGTGAAGGATGAGTCCGGCTACGGAACGCTCTGGGGAGGCAACAAGGTCCGCAAGCTCGAGTTCATCCTGCCCGACGCCAAGCGGCGGGGGAAACGCACGATCCTCACGTTCGGCGCGCTCGCCACCAACCACGGGCTGGCCACCGCGCTGTACGCGCGAGAGCAGGGCCTGAGGTGCGCGATCGCCCTGGTCGACCAGCCGGTGGACGACCACGTGCGCGCTCAGCTCGAGCGTCTGCGGGATTCGGGAGCCACGCTGCACTTCACCGCACACGAAGGCGCGCACGGTGGCCGCCGCGCCGTGGCTGATGCTGCGCCACCGGCTTCCGTACGTCCTTCCCGCCGGCGGCTCGTCCCCGGTGGGCGCGCTGGGCTGGGTGGACGGCGGGCTGGAGATCGCCGAGCAGGTGAGCGAGGGCGCGATGCCCGAGCCGTCGCACGTGGTGTGCGCGGTCGGGTCGGGCGGCACCGCGGCGGGGCTCGTCGTCGGGCTCGCGGCTCGGCGGGCTGGACACGAAGGTGCTCGGCGTGGTGGTGAACGACAAGCTGAGGCTCGACCACGCCAACGCTGATGAAGCTGGCCTCGAGGACCGCGCGAAGCTGGCGGGCGCGCCCGCTCCCGACCCCGACCGGCTCGTGGTGACGAACGACTTCCTCGGCGCCGGCTACGGGCACCCGACGCCGGAGTCGGAGTCCGCCCTGCAGCGGGTGGACGGGCTGAGCCTCGACCCGGTCTACACCGCCAAGGCGATGGCAGCGGCCCTGGCGCTCGACGCGCCAGGGCCGGTGCTGTTCCTACATACGCACGGGCCGCGCTAGCGCGGCAGCTTCACGATGTCGTCGTCCTCGGTGTCCGGCCGGTCGAAGCGGGCGTTCACCGCGTAGACCGAGCGCTTGAACGACGCCAGCGTGGTGGGCACGTCGAGGCGGTCGTCGGTGATCACGCGCTTCACCCGCCCGGTGCGCAGCTTGCGCCCGAGCTTCACGACCGCGATCTGATTGATGCGGTTGCGCACCACGAACAGCTTGCGCCCGCGCAGAAGCAGCCCGTCACCCATCGTGAGAGAGGTGCCGGTCACGATCTCGCGCGTGCGGCCCGAGCCCGGCTTCACCGAGAACAGCTTGCCGGTGTTGCTCTGCACCACGATCAGCCGCTTGCCGGTGGACTCGATGCCGTTCACGTTGAAGCCGTCGACGTACTTCAGGTCGCCGGTCAGCGGGATCCGCTTGAGCTTGCCCGGCGTGCCGTCCCGGCGGATGCGCACCCGGTAGAGCTGCGCCACCTGGGAGTCGGTGAAGTACGCGGCATGCTTGGTGACCACGACGTCGTTGATGAACCCCGCGTCCGGCAGGGAGTAGCTGGCGACGTCGGCTCCCGTGCGGGAGTCGTAGACGTAGACGCCCTTCGACGGGCCGCCGGCCACGAACAGCTTGCCGTGCGATGCCTTCAGCCCGATGTGGGCGCGGCCGGGATGCGGCGGCACGAGCATGGAGCCCTGGCCGGTCTTGAACGAGCCGCTGTAGACCGAGGCCTGCGGGATCGAGCCGACGAAGAAGCGGTCGCCCTTGCCGGAGGCGATTCCCTCGGGGCGGAACTCGGGCGGCAGGGCGATCTCATCCTGGCCCGAACCACCTCCCGCCGGGGCTGCCGGTGCGAGGGCGGCGAACATGATCAATGCGGGTATGAGTGTCTTTCGGAGCATGTCTCTGTAACTACCCAAGGGGTGCGTTCCTCACGCTGTAGGGTCCGAACCGGGCGCGATGGCAACAACGATCACGATCCTTTCCCAGAAGGGCGGCACCGGGAAGACGACCACCACCCGGACGCTCTGCGACGTGCTGCGGCGCTCAGGGCTCTCGGTCCTGGCGGTCGATCTCGACGCCCAGGGCAACCTGTCCGACTACTTCGACGTCCCCGCCGACGCCGACCCGACCGTCGCCGACGTGCTGAGCGGCCGGGCGAAGGCCATGGACGCGGTCCACGAGGACGTGCTGCCCGCCAACCTGGGCCTCGCCGAGGCCGAGCTGGTGCTGGCGGGCAAGATGGGCCGGGAAATGACCCTGCGCCGCGCGCTGCGCGAGCCCGGCAAGCACTACGACGTGATCCTCGTGGACTGCCCGCCGTCGCTGGGGCTGCTCACCGTGAACGCGCTGGTGGCCGCCGACTACGCCCTCATCTCCAGCGAGGCCGAGTACTTCTCCCTCCAGGGAGTGGAGCAGGCGCTGGAGGTGGTGGAGCTGGCGAAGGAGAGCCTGCACCCCGACCTCGAGTGGCTGGGCGCGGTGCTGAACATCGCCGACATGCGCACCGTCCACGCGCGCGAGGCCCACAAGCAGCTGCGCGAGCGCTTCGGCGAGAAGGTGTTCGACACGGTCATCCGGCGGTCGGTGGCCTACGCGGAGTCGGCCGAGCGCGGCATGTCGATCCTCGACCACCGGCCCGACCTGGGCGCCGACTATCTGGCGCTCGCGGCCGAGGTGCTCGAGCGCCTGGGCTGGCGCTCCGAGGGCGCCCGCCTGGCCGCGCTGCGCCAGGAGCTCGTACCGGCGTAGAGTTGACGCCGTGTCGGAACTGCTGAGGCGATCCGCGGTCGAGCTGGCGCGCATGGTGCGCGACGGCGAGATCACCTCGCGCGAGCTGGTCGAAGCCTCGCTGGCCCGCATCGAGGCCACCGAGTCGCTCAACCACTGGACGCTGGTCGACGCCGACGGCGCGCTGGCCGCCGCGGACGCGGTGAAGGCGGGTGACGAGCGTCCGTTCGCGGGAGTGCCGATCGGGATCAAGGACCTGTTCGCCCCGGTGGCGGGCCTGCGGATGTCGCAGGGCTCGGACCTGGTGGGCGAGTACACGCCCGACTACGACAACGCGCTCGTGCGCCGCTTCAAGGACGCCGGCTTCGTGATCGTCGGCAAGACCCAGACGCCGGAGTTCGGGATCCTGCCGGTCACCGAGCCGCGCCGCTTCGGCCCCGCCCGCAACCCGTGGGACCCCGAGCGCACCACCGGCGGCTCGAGCGGCGGCGCCGCGGGCGCCGTGGCTTCGGGCACGGTGCCGATCGCCCACGCCAGCGACGGCGGCGGCTCGATCCGCATCCCGGCCGCCTGCTGCGGGCTGGTCGGCCTCAAGCCCCAGCGCGGACGGGTCTCCCAGGCGCCCGACCTGGGCGAGAGCTTCCTCGTGCAGAACGGCGTGGTGAGCCGCACCACGATGGACTCGGCGATCCTGCTCGACCTGCTCTCCGGCCCGGAGGTCGGAGACGCCTCGTGGGCGGCGCCGCCACCCGAGCCCTTCGCCGAGACCGCCAAGCGCGACCCCGGAAAGCTGAAGATCGCGTTCACCTTCGACATGCCGATCGAGAGCGATCTGGATCCGCTGGCCGAGAAGGCCGTGCTCGACGCGGCGGCGCTGCTCGGCGAGCTGGGCCACGAGGTCGAGGAGGCAACGGTGCCGTGGAAGGACGCCGACCTCCTGCCGGTCTTCAGCGTGCTGTGGGCCACGATGATCTCCACCAGCGTGCTCCACGCCGAGAGCGTGACCGGCAAGGAGGCCACCGCAGCCGACGTCGAGCCGCTCACCTGGTGGCTCCACCAGGAGGGCATGGGCCACCCCGCTCCCCATTTCGTGGCGGCCACCGCGGGCCTGATGTCCTTCGCCCGCTCGATCGTCGAGTTCTGGAACGGCTACGACATCGTGCTCACCCCGGCGCTGGCCAAGCGCCCGGTGAAGCACGGCGATATCGACCCGTGCGGGGAGAACCCGGCGTACGAATTCAAGAAGTCGGGCGAGTTCACGCCCTTCACCGCGCCGTTCAACGTGACCGGCCAGCCGGCGATCTCGGTGCCGCTCTACCAGGGCGACGACGGCCTGCCCCTGGCCGTCCAGCTGGTGGGGGCGCCGCTCGGCGAGGGCACCCTGCTGCAGGTCTGCCGCCAGCTCGAGGAGGCCCTGCCGTGGGCCGACCGCACGCCCGCGGAACCGGCCCTCGTGAACGAGCTCTAGCCCGCCGCGGCAGCGGGCGCAACGAGCGAGCGCAGCAGCATGAAGCAGCGCTCGTCATGCTCGGCCGACACGGGGTCGGAATCGGTCGTGTCCCCGACGACAGGACCCAGTGGTTGGTGGGATGAGCGTCGCGCAGCTGGTCGATGCTCAAGGGCTGGCGAGCATCCGCCGGAGAACCTCGGCCTGGCGCTCCGGCGAGGCCACGGTTCGAGCGATCTCCCGGCCCGCCTCCGAGAAAGAGCGCCACAGATCGTGGTCGAGGTGCAGGGCCACGACCCGTTCTGCGAACAGCGCGGGGTCGTCTGCCACGAACAGGTGCTTTCCGTCCTCCGCACCCAGGGCCTCCGAGCCCAGGCGGCTCGTGACCACAGGCACCCCCGCCGCCAGGCTCCCGGTGATCTTGCCGTTCATCCCCCCTCCGAACCGCATCGGCGCCACGCTCACGGCCACGCTCTCGAGCAGCGGGCGCAGATCCTCCACCCAGCCGGCCACCTCGATGCGATCCGATGCCAGCTCCATCAACTCCGCTGGGGGATTCGAACCCACCACGGTCAGCTTGACCCCGTTCAGCTCGCGGTGTACCAGGGGCATGATCTCCCGGCACAGGTGGAGCGCGGCGTCGACGTTCGGTGGATGAACAAACCCGCCCACGAAGAGCAGCCCCGCCCGGTCACTGGGGCCCGGCACCGAGTCCGAGATGTCGTGTGCCATGGGCACCACCTCCACCTCGATGCCGGGGCACACTTCGAGCAGGCGGTCACGCTCGGCCTCGGTCACCACGAACGTCACATCGGCGGCCCGCGCGTTGGCCACCTCGAGGTGGCGGAAAGCGTCGGAAACGGCCCTGTCGCCGGAGCCCGCCTGGATCTGGCGGCGCTCCTCTCGCACGAAGTGGAGATCGACCGTGTCGTAAACGATGCGCGCACCGGGGTTCTCGCGACGTACGAGGTGGATGAACCGGGGCGCCACGTAGGGACGGCTGACGATCGCGAGCTTCAGCTCGGCGCCGATCTTGGCCAGCTGTGCGCCCATGTCCAGCTCGCCCACCAGCACCTCGACCCCGAGCCCCTTGAGGCGCTCCGTGTATGGCTGGGTCGGGACGCCGCTGTCGGGCACGAACACCACACGGCAGCCGAGCGCGATCAAGCCCTCGACCAGGGCGAGCATTCGCACGGACCCTGCGTCTCGGTCGGGGGTTGGCACCTTGTCGTCGACGACGAGGACCGCAGGGTGCCGGCGGTGGTTCGACGCCAGGTAGGGACTGGAGGTGCGGCTGGGCTGACCGGCGAGCTCTTCACCCCACTTGGCGGCAAACTTGGACGCGTTCAGGCGCTGGTTGCGCTTCTGACCAGTCGTGGCACGCACGTCGGTGCCGTGGGTGGCCCCTTCGGCGTGGATCACCACCGTCTTGGGCTCGTACATCACGCGCCACCCCTTGCTCCGAGCGGTGAAGCAGAGGTCAACGTCCTCCCAGTAGCAAGGCGCGAAGCGCTCATCGAGCCCCCCGGCCTGCTCCCACACCTCCGACCGCACAAGGAGAGCGGCGCCCGACCCGTAGTCCACCTCGCGCGCGTAGTTGAACTCTGGCGAGTTGACGTCTTCGTCGCGCCCAAAATTCGCGGCCGACCCGTCGGCCCGCACGATCGACCCCGCCTCCTGCAGACTCCCGTCGGGGTACACGAGCTTGGCGACCACGATGCCCACGTCCGGCGCGGACTCTGCTCGCGCCACCATCTCCGACAGCCACCGTGTCTGCGGCAACGTGTCGTCGTTGAGCATCACGATGTGGCGGCCGCGGGCCTTGGCGGCCCCGCGATTCACGCTGCGAAGGAACCCGAGGTTCTTGTCGTTGTGCACGATCTGGGCTCCTTCCGTCGCGTCCAGCACCGACCTTGCGGCCTCGTCGACGCCGTCGTCGACCAGAATCACCTCGTATGGGACGTCGGCCGTGTCGGCCACCGCACGCAGGCAGTCGCCGAGCATGTCGGCCGCGCCGTGCGCAGTGATCACCAGGGACACAACGGGGCTCTGCTCTTTGGGAAACGAGATCGGCTCCGGCCCGGTTGCGCCCGAGGCGCGAGAGGAGGAGCCCGGGGCGAGCCGACCGATCGCCCTGATTCCCATCGAAACCGTGCGCCCGCCGAGCGATCGGCGCCCCCCGAGCCGCCCGTAGACCGACCGGCGCACGGCCTGCAACAGGCGCCAGGAGACCGATGCCTCCCTTTGCATCGCCTCCTTTCGTAGATCCGAGACCTCCGCGTAGAGCGTCTTCAGCTCCTGGTGCGCGGTCGCCAGCTCCTCGCGTGCGAGGTCGAGCGCGCGTGGACGCTCGACCTGCCTAGTGGCGAACCGCTGCCGTGTCGCGAGCGCGGCCTGAGCCTGGGCGGGATCCGGCCCGTCACCACTCACACCGCGAGCCAATTCGATCCCGTGATCTGAGAGCGTGGACTCCGCCGGCAGCGCGGGAAGAGCCGTCCTCGACGCGACCGCGAGCAGGTAGAGGGGCGAGGGCACGCCGGCGACGCGCCACTCGGCTTCGTCGCGCTCGATCCGAACGCCGAGATGCGAGTCGTCACGCTTCTCGAGGGCGTCGATGGTGGAGCCCGCCGCCGCGCGCTGGCCCAACACCTCGATGCTCCGGAAGTGTCGCTGAAGCAGATCCCGGAGCTCGTCGAGAGTCAGCTCCTTCTCGTGGAACGGGTTCGCCTGGCCGGAGGCCTCCGCGTAGGCCCGGCGATCGGGCGTGGACAGGATGAGGACGCCCTCATGAGACAGCACCCGCGCGACCTCCCGGAGGACCTCGTCCTGCTCGGCGACGTGCTCTATCAACTCGAATGCGACCACCGCGTCAAACGCCGCGTCGGGAAACTCCGACAGATCGGTGGCCGAGCCTTCGCGGAAGTCGAGGCCCTCCATCTCATAGTTGACCCGGGCGTGCTCGACGGTGAGCGGGTCGATGTCGACGCCCACCACGGCTTCGGCGGACTCGGCAAGGATCGCCGCGCCGAATCCCTCACCGCTGCCGAGATCGAGCACTCGCCCGCCTGCGACCAGCGGCTGCGCCCACAGATAGCGGTGGTAGTGCTCGTAAACCACCTGGACGTCCGGCGTCCAGGGAACGCAGCGTTCGCCGGTCCATTCGATCAAGCGCACGGCGTCCCCCGGCTGCGTACTCATGGCCGGATTATCGCCGGATCACCCGGGCCATAACCCCTTCAGTAACCCAGCGCCGAGTTACCCGCGCGCCTACAGGCCCCGCAAGAGCTCGCGGTCACGCTCGTAGGTGAGCAGCTCCGCCGCCTCGGCCATCGCCAGCCAGCGCAGCTCGTCGACCTCGTTGTTGGGCTCGAAGCCCGGGTCGTCGTCGACCTCCATCTGCCAGTAGCGCACGATCTTCTCCCGGTCCTTGTTGTCGCGGTAGTGCCGGCTCGGCAGCTCCGACTCGAGCGTGCAGCGAAGGCCGGTCTCCTCCTCCACCTCGCGCAACGCGGCCTCCTCGGAGCTCTCGCCGGGATCCAGCTTGCCCTTCGGGAACGTCCAATCGTCGTAGCGCGGACGGTGCACCAGGCACACCTCCGTGCCGGCCTCGCCGTCGCGCACGATCACGCCGCCCGCCGCCTCGACCATCATTCGATCTCCTTCACGTCCGCGCCACCGGGGGCGAACATCACGCGCTGCACCTCGCAATCCGGCGCCTCGCTCTTGAGCGCGGTCTGGAGGTTCCCGGTCTGCTCCCAGTGGGACCAGAACAGCACCGCCGGTCCCGCGCCGGAGATCGTGGCGCCCACCGCGCCGAGCTCGGTGGCGCGCGCGATCAGCTCCATCGAGCGCGGATAGAGATGCGCCCGGCGGTCCTGATGCAGCCTGTCGGACAGTCCCCGGCCGATCAGCGAGAAGTCGTCGCCCGCCAGCCCGAGCACGAGCAGGGAAGCGTGGGCCACGTTGTGCACCGCGTCGGCCATCGGCACCTCCTCGGGCAGCGCCGCCCGCGCCTCCGTGGTCGGCACCCGGTCCTTGGGGATGGCGAGCACGCCCTCGAGCCCCGGGGGCGGGTCGAACCGCACCGGTTCGTCTCCCGCGCACACGACGAAGCCGCCGAGCAGCGCGGCGGCCACGTTGTCGGGGTGGCCCTCGAGTTCGCCGGCGAGATCGAACAGCGGCGCGTCGAGCTCGTACATGTGGTCGGCGGCGGACAGGCCGGCCACGATCGCCGCCGCGCTCGACCCCAGGCCGGCCGAGGGCGGGATCTCGGAGCTGATTCGGAAGGAGAGGCCGTCGGCCGGGTGCAGAAGCTCGAAGGCGCGCACGCAGAGGTTGGTGCGGTCGGTCGGGATGCCCGGCACGCCGGCCTCCACCGAGAACTCGCCCGTCTCCTCCACGTCCAGCTCGAGGCCGAGCGACAGCGCCGCGGCGAGCGCGTCGTAGCCGGGGCCGAGGTTGGCCGACGAGGCCGGCACCCGCACGATCCGGCGGCGGTTCATGACTTGCCGACCACCGCCGCCTCCACGCTCTCGATGTCGGGCTCGCACGGGATCACCGGGCTGGCGCGGTTCATGGCCGTCTGGGGGTCCTTGAGCCCGTGACCGGTGAGCACGCACACCACTCGCCCCTCGGCCCCGTTGGCCAGCAGGCCCGCCACGGAGGCCGCCGAGGCGGGTTCGCAGAACACGCCCTCGCGGGAGGCCACGAGGTCGTACGCCTCGAGGATCTGCTCGTCGGTCACGGCCCGCACCTGCCCGCGCGACGCCGTGAAGGCGTTCATGGCGTCCTCCCACCGCGCCGGGTTGCCGATGCGGATGGCGGAGGCCACGGTCTCGGGCTGTTCCACGGGCGCGCCGTGGACGAGCGGCGCCGCGCCCTCGGCCTGGTAGCCGTGCAGCGCCGGGGACTCCCCCACCTCCTGGAAGCCGCGCCACCACGACGTCACGTTCCCGGCGTTGCCGACGGGGATGCAGAGCACGTCAGGCGCCTCGCCGAGCTGGTCGCAGACCTCGAACGCCGCTGTCTTCTGCCCCTCGATCCGGTACTCGTTCACCGAGTTCACGAGAGCGATCGGGTGTCGGTTCGCCAGTTCCATCACCAGCTTCAGCGCCTGGTCGAAGTTGCCGCGCAGAGCCACCACGCGCGCGCCGTGCATCAGCGCCTGGGCGAGCTTGCCCGTGGCGATCTTGCCCTCCGGCACGATCACCGCGCCGCGCAGCCCCGCCCGGGCGGCGTAGGCCGCGGCGCTCGCCGCCGTGTTGCCGGTCGAGGCGCAGAGCACCGCCTCGGCGCCCTCGGAGATGGCGGCCGACACGGCGACGGTCATCCCGCGGTCCTTGAACGAGCCGGTCGGGTTGGCGCCCTCGACCTTGAGCCAGACATCGGCGCCCGTCATCTCGGACAACACAGGCGCCCGCACGAGCGGTGTATCCCCCTCATCCAACGTGACGAGCGGCTCGACCGGCAATCGATCGGAGTAACGCCAGAGGCTCACTCGAAGACTTCTTCGATCACCCTGATCACACGCGGCGCCGAGCGGACGAAATCGAGCCTGGCGATCAGCTCCACCGCGGCGCGGAACTTGGATTCGAGCACCGGATGCATCACGAGCGAGAGCCGCGCGTCCTCACCGATCCCCTTCTGCACCACCGACTTGATCGACACGCCCTGGAGGCCGAGGATCTCCGCCACCTGCGCGAGCACGCCCGGCCTGTCGGCCACCTCCACGTGCAGGTAGAACGCCGACTCGCGGTCCGTGACCAGCTCCGCCTTCGCGGCCGGCGGCGGGGTGAACGGCGGCGGGATCATCGCGGAGATCACGTCGCCCAGAACCGCGGACGCCGTCTGGCTGCCGCCGGCGCCCGGCCCCGACAGCGTGATCTCCGTGATGGCCGGCGACTCGATCGTGACCGCGTTGAACGACCCGTTCACCGCCGCCAGCGGATGACCGCCGTAGAGGAACGCCGGATAGACCGCCACTGCGATGCCACCGTCCACGCGCTCGGCCGAGCCGATCAGCTTGAGCGACAGGCCGAGCTCCTTCGCGTACGCGATGTCCTCGCCGGTGATCCGCTCGATGCCCTCGTGGGGAACCTCGTCGATGTGCACGGGCACGCCGAATGCCAGCCGGGCGAGGATGGCCATCTTTGCCGCGGCATCCGCGCCGGTCACGTCCTCGGTGGGGTCCGCTTCCGCGTAGCCGAGCCGCTGCGCCTCGGCCAGCGCGTCCGCGTACGAGGCGCCGGTGCGCTCCATCGCGGTGAGGATGAAGTTGGTGGTGCCGTTCACGATGCCGTGCACGCGGTCGATGTGGGCGGCGGCCAGCGTCTCGCCGATCACGCGGATCGCGGGCACCACGCCGGCCACCGAGGCCTCGAAGCGCAGCTGCACCCCGGCCTTGCCGGCGGCCTCGAAGAGCTCCTCGCCGTGGCGCGACACGAGCTGCTTGTTCGCGGTCACGAAGTGCCTGCCCGCGTCCATGGCGCGCAGCGCGTAGTCGAGCGCCGGCTCGGTGCCGCCCATCAGCTCGACGATCAGGTCCGAGCGCTCGAGGATGTCGTCGAAGTCGCCGCGGCTGCGGGTCAGTACGCCGGAGATCTCCGGCCGCTGGCCGACGTCGCCCTCGATCGCGTCTGCCCGCTCGTCGAGCAGCTCCTCGAAAGCCGCACCCACCGTGCCGTGCCCCAAGAGGCCGACGCGGAACGGCCCGTCAGTCGATGCGATCGGGGGGCTCACGCCCCCCGTGCCCCCCGCGCCGCCAGCCGGCGGGCTGTCAGGCATCACGTCTAGTTAGGTCGTCGTAGGTCTCGCGGCGAACCACCACGCGGGCATCGCCGTCCTTGCAGAACACGACCGGCGGGCGGCGCACCGCGTTGTAGTTGCTCGCCATCGCGTGACCGTATGCGCCCGTGGCGGGAATCGCCAGCACGTCGCCCGGCCGCGGGTCCTCCAGCCCGGCGTCGGGCACGAGCACGTCGCCGGACTCGCAGTGCATGCCCACGATGCGGCAGGCGGTGGAGTCGCCCATGCGGGTCACGATGTCGGACTCGTAGACCGCCCCGTAGAGCATCGGCCTGATGTTGTCCGCCATTCCGCCGTCCACCGCCACGTAGGTCCGGACGGCCGGCACCTCCTTCACCGTGCCGACGGTGTAGAGCGTGACCCCTGCATTGGCCACCAGCGACCGGCCCGGCTCGCACAGCACCGTGGCGTCGTCGGGCGCATGGCGCAGCATCGCCTCGGCGTACTCGCCCGCCGGCGGCGGGCGGTCCTCGCGCGTGTACGCCACCGCGAAGCCGCCGCCGAGGTTGATCGCCGGATAGTCGCCGATCTCCTGCAGCACGTCCGCCAGCGACTCGTAGACGCCGAGGTCGAACACCTGCGAGCCGATGTGGGCGTGCAGCCCGCGCAGAACGAGGCCCGCCTCCTCCACGCGCGCGAGCGCCTGCTCCACGCCACGCATGGGGACGCCGAACTTCGAGTCCTCCTGGCCGGTGCGGATCGCCCTGTGGGTCTCAGGCTCGATGCCCGGCGTGACCCGGACCAGCACCTTCTGGTCGCGCCCGGCCGCGATCCGCTCGAGCCGGTCGATCTCGTCCAGCGAATCCACGATCACGTGCCCGATGCCCGCGGCCACGGCCTCCTCGAGCTCAGCGTCCGTCTTGTTGTTGCCGTGCATGTAGATGCGCGCGGGGTCCACGCCGGCGGCAAGGGCGAGGTGTAGCTCCCCGCCCGATGCGACGTCGACGGACAGCCCCTCCTCGTCGAAGATCCGCAGCGCGGCGGTGCAGGGGAAGGCCTTGCTCGCGTAGAGCACCTCGAACCGCTCGGTGCGCAGGGCGAAGGCGGCCTTTGTCGCGCGGGCTCGCTCACGCATGTCGTCCTCGTCGTAGACGTAGGCGGGGGTGCCGAACTCGCGCGCCAGCTCGACCGTGTCGCAGCCGCCGATCTCGAGCACGCCGGCCTCGCTGAGGCGCGCGCCGAGCGGGTAGACGCGCCCGAGCCCACCCGGAAGCGCCCCGGGCTCCACCACCGCCTGCTCCGCGTCGTCGGCCATAAGGTGGGCGATTATGAAGCACCCCACGCCGGATCCACCCGAGCTGGGCGAGCGCGACGGCCTCTCCTATGCGCTGTTCCTGCCGGACTCAGAGCCCAGGGGCGGGGTGGCGATCCTGCACGGCGCCGGATCCGCGAAGGAGAGCCACTACGACTTCGGCCGCCTTTGCCGCGCCTACGACATGGCCGCGGTGGCCTACGACGCCCGCGGTCATGGGCGCTCGGCCGGCGAGTGGGGAGCCACCGCCTTCGGCGACGCCCTCGCGATGTGCGACCTCCTCCGCGAGCACGCGCCCCGGGTCGCCCTGCGCGGCTCGAGCATGGGCGGGTTCACCGCCCTCCACGCCGCGGCGCTGGACCCATCGGTGGCCGCGGTCGTAGCGGTCTGCCCGGGGACCGGTGAGATGCTCGCACGGGGGGTGCGGTCCGGCCGCATCAGCGAGTTCGCCCTGGACCCTTCCGCTGAAGGCTGGCTGGACGGGCAGGACACCTTCGAGGCCGCTGCATCACTGGGAGACGACACAGCCCTGCTGCTCCTACACGCGCGCGGCGACGAGATGATCCCCTACACCGTGAGCGAGGCGCTGCACGAGGCGGCGCACGAGCCCAAGCGCCTGCTCGTGTTCCCGGGCGGCCACCACCGATCGCTGCAGCACGACCTCGAGGTCCAGAACCTCGCGGCGCGCTTCATCGAGCGGGCGTTCGCGAAGAGCTAATTGCCGCCGATGCCGCGGACGAGATCCGACAGGGCCTTGCCCGTGTCGGTCACCGTCTTGCCCAGCTCGGGGTTCACGCCGCCCACGGTCTGACCCAGGCCGTCGGTCACGCCCTGGGTGGTGTCGCCCAAGCCCTGGGTGAGGGCCCCGACCCCGTTGCCGGGATTGGTGCCCTGCGCGCCGCCACCCTGCTGTACCGGTGGCTGTGCCGGAGCGCCGACCGCGGGGGGCGTGGTGCCCGTTCCGCCGCCGGGGACGCCCGGGGGCGTGTTGCCGCCGCCAGGCCCGGTGGCCGCCGGAGGTGCTCCGGGCGCGGACCCGCTCTCGGGGCCGCCGGCGGCAACGTCGCCCGCTCCCGCGCCTGCGGGAGCGACCGGCACGGCGGCCGCGCCCACCGCGGCGGCTGCGGGCGCCGCGTCGAGCGCCACCTGCGCGGGCCCGTCGACGGTGAGAGCGGGCGGGTCGTCGACCACGAGATCGGAGATGGCGTCGGTGAAGCCGGCGTCGGGCCATGCCCTGAACGCCACCAGTGCGGTCACCACGACGAAGAGAAGAACGGTCGCGGCCACCAGGACGGTGGTGGTGCCGAAGCCTGCGATGTATGCGCGGGAGGGTCTCAAGGGACGTACTTAGCCCATATCTACATCGGCACCACCCACGGGAAGCTTTAGCGCATTTTCGCAATCGAGAATGGATCTCATTTACGCTCCCGGGGTGGACATCGCCTCCCTTCCCAACCCGGCCGACCTGTTCGAGCTGCGGAGCACCCGGATGGCGCTGGCCGAATTGGGCCTGCTGGCGCTCGCCGGCGGGCTGCTCGGCGCCTTCGTGGTGCTGCGGCGAATCGCCTTCTTCGCCCACGCCGCGGGCACCGCCACGTTCCCCGGATCGGTGCTCGCCCAGGCGGCGTCGTTCAGCCCGCGGGCCGCGGCGCTCGGCGTGGCGCTCGGGTACGCGGGCGGTGTTGAGCGCGCCGGGCGCTCGGGTCGCGACCCCGGGGACGCCGCCACCGCCCTGCTGCTCGTCGCCGCGCTCGCGGGTGGCGTGATCCTGGCCAGTGACGTGTTCGAGTCGGGCTCCTCGGTCGACCGCCTCCTCTTCGGCACGGCGATCGGACTCGACGGCGCTGACCTCGCGTTCTCGGCGGCGGCCGCCGCGCTGGCCGCGGTGGGGGTCGCCCTGCTCGGGCGCACCTGGACCGCGATCGCGTTCGACCCGGATGGCGCCGCCTCGCTCGGCGTCGCATCCCAGCGGGCGGAGGTGGCCCTGCTTGCGCTGGTCGCGTTCGCGGTGGTGGCAGCCCTGCCGGCGGTCGGCGCCCTGCTTGTCACCTCGATCTTCGTCGTGCCCGCGGCGATCGCCCTGCTGTTCGCGGGCAGCGTGTGGCAGCTCGCGGCGATCGCGACCGGGGTGGCCGCGGTCCAGGGCGCCGCCGGGCTCTACCTGTCCCTCTGGCTGGACGTCCCCCCCGGCCCCGCCGTGGCGGTGCTCGGCGCCGGCGCGTATGCGGCCGCCGCACTGTGGAGCG
This sequence comes from uncultured Thermoleophilaceae bacterium, assembly GCA_963808105.1. Lineage (GTDB taxonomy): Bacteria > Actinomycetota > Thermoleophilia > Solirubrobacterales > Thermoleophilaceae > JAAYBF01. Next base: position 1,157,316 of record CAWEEH010000002.1, on the reverse strand, counting down.
CGAGGCGATGAGCGCCGTCGCGGCCCACGGCCTCTCGGTTGGCTACGGCGCGGGCCCGGTGCTCCGCGACGTCGAGTTCGAGGCGCAGCCCGGCGCCGGCGTCTGCGTGCTGGGGCCCAACGGCGGCGGCAAGACCACCCTGTTCCGAGCGCTCACCGGCGAGCTCGAGCCGCTCACCGGATCCGTCGCGGTCAGCGCCCGGCCCGCGCTGGTCTCCCAGACCGAGCGCGCGCGACTCGACTTCCCGGTGAGCGCGCTTGACGTCGCCCTGATGGGGGCGCTCGGCAGCGGGCGCTGGTGGCTGCCGGCCGGCAGGAGCGAGCGTGAGGCCGCGCGGGTCGCGCTCGCGCGGGTCGGGCTCGAGGATCGAGCGGACACGCGCTTCGGCGAGCTCTCGGGCGGGCAACGCCAGCGCGTGGCGATCGCCCGCGCCCTGGTGGCCGACTCGCCCGTGCTGCTGCTCGACGAGCCGCTCAGCGGGGTCGACCCCGCCAGCGCGGATCTGATCACGAAGCTGTTCGCCGAGCTGCGCGCGGAGGGCCGCACGCTGCTGGTGTCCACCCACGACGTGGAGAGCGCGCGCCACTTCGACCTGGTGCTCTGCCTGAACGGCCATCAGGTGGCCTTCGGGCCTCCGGCCGACGCGCTGAGCCGCGAGGTGCTCGAGCGCACCTACGGGAGCGAGATCGTGGTGCTGAGCGAGGACGGGCAGCCGCTGCGGGCGATAGCCGTCCAGCACCACGAGCACTGATGGAGCTGATCGATTTCATCGCGGACCCGTGGCGCTCCGGCATCGAGCGGCGCGCCATCGCGGAGGTGATCCTGCTCGGCGGCATCTGCGGCGCGCTGTCGTTCTGGGTGTCGAGCTACCGGCTGAGCTATCCCGCGGAGTCGCTCGCCCACGGCCTGCTCCCCGGGCTGGTGCTGGCCGCCCTCGCCGGCCTGCCGCTCCTCCTGGGCGCTGGCGCGGGGGTCGCGGTGGCCGCGGCGCTGGTGGCGCTCGCCGGCCGCGACGAGCGCATCGGGTCGGACACGGCGACCGCCGTGGTGGTGTCGGGCATGTTCGGACTCGGTGGGCTGCTCGCGCTCTCGCCCGACACCCCCGCGCGGCTGGGAGAGCTGCTGTTCGGCGACCCGCTGGGGGTGACAGATGCGGACCTCGTGGCCGCGGCGGTCCTGGCGGTGCTCGGTGGGGCCGTGCTCGTCGCCATGCACCGCCCGCTGACCGCCGTCGCGTTCGACCCGGCCGGCGCCGCCGCAGCTGGCATGCGACCCGCGTTGGTGCGGCTCGGGCTGCTGTTTCTGCTCGCCGCCGCGCTCGCCGTGGCGGTGCAGGGACTCGGGAGCCTGCTCGTGCTGGCCGTGCTCGTGGCTCCCGCCGTGGCGGTCCGGGGCCGGACTCGCAGCCCTCGAGCCGCGATGCTCGCGGCCGGCGCGGTGGCGGCCGTGGCCGGGCTGGTGGGCCTCTACGCGTCGCACCACCTCGGGAGCGCCGCGGGGGCGTCCGTGGCGCTGGCGCTGTGCGCCGCCGCCGCGCTCGGCTCGCTCAGGCGGCCGTCGGCTGCGGCCCGCCGCGCAGCCGCAGGATCAGGGCCGCTCCCAGCGCCATCATCGCCAGGCTGACGAGCTGCGCCTGCGTCAGCCCCGCCACCACGGCGTCGTTGCGGCGGATCAGCTCGATCAGTAGGCGCTCGACGCCGGCGAACACCAGGTAGAGGCCGAACAGGACGCCCGGCGCGAAGCGGTCGCGCAGGTTCCACAGCAGCAGGGCCACCAGCCCCATCGCCACCGTCTCGAACACCGGCGTGGGATGCACGTCCTCGGTGGTGCTCACGGTTCCCTCGGGATAGGCCATGCCCCACGGCAGGTCGGTCGCCTCGCCGTAGTCCCCGTCGCCCGAGAGCTGGCAGCCGACCCTGCCCATCGCGTAGCCGAGGGCGAGCCCCGGTGCGGCGAGGTCGAACAGGCGCGCCTCCAGGAAGCCGCGCCACCAGGCCCACAGGATCACTCCCAGCGCCCCGCCGATCAGGCCGCCGAACCACACCAGCCCGGACCCGGAGAAGATGTTGCCGAGCAGGTCGTCGGAGACCTTGTCCCAGTTCTGGATCAGGTAGTCGACCCGGGATCCGACCAGCCCGCCGATCAGCGCGGCGAAGATGATCTCGTAGGCCCAGTCCACGGGCTTGCCGATCTCCGTCAGCCGGCGGGCGAGCAGCGCGCCCGCGGCAAGGAAGCCGAGCGCGAAGCAGATTCCGAACGTCTGGAGGGTGAGCGGGCCGAGGTCGATCTCCGGGTACACGCCGCGAAACCTAGCGGTGGCCTTACCACCGGAGCCGACGGAGAAGGGACCCGCACGGGAGCCGTCGGAAGACCGGCGACGCGCGGGGGCTCCGGGGGACGCGAGTCCCCCGGGGTTGCGGTGGCCTTACCACCGGAGCCGACGGAGAAGGGACCCGCACGGGAGCCGTCGGAAGACCGGCGACGCGCGGGGGCTCCGGGGGACGCGAGTCCCCGGGGTTGCGGTGGCCTTACCACCGGAGCCGACGGAGAAGGGACCCGCACGGGAGCCGTCGGAAGACCGGCGACGCGCGGGGGCTCCGGGGACGCGATCCGGGGTGCGGTGGCCTTACCACCGGAGCCGACGGAGAAGGGACCCGCACGGGAGCCGTCGGAAGACCGGCGACGCGCGGGGGCTCCGGGGGACGCGAGTCCCCCGGGGTTCTCCTTAGAGGTAGCCCATCGGGTTCACCGGGTTCCCGTTGATCCGCGTCTCGAAGTGGAGATGCGGGCCGGTGGAGTTACCCGTGTTCCCGACGGCGCCGATCGTCTGGCCCTGGCGCACGCCCTGGCCGACGGAGACGCCGATGCTCGACTGGTGCCCGTAACACGTGGACAGCGAGCCGGTGTGCTGGATGCAGGTGTAGTTGCCGTAACCGCCCACCGAGCCGGCCACTCGCACGGTGCCGCTGTCGGCCGCGCGGATCGGCGTGCCGGTGGGAGCGGAGATGTCGATGCCCGCGTGCAGGCGGCCCCAGCGCATCCCGAACGGCGACGTGAAGGTGCCGTTGATCGGCCAGATCAGTCGGCCGCTCCCCTTGCGGATCGGCCCCGCGGGGGTGCCCGACAGCGCGTTGCGTATCTGCCCCTGTGAGCGCTCCATCGCCGCGAGGTCCTCCTCGGCCTCGTGGCGCTGCTGGCGGACGCTCGCGAGAACGCCCCTGCGGCCGTTGCGCTCGCTGCGCAGCTCGCCCTGCGCCGAGGCGAGGCGGTCGCGGGTGGAGGCGATGTCGTCGCGGCGGGCGAGGATGGTCTCGGCGGCCGTCTGCTTGCGGTCCTCCAGCTTGGCCAGCAGCCCCTCGGACTTCTGCGCGCGCGCCTTGAGCACCTTCACCTTCGCCACGATCTCGCGGTCCTGGTCGGAGATGCGCTCCAGGAACTCGGTGCGCTCCAGGAGATCCGCGAAGCCGTCGGCCTCGAGGATCACGGTGAGAGCGTCGGGCTCGTCGGCCTTGTAGAGCTCCACCAGGCGGTCCGCCAGGGCCACTCGGCCGGCCTTCAGCTCGGCGCGGGCACGGGCGAGACGGTCGCGCGCGACCTCGAGGTCGTCACGGACCGCCAGAAGCTCGTCGCGAGCGCCATTGAGCTCGGTCTGCACCGTGCGCAGCCTGCGCTGCGTTCCGCTGATCTCGCCCTGGAGGCCGCGAATGCGGTTGTTGTAGCGCTGGATGTCCTTGGTCAGGACGCCCTCCTTGCGCTTCTTGCCCTCGATCTCCGCGCGCTTCTTGTTGATGCGCTTGTCGAGCGAGGCGCTCTGCCCGGGGAGAGGCAGCACGACGTATGCCGCGACGGCCAGGAGGAGGGGTAGCCAAAAGAGCTTCTTCATTGGTCGAAAGACTTCCCGAGCGCACCTGTTTACCCGCGTTATGCAGGGCTTTTCAGCGCCCGGGACCGACGGACCGTAGCAAGCGGGGTCTGCGAGGCAACCCGTTCTCCTGCCGTGTGCAAAGCATGTTGCAGGCGCTGGCTAATCTTCAGCTCAATGGCTACCCAGAAGGCCGTATTCCCCCGCGACACCGGTCTCCAGTTCCGGATGCTGCTCACGCTGTTCCTGCTCGGCCTTCTGTACGTGGCCTTCGTGGGAGCGCTGTTCGCCGCCGGTGCCAGCGCCATCTTCATTCTGGTCATCGCGACCGGCCTCGCGCTGTCCCAGCTGTTCCTCTCGGACAAGCTCGGCCTGGCCGCGATGGGCGCCAAGGAAGTCTCGCCCGAGGAGGCCCCTGGTCTGCACGCGATGATCGATCGGCTCTGCATCCAGGCCGATCTGCCCAAGCCGAAGATCGCAGTGGCTGACACCGATGTGCCGAACGCCTTCGCGATGGGGCGCTCGCCCAAGAGCGCCACGGTGTGCGCAACCACCGGCATCATGAAGACGCTCTCCCCCGCCGAGCTGGAGGGCGTGATGGCCCACGAGCTGGCCCACGTGAAGAACCGCGACGTGATGATCATGACCATCGCGAGCTTCTTCGCCAGCGTGGCCTCGATGATCATGCAGTTCGCGTTCTTCTTCGGCGGCGGCGATGACGAGGACGGCGCTCTGCCCTTCATCGTCGTCCTGGTCGCGTCGTTCCTCGTCTACATCATCTCCTTCTTCCTGATGCTCGCCCTCTCGCGCTACCGCGAGTTCGCGGCCGACCGCGGCGCCGCGCTGGTGACCGGGCGCCCAAGCGCGCTGTCCTCGGCGCTGATGCGGATCTCGGAGAAGATGCAGGTCGTGCCGACCCAGGACCTGCGCGAGGCGGAGCGCATGAACGCCTTCTTCATCGTGCCCGCCAGCGTGAAGACGTCGATCCAGACGCTGTTCTCCACGCACCCGCCGATGGAGCAGCGGATCGAGCGGCTCGGCCAGCTCGAGGCGCAGCTCCAGGCCGGCTAGGTGGGCTTCCTCGACGCCGTCCTCGGCGGCAAGAAGAAGCTCAAGGGCGTGGCGCCGGAGCGGCTGTTCGCCATGACCACCGCGTACGTGACGATGCAGACCGGCCTCAACATGACGAGCGTCGGCTCGGCCGGGATCGCGTTCCAGGCGATCGCCACGGCGGACTTCGACCAGATCCTCAAGGACGCCGAGGAGCTGCTGCACGGCACCGCCGAGGAGACGGGCTCGACACTGGAGTCATCCGACGACGAGTTCGGCTATCGCTGGATCGTTCTGAAGGACCCGGACTTCGACGACCTGGTCGTGTCGCTGAACACGATCTCCACCGAGCTTCAGGGCGGCGGCTACGGCGACCGGCTGCTGGCGGCCGTGTTCCCCTTCGAGGACAAGGGCAAGCGCGTCTTCTTCATCTACAACTTCAAGCGCGGCGCCTACTACCCGTTCGTGCCCGCAGCGGGCGACAAGCAGCGCGACTCCGAGCACGAGCTGCGGCTGAAGGCCCAGCTCGACAAGGAGCTCCCGTTCGAGGAGGACATGTCGCGCTGGTTCCCGCTGTGGGAGATCCCGCTCTAGTCGGGAATGAGTCCCTCGCCGGTGAACTCGCCGGCGGCCTCTGCGAATGAGATGTCCCTGGGCGGCAGGATCACGTCCGACTCCACCAGCTCGTCCTCGCCGAGCTCGGTGCCGTCGGAGGCCACCAGGTCGAGCATTGCGGTCCAGAGCTCCTTGAAGGCGGCCTCGTCCCCGCCCTCCACGGCGGCGACGGCCTTGTTGTCCAGCTCGTTGAGGCGCTCGGCGTCCCCGTCGGGCAGCTCGAACTGCCCTTCCCCGGCCACGCGAACGATCATGCGCCCTCCTTCTCGCCCTGCTCGAGTTGCGGAGACTCCTCGCCGCCGGAGCCGAGCTCGGCCTTCATCTTGGCCAGCTCGTCATCCACCTGGGCGCCGGCGCCGATCTGGGCCAGCTCGCGGTCGATGTCGTCCTGGCCGGCGCCGAGCTGGGTGATGTCGTCGAACGCACCGGCGGCCTCGAGCTCCTCGACGGCGCCCGCGCGGGCCTTCATCTGCTCGGTCTTGTCCTCGGCGCGCTGGATGGCCAGCCCGAGATCGGCCATCTCCTCGCCAACGCCATTGGCGGCCTCGGAGATCTTCACCTGAGCCTCAGCCGCTGAGTACTGGGCCTTGATGACCTCCTTCTTGGTCCGGAAGGTCTCGATCTTGGTGCGCAGCTTCTTCTCGTTCTCGATCAGCTGCTCCTGCTGCTTCTCGAGCTCGGCGACCTGGGTGTCGAGCGACTGAAGCTCGGTCTGGGCGACGGTCTTGCGCTCGAGCGCGGCGCGTGCGAGGTCCTCGCGCCCCTGCGAGATGGCCTGGCGGGCCTGGGTGTCGAGCTTCACGACCTGCTGCTCGAGCTTGCCCGACTGCATCTGCAGCCGCTTCTTGGAGGTCACCACGTCGGCGATCCCCTTCTTCACGTTCTGCAGCAGCTCGACCTGCTTCTGATAGCCGTAGTCGAGGGTCTCGCCGGGATCCTCCGCCCGGTCCAGCAGCTTCGAGACCTTCGCCTTGATCACCGTTGACATTCGTCCGCCAAGTCCAGCCATGCCGCCCTTCCTTCCGGTTCGTGCTCGGGGTGCGACCTAGACTAATGATCCGTGGAGCCGCGCCCGCCCTCGCAGTCGCACTCCGTGCTCACCAGGTGGATGGGCATTCCGGAGGCCAACACGGCCGGCAACGTGCACGGCGGCACGATCATGAAGCTGTGCGACGAGGTGGCCGGAATCGCCGCGATCCGACACTCAGGGCACCGCGTGGTGAGCGCCGCCATGGATCGAATGACGTTCCTGCACCCGGTCTTCGTCGGCGAGCTGCTCACCGTGAAGGCCTCGGTGAACGCGGCGTGGCGGACTTCGATGGAGGTCGGGGTGCGCGTGGAGAAGGAAAACGTGTGGACGGGCGAGCGCGAGCACACGTCCACGGCCTACCTGACGATGGTCGCCCTCGACGCTGACGGCCGGCCGACCGATGTGCCCCTGGTGGCTCCCGAGACGCCGGACGAGGAGCGCCGCGCAAGCGAGGCTCAGCTGCGCCGTGACAACCGCCTGGCCGAGCGCGACCAGCTCACCGCGGACAGGTCCGCCTGAAGCGCCCGAGCGCGAGCCGCTTGTAGATCGCGCTGAAGCGCAGCCGCCGTGCGCTTGCGCAGAAGCGAGCCGGCTTCACGGCGTACTCGGCCACCAGGACGGGCTTCCCGGCCTTCACAAACGGTGAGTAGCGGCGGCACTCGCGGAACTCGAAGCACTGCTCCACCACCGCGAAGTCGAAGTCCTTTACGAGCGCCCTCACCTGTGAGGTGTCGTTCTTCAGCCCCACGGCCAGGTCGCGCAGGTGCGCCTCGCGGGCGATCCACCGGTTGAAGCGCAGCTGGTCCGCGCCGCCGAGCGGGAAGCCGGAGCGGTTGGCGAAGCCGTCCACGTTGTCGGGCTCCACCCCGTCGAAGCCCTTGCGGGCGCAGGTGTCCAGGCGCTCGCGCAGGACAGTCGCCAGCAGGTCGATCCGGCGGATGTCGAGCCAGCGCTCGTCGGGGAAACCGCTCACCCGCCGGCCGAGAACCTCGGGCGGGAACCGCTTGGCGTCGGCGCGGAACGGCTCGTGGGTCCCGACGCTGACGTAGCAAACCGCCCGCCGCCCGCGGCGGTGGAGCGCCCGCACGGTGGATGCCTTCGCCCTGAGCCCGTCGATGTCGAACACACGCGCCGGGACGCCCAGGTCGACCCTTCCGGTGAGCTGCCACTGCCACGGCGAGGTGGTGGGTCGCGGGTGCCAGCGAGCCGGCGCCGCGGGGGGCAGCGTCAGCCCGATGAGGACAATGGCGAGGAAGGGCCGCAACTTCGGGCGCCGGGCCGTGTCGGGATTAGTGATGACTCGCATCGCGGGGGCTCTTGGAGCGATCGCTGCGGCGGCCGTCGCGGCCCTCGCGATTGCGGCGTCATCAAATGACGACGTCGCGCGGGCGGCCGCGCCCAAGCCGAACGTCGTGCTGATCATGACCGACGACCAGACGGTGCGCGACATGTCCGTGTTGCCTTCCGTCCGGCGTGAGATCGGTGCGCGGGGCGCCACCTTCCGCAACTCGTTCGCGTCCTACCCCCTCTGCTGCCCCTCGCGCGCCACGATGCTCACCGGGCGCTACAGCCATAACCACGGCGTGGAGAGCAACCGCCCGCCCAGCGGCGGCTACGGCAGGCTCGACAAGGCGAACACACTGCCCGTGTGGCTCCAGCGGCGCGGGTACGCCACGGGCCACATCGGCAAGTTCCTCAACGGCTACGGCCAGGCGGCCGGCGTCCCGCCCGGGTGGACTGAGTGGTACGGGTCGATCGATCCCTCGACCTACAGGATGTGGGGCTACACGCTGAACGAGAACGGCACGTTCCGGACCTACGGCAGCCCGGCGGTGGAGGACCCCGCGCTCTACCAGACCGACGTCTACCGCCGGAAGGCCGAGGACTTCATCAAGCGCCGCTCCGGTCCGGGTGGCCCGTTCTACCTGTCGGTCGCGTTCCTGGCCCCGCACTCCGAGGCGCGGGCGGGCCGTCCGGCGGGCGGTCCTTCGGTGCGCCCCGCGCCGCGCCACAAGGGCCGGTTCGCCAACAAGCCGCTGCCAACGCCGCGCTCGTTCAACGAGCTCGACGTATCCGACAAGCCGCCCTACATCCGCAACCAGGCGACGTTGATCGGCCCTCGGCGGCTCGCGACGATCGCCACCAACTTCCGTGCGCGCCAGGAGGCGCTGCTTTCGGTGGACGAGGCGGTGCGGGGGATTGTGGCCGCCCTGCGCTCCACGGGCGAGCTGTCGAACACCTACGTGATCTTCACCTCCGACAACGGGTTCTTCCACGGCGAGCACCGGGTGCCCAGCGGCAAGCTGCTCGTCTACGAGCCCTCGAGCCGCGTGCCGCTGCTGATCCGCGGCCCCGGCATCAGGGGTGGCCGCTCCACCCGCGAGATGGCGGTCAACCCCGACCTCGCCGCCACGGTGCTCGACGTGACCGGCGCCAAGCCCACCCGGTCGATCGACGGGCGGTCGGTCATCCCGTACGCGAAGAAGCCCTCGCGGCGCACCCGCCGGCCGGTGCTCCACGAGATCTTCCGCCAGGGAGCGGGCGGCGACCTCGAGCAGGACGGCACGCCACCCACCCGGCCCCGGCGCCGGGCGCAGCTGCCGTCCTACAGGGCGGTGCGCACCACCCGCTGGATCTGGGTCGAGTACTCCGACGGCAGCCGGGAGCTGTACGACCTGGCACGCGACCCGCAACAACTGCGCTCGCGCCACGCCGACCGGCGCTACCGCCGCACCCGCGCGGCTCTGCGCAAGGAGCTCAAGCGCCTGGCGAAGTGCAAGGGGAAGTCGTGCCGCAGACAGGCCGCGCGAATCCCAGGGCCGGCCCGGCGCTAGATCGCGTCGGCGGGCGGCGCGTCGCGCTCGGGGAGCTGACGCCACTCGCTGAACTTCCCGCGCTTGAAGCGAAACCGCACGCGCGCGCTGCCGCTGCAGCCGCCGCCGGGCCCACTCCGCAGCCGGAACGCGGCGATCAGAGTCTCGCCCTCGTCGTCCACATCGGTCACATCCGCCTTGCAGGGCAGGCTGCTGTTGAAGAAGATCGCGGCGCTGCGGTCCCTCAGCACGAACTCGCGTCCCTGTTCCACGATCGCGCCCTTGGCGAAGAAGGACGCGGCGACGCGGTAGCGCTCGGCGTTCACGGCCTTGCTCCAGGCGCGAATCGCCTTCTCCCGGGCCGGCTGCTCCTTCGCCCTGTCCGGCTGCTCCTCCGTGTCGGAGTTGCAGCCCGCGACGGCGATCGCAGCGGCGAGCGCGGCGACTGCCCTCACCCCGTCACCGGGGCGGCGCGCTCAGCGCGGTCGTGGTCCTGAGCCGACCGATAGAAGAAGAACCCGAGCGCGAAGAGCATCACCAGCAGGTCCAGGCCCAGCATCATCCCGCCCGCCACCTGCTGGTCGGTGATGGCCGAGAGCCCGTGCTCGGGCGCGGTCTTCCCGTAGAACTCCGCGTAGGCGGGCGTGCGCATGAGGATGAAGGCCATGCCGAGGAACATGCCTGAGACCCGGGCGCCGATCACGTAGGGGACCTTCCACAGATCGCCCGGCAGGCGGCGGCGCTTGGGCTCGATCACCGACCACCACACCAGCACCGAGCCGAGCACGAACGACTGGTGCTGGAGGGCATGTACGAAGTCGTTCTCCAGCGCAGCCTCGAACGCGAAGCCGAAGTGCCAGCCATAGAGGATGAGCACCCACACCGGGATCGCCACCAGGGGCTGACGCAGCCAGCGGAAGAAGCGCCGCAGGCCTTGCTGGCGGGCGAGCGGCACGAGCACCGGGCGCGGCAGGATGAACGCGTAGACCGGGGAGCGGATGCCCACCAGCAGAAAAGGGGCCGCCAGGTCGGCGATCAGGAGGTGCTGGCCCATGTGGGCGATCAGCAGCTCCTCCCCGAGGCTGTCCAGGGGTGAGAGCAGGCCGATCGCCGTGAGCGCGATGCCGGAGTGCCAGGCGACCTGCTGCCAGGCAGGCACTCGGTAGCCGCGTCCGCCGAGCACGCGCACCGCGCGCACGTACAGCACGGTCGCGCCTACCAGCAGGGTGATGACGGCCGGGTCGAAGGAGAACCCCACGACCCGGATTGTTGCCTACGCTGCTGCGGGCTCCTTCTTACGCTCGGCGTCGCCACCCGAGGACGTGCCCGGCGCCTGGTCGAGCACTTCCTCGTTGCCGTTGCGCTGCTTGTACTCGGCGCGCTGCATGCGTGCCACGACGAGCCGCTGGACCTGGGCCGTGCCCTCGAAGATCTGGTAGATCTTGGCGTCCCGGAACCACTTCTCCAGGGGGCACTCGGTGGACTGTGCGTAGTCGCCGACGAGGTCCATCAGCGTGGTGGTGACCCACATCGTGGTGTCACCGGCCTTGAGCTTGGACATCGAGCCCTGGCCGCCGGTCATCGGCTGGCCGTTGCGGCCCATCCAGGCGGCGCGCCAGACGAGCAGGCGCGAGGCCTCGATCTCGGTGGCGACGTCGGCCAGGACCTGCTGGATTCGCTGCTGCTCGATCAGCGGGCCGTTCTCGTCGGACTTGTCCTCGAGGTACTCGAGTGTCCACTCGTAAGCGGCCTGCGCGATGCCGAGCGCGGACGCGCCGACCATCGGGCGGGTGATCTCGAAGGTGGCCAGCGCGTTTGACTTGCCGCCGGTCTGCCCGGAGCGGGCGCGCTCGAGCTTCTTCTCGAGCTTCTCCATGCCGCCCAGCAGGTGGTCGAGCGGGATGTGGCAGTCCTCGAGCACGACCTCGGAGGTCTGCGACGCGCGGATGCCGATCTTGTCCTCCTTCTTGCCCATCGACAACCCGGGCGTGTCCTTGGGGACGATGAAGGAGGCCTGGCCGCGGTGGCCGAGCTCGGGATCGACGGTCGCGACGACGACGTTCACGTCGGCGATGCCGCCGTTGGAGATGAAGACCTTGGTGCCGTTGAGCACCCACTCGTCGCCCTCCTGCTTGGCGGTGGTGCGCAGGGACTTGACGTCCGAGCCGGCACCCGCCTCGGTGACGGCGTAGGCGCCGAACTTGATCTCGTCGCCCTCACCGAAGCACTCGGGGACCCACTTGGCGATCTGCTCGGGGGTGCCGGAGGCGGCGATGCCCGCGGCGGCCAGGGAGGAGGCGGAGATTGCCAGCGCGATGCCCGCGCAGCCCCAGTGCAGCTCCTCGGCGTAGATCACGCCGTACAGGCCATCGGTGTCGTTGCCCATGGCCATGATGTGCTCCAGGCCGTGAAGGTTCCACTCGCGCGCGGCCTTGACCGCCTCGTAAGGCACGGCCTGCTCGCGGTCGTACTTGTCAGCGAGGGGCCTGATGACCTCCTCGGCGAACTTGCGGCACTTCGCCTGGAACTCCAGCTGCTCTTCGGTGAGCTTGAAATCCACTGTTTCCCTGTCCTCCTGACTGCACGGTCAGTTCGTTGACTGACCAGTCAACCATTGATTGACTGACTAGTCAACCAATGGCGGTGCCTCCTCGGCCACTTGGTAGTGGGAAAGCGGGGATTCGCCACCAATCAGGTGCTCATTGCTCGTTCCTACCGGTTGGAGCTAGCTAGGGTGCGCCAGGTGAGGGCTCTCGTGGTGATCGCGCTTGCGGCTGCGGCCGCCCTGGCCGGCTGCTCGGTCGGCGACGACAACGACCGCCCGCCCCAGCTCGGCACCAAGTCGGGCGACGAGGACGCCGCCGCGAAGCTCGGCTTCCCCTCCACCGCCACGAAGAACACCATCCGCGTGGGCGGCGGGGATGCCGCGGCGGACGCCGCGGGCGTGGCCAGCGCGGTGTTCCCGGGCACCAACGACGCGAGCAGGCCCACGGCGGTGGTGCTCGTCGACAAGGACGACTGGCAGGCGGGGGTCACCGCCGCCGCCCTCACGGCCCGCCCCATCGGCGCGCCGATCCTGATCTCCGACGGCGGCGACCTCCCGCCCGTGACCGCCGACACGCTCAAGCGGCTGAAGCCCAAGGGCTCCGATCTCTCCAAGGACGCCCAGGTGATCCGCATCGGCGACAAGCCGGCCCGGCCCGACGGCTACAAGACGGCGGTGATCGAGGGCAAGGACCCCTATCGAGCGCGCCGCCGCGATCGACCGCTTCTTCTCCGCGGCGAAGGGCAAGCCGTCGGAGAACGTGGTCGTCACGACCGGCGAGAAGGCCGAGTTCGCGATGCCCGCGGCCGCGTGGGCCGCCCGCTCGGGCGACTCGGTGCTGCTCACCCGCAAGGGCACGGTGCCCGACGCCACGCGCAAGGCGCTGCGCGAGCACGACAAGCCCAAGATCTTCCTGCTCGGCCCGACGTCGGTGATCTCGAAGGCCGTGGAGAAGGACCTCGGCCGCCTCGGCAAGGTGACCCGGATCCAGGGCCCCAATCCGGTGGAGAACGCGATCGCCTTCGCCCGCTTCGAGGACGGCGACTTCGGATGGGGCGTGGTGGTGCCCGGCTTCAACTTCACGATCGCTGGCGCGTCGCGGCCGCTCGACGCCGCCGCTTCCGCCGCGCTCGCCACCAAGGGAGTGTTCGCCCCGCTCCTGCTCACCGACCGCGCCGACGCCCTCCCCCGCGCCCTCGAGACATACCTCCTGAGCGTGCAGCCGGGGTTCGAGGACGACCCCGGCCAGGCGGTGTACAACCGCGTGTGGATCCTGGGCGACGACAAGCAGCTGTCGGTGGCCGCCCAGGCCCGGCTGGACCAGATCACGGAGCTGATCCCGGTCCAGGCCAATGCTCCATAGGCTTATGGCGTGAGCGAGTACGAGAAGCCCGGGCGCCTAAAGCGCGAGCCCACCGTGGACGACGTCCGCCAGCTGATGGGCGCCTCCACCCCGCATTTCGCCCTGCAGCTGCGCAACCGGATCGCCACGCTGATCTCGGGCCTCCCCGATGGGCATGCGGCCCGCGTGGAAGGCGAGCGCGAGATCGCGCGGCTCGACCAGGTCGCCCAGGGCGCCGAGCGCCGCGGCGAGAGCGGCGACGGTGAGCCCGCCATGCCCAGCCTCCGACCGGAGTGAACCCCGCACTCGCGCTGCTGGAGCCGGAGGCCCGGGACGCCGGCGTGACCGCACCCGGGGGCTACTTCGACCTGCTGGGCACATCCGCGCCGGACTCCACCGGCGCGGTCCAGGACCTGATGCTCACCGGCCTCGTTCCGCGGATCTACGAGAACTGGTGGCGGCCGGCGCTCGGAAGAGCGTTCAAAGGCGTGTTCGGCCCAGGCATGAAGGACGAGCACCGGATCGCGCGCCTCCTGATGGGGCTCTCCCCCGGCGACGGGGTGCTCGACGTGGCGTGCGGCACCGGCAACTTCACACGCGGGTTCGCCAAGACCGTGGGGCCCGAGGGGCTCGCGGTGGGCATCGACGTGTCGGTCACGATGCTCTCGAAGGCGGTTGCCGACACCAAGGAAGCGCGCCTCGCCGACCACACGGCCTACGTCCGCGGCAGCGCCCAGGACCTCCCGTTCAAGGAGCAGAGCTTCGACGCGGTCTGCTGCTTCGCCGCGCTGCACCTGTTCGAGGACCCGATGCGCGCGCTGGACAGCATGACCTCGGTGCTCACTCCGGGCGGGCGCATCGCCCTCTTCACCACCGTCCGCGGGCGGTCGGCACCGCTGCGCACGTTCGAGTCGGTAGCCGGCTCCCGCAGCGGCACCCGCATGTTCGAGCGCACCGAGGTGGTGCGCGCGCTCGAGAAGCGCGGCTTCGCCGACGTGCGCCAGCGGATCACGGGCGTCACGCAGTTCGTTGGCGGCCGGCTGGCGGAGTGAGCCGGGGAACCGTCCTTCTGGCGGCGCTCGCGCTCGCGCTCGCCGGCTGTGGGGAGGACGCGGATACCTCGGGCACGGAGGTGTCCGACTTCTTTGTCGACAGCGAACTCCTTGACAGGCACGTACCGGCTACGGCCGTGGTGCCCGACGACGCGCCCGAGTCGAATCGCTCGATGCTCGTCTTCCTCCACGGCCGCGACAACGACAACCGCGGCAACCTCGACCCAGAGCTGTTCGACGCGGTCCGCGACCTGGGCGACAGAGCTCCCGTGATCGTGTTCCCCGACGGCGACGATGACAAGTACTGGCACGACCGCGCCAGCGGCCGCTGGGGAAGCTACGTGCTCGACGAGGTGATCCCCCAGGCGGCGAAGCGCTTCGACGTCGACCCAAAGCGAGTGGCGATCGGCGGAATCTCCATGGGTGGATTCGGGGCGCTCGACCTCGCCTCCCGGTCGAAACGGCGGTTCTGCGCCGCGGGCGGCCACTCCCCCGCCCTCTGGCAGTCGGCCGGCGAGACCGCTCCGGGCGCCTTTGACGACGCCGCTGACTTCGGCCGTCACCACGTGATCGCCGGCGCAGGCCGGCTCAGGCGCCAGCCGGTTTGGCTCGACGGCGGCACCGGAGATCCGTTTGACCCGGGCATCGAGGCGCTGCGCCAGGCGCTGCAGTCCGCCGACGCGAAGCCCGCCGGCGGCCGCTTCCCGGGCGCCCACGAGCGCAGCTACTGGCGCGACCACTGGGACGAGTACATCCCTTGGTACGCCAAGCAGCTCGCGAACTGTTGAGCACTCGACGCGGCTATGACCCCGTCAAGTGCTCTACCGATTGACCTAGGCGGTCGCCGCGGCCCGCAGGCCGCTCAGGTCCGCAACGCGGTCGCGGTGCACGCGGGCGGAGCCGAAGAGCGAGCCGTCCACCTTGGCCCGCTTGAGGAAGAAGTGGAGGTCGTGCTCCCAGGTGAAGCCGATGCCGCCGTGCACCTGGAGCGCCGACGAGGTCACGTTCCAGCCGGCGTCGGAGGCCGCGGCCTTCGCCATCGCTGCCGCGAGCGCCAGCGTCTCGGGCTCGGCCTCGGCGGCCCACGCGGCCCAGAGGGTCACGGAGCGGGCGCTCTCGGTCTCGCGCAGCATGTCCGCGCACCGGTGCGACACGGCCTGGTAGGCGCCGATCGGGCGATCGAACTGCTTGCGGTCGCGCGCGTACTCCACGGCCATCTCCATCACCCGCTGTGCCACGCCCACCAGCTCGGCGGCCGTGGCGGTCGCGATGCGGTCGAGCCCGGGGCCGGGCTCGGAGCCCAGCGGCTCGCCGCCGCTGGCGCGCACGCGCGCGAAGCGACGCGTGGAGTCGATCGTCTCGACCGGCTCGATGTCGCAGTCGGCCGCCGCATAGACGGCGCCACCGCCGTTCTCGAGCAGCACGATCACCTCGGCCGAGTCGGCGTCGGGCACCAGCGCGGCCTCGCCGTCGCGGGCGAGCCCGGCCGTGCCGCGCACCTCGCCGGACGCGATGCCCGGCAGCCACTTCGAGCGCTGATCGTCGCTTCCGGCGTGCTGGAGCAACAGGCCGGCCGCCGCGTTGGAGAGGAACGGGACCGGCGCGAGCGAGTAACCGAGCTCCTCCATGAGGATCACCAGCTCCACGGTGCCCAATCCCTGGCCACCGTGCTCCTCGCCGATAAAGATTCCTGGCCACCCGAGCTCGGCGAGCTCGGACCAGTGGGCATCCTCGTAGCGCGCGGCCTCCGCCAGCTCGCGCATCACATCGGGCTTGAAGCGCTGCGCGAGCAGGTCGTGCGCCGTGCGCTTGATCGCCTGCTGGTCGTCGGTGAAATCGAAGTTCATCGCAGCTTCGGCAGGTTGAGGACACGCTCGGCGATGATGTTCTTGAGGATCTCCGTGGTGCCGCCCTCGATCGAGTTCGCGCGGGCGCGCAGGAAGCGGTAGGTCCAGTCGGAGTCCTTCACCGCGGCCTCCTCGCCGCGGATGTCCATGGCCAGTTCGGTGAGGCCCTGGTTCACGGCCGACCACTGGAGCTTGGGCAGCGAGCCCTCGGGTCCGGGGATCCCGGTCTTCATGATCGCGGTGAGCCCGCGCCAGGCGTTCAGGCGCAGCGCCTCGACCTCGATCAGCAGGCTGGCGATCTTCTGGCGGATCACGGGGTCCTCGTCCGCGCCCCGCTCCTGGGCGAGCTCGATCAGCTGGCCGAGCGCGACGCGGACGCTCGCGGCGGCGGCCGCGCCCAGCCCCGCGCGCTCGTGCATGAGCGTGGTGATCGCCACGGTCCAGCCGTTGCCCACGCCGCCGATCACGTTCTCGTCGGGGATGCGGGCCTCCTCGATGAAGAGCTCGTTGAACTCCGCTTCGCCGGTGATCTGGCGCAGCGGGCGCACCTGCACCTCCTCCTGCTCCATGTCCATCAGGAAGTAGGTGAGGCCCTTGTGCTTGGGCGCGTCCTGGTCGGTGCGCGCGACGAACATGCACCACTTGGCCTCGTGGGCGAACGTGGTCCAGACCTTCTGGCCGGTGACGACCCACTCGCCGTTTGACTTCACTGCCTTGGTCTTCAGCGACGCGAGGTCGGAGCCCGACTCCGGCTCGGAGAAGCCCTGGCACCAGATCTCCTCGGCGGAGAGGATCGGCTCGAGGTAGCGCTGCTTCTGCTCGTCGGTGCCGTGAGCGATCACGACCGGGCCCCCCATCACGAGGCCGAGCACGTTGGCGGGGCCGGGCGCCTTGGCGCGCGGCAGTCTCCTCGCCGAAGATCGCCTGCTCGATGAGCGTGGCCCCACGGCCGCCGTACTCCTGGGGCCACGACAGGCCGGCGTACTTCTGCGCGTGCAGCTTTCGCTGCCACTCCTTGCGGAACTCGAAGGCCGCCTCGTCGCCCGTGGGCTCGTCGCCGGGGTGGTTGTCGGCCAGCCAGCCGCGCAACTCATCTCGGAACGTCTGCTCGTTCGGCGAGAGCGTCAGATCCACGGGCCGCGCATCCTAACCACAGACCATTTCGATACGCAGACGTTGCATTACTCGCGGGGACGTGCTACGGTCGCCATCAATACGAAACGTAACCGTAGCGTTTCATTATAGAAAGGTAGGACTCCATGCAATCCGATCTCGTACACAGCAGGCGCTGGTGGATCCTTGGGGTCCTCTCTCTGTGCCTCCTCGTCATTTCGCTGGACAACACGATCCTGAACGTCGCCCTTCCCAGCATCGAGGGCGATCTCGGGGCCTCGGCCTCGCAGATGCAGTGGATCGTCGACTCGTACATCCTGGTGTTCGCCGGCCTGCTGCTCACGGCCGGGAGCCTGGGAGACCGCTTCGGGCGCAAGCGGGCCCTGATCCTCGGGCTCGGTGTGTTCGGCGCCGGCTCGCTGCTCTCGGCCCTCTCCGGATCGGCCGACTCGCTGATCGCCAGCCGGGCCCTGATGGGCATCGGCGGCGCGTTCATCATGCCGACCACCCTGTCCGTGCTCACGAACGTCTTCCCCGCGGAGGAGCGGCCGAAGGCGATCGGGATCTGGGCGGCCGTGGCAGGCATCGGCGTGGCCATCGGCCCGATCACGGGCGGAGCTCTCCTCGAGCACTTCTCGTGGGCCTCAGTGTTCGTGGTGAACCTGCCGGTGGTCGTCGTCGGCATCGCCGCGGCGCTCTGGCTGGTTCCGGAGTCGAAGGACCCGAAGCACTCGGCCCTCGACCCCGTCGGCGCGGTGCTGTCGATAGCCGGACTGTCGGCGATCGTCTACGGCATCATCGAGGCTGGCGGCGGGCATTGGGGCGACCCGATGGTCCTCGGCGCATTCGGCGGCGGCGCGGCGCTGCTCGCCCTGTTCGCCGCATGGGAGCTGCGCGCTCCCAGCCCGATGCTCGACGTGAGGCTGTTCCGCATCGGAGCGTTCAGCGGTGCCAGCGGCTCCATCGCGCTGGTGTTCTTCGCCCTGTTCGGGTCGATCTTCTTCCTGACCCAGTACCTCCAGGGCGTCATGGACTACACCGCGCTGGAGGCGGGCGTCCGCACGCTGCCCGTCGCAGCCGGCCTGGTCGTTGGCGGGCCGCTCTCCGCGAAGCTCGCCGCGCGGTTCGGCAACCGCATCGTGGTGGCGGCCGGACTGACCGTCTCCGCGACCGGGCTGTTCCTGCTGGGACAGGTCGACGTGGACTCCGGTTACGGCCTGGTTGCCGCCTCGATGGCGGTGCTCGGGATCGGGATGGGCAGCTCGATGGCCCCCGCCACCGAGTCGATCATGAGCGTGCTCCCGGAGGCCCACGCGGGCGTCGGGGCCGCGATGAACGACACCACCCGGATGGTGGGTGGCTCGCTGGGCGTGGCGGTGCTCGGAAGCCTCCTGTCCAGTGGGTACGGTGCCAGCATGGAGCGTGCCACCGAGGGGATGCCGGCCGGGGCGGCCGACGCCGCTCAGAACAGCCTCGGCGGAGCATCCGTCGTGGCCGAGCGGATCGGCGGCGACGCCGGAATGGCCCTCAGCCGGGCGGCGGACGCGGCGTTCGTGTCCGCCATGGGCGACGCGCTGATGGTGGGCGCGGCCGTGGCCCTCGCGGGTGCGGCGCTGGCGCTCACGTTGATGCCGGGCCGCAGCAGGCAGCCGCGCGTGAGCCCGATGGCCGAGCCGGTGGCCGCGTGACCCCGTCACAGGCCAAGAAGCGAGTGCAGGACCGGGCGGGCGCCGAGGAGGCGCCCGCCCGCGGTCCTGGGCGGCCCCGCAGCGAGAAGGCCGACCAGGCGATCCTCGGAGCCACGATCACGCTCCTGGCCGAGCATGGGGTCTATGGACTGAGCATCGAGGCGGTCGCCGCCGAGGCGGGAGTCGGCAAGACCACGATCTACCGCAGGTGGCAGACCAAGGAGGACCTCGTCGTCGCCGCCCTCGCTCGGATGCGGCCACCGCCCGAGCCGCCTCCCGGACACCGGCTCGCTCGAGGGCGACCTCACAACCTTGAGCGAAGCGCAGATCGCCCGGGTCGCCGGCACCAAGCTCCCATGGGTGGCGCCGCGGGTCCTTTCCGAGGCCATGGGCGACGCCGAGTTCCACGCCCGCGTGATGGAAGCTTTCATCAACCCGATCCGGGAGCTGCTCGGACAGTTGGTGCGGCGTGCGATCGAGCGCGGCGAGCTGGCCGCCGACACGGACGTCGATCACGCGATCGATCTGATCCACGGCGTGGTGATCTTCCGCGTGCTGATGTCGGCCGGCGACCTGAGCCGCTCCATGGGCGAGATGACGCGGGTCTCCCGCGTCCTGCTCGCGGCGTTCGCGCCCTAGCGCGGCACCGACTCCGGGCGCAGGTCCCGGAGGAGCCGCGCGGCCACCCCCCGCAGCGTCGTCTTTCCGTACGCGTGGCTGGGGTTAGCGGTGGTCATGATCGCCACGGCCACACGTTGCCCCCCGCGGCGCAGCAGCGCGACCTGGTGGTCGACCTCGCCATCGCCGTCCCCCCAGCCGCCCTTGAAGTAGAGCTCCCATCCTGCCGGCCGGGCGCGCGCGATGCCCCAGCGCTGCGAGCGCACGACCCGGTTGAGCAGCCGCATGGCGGTGGCGCGGTGCCGGCTCACCACGAACCGGTCGATGCGCAGGAACAGCTTCGTCTGGTCGGAGGCGTCGACGATCGAGGAGCCCCAGCTGACCGCCGTGCGGAAGCGGCGCATGCCGGCCCGCCGGGCAAGCGCGGCCAGAGCCGAGTTGCCGACGAAGTTGCGCACCCGCGTGGCCGCGTTGTTGTTCGACCAGCGCACCATCGGCGACAGCAGCTTCAGGTCGGAGCGCCGCAGCGGGCGCCCCCGGACGGTGCGGTGGTTGAGGTAGGCCACCATCAGCATTGCCTTGACCACGCTGGCCGACGGCACCGGCGTGCGAGCGCGATGGCCGTAGGCGCGGCGCGGCGTGCGAACCGCGAACGTCACGTCGCCCGCCCGGTGCTCGGCGTACGCGCGTGCCGAGCTCATGTCGGGCGTCCAGGCGTGCGCCGCGGGCGCCGCGACGGCCAGTCCGACGATGGCTGTGGCGACCGCCCTGCGCACCCCGCATAGGATTGCAGCGTGCGGATCGGCCTCTACCTCGCCTACTGGCCCTGGTACTCCCCCGAGGAGCAGATCGAGCTCGCCAAGCTCGCCGACCGGGAGGGCCTCGACTCGGTGTGGGTGGCCGAGGCCTGGGGCCAGGACGCGGCCACCGTGCTCGGGCACATCAGCGCGGTGACCGAGCGGATCGGCCTGGGCTCCGGGCTGTTCCAGATCCCGGCGCGCACGCCCGCGATGACCGCGATGACGGCCGCCACGCTCGACACGCTGTCGGATGGGCGCTTCCGGCTCGGCCTCGGCGTGTCGGGCCCCCAGGTGTCGGAGGGCTGGCACGGCGTCTCGTTCGCGCGGCCCGTGTCGCGCACGCGCGAGTACGTGGAGATCGTGCGCAATGCCCTCGCCCGCGAGGGCGCGCTGGAGTACGAGGGCAAGGAGTTCCAGCTCCCGGTCGAGGGCACGGGCCTGGGCAAGCCGCTCAAGCTGCTGATCCACCCGCCGCGCGCCGACATCCCGATCTACCTCGGGGCGATCGGCCCGAAGGCCGTCGAGCAGACCGTGCAGATCGCCGACGGCTGGATCCCGTTCTTCTTCAACCCCGAGCGGGCCGATGAGCTGCTGGCGCCCGTGCGTGCGAGCGGCCGCGACATCGACGTCTCGCCCGCCGTGCTGGTGTGCGTGGACGACGACGTGTCGAAGGCGCGCGACATGGCACGGCCGTGGCTGTCCATCTACCTCGGCGGCATGGGCGCGAAGGGCAAGAACTTCTACGTGGAGACCGCGGAGCGAATGGGCCACGGCGACTCGGCGCGCCAGGTGCAGGAGCTGTTCATGGCGGGCGACCGCGCCGGCGCCGCGGCGGCGATCAGCGACGAGATCATCGACGCGTCCGCCATCTGCTGCCGCGCCGGCGAACTGGACAACCGGCTGGCCGAGTACGAGCGCGCCGGAGCCGACACGCTGCTCGCGATGCCCTTCGGCGACCGCCCGCGGATCGTCGAAGCGCTCGCCGCCGCCTCCCGCGGCGCGGCGGCGTGAAGCAGCTCGGCGGCGAGCGCCCGGCGGGCCTCGAGGGCTCGGGGCTGAAGGGCCCGTTCCCGGTCGGCGAGTACGCGGCCGCGCTGCGCGGCAAGCTGCGCGCACTGGCGCGCGTGCAGGTGTACGGCGAGGTGGCCAACTCGCGCGTGACCGCGAAGGCCGTGTACTTCGAGCTGCGTGACGTGAACGGCGCGCTGCCCTGCTCGATGTGGCGCAGCGATTACGACCGGCTGCGAATCGACATGGAGGACGGCATGCGCGTGGTGCTCGGCGGCGGCTGCGACTACTACGCGGGCAGCTCCACCTCCTCTCCCTCCTTCACCTTCCGCGCGACCGACATGCGCGTGGCCGGCGAGGGCGAGCTGCTCGCCCAGATCGAGCGGCTGCGGCGCAAGCTGCGGCGATGAGGGCCTGTTCAAGCCGCAGAAGCTGCTGCCCCGTCCCGGGCTCCCGCGCTCGATCGGCGTGGTGACCGGCGAGGGCGGCAAGGCTCGTGACGACGTTCTGGCCG
This sequence comes from uncultured Thermoleophilaceae bacterium, assembly GCA_963808105.1. Classification (GTDB taxonomy): domain Bacteria; phylum Actinomycetota; class Thermoleophilia; order Solirubrobacterales; family Thermoleophilaceae; genus JAAYBF01. The sequence goes on along the minus strand of CAWEEH010000002.1, from coordinate 1,135,419 downwards.
GGCTGCGCCGCCGCGGCTGGGAGGGCCGGCTGGTGTGGGGCTTCGCGCCCGTGCAGGACCGCCGCGCGGCGCCCGCGATCGCCAGAGCGCTCGGCGACCTGGCCACGGTGGGCGGAGTCGAGACCATCGTGGTGGCACGCGGAGGCGGCTCGGTGATGGACCTGATGGCGTTCTCGGACGAGACCCTCTGCCGCACCGTCGCGATGCTGCCGGTGCCGGTGATCGCCTCGGTGGGCCACCACACCGACCGCACGCTGATCGACGACGTGGCGGCCGTCTGCTGCTCCACACCCACCCATGCCGCCGAGACGGCCGTCGCGATCCACTGCGGCGACGCCCGCACCGCTATGGCCGCCTCCGCGCACCGGCTCGACGCCTGCGCTCGCCGCGGCCTTGCCGAGCGTGGCCGCCGCCTGCGTCAGCTCACCCGCGCGCCGTCGGAGCAACTGGCCCGCCAGCGCGGCTGGCTGCACCAGAAGACGCGCGAGCTGCGCGCCGCGGGGCGCCGCGGCCAGGGCGGGCGCGCCGACCTGACCGCCACCCACCTGCGCGTGCTCGCCCGCAAGGCCGCGGCCGCAGCGGGCCCCGACGCCGAACGCCGCCGCCGCGACCTCGCCCGCATCTCGCTCGCGCTCGCGGCGCACGACCCCGACCGCACCCTCGCCCGCGGCTACGCGCTGGTCGAGGACGGCGAAGGCGGCCTTGTCACCTCCGCGCAGGCGGCGCGCTCGGCCCGCGACGTGTCGATCCGCTTCCACGACGAGCGTGTCCGCGCGCGAGTGGAGGAAGAGTGACCGAGCGCACCTACGAGTCCGCGGCCGAGCGGATCGAGCAGATCATCAAGCGCCTCGACTCCGGCGAGGCGGGCGTGCGCGAAACGCTCGACCTCGTGCGGGAGGGCCGCGAGCTGGTGGAGTACTGCGCGGGCGAGCTCGAGGCCGTCGGAAAGGGCCTCGAAGAGCTCCGCCTGGACGAGCTCGTAAAACGTCTGGAAGGCAACTCGGACCCCCAAGGCAGCACGCCCGAACCCACCTAGCCTTTGGCAAGGTCGAGCGGGGGTCTGGGGGCGTGAGCCCCCCAGTGGCTCTCATTTATTTCCGCTTAGCGGAAATCTGCCCGCGGATCGCCCCGCCGGGGTGGTCCGTGGTGTGCACGTTGAAGTAGTGGCCCTTCGGGTTGCGCTTGACCGCCGCGAGCGCGGTGGCCTCCTTGCCCTTGGGCGTGATGCAGGCCGCCGACGAGCCGGCACCGCCGGACTTCGGCTGCTTGAGGTTGATCACCACGGGGCCGGCGGTGCTGGAGCCGCCCCTGTGGATGTGCGCCGCCACCGGCTTCCTGAGCGACCGGATCACGATCGAGTAGCAGAGACGCTTGCCGCTTACGATCGCCGTCGCGGAGCCGAACCCGTCGGCATCTCCGCCGCCCTTCCTCATGCTCTGAGCGTCGACCTCCTTGGCGCCGGTGAGCACCGCGGACAGCGCGCCCGGGTCTCCCTTGGGCACGGACTGGCCGATCGCGACGGACACGGCGGCGACGCTGAGGCCACCGACCAGGGCGGAGAGCAGCAGGCGAGATTTCATGGCGCCAGCCTAACGCCGCTTGCGAGCCGCCTTGAGCTCCTTCTCCACCGTCTTCCGCTGGTTGGGGATCCGCATCCTGCGCTCCAGGATCGGCACGGCCTCGCCCTCGCGGCCGGCGAGCCGCAGAGAGCGCCCGAGGTTGTAGAGCGCGTAGGCGTAGCTGAGGTCACCGGGATCGGCGGCGTCGACCGCGCGCCGGAGGACGGGGATCGCCTCCTCGTAGCGGCCTTGGTTCATGAGCTGGAAGCCCTCGTCGTTGAGCTGGGCCGGGTCGGCCGCGGGCTTCGGCGCCGGCGTGGCGGGCGCCGCCGGGGGCGTCTCTGCCGGCTGCTCTCGCTTCGGGCTCGGGCGCTCGGGGGGCCGGTCGGCGGGCTTGCTCGCCTTCGGCGTTGGATCGCCGCCCCCGTCATCGCCACCTCCGAGCGTCGCAAGCGCGGCTCCGCCCGCGATCGCCAGCGCAACCGCGGCAGCCGCGACAGGCAACCAGGCCGGCACCCGCCGAGGCGGTCGCGCCGCCAGCAGGGTCGGACCGGTCTCCTCCTCGAGCCCGCGCTCGAGCAGGCCGGCGAGCTCTCCGGCGGAGCGCGGGCGGTCGGCGGGGTCCGCCGCCATGCCGCGCTCGAGTGCCTTGGCGGCGCCGGCCGGGGCGCCAGGCCACGCATCGCGAAGGTCGGGCGGGGGCTGGGTGGCCACACGATGGGCGATCTCCATCGGGCTGGATCCGTTGCGTGCCTTGCGCCCGGACAGTGCCTCGAACGCCACGGCGGCCAGCGAGTAGATGTCCGCCGCCGGCCCGGCCCTCTCCCCGTCGATCTGCTCCGGGGCCATGTACGCCGCGGTTCCCAGCACGGTGCCGCTGACCGTGATCCGGGTGGCCTCGGCGGCCGTGGCGATCCCGAGATCGGCGAGCTTTGCGCCGTCGTTGCCGATCAGCACGTTGGCCGGTTTCACGTCACGGTGGACCACGCCCTCCGCGTGGATGTGATCGAGCGCCGCCGCGATCTCGCTCACCACGACCGATGCCCGGCCGGACTCCAGCGGGCCGCGCGCGAGGGCTTCCCGCAGCGTCTCGCCCTCCACGTACTCCATGACGATCAGCACCGACTCGTCGTCGGTCTCGATGTCGAACACCGAGACGAGGTTGGGGTGGCTCATCGCGGCCCCGATCCGGGCCTCGCGCTGGAGGCGGCGGGCGCTGTCCTCGGGGGCGGAGGAATGCATCTGCTTGACGGCCACACGGCGGCCGAGCCGCTCATCCACTGCCAGCAGCACGCGCGCCATGCCGCCCACGCCGAGCGTGCTGAGGCGCCGGTAGCGCCCCGCGAGCAGCATCTCTTGAACCTCACGGGCCATCGGTTTGGCCTACCCGCTGGCCCGGCTCAGAAAACGAAAGGGCCGGCGCAATGCCGGCCCCCTCGCAAGATTCCTGCAGGCGGGCCTCCCGGGCCCGACCTCGCGGATCTATTGGTACCTACTGCATACCATTACTCCGCCGGTTCAATCAGGTTTCAGAGGCTTCTTAACCTCAGATACGCTCGATGATCGTGCCGGTGCCGATGCCGCCGCCGCAGCACATCGTGACGAGGCCGACCTGCTTGTCCGACCGCTCCATCTCGTGGAGCAGCGTGGTGAGCAGGCGTGCACCGGTCGAGCCGAGCGGGTGGCCGATGGCCATCGCCCCGCCGTTCACGTTCACGCGGTCCATATCGGGCTCCAGCTCGCGCTGCCACGCGGCCACGACGGGCGCGAACGCCTCGTTGATCTCCACGAGGTCGATGTCGTCCATCTTCATCCCGTTGCGCTCCAGGAGCTTCTGGGTGGCGGGGATGGGGCCGGTGAGCATGATCACGGGATCCACGCCGACGCCGACCTGATCGACGATCTTGGCGCGCGGCTTGAGCCCGAGCGCCTCTGCCTTACCGCGCTCCATGAGGAGCACCGCGGCCGCGCCGTCGGAGATCTGCGAGGAGTTGCCGGCGGTGATCGTGCCGTCCTCCTTGAAGACCGTCTTCAGCCCGGCGAGCTTCTCGATGCTCGTATCGGGACGGATGCCCTGGTCGGTCACGTAGGTGTCGCCGTTGACCTGCATCGGCACCATCTCGCGCTCGAAGCGGCCCTCCTCGGTGGCCTGGGCGGCCAGCCGGTGGGAACGCACCGCCAGCTCGTCGAGCTCGGAGCGGGGGATCTCCCATTTCTCGGCGATCATCTCCGCCGACAGGCCCTGCGGCACCAGGTTGTACGCCTCCAGGAGCTCGGGCGAGAACGCCGCGCCGTGCTCGGACTGCACCTGCATGCCGTCCGCGAAGGAGATGTGGCCCATGTGCTCGACCCCGCCGCCGACGGCGACGTCGATCGCGCCGGAGCCGATCATCGCGGCCGCGTAGTTCACGGCCTGCTGGGCCGATCCGCACTGGCGGTCGATGGTGGTGGCGGGAGTCTCGATCGGGAGCCCGGCCTCGAGCCACGCGTTGCGGCCGATGTTGAACCCCTGCTCGCCGAACTGCTGGACACAACCGCTGATGTTGTCCTCGACCTCGGAGGCGTCGATGCCCGAGCGGTCGATCAGCTCCTTGTACGTCGTGGACAGCAGGTTGCTCGGGTGCGTGTCCTTGTAGTAGCCCTTCTCCTCGTGTCCGCGTCCGACGGGGGTGCGCACCGCCTCGACGATCACGACTTCACGGTTTCCGTTCTGCATCGGTCTCAGAGCCTCCGGAAGTAGTTGGGACGGCGCTTATATCGCCATCTGTAGGTAGATTACTCGATTGACTGGTGAGTCAACCAAACCCCCATAACAGGCTTGGGATTGCGGGAAGCGGGGCAATTGCGACCGGTTTGGCGCGTGCCGCGGAGGGGGTCTGCGACACGGTCGTCTGGGCCCGCAGCGAGGAGTCCGCCGCACGCGTGAAGGGCTCTGCGCGGGTCGTGACCGACCTCTCCGAGCTCGCCGACCGCGATGTGGTGGTGGAGGCCGTCGTGGAGGATCCGGCGGTGAAGCGCGACCTGCTCGCGCAGCTGTGCGACGTGCTTTCCGACGACGCGATCCTCGCCACAACGACCTCGTCGCTCTCGATCGAGGAGCTCGCCGCGGCCACCAACCGCCCGGAGCGCTTCTGCGGTCTCCACGTGTTCAACCCTGTCGAGAAGATGGAGCTCGTGGAGCTGGTGCTCCCGGAGGCGGCCAGCGAGGAGACCCGGACGCGGATGCACGCCCTGTGCGCCGCGCTGGGCAAGAACGCCGTCGAGGTGCCCGACATCCCCGGCTTCGTGGTGAACCGGCTGCTGTTCCCGTTCCTGTTCGAGGCGGTGCGGCTGGCGGACGAGGCGGGACTCGAGCCCGAGGCGGTCGACGCGTGCATGAAGCTCGGCGCGGGCCACCCGATGGGACCGCTGGCGCTACTCGACTTCGTGGGCCTCGACGTGGCGGTGGCGATCGGTGAGCAGATCGGCGCCGAGGTACCCGCGCGCGTGCGAGCGCTCGCGAACGCGGGGAAGCTCGGGCGCAAGTCCGGCGAGGGCTTCTACATCTACGGCTGAAGTGGGTCGATGCGGAGGATCCTGGGGCTATAAGGCCCAAGATCCTGCACAGCTCGTCCGATGAGTGGCTAGGCCGCCTGGCGCTCGTCCGGCGGCGTGAGCTTCGCCGCCATGTCCCACACGACGTCGGCCTCGCCTATGCCCTGCGCCTCGGCGAGCTGGGACACCCGGTCCCACGGCAGCTCGGCATCGGGCAGGTCATCCCAGCGGGCGTAGTCCAGGGCCTCGAGTGCGGCTGTGAGGGAGGGACCTAACTCCCCCTGTGCGCGAATCAGGGCCCGAACGGCGTCACGCTGCGAATCGCTGAGCTTGACGCACCACACAACGCCGAACGTAGACGCGGCTGCGGACGGAAGCGAAACCCCTAGGCCCCTTCTGTGGCCTCGCGCGGCTCGGGCGGGCTGGATGCCGCTTCCTGGCTGCCGTGGTCGCGGATGCGCACCGCCTCTATACGGTTCTCGCGCACCGATTCCACGCGCAGCGAGTAGCCGTTCGCGTGCACCATGTCGCCGCGCTTGGGCAGTCGCCCGAGCTCGCCGAAGACGAAGCCGCCGACCGAGTTGTAGGCGTCCGAGTCCACCGGGAGGTGAAGGCCGTAGTCCTCGAGGTCGGTGATCGGCACGTGGCCGCGCACCCACCAGTCGCCGTTCGCCAGCATGCGCACGCCGGCCACGGCGGGGTCGGTCTCGTCGGCGATCTCCCCCACCACCTCCTCCACGATGTCCTCCACGGACACGATGCCGGCGGTGCGGCCGTACTCGTCGATCACAACGGCAATGGATGCCCGCTCTCGCTGAAGGTCGGCCAGCAGGTCGTCCAGCGGCTTGGTCTCAGGCACGATCAGCGCGTCCTTCACGCTGGGCTGGATGGAGGTCCCGGGGCCCTCCGCCATCAGCAGCCGGGCGAGCGAGTTGTTGTGCACGAGCCCGCGGATGCGATCGGTGTTGTCGTCCTCGGTGACCACCAGGCGCGTGTGGCCGGAGTCCACGCACCGGCGCAGCGCCTCCTCCGCCGTGGCGGATATGTCCACCGTGACCACGGCGGGGATGGGCGTCATCACCTGGCGCGCCTCCTGCTCGTGCAAGTGGAAGACGCCGGAGAGCATCCCGGCCTCGCCGGGGTCGAGCTTTCCGCCGCTCTGGCTGCGGGCGATGATCAGCTTCAGGTCGTCGGACGAGGAGACCTCCTCGAACTCGGCCTTGGGGTTCACACCGAGCGTGCGGAGGATGGCGTTGGAGGCCGTGTTGAGCGCCCAGATGAGCGGCTTGAACGTGACCCTGAACGCCTCCAGCAGGCGTGCGGCGCGGCGCGCCACGCCCTCGGCGTGGGTGATGGCGTAGATCTTCGGCACCTGCTCGCCGAGGGTGATGTGGAGCGCGGTGGTGATGAAGTAGGCGAAGGCCAGGGAGATCGCCAGCGTGAGGCCGTGCGGCAGCGCATCGCCGAGCAGGCTTTCGAGCAGGCTCGCGATGGCCGGCTCGCCCATGAAGCCGATACCCAGCGAGGCCATCGTGATGCCCAGCTGGCAGGCGGACAGGTACTCGTCGATGCGCTCCAGCTGCAGCCCCGCGAGGCGAGCGCCCTTCAGCCCCTCGTCCTCCATCTGCTGGAGCTGTCCGTCACGCGCGCGGACGAGCGCGAACTCCGCGGCCACGAAGAAACCATTGGCCAGAACGAGCACACCAACACCGACCAGGAGCAGAAGCTCGGTCATGTCAGCGGACTACTTCGAGGAGGTTCGTCGTCGCTCACGGAGTGACGGCGCGAGGCTAGCAGTTAGCCCAGTGCGTCGATCCTCGTCGCAAGCTCGAAATCACCCGCTGTCAGACCACCCTCGGAGTGGGTCGTGATCGTGACCTTCACCGTGTCCCAGGAGATCTCCAGGTCGGGGTGGTGGTTCATCTGCTCCGCCTCCGGCGTGAGCTCGTTCACGAAGTCCACGGAGCCCTTGAAGTCCCCGTTGTCGAACTCCTTTGTGATCGCGTCGCCCTCGTGCGTCCAACCCTCCAACGCGGCCAGCTTCGCCTCGATCTCGTCGTTGTCCAGACGTGCCATCGTTCACCTCCCATGCGTATCGCGTCGCTTGTCCCGTCATCGACCGAGATGCTGTTCGCGCTCGGCCTGGGCGAAAGCGTCGTCGCGGTCACCCATGAGTGCGATTATCCGGCAGAGGCGTCCGCAATCCCCCATCTCACGCGCAGCGTGATCGCCGATGGCCTCTCGGCGCCGGAGATAGACGCTGCCGTGCGTGAGCGAACGCAGGCCGGGCAGGCCCTCTACGAGCTGGACGAACCCACGCTGGCGGAGCTGGAGCCGGACCTGATCGTGACCCAGGCGGTGTGCGACGTGTGCGCTGTCTCCTACGACGACGTGGTGGCGGCGGCCGGGCGGCTGCCGTCGCAGCCAAAGGTGCTGTCGCTCGACCCTCTGACCCTCGGCGAGGTGCTGGCCGACATCCCGCGTCTGGCGGAGGCGGCCGGTGTTCCCGAAGAGGGCGATGAGCTGGTGGAGGAGTCCGGCTTCCGGATCGACGCCGTACGCGACGCCGTCGACGGCGCCGAGCGCCCGCGCGTGGCGGCTCTCGAGTGGCTCGACCCCGTGTTCATCGGCGGGCACTGGGTGCCGCAGATGATCGAGCTGGCGGGCGGCGACGATCTGCTCGGACTGCCCGGGGAGAAGTCGCGCACCGCCGAATGGGCCGAGGTCGAGGCCTCGCAGCCCGACGTCGTGGTGTCCATGCCCTGCGGATACGACACGGCGAAGGCCGTGGAGGAGACCGCCGCCGTCTCGAGCCGGCTGGAGCGCCTCGGCGCCGGTGTGTTCGCCGTCGACGCCTCCTCTTACTTCTCGCGACCGGGACCCCGGCTGGTCGACGGGATCGAGTTGCTCGCGCACCTCCTGCACCCGGGACGCGTGCCCGAGCCGCCCGAGGGGCGTTACGCCCCTGTGGTTGGATAGCCGGAGTGGGTGCGAAGCGCGCAGAGCGCCAGATCGTGGTGGAGGCAGCGCCCCAGGAGTGCTTCGACGCGCTGATCGACTTCGGCTCCTACCCCGAGTGGCAATCGGCGGTGAAGGCGTGTGAGGTGCAGTCGCGGGACAAGGACGGGCGCGGGCGGCGCGTGGCATTCGACATCGACGCGAAGGTGAAGACCGTCTCCTACACGCTCGACTACAGCTACGAGGAGCCGCACATGATGAGCTGGCGCTACGTGGGCGGCGACGTGAAGGACGTGGACGGGGAGTTCACCCTCGAGGATCGCGGCGACGGGACGACGCTCGCCACCTACTCCCTGCGCCTGGACGCCGGGGTATGGCTGCCGGGGCCCGTGGCCTCGATGCTCACCGACGGCGTGATGGAGCGCTCGATGGACGACCTCAAGTCGCGCGTCGAGGCGCCGGCCTGACCCGCACCGTCCTCATCCTCCACAGCTCCGCCGACCTGTACGGGTCGGATCGCCAGCTGCTGGCGATCGTGCGCGGGCTCGACCCGGAGCGCTGGCGCGCGGTGTGCGTCCTGCCCGTCCGAGGCCCTCTCACGGAACGGCTGGAGAAGGCCGGGGCCGAGGTGGTTACCCACCCCCTCGGGGTGCTCCGGCGCGGGCTGGCCAATCCGCTCGGCCTGTCGAGGATGGCCGCCGCCGCGCGCAAGGACGCGCAGGAACTCGGGGAGCTGGCGCGCGAGCGCGAGGCGGCGCTGGTGCACTCCAACACCTCGGTCGTGCTGTCCGGCCACTCGCTCGGCCTGCCCGCCCTCGTACACGTGCGCGAGATCTACCCGCGCACTCCAGTGCTGTGGCCGCTCATGCGCCGCCGGTTGCTGCGCGCCGACGCGCTGGCCTGCATCTCGAACGCGGTGCTCGAGCAGTTCGAGGGATCACCGAAGGCACGCCTGCTCGCCGACGGCCTGGCGCGGGCGCCGCAGCCGCCCGGGCGTGAGGCCGCCCGCGAACGGCTCGGGCTGGCGCCCGATGCGTTCGTGGCCGCGTTCGTCGGCCGCCTCAGCGCGTGGAAGGGGCAGGAGGTGTTCGCCGAGGCGATCGCGCAGCTCGACGGCGCCGTGGGTGTGGTGGCGGGCGCCGAGGTGCCGGGCACCGATCATGCGGCCGCGCTGGACCAGCAGGCGGCGGAGCTGGACATCGAGGACCGGCTGGTGCGGCTCGGGTTCGTCGACGACGTGGACGTGGTGCTCGGGGCGGCCGACGCCGTCGTCGTCCCGTCCAAGCGCCCTGAGCCTCTGGGCCAGGTGGCGCTGGAGGCCGCGGCGGCGGGCGTGCCCGTGGTGGCCACGTCGGCGGGCGGCCTGGCCGAGTTCGTGCGCGAGGCCAAGGCGGGCGCCCTCGTGCCGCCGGACGATGCGCCCGCGGTGGCCACCGCGCTGCGCTCGATCGCCGAGGGCACCGTGGACGTCGGCGGCCTGCCCGAGCGCTTCAGCGCGGAGCGCATGATGTCCGAGCTGCAGGCGCTCTACGACGAGCTAGCTGTTGATTCCGAATTCACGTGCCCGCGAGGGCGCGCCAGACCAAGCTGGGCGCCGCGCACGGGCGAAGCAGGTAGCAGCGCTACCTGCGAGACCGTGGGTGGCGATCCAGCGCCGGTATGGCGCGTCATCCGCGGGTGCGGGAATCGAGGAATCGAGCCAGCGACTAGCCGGGTGAGCCGGATACCGCGATGGAACCGGCCACCGCCGCCACGCCGATGGCGCCGGCGAGCAGGGTCGGCGCTATCTGTGGCAGGCGCACGCGATCGGGCAGGTCGACCATGATCAGCGCCGCCACCGCCCCGCCGATCAGCCCGCCGATGTGGCCGCCGATGGAGATGTTCGGGATGGTGAACGTGATGAGCAGGTTCAGGCCGATCCACAGGCCGATGCCGCTCTCCCACGGGTTGACGCCGCGATTGCGCATCACAATCACGGTGGCGCCCATGAGGCCGAAGATGGCTCCCGACGCGCCCACGGTCGGGGCGGTGGGCTCCAGCAGCAGCGCCCCGAACGACCCGGCGAGCAGCGATACGAAGTAGATGACGCCGAAGCGCAGCCGGCCGACCGCCGGCTCGAGCAGGCCGCCGAGGATGTAGAGGCCGAACATGTTGAACAGGAGGTGGATCATCCCCGTGTGCAGGAAGCCGGCGGTGAGGATGCGCCAGTAATCCCCCTGGTCGACCGCGAAGCGGGACACCGAGCCGTCGTTGAGCAGTGACGAGCTCAGGCCGCCGCCTCCGGTCGCGCTCGCCCCTCCGAAGAAGGTGCCCAGCGCCACCAGCACGTTGATCCCGATCAGCACGTAGGTGAGGGTCGGCTCGTTGCTGACCGAGCCCATCGTCTTCACCTTCGTCTTCTGGCGCGCGCACTCCGGGCAGCGCATGCCGACGGAAGTCGACGTCATGCAGTCCGGGCAGATCGGCCGGCCGCAGTTCGAGCAGGAGACCCCGGTCTCGCGATCGGGGTGGCGGTAACAGGTCTCCATCCCGCCGGAGCCTAGTGACGGGCTAAAGCGGCACGGTGATGATCGGATCCCCGCCCGGGGCCCGCGCCCCGCCCGCCGGCTCGCGCGTGACCATCACGGCGTCAGCGCCGTCGAGGTCCTCGGACACCGCCGCCGCTCCATCCCCGTCCGCCCCCACGCTGAACAGGGACTGGGAAATGGTCTCGTCGCCGCGCTGGACCCACACCTGGTAGACGGACCTGCTGTCGAGCGTCGGCATGCCGTGCACCCGCAGGATCGCCCCCTCGCCCGTGTCGCCGGGCACCAGCAGGCTGCCGCTCCCAGCCGGGATGCTGCGCTGGTCCACGGTGGCGGCCAGCGTGCGCGCGCCCGAGTCATCGGAGGTGATTTTCGTGATGCCGAAGCCGGCGACGCCGCCCACGAGCAGCACGAAGGCGGCGCTCACCCAAGCCACCGCCGGACGCATGCCGGCGAGCGACTCGCCCGTCACGGCGAACCGCTCGCGCAGCCGCGCGAAGAAGCTTGGCCCGGCCGGCAGCTCGCCGCGGTCGCGCAAATCCGACTCGACCTCGGCCATCAGCGCCGTCTTCAGCCCGGGAGGAGCGCGCAACGGAGGGACGGACCGCGCGAGCGCGTCGACCGCGGGGCGCAGGCGCTCGATCTCCTCCCTGCACACGGGGCACTCCTCGAGGTGCTCCTCGAAGGTGCGCGTCTCGGGCTCCTCGAGGGCGCCGAGCAGGTAGGCGCCCACGCTCTGCTCGTGGATCTTGTGGATCTCGACGCCCGTATGGCGCTCGACGCTCATATGGCCCCCTCGGCGAGCCGGAGCCGCAGCTTGTCCAGGCCGAGGCGCATGCGGCCCTTCACCGTGCCCAGCGGCATCTCCAGCATCTCGGCGATCTGACTGTGGCGAGAAGCCGCCGAAGTAGGCGAGGTCGATCACCTTGCTCTGATCGTCGGGCAGCTCCTCGATCGCGCCGCGGACGATCCGCGCCTCATCCATGCGTGCCACCTCGACGTCGGTCAGCTCGGGCGCTTCGAAGCGCTCCTCGATGCCCTCGGCGCTTGCGCGTCGCTTGTCGTGCACGAGGTTGCGCCTCAGGGCATCGATCGCGCGGTGGTGGACGATGCCGAGCACCCAGGTCCTCACGCTGCCGCGCTCGGGCCGGTAGCGCAACCGGCTGCGCCAGATGGAGAGGAACGCCTCCTGGGAGATGTCCTGCGCGGTGACCCGGTTGCCCACCATCCGGTAGGCGAGCGCGAAGGCTGGGCCGCCGTGACGGTCGTAGAGCATCTCGAACGCCCGCGGATTGCCCTCGGCGACCAGCGCCATGATCTCCTCGTCGGCGAGGTTCTGGATGTCTTGGGCTCGGGGCATTCCGTGCCAAGCTATACGCCGCAGGGGCTCGGGTGGATCAACGCTCGAGGCGCTTCTGAAACTCGTCCGCGAAGTCGCGCAGGCCCTTCTCGATGCCGCGCAACCCGCCGCCCTGCTTCTTCTGCTGCTGACGGGCGCGCACCAGCACCAGGGCTCCCGCCGCCGCGCTCCCGACCACCACGGCCGCCGCCGGGCGGCCCCAGTTGCGCGGGTCGCGCATGGTGGACAGCTCCCAGTCGGCCAGCTCCTCGGCGGCGAGGTCGGTGATCTCCGAGAGCCCGCGCTCCAGGCGGTCCGACAGCCCCTCGGAGGGCTCGACGGGCACCAGCGCGGAGCGCAGCAGGGCCTCGACGTCTGCGCTGTTACTCATCGGGGTCGTCCTCCTTCAAAGACTGCTCGAGCTGCTTGATGGCTCTGTGGATCAACACCTTCGTGGCTCCCTCGGTGCGGTCCAGCGCCCGTGCGATCTCGCGATTGTCCATTCCGAGGGCGAAGCGCATGATCAGCGCCTCGCGCCGGTCGTCCGGAAGCTTCGACACACCCTCCAGCACGTCCTGCAGCTCCTGCCGGCCCTCCACCAGATCCTCGGTGTCGTGTGTCGCGGAAACCACCGCCGCGTCCTCGAGCTGGGTCTGCGGCTTGCGGGCAGCGGTCGCGGTAGTAGTTGGCGGCCAGGTTGTGGGCGATCCGGATCAGCCACGGACGCAGCGGCCGTCCGTTGGACTCGCGCTGAGCGCGTTCGAAGTGCCGGTAGGCCTGCAGGAACGTCTGCTCGGTGAGATCCTCGGCGTCGTGGTGGTTGCCCACCCGGTAGTACGAGTACGAGTAGACGTCCTTGAGGTGTGCCCGGTACAGCTCGGTGAAGTCGCTGTCCAGCCTCTGCTTGTCCGCGATCTCGTCCACTCATGGTCCACCCTATCCCCGCCCGGTGCTCAGGCCGCGACGCGCTCGGCCCCTTCCTCCGCGACGCGGGATTCGGCGGGCAGCGGCCCTCCGAGCCACGCCCACTGCAGCTGCACGCACGGCCAGATGCGCGCGGTCACCTCGTCCGCGAGGCGCTTCGACGGGTTCTCAACGCGCGGGTAGGTGAGGGCCTGGCCACAGCGGATGTCCACCCGCACGGGCCGGAAGATCCAACCCCGCCGGGCGCGCTCGGTGCCGGTGATGGCGATCGGCACGACGGGCGCGCCGCTCTCGAGCGCGAGCCTGCCGACGCCGCGCTTTGGCTCGTGGAGGGGCCCGGAGCGGTGACGGGTGCCCTCGGGGAAGATCACCACGGCCTCGCCGCGCTCGAGCAGAGCGAGGGCGGTGGCCACCGAGTCCTCATCCGAGTCGCCGCGGCGTACCGGGAACGCCCCGAGGCAGTTGAGGAACCAGCCGATCAGCCGGTTGTCGAACAGCTCCTTCTTCGCCATGAAGTAGATCGGGCGGCGCAGGCAGCAGCCGACCACGAACGGGTCGAGGAAGCTGCGGTGGTTGGCAGCCAGGATCACCTTGCCGTCCGGGATGTGCTCGCGACCGGTGCGCCTGAGGCGGAAGAACAGGTGGATGGCCGGCTGCGCGACGATCCGGAAGCACCAGTAGACGACCAGGTTCACGCCGCGACGGCGGATCCGGTCGTGATGCGGGGACAGGCGGACGATCTCCTCGGAAGGCACACTCCAGCTACCCGTTCGCCCCCACCCCGTTACGCTGCCTGCTCGTGGATCTGAAGCGAAGCCTCAACGGCGCGATCGCGGGTGGCCTTGCCGCCAGCGCTTGGGCCGCCCAGCAGCCTGCTGACAAGCGCGCCTTCCAGAGCGGCTACGACGACGTGGAGCTGCTCGGAAAGCTGGTCACGCGCGGCGACGCGTGGCCGATCGCGGGGCTCGCCCTGCACGTGGGCAACGGCGCGCTGTTCGGCGCCGTGTACGCGCAGCTGCGCCCGCTGCTGCCGGGGCCGCCGATGGCCGGCGCCCTGGGAGTTGCGATGGCCGAGCACGCCGCGCTGTGGCCTGTGGCCCGGCTGGTCGATCGCTACCACCCTGCGCGCAAGGAACTGACACCGCTCGCAGGCAACACGCGCGCCTTCGCGCAGGCCACGTGGCGCCACGCCCTCTTCGGGCTGGTGCTGGGCGAGGTGGAGCGCCGGCTCAACGCCGATCGCAATGAGGAGCCGCCTCCGGTCCCCGCGTCCTCAAATGGACACGGGAACCTGGAGATGGCCGTCGGCGCAGCCGAGTCCTAGACTCGATTCCTGCTGCGCCGGAGTAGCTCAGTTGGTAGAGCACCTCTCTTGTAAAGAGGTGGCCGTCGGTTCGAGTCCGACCTCCGGCTTCTACCTCGCCGCTCGCTAGCGCGAGCGCGCGCCGAATCTGTCGCCGTAGCCAAAGCCGCCGCTCGGGATGCCACCGAGCAGAATCAGGATCGCGGCAACGATGCCCACGATTGCGGATCCGGTAATCGCCACGAGCAGCACGTAAGCGAGCGCGGCCACCAGCAGGGTGATGAGTAGTCCGACCATGTGTCCCTCCTCCTCCTTGAGTTTCTCCGTTGCGCTGGGGTACCCGCAGGCCGGTGCGCGAAACGACTTGACTTGACATATTCCTATATCGGTATATATGCTCTCGCCATGGCACGCGCAGCTACGACGGCGGATGTGTTCAACGCGGTGGCCGAGCCACGGCGGCGGCAGATCCTGGACGCACTCGCCGGCGGCGAACGGGCGGTGAACGATCTCGTGGACCTACTGGGCATGGCCCAGCCTCAGGTCTCCAAGCACCTGCGGGTGCTGCGCGAGGTCGGAGCCGTCGAGGTGCGCGTGGAGGGCAGACAGCGGCTGTACCGGCTTCACGGCTCGGCGCTGAAGCCCATCCATGACTGGATCAAGCCCTATGAGCAGGCGTGGGAGGAGCGGTTCAGCTCCCTCGACGCGGTGCTCGACGAGTTAAAGGAGACAGACGATGGTGGCAAGTAGCGGAACAGCGAAGGTGACCCTTCCGGCCGACGACCAGATCCTGATCACGCGTGAGTTCGACGCGCCCAGGCACCTGGTCTTCCGGGCGGTGACCGAGCCGGAGCTCGTGCAGCGCTGGTGGGGTGCGCAGCGTGGTGACGGAGTCTCGGCCGAGATCGACCTCCGCGTCGGCGGCAAGTGGCGCTACGTGATGGAGGCCCAGGGTGGCTTCGAGGTCGCCTTCCACGGCGAGTACCGCGAGATCGTGGAGAACGAGCGGATCGTGTCCACCGAGGTGTTCGAGGGCGCTCCCGTCCCCGATCCGGAGGCGGCGGGCACCGTGAACACGATGACGCTCACCGAGGTCGACGGGCGCACGACGCTCGAGACCCTCGTCCAGGCCCCCAATCAGGAGGTTCGGGACGCGATCATCGACTCCGGCATGGAGGGCGGCATGCAGGAATCGTTCGACGCCCTGGAGCGTGTGGCGATCGGCCTCGGCGAGGAGAGCTAGTTCGGCACGGCCCGTGAGTCCAGGTGGGCGCCCACCTTGCGCTTCACGCGCTGGAGGGCGTTGTCCACCGTCTTGGTGTCGCACTCGAGGCGCTCCGCGACGGTCTCATAGGAGTAGCCGTCGAGGTACAGGGACAGGACGGAGCTCTCGAGCTCGGACAGCACGCTCGAGAGGCACCCGACCAGGCTCTGGAGCTCCTCGGTGGAGATCACCTGGTTCACGGGATCGTGGGCGGTGGGGCCCGGCAGCAGCTCGTCGAGTGTCGGGTCCCCATCGCCCGCGGAGGCCGCAGGCGACTGCGAGAACGAGACGTATTCGTTGAGCGGCGTGTGCTTGTTGCGGGTCGAGGTCTTCACCGCCGTGATGATCTGGCGGGTGATGCACAGCTCCGCGAAGTTGCGGAAGCTCGACTCGCGATCGGTGCGGAAGTCCCGGACCGCCTTGTAGAGGCCGACCAGGCCCTCCTGGATCAGGTCGTCGGAGTCCCCTCCGATGAGGAAGTACGAGCTGGCCTTGAGGCGGACGAAGCCGAAATACCGCTTCACGATGCGGTCATACGCATCGGGCCGGCCCTGCTTGGCGAGCGCTATGAGGTAGTTATCCTCAAGCTCGCCTTGAGACTGAGACTTCGCGTACGTCTGGGAGATTGATGCAGCCACTGGACGCTCCTTTCAGACCCCCTCGGGGCCCTGAAGCTCAAGTGGCGCGTTACCTCCCCTGGCGCCGCGCACTTTGCTGAAGACCGAGACTCAAGCTCGACTCCAGCCTTATGTTGCGGCGAGTATGCACGAAGTTATGGACCCCTGTCAACCCCTGCGGCGCGGAATTGCAAGATCCCGTACACCAGGGCCGCAGCGGCCGCGGAGACGTTCAGCGAGCCCACCCGCCCGCGCTGGGGCAGGGCGATGAGGGCGTCGCAGCTGTCGGCCACGCGCGGGCGCAGCCCCTTCCCCTCCGAGCCGAGCACCAACACGACCCTCCCGCGGTAGTCGGGACCGTCGTAGGGGACGTCGGAGTCCGCGTCCGCGCCGTACACCCAGGCCTCCCGCTGCTTGGCCGCCGCGAGCCAGTCCGCGAGGTTGCGCACGCGCGCGACCGGCAGGTGCTCCACCGCCCCGGCCGAGGCCTTGCAGGCCGCCGCGGTCACCTCGGCGGAGCGGCGCTCGGGGATCACCACGCCGGCCGACTCCGGCGGCCTCCGCGACACGGCACACGGCGCCGAGGTTCTGCGGGTCCTGCACCTCGTCGAGGCACACGACCAGCGCGTCGGGGTCGTCCAGCAGGGAATCGGCGTCGGCGTAGGGATAGGGGCCGACCTCGGCGCAGATCCCCTGGTGCTCCGGGGATCCGCATAGCCGCTCGATCTCATCGGCGCTGGTCTCGGGCGTCTCCCACACCTGAGTCACCTCCCGCATCCCGCGCTGGGCCTCGCGCACCGGGTTGCGGCCGTAGACGATCACTTCAGGCGCCGCAGCCGCGGGCCCTCCGGCGTATCGCGGATCTCCCAGCCGAGCCCGGACGACTCCTCGCGGATCGCGTCCGCGCGCTCGAAGTCCTTCGCGGCGCGAGCGGCCTCGCGCTGCTCCAGCAGTGCCTGGGCCTCCGCGGGCGCCTCATCGGCCGCCTCGAGCAGGTTCTCCAGCCCCAGCGCGTGGAACATCTCGCCGATCCGGCCCGGGCCCATGGCCTCACCACCGTCGAGGCGCCGATTTGCCTCGGACACCCACTCGAACAGCACTCCCAGCGCCGCGGGCGTGTTGAAGTCGTCCGCCAGCCGGTCGAAGAATGTCTCCACGACAGCGTCGAGACCCTCGGGGGCCGGCGCCTCGGAGTCGAGCCTGCGAGCCAGCTCGCCCAGCCGTTCCACCGCCCGCCCGGCCTCCTCCAGCGCCTCTGAGGAGAACGCAAGCGGCTGGCGGTAGTGGCCGCGGGCGAAGTACATGACCAGCGCATCGCGGCCGAACTCCTCAAGCGCCTGGTGCAGCAGGCGGATGTTGCCCACCGACTTCGCCATCTTCTCGGTGCCCATCTGCACCATGCCGTTGTGCATCCAGATGCGGGCCAGCGGCTGGGCGCGCGCGGCCTCGGTCTGGGCGATCTCGTTCTCGTGGTGGGGGAACACGAGGTCCGATCCACCGCCGTGAATCTCGAAGTCCGTGCCCAGGATCTGCTCGGCCATCGCCGAGCACTCGATGTGCCAGCCGGGCCTGCCGTCACCCCAGGGGGAGGGCCAGCTCGTGTCCTCGCCCTCCTTGGTCGCCTTCCAGAGGGCGAAGTCCTGCGGGCTCTCCTTCAGATCCGCGGCGTCGTCGCCCTCGCCCTGCTGCATCTCATCCGCAGGCCGGTTCGAGAGCTTGCCGTAGTCGCCGAAGCTGGACACGCGGAAGTACACGTCGCCGCCGGCCGGGTAGGCGTGGCCGGACTCGACGAGAGCCGCGATCAGATCGACGATCGGCCCGATCGTCTCGGCGGCGCGCGGCTCGCTGTCGGGGCGCCCGAGGCCCAGGCCCTCGGTGTCGCTCTCATAGAGGGCGGTCATCTCGGCGGCCAGCTGCCCGCTGGGCACACCCGCCTCGCGCGCGGCGTCGTAGATCTTGTCGTTCACGTCCGTCACGTTCACGACCAGGGTCACCTCGAGGCCCTCGTGCTCGAAAAAGCGCTTGAGCAGCGCGAACACCACGTAGGGCCGCGCGTTGCCTACGTGGATTCGCCCATAGACGGTGGGCCCGCAGGCGTAGATGCCCACCCTGCCCGGCTCCCGGAGCTCGAGCGGGCGCAGCTGGCCGCGTGAGGGTGTCCTGGATCCGCAGCTCACGCATGGCTCTACGCCGCCGCTGGGCGGCGGTCCGCCCAGGGGCGCTCGGCCTCGACCTGCGCCGCCAGGGAAAGGAGGGTGCCCTCGTCCTCCGGGCGGCCTATGAGCTGCGCGCCCAGCGGCAGGCCGGCCGCGGTGAAGCCCGCGGGCATTGCCAGCACCGGCTGGCCGGTCGCGTTCCACGCCGCGGTGAAGGGGTAGACGAGCGACATCCCGAACAGCGTGCGCGCCGCGCTCAGCCCCTCCCACTCGGCGGCCCCCACCGGAGGCCGCGCCGTGGTGGGGGTCAGCAGCACGTCGACGTCGTCGAAGATCTGGTTGATGCGTGCGGCCTGGCGGGCCTCGTCGCGCAGCGCGTGGTCAAGCGCGGCCTGTGGCAGCAGGCGGCCCATGGCGGCGAACCCGCGCGTTCGGCGCTGGAGGCGCTGCGGCCGCGGCACGGATTCGGCGTCGGACTGGACTCCCTTCAGGTAGCGCGGCATGACGACGGTCCCGATCTCGTTGTAGGCGGGGTCCTTCTCGATCACCTCGTGGCCGAGTGAGCGGATCACGTCCGCGAGCGACGTGACAGCCGCCCGTACCTCGGAATCGACACGGGCCGCGAACGCCGGCTTGAACGAGAGCGCCACGCGCAGCTTCTCCGGAGCCTCGGCGGCAGCCTGCGAGAAGGGCTTGGGAGGCGGGGCGGGCGTGTGGGCGTCGCCCTCCGCGGGGCCGCTGAGAACGTCCAGCATCAGCGCCTGATCGGCCACCGTGCGCGTGTGGGCGCCCGCCACGCTCATCCCGTGCCAGTGGTGCGCGTCGGGCATGAGCGACACGCGGCCGCGCTGGGGCTTCATGCCCACCAGCCCGCAGTTGGCCGCCGGGATCCGGATCGAGCCGGCGCCGTCGCTGGCGTGAGCGGTGGCGCAGAGGCCGGCCGCCACCGCGGCTCCGCTGCCGCCGCTGGAGCCGCCGGTGGTGCGCTCGGGATCCCAGGGATTGCGCGTGATGCCCCACGTGGGCGACTCGGTGGCGCCGATGATCGCCAGCTCGGGGAGAGCCGTCTTGCCGAGGATCACCGCGCCCGCCTCCCGCAGGCGGCGCACCACCTCGGAGTCCGCCGCGGCGGGGTCGGAGAAGCAGCCGGTGCCGTGGGCCGTGACCTCGCCGGCGATGTCCGTGTTGTCCTTCACGGCCACCGGCACGCCCAGCAGCGGGCGCTCGTCGCCCGAGCCGCGACGGGCGTCGGCCTGGTCGGACTCCGCCAGCGCTCGCTCGGGCATGGTCGCCACGAAGGCGTTCAGTCCGGGATCGATCCGCTCGATCCGCTCCAGGTAGAGCTCGGTCAGCTCCCGGGAGCTGACCTCGCCGGAGCGCACCAGGTCGGCCTGGCGCCCGGGTCCTGCAAAGGCGAGTTCGACCGCGTCCATCAGTCGGCCCTCTCCACAGTCGCGACAGCCAGGGACGCGATGCCCTCGCCGCGGCCGACGAAGCCCATGCCCTCGTTGGTGGTGAACTTGACGTTCACCTCGAGCGGCGCGAGGCCGATGGCGTCGGACAGGCTCACCCGCATCGGGTCGCGGCTGGGCCCGAGCTTGGGCGCCTCGCAGATCACCGTCGCGTCGAGGTGGCGCACCGTCCAGCCGTGCTCGGACAGGAAGCGGCAGACCTCGGTGAGCAGGACCATCGAATCGGCGTCCTTCCACTGCTCGTCGGTGTCCGGATAGTGCTGGCCGATGTCGCCCAGGCCGGCGGCACCCAGCAGGGCGTCGATGGCGGCGTGGGCCAGCACGTCGGCATCCGAATGCCCGGCGAGCCCGCGCTCAGCGCCCTCGATCTCCACCCCGCCGAGCACCAGCGGGCGGCCGTCCTCGAAGCGGTGGGAGTCATACCCGATGCCCGAGCGGGCGCTCATCCCAGCGGCTCCATGCGCCGCTCGCGGCCGTCGAAGACAGCCACCTCCGTCACGCCGATCTCACCGAGCCACTCCACGGCCCGATCGTATCCGTGGCCCAGATCCTCGGGCAGGTGCGCGTCGCTGGACAGGGCGACCGGGCGCCCGGCCTCCAGGCACATCTCGAGGAAGGGGGCGGCCGGGTAGATCTCCTTGACCGGCTTACGTAGCCCGGCGGTGGACACCTCGATGGCCACGTCGGAGTCCGCGATCCCGTCCATCGCTCGCTCGTAGTAGTGGCGCAGGTCCCCGTCGGGAACGGGGGCTCCCCCACCCCAGACCTTCACCAGGTCCGGGTGGGCGAGGATGTCGAACATTCCGGTGCGCGCGGCCTCGCCGAGGGTCTCGAAGTAGCGCGCCCACACCTTCTCGGGGTCTCCCCCGCGCCAGACGTCCCAGTCGCTGCCGCGCATGTCCACCGCCTCGTCGGCGAGGAAGTGCACCGAGCCCACCACGTAGTCCCATTCCCGCGCGTCCAGCAGCGTCGCCATCCGGTCCTCGCGGCCGGGAACGAAGTCGGCCTCGATCCCCAGCCGGAGGTCGGTCTGCTCGCGCACGAACGCGCAGTACTCGTCGATGTCGTCGTGCGCCCATTTGCGCCACCACGGGTGCGTCCACACGTCGAGCGCCTGTACGAAGCGGTGGATGTGCTCGGACACGCCCAGCTCCTCGATGCCGCGCTCGGATGCGGCCTCTCGGAAGCGCTCTGCGTTCGCCGGGGTGAAGTAGTCGGAGGCGAGGGTGCCGTCGTCGTCGGGGCGCAGGTGCACGTGGTAGTCGGTCAGCACCGCGACTCCAGCACCGCCTCGGCGACCCGGAGGTCCAGCGGCGTGGTGACCTTGAGGTTCTCCTTGGGCGCCTCCACCACGGCGATGGTCCCCCCGGCCTCCTCCACGAGCGAGGCGTCGTCGGTGGCAGCAGCGAGGGTGGCGTCGTCGGTGTCCAGCGCGGAGCGCAGTGCGTCGCCCTGGAACACCTGCGGCGTCTGAACGGCCCAGAGGATCGACCGATCGAGCGTCCGGAGGACCCGCCCACCCTGATCGGCCTCCTTCACGGTGTCGGTCACCCGGGCAGCAGCGATGGCGCCCTCTACACCCTCCAGGTGGCCCAGGCAGCGCTCGACGAGCTCACGCTCCACGAGAGGCCGAGCGGCGTCATGGACGACGTAGACATCGGCATCCGGCTCAGAGAGAACTGCATTACGCACCGACGCAGACCGCGAAGGGCCACCTACGACAAAGCCTGAGGCCTGAGGCCTGAGGTCTGAGGTCTTGGGAGGGACGACAACGACAACACGATCACAGACCTCGCGCAGAACAGCAGCGCTCCACTCGTACAGGCGTTTCCCCCCCACAACGACGAACGCCTTGGGCACGGATGCACCAAGGCGTTCGCCGCCGCCGCCGGCCGCAATGACGCCGACGACCGTCATGACCTCCGGCTAGGCCGAAGCCAGCCGCTCCGAGTGGGCGTCCTCGATCAGCTTGTCGAGATGCTCCTCGGCCTCGTCCTCCTCCATCTCGAGCGCGTACATCAGCTCGGAGGCGAGGATCTTCTTACAGCGCGTGTACATCTGCTTCTCGCCGGTCGAGAGGCCCTTCTCGGCCTCGCGGATGGCGAGGTTGCGAGTGACCTCGGCCAGCTCGTAGACGTCGCCGGTCTTGATCTTCTCGCGGTTGTGCTTGAAGCGCCGGTTCCAGTTCTTCGGCATCTGGCTCACGTCGTCACGGAGGACCGCCAGCACCTTGGCCACGGCCTCCTCGCCTATAACGCGGCGCAGGCCGGCACGGCCGGCGTTCTCGCACGGGACCATCACGGTCATGTCGTTGTGGAGGATCTGGATCGTGAGGTAGTTGCGCTTCTCGCCCAGCACCTCCTTCTGCTCCTTCTTGAGGACCTTGCCCGCCCCGTGGTGCGGATATACGACGTTGTCTCCCACCTCGTACTCGATGTGGGGCATCTCACGGGTGATCTCGAGGTCCGTGATCTCTTGCTCCATCGCCGTCTCGGAAATGACTTGCCTCCTAATAAGAGCCGAGGGGCTTCGCTGCCCGCCGGCCGGTCGATTCAGGTTTGCAGATACCGGTCCACGAGGTTGATCTCCTGTAGGCGGCGAAGGCCCTCGCGGATGTCCTTCGCCCGGATGTCCCCGACGCTCTCGATGGCTTCCAGCTCGCCATCGTTTGCCGCCAGGATCTCTTCCAGCCCTTGGAACTCGCCGACGATCTCCGCCACCACCAGCTTCGGTAGGCGGGGGATGCGGCCGAGGATGCGGTGGCCGCGTGGCGATACGGGGTGGTCGAGCGTGTTGAGCTTGCGGTCGTGGCCGAGCAGCTCGGCCAGCCTGCCGAAATCCAGGAGGTCCTGGTGCGGCAGCCTTGCCAGGGTGTCGAGCACGCCGGCGAAGTTCTCCTCTGTGGGCTCCACGATGTAGTCGTGGACGAGGGCCGCCTTGTCGGCCGCCACTCCCACCATGGTCTCCTCGAGCTGCATCTCGATCAGGCGCCCCTCGGCGCCGAGCTCCACGATGTAGCGCTCGATCTCGACCGCCATGCGCGTGACGAGCTCGGAGCGCTGGAGCACCGTGAGCACGTCGTGCAGGGTGACGCCGCCCTCGAACTCAAGGGCGGTGAGGCGGGTGGAGACCTGGTCGAGGCGCGAGCGGTACTTGTCGAGCGTGGCCAGCGCCTGGTTGGCCTTGGCCAGCACCACCGGGATGTCCTCGAGGATGTACTTGGCGCCGTCGAGGTAGAGCGACACCACGCTGCGCGCCTGGGAGACGGCGATCACGAGAGCGTCGGTCTGCTTTGACACGCGCTCGGCGGTGCGGTGGCGGGTGCCGGTCTCCAGGGAAAGGATGGTCGGGTCCGGCATGAGCTGCACGTTGGCCCAGCCGATCTTCGCGCTGTTGGAGGAGAGGATGATCGCGCCGTCCATCTTCGCCAGCTGGAAGAGCAGCGCCGGGGTGTAATCCACCTCGAGCTTCAGGCCACCGGAGTAGAGGAACGACAGCTCCTCGCCGTCTCCGATGCAGATGAGCGCGCCCGTCCGCGCCTGGACGATCGCGTCCACTCCTTCGCGCACGGCGCTGCCGGGCGCGATCATCTCGAGGGCCCTTACGAGCCGGGGTTCCTGGCGAGCTTCGAGCTCTGCGACGTCATCCCCAGCGTAGGCCACCGCATGGATTGTACGCGAAAGTCGCCGGAAATGACTCGCTTTTGGCTTTCCAGCGCGGTTTTTTAAGCGGCACGTGCTGCGGGGGCGCCTTCACCCAGTCCGGCGCGCAGGGCCGAACGTAGGTCTGGCAGCGGCTTTCCGGGGCACAACACACCCTCCAGGCCGAACTTCTTGGCCTCTGCAAGCCGGCGTTCGGGATGGGCGGCATGTCGCAATTCTCCTGTCAGTCCGAGCTCCCCGAAGGCCGCCAGCGGCTTGGCCCCGCCGCCCAGCGCGACCCCCTTCGACGCCGAGGCGACGGCCAGGGCGACGGCGAGGTCGGCGCCCGGCTCGTCGATCCGGACGCCACCCGCCAGGGACACGAACACGTCGGCCGAGCCGAGCGAGATCCCCGCGTGGCGGGTGAGCACCGCCAGCACCAGCGCGAGCCGGTTGCGATCCACCCCGTTGGCCATCCGGCGCGGCGGCACCAGCTCGGTGGGCGCCACCAGCGCCTGGACCTCGACCAGCAGCGGGCGGGAGCCCTCCATCGAGCACAGCACCACGGAGCCGGGCGCCCGCGTGGCCTCGGCGACGAACCGCGCCGAGGCGTCCTCCACCTCGACCAGGCCCTCGTCGCGCATCTCGAACACCCCCGCCTCGTTGGTGGAGCCGAAGCGGTTCTTCAGCGCGCGCATGGTGCGGTAGGTGCGCTCGCGCTCGCCCTCGAAGCTCAGCACGCAGTCCACGAGGTGCTCGAGCACCCTCGGGCCGGCCAGCGCGCCCTCCTTCGTCACGTGGCCGACGAGGATCACCGCCACCCCGCGCTCCTTGGCCACGCGCATGAGCCTGCCGGCTACCTCGCGTACCTGGCCCACCGAGCCGGGCGCCCCCGTGAGCGCGGCGGCGTGAAGCACCTGAACCGAGTCGATCACGACCACCTCGGGACGCTCGGCCTCGATGGTGGCGATCACCGAGTCGAGGTCGGTCTCGGCGACGATCGGCACCGACAGCGCGCCCTCGCCGAGTCGTTCCGCGCGCAGGCGCACCTGGGCGGCGGACTCCTCGCCCGACACGTAGAGCACGCGGTGCCCGGCGGCCGACAGGTTGCCGAGCGCGCTTGCCGTGATCGTGGACTTGCCGATGCCCGGCGAGCCGCCCAGCAGCACGAGCGAGCCGGGGACGATCCCACCGCCCATCACGCGGTCGAGCTCCCCGATGCCCGTCGACAGGCGGGGCACCCGCGGCGCCTCCACGTCGCGTAGGGCGACGGGCTTCAGCGCCCGTCCCGAGCCGCCCCTGCCGCGGGCCGGCGGAGCACCGCGGGCCTCCTCGACCAGCGTGTCCCAGTCCTGGCAGCCGGGGCAGCGCCCGTGCCACTTGGCGGACTCGTGCCCGCAGGACGAGCAGACGAAGAGCGTCGAGGACTTGGCCATCCACCAAAGCTAAGGGCGCGGGAGGACGACTCTCGCCCCCTCGCGCAACACCGCGTGCAGGGCGTCCGCCCGGCGCGCTTCGATGGCTGGCTCGATGGCGGGCCTGCTCGACACCCCGATCGCCTCAGCCGAGCTGCTGTGCGTCGACACCGAGACCAATGGGCGCGCCGGCGACCTGTGCGAGATGACCGAGGTGGGCACCGTGCTCGTGGGCGGAGGCGAGCTCCATGACCGCTGGGACTCGCTGGTGCGGGTGGAGATGCCGCTCTCGCGCGGGATCGAGCGTTTCACCGGGATCAGCCAGGCGATGGTGGACCGGGCTCCCCCGGCCGCCGAGGTCCTGCCCGAGCTGGCGCGGCTGATGGAGGGCCGCGTGCTGGTGGCGCACAACGCCCCGTTCGACCGCCGGGTGCTGGCACAGGCCTTCGAGCGCGCCGGCCTCGACTGGCCCGACCCGCCCGTGCTGTGCACCGTGGGGCTGTCGCGCAAGCTGGCGCCGCTGGTGCGCAAGCGAGGGCTGGCCTCGCTGGCCGACTCGCTCGGGATCGAGGTGGAGGCCGTGCACCGGGCGCTGCCCGACGCCGAGACCTGCGCGCGCGTGCTGTGCGCGCTGTTCAAGCGTCTCTGCGTGCACGCTGCCACAGTCGGCGACGCGGTGGAGCTGTGCCGCTCGCCCCGACGGCGCCGGAAGGCCGAGCGTGCGCCACGCCCCGCGATCCCGCGCGAGGAGCGCCCAGATCTCTCCTCGCTGCCCAAGGACCCGGGCGTGTACGTGTTCCGCGACGAGCGCGGCCGGCCGCTCTACGTCGGCAAGTCGGTTTCCCTGCGCACACGCGCGCGGGCGCATTTCACGGCGCCCGCCGGATGGACCGAGCGAGCCGAGGTGGTGGACTACAAGCCCACGAACTCCGAGCTCGGCGCGCTGGTGCTGGAGAACCGCCTGATCAAGGAGTGGCAGCCCCCGGGCAACCGGGCGCTGAAGCGCACCGACAAGTGGGTGTACGTGCGCTGTCGGCTGGACGTGGAGTATCCGATCCTGGAGGTGTCGCCGGAGCCCGCGAGCGGGCGGGCGCTGAGCATCGGGCCGCTGCGCGGGCGCAAGCTGGCCACCGAGCTGGCCGACCACCTCACCTCGCTGTTCAAGCTGCGCCACTGCGGGCGCTCGCTGCGCCGGCGCGAGCACCCGTCGATCTACGGGCAGATGGGCCGCTGCTGCTCACCCTGCCTGGGCGACCTCGACCCGAACGCCTACCGCGCGCCAGGTGGATATGGCGCTGGGGCTGTTCGAGCAGCCCGATGCGCGCGACGCGCTGCTGGGTGAGATCGAGCGACGGCTTCGCGAGGCCTCCGAAGCCCAGCGCTACGAGGCCGCGGCCGCGCTGCTGCGCCGGCGCGAGCGCCTCGAGCTGCTGCTCGACCGCCTCGGCGGGATGCTGCGGGCCGTGAACGCGGAGCCGCTGCTGGTGACCGCCGAGCACCCGGTGGAGCGCAAACGCAAGGACGCCTTCTGGGTGGTGGGCGGCCGCGTGGCGGACTGGGGCCCGCTGCCCACGCGCAAGGCCGAGCTGCGCAAGCGCGCCCGCGCCGCGCTGGAGGCCGCGCCTGACCCGCGCGCGCCGATCGCCGCCGAGCACGTGGACGAGATCCGGATCGTGTCGGCCTGGGTGGCCGAGCACGAGCCCAAGCAGCGGCCGCTCGCGGAGCTGGCGTAGGAGGTCAGCTCGACAGGTCGCGCGGGACCACGACCCCGGCCGCCAGCGCACGCCGCGCGAGCTCGGCGCGCTTGCGGTTCTGCGGCAGGTCGGGCACCTCGAACAGCCTGAAGAGCTGCTTGAGCTGGCTGCGGACGGCCTCGACCGAGACCGTCAGCTCGGCCGCTATCTCGCGGTTGGACTGCGGCGTGGACGCCTGGTCGTCGGGGTCCAGCAGCGGCCTACACAGCGCGACGAGCACGCGGCGCTGAGCGGGGGTGACCTCCGTCGCGTCCGCCCCGCTCGCCGCCGGCGCGGTCTCGGCGGTGGTCTCGGCCGGGTCGCGGTAGTAGACCGTCGTCGAGCCGAAGCGGATCACGTCGCGGTCGTTGAGCCTCCGGCGCCCTCGGAGCCGCGTGCCGTTCACGTAGGTGCCGTTGCGTGAGAGCTGGTCGTCGGTCACCGTCCAGCTGCCCGCAACCTGCTCCAGAAGGGCGTGGACGCGCGACGCCTCGGGATCCCACCCGAGCTGGAGGTCGTTCCCGGCCTCCCGGCCCACGCTGAACCGCTCACCGCCCAGCGGCACGAGGCGCTGAACGCGCTCGGCGTCGCGGTAGAGAAGGAAGGGCTCGCCGCGGCGTTCGGCGGCGAGCTGCTCGGCCAGCTCGGGGGCACTGAAGTCACCGCGGGCGAAGGCCACGTCAGCCGATCACCCGAAATGCCCGGCCGCCGCGCACGAGCGAGTAGGCATGGATCACCGGGCTGGCGTCACCGTCGTTCAGCCAGCTGAGGCACACGGAGCGCGGGTACTCGCACGCGCCGGTCAGCTCTACCGCTCGGCCGCCCGCCTCAAAGTCGGGCACCGCAATCCGGCCGAGTCGCCGCGCCCCTCGGAACGAGTCGAGCGCGATCCTGCGACCGTCGCTCACCAGCCGCACCGCGACGGTGTGGCCTCCGTCCATCTCGACCCTCGTCGCGGCGAGCACGCGCCCCGGCTTGGCGCGCGCCGCGCGCGTCCCGGAGATCTGGAGGGGCGAGGCGGCGCGCACGCCGGCCTCGATGTCGGCGCGCAGGAGGAGCTCGCCATCGAGCGCTTGCGGACCCATGGGGAGCGGCGTCCGCCTTCCCTCCCACCTGCTGGCGGAGGTATCGCTCGCACGCGGGCGAAGTCCGATCCGCGCTCCCGGAGCCAGGAGCACCGCGATCCGGTCTCCCCGTCTCACGCTGAGCTCGACCGGGAACGCATGCGGCCCGGACCCGCCGACACGCTCCGGCTGGGAGAAGCCCACACGAACCAGGCGGTTGCCGCGAGCCCGGAGCACCTGCAGCGTCAGCTCTCCCTCGGCGCCGCGCACCGCCCAGCGACGCACCACGCCACTCTCTCGCACCTCGGCCGGACGGCCGCCTATCGCCGACTGGCCGATGGTGCAAGGGGGCGTGTTGGGGCCCGGGTCCGAAGCGCATCCGGTGCTGCGCCGCGGCCCCGGGGCCAGGTCGCTGCCGAGTGGGACCGCACCGCTCGCCACGGGCGGCGCGGGCGCGACGTCGTCGTCGGGCTCGTCGCCGCCGGCAAATGCCACTCCCGCGACCACCCCGAGCCCCGCGACGAGGGGTGCGGCGCGGTACACCCAACGGCGACGCGCCCGGCTCGGGCGGCGCGACGAGAGCGTCGCAAGCGCCGCGAGATCGGCGGTCTCGGTCCCCGGCCGCCCGAGGCCGAAGTCGGCGAGGTATGGCGTCCCCGCGCGATCCACGATCACGTTGTGGGCCGCCACCCGCCCGTGAACGATGCCGGCGCGGTGGGCCGCGGTGAGGGCGCTCGTGATCGCCTCCATCAACTCGTCGAAGCGCCCCGGCGAGAGCGAGCCGGCATCCAGTAGCTCGGAGAGGGTTCGCCCGCGCACCAGCCGGCCGGCCACGAAACGGCCGCCCTCCCATTCGCCCGCCTCGTAGACCGGAACTGCGTTCGGATGGTCGATCGAAGCGCCGAATCGGCGGCTGCCGGCCAGCAGCCGCAGCGCCACCGCCCGGCCGAGCGACAGTTGGGTCGCCTCGTACACGGGCCCCATCTCTCCCTCGCCCAGGAGGCGCTCGATCCGGAAGCCGGCCACCACCGTCCCCGCCGGGAGGTGGCTAGCGGAGGAGCTGGATGTCGCTTCGGGACACACTCAGGCCAAGGAAGATAAGGCGGCCACTATTGGGGTTGACCCATCGCACATCGATCCCGCTGATGGGCTCTCCGTCGAACGTGAGGGCGTTGAGCTGGGCGGGGTCGCCGCCCGGCAGCAGGTCGGGAAAGAACAGGCGCTCCACTCGCCGGCCGCCGCGTACCAGGTCGAGCACCACCCGCCGCCCGACCTCGCGCAGCTCGACGGTCACGGTCGATGGCGGCTTGGAGATCTCGACCCGCGCGCGCTCGCGCAGCTTGCCGTCCGGGGCGCGCGCGGCGGCGGCACCCGTCAGCTCCTTGGGCTCGGCGGGCTTGCGGCCGGGCACGAACTCCGCTCGCACGAGCACCTCGTGGTCGAAGCCGGTTCCCGGACCGCGGTCGGGACGGCCGTAGAAGCCGCCCAGGGGGCGCAGCCAGCGATCGGTCGTGGCGCCTCCCGAGTCCCGAACTCCGATCTGGGCGCCCGGTCCCATCTGCAGTCCGATCTGGTCGCCGCGCTCGACCAACTGCTCCGTCTTGAATCGATGCGGAGCGAAGTTGCTCGCCGTCTCCCATTGCGATCGGCTGATGCGAATGGTGTCTTCGCCGCCGGGACGGATCACGTCGAGCGCCAACTCGCCACGGGCCCCCCGCACCGACCAGCCCACGATCACCCCGTCCGCCGGCGCGATCAGCTGGGCGCCCGGGGCCTTCGCCTGCAGGATCGAGCACGCCACGGGACGCCCACGCCGCGCGTCGCCGCGGCAGTCGAGCGAGCGGTCCGGGGAACCGAGGTCGCTCCCCAGCGCCCGTGCACCTTGCGCGAGGGCCGGCACCGGGACCTCGACGGGCTCGTCACCGCCGTCGGAGAGCGCGACGGCGCCCGCCCCCAGCGCCGCGGCAACGACGGCTGTGGCCGCGAGCACTGCGAGTCGCCGGCCGCGGCCTCCATCGCTTCGAGCCTGCTCGGGCGCCGGTGACGGCGAACGGTCCCCCGCGGGCGGCGCCACGCCGGGGGCCGGCAGCTCCTTGCCGCCGATCGCCTCGCGCACCGCGGCCACCAGGGCTCGCGCGCTTTCGGGCCGCTGCGACGGATCCTTGGCCAGCGCCGACTCGAAGTGGCGGTCGAGCTGCTGGGGGAGCACGGGCCGGCGCGCGCTGATGCTGGGCGGCGGCTCGCTCGTGTGGGCGTAGAGAACGGCGACGTCGGAGCCGCGCGGGAACACGACATCGCCCGTGAGGCAGTGGAAGACGGTGGCCGCGAACGCGTAGCGATCGGATGCCGCGGTGGGCGCTTCGCCGCGGATGATCTCTGGCGCCACGTACGCGACCGTGCCCACCGTCGACCGCGATGCCGTGGCGGTGTCGGTGGCCGCCCGGCTGAGCCCGAAGTCGGCGAGGAAGGCGTTGCCGTCCTCGGCCACCAGCACGTTCTGGGGCTTTACGTCGCGGTGCAGCAGGCCGGCCTCGTGCGCGGCGTCCAGGGCGTCGCCGACCTGACCCAGCACGCGCAGCGCCCGCTCGGCGTCAAGGCCGCCGTCACGCAGAAGCTGGGCGAGGGTGGGCCCCTCGACGAGCCGCATGGCGAGGAAAAGGCCGTACGGAGACTCCCCGACCTCGTACACGTCAAGCACATGGGGATGCTCGAGCGACGCCTGCACGCTCCCCTCGCGGCGTATGCGGTCGACGAAGGCATCGTCGTCCGCGAGCTCGGACCGCAGGACCTTGAGCGCCACGCGGCGGTCCAGCGAGACCTGGACCGCCTCGTAGACCACGCCCATGCCCCCGCGCCCGAGCAGCCGCTCGACGCGATAGCCGCCGAGCACTGCGCCGATCTCGATCAAGGAGCACCCTCCGGGGGGGCCATGAGACCAGCTTACGTGCGATTCGCAGCCGCGCCAGTCAGCGTTAGCGCCGGCGAGCGCGGCGAGACGACTTCTTGCGCTTCCCGCTGCAGCGGATCTTGCGCTTGCCGCCCTTGCGCCTTACCAGCTTGCACTTGCGCAGCGTACGGAAGGTCCTCGGCCGCTTCGCTGTGGCCCGGAAGCGCTTCCTGGCGGGCCGCGACTGGCGCAGGTCGTCCACGCTGCGAACGGTCACCCGCCCGCGCCGGTACTTCGGCACGCGCCTGATCACCGCGCGGCGCTTCCTCGTCGTGGCGAAGCGCTGACGGCCGCCGGACATCGTGGCTGCGATCTCGTAGCGGCGCGCTCCCTTGGTCCGCTTCCAGCTGACGATCAGCCGTGTGCCCTTGCGCTTGATCTTTAGGCCGCGCACCTTCGACAAGCGCGGCGATTGCGGCTTGAAGGTGGTCACGCGCTTGCGCTCGGCGGGTATGCCCGCGAGCTCGAACCGGGCGACGATCCGGCGGCGCCCGCTCCCGGGCGCCGAACGGAAGCGGATCCGGCCGCGGCCCCCGGCGGTGGAGCCGATTTCCTGGGCGGCGCCGCTTGAGGTGAGCTCGCTGAAGACGACCTTCTGGCTCGGCCGGCGGGCCACGCTGTAGCGGAGCACGCGGTTGCGGCCCTTCCCGGTGACCGTGCCCTTGACCTTCGCGGCGGGCGGATTGGTGGCCTGCTGGACGGCGACCACGGGAGCGGAGCCCGGCAGCACCTGCACGGTGTAGGTACCGGGCCTGGCGTTCTGGAAGCCGATCGAGGTGATCTTCGCGTACCGGTTCGCGAACCGCATGATGCGAATCTTGTTGTCGGGGGTCTTGAGGAAGCCACTCCCGACCGGGGCCACGAGCGTGCCGCCGGGACCGCTCACCCGGATCGCCGGCGCGTTGCCCGCGCCGTCCAGGCGCAAAACCGGGCTGGGCTTGCCCCTCTGGACCTTGATCGTGTAGGTGCCTGCCTGGCTGACGCCGACCTGGCTTTCGCGTGCAAGCACCGCGCGGCTTGCGTTTCCGCGCACGACTTGGGTGGCGCTGGCCCGCGGGCCCTTGCCGCTGATCCTGGCCTCGCCGGTGCTTTGACGCACCTGAATCCGGAATGGCGACCACTTGCAGCCGTCGATCGGCCAGATGTACGGATCGCCCAGGTCGTTCCACCGCACCCCGCCGCCCACCGACACCGGGCCGAACTCCACGCACGCGCCGGCGCCGCCGGTGCCCCCCTCGCCGCGCGATACGTGGCCGGTGGCGCCGGAACAGAGGTCTATGCCCAGGTGGATACAGGCTCTGATCTCCCCGTGCAGGTCGAAGACCCCCCGCTCGACATCGGCCTCGGCGGCCACCGCGCCCCGAATGCTGAGCAGGTCCAGCATGTCGGCGTTGTAGCCGCCGCCGAAGGCGACGTAGCCGGGGTACTCATACAGCACGTACGCGCTGCCGAGCTTGGTCTCGCCGATCACCGGCACGTCAACGAGCGCCTCGGCGGTGGCCCCGAAGGTGAACCGGGTGAAGCGCGAGCCATAGAGGTGCGGGGGATAGGCGTCGCCCACCTCCTTGCGATCCAGCACGAACGGAGTCTGGGAGGTCGGGAACGCAGCGAAGAGGCGCCCGTCGAGCTTGAGTATCTGGATCACTCCCAGGCGGGCGCTGCCGAAGATCCGCGTGGGCTTTAGCCCGACACCGAAGCCGATGCGCTCGAGGTTGACCCCGGCGTACAGAGGGATGCCCGGGGGTGGGAATTGAAGCGTGGCCCCGGCGCGGGCAAGGTCGCCATCCTTGATCGTGATCCCGCCGTTGGGAGGGATCATGTCCAGGCACGCGGTACCAATCAGGCACGCCTTGCCCTGACCATCCCACTGGTTGGGCTCGCGCAGGTACTGAATCTGGAACTTCTCAACCTTCAGGCCGACGACGTCCACGTCGATCGGGCCGATCCGGACCTCGTCGACGACGATCTTCTCCCGTGTCGCCCTGAGGATGACCTCGTTCTGGAGCGAGACGCCCGCCTTCGTGATCGAGGAGGGGAACTTGATGCTCGCCTTGATCTTCGCCTCTTGCTTCTGGAGGTCGACGTCCCACTCGCCGGTCAGCTCGAGGCCGGCAAGCGAGGGCAGCTTCGGCGGGTTCGGCAGCGGGCCGAGCGGGATGTTCGCCTTCGCGGGATCGACCTTCAGGTTGAAGCCGCCCGCCGGGTCGTATTTCGCCTGCCCGATCGGCAGCTCCGCGTTGGCCGAGATGACGGCCTTCGCTTGCGGCAGCGCCAGGACGTTCGCCGGGCCGCTGGGGATGACGGGGAACTCGTCGTTGAGGAGCGCCCGGCCCTTGGTGACGTAGCCCTCGGTGAGCCGGGTCGCCTGTGACATCACGTCGGTCTGGGCCTGGGTGAGAGTTCGGCCCTCGGCGAGGGCCTTCCGGATCTCATCGAGACCTAGACCGTTAGCGAGCTCAGCGATCGCGCCCTTCTCCGGCCCCGGGATGTCGCCGAGGTTCTCGATCGGCTCGAAGCAGCCTGAGGTCTTCTGCTTGCCCGACCAGATCACCGTCGGCGCGCACCCGGTTTGCGCCGCCCTAGTGCGAACCCGGGCCGACGAAGCCTTGCCGGCCGTGCCGACGAGGTTCTCGAGTGTCGACACGGCGTATACCGGGTCCGGCTTTACGCGATTGATTGCGTCACCGGCCTTACCCGCGGCGCCGTCGCTCGGCAGCTTTCGCTGGGTGATCTTTTTCGTGAACTTGGTGCTGCCCCCCGGCCCGACGACCGTGGCCCTGACGGTGAGGCTTCGGTCGAGTAGCCGCGCGCGCACGCTGTTCTGAAGCTTGCCGTTCACGACCTTGCCAACGACTTGAGGCTGGCCCGGCTGGCCGAAGTCCCAGCGCACCTCGTCCGCGACGCCCTCGACCTTGACGGTGAGCACGAGCGGGCCGCCTGGCTCGGTCTTCCGCGACACCTCGATCGCGCTCGGCAGCGGCGGAGGCGGCCTCAGCGCGCCCGGCGGTCGCGGCACGTTTGCCGGCACGAACAGCGAGACCTGTGGCGGCGTCGCCACGCCTTGGAGCCGCGACCACGCCGCGATGCCCTCGCGGTTGAGGCTCAGGTCCACGCTCGGCGGGATATCGAGATCGTCGAGCTCGTCGGCTGGAACGGAGACCGGAGCTACAGCCCGCGCGGGCCGGGCGGTGGGCCCGGCGGGGCGAAACGCTGCCTGCACCGCCTCCTCGTCGCCGGGCGCGCTCGCCAGGTTGCCTCGCTCCTTGTAGGCGATCAGCGCCTCGTCCCTCTGGTTCATCGCGATCGCCGGCGAGCGCCCCACCGAGTCGCGGGCGAAGTCTTGGCGGGGGTTGAAGCCTCCCGGGAACGGGGCGAACGCCGTATGCACCGTGGTGTCCGGTGAGGTGTTCGCGTAGGCGGCGAGCAGCGAGCCGTTGTTCGTCACGGCGAGGTCGCCGGTCGGGCCAGTCTCGAGCGACCCGAACGTCGCGGGGGCGGCCCAAGCGCCGGTGGGCCCGCCGCGCGTGGAGTAGTTGCGGGTGGGGTTGACCGGACGCGTCCACCAAGTGGTCTGGCGCCCGTTCACGCCGATCGCCGCGCGGCTTCTGAAGGGGCCCGACGAAGCCGAGGTGATCGTGGTCCCGCCGTCGAGGGCGGTGGCGCCGGAGAAGCTCGCGGAGGCGAGGATCTCCTGGCCGTTGAAGCCGGCGGTCGTGCAGGCCGCGGTCTGGCCCGAGGTTCGCGTGATCGACGCCGTGACGACCGCCACGCCTTCCCGATTCATCGCGAGCGACGGGAAGGTCTCGTTCTGCGAGCAGGGGCCGCCTACGCCGTTGGGGACCTTGGTGAAGATCCCGAGCGAGCTGCCGCCGGGGTCGGACCACGTGGCTCCGCCGTTGGCGCCCGCCGGCCTGAAAGAACTGAATACGCGGTCGCTGGCCGCGAGCAGGCCGATCGCGCGCGTGCTGCCCGATCCGTCGATCGCGACCTGCGGAGCGCGACGGATAGCGGGCACCGCCTGCTCGCCCTCGAAGGGGCGGCCGGCCGGCTTGTACCGCGCCCTGACGGTCTGGCCGGGAACCTCCCAGACGACGACCGCGTCGCCGCTCCCGTTCATCGCGAGCGAGAAGTTCGGCCCGACGCTGAGTGTCGGGGGCGAGAGGAAGCGGCGGGCCGGCGAGAAGTTGCCGCCGCGGTTGCGCTCCGCGAACCTGATTCGCTCGACCTCGTTCCCTTCGTCGAGAACGAGGTCGCCGTCGGGATCGGGATCGAGCTCGCGCCAGACGGCAATGGCGAACCCGTTGTCGGCGATCGCAACCTGTGGCTTCTCGCCGGTCTCGGAGGACAGGGTCTGCGGCGGCGTCCAGACTCCGCCGGTCTGGGCGAGCGCCGGGGCGGGGGCGGCTGCGAGCGCGGCGAGAGCGACAGGGATGAAAAAGAGGCGTCGCAAGCTACCGCTTCCCCTTCTTCTTTCGAGCCGCGCTCAGGGTCACAGTCCGCCCGACCTTCGCGGCCTTCGCCCCGGCCCTGCGCGTGGTGACCGTCAGCCGCACACGCAGCTTGCGGCGCTTGCGCAGCAACTTCAGGCCGCTGCGACGCAACTTCAGCTTCACGGTCTTGGACTTGCCGGCCGCGACCGAATAGGACTTGCGGGCAAGCTTGAGCTTGCGCTTCTTCGCCGACACACTCACCTTGCGCGCCGTCGTCAGGTCCACCGTCCCGCGGCAGGCAGCGGCCGCCGAACACCTCACCTTGACCCCGACCACGCCCTTCGCGCTCGCCCTCAGCGACCTAGCCGAGATCGCGATCTTGGCAAGGCCGGGTGCTGCGGGTCCGCCCGGCGGACCGGGCGGAACGGGCCGCGGCGTGAACTTGCCGATCCGCATCACGAAGAAATCGGACGAGGCGAGGGCAACCACTCTGGTACTTCCAGCGACCAGCAATCCGCCGTCGGGCTGCACCGCGAGTCCACTGGCCCCCTGATTGCCCGGTAGCACGATCGTACGTTTGCCACCCACGCCGAAGGAGCTGTCCAGAGCGCCGCTCCCGGTCAAGCGTGCGGCCGCGACATCGGAGGGGCTGTTCGTACTGCCCTGACCGGTGCTCCCCACCACGGCGATCTTGCCGCCGGGGAGCAACTGCAGCTCGCCTGCAGCGTCGGAGCTGCCGAAATCGATGAACGCGCCGCCGTTGTTCGCCGGATTGCCGAAGCTCGTGTCAGGCAACCCCGTAGCGGTGAGGCGGTGGACCAGGAAGTCGCTTCCGCCGGGAGCGCTCTTGTACCCGGCGGTCAGGACCTTGTTGTCGGGCTGGACCGCCACCGCCGAGGCCTCTTCCGCCCCGCCGTACCCGACCGTCGTGCGGCCGTTGCCATTGAAGGTGTTGTCCTGCGATTGGGAGCCGTTGCCATTTATCGTCCGCCGTGTCACCGCGATGTCGTAGGAGGCCGCGTCAGTCACCCCGGCGACCACGAAACCCCCGCCAGGCGTGACGGCGACATCGAATCCATAGTCCATGCTGCCGGTGGTAAAGCCCTGGCTCCCTGAGATCGGGTCCTCCTGCCCTACCTGGTTGAGGCCGGCCCACGCCATGTCTCGATTTGTCGTCCCGTAGACGGCCCCGGCCACGACGAACTTGCCGTTCGCGAAGCGGGCGATCGCGTTCGCTTCCGTCCCGTTGGGACCCAGCACGATGTGGATGACGCCGGGAGTCAAGGGATCACCAAAGGTGATGTCGGTGGACCCGTCCGCGGCGTTTAACCGCGTGATCGTCATGATCGTGCTGTCGGTCGTCGGCTCAAGGCTCACGCCGGCCACGACGATGTCCCCGTCGGGCTGAACGACCACGTCCTTGGCGTCGTCCTTCCAGCTCTCGGAGCCGGTCGGCTTGAAGTCGATCGTGCGCTTGCCGCCAGACCCGAACGTCTCGTCGAGGCTGCCATCGGGGTTCAGGCGAGCGATCGCGAAGTCTCTTATGGTTGTCCCGCCCGTTGTGGCCGACCCCACGACAACGATCTTGCCGTCGGGAGCGGTGGCCATCCCGCGCGCGGTGTCTTGCTTGCTGAAGAAGTCGATCTTTGTCACGCCGTCGACTCCGAAGCCGGCGTCGAGACCGGGGGGCGCGGCGAGCGCCGGGGCGGGGACCATCATCAGTGCGGCGAGGGCGGCGAAGATCAGGACGGGCCGTCGCATGTTCAGCGCTTTCGTTTGGGGGTTGCCTTCAAGGTCACAGTCCGCCCGACCTTCGCGGCCTTCGCCCCGGCCCTGCGCGTCGTGACCGTCAGCCGCACACGCAGCTTGCGGCGCTTGCGCAGGAACTTCAGGCCGCTGCGGCGCAGCTTCAGCTTCACGGTCTTGGACTTGCCGGCCGCGACCGAGTAGGACTTGCGGGCAAGCTTGAGCTTGCGCTTCTTCGCCGACACACTCACCTTGCGCGCCGTCGTCAGATCCACGGTCCCGCGGCAGGCAGCGGCCGCCGAACACCTCACCTTGACCGCCACCACCCCCTTCGCGCTCGCCTTCAGCGACTTCGCCGAGACAGCCACCTTGGCCAGACCGGGCGCCGCAGGCCGTGGCGGCGTGACGGCCGAGCCGCCACGCCGAGGCGTGAACTTGCCGATCCGCATCACGAAGAAATCGGACGCGCTGTTGTAGGTGGTGCCGGCGACGAGAAATCCGCCGTCCGGCTGCACCGCGAGCCCGGCATCGGCGTACTGGTCGTTCGGTAGGGCGATGGTGCGCCTGCCACCCACACCAAAGGAGCTGTCCAGAGCGCCGCTACCGGTCAAGCGTGCGACCACGACATCGCCCCCGTTGTCGCCTGCCAGGGCGATCTTGCCGTCGGGAAGCAGCTTCAGCGCGCGTGCGCTCTCAGAGCCGCCGAAGTCGATGAGCGCGCGGCCGTTGTTCCCCGGATCGCCGAAGCTCGTGTCAGGCAACCCCGTGGCCGTAAGGCGGTGGACAAGGAAGTCCGGTCCGCCGCCGGCGTAGGTCACCCCGGCGGTCAAGACCTTGTTGTCGGGCTGGACCGCAACCGCCACCGGATCCCCCGAGTCAATGCCGCCGTACCCGACCGTCGTGCGACCGTTGCCGTTGAAGGTGTTGTCCTGGAATCCGTCGGTGCCCTTGCGCCGCACGACCACGATGTCGTAGGGGCTGCCGGGCCCTGCGTCCGTCGCCCCCGCTACCACGAAGTTCCCGTCAGGCGCGACGGCGACATCTTCCACATACTCGAAGCTGGGGCCGGTGATGGAACCCGAGATCGGGTCCTCCTGCCCTATCTGGCTGAGGCCGGCCCACCCGATGTCTTGGCTCGCCGTCCCGTAGAAGACCCCGCCCACCACAAACTTGCCGTTCGCGAAGCGGTCGATCGCCCTCGTCTCCGTCCCGTTGCTTCCCAGCCCGATGTACTTGACACCGGGATTCGAGGGATCACCGAAGGTCAGGTCGGTCGACCCGTTCCCAGCGTGCAGCCGCGTGACCGTCATCTGTCGGTTGTCGGTGGTCGGCTCGCGGCTCGTGCCGGCCACGACGATCTTCCCGTCCGGCTGAACGACCACGTCGGCGGCGTAGTCGATCCAGCTCTCAGAGCCGAGGGGCTTGAAGTCGATCGTGCGCCTGCCGCCGGACCCGAACGTCTGGTCGAGCGTGCCGTCGGGATTCAGGCGAACGATCGCGAAGTCGCTGAGAGTCGCCCCGCCCGCCCCGGCTGAACCCACCATCACGATCTTGCCGTCGGGAGCGGTGGCCATCCCGTTCGCAACGTCGGACCCGCCAAAGCTGACAGTGGCCACGCCGTCGGTACCGAAACCGGCGTCGAGGCCTGCGCGGCGCGGCGAGCGCCGGGGCGGGAAGCGCGAACGCCGCGAGGGCTGTAACGGGCAGGATCCGTTCGCTCAGCCGGATCGGGAGCAGATGGCGACGGCGCACGAGTACACCCAGTCTCCACCGAGGGTCGCTCCGCCGCGCCCCCCCATGTGGGTGAATGAATCACCCCGCAGTTCAGCCGATCACCCCCGAAATCACGGCCATCGCCTACACCGAGCCTTTGCGTGGCTCGCCAAGGGCGCCTACGCTGGCACGTGGCCCAATTGCAGATTGCTCCCGTGCTGGCTGAGCGAACCCTTCTCGAGCGACAGGCACATCTCCGCGCCTTGAGCGACGCGTTCGAGCAGGCCGCCGACCGCCGGGGCGCGAGCATCGTCCTCGAGGGCCCCGCCGGCGCGGGAAAGAGCGCGCTGGTCGCCGCTGCCGCCGAGCTGGCGGATACGGCCGGACTCACGATGCTGACCGCGCGCGGCAGCGAGCTCGAACGCGGCTTCGGTTTCGGCGCGATCCGTCAGCTATTCGAGGGCGTTCTCGCCACGGCGGACGCAGAGGAGCGCGAGGCTCTGCTGCTGGGCGCGGCGGCCCCGGCGGAACGAGTGGTCACCCCGACCGCCGTGCCGAGCGATGGGGTCTCAGACGGCTTCGCCACGCTGCACGCGATCTACTGGCTCGCCGTCAATCTGGCCGCGGGCCGGCCGCTCGTCCTGATCGCCGACGACGCGCACTGGATGGACGCTTCTTCCCTTCGTGCGCTGGCCTTCATCGCGGCCCGAAGCGTGGACGCCGGGATCATCGTTCTCACGGCGACGCGCCCCGAGGAGCCGGGGGCCCACGTCGCCCTGCTCGACGAGCTGCGGATGGATCCCGGCGCAGTGCGCCTTGCGTTGGATCCTCTCGGACGTGCTTCCGTGGCGCGGCTGGTGAGAGACCGGTTGCCATCCGCCGACGATGCCGCGTGCGACGCCTGCCTCACGGCCACGGCCGGGAACCCTCTCTACCTACAGGAGTTGCTCAGAACGATCTCGAGCAGCGAGGCGCTCCCCAGCACCGACTTGGTCGAGGCCGTCCAGCAGGCATCCGTGCCGTCGCTAGGCGACCGTGTGGTCAGGCGGATCGAGCGGGTAGCGCCGGAGGCCCCGGCATTGGCCGCCGCAATGGCGGTCGTGGGCGACGGTCACGCCCTGTCTCTGGCCGCCGGCCTCGCGGGCATCCCCCCCAGCGAGGCCGGGAAAGCCGCACACGGCCTCCGGCGAATCGAGGTGCTGGCCACCGAGGATCCCTTCTCGTTCGTGCATCCCTTGGTCCGTCGCTCGGTGTACGACGCGATCCCCGTCACTGAGCGTGACAGCGCCCACGCCGCGGCCGCGGATGTTCTGCGTCACGGCGAGGCGCCCGCGGAAGCGATCGCCGCGCACCTGGCCAACGTCGCTCCCAACGGGTCCACGCTGGTCGCGAGCACGTTCGTCGAAGCCGCCGAGAGCGCATTGGCAAAGGCCGCCCCCGATGAAGCGATCCGCTGGTTCCGCCGTGCCCTCGAGGAGGGCGCGACCGACCCTCCGGCGGCGGAGATCCTCCACTACCTAGGCAAGGCTGAGCTGATCCTGTTCGACCCGGAGGCGATAGACCACTTGGAGCGCGCGCTGGATCTCGCGCGAGGGTCGGAGCAGCGGTCCAAGATCGCTGTCGCGCTGGCGGAGGCCCTGTTCATCTCGGGCCGCTGGGACCACGCGATGGAGGTGATCGGATCGACCCTGGAGAAACTCGGCGACAGCGAGCCCAGCGCTGCCGCCGAGCTGGGCGCGCTCGGGCTGATGATCTCGTGCTACGCGCCGGCTCTGGTACACGGGCTCGATGACAACCGCCAGCAGCTCGCGGCGCTTTCCGAAGGGCCGAGCTGGGCTGCGCATGCACTCGCGGCGATGCTCGCCTCCCTCGCGGCTCACCGTGGAGAAGGCAGGGAGAAGGTCACCGCACTCGTGGACCGGGCCCTTGAGGGAGGAGAGCTGCTGACCGAGCGCGGCGCCGGTACATGGGCTGCTGCACATGTGCTGATCGCGCTGGTGGAGATCGACGACTTCGAGCGCGGCCTGGCCGTCAGCGAGGAGGTGATCGCCATCGCCCGCCGTGATGGATCGATCAACGGCCGTACCGTAGGCGCGGACCACCGCGGCTGGATCTACGCACGGCAGGGTCGCCTGGCCGCGGCCGAAGCGGAGCTCCGCCCGGGCTTGGCGATGGCCGTCGCAGCCGCTACCCCCACCGTCTTCGCCAGCCAGCTCTTCTTCCTCCTGGACCCCATCCTCGAGCGACCCAGCCTCGATGACGCCGCGAAGCTCGCGGAGGCAAGCGAGCTGCCGCCCCCCATGGCGGACACCTGGATGGGGGCCATCCTCATGACGGTGCGCGGACAACTCCGGGCGACCCGTTTCGACCGCAGCCAGGGGATTGAGGATCTTCGTGCGAGCTTGGAGATCGCCGCCGCGCTGGAGATGGGGCCGTCGGTGTGCCCCTCTCGCTCCCTGCTGGCGCTCGCCCTACCCGCCTCGGAGCAGGAGGAGGCCCAGGCGCTCGTGTCGGAGGAGCTGGAACTGGCGCGCGAATCCGGGCTGCCCCGCCCGGAGGGAGTGGCGCTCCGCGCCGCGGGGATCGTCGAGGATGGCGAGCGGGCCATCGAGCTCCTGAGTGAATCTGTGGCCGTGCTCGAGGGTTCCGGCGCCCGGTTGGAACTCGCCCGCTCGCTGGTGGAGCTCGGGGCGGCCTACCGCCGCGCCGGAAACAGGGCCCAGGCACGCCCCGAGCTGACCGCCGGACTGGAGGCGGCCCACGAGTGCGGGGCGATCCGCCTGGTGGATCGGGCGCGCGAAGAGCTTCACGCCGCCGGGGGCCGGCCGAGACGGATCGCCACGACCGGCGTCGAGGCGCTGACCCCCAGCGAGCGGCGCGTCGCGGACCTGGCCGCGCGGGGCGCCACGAACGCGCAGATCGCCCAGGAGCTGTACGTGAGCCTGAAGACGGTGGAGACCCACCTCACCCACGTCTACGCGAAGCTCGAGCTGACCGGGCGCGGCGGGCGCGACCGGCTGGCCGACACGCTCAAGAGCTGACCGCGCGCTCGTCCTCGAGCGAACGGCCCGCCGTCTCGATTCGGCCGCCGCCCGCGACCTTGGCGGCGTAAAGAGCCACGTCAGCGCGTCGTACCAGCTCCTCGAGGGACTCCTTGCCGTCCCAGGGGGCCACGCCGGCGGAGAATCGCGCGCGCTCGGAGGCACCGCTCTGGGCGCGCCCGACCGCTTCAACGGCGCGATCATCCTGAGCGTCGGGCATCAGCGCGACGAACTCGTCGCCTCCGATGCGGCCGAGGACGTCGCTGGCCCGCAGCGAGGCGCGCAGCAGGTCGGCGACGTCGCACAGAGCGCGATCGCCCTCGTCGTGCCCGTGCGCGTCGTTGACCTCCTTGAGGTGGTCGAGATCGATCATCGCCAAGGTGAGCGGAGTTCCATCCCGGCGAGCGCCCGCGAGCTCGCGCTCGGCGGCGTCCTTCCAGCCGCGGCGATTCATCAGCCCGGTGAGCGGATCGATCACCGCCTCCTGACGCAGCTGCGACGTGAGCTTCTCGGTCTCCCGGGTCAGGGCGCGAAGCGACCCCGCGACCGTGCAGCCGATGAACACCAGCAGGGTCGCGTGACCCCACTCGACCGGGTAGTCGGGCGGCCCGAAGACGATCATCGGCAGATAGGCGCACGCCGCGAGCACCCCGGCGGCCACGGTCAGCTCGCGGTCGGTGGCGAACAGGCCGAACCACAGCATGGCCATGAGCGTGAGGATCGAGTAACCCGAGGCGACCCCGCCGGAGCCCGCTTGGAGCATCGTCAAGCAGACGATCCCCCCGTAGGCGGCCATGTAGAAGGGGATCGGCTGCCGGCGGCTGAGCGCGGTCACGATCACCGGAGCGACGCACGCGCCGACGGCGCCGATGAAGAAGACCGTGCCGTGTGAGTCGAAGCCCGAGGCGGTGGCGATGCCTATCGGGATCACGTTCCCGATAAACGCAAAGCGCAGGGCGCGCCGGCGCTGGCCCGACGTCAGCTCAGAGTGCTCCATGGGTTAGTCATCGACCACGCCCGGCCAAGGTTGAGCGCGATGTCCGGCCCTATCGGGGGACGAACACCCGCTCGCACCCGGCCCAGCGGTCCTGGCGGTCCTCCTTGGCGACGTCCCGCCCGGGCCCGCAGTTGACGCGATCCCGGGGTCCGTCGTCGCGCGTCTCGATGCGGTCGTTGCCGGAGCCGGCGTCGATCCTGTCGCGGCCGCGGCCGGCGCCGCCGATGATCCGGTCGTTCCCGGCGCCGCCGATCAGCTGGTCGTCGTTCTTGCCGCCCTTGATCCGATCGTGGCCCGTGCCGCCGATGATCACGTCATTGCCCGTGCGGCCGGTGATCCGGTCGTCGCCGCCCCCGCCCCGGACCCGGTCGTTGCCGCCGGCGGCGCAGATCACGTCGTTGCCCGCACCGCCGTTGATGCGATCGTTGCCGGCGGTGCCGAGGATCACGTCGTTGCCCCTGGTCCCGCGGGTCGGGCGGCCGCGAACCGAGGTGATCGTGGGCCTCAGCCCGCCGCAGCGCTGCTTCGGCACGGCACAGGTGATGGTGCGCATGCGCAGGCGGCAGTCGAACAGCCGGCGGAACCCGCTCGGCTGGCGCCGGGTGGCCTTGAAGCGCGGTCTCCCGGCTACGGCGCTCTGACGCACGTCATCGATCGCGCGCACGGTCACTCGGCCCGAGAACCAGCGCGGCACGCGCAGGCTCACGCGCGTCCTGCGGGTCGTCTTGAAGACCAAGCGACGACTCGACAGCGTGGCGGCGACCTCGTAGCGGGTGGCTCCCGGCACCCTGCGCCAGCTCACGCGCAGGGTGCCACCGCGGCGCTTGACTCGCACGCGCTTGGCCCTTGCAAGCCGCGCCGACTGGGGCTTGAACGTGGTGACGACCTTGCGCTCTGCCGGGATGCCGGCGAGCTCGAACTGCGCGACGATCCTGCGCCGTCCGCGCCCAGGTGCCGAGGTGAAGCGGATTCGGCCGGCGCCGGCGCGGCTGGTCCTCCCGATCGTCTGGGTCGCGCCGTTGGGCTGGACCTCCTCGAACGCGACCGTCTGGGCCTCACGCGCGCGGACGTTGTAGCGCAGCACGCGGCGCCGGCCCTTGCCCGTCACGCGGCCGGTGACCTTCGCGTCTGGCTGGTCGGTGGCGCGCGCTGTTCCAGTGATGGCCGGCGAGCCGGGGAGCGGTTCGATCGTGTAGCGGCCCGCCGCTGCGTTCTGGAAACCGACGACCGTGAAGGGCCCCGCGTACCTGTTGCCCTTGAATCGCATGACCCGG
The DNA here is from genome assembly GCA_963808105.1 of uncultured Thermoleophilaceae bacterium. Classification (GTDB taxonomy): domain Bacteria; phylum Actinomycetota; class Thermoleophilia; order Solirubrobacterales; family Thermoleophilaceae; genus JAAYBF01. The sequence goes on along the minus strand of CAWEEH010000002.1, from coordinate 1,091,767 downwards.
ATCTGCTTGTCGCTGGACACGGCGATCACCTGGTCCGGGGCCGCGAACTCGCCGCCGCCCGGACGGCGCACCCGAACGAGCGGCGCGCCACCCTGGCCGAGCAGTTTGATGACCGGGCTCGGGGCCCCGCCGGCGACGTCGACCGTGTAGGCCCCGCCGGCCTGCGCGCGTCGGGCGTTCGCCGATGCGCGCACGTCCAGCTTGAACGGCGACCACTTGCAGCCGTCGATGGGCCAGATGAACGGGTCGTCGAGATCGCGCCACTGCACCCCTCCGCCCACCGAGACGCCCAGCAGCGAGACGCAGGCGCCGGCGCCGCCGGCCTTGTTCGGGCCGCGTGAGACGTTGGCGACGGCCTTGCCGCAGAACTCATTGAGCACGCACGACTCGATGTTGCCGTGCAGGTTGAAGATCTCGCGGTCCACGTCGAGCTCGCCCGAGAGGCCGCCGCGCAGTTGCGCGATCTCCAGCAGGTTGAGGTCGAAGCCACCGCCGAAGGCCACGTAGCCGGGGTACTCGTACAGCACGTGCGCCCTCCCGAGGGTGATGTCGCCCAGCTCCGGGACCTTGATCAGCGCAGCGCCCGTGACGCCGACCGTGGGCCGCGTGAAGGCCTTGCCATAGAGGTTCGGGGCGAAGTCGTGGCCGACCTCGTCGCGGTCGAGGATGAACGGTGTCCGGTCGCTCGGAAATGCGAACACCAGCCGGCCGTCGAACGCGAGTATCCGCACCACGCCGATCCGCGCGCTGCCCAGCATTCGGGTGGGGTTGAGCCCGACACCGAACCCGACCTTCTCGAGGAACACGCCCTTGAACAGCGGGATACCGGGCAGCGGGAAGGTGAGGCTGGCGCCCGCGAACGCGAGATCGCCGTTCCTGATCACCACCCGGCCGTCGGGCGGGACCATGCTGAAACAGGCGCCGCTGATGATGCAGGCCTTGCCCTCACCCAGCCATTCGTCGGGCTCGCGCTTGTACTGGAGTTTTAGGGCCCGGACCTTGAGCCCGCCGACGTCGGCGTCGATCGGACCGATCGTGACCTCGTCGACGATCACCCGCTCCGGCGTCGCGCGCAGCTTCACCTCGTTGGAGATCTGCAGGCCAGCCTTGGTGATCGACTTCGGCAGCACCACGCTCGCCCTGATCTTGAACTCTTGTTTCTCGAGATCGACGTCCCAGTCACCGACGATCTCGAGCCCGCCGATCTTGGGCAGCTTGGGCGGATTGGGAAGCTTGCCAAGAGCGATGGCGGCCTTCTTGGGGTCGAGCTTCAGGTTGAAGCCATCGTTGGGGTTGTACGTCGCGCCGCCCACCGGCAGCTCCGCCTTGGCCGAGATCAGCGCCTTCGCCTGCGGAAGCGACACCACGTCGGCGGCGTTGGCCGGGATGACCGGGAACTGGTCGTTGAGCAGCGCCCTCCCCTCGGCGACGTAGCCGTCGGTGAGCTGGGTCGCCTTCTGCATCAGAGTCCGATTGGTCTCGTCGAGGTTCAGCGCCTTGCCCAGCTCATGGATGGCGCCCCGCTCGAGGTTCGGAATGTCCACGAGGTCGTCGACCGGCTTGAAGCAGCCCGAGATCTTCTGCACGCCCGACCACACTTGCATCGGCGCGCATTGGCTGCTCTCGCCGGTGAGGGTTTCCTTCCTGCCCACGGCGAAGACCGGCGGGGTGTCCGATCTGGTCAGGCCGTCGCGGACCCGCGTCGCATCGGAGCCCTCAGACGGCTTCAGCGTCGTGAACGAACGGGCGATGGTCCGCGACGAACCATCTGGCGCCTCGATCCGCGCGGTGGCCGTGAAGGCGCGCGTGGGGAGCCGGAGTCGCACGCTGCGCTCCGTTCCGGCGTCGAGCGGCGGCTCGCCCTTGCTCCCGAAGCTCCAGCGCAGCTTGCTGACGGGCCCGGTGACGTTCGCGATCAGGACCGTTGCCTGGTCGCGGCCAAGCGGACGAGCGAGCTGGATCTCGCTGGGCGCCGGCGGCCTGGGCCGCGGCGGGGGCGGCGGAGGCGGCGGGTTTTCCGGATCATCCACCTCGACGTAGAGCGCCGCCTCGACCACCATGTCGCTGGTCGCCTGATCCTGCCGCGACCAAACCGCCACCGCCTCACCGGCGCTGTTCATCGCCACCCTCGGGCCCGTTCCCTTCTTGGTGCCCTCGTCCTCCTCGAGGTCTCCTTCGGGCGAAATGGGCACCGGATCGGCGAATCCCGACCCGCCCCCCGGCGAGCGTATGGCCGCATAGACCTGTTCGACGAAGTCCCCGCCCCCGAGATCGGTGTTCTGGTTGAACACGGTGACAGCAGAGCCGCTGTCGTCGGTCGCCAGATCGGGCCGAGTTCGGGCGGTGCCTAGAACGCCCCCGGGTACCGGAAGGGTGTTTACCGCTCCGAACGCCCCGGGGGAGAACGGGGCGTAGGACCCGCGCAGCTCCACGCCGTCCTGCCATACGGCGAGGCCATCGTCCACCGAGTCGATCACGAATGCTCCACCCGTCGCCTCGGGCCCCTCTGCCGGCGTGGCAATCTCCACCGGCGGGTTCCTGTAGCCCGCGAAGAGCAGGGAGGCCTCGGTCCAGGCCTGGATCGGCTCCAGCCCCAGGACCGTTCCATTCTCGGGCGGCCAGGCCGTGCGCGTGGATGTGACCTCCACGTCTGGAGGCCCGGGGTCGTGCGGGCCACCATCGTTGAACCAGGTCGCGTCGTCGGAGTCCCTGACCATGCTGCGAACGACCTGCCGGTGCGTGATGGTGTCGAACTCCTGCGTGGCGAACACCGCGGAGCGGTCGCCGTCCTCGTTCACGGACAGAGACCCATGGGTCTCCGTCCAGGCGTTGAATTCCAGTTCCGTCCCGAAGTCGTGAGGGATGAGGTCCTGGATATCTCCCCAGGTCGCGGCGGCTCCCGCCGGACGGGACATCGACTTGTACAGCGAGCTCTCCTTCTCGGTCTGCGGGGAGACGTTGAACTCCTCGGCCGGCGGGTTGTGGAAGATGACGGTCGAGTTGCCGTCGCCGTCGACGCCGACCTCGGGCTCCACGAAGGACTCCGGTCCATCGACCGCTGCGTCGAGCTGCACCACCTGATCGGCCCCGAACGTCCCCCCAGCGGGCATGTAGGCCGACCGCACGCTGATCACGTCGTCCCCGAGGGTGTCCTCCCGCTCCTTGGCCTCCCACACGACGATCGCGTCGCCGTCGTTGTTCATCTTCAGCCGGATGTGCGTGCCGACGCTCCGGCCGGCATCCGAGATGAACCCGCCCGGCACCACGAAGTTCTCCCCTGGCGGCCGCACCGCGGCCTGGACTCTGTAGATCGGGTCCTCTTCCGGGGTTGCCGGATCTCGAATCCGCCACACGGCAACCGCGGTCCCATCGTCTGCAATGGCGACCTGCGGCACCTCGCCGTTCGACTCCTCCACGGAGATCCCGTGGGCTGGGCGCCACTCGAAGGCCGCGTTGGCCGGGGAGGCTGTCAGGCCCAGAAGGGCCACGGTGACGAGCAACGTCGTCCACGCGCGGGGGCGCACGACGTCCACCCTCCCACGGAACACCCGCTTTCGCCTCAGGGGAGGACCCTGAGATTAGTCCCCGCTGACCGCCCGCTCGGCCGCCTCGAAACCGATCTTCGAGTGCGTCTTGTCGCAGAACGGCTTGGTCGTCGACGCCCCGCAGCGGCACAGCACGATCGGCTCCCCCGGCTCGCCCACGTCGTACTCGTTGCCGTCGACGTCAATCAGCCGCACGGGACCGGTCACCTTGTAGGGCCCGTTCTGACGGACCTTGATCTCCACCCTCTCCATGCGCGGAGGTTACGGCCGCCTCCGGTTCGCTCGCGAAATGGGTGAGCACGCACCCCACCAGCAGCAGGCCCGCGAGCACGAGGAACGGCGTGACGAAGTCGCCGGTCGAGTCCTCCATCACCCCGGTGAACGCCGGGCCGGCGAAGCCGCCGAGGTTGCCGATGACCGCGATCACGCCGATCCCGGCGGCCGCCGCGCTACCGGTGAGGAAGCCCGTCGGCAGCGACCAGAAGATCGGGATGGCGCCCAGGAGACCGACCGTGGAGAACGTGAGTGAAACCGTGAGCAGCAACAGGCTCTGCGCGTACGCGGTGAGCACCACGCCGACCGCGCCGACCAGCATGAGCACCATCACGTAGCGCTTCCGCCGCCCCTCCCGGTCGGCTCGCCGCGCAAGGACGACCATCGCCACGGTCGCGATGGCGTAGGGCACCGCGGCGAGCGCACCCACCTCGAAGTCGCTCAGGCCGGTGCGGTCCTGCACCAGGTCCGGCACGAAGAATGTGAGGCCGAAACCGGCGGACAGGATGATGAAGTAGAGCCAGGCGAACAGCCAGACCTGCCCGCTGCGAAGCGCGTCGCGGACCCCGCCCCCGAGCCCCTCCGCCTCCTTCGCCGCCTGCTCGGCATCCATCCGCGCGGCGAGGGCCTCGCGCTCGTCCGCGGGCAACCACTCCGCGTCGCGTGGGCGCTCGTCGAGGAACCGCAACGTGACGAAGCCCAGTGCGATTGCCGGGAGGCCCTCGCAGAGGAACAGCCACTGCCAGCCGTCGAGCCCGGCGACGCCATCGAGCTCGAGCAGGGCGCCGGAGATCGGCCCGCCGGCCACGTACGACGCCGAGATCGCGGTCATGAACAGCGCCAGGGCGCGGGCGCGGTCCTCCTCCGGGAACCACCAGGTGAGGTAGAGCACGATGCCGGGGAAGAAGCCTGCCTCCGCCACGCCGAGCAGGAAGCGCAGCGTGTAGAAGCTCGCGGCTCCCTCGATGAACATCATCGACGCCGACAGCACGCCCCAGGTCATCATGATCCACGCCAGCCACCGCCGAGCGCCGAAGCGCTCGAGCAGCAGGTTGCTCGGCACGCCGAAGATCACGTAGCCGAGCGAGAAGATGCCTGCGCCCAGGCCAAAGATAGTGTCGCTGAAGCCCAGGTCGTCCTCGAGCTGAAGCTGGGCGAAGCTCACGTTCACCCGGTCGAGGTACGCGATCACGTAGATCCCGAAGAGGAATGGGATCAGTCGCCGGGTGGCCTTCGCCACCGCCCTCCGGTCGGCGCTCACGGCGCCGACACTATCGCTGCTTACTTGACCAGCCCCACGCGGGGTATGAAGACGCGCTCGCACCCTGCCCAGCGGTCCAGGCGATCCGCCTTGTAGATGTCGCGGCCGGGCCCGCAGTCGATCCTGTCCCCAGGGGCGCCTTTCGGCCGAGGCCGAGGTCGACAAGACCCCGATCCCCAGCGGCGTCGCCTCCAGGCTGTTCGAGCTCGCCCAGGCCATCACGACGGTCTGGTGGATCCTGTGTGCTCAGGGGTTCGCCGCTCTGGTGGTGCTCGTGATCGGCGACCGCCGCAGCCGGCTGGCCGGCGCCGCGCTCATGTCGGTATGGCTGACGATGGCGGTCGGCACGGTGCTCACCCACGGAGGGCTCTGGCGCTACTCCATGCAGCTGGCGCCGATCACCCTCATGCTCGCCACCGCGGGCGGGGTGATCGTGCTCACCGCCCTCAGAGACTTTCGTGCGCGCGCCCTTGGCGCGGCGGGTGGCTAGGAGTCTTCGGGCTCGGGCGCCGGCGGGGCGTCCGGGACATCCGGCAGCACGTCGGGCTCGGCCAGCTCGGGCTCATCGCCCTCGGCCTCGGGCGGCGGATCGCCCGCGGGCTCTGTGTCCTCGGGCAGCTCGCCGCCCTCCGCGCCCACGCCGACCTTCTCGCGCTTGCGCGTGGGCTTCACGATCGTGATCGAGACCTCGCGGGCGTCCTCGTCCTCGGACTCCGGCGCCTTGTCCACCTCGATGGTGGAGCCGGCCGGGAGGTTCTGCGCGAGCACCTCGTCGGCCAGTGGATCCTCGATGTAGCGCTGGATGGCGCGGCGCAGCGGCCGGGCGCCCATCGCGGGGTCCCAGCCCTTCTCGACGAGCAGGTCGGCCGCCTCGTCGGACAGGTTCATCGTGAGCTCCTGTTCGGCGAGCGACTCGCGGATGCGCTTGAGCAGCAGGTCCACGATCTCCTTGATCTCGTCCTTCGCCAGCTTGTGGAAGACGATGACCTCGTCGATGCGGTTGAGGAACTCGGGCCGGAAGACCTTCTTGAGGTCGCTCATGATCCGCGTCTTCATGTCGTCGTAGGTGACGCCACCCTCGGCGTCGCCGACGGTGAAGCCGATGCCGGTGTTCTTGGCGATCTCCGACGCGCCGACGTTCGAGGTCATGATCACGATGGCGTTGCGGAAGTCCACCGTGCGGCCTTGGCTGTCGGTGAGCCGGCCGTCCTCCAGGATCTGGAGCAGGATGTTGAACACGTCCGGGTGCGCCTTCTCGATCTCGTCGAGGAGGAGCACGCTGTACGGCTTGCGCCGCACGGCCTCGGTGAGCTGGCCGCCCTCGTCGTAGCCGATGTAGCCGGGGGGCGATCCGACGAGCCGCGACACGGAGTGCTTCTCCATGTACTCGGACATGTCGATCCGGACCATGGCCTCCTCGTCGCCGAAGAGGAACTCGGCCAGGGTGCGCCCGAGCTCGGTCTTGCCCACGCCCGAGGGGCCGAGGAAGATGAACGACCCGGTGGGGCGCTTGGGGTCCTTGAGTCCCGCGCGCGAGCGGCGGATGGCCTTCGACACGGCCTCGATGGCCGCGTGCTGGCCGATGACCCGCTTGTGCAGCTCATCCTCCATGCGCATGAGCTTCTGCGTCTCGGCCTCGGTGAGCTTGAACACCGGGATGCCGGTCCACATCGAGACGATGTCGGCGATCTCCTCCTCGCCGATCTCCGGGCGCTCGCCGGACTCGCCGGAGCGCCACTGCTCCTCGAGGTCGCGCTTCTTGTTGGTGAGCTGGCGCTCCTTGTCGCGCAGGTTCGCGGCCTTCTCGAACTCCTGCGCCTCGATCGCCGCCTCCTTGTCGCGCCGCGTGGTCTCGATCTCCTCCTCGAGGTCGCGGTACACGGGCGGGGCCGTCATCGACTTGATGCGCGCGCGTGAGGCGGCCTCGTCGATCAGGTCGATCGCCTTGTCGGGCAGGAAGCGGTCGGAGATGTAGCGGTCCGCCAGCTCGGCCGCGGCCTCCAGCGCCTCGTCGGTGATGCCGACGCGGTGGTGGGTCTCGTAGCGGTCGCGCAGGCCCTTGAGGATCTGCACGGTCTCCTCGGTGGAGGGCTGCTCCACGCGGATCTGCTGGAAGCGGCGCTCCAGGGCGGAGTCGCGCTCCAGGTACTTGCGGTACTCGTCGAGCGTGGTGGCGCCGATGGTCTGCAGCTCGCCGCGCGCGAGGGCGGGCTTGAGGATGCTCGCCGCGTCGATCGCGCCCTCGGCCGCGCCGGCGCCGACGAGGTTGTGCAGCTCGTCGATGAACAGGATGATGTCGCCGCGCTGGGTGATCTCCTTCATCACCTTCTTCAGGCGCTCCTCGAACTCGCCGCGGTACTTCGAGCCGGCCACCAGCGCGGCCAGGTCGAGCGTGTAGATCTGCTTGTTCTTGAGCGTCTCGGGCACCTCGCCGGAGGTGATGCGCTGGGCCAGGCCCTCCACGACGGCGGTCTTGCCCACGCCGGGCTCGCCGATCAGGACCGGGTTGTTCTTCTGGCGGCGGGAGAGGATCTGCATGATCCGCTCCACCTCGGTCTCGCGCCCGACGACGGGATCGAGCTTGCCCTCGCTGGCGAGCTTGGTGAGGTTGCGGCCGAACTGGTCGAGCAGCTTGGAGCTCTTCTTGCCCTCGCCCTGGGCGCCCGAGCCGGAGCCCGAGCCGCGCTGGCGGCCGCCGGGGCCGGAGAGCATGCGGATGACCTCGTTGCGGATCTTCTCGGAGTCGGCGTCGAAGTCGAGCAGGATGCGGGCGGCGACGCCCTCGTTCTCGCGCACCAGGCCGAGCAGGATGTGCTCGGTGCCGATGTAGTTGTGGCCGAGGCTGAGCGCCTCGCGCAGCGCGAGCTCGAGGACCTTCTTCGCGCGCGGGGTGAATGGGATCTGGCCGGAGGTGACTTCCTCGCCGGATCCGACGATTCGAACCACCTGGGCGCGCACGCGCTCCACGGTGATGTCGAGCGATTCGAGGACGCGAGCCGCAAGGCCCTCCTCCTCACGCAGCAGCCCGAGCAGGATGTGCTCGGTGCCGATGTAGTTGTGCTTCAGGATGCGGGCTTCCTCCTGAGCCAGGACGACCACCTGACGGGCCCTCTCTGTGAAGCGCTCGAACATCCTGGGGTGTCTTTCGTTCGGGATCTGACGGGTCGGAACTTCGGTCCGGCGTGCTCTCCCTACCCATCGGCAGCTATGCCTTCGGGATGAACGCCGAATCTCTTTCCGCGACCGCGATCCAGTCTAACAACGCCCCGACGTGGACTTTCGCGGCTCAATAGGGTCCCGCGCCCGCAAACTGGACAGGGGACGACTCGCAATGAACCGCTTTTCGCTCATAGCCGTGACCGCAGCCATGGCCCTTGCCGCGGGCTGCGGCGAAGACCAGAACTTCATCGACGACTACAACGCGGCGACCAAGCCCCTCCAAACGCTGGCATCGAGCATCAACACGGCCGTCGGCGGCGCGTCGTCCCAGAACGACGCGGCCATCGCCAAGGAGTTCGATCGGCTCGCAGACGAGACCAAGAAGACCAACGACAAGCTCGACGAGCTCGACGCGCCGGACGACGCCAAGGAGTCCTTCGAGGACCTCAAGACGGCGCTGCGCAAGGGCGAGGCCGACCTGCGCGAGGTGGCCGCCGCCGCGGGCAAGGGCGACGCCCAGGCGGCCGCCGCCGCGGTGCAGAAGCTCAGCCAGGACGGCGCGGCGATCTCGAGGGCCGAGACCGGCGTCGCCTCGAAGGTGGAGTAACGCAGAACCCGCAACCTTGCCACGGGGGCTGGGGGCGTGAGCCCCCAGAGGATCTCCTGGCTAGCGAAGCTAGCTAGCGCATCGCCGGGAAGAGCACTACTTCCCGGATCGAGTCGCGGCCGCTGAGCAGCATCACGAGGCGGTCGATGCCCACGCCGATCCCGCCCGTGGGCGGCATCCCCTGCTCGAGCGCGCGGATGTAGTCCTCGTCGTAGGGCTGGGCCTCCTCGTCTCCCTCGGCGCTGTGGCGCTGCTGGGCCTCGAAGCGGGCCCGCTGCTCGTCGGGGTCGTTCAACTCTGTGAAGGCGTTCGCGAACTCCATGCCGCCGGCGAAGCACTCGAACCGCTCGACCAGGCCGGGCTCAGAGCGGTGGTCCTTCGCGAACGGTGAGAGCTCGACGGGGTAGTCCATGATGAACGTCGGGTTGGTGAGCTTGGGCTCGACCTGCTTCGAGAGCAGGTCGTCGACCCGCTTGGCCCAGTTGCCCTCGCCCGGCAGGTCCTTCTCGGTCCGAACGTCGATGCCGGTCTCGTCGCGGATCGCGTCCTGGAGGGTGATCCGCTTCCAGGGCGCTGAGAAGTCGATCTCCCCCTCGTATTCCACCTCGGCGGCCACGAACGCGACCAACTGCTCCAGCTCTGACGCGATGTCGTTGTAGTCGGCGTAGGCCTCGTACCACTCGAGCATCGTGAACTCGGGGTTGTGCTTCGTCGATAGACCCTCGTTGCGGAAGTCCTTGCCCAGCTCGTAGACGCGCTCGAGGCCTCCGACGATCAGGCGCTTGAGGTACAGCTCGGTGGCGATCCGCAGGTAGAGGTCGCGGTCGAGCGCGTTGTGGTGGGTCACGAACGGCCGCGCCAGCGCGCCGCCGTACAGGGGCTGGAGCACCGGGGTCTCCACCTCGAGGAAGCCGCGCTCGTCGAGCCAGCGGCGCATGGCGGCAACTACCTTCGAGCGCAGGATGAACAGCTCGCGGGCCTCCTCGTTCGCGATCAGATCGAGCTCGCGCCGGCGGTAGCGGGTCTCGACGTCCTCCAGGCCGTGGAACTTGTCCGGCGGCGGCGCCAGCGACTTCGCCAGCAGCTGCCACCCGGACACGGCGAGGGTCAGCTCGCCGCGGCGGCTCTTGAAAGCGGTGCCCTCGATCCCCACGATGTCGCCGAGGTCGGTCGCGATCAGCGCGTCGAAGATCTCGTCACCCAGCACATCGCGCCGCGCCTGCACCTGGATCTTGCCGGAGCGATCCGTCACATCGAGGAACGCGGCCTTGCCCATCTCGCGCCGCCCGGTCAGCCGCCCGGCCACGCGGTAGCCGGCGTCGGTCTCCTCACCGGCCTCGAGCTCTCCGTGCGCGGCGTGGACCGACCCCGCGGGCTGCACGCCCGGGTAGGAATGCGGGTACGGGTCGATCCCGCTTTCACGCAGGCGCTCGAGCTTGGCGCGGCGGTCGTCGTCCATCGCGCGGGAGCCTATGTCAGGCGCGACGCGGAGCCGGAGTCCCTGGAATCTGTTGGAGCGCTGTGGTTGTCCCAGCCACCACAACCCTCCGACAGATCAGCAAGTTGCTCAGGCGGCTTCGATTTTTGTGATCTTCAGCTTGCGCGCGGGGCCGCGGGGCACCGGCACGGAGACGATCTCGCCCCGCTTGTGGCCCATCAGGGCCTTGCCCACCGGCGACTCGTTTGAGAGCTTCTGCTCGGCGGGGTTCGCCTCGGCGGAACCCACGATTTTGAACTTCGTGGACTTGTCGGTCTTCTGATCCTTGAGGTGGACCATCACCCCCACCGTGACCGCCGCGGTGTCCACATCCTTCTCATCGATCAGCCGGGCATTTCGCAGCTTGTCCTCGAGGTCGGAGATCTGCTTCTCGAGCATGGCCTGCTCGTTCTTGGCGTCGTCGTACTCAGAGTTCTCGGAGATGTCCCCGAACTCGCGCGCTTCCTTGATCCGAGTGGCCACCTCGCGGCGGCGATCGGTCGAGAGGTGCTCGATCTTGGACTTGAGATCCTCGAGGCCTTCGGGTGTGAGCAGTGTCTCTCTCGGCATGAAGGCGCGGCAGTCTAGCAACCGCGACTTTGCGCTCGGTCAGGCTGCGATGCGGCTCAGCGTGTCGCGGGCGTCGGCCGTGGTGGGCGCCGTGGACAGCTCGATCCGCAGCGGCTTGGGCAGCTCGAGCCGCTCCGCGTACCAGGGGTAGAACTTGCGCAGATAGCGCCCGGCGCGCTCGCTGCCCAGGTGCTCCTCCGCGCACGCGATCACCCAGCGCAGCTCCTCCACCACCTCGTCCGCGGTCGGCTCGCCGTCGCGCAGGCCGAGCAGGCGCTCGAACCGCCATGGGTTCCCGAGCGAGCCGCGGGCGAGCATCACCGCCTCCGCGCCGCTGCGCTCGAGCGCCTCGGCCGGCTTGTCGTCGTCGAGCAGCCCACCGGACACGATCACCGGCACGTCGAGCGCGTCGACCACCTCCGCCGCGAGCGCGTAGTCGGGCTTGCCCTTGTGCTGCTGGGAGGCATGACGGGGGTGAAAGCTGATCCCGGCGACGCCGGCCTCCTCCACCAGGCGGCGCGCGAGGACGACCCCGGCGCGGTCCCCGGGGCGCTGGCCGGGGCGCAGCTTCACGGTGACCGGCAGGCCGGAGCCCTCGCCCGCGGCCTTCGCGATCGCCACGGCCTTGTCGGGGTCGTCGAGCAGGGCCGCCCCGGCGCCGGTCTTGCACACCTTGCGCACCGGGCAGCCCATGTTGAGGTCGATGATGTCCGCACCGGCGCCGGCCACGATCTCGGCTGCCTCCCGCATCACGTCGGCGTCATGGCCGAACAGCTGCATCGACACCGGGTGCTCGTCGGGATGGATGCGCAGGAACTCGCGCACGGTGCGCTCGTTGCCGTGCTTGATGCCGAAGCTCGACACCATCTCGGACACCACGAGGCCGGCGCCGTGGCGGCGCGCCTGAAGGCGCACGAACCAGTTGCCGATGCCGGCGAGGGGCGCCAGCACCAGGCGGTTCGGCAGCTCGTGACCGCCGAGCGTCCAGCGATCGGTGAGCGCGCGGGTCAAGATCCGCCGCCTCCGCAGGAGGAGCCGCTGCTGCAGGAGGAGCCGCTGCTGCAGGAGGAGCCGCCGGAGTCGCTGCTCGACGAGCCGCTGTCGCTACTGGAAGAGTCGGTGCTGCCGATCGAATCGCCCGAGGCCTCGCCGCCGAAGCCGTCCGGGTTGGTGGGCGCGTCGGGCGCGGGCTCGCCCGCCTGGGGCGACGAGTCTGTGCTGCTCGCCACCACCGGCACCGCCCACAGCGTCGAGTCGGTGGTGGTCGTCGCCGTGGTCCCGTAGTCCTGGCGGCGCTCGTACGCCCGGCGGTAGGCCGCGGGATCGGGCTCGCCGGTGGGCTGGTGATGGATCACGCGACCGAAGCGCTCAGTGCAGTAGGCCTCGTAGTCGCGCGAGTGGAGAAGGAAGGCGTGCCAGGCCTTGTCCACGTCGGGCGGCGGGGACAGCATCTCGTCCGAACGGGCGCAGAGGTCGAGGAAGATCAGCATCTCGCCGAACCAGCCGTGGGCGGTCGCCGGGTCGACTCCGTGCTCCTTCTGGATCCGCGTGAGGACCGCCGCGTTGGAGTACGTGGGCGGCGGCAGCGCCGGCGCCGATTCACGTCCCAGCAGCTTCGAGAGCAGTCCCATGCCCCCATTGTGACGCGGTCAGCGCCGGTGGCCGTCGACGGGCGCGGGGGCGAGGCGCCACAGCACGAACTGCTGCCCGAGCGTCCAGAGGCTGGTGGTGATCCAGTACACGGCCAGGCCGGCTGGGAAGCGCGCCACCACGCCGGCGAACAGCAGCGGCAGCGCGAGCATGATCCCGCGCTGGCCGCCCTGCATCGAGCGCGTGGCGATCAGGCTGCCCGTGATCTGCGAGGTGAGGTACGCCAGCAGCAGCACCACGAGCACCGCGCCGTGGGGCTTGTCGGCGAGGCTGGGGACGAATAGGAAGCCGGCGTCGCCGAACAGGCCGCTCTTCACGTCGCCTCGCATCAGGTAGTAGAGCGAGATGAATACCGGGATCTGGACGAGCAGCGGAAACAGGGCGTTGAGCGGGTTGATGCCGTGCTCGCGGTAGTAGGCCTGAAGCTCGCGCTGGAGGCGCTCCTTGTCGCCCTTGTGGCGCTTCTCCAGGCGCTTCATCTCGGGCATGTGCTCACGCAGCTCGCGCTGGGAGCGAAACTGGCGCACCACGAGCGGCACGGTGGAGACGCGCACCAGCACGGTGAGCCCGACGATGGCGAGGCCCCAGCCGAGGCCGATCGAGTGGAGCGCCTCGAGGGTCCACTCCTCGATCGAGATCAGAGGAGCGAGCACGTTCGCCATCACCACGCGTCCAGCGTAGCTAGAGGCCTCCGTTGCGCTCCCAGATGATCCGCAGGCCCTGAAGGGTGAGCAGGTCGTCCACCTCGTCGACCTGGTCGCAGTGGGGGACGATCACCGACGCGAACCCGCCGGTGGCGATGGCCGTGGCCTCGTCGCCGAGCTCCTCGCGGAGGCGGACCAGGAGACCGTCGACCGCTCCGGCGTAGCCGAATACCACGCCCGACTTGATCGCCTCCAGCGTGCCCTTGCCGATCGCCGCCCGGGGCGCGTCCAGGCGTACCTTCGGGAGGGCGGCGGCCCGCTGGCTGAGCGCCTCGAGCGAGATCTCGATCCCGGGGGAGATCACCCCGCCGAGATACTCGCCTTCGCTGGAGACGACGTCGTAGTTGATCGCGGTGCCGAAGTCCACGGCGATGCACGCGCCGCCGACACGTTCGTAAGCGGCGATCGCATTGGCAAGGCGGTCGGCGCCGAGCTCGCGCGGGTTGTCGATGCGAATCGGCATGCTGGTCTTTAGGTCCGGGCCGACCAGCGCGCCGTTGCCGCGGAGATAGCGCTTCACCAGCTCGTCGTACTCCTGGCTGAGCGAGGGCACCACGCACGAGACCATCGCCGCCTCCACCTCGGACAGGTGGAGGTTTCGCAGGTGCAGCAGCGCCCTGATCACCATGGCCAGCTCGTCGGCGGTGGCCGTGCGCGCGGTGTGAAAGCGCCAGTGCTCCAGCAGCTCCTCGTCCCGGAAGAGCCCCACGTGGGTCTGTGTGTTTCCGACGTCGACCGCGAGCAGCATCGCGCGGCATCATTCCACGCGATGCTCCGCCTCTACCGCGCACCCTGGTCCACCAACGTCGAACGGGTGACCCTGGCCCTGGCCCACAAGGGGCTGGAGGCCGAGTCCGTCTGGATCGAATACTCGGACCGCTCGGAGGTCGAGCGGGTGAGCGGACAGCCGCTCGTGCCGGTGATCGAGGACGGCGGCACGGTGGTCAACGACTCTCTCGCGATCCTGCGCCACCTCGAGGCGCGTCATCCCGATCCGCCGCTCTTTCCCGCGGAGCCCGCGCGGCGCGCGGAGCTCGACGTGTTCCTCGACTGGTTCGACCGCGTCTGGAAGCACGCGCCCAATGCGATCGAGGCCGACCCCTCGCGCACCGACGAGCTGGCGGCGGTGATGGACGGCCATCTCGACCTGTTCGAGTCGATCCTTCACGACCGCGACTTCCTGATGGGCGACGAGCTGACCGCGGCCGACTGCGCCGCCTACCCCTTCCTCAAGTACGCGGTGTCGCGCGACCCCGAGGACGACGAGGCGTTCCACGTGATCCTCGACGAGCACCAGTCGGCCGCCGGCCGCCCGCAGCTGGCGGCGTGGGTCAGTCGGATGGACCCACGCGCCTGACCGGCTGGTCGGCGAGCCCGTTGAGCAGCGGCGCAAGCCGCGTGCCGTCCGGCAGGGCGAGCGCGGGGTCGAGCTCCAGCAGGGGCTCCAGCACGAACCGGCGTGAGGTGATCTGGGGGTGCGGAAGCGTGAGCCGCTCGCTGTGCAGCTCGATGTCGCCGAGCAGCAGCACGTCGATGTCGATCGGGCGCGGGCCGTGCCGCACCCCTCCCGGCTCGCGGCCCAGCGCGCGCTCGACCTCCTTGCAGGCATCCAGCAGCTCGTCGGGATCGAGCTCCGTGTCGATCGCCAGGCAGGCGTTCAGGAAGTCCCGCTGGTCGAGCACCTCGCCCTGCGGCGCGGTCTCGTAGGCCGGCGACGAGGCCACCACGTCCACCCCACGCCGCGCCAGCGCCTCCCGCGCGGCCCGCATCGTCGCGAGCCGGTCGCCCTCGTTCGACCCGAGCCCGAGGTAGCCGCGCATCGGGGCCTAGGCCGCTCCGAGGTCGTCCACCAGGCGGAGCAGCTCGAGCGGACTGAAGGGCTTGGTGAGGAAGAGGTCGGCGCCCGCTCCCTCCGCCTCGCGCTCGGCGGCGTCCCCGGCCGCGGCGGTGAGGATCACGATCGTGGCCGAGGCCGTCGCCTGCTCGGCTCGCAGCCGGCGGCACACCTCGAGGCCGTCCATGCGCGGCATGTCGATATCCAGGAACACCATCTCCGGAGGCTCGCGCTCGGAGATCTCCATGGCCTCCACCCCGTCGCCGGCCTCCGCGAGCTCGAACCCCGCGACGTCCTCGAGTGTCGTCGCGATCAGCTTCCTGATGAACGGATCGTCGTCGACGATCAGCACGCTCGGCATGCGGGGATTGCTATCCGATCTCTGCGCGGATGCGCTCGATGACTTCGTCGGAGAGCGCATCCAGCCGCTCGACCACGGCCGGGTCGAACTGGGTGCCGGCGCCGGCACGGATCTCCTCGCGCGCCCGGTCGGGCTTGAACCCGGGCCGGTAGGGCCGGTCGGTGGTCATCGCGTCAAGGGCGTCGGCCACGGAGAAGATGCGGGCCGCGAGCGGTATCTCCTCGCCCGCGAGCCCGTCTGGGTAGCCCTTGCCGTCGAAGCGCTCGTGGTGATGGCGCACGATCTGGGCGGCCTCCTCGAGGAACTGGATCCCGCTCACGATCTCGAACCCGATCACGGGATGGCGCCGCATCAGGCTCTGCTCCTCCTCGGCCAGGTCGGTGGTCTTGTAGAGCACGCCGTCGGGGATCGCCACCTTGCCCACGTCGTGGAGCAGGAAGCCGAACTCGGTCTGGGGGTTGGCCGCCAGCTCGGGGTCGATCAGTCGCGCGAGCTCCAGCCCGTAGGCCGCCACGCGTTCGGCGTGCTTGCCGGTGTAGGCATCGCGCGCCTCCACGGCGTTGGTCAGCGCCCGCACGGTGGCCACGTACGAGTCGCGCAGCTGCTCCGCCCGCTCGCGCTCGGCCACGAAGGTGTCCCGCAGGTCGGCGGCGTAGCGCTGGAGCTGGTGCTCCTTCTCGTCCGCGAGCTGGCGCTGGACCTCCAGCTGAGCGCGCAGATCGTCCACGTCTCGTCCAGCGTCCACCCGTTCTCCTGCCAGCGCCTTGCCCATCGAGTCCCCTTCCTTGGTCCCCAACGTTACCGCTCTGTCCCCTGAATGGGTAGGGGCGCTTCCTGGCTCAGCGTCTGCATCACCGCCTCCGCGGCCCCCTCGATCGGCACGGCCTTGGCGCCCATCCTCACCAGCCCCTCGGCGCCCTCGCCGCTGGCCGAGAACACAAGCACCGCCTGGCCGATGCGGCGCCCGCGCAGGTCGAGCGCGTGCAGCGCGTCCTCGGGATTGCGCATCTCGGCGTCCACGAGGGCGACCTCGAACCGGCGCCGCTGGCACGCCTGCGCCGCGGCGGTGCCGCTGGTCACCCATTCGTGATCGAGCCCGAGCTGGACCAGCGCCGGCTCCAGCCGCGGCCGCATCAGCGAGCGCCCCACCACCAGCACGCGCGTGCGGCCCGCGAGCACGGCCGAGCCGAGGGCGTCGGCCAGCTCCTCGGAGTCGATCGGCTTGGTCACCCTCCATTCGCCGAACAGCGCCTCGTGCTCGGAGAGGATCGAGACGACCACCACCGGCGTGCGGCGCAGATCCTCGTCGCCGCGCACCTTTCGCAGCACGTCGAGCCCGCTCATCCCGTCCATCATCAGGTCGAGGGTGACCGCGTCGAAGCCGCCCTCGCGCAGCCTCTCGAGCGCCTCCTCGCCGCTCGTCGCGATCTCCGCCTCCACCTCGAACGGCGCGAGCTTGGCGGCGATGAGCTCGGCGATCGGCCGCTCGTCGTCCACCACGAGCACCCGCTTGCCCCGGATCGCGCGGCGCGGCGCCTCGCCGTGCGCGCCCTCCGGCTCCGCGGGCAGGTGCACGGTGAACGTCGTGCCCTCGCCCGGCCTGCTGGTCACGTCGATCGAGCCGCCCTGAAGGTCCACCAGCGACTTCACGATCGAGAGCCCCAGGCCGGTGCCGCTGCCGCCATCCTCGCGCCGCACGAAGCGGTCGAACGCCTGGTCGATCTCCTCCTGGCTCATGCCGCGGCCGCTGTCCGCCACGGCGATGTCCAGGCCCTCGTCGACGCGGTCGACGGTGACGGTGATGCGCCCGCCCTCGCCCGTGTAGAGATGGGCGTTCGACACGAGGTTCGTGAGGATCTGGCGCACCCGCGCCGGATCGGCGAGCGCCCGTGGCAAGCCGGGCGGCATGTCGAGATCGAGCCGCTGGTCCTTCTCGGTCACGCGCTGGGCCATCAGCGCGGCGACCTCACGCACGACCTCGGTCACCTCGAACAGGCGTGGGTGGACCTCCATCTTGCCCGCCTCGAGGCGCGAGGCGTCGAGCAAGTCGTTCACCAGGTCGACGAGACGATCGGTGCTCTGGAGGATCACGTCCACGAACTCGCGCTCGCGCTCGCCCAGTGCCTGCGAGCGGCCGAGCAGCTCGACGAAGCCCTTGATCGAGGTGAGCGGGCTGCGCAGCTCGTGCGACGCCGTCGCGACGAAATCCGACTTGATCCTGTCCAGGCGGGCGCGCTCGGAGATGTCGCGCACGGTCCACACCACGCCGTCGCCCTCCTGTGTGCCCAGGCGCGACGCGGTGATCGACAGCGTCCGCTCCCCCGAGTCCACGATCGCCTCTCCGCCGAGCGCCTCGTCCAGATCCGGCAGCGGGCTGCCGGCGTCGTGGGCGTTCGAGCCGATCGCAAGCGTCGGGGCGATGTCGTGCGCGCGCGGGTTGAGTGCCGTGATCGTGCCGTCCTCGTCGCACACGATCAGGGCGTCCCCCAGGCTCTCGATCGTGATCGCCAGCTTCTCCCGCTCGGCCTCGATGCGCGCCTGCGCTCCCTCGAGCCCGTCGGCCATCGCGTTGAAGGCCGTGTCCAGCTCCCGCAGCTCCTGCGGCCCACTCGGCTGCACGCGCTCGGACAGGTCGCCCGCCGCAAGCTTCTGCGTGGCGCTCACCAGGTCGTCGAGCGGGCGGCGGATCGACCCGATCAGCGCCGCGATCAGCGCGAGCGCGCCGAGCAGGGCCAGCACCCCGGCCCCGGCCGCCGTGACCAGCGCCGAGCGGGTGTCCTCGCGGGCAACCTCGCGGGCGTCGCTGCGCCGCCCGCGCTGACGGGCGATCAGGTCCTCGCTGGCCTGCCTGGCGACGAAGATGGCCTCGGCCAGCCTGCGCTCGGCGGCGGGCGCGCGACCGGCGGCGGGGACCCGGTTCGCGAGCGCGCGGGCCCGGCGCTGGGCGCTCACTCGCTCGCGCACGAGCCGGCGGCTCTCGCGATCGGTGTCGGCCAGCGCGAGCGACTGGGCCGCGACGGCGTCGAAGGCCCGCGCCGCGCGGCGGCGCGCACCGCGCGCGCCGGCGCCGCGTTCGCGGAAGGAGGTCTCCTCGATCACGCCGGCTGCGAGCAGCCGCGACGACGACGACTCGAGCTCGTAGGTGCGGGCCAGCGCGTCCTCATAGTCCTGGCGCGCCTCGTACAGATTTCCGATGCCGAGGGCCGCGACGAGCGCGAGCACCAGCGTGAGCCCGACCAGCGACAGCGTGAGCGTTGGCGCAAGCGGCAGGCGCCTCAGCACTTCGCCGGGGCCCGCCCGCTTCTCCCCAGATCCCTTTTTCGGCTCTACCATGACCCTGTGGCGATGGTCAGGGAGTGGACGCAGCAGGCTGCGCGCGCGACGGGCGTTTCGCTCCTGGCGCCGATAGTGCTGCTCGTGAGCGCGGCCGTGCTCGCCTCCGGCGGCGGACTCGGTGGCCTCGGCGCGCTGGGCCAGGCGGCCGCCGGACCCGGGCTGCCAGACCTGGGCGTCCAGGCGACCGAGGCGAGCGCAGGCGCGGAGTCGCTCGCCGACGCCGACATCGTGGGCGCGGACACTTCAGAGCCTCCCGCAGCCGCCACGCCGACTGGCACGGCAGGTTCCGGACCGCTCGCCTCGGGGCCCGGAGGCGCGGGCAACGAGGGCACGCCCGGCTCGGGCTCCGATCCGGTGAACGTGAGCCCGCTGCCGCCGGCGGCGGCTCCGCCCCAGCAGGCCGCGCCCACACCACAGACTCCGTCAGCGCCGGCGCCCGGCGGCGGTGGCGCCGCCCCGGCCGATCCCGTCGGAGACGTCATCGAGAACACACGCGGCACCGTGGAGTCGCTTCCAGGCCCATTGGGGCCGACTACGGGCGACATCCTCGATCTCCTGCTTCCGCCGCGCTCGCCGTAGATCAGGCCTCGCGCCAGACCTCGACGGAGACCTCCTCGACGGGCAGTGGGATGGGCGGTTCGGGCTTGGCGGCCTTGACCCGCACCGAGTCGGCGCCGTAGCGGTCCATCAGGCGCTCGGCGATCGCGTTGCACAGGCGCTCGAGGGTGCGGTACGAGCGCTCCTGCGCCGCAAGCGCGACCTGCTCGCACACGTCGGCGTAATCGACGGTGTCCTCCACCCGGTCGGTCACCACGGCGTCGCAGTCGGCCAGCTCGAACTCGACGTCGATCACCAGCCGCTGGCCCAGCTCGCGCTCGGCCTCCGACACCCCGTGCTGGGTGTACAGCGAGAGGCCCGTGATCTCGACCGTGACCGTGGGTTCGGGCGCCTCGTCGTCGTCGTACGGTTCCTCGCGCTCGAGGTCGTCTTCGGGCTCGCGGGCCACGTCAGCCCTCCTCTTCCGGGAGCCCGAAGGTAGCAGCGGCGACCACCAGCGCATCCCTGTTCTGGGCGACGTCGTGCACCCGGAAGATGCGCGCCCCGCGCTCCAGCGCGAGCACGTTCGTCGCGATCGTCCCCGGCAGGCGCTCGGACTCGTCGCGGCCCCCGGCGAGCTTGCCCAGGAAGCTCTTGCGCGAGGTGCCGATCACGACCGGACGCCCGATGGCGACGATTTCGTCCAGCCGCCGCAGCAGCTCGAGGTTGTGCTGCGCGGTCTTGCCGAAGCCGATGCCGGGATCGAGCCAGACGCGGTCCTCGTCGATGCCCTCGGCCACCGCGAACGCGAGCCGCTCCTCCAGGAACGACTTCACCTCGGAGACCACGTCGTCGTAGCGCGGGTCGGACTGCATGGTGCGCGGCTCGCCGAGCATGTGCATGAGGCAGCAGCCGGCGTTGCGATCCGCGATCAGCCCCGCCATCGCCGGGTCGAACCGCAGTGCGGACACGTCGTTCACCAGCGCGGCGCCGGCCTCCAGCGCGGCCTCCGCCACGGCCGACTTGGTGGTATCGATCGAGATCTCCCAGCCCGAGTTCTCGGCCGCGAGGCCCTCGACCACGGGGATCGTGCGGCGCAGCTCCTCCTCCTCGCGGACCGGCTCCGCGCCAGGGCGCGTGGACTCCCCTCCGATGTCGAGGATCACCGCGCCGTCGGCGGCGAGCTGGGCGCCGTGGGCCACCGCGGCGTCGGGATCGAGGAACTCGCCGCCGTCGGAGAACGAGTCGGGCGTCACGTTCACGACGCCCATGAGCAACGGAGGCGCGGTCAGCTGGATTCCACAGCCCGCTTGATTCGATCCGCGAAGTCGTCCGCGTCCTTGCGCGCCGCCCGGAGGGCCAGCGGCAGGAGCAGCTTCCCGAACCCGTGCCCTTCGAGCTCGTTGAAGACCGTCAGGCGCGTGCCGCCGTCCGCGGCCTCGAGGTCGTAGCCGCCCGACGCCGCCGTGATCATGTTCTTGGACCGCTCGGCCCAGCGGATCGTCGTGGGCCGCTCGAACTCCGTGATCTCGAACTCCCGCTTCGTCGTCATGCCCGCGTCCTTGACGGTGCTCTTGTAGATGGTGCCGGCGCCCACCGGCCCGTCCGTGGCCTTCTCGATCTCCTGTACGCGCGGGCTGAACTTTCGGTCGTTGGCGCCGTCTGCCAGGAAGTCGAAGACCTCGCCGGGCGGAAGGGCGATCACTGAGGTGCCGCTGAAGTCGTTGGCCATGACCGAAGCCTAGAGCGCCCCCGCGTCCATGGCCGAGCGCACGCGGGCGATCCTGCCGTCCCGGGTCTCGACCGTGAACCACAGCACGCCGCTCAGCTCGATGCCCTGCTCCAGCTCCATCCCGGAGAACATCACCTCGATCGGCTCGGAGTCGTCGTCGAGCACGGACAGCTCGAACCGGTGCCAGTTCGCCCGGCTCTCGGCCCAGACCTCCCGAAGCCCGTCGTGCCCGGAGAACGTACGCGGCTCGGGGCCGGCGAGCGATACGTATTCGACATCATCGTGGTGGGCGTCCAGCCAGGACTCGAGGTCGCCGGAGTTCCAGGCGGCGACGTAGCGATCGAAGGGGCCGCGGTCTGTGCCCGACACAGCGCGCTATCGCCTCCCGCGTCCGGCGAGCATCGTTCGAACGCGCTGGGGCAGCCTGCGAGCCGCGGTGCGGTGCGCGGCGGCGGACGTCGCCCTCGCGTGGAAGCGCAGTCTCTTCCGGACCGAGGCGGGGCGAAGCGAGTCGAGGTAGGCCGGCTCGATTGCCGCAAGGTCACGGATTGCGTGCCCGAGCTCACCAAGGTAGGGGCGGAAGAAGAGGTCCCACTCGACCGGCTCGACGCGGAAGTAGCGGGCGATCTGAACGTCGAGCGGCCGCGGTTCGTCGGTGAGC
This sequence comes from uncultured Thermoleophilaceae bacterium, assembly GCA_963808105.1. Classification (GTDB taxonomy): domain Bacteria; phylum Actinomycetota; class Thermoleophilia; order Solirubrobacterales; family Thermoleophilaceae; genus JAAYBF01. The sequence continues at coordinate 1,070,060 of CAWEEH010000002.1, read as the reverse complement.
GGCCGGGCGCCGAGGAATCGTGAGGTCCACCTCCGCGTGTGGATGCCCAGGGACTCGTAGTGGAAGAAGGTGAACCGGCGCCCGTCGATCAGGATGGTGTCGCCGTCGCGCGCGAGCCGATGTCCCGACGTGCCGCCGGGAGACGGCCCGGCGCCGGGGTGCTGGAGAACCCGCACGTCGTCGAAGCGCCGCTCCAACATCCAGAGGTAGCGCTGCTCGCCGAAGCTCCGCCCATCGAAGCGCGCCGAGCAGCGCTCGATTGACCGCTCGCGCCACCAGCGGGCGGCCGCGAGCCCGGTCGACGTGTTACTGAACCCCACGGTCCCCGCGTTGTAGGGGCCGAACACCCAGTCGAGGCGCTTCTGCAGCGGCGCCGGGGGACGGCGCCATTCGGGAGAATCCAGCGGCGGCGGGGACAGTCGCAAGATGTCCTCACGGAACCCGTGACGGTTGCGGACCAGCAGGACCGAACCGGAGTCGAGCTCGTCGAAGAGATCCGACGGGGGTGCGAAGAACATGGTGTCCGCGTCCAGGAAGGTGAGCAGCTCGAGGCCGGGCTCGCGCTCCAGCGCCCACTTGCACAGCGCGGACTTCGCGGTCCAGCAGTACTCGGCGTGTGTGCGCCCCGAGCGAGTGGCCGCGAACTCCGGATCGTCGCGCTCCAGCCGCGCGAGTGGGATCACGACGATCCCGGGCGGTGCCAGGCGGGACAGGCTGCGCTCCGCCGCGGCGTCCATGCACAGGACGCGAAGACGGAAGCGGTCGCAGACGCGCTCGAGTGAGCGCTGGAGGACGAGGACCTGGGGCAGATGCCCCAAGTCCGTGATGGTGCAGAACTCCTCGCGCACGCCCGCCGGCGTGCAGGTCGGCTCGGGCGGTCTAGCCGTCGCGTCCCGTCGCCCCGGCGGCGGTGACGGCCGGGTAGTTCTCGACTTCGAGCTCCTCGGCGGCCGGCGCCTCGTAGCCCGGCAGGTCCTTATTGGCTTCGTTCACGGAGATCCCTCTCGATAGCGAGCAAGGCGGTGAGCCTAACCACGGAGGCCCGCGGCTGACAAGGGCTATGAGAGGTCAGGCTTCTCGGGCGAGTCGAGCCCGCGAATATCCGCGGTGCCTCCAGCGAGGCCCGGGCGCGGCAGCGGGGAGGGCTTGCGCTCAGGCTGGCGCGCCGGCAGCTCGGGCGCCGCCGGGGGCTCGCCCTGCGGGAGCACCGGCTCGTCGGGCCCGAAGACCTCCTCCTCGGACTTGCCGTCGAGCAGCTGGATGAACTCCTCGCGCTCGATCGTCTCGCGGCTCAGCAGGATCGTCGAGGTGTGGTCGAGCTGTTCCTGGTGCTGGTCGAGGATGTCGCGGGCCGACTGGTGGGCCTCCTCGACCATGCGGCGGATCTCGTCGTCGATCTCGCGCGCCACGTCGTCGGAGTAGTCGGGCTCGGAGGAGAACTCGCGCCCAAGGAAAGGCTGACCGTGGTCGTGACCGAAGACGCGCGGGCCGAGCTTCTCGGACATGCCGAAGCGCATGACCATCTGCTTCGCGGTGGCGGTGACCTTCTCGATGTCGTTCGAGGCGCCGGTGGTGACCTCGCCGAACACCATCTCCTCGGCGGCCCGTCCACCCAGCGTCATGGCCATCGTGTCCTGGAGCTCCGCGCGCGTGGTGAGGAACTTGTCCTCGGTGGGCAGGGAGATCGTGTAGCCGAGCGCCTGGCCGCGAGAGATCACGGAGATCTTGTGAACGGGGTCGGTGTTCTCGAGGAAGTGGGCGACGATGGCGTGGCCCATCTCGTGGAAGGCGGTGATGCGGCGCTCCTTCTCGCTCATGACCCGGGTCTTCTTCTCCGGGCCGGCGATCACGCGCATGATGCCCTCCTCCAGCTGGAGGTGGTCGATCTCGCGCTTGCCCTGGCGGGCGGCGAGCAGCGCGGCCTCGTTCACCAGGTTCTGGAGGTCGGCGCCGGTGAAGCCCGGGGTCTGGGCGGCCAGGTTGTCGAGGTTGATCTCCTTGGCGAGCGGCTTGCCGCGCGTGTGGACCTCGAGGATCTTCGCCCGGCCCTTGCGGTCGGGGCGGTCGACCACGATCTGGCGGTCGAAGCGGCCCGGGCGCAGCAGCGCGGGGTCGAGGATGTCGGGCCGGTTGGTGGCCGCGATGAGGATGATGTTGTCCGTCATCGTGAAGCCGTCCATCTCGACGAGCAGCTGGTTCAGCGTCTGCTCGCGCTCGTCGTGGCCTCCGCCGAGCCCAGCGCCGCGGTGGCGCCCGACGGCGTCGATCTCGTCCATGAAGATGATGCAGGGGCTGTTCTGCTTGGCCTGCTCGAAGAGGTCGCGCACGCGCGAGGCGCCGACGCCGACGAACATCTCGACGAAGTCCGAGCCCGAGATCGAGAAGAACGGCACGCCCGCCTCGCCGGCCACGGCGCGCGCGAGCAGCGTCTTGCCGGTGCCCGGCGGCCCGTAGAGCAGCACCCCCTTGGGGATGCGCGCGCCGAGCGACTGGAACTTCTTGGGGTTCTCCAGGAACTCCTTGATCTCGTGGAGCTCCTCGACGGCCTCGTCCACGCCCGGCCACGTCGCGGAAGGTGATCTTCGGCGCGTCCACGGACATCCGCTTCGCGCGCGACTTGCCGAAGGACATCACCTTCGACCCGCCGCCCTGCATCTGGTTGATGATGAAAAGCCAGAACAGCAGGAAGATCACGAACGGCAGGATGTAGGTGAGGGCCGTGATCCAGCCGCTGCCGGACTTGGCCTTCACCTCGATCGGGATGTCCTCCGCCCGAAGGGTGTTCACCAGGTTCTGCTCGGTGTTGTCGGGATAGGCGGTCTGGTACTTGCGCGCCTGATCCGCGGGGACGGGCTGCTTGCGCTCGACGTCGATGCGGTTGTTCTTCGTGTTGAGCGTGACCTCCTTGACCTGGTCGCGGTCGACCTGGGTCAGGAACTCGCTGTAGCTGGTGCCGCCCTTGTCCTTCTCGCCGGGGCTGATCAGCTGCTGGGCGAAGTACGCCAGCACCACCACGATCAGGATTGGGAAGAGCGCGCTCTTGAAGAATCTGTTCATGGCGAGAAAAACCCCTCGGAAGGGGTGAAACCCAAGCGTAGCAAGGGTGTAGCGCCCGCTTTCGGGGCGGTTCTAGTCGTTCAGTACGGCCACATACGGGAGGTGGCGGTACCTCTCGTTGTGGTCGAGCCCGTACCCGATCACGAACCGGTTCGGGATCTCGAAGCCGACGTAGCGGATCGGGAGGTCCACCTTGCGCCGCTCCGGCTTGGTGAGCAGGGCGCACACCTCGAGTGAGGCCGGCTCGCGCGCCTTGAGCGTGCGCATCAGATAGGAGAGCGTGAGGCCCGAGTCCACGATGTCCTCCACGATCAGCACGTCGCGCCCCTCGATCGACGCATCCAGGTCCTTGAGGATGCGCACCACCCCGCTCGAGTCGGTGGAGGAGCCGTAGGACGCAACGGCCATGAAGTCGACCTCGCAGGGGACGTCGAGCTGGCGCATCAGGTCCGACAGGAAGAAGAACGCCCCCTTCAGGACGCCCACCAGCAGCAGGCTGCGGCCCTCGTACTCGGCCGAGATCTGCACGCCGAGCGCCTTGACGCGATGCGCCAGGTCGTCCTGCTGGACGAGGATCTCTCCGATCGCGGGGTCCGTCACCGCGGGCAAAGCTACAGCCAGACGTCAGACCTCAGACCTCAGACCTCAGTTCACCCGCCGGGCGGTGAGCCCGATCGCATGTTCCTCGCCCTTCGCAGCGAAGCGCTCATCCAGCGCCACACCGGCCACCCATGCGATCTCCTCGCCGGCGCAGACCACCGGCAGCGACCGCCGCAGCGCGCGCGGGACCTTGCGGTCGGTGAACAGGTCCTGGAGGGACTTGGTGCCGCCGAGGCCCACCGGTCGCATCCGGTCGCCGTCCTGCCAGGACCGGACCACGAGCGGGCCCTGCGCGGACCCGGGATCAAGCCAGGCCTCGGCGGAGACAGGGCCGACCGACGCCTCGACCTCCCACCCGCCGAAGCGGACGGCGCCAGGCACCCCGAGCTCCACCGGCGCCGGTGCCGGCGCGTCCCCGCCGCGCCGGAAGCGCAGCGTCCCGTACTCCACCACCGCCCGCAGCCCGTCGCCGACGTCCAGGGAGGCGGATCCGCCCGCCTCGCCCAGCGTGAGCACGGCATCGACCTGGGACGAGCTCAGGGAGAACTCACTCCCAAACGCCTCCTCCGCCAGCGACCGCAGCACCAGGCGCGCCACGGCGCGCGGCAGCCCCGCGAGCGCCGTGAGCTCCACGACCGGCCCGCCGCCGAGCTCCGCGAGGGCCTCGGCCACCACCACGTCGAGCACCGCCGCCTCCTCGCGCAGCAGCCCCGCCGTGTCCGCGATCGTGCGCTCCGCGGCCGGCGAGAGGCTTCGCAGCGCCGGCAGGATCTCTCCCCGCACGCGTGCGCGCGCGAAGCGCGGATCGTCGTTCGACTCATCGTCGCGCCACGTGAGGCCCCTCGACTGGCAGTAGGCGCGGGTCTCCTCGCGGGTGACGGTGAGGAGGGGCCGCACCAGCCGGCCGCGCCGGGCCTCCATCCCGAGCAAGGCCCGGCGCCCCGGCGAGACCGCGAGGCGATAGAGCACGGTCTCCGCCTGGTCGGTGGCCGTGTGGGCCACCGCGTAGTCACCGGGGGCGTGGCGCTCGGCCAGGCGATACCGCGCGTCGCGAGCGTGGGCCTGGAGGTTCCCCGTCGAGGGCAGCCACGCGCGCTCCACCACCAGCGGCACGTCGCGCGCCGCGCACAGCGCCCGGCAATGAGCCTCCTCGTGCTCGGCGTTGGCGCGCAGGCCGTAGTTCACGTGGAGCGCCGACGTGGTCGCGCCCAGCCGCAGCGCCACGTCGAGCAGGCACACCGAGTCGGCCCCTCCGGAGAGCAGCACCAGCAGCGGCTCCCCCTCCGGGACGAGCCCGCTGTCGGCGGCGGCTGTGAGCGGGCGATCCATGGCCCTCATTCCGAGGGCATCGTGGCCCGGCACAGCAGCCCGCGGCTCGTCGAAGCCCTTCAGCTTGACCTGGCCCACCGGCTCGAACACGAGGTGCTCGGACTCGGCGACCCGCTCCACCACGGCGTCGGTAACCACGACCTCTCCGCCGCGGGCCCGCGCCACCACGCGAGACGCCAGGTTCACCTCGCGGCCGTAGTAGTCGCCGTCGCGATACAGCGTCACGCCGTAGTGGAGGCCGATGCGCGGCTCGGGGCGCTCGCGGAAGAGGTGCTGGAAGCCGACGGCCCAGTCGGTCAGCGCCTGCACGTCCTGGGCGACGATCATCACCTCGTCGCCGATCGTCTTGATCACGCGGGCGTCGTCCGGCAGCGTGGCGGTAACCGACTCCACGAAGCGCTCCACGAACGACAGCGCCTCCTCCTCGCCCTCCTCCTCGGTGTAGCGCGTGTATCCGGCGAGGTCGCAGAACGCGATCGCCACCCGCAGGCGGCCGAGATCGATGTCCTCGTCCATCTCGACCTCCATGTGGCCCACCACGTCCTGCTCGATGTAGTGCTGGAGGAAGCGCTGGTGCACGTAGTCCATGAGGGGCGAGGTGAGCGGCAGGAGGTCGCGCGCGAGGTGCTCCATCTCCTCGGCCATCTCCATGCCGGGCACGCCCTCGCGCATCAGCGGCTCGTGGACGTAGATGTGGAACAGCCGCACCTCGGCGTCGGCGATCTGAGCGAGTGCCTGCCCATACACGCGCGCGAGCTGGAGGAACGCCACCAGCGGGAAGCCGGACGAGAGCACCGACGCCGCGTACTGGAGCGCCTGCACGTCCTCGTCGGTGAGGGTCTCCAGGTTCTGGCCGGGGAGGCCCATCGAGGTCCAGAAGCGCTCGATCAGCCCCTCCTCGAGACCGGTCGCCTCAGCCGCCTCCGCCAGGCTCCGGCTGCCACGCGTCTCGGGGAACATCTCCTCCACGAAGCCGTAGGCGAGCTGGCCCTTCTCCGTCGCCTCGCGGATGTCGTCGAGGGAGTGCCCGCGCTCGCGCAGCCGCGCGACGATCCGGGCGTGGGCCGCGGCGGACGAGGTCCAGGCCTCCCCCGCCTTGCCCTTCATCCCGGGCACCAGCCCCGACGCAGCCCAGCGGCGCAGCGTGGCCGGGGTGACCCCGGCCCGCTCGGCGGCTTCCTTGACGGTGAGGGTCGTCAGTCACGGCCCCGGACGCTACAACGGCGGAGCCCTTGCGACTCCGCCGTTGTGCGCGGGCAAAGCGGCCCGCGGCGTAGACCGGACTCGCTTCCCGGCCTTCGTGCTTCGATGAATCCAGTGTCCTCTTACGGCGCCCGCGAGTCAACCCTCCCCGGATAGACTCGCCGCGTCCCCAGGAGGAGAGAGCTTTTGAACTATTTCGTGACCGGCGCGACGGGCTTCATCGGCAGGCACCTCGTGGAGGAGCTGCTGAAGCGCGAGGGCACGATCCACGTGCTCGTGCGCGAGGGATCGCGCGGGAAGGTGGATGCCCTGATCGAGCGCCTGGGGGCGGCCGAGGGCCGAATCGTCCCCGTGCCCGGAGACCTCTCAAAGCCGAAGCTGGGCGTCGAGGACTTCGACGAGAAGATCGACCACCTCTTCCACCTCGCCGCGGTGTACGACATCGAGGCCGACGAGGAGTCCTCCGAGCTGGCGAACGTGCAGGGCACCCGCAACGTGATCGACTTCGCCAACGCCCACGACGTCGGGCGCTTCCATCACACCAGCTCGATCGCGGTGGCCGGCTCCTACAAGGGCGTGTTCCAGGAGGACATGTTCGACGAGGAGCAGAAGCTCCCCCACCACTACCACCGCACCAAGTACGAGTCCGAGAAGATGGTGCGCGAGGGCGTGAAGGCCAAGACGCTGATCTTCCGCCCGGGGATCGTGCTCGGTCACTCGAAGACCGGCGAGATGGACAAGATCGACGGTCCCTACTACTTCTTCAAGCTCCTGCAGCGGATGCGCCACGCCCTGCCGGAGTGGTTCCCGGTCGCGGGGCCCGAGGGCGGCAACACGACGATGGTGCCCGTGGATTTCGTCGCACAGGCGATGGACCACATCGCGCATCTGCCCGACGACGACCTGCCGGGCGACACGTTCCACCTCGTGGATCCCGAGCCGATGAGCGTGGGCAACGCGCTGAACGCCTTCGCCAAGGCCGCCCACGCGCCGCAGTTCGCGATGAGGGTCGACCAGAACCTCATGAACGTGGTCCCGAAGGGGGTCCGCGCCGGGCTTAACGCCGTTCCGACGATCAAGAAGATCCGCAACCAGATCTACAACGACCTCGGCATCCCGCCCGCGGCCATGGAGGTGCGGGACTTCCGCTGCACCTTCGACGCCCGCGACACCCAGCGGGTGCTGAACGGCACCGGCATCGCCGTCCCGCCGCTTGACACCTACGCGCCGAAGCTGTGGGACTACTGGGAGCGCAACCTCGACCCCGACCTGTTCCGCGACCGCTCGCTGGCCACCGCGATCAAGGACAAGCGGGTGCTGATCACCGGCGCGTCATCGGGGATCGGCCTGGAGACGGCGATCAGGGTCGGTGAGGCGGGCGGCACCGTGATCCTCGTCTCGCGCACGCGCGAGAAGCTGGAGGAGGTGGCCAAGCAGGTGGAGGAGGCCGGCGGCACGGCTCACGTGCACCCCGCCGACCTGTCCGACCTCGAGGACATCGAGCGGATGGCCAAGGAGGTGATCGACGAGCACGGCGGCGTGGACGTGCTGATCAACAACGCCGGGCGGTCGATCCGCCGCAGCGTCGCGCGCTCCTACGACCGCTTCCACGACTACGAGCGCACCATGCAGCTGAACTACTTCGGGGCGCTCAAGCTGATCATGGCCCTGCTGCCGGGGATGCGCGAGCGCAAGACCGGCCACATCATCAACGTGTCGTCGATCGGGGTGCAGACCAACACGCCGCGCTTCTCCGCGTACGTGGCATCGAAGTCCGCGCTCGACGCGTTCTCCCGCTGCGCTGCGCCGGAGTGCGTGGCCGACAACGTGAAGTTCACGACGATCTACATGCCGCTGGTGCGCACGCCGATGATCGCGCCAACCGATATGTACAAGGCCTTCCCCACGCTCTCCCCCACGGAGGCCGCGGAGATGCTCACCGACGCGATGATCGACAAGCCCAAGCGCAAGGCCTCACGGCTCGGGACCTTCGGCGAGATCCTGTATTCGCTGTCGCCGGCCACCGTGGACATCGTGCTCAACCAGGCCTACAACCTGTTCCCCGACTCCAAGGCGGCGAAGGGCAAGGACAAGAAGAAGGAGCTCGCGCCGGGCGAGGACGGGGTGCCGGTGGCCGCGGACGAGGAGATGTCGACCGAGGCCGTCGCGATGGCGTACCTGCTGCGAGGCGTCCACTTCTGAGGCGGCGCGAGCCGCTCTCGCTCCCGCACGCCGGGCAGGTCCCGGCGCTGATCGCCCTCATCGAGGGCCGCCACATCGAGCCGGATGACCCGGAGGCCTTCTCCGACGCGGTCCTGCACCACCGTTTCAGCTCGCACGCCGCCGCGGCGATCGCCGCGGGCCGGCTGCGGCTCCCCGAGGAGCAGGCGGCGACGCTTCGCGACGTGGCCCACATCCGCGCGCTGAGCACGCGCGCGCTGGAGGCTGAGCTGGCCGCCATCGAGCCGCTGATCGCCACAGCCTGCGGCGTCGAGCCGTTGCTGATCAAGGGCCCGGCCGCCGCTCGCCACCACCCCGAGCCGGCGCTGCGGACCTTCGTCGACCTGGACCTGCTCCTGCCCCGTGATGCCCTCGCGATCGCAGCCGATGCGCTCACCGAGCGCGGGTACGAGCGCATCGTTGAGTTCGACCCCGCGTTCGGCGAGTCCCACGGCCACGACGTGCACGTCCGGCGCAAGGTGGGGAGGCGCAACCTCGACGTGGAGCTGCACTGGCGCGTGGGCGACGACCCGCTCGGCGAGGCGCTCTCCCACGACTTCCTGGCCCGCGATGCGCAGACGCTCACGGTCGGGCAGCACGCGGTGGCGGTTCCGGCGCCGCCCGGCGAGCTGCTCGTCCTCGCCTTCCATCTCTGCAGCGACCGGGGCAAGCGCCTGATCTGGCTACGCGACCTGGAACTCGCCGCGCGCGACGCGAGCGACTCGGACTGGCGGGCGGGCTTCGACCTGGCCGATCGTCACGGGCTGCTGTGGGTCCTGCATCGCGGCCTGGACTACGTGGAGCGCCACCTGGGCCTCGGCCGGGCACGGCCGCTCGAGGCGGGTGCGCCACCGGCGTGGGGGCCGCTGCGAGCGGTGGAGGAGCTCGACGCCGGCGCGTCGCTGCACGTCGGCCGACTGGCGATGATGCGCGGGCGCGAGAAGGCGGCCTACCTGCGCCGCGTGCTCATCCCCTCGCGAGCGGGGCTTCGCGACTCCGTCGGCGAGGACGGGGCGCCCACGTGGCGTCTCGTGGGCCGCCACATGCGCGCAGCGGTCGCCGGGCTCAGGCCGAGGCGCTAGGAACCGTCGCGCAACTAAGCTGGCCGCCGTGGACCCGAGCTCCACCGTGACCCGCAACGAGCGGGCGATCGTCGAGGACGTCGGCGGGGAGACCGTGATCCTCGATCTGGACGACGACACCTTCCTGCGCCTCAACACGGCCGGCGCGGTCCTGTGGAAGGCGCTCGACGAGCCGAGGTCGATCGAGTCGCTGGCCGCCGCGCTCGAGGAGCACTTCGACGTCGACGCCCCCACGGCACTCACCGACGCGTCCGCGTTCGTCGAGAACATGTGCGAGCGCGGCCTGCTCAGCGCCGGCTGACCCGCTCGATCACCCTGGGCGCCGCATCGGCGAGGGCGCCGAGGTCGTCCGGCAGCGAGCACACGTACGCGGGCACCGCCTCGACGAGGCGGGCGAGGGAGCGAAACGCCGGCCGCAGCCCCTCGGGGCCACCGCGGTGGAACAGGCTCGCCCCGAGTGCGGCAGCCCCCTCCCCAGGCGACAGCGCCTCCAGCGTGAGCGTCTCGCCTCGCGGGGTCAGCGCCACCACCGCCGCCACCGGACGGCCCTCCGCCGGGGCATCCGCCGTCTGCGCGAGCCCCGGCGGGTAGTCCAGGCCGGCGGCGCCCGCCGCCTCGCCCGGGCCCTTCAGCCGGATGCCACGTGCTCCCGGCCAGGCCAGCGGCCCCCCGCCGGCGAGCTCCACCACCAGGCCGTCCTCGGCGAGGGTCGGCAGGCCGGCGCGGGCGAGGGCCGCCACCGTGGTCGACTTGCCACGGCCGCTTGGCCCGGCGAACAACACGGCGCCCGCCTCGGTGTCCACCGCCGAGGCGTGGATCACCAGGTCACCCCGCTCCGCCAGCAGCAGCGGAATGATCACCGACACCAGCCTGTGCTCGATCGACGTCGCCGCCACGCCCGGCGGCGGCAGCGCCTCCACCAGCCCCTCGGCGGGGTCGGCGCTCCAGGCGCCGGTCAGGCTGCAGGAGATCACCAGCTCGCCCTCGGGCCGGCGCGCGACGGCGAAGACCCGGCCCTCGATCTCCGACCACGCGGTCAGCTCGGCGTGCACGTCGAGGGGGTTCCCGCCGGCACGGCGCACCTCGAGCCGTCCCCGCGGCCCGGGCACGTCGTTGAGGCGCTCGAGCGTCAGCTCGGAGGCCACCTCGTGGCCGAAGAGACTGCCCACCGGCCGGTTAGGCGCGGCGCCCGACCGCCACGCCGGGCAGGTCTGGCGCCGAGGCGCCGAAGTCCTGGACCGGTCCGCGCGCACCCTCCGGGACGATCAGCCCGGTGCGGGTGAGCCGCCGGACCAGCGCCAGCACGTCGTCCTCGATCCGCGCCGGTGCGATGCCGGGGTGCTCCTCGCGCAGGGCTGCGACGGCGTCGGCCGCAGTGCCGTCGGCGAGGGCGTCGAAGGCGGTGGCGCCGGCCAGGTTGAGACGGACCATCCCGCCATCGCGAAGACGCCGCACCACGCGCTCGGCGCTACCGCCGCTGGCCCGCACGTCGGCGTGGCGATAGCGGCGCGAGAGCGCGAGCCCGCGCACGTACTCCCGCGCCTCGCGGTCCGCCGCCGCCGGGTCGGCGGGGCGCTCCGGCTCGACCGGGCGCAGCACCTTCTGCCCGGCGCTCTTCCTGCGCTGCTCGTCGGACCGGCTCGCCGGCACCGGCCGGCCGATCTCGGCCTCCTCGTCGAGGTAGGGCACGAGGCCCGCGTTGCTCAATCCCGTCGAGCTCGAGATCCCCTCCGCCCACTCGGTGATCACGGGAGAGCGCCAGTCCTCGCGGATCCGGGCCCAGCAGTGGGCAAGGCCGTCATCGAGCGCGTGGCCGAAGCTGAACGGGTGGAGCGAGTCGATGCGAACGCGCCCGTCGGGGCGCACCAGCAGGGCGGCGGGCGCGAGATCGTCCCTGTACGCGATCGGAGCGCCGCTCCCACCGGAAACCAACACGCTCATGTCCTCCCCCCGCCGATCCCGGAATTGCTTCACCTGGTCATCGATCCGTGCGCGGCTCACACCCCACTTCTCGCCGCGTGCCGCCGCACCGACGGGAACCACGGGGGTCACTCGCAGGGCCGGCAGACCCAGCGCCCACATCTGCTCGAGGTAGTCGTCCACCCCGCCCTCGTTCTCCGGGGTGACCACGTGAACACCGTGCACGGCGATCCCGTTCTCGAGCATGTGATGCATCCCGGCCACGGCGCGGCGCCAGCTGCCCGGGACACCCCTCGAGGCCTCATGGACGTCGGGGCGGGCGCCGTCGAGCGAGACGTGCACGTGCAATCCGGGCACCTCGCCGAGGCGAGCGGCCATCGCCTCGTCCACGAACCAGCCGTTGCTGTTGAGCGTGACCCCCACTCCGCCGGCGGCGAGCCGGTCGATCACCGGGAGAGTGACTTCCGGGTACAGCAGCGGCTCTCCGCCGGTGATCACCGCCTCGACGGCGCCCAATTCCAGGCATTCGTCGGCGATCCTCAGCCACTCGTCCTTGCCCATCTCCGGGGTCTGCTCGGCCGTGTGGCGGGGCGAGTCGGTGTAGCAAAAGCCACACCGGAGGTTGCAGTGGTAGGTCAGCTCGAGCTTGACGCCGACCGGCAGCTCGGGGGGCTCGTCGCGCGTGCGCGCGGGCCGGGCCACACCGATTCGCCTCGCGACCCGCCGGAGCGTGAAGCTCTCCTCGAGCAGGCGCAAGATGCGTCAGTCCGCGAGCGTGCTGACGAGCGCGCAGGTGTCCGTCGGGTTTCCGTCGATGTCGATCTCTTCGGCTGCGGGCGGGTCGTACTGGGGCGTGGTGTCGCTCATGAGTCGGTCACGATCATCGCGCAGGTCTCCGCCGGGGACCCGTCGCCTTGAATCTCCTCGGCCGCGGGAGGCTCGTAGTTGGGCTGCTCGCTCATGCCACTCCTCGAGTCGGGTGGCGCGAACCTACACGAAGGGGTTGCCGCGCTTCACCAAATTCGCGTACAGCGCCTGCTGCACCGTCGACCGCACGCGCTCGGACAGCTCGAGCACCAGCGACCGGTCGGCCACCGCGTCGGGCCCGTAGGAGGCGGTCTCGATCGGCTCGCAGAACTCGATCCTCCACTTCGACGGCAGCGGCACCACGCCGGCCGGGCCCAGCCACGGGAACAACGGGGTGAGCGGGAAGAAGGGAGCGCCCGTGAGACGCGCCAGCAGCGGGGCCTCCCCGAGCTTGGGATAGATCTCCTCGCTGCCCACGACCGCCACCGGCACGATCGGCGCCCCTGCGCGCAGCGCCAGCTCCACGAATCCGCCGCGGCCGAAGCGCTGCAGGCGGTAGCGCTCGGCGTACGCCTTGCCCGTGCCCTTCACGCCCTCGGGGAAGACGGCCACCAGCTGGTCGTCCTCGAGCAGGCGCAGGGCGTTGTGGGGCGATGCGACCACCCCGCCGACCTTCCGGATCGCCATCGACACGTAGGGCAGCTCGAAGGCCCAGTTGAGAACGAGAAAACGCGGATAGCGCGGCAGCGGGTGCTCGCGCATGATCGCGACCGACATCATCGTCGCGTCCCACGGCAGGATGCCGGCGTGGTTTGCGGCGAGCAGCGCGCGGCCGTGGGCGGGCACGTTCTCCAACCCCGTGGCCTTGACTCGCCACCAGCGGTCGTAGAGGAAGTCGAAGCCGGGCTCGACCAGCCGCGCGAACTCCTCGTCGAAGCCCCAGTCGTCCTCGCCGTATTCGCCCTCGAGGCGCCGCACAGCAGCGCGCACCCGCTCGCGCGCGTCGTGCGGAAGCCCGGCCGCCCCACGCGCGGCGGCCTCGGGCAGGTCGAGGCCTGCGTCGAGCCCGGCCCGAAGGCCGCGAAGGAAGCCGGTGGCCGCGCCGAGGGGTGGGCGGGAAGGCATCAGTCCCCCGCCGCCACGTAGTCCTCCACGGCGCCCGCGGTGCTGAACCGCGGCGTGAAGCCCACCTCGTCCACCAGCCGCGCGGTGTCGACCGCGCGGCCGTAGCGAAGCAGCCGGCGAAAGTCCTCCGACAGCTCAGCCAGTCCAACCCTCCGCAGCAGGCCCGTGGCCGCGCCGAACGCCGGGCCGGCCACCGGCAGGGACGGCTTGTGTGCCAGCCGGATCATGCGCGCGAGGCCGATGGTGCCCGGGCTGGCCACGTTCACGGCGCCCCGCACGGGCCGCTGGACCGCCGCCGTGAGCGCATCGAGCCCGTCCTGCTCGTGCACCACCTGGAGCCGCGGGTCGAAGCCCAGGTAGGTGGGCACGACGGGCGAGGAGAGGTAGCGGGTGACCTGGGTGGAGAGCGCCGGGCCGATCGCCGGCTGGTAGCGCAGCATCGTGCAGGTCACCCCGGGGTGGCGTCGCGAGTAGGTCTCGAAGTAGTTCTCGATCTCGCCGACGTCGCGCTGAAACCGGGTGCGCAGCGGAAACAGCCGCGCCATCTCCTCGGTGAAGAACTGGGGTGCGTGCGGCTCGGCGCCGTAGATGCCCGCGGAGCCGCGGATCACGATCGTCCGGATCCCCGGCGAGCCCTCGCAGGCGGTGAGCAGCTGGAGCGTCCCGATCACGTTGATGTCGTGCATCGTCCGGCTCGACATCCCGGGCCCCGGCCGGCGGACGATCTGGTTGTGCACCACGGTGTCCACCTCCTCCCGCGGGATCAGCGTCGCGATCACCGGGTCGCGGATGTCCGCCTCGATGAAGCGCGCGCCCTCGACCGGCTGCGCGGGACGGCGGCTGTCGAGGCCGGCGACGTGCTCGAACTCCGGATCGGCCGCGAGCCGCCGGGCGAGGGCGGAGCCGATGTAGCTCCCGACCCCGGTGATCAGGACCCTCCGTCCCGCCACCGTCAACTGCCCGGCAGGCGCTTCTCGATCTCGTCGAGGCGGCGATTGATCGCCCGCAGCTCGCTCTTGATCGCCTTCACATCGTCCTGCGTCGCCGGCAACCGGTCCTCGACCGCCGCGCGCACGTTGCGTCCGCTCTTCCCGGCGCCCTTCACCAGGTCGTCCACCGCGTCCTGGGCGCGCTCGCGCGTCTCGACGGTGGTCTGCACGGTGCGGTCGACCGCCTCGCGGAGCGCATCGGAGATGTCGCGTGGGTCTGCCATCGGGGCAGCATAAGGTGCCGGAGTGGCCGAGCCGATCCACCTGCGCCCCTCCGAGCCGCTGGCCGAGCGCGTGCTCCTGCCGGGCGATCCCCACCGGGCCCTGCTGGTGGCGCAGGCGCTGCTGGACCAGCCGAGGATGTTCAACCACGCCCGCGGCCTCTGGGGTTACACGGGCACCGCCGCCGACGGGGACCTGCTGAGCATCCAGTCCACCGGCATGGGGGGCCCGAGCGCGGCGATCGTGATCGAGGAGCTGATCGACCTCGGGGCCCGGACGCTCGTGCGCATCGGGACCTGCGGCGCCCTGGTGGAGGGCCTGGAGCTCGGTGAGCTGGTGAGCGCCCACGAGGTGATCGGAGCCGACGGCGCAAGCCGCGCCCTGGGCGCCTCCGCCCCGCTGCGTCCCGACGCAGACCTGGCGTCCGCGCTCGACGCCCGCGCGGTGACCGCCGTCTCGACCGACCTCTTCTATGACGCGCGCGAGGAGGTGGAGGCGGAGTGGGTCGCCGCCGGGGCCGAGGTTGTGGAGATGGAGGCGGCGACGCTGCTGGCCATCGCTCAGCGGCGCGGCGCGGCCGCCGCCGTGCTGCTGACGGTGAGCGACCAGCTCGCGGCGGGCGAGCGGCAGAGGATCTCCGGCGAGGAGCTCGAGGGCGCGGGCGTACGCCTGGGCGAGACCGCCTACGCGGCGCTGGCCTCGGCGGCTACTGCTCGGTGACGGTGAGGCGCTCCTGGGCCCGCGGCACGGGCTCGGAGCCGGGCGCCACCGCGGCACGCAGCGCGGCGATGTCCCTGGCGATCTCGTCGAGCCTGGCCTCGAGGCCCTCCGGCGCCTGCGCCGGCGCCGCCGCGGCGGGAGCGGGCCGCTCCTCGAGACGGTCGAGCGAGTCCTCGATGCCCTCGAGGCGCTGCGAGACCGAGCGCAGGCGGCGGGTGAGCCGCTCGATGTCCGCGGCTGACGGGATGTTGAGGGCGCCCATGGCGGCCTCCTGCGCGTGGACGGCCTTCTCGCGCGCCTCGAAGGCGCCGCTGAGGGCGCGGTTCACGACAGTGTTCGCCACGAGCTCCTCGGCGATCTTGCCGAGTGCCTCCTCGCCCTGACGGGAGAGGCGGTCGACCAAGTTCTGTTCATCGTCGCTCATCGCGGCGAGCGTAGCGCACGGCTGCGGTTCTCCGGCCCCGCCAGGGCAACGCTAAACCTCGAGTCGAGACTGACCTGAGAGGGGTCGCGCCACCTGGGCGACGGTTCCCTATTGCACCTTTAGAAAGCACCAACTAGCTTACGCCGATAGCTCCAGGTGCTGACACGGATTGGCAGCGGCTTCTGATAGCTTGCGCGCGGCCGAAAGGCGCCCTGTGGCGGGGTCTCAGGGAGGAGACGAGGATCGAGGGATGAGAACGCGGGCTATCCAACTTTCGCTGTGCGCTGCGCTCGTCGCAGTTGCTGCCCTGACCGCGTTCACCCTGCCCGCTTCGGCCGAGAAGCGCACCATCTACGTGAAGCTGATCACCGGCCAGGTGATCCCGATCACCGTCGACGTGCCCGAGGGCACGCCGCTCGACCAGATCCAGCTTCCCGGTGAGCCCGTGCCGCCCGGCACCCCCTCGGACCCCAAGCCCGAGCCGAAGCCCGAGCCGGCCGACCCCGCGCCGAAGCCCGGCGCCGGATCCGAGCAGCCGCGCTCCGGGAAGAAGAAGCGCAAGAAGCCGAAGCTCGAGGAGAACACCGACGAGGCTGAACCTGAGGTCGAGGCTCCCGCGCGCAAGCGCAAGCGCCCGCGCCGGACCAAGCTCCGCAACCCCGACGGCTCGCCCGCTCCCACCAACCCGGGCTTCGTGGACGCGCTCCCCGGTCCGTCGTTTACGACGGGTGTGCCGAATTTCGTGATTCGGAAGTTCCGGGTGCCGGTGTTCCTGTTGCCGATCTATCAGGCGGCGGGGATTCAGTACGGGGTGCGGTGGGAGATCCTGGCGGCGATCAACGAGATCGAGACCGACTACGGCCGCAACCTCAACGTCTCCTCCGCCGGGGCGCTGGGCTGGATGCAGTTCATCCCCTCCAGCTGGCGGGCCTATGGGGTGGATGCGAACAAGGACGGCAAGAAGGACCCCTACAACCCCGTCGACGCGATCTTCGCCGCCGGCCGCTATCTGAAGGCCGCCGGTTATGAGAAGGACGTGCGCCGGTCGATCTTTGCCTACAACCACGCCGACTGGTACGTCGACTCGGTGATGCTCCGCGCACGTCTGATCGCCGGCGTCCCCGCCGACCTCGTCGGATCACTGACCGGCCTCACCGAGGGCCGCTTCCCCGTCGCCGCCCGCGCCCGCTACGCCGACGACCTCCAGGAGAAGGAGACGGCCAAGCGCGTGAAGAAGGGCCAGAACGCGGCCAACGTGATCGAGGACCAGGACGGCCGCCGCTCGGTCGAGATCTTCGCCCAGAAGGGCTCGCCGATCGTGGCCGTGAACGACGGCGAGATCAAGAAGATCGGCGAGAGCGAGAAGCTCGGCCGCTACATCGTGCTCCAGGACGTCTACGGCAACCGCTACCAGTACGCGGGCCTCGGCTCGACCGCGAAGTACTACCCGGTGCCCAAGGCGGACGCGGTCGACCCGAAGAAGTCGGCCAAGGCGATCAAGGCCAACGGAAAAGATTCGCAGGATTCCTCGTCCGTTCGAAATACTGCCCGCGACGACAAGCCGTCCACGCCCGCGTCCGCCGGCCGCCAGCCCGACCTCGACGACTCGAAGCGCGAGCCGGCCCGCTCGAAGCCCACCGACGACCCTCAGGCGTCGATCCCCATCAAGGAGCGCCTCTTCGCCCACCCGGACACTCCGCTCGCGCGTGAGTCCGGCGGCCTCGAGCAGCTGCTCGACAAGAAGGCCGCCAAGGGTGGCTTCGAGACCTACAAGAACTACTTCTCGCGTCCGTTCGGCGGGGACGCCAAGGACGTGCGCCTGCGCCGCCTCAAGCGCGGCTCGCGCGTGATCGGCGGCACCATCCTCGGCCGTATCGGCGGCGCGGAGGGCGCGAAGGCCTCGCACGTCGACTTCTCGATCCGCCCGGCGGGCAAGGGCGCGCCGCGGATCGACCCGAAGCCGATCCTCGACGGCTGGAAGCTGCTCGAGGCCACCGCCATCTACCGCGCCTCGGGCCGCAACGTGCTCTACGGCGACGAGGACGCCGACGGCTTCTCGATCGGCCAGATCCTGCTTCTGCCGAAGCCGCTGCTCGAGAAGCGCGTGCTGTCGGACGAGCGGATCGAGCTCTACGACTGCGGCCGCAAGGACATCCAGTCCGGCCAGATCGACCGGCGCGTGCTGGCCACCCTCGCCTACCTCGCCGAGTCCGGCCTCAAGCCAACCGTCACCTCGCTGAAGTGCGGCCACGGCTTCTTCACCAGCTCGGGCAACGTGTCCCACCACTCCTCGGGCAACGCGGTCGACATCGCCAAGATCAACGGCGTCCCGATCCTCGGCCACCAGGAGGGCGGCGGGATCACCGAGCAGTCCGTACGCAGGCTGATGCGCCTCCAGGGCACGATGGCGCCCGACCAGATCATCTCCCTGCTGGAGATCGGCGGCGCGACGGTGGCGATGGGCGACCACGCCGACCACATCCACGTCGGCTTCCGGCCGCTGTTCGGTTCGAACAAGAAGCTCGGCAAGCAGGCGCTGGCCGTGCTCAAGCCCGGCCAGTGGTCCGACCTGCTCAACCAGCTGCGCAAGATCGACAACCCGGTCGTGCCGACCAAGCCGTCGAAGTACGCGATCCCGGTCAAGAAGCCCAAGCGGGCGTCGGACGCGCACAGCGGCGAGTAGCTTCCAGGTTCTGTTCGGCTTCGTTCAGTTCGAGTTCGGGTTCCTGCTGGGGCCTGGGGATGGACGCTTCCTGGTCCGCAGCGACGCGGATGCGGAGCCGGAGCACGTGCTCGTGCTCACCACGCTCGGAGCTCCGCAGCGCCGCTTTCTCTCCGGGCGCAAGGGCCGAGACGTGACGACTGCCGACGCCGAGCCCGTCCCCACCTCGCGGGCCACGATCAGCCGCCCCGCTCCCTTCGCCGACGAGGGCGAGGCCGCCGACTGGATGATCGGCCTGCGCGGCGACGTCGAGGCAGCGGATGCGGAGATCGACGCCGCGTTGGCCGTGCTGAACCGCTCGATCCACTTCTACCGCACGGCGAAGGCGGACCCGCACGCGCGCGACGTCTCCGCCGCGTCCGCCCTGGTCGTGCGGATCGGCTACGGCCCAGGCGACTCCGTTGCCGACGGCCGCTTCGCGGAGGCGTGGGAGCTGCCGCGGGAGCGCCGGCGCGTGCGACGGTCGATGGAGGCGCCCGAGGAGCGCTTTGCCGCCCTGGTGGGCGGCCGCGAGCAGGTGCTGGCCTGCGAGGAGCTGGTGCTCAGGGCGAGGGCGGACCTCGACTCGGGCCGCCCGCGCGAGGCCGCTCTGCAGGCACGCGTGGCCCTGGAGGGCCTGCTGGCCGAGATGGCCGAGATGCCGGGCGACCGGCGTCCGGCACTCGAGGCGGACCGCGAGACCGTGGGCCGGGCAGCCAACGCCGCGCTCAGCGGCGACCTGCCCCCCGACCTCGCACGGGATCTGGCCGCGGTAGTCGTGCGGATGGAGTCCGCCCTGCGGGCGCGCCGCCTCGGCGGGATATAAGCGTCACGCGATTTTCACTTCGCACTTTGCGAGGTCCGTAGCGTCGTATCGACAGCCGGTCGAGCAGGCGACCGGAGAGTTTGGCCAAGTGGCGATAGGAGCGGTCGATGGCGGAGACGAAGATGCCCCCCATGAAGGCACCGGTGCACACCCTTCCCCGTGGTGTTGACAGCCACCGCGATCAGCGGATGTCCCGGGTGATCCAGGCCCGCCGTCGCCTCACCTCTCCCCGAGGCGGCGGCCGGGCGTGGATCAACGGCAGGGAGGTGGGCGGTCCGGACTCCCGCTACGCCCATCTCTCCTCGATCTACGACTGAAGCGCCGCCAGCACGGCCTCGAGCTCGGCCACCACGTCGCCGTCCAGCTTCACGTCGGCCTCGGCGTCGTAGGGCGTCTCGCCCTCGGTGACCAGCACCAGCTTGCCGCCGTTCGCCATGGGTCAGCGCGGGCAGCCCGGCCACCGGGTAGACGGTGAGCGACGAGCCGATGCAGACCATCAGGTCCGCCTCGGCGGCCAGAGACTGGGCCTCGGCCATCGCCGCGTCGGGCAGCAGCTCGCCGAACAGCACCACGTCGGGCTTGAGCGGCGACACGCACGCTGCGCACTCCGGCGCGCCGTCGCCGGCGTCCAGCAGCTCCACCACCTTCTCGAGCTCGACCCGCCCGTTGCAGGTCATGCAGCGGCTCCACTCGATCGAGCCGTGCACCTCCACCACGTGCTCGCTGCCCGCCATGCCGTGGAGGCGGTCGATGTTCTGCGTGATCACGCCGCGCACGTGGCCGCGGCGCTCCAGCTCCGCGACGATCGCGTGGGCGCGGTTCGGGCGGGTGTCGATCAACGAAGCGAACCGCTGCCCGTAGAACGCCCAGAACCGATCCGGGTCCCTCCGCCACGCATCGATGTGGGCGACCTCCATCGGATCCACGTTCTCCCACAGGCCGGTGCCCGGCGACCGGAAGTCCGGGATGCCGGAGGGCACCGAGATGCCGGCCCCGGTGAGGACGACCGCGCGCTTGGCATCGCGGAGGAGCTCCGCGAGCCGCGCTACTTGCCCTCGAACTTCGGCTGGCGCTTGCCCAGGAATGCCCCGATCCCCTCCTTCGCATCCTCGGATCCGAAGGCCGCCGCGAAGCCGGCCTTCTCGGCCTCGATGCCCTGCATCGAGATCGCCATTGGCCGACACGCGCT
Source organism: uncultured Thermoleophilaceae bacterium (assembly GCA_963808105.1). Lineage (GTDB taxonomy): Bacteria > Actinomycetota > Thermoleophilia > Solirubrobacterales > Thermoleophilaceae > JAAYBF01. The sequence continues at coordinate 1,049,646 of CAWEEH010000002.1, read as the reverse complement.
TGATCTGCTCCACGGCGAGCGGCGCCTGGTCCGCGAGCTTCCTCGCCCACGCGAGCGCGGTGTCGAACAGCTCGTGGTCGGGCACCACCTGGTTCGCGAGGCCGAGCCGGAGCGCGTCGTAGGCGCCGATCGGGTCGCCGACGAGGTTCATCTCCAGCGCCTTGGCCTCGCCCACCAGCCGCGGCAGCCGCTGCGTGCCGCCGAAGCCGGGGATGATCCCGAGGTTGATCTCGGGCTGGCCGAAGGTGGCCGACTCCGCCGCCAGGCGGAAGTCGCACGCCATCGCCAGCTCGCAACCGCCGCCGAAGGCGAGCGAGTTGACCGCGGCGATCGTCACCGTGCGCGACTGCTCCATCCCGCGCATGAAGGCGTGGCCGGAGTCGATCAGCTCCTTGCCCTCCTTCTCGGGCGACATCTTGGTGAACTCCTTGATGTCGGCCCCGGCGCTGAACGTGAAGATGTTCGACGAGGCGAACACCACCACCCGCAGCTTGCCGTCGATCTCCTCCCACAACTCGGTGAGCTCTCGAATCACCTGCGGGGAGAGCGGATTTGCGGGCGGGCGGTTGAGCCACACGATGCCCACGTCGCCGCGCGTCTCCAGCGCGATCGTCTCGCGCGACTGGCCGTCGTCGGGCTGCGGGATAGGGGAAGAAGCCCTGGCCGCTCTTCTTGCCCAGGCGGCCCTGCGCCACCAGGCGCTTGAGCACCAGCGGGCGGCTCGAAGCCGTCGCCCCACTCGGTCTGGGCGCGTTCCAGCGCCTCGAGCACGGAGTCCAGGCCCTGGTCGTCGGCGCGGCTGAAGGGGCCGGGCAGGATGCCCGCGCCCATCATCATCCCGATCTCGATGTCCTTGGCGGAGGCCTCGCCCTCCTCGAGCACCAGGCAGGACTCGACGAGGGTCTTGAGCCCCATCCGCTCGACGATGGTTTCCAGTGGCGTCAGCCATGCTCGTAGAACCCCTTCCCGGTCTTCTGGCCGAGGTCGCCGGCGTCGACGAGCTCCTTCATCTTCGATGAGACGTAGAAGCGGTCGCCGTAGCTCTCCTGCAGGTGCTCGGCCACGTGCAGCACGGTGTCGAGGCCCAGCAGGTCGGTGAGGAAGAACGGGCCCATGGGGACCGTGCCGGACTCCTGGATGATCTTGTCGACCTCCTTGATGTCGAGCCCCTCCTCCTCGGTCACCTTCCACACCTCGGACACGGCCGAGTTGAGGATGCGGTTCACCACGAAGCCCGGGCCCTCGCCGCAGCGCACCGCGGTCTTGCGGATCGCCTGGGCGAAGTTGCTGGTGGCCTGGAGCGTCTCCTCGGAGGTCTCCTCACCCTCGATCACCTCGATCAGCCGCATCACAGAGGCGGGGTAGAAGAAGTGGAAGCCCACGACCTTGTCGGGGCGCAGGGTGGCGTCGGCCATCTCCGAGATGGACAGCGACGAGGTGTTGGAGGCGAGGATCGCGTGGCCGGGCGTGACCTCGTCCAGCTCGCCGAACACCGCCTGCTTGATCTCCATCCGCTCCGGCACGGCCTCGACCACGAAGTCCACGTCGCCGAAGCCCTCGTACTTGGTGGTGCCGGTGATGCGGCCGGTGATCTCCTCGAGCTGGGCGTCGGCCTGCTCCTGGGTGATCTTCTCCTTGCCCACCAGGCCCGAGAGCTGGCCCTGGGTGACCTCGCGGGCCTTGTCGAGCCCGGTCTGGACGAACTCGTCCTTCACGTCCTTGAGCACGACCGGGACGCCCGATGAGGCGATCACCTGGGCGATCTCTCCGCCCATCGTGCCGGCGCCGACGACGGCGGCTTTGAATACGTACATGAGTCCTTTCTAGGGTCTTCTAGGTCTTCTCGGAAAGCTGCTTCTGAGGCTCTCCGCCCTCGAGGCCTGGCTCTGACTGCGACGCGCGCAGCTCGTAGCCGCGGCGGGCCTCGGGGTCGGCGGCGGCAAGCACCTTATCGGCCTTCAGCGCCCGGCCGACGGCCTCTCGCGCACCTCGCGGGAGCACGCCGATCACCTTGGTGATCGTGCCCGCGGCGCGCGGCACGTAGACGTCGAAGCGCGGGTGCTCGAGCGCGCCCACGATCTCCGCGGCAACCTCCTCGGGCTCCACGTTCTTCACTCCACGCGCAGACGGCAGCCCGGATGCGAGCTCGGTGTTCACCACTCCCGGCATCACGCACGAGACCTCGATGTCGGTGTCGCGCAGCTCGGCGCGGACGGCCTCGCTCACGCCGATCACGAAGTGCTTGGTGCCGCAGTAGGTGGCGCCGCCGGGGAAGCCGGCCTTGCCGGCAGAGGAGGCGATGTTCACGAGGTGGCCGGCGTTGCGCGCGTGGAAGCGCGCCAGCACGATCTTCATGCCGTACATCACGCCGTGCACGTTGATGTCCACCTGGCGCTTGGCGGTCACGTCGTCCTCGTCAACGAAGGGGCCGAGCTGCATGATGCCCGCGTTGTTCACCAGCACGTCCACGTTGCCGAGCTGCTCGTCGGTGGCGTCGAGAAAGCGCTCGAAGGACTCCCGGTCGGTCACGTCGAGCGGCAGGCCGACCGCTCCCGGCACGCTCTCGGCGGCACGCTTGGCCTCGGCCTCGTCGAGGTCTCCGATCGCCACCTTCATCCCGCGCGCGGCGCACGCCTTGGCGGTCGCGAGACCTATGCCGCGGGCGGCACCGGTGATCGCAACCACCTTGCCCTGCAGAGGGATTGGTTCCTTGGCCATGCAGCCAGGACGCTACCTGAGCCCGGCCTCGTCCTGCGCCTCCACCGCGAACCGGCGCAGCGTTCGGCCGAGGGCATCGCGCAGCGCGCGGCGGATGAAAAGGATGTCGGTCAAGCCCCTCAGGGGGCTCTGGCTGGTGAGCTCGTACTCGAGCGCCAGCTCCACCCGGCTGCCGTCCACCTGCTCGGCCGCGACGAAGGATTGCGTGCCCACGAGCCGATCCTCGAACACCAGCGTGCGGAACTCCGTCGGCGCGCTGGTCTTCACCTTCTCGGTCACGCGCCCCCGGCCGCCCTCGCCCGAGACCCACACGACCTTGCCGCCCTCCTCCGGCCACTCCGAGGCCTGCTCCTCCACGCGCTGGAAGCCCTCCACGAAGCCCGGCCAGCGGCGAGGATCGCGCCAGAGCGCCGTCGCGGCCTCGGGGCTGAGCGGCACCACCGCCGCCGCCGTCACCTCAGCCATACACCTCGCGCACGATCTCGTCGACAGAACGCCCGACGGAGTCGAGGAACGGCCGCACCTCCTCGAGCAGCCGCTTGTGCTCCTTGCGGCCCTCCTTCGTCAGCGAGTAGAAGCGCCGGGTGCGGCGCTCGGGATGCTCCCACTGGCCCTCGATCAGCCCGTTCTCCTCGAGCCGGCGCAGGAGCGGATACATCGTGTTGGGGTTCACCGAGAGCACACCCTCGGTCATCCCCGCGATCCGCTCCATCAGCTGGTTGCCGTAGGAGGGGTCATCGGAGATGAGGTGCAGGACGAGCAGCGGCAGGACCTCTCGCCGCCGCATCTCGCCGCTGAACGGATCGGTGCCCTTCGGCGCCCTGGGGCGCTCGATCGGCCCCGCCTGCTTGACGGCCTCACGGACGGCCTTGCGGCTGCGGTCGCGCTTCGAGCCTGAAGACGGGGGCGGGGTCATCCCGCCCCCGATCCTGAAGACGGGGGCGGGGTCATCCCGCCCCCGATCCTAAGGCGGCTAGCTAAGCGACAGCCGCGGCGGGCTCTTCGACCTTGCGCGGCATCAGCGTCTCGCGGGCGATCACCAGGCGCTGGATCTGGCTGGTGCCCTCGTAGAGCTGCATGATCTTCGCGTCGCGCATGAGCTTCTCGACCGGGTACTCCTTGATGAAGCCGTAGCCGCCGTAGACCTGCACGGCGTCCACCGTGATCTCCATCGCGGAGTCCGCGGCGAAGCGCTTGGCGTGGGACGAGACGAGCGTGTTGCGCTCACCCTGGTCCAGCTGCACGGCGGACTTGTAGACGAGCAGCCGGGCCGCCTCGATCTTGGTCGCCATGTCGGCGATCATGAACTGGATCGCCTGGTGCATCGCGATCGGCACGCCGAACTGCACGCGCTCCTTGGAGTAGTCGGCGGCGAACTCGAACGCCGCCCGCCCGATGCCGACCGCCATGGCCGCCACGCCGGGGCGCGTGCGGTCGAGGGTCATCATCGCGAGCTTGAAGCCCTTGTTCTCCTCGCCGAGCAGGTTCTCGGCCGGGATCTCGACGTCGTTGAACGAGATCGTGGCGGTGTTGGAGGCGCGCTGTCCGAGCTTGTCCTCCTTCTTGTCGACGGTCACGCCGTCGAGGTCGCGATCCACCACGAAGGCCGAGATGCCGCGGTGGCCGGCCTCCTTGTCGGTCTTCGCGTACACCGTGTAGTAGTTGGCGTGCGAGCCGTTGGTGATGAAGCACTTCGAGCCGTTGATGACGTACTTGTCGCCCTTCTTCACGGCGTTTGTCTTCATGCCGGAGACGTCGGAGCCGGCGTCGGGCTCGGTGAGGCAGAAGGAGGCGAGCAGCGGAGCCTCGGTGAGGCGGCCCAGGTACTCCTTCTTGGTCTCCTCGGAGCCGCCGAGCGCGATCGGCGCGGTGGCGAGGCCGTTGCACATGAGCGAGGTGCCGATGCCGGAGCAGCCCCAGCCGAGCTCTTCCTCGATCAGGCAGCCGGTGAGGTAGTCGAGGCCGGGCCCGCCGTACTCCTCGGGCATGTGGCTGTTCATCAGACCGACTTCCCAGGCCTTCTTGACGATCTCCTCCGGCCAGGTGGAGTCCTTGTCGAAGTCCCAGGCGACCGGGCGGATTTCCTTCTCCGCGAAGTCGTGAGCCATGTCGCGGATGTCCTTCTGCTCGTCGGTAAGCGTGAAATCGACCACTGAAGCTCCTTCAGGAAGGGCGCCCCAGCGGCGCCCGATTGATTCGTCAGTCAACGAAGATTGAAGAAAGGGTACCGCACCTTTCCGCAGTGGTCCAGAGGGGTCTAGAGCGCGAACTTTATGACGACGTAGATCCCGCCCACGATGGCGATCACCGAGAACAGCCACAGGCCCACCTGGGCCGGGTAGACGAGCGGGCGGCTCGGGGCCATGGTGCGTCTGCGAAGGCGGTTGAACACGCCCGTCAGACTACGGACCGTGGAACCGTTCGGGACGGTGCTGATCATCGTTGTGGCCGTGGCGATCGTGGTCGCGTGCCTGAGCTACATCGGCACCGGCGGCATCTACTCGGGGCTCGGCCGCACCGGCCTCTCGCTCGACGAGCCCGACCTGCGCCCCGGGCCGCCGCCGGGCAGCGCGGCCGCGAATGCCGAGGCGCGCGAGGAGATCCGCCAGATGCTGGAGGCGAAATCGGCCCGGATGGAAGCGCGCGGCGAGGGCGCGCTCGACATCGACGCGGAGATCGAGGCGCTCACGGCCCCACCCGGCGGCGACGACCCCGCGCTGCGCGAGGAGGTGCGCCAGCTCGTGGTGGCGCGCAACGAGCGCCGCATGCGCCGCGGAGAGGAGCCGCTCGATGTGGAAACCGAGGTCGATCGGCAGATACGCAAGTTCGCAGGGTGAAAATCGGATATAGGTAGGTACGTGGCCAACGACCGGAAGTACGAGACCGAGGAGCTGCTCGTGAGACCGGGCACCTACTTCAACCCCCAGACCGAGGTGCTGATCGTGGTCGACGACTCCGCGTCGATGGGCAACGAGATCTTCAACCTCGAGGAGTTCGAGGGCGCGGACTGGGTGCTGGTGTCGGACGATTCGCCGGTGGACGAGCCCAAGCGCGACGAGCTGCTGGAGAACTTCCAGGCCACCTACCACGGCGGCGACGGGCGCCAGACCCGCCTGATGGACGATCCCGACGCCGACGACGACGCGCCGATCGCGGGGGAGAACGATGACCCGCCGGCGGACGTAGACCCAGACGAGTAGCGTGCCCGCCTCGTGCGGCCTGTCTACGCCCTAGGAATCTTCATCCCCATCGCGGTGGGCCTCGAGATGGCCCACGCCGCGCCCCTGCTCGTGTTCAGCGCCGCGGCGCTGGGCGTGATCCCCACGGCCGCGGTGATGGGCGAGGCCACCGAGCACATCGCCGCCCGCACGGGGCCCGGCATCGGCGGGTTCATGAACGTCACGTTCGGAAACGCGCCGGAGCTGATCATCGCGTTCTTCGCGCTCAAGGAGGGCCTCCAGGAGGTCGTGAAGGCGTCGATCGTGGGCTCGATCATCGGGAACATCCTTCTCGTGCTCGGCGCGGCGATGCTCGTCGGCGGCTGGAACCGCGAGAAGCAGACCTTCAACAAGACGGCCGCGGGCGCGCAGTCGGCCATGCTGCTGCTCGCCCTCACCGCCCTGATGCTCCCCGCGATCTTCCAGCTCGTCCACGGCGGCGGCCTGCCGGCGGTGGGCGACGAGAGGGTGGACTTCGGCTCCGACCTCGAGCATCTCTCCTTCGCCGTGGCGATCGTCCTGATGCTCAGCTACGCCGCCGGGCTGCTGTTCTCGCTCAAGACCCACCGCAAGGTCTTCAACCCGTACGAGGGCGGGGACGAGCACACCGGGGGCTGGACCATCCGGAAGTCGCTGGTGCTGCTCGGGATCTCCGCCGTGCTGGTCGGCGTGATGTCCGAGGTGCTGGTCGGGTCGATCTCCGAGGCGTCGGAGGAGATCGGGCTGTCGGAGTTCTTCGTGGGCGTGTTCATCGTCGCGATCGTGGGCAACGCGGCCGAGCACTGGGTGGCGGTGCTCGTGGCCGCCAAGGACAAGATGGACCTTGCGGTGGGCATCGCGATCGGGTCGAGCGCGCAGATCGCGCTGTTCGTGGCGCCCCTGCTGGTGCTCGGCTCATTCGTGATCGGGCCGGACCCGATGGCCCTGGTGTTCAACGGCTATGAGCTCGGAGGGCTGCTGTTCGCCGTGCTGATCGCGAACTTCCTGACGCAGGACGGCGAGTCGAACTGGTTCGAGGGCGTCCAGCTGCTCGCGCTCTACGTGGTGCTCGGTCTCGTCTTCTTCTACGCCTAGGGCTAGGCGGCCACGGCCTGCTCGAATGCGGGCGAAACGAACGGTTTGCAGGCGGGCCAAGCCAGGCACGAGCGTGATGCGACGCAAAGAGACCTCTCTGGGGGTGAGACCCAGGTGAGACCGATCCGATACTGACTCCCGGGCCGTAGAGGCGTACGCTGCCTGCGGCAAGGGAGCGAAACACGGAGTGCGTGGCATGTGGAGCAGGGCACGCGCGGCGGGTGTTCTTGGCGGAGTGCTCGGCGCGCTGGTGGTGGCGGGGAACGCATCGGCGGCCATCCAGGCCTCCTTCTCGTGCTCGCCCCGCTGCAGCGTCTCAACGGGCACCACGGTGAAGTTCACCTCGACCTCGACGTCCTCATCGCCACTGCGCAACTACCAGTGGGACCTCGACGGCGACGGCCTCTATGGCCCGGCCGATACCCCCGACGAGCCCTATGGGCCCGGCGCATCCAGCGCTCAGCGGGGGTTCTTCAGCCCCGCCACCTACACGGTCGGGCTGCTGGTGAGCAACCGCGACGGCGAGACCAGTGCGACCACCCGGAGTGTCACTGCAACCGGGCCGGTGGTGAACCAGCCGCCCAGCGCGGCCATCGATCTCGACTGCGAGGACGCAGGAAGCTTCGGCTGCCCGGGCCAGGTCGTGCACGAGGGCAAGCCCAGGACGTTCGACGCCTCACCGTCCACCGACCCGGACGGCACGATCGTGAAGTACGAGTGGGACTTCGACGCGAACGGGACCTACGAGGTCAACACCGGCACCTTCCCGAAGGCCACCCACACCTACCCGGACGCGGGCGCGGCCACGGTGAGGCTACGGGTCACCGACAACGCCGGAGCCCAGGACGTCCTCGGCGCGGGCCTGATCGTAAAGGCGGGCTGCCGCTCGGAGATCGTCTTCAAGCGCCTGAGGGCAACGTCGCCGTGCTTCAAGCTGATCAAGAAGAAGGGCGGCGGCTTTACCTCGGCCTCCTACCGCTCCAGCGACCCGATCAAGGTGAACGGCATCACGATTGTCCCGAAGTCGGGCAAGCGGGTGGAGATCGTCGGACTGCTTGCCACGAACGGCAGCGGGCTGGTCAGCGCCTCGGTAAAGAGCACGGGCGCGCGGGCCTACACCAGGGTGAACGGCCAGAAGGTCAAGCTCCAGGACGGAAAGATCAACTGGGCCATCGGCGGCGGGGGCAAGCAGCTCAAGGGGCTGAAGCTGTCCAAATTCAATGGGCTGAAGGTCACGAAGCTGACCGGGCCGGTCGAGTTGTCGAAGGACAAGAAGTCGTCACGGATCGAGTTCTTCATCGCCATGCCTGGCGGCATGGGTGGCGCCACCTCCGACAAGCCCGCGGTGCTCACCCCGGGCAAGGGCGCGAACGCGGCGGCCGGCAAGTTCAGCTTCGAAGTCGCCAACGGGGCCATCGGGCCGATCGGGCTCGAGAAGCTCACGGTCTCGTACGACGGGGACGGGCTGTGGGAGATCGCGGGCAAGGTCGCGCTGCCCGAGCCGATCCCCTACAACGTGAGCGCCGGGCTCGGGATCCAGGACGGCAAGTTCCAGTACGGCGAGGCGGAGGTGGACAACCTCAACGTAGGCCCGCTCGGCCCGGGCATCTTCCTCCAGCGGATCAAGTTCCGGATCGAGGTGAAGCCCAACCCGAAGAAGCCCCAGACCTCGAAGTGCGTGCCCAAGATCGGGATCGAGAAGTTCAACATGGACACGCGGGTCTGGCACAAGGTCGGGTACCACGTTCATCCGGCGCAGATCCTCGAGATCGACCACGGCGTGCCGGACTTCGCGCTATGCGGCGAGGTGGGGCTCAGCGCAGGCCCGCAGATCCTCGGCGCGGCGGCGATCAGGCTCGACGCCGGGCTCGGTTTTGCCACGTACCCCGACCGCCCGACGGTGCTCCGCGCCTTCGGGAAGGTCTTCCTCGTCGAGATCCCGCTCGCCCAGGCCACCTTCGAGGTGCACGGGAACGGCTACACCAAGATGCGCGCGGAGTTCAATGCGGGCATCGACGACATCGCGCACATCGAGGGGTTCATGAAGTTCGAGATGCTCGCCCCGAAGTTCAACGCCGAGGCGTTCATTGAGGCGTGCATCGACGTGGTGGACCTGTGCGCCGGCGCGAGAGGGCTGATCTCCAGCAAGGGCGTCGCGATCTGCCTCCGCCTGCCGTTCGATTGGGAACCGGGGATTGGCTACAAGTGGGGCGGCAGCCTCAAGCTCTACTGGTCGGGCTGCTCGGTCGGCCCCTACAAGGAGCAGATCAACGCCTCGGCCTCCGGAAAGCGGAGGGCAAGGGCCGCGGGAGCCGTGCACACGTTCACCGTCCCGAAGGGGTTGCCCGGCACCGCGGTCACGGTGGCCGGGCGGGGTGCCCCCCCGAAGGTCACGCTGCTCGGGCCGAAGGGCGAGCGCTACACCACGCCGGCCGGGAACAAGGCCGTCAAGGCCCCCGGCTACTGGCTGATCAAGGACGTGCGCAACAACACCACCAGCATCGCGATCTTCAAGCCCACCCCGGGCCGCTGGCGCATGGTCGTGGACGACGACTCGGTGCCGGTCACCTCGATCCAGAAGGCCGACGGCCTGAAGAAGCCGCGCATCAAGGTGCGCCTCACCGGCCGCGGCCACCGGCGCGTGCTGCGCTACCGGGTGGCGCCGCGAAAGGGGCAGGTCGTGACCTTCGTCGAGGAGGGGCCGAGCGCCGGCCGGCGGATCGGCGTGGCGAAGAAGTCGCTCGGGCGAATCCGCTTCCGCCCCGCCGACGGCAGGACCGAGCGGCGCGCGATCTACGCAGTGGTCGAGCAGGACGGGTTCGTCCGTGACCGGATCCGGGTCGCCCGCTTCCGGGCGCCGCGCGCGTTCAGGCCCTCCAAGCCCAAGGGCCTTCGCCTCAGGCGGCGGGGCAGCGCGCTGCTGGTCCGGTGGCGGGCGCCGGTGGGAGCGCGCCGCTACGAGATCAAGGTGGCGCTCAGCAACGGCCGCCGCCTGGTGTTCCTCACCCGACGTCGAAGCCTGCGGGTCCGCCGCGTCGGGCGAACATTGCGCGCGGCGGTGAGCGTCCGAGGCCTCTCCTCGACCGGTGTGGAGGGCAGGACGGCGCGGGCGAAAGTGACGTCAGCTCGCAAACCCTGACGGCGCGCGCCGCAGCTCGTGGCGCTCGATCACGCGGTCGATCAGCCCGTACTCCACGGCCTCGTCCGGATTCATGAACCGGTCGCGGTCCATGTCGTCATGCAGCCGCTCCACGGACTGGCCGGTGTGGCGCGCGTAGATCTCCTCGGTGCGGCTGCGCAGGTCGAGGATCTCCTTGGCGTGGATCTCGATGTCGCTGGACTGGCCCTGGAAGCCCGACGTCGGCTGGTGGATCAGCAGGCGTGAGTTGGGCAGCGCCAGCCGCTTGCCCTCGGCCCCGCCGGTGAGGATCAGCGATCCGGCCGACATCGCGATGCCGAAGCAGATCGTCTGCACGTCGGGCTTGACGTACTGCATGGCGTCGTAGATCGCGAGGCCCGCATGAAGCGAACCGCCCGGCGAGTTCACGTAGACCGACAGGTCCTTGTCGGGATCGTCGGACTCCAGGTGAAGGAGCTGCGCGACGACCACGTTTGCGAGCTCGTCGTCGATCTGCTGGCCGATGAAGACGATGCGCTCGTTCAGCAGCCGCGAGTAGATGTCGAACGAGCGCTCGCCGCGCGCCGTCTGCTCTATGACCATCGGTATCATGAAACTCATTGGTTGCACGATAGCGCAACCGTCGGGTTGCGCGTCAAGGAGGCCGTCTTGGAAGTCACGCGAGAGATCGAGCTGGAGTCAGAGCCCGCCGATGTGTGGGAGGCGATGACCGAATCCGACTGGCTCGGGGAAGGCGCGAGCATCGAGCCGCGCCCGGGCGGTGACGTGACGGTGGGGGCCCGCGAGGGCTGGGTCGAGGAGTACGCGCCCGCCGAGCGGCTGACGATCTGGTGGTCCTCCGGCGAGGAGGAGGCGAGCCGGGTCCAGTTCGACCTCGTGGAGACCGAGGGCGGCACCCGCCTGGTGGTAACCGAGTCGCGCCCGCTGGCCGAGCTCGAGACCCAGCTGCCAAGCGGTCCGGTGATGCTGGCCGCCTGATGGCCGCCACCGACGCTGTCTTCGGCGCCCTCTCGGACCCCACCCGCCGCGGCCTGCTGGCCGCGCTGGGTGAGCGCGGCCCGGCCACCGCAACCGAGCTGGCGGCCGGCCTGCCGGTCACCCGCCAGGCGGTGAGCAAGCACCTGGGCGCGCTGGCGGTCGCCGGGCTGGTCGACTCCGAGCGCGCCGGACGCGAGGTGCGCTACCGGCTCACCCCCGCGCCGTTCTCCGACGCGGTCACGTGGATGACGGACGTGGGCGCCCAGTGGGACACGCGGCTGGCGGCGCTGCAACGCCGGCTGGGCTCATGACGGTGTCGGCCTTCGGCGACTGCCTCGCCCGCATCACCGGCGCCGCGGACCCGCCCGCCGATCCAGAAGCCGCTCGCGGCTGGCTGGCCGAGCGCAATCTGGGGCTGGTGCCGATCCGCGATCCCGAGGACTTCACCTGGGCGGGGCCGTTCCTGGCACGGGTTGGCGGGCCCGATGGCTGGGTGGTGATGTTCGGCGTGCCGCCGGGAGTGCTGTACGACCCCACGGGCGGCAAGGCGGCGGCGGGTGCCCCGGCGGAGGCATTCGTGGTGGCTCCCCTCAACCCCGATCGAGCACCGGGAGAGCATCCGTACGGGCGCCCCGGAGCAGAGCGCGGGCAGGTCGACGCGATCGTGATCGCGGCCGAGGCGGAAGCGAAGGCCGAGCTCGTGGCGAGCGCCCGGGCCGTGGCCGGCGCGGGTCTGACCGGCGACCGCTACGCGGACGGACGCGGCACCTTCTCCCCCGGCCCCAGCGGCGGGCGCGCGCTCACGCTGATCGAGGGCGAGGTGCTCGAGGAGCTCGATCTGGCGCCGGAGCTCGCGCGGCGCAACATCGTGACCCGGGGCATTCGCCTGAACCCGCTCGTGGGAGCGCGCTTCACCGTCGGTGACGTGGTGTGCACCGGCCGGCGCCTCTGCGAGCCCTGCGCTCACCTGGAGCGGCTGAGCGAGCCAGGGACGCTGCGCGCTCTGGTTCACCGGGGCGGCCTGCGCGCCGACGTGCTCACCGACGGCGAGATCGCCGTGGGAGACGCGGTCCTCGCCGGCTCAGACGAATGAGTCTTTGCGCTCCTCGCGCTTGGCATCGGCGTCCGGATCGTTCTTGTCAGCGATCAGCGAAGCGATGATGCCGCCCGCGAACAGCACCGCGATGATCCCCAGGCTCGCCAGCGGCCCGATCTTCACCAGGTCCTCGATCAGCAGCTTCACGCCCACCACGCCGAGCACGATCGCGATCGTCTCGTCGAGGTAGCGGAAGCGCGCGATCAGGCCCTCGACGAGCACGAACAGCGCGCGCAGGCCGAGCAGCGCGAACACGTTGCCCATCCAGATCAGGAACGGGTCGCGGGTGATGGCGAACGCGGCCGGGATCGAGTCGATCGCGAAGGCGATGTCCGCGAACACGATCGCCACGAGGCAGAGGAATAGGGGCGTGGCCCACCGCCGGCCCTCCTCCTTCACGAACCAGTGGCCCTCGCGGAAGTCGTCGGTCACCGGATAGAAGCGGCGCACCAGGCGCACCATCAGGTTCTTGTCGGGGTCCACGTTCTCGTCGACGCCCTGGAAGATCCGGTAGGCCAGCACCAGCAGAGCCGCGCCGAGCAGGTAGATCACGAAGTGGAACTGCTCGATGAGGGTGATGCCGGCGAGGATGAACACGCCTCGGAGCACCAGCGCGGCCACGATGCCCCAGAACAGCAGCCGCGCCCGGCGGTCCATCGGCACGCCGAAGTAGGCGAACAGCAGCAGGAACACGAACAGGTTGTCGAGCGACAGCGAGCGCTCGATCAGGTAGACGGTGGTGTAGAGGACCGCGTCCTCGGGGCCCTCGAGCGCCCAGACCACCAGCGCCGCCGCCAGGCTGAGCACGAGCCAGCCGATCGACCAGACCACCGCCTCCTTGAAGTCCGGCTCGCGTCCGCGCGCGAAGAAATGGAGGTCCAGCCAGAGGAAGACCACCAGCAGGACTGCCAGCACAAGCCAGGGGGCTAGCTCCTCGATGGCCATCGCGCTGGAAGGTACCCGGCCCTGGCTTCGTTACCGGTCAGCGCAGCAGCTCGGTGCAGCGGGAGAGCGCGGCCGTGTCGTCGGGCCGCGCCTCGTCCAGGCACTTCGAGTACTCCTGGAAGGCCTCCACCCCGCCGCCCTGCTGCTCGGGCACAGCGGCGCCGGGCGCCGGTGTGGTCGCAGGGGGATCCTGTGCGCCGGAGCCGCCCGACCCTCCGAGCGCCCCGAGGGCGCCCGCACCCCGCAGCTGGGTGGTGAGGTCGGCGATCGGGCGCGACTTGGCCGGCGCCTCCACCTTCTGGTCGCCGTTGACCTTCGAGAGCTCGACCGAGAAGCGAAGGCTGCCGCCGGATATGCCGTTCACACGTGCGCGGTCCTTCTCGGGCACCTTCACGGACAGCGTGCCCGAGACGCGCCGGATGATGTCGTCCTCCTTGCCCACATAGATGTCGAACGTGGGGTTCTCGACGACGTCGGCCAGCTGATCGATGTCGGACTCCGACAACGCGCTCGGCGTTCCCGCCGGGGCACCGCCGACCGCACCGGCAGAGCGCTCCACCAGCTTGTTCAGATCCTTGAACAGGCTGCGCACGTCGAGCTTGCCGCTCACGTGCTCGGTCTCCACCCCGCCGACCGAGTCGTCGTCCTCGCCCTTTGCGTCGATCACCCACGAGCGCGGGTTCAGGCCCAGCTCCCGCAGGGATCCGCGATCGCCGCCGGGGCTCTTCGCCAGCTCGGCGTTGGCGCGCGCGACGTCCTCCTTCTTCTGCTCGTAGAACTCGCCGCCGAACTTCACGAAGGCGCGATCGCCGGTTGAGAGGAAGCCCGAGGCCACCGTCTGGCCCGCCTCGGAGGCGCCGATCTTGAGGTCGATGTCCACCTTCGGCAGCTGCTTGTCTCCGCCGATGTAGGGACCCTGCGCCTCGAGGCGCACGGGCCGGTCGACGCCCTTGAGGCCGTCGATCTTCAGCTCTGCGTCGATCTTCACGTCCGCGCTCTTGATCGACTGCTTGAACGCGCGGTCGAGCAGGGCCTCGACGTCCTCTTCGCTCTTCGAACCGCCGCAGCCCGCGAAGCCGACCAGGGCGACGATTGGGAGGAGCGCGACAACGCCGCGTCGAAGCTGGGTCTTCGGCATGTTGGCGCGCAGAGTAGTGAAGGATCGCTTGCGGACACGCAACTTCGGGGCCCTCGCTACGTTGGGGACTCTGATGTCCCCGCACACGCGCAGGTTGCTGGCGGGCGCTGTGACCCTGCTGGCCCTGCTCGCGGCCACCCCGGCGCACGCCGCAACGAAGGGCCCCACGCGGGGTGAGAAGGCCGTGGCGAAGGCGCTCCGCACCGCCGTGGCCAAGAAGCGGATCAAGCGGTCGAACTACAACCGCTACCGCAAGCTGTATCGCTCCGCGCGCCGCACTCGCAAGCGGCTGAAGGGCAGTCGGGGGCGAGAGCTCGGCTCGGTGATCATCGCCCTGGATCGCATGGCACTGCGGCGCAAGCTGATCGGCTCGCGGATGCCGGCGCTATTCCTGATCCTCCAGCGCAACACCCAGTACTGGCCGCGCAAGCCGTTCCCCGCCAACCGCGACCGCGTGACCTTCCGCGGCAGCAAGCTGCAGTTCGAGTACTACCGGGGCTACGGGCTCCAGCTTCAGCCGCTCGTGAACTTCAAGCAGGCGAACATCATGCACGGCGCGTGCGTGAAGGTCACCCCCGTTCCCTGCGACAGGGCGGGGCTCGCGCGCCTTTTGAGGGAGATGGTCAAGACATCCTCGCGCCGCGGCGGCTTCCGCACCTGGGAGTACTACTTCAGCTTCGGCGGCGGCGCCCCGCCGTGGATCAGCGGCATGGCCCAGGCCACGGGCATCCAGGCGCTCGCCCGCGCCTCGCAGCTACTGGGCGACCCGCGGCTGCTCACCTACGCGCGCGACGCCTTCGGCGCCTTCAAGAAGCGGCCGCCCACCGGCATCGCGACGCGCGGCCCGCTCGCAGGCAACCACTACCTCCAGTACTCGTTCGCTCCGCGCCTGTTCATCTTCAACGCGTTCATGCAGTCCGTGATCGGGCTCTACGACTACTCCACGATCACCGGCGACCGCACCGCCCAGGGGCTCTACGCCAGCGCCGAGCCCGAGGCCCGGCGTGAGGTTGCTCTCAGCGACACGGGCGACTGGTCGCTCTACTCCTACCGCGGCCGCGAATCGACGATGGAGTACCACGAGCTGCTGCGCGAGTTCATGCAGAGCCTCTGCAACCGGGTCAAGGCGCCCGAGTACTGCTCGGCCGCCAAGCGCTACCGCAGCTACATGACCGCTCCGGCGGAGCTCGTGTTCACCGGCCCCGCGACCGCGACCAAGGGCCAGACGACGCAGGTCACGTTCACCGTCTCCAAGCTCTCGGCGGTCGAGATCACCATCACCACGCAGGGCAAGACGTCGCTCAGCAAGGTGGCCACGTTCCGGCGCGGCAACGGCTCGTTCGCGTGGAAGCCGGGCACCACCGGCACGTATTCGGTGCGGCTGGCGGCGAAGGAGCTGCGCACGGGACAGGGCCTGCGGACGCGCACCAGCGGCGAGATTGAGTCCCTGCCGTAGCCTTGGCCGGTGGCTCCGCGCACGATTCTCTACACGGGCAAGGGCGGCGTAGGCAAGACCTCGGTCGCCGCGGCGACCGCGCGCCGCTGCGCCGCGGCCGGCCTTCGCACCGTCGTTCTCTCCACCGATCCCGCTCATTCGCTGTCCGACTCCTTCGAGCAGGAGCTGGGCAGCAAGCCGACCGAGATCGGCCCGAGCCTGTGGGGCCAGGAAGTTCAGGCGCAGACCGAGATGGAGAGCAACTGGGAGGCGGTCTCAGGGTGGCTGGGCGACCTGCTCGCCGACCGCGGCGTGGACCGGATCTCGGCCGAGGAGCTCACCGTCCCGCCGGGCATGGACGAGCTGTTCTCCCTGCTTCAGATCAAGCACCACCACGAATCCGGCGACTTCGACGCGATCATCGTGGACTGCGCGCCCACCGGCGAGACGCTGCGGCTGCTGTCGTTCCCCGACGTCTGCACCTGGTGGCTGGAGAAGGTGTTCCCCTTCCGCGGCCCGATGGTCGCCGCCGCGCGCCCGTTCGCCGGCATGCTGGACATGTCGCTTCCCAGCGAGGCCGTGTTCGACGACATCGAGCGCCTGGTGCGCAACCTGGTGGCGATGAACGACATCCTCCGCGACCGCTCGTCGACGTCCATCCGGCTGGTCATGACCCCGGATCGGATGGTGGTGAAGGAGGCGATGCGCACGTTCACCTACCTCAACCTGTACGGCTATCTGACCGACTCGGTGGTGGTGAACCGGGTGTTCCCGGAGGAGGTCGGCGACGGGTACTTCGGCGGCTGGCGCGAGCGCCAGCAGGAGCATCTCGACCTCGTCCGATCGGCCTTCTCCCCCATTCCGATCCTCACCGCGCCGTACTTCTCGGAGGAGGTGATCGGGCCGGAGATGCTCGATCGCCTGGGCGATGTGCTCTTCGCCGACCAGGATGCGGCGGCCGTGCTGCACGAGGAGCTGGCGCAGGAGCTGACCGCCGATAACGGCACCGCAAGGCTGCGCGTGGCGTTGCCGTTCGCGGAGAGGGGGGAAATTCAACTGAAGAAGATCGGCCTCGAGGTGGTGGTCCGCGTTGCCGGGCAGAAGCGGACTATCATGCTGCCCCCCGCGCTGGCGACGTACCAAACGACCGGCGCGCGTTTGGCCGATGGCGCCCTCGAAGTTGACTTCCAGAAGGCAGGCGATGGACGCGATGGACGACAGCAAGACCACACCACCTGATTCCGGCGGCGAACCCGGTTGGGGCGAGCGCCGGCGCCGGCCCGAGCCGCCGCCGCGCAGCGAGCCTCCTCGCAGCGAGCCGCCCCGGCCCGACGACGACACCCGGCCGGCCGACGAGCCGCGCCCGAGCGACCCGCCGCCCCCGCACGGCGATCCCCTCTTCGACCCGCCGCCCCGGGACTACAGGGACCCCTACGGCCCGGACGAGCCCTACGGCCGCCCGCCCCCGCCCCGTGCCGGCGGCCTGGACTTCTCCGCCCTGTTCGTGCTGATCGACGCCCTGCGCCGCGCGGCGCCTGCCGACCTTCAGGACCGCATGACCGCGTTCATCCGCGAGGGCCTGCTCACGCTGCGCTCGCTGATCGACTGGTACCTCGACAAGCTGGACCGGCCGAAGGCGGAGACCAAGGTCGAGGATATCCCGATCGACTAGTGGCGAAGCCTCCCCGTCCGAGCCAGCGCACCGTGCTCGTCGAGGTGGCCCATGACTCGGGGACGGCCGCAATCGTCCGTCACGTCGAGACGGGGCAGTTGTGGCTGACGGCTGACCTCGAGGACGGAGAGTGGACCGATCTCGAGGGCTTCGAGTGGGAGTGGGAGGAGCACGAAGACTCGTCAGTCTGGGGAGGAGCTGCGCCGCACGGGGCCCGCACCGCCGAGATCCGCGATGTCGGCGGAGACGTCGCCTCCGTCCCTGTGACAGAGGGAGCGTGGCTGTTCGTGCCCGAGAACGACCCGGAGTTGGTCTCCGTCCTCTTCAAGGACGAGGAGGGCGGGGTCGTCCGGCCGCCAGGGGGCACGGCGGAACCGCTTGCCGAAGCAACCGAAGAGTGCCCGGCGTGTAGTGGCCGGAGCTGGGAGCTCGTAAGCGACCAGGTCCATTCAGGCCAGATGATCACCTGCGCTCGATGCGGGTGGCAGGCATATCGCTACCACGAGCTGCCGGAGGACCTCGAGGGAGTCGAGATCCCGGAGGGGGTCCGGAAACTGGGGCGCGCCGTCGGGAAGGTGGCAGTGGGTGGGCTCAAGCGACTCGAGGCGCACCTGATCGGCTCGATCGACTTCGATGTCTACGGGCTGGGTACCTGGGCGGGCCCACGCTCGGTTGCGAGCTACTCAACGGCGCCGATCCGAGTGGAGTCGATCGAGCTCCACCACGGTGACCCAGAGAGCAGTAGGAATAGCGTGCTCGTCGGAACCCGACGAGAGAACGGCGACGAGCGATTGAGTCCGGCGGATCTCGCCGCGTCGACACTCGACGAGTCACTGAGGGAGCTGCACCCGGAGCTGTCGGCCGAGAATGCGCCCGCCAGCTCGGGGCCGGTGGAACACCTCCGAGCGGTGCTTGAGCGCGAGGCGTCGTACGCGGAGCTGGACAGACGCGTCAGCGCCGCTCAGCGAGCGACCGTCTCGATTTCTGTGGGCGGCGTTGCGACCGAGTTCCTCAGCCTCAGCGCCGAGGGGATCACGGTCGCGGCGGCGGCCCATGGTGATCTGGACCTGACCGTGACGTCAATTGGGCCCCTGCTCGAGAGCCTCGATCTCGTGGTGATCGATATCGAGGACATACCGATCGACTAGCCCGGTCCTTGTTCGGGGAAGCTGCGTGGGAACTTCCACCGTATGGGTGGAACATCTCACGCTGCTTAGGCGCCGCCGCCCAGGTCTATCGCCCGGATGGCGTGCTCGTCCGGCAGCTTCTCCAGCACCTGCTTGATCACGTCGTGCACGTCGTGCTCCTCGTGACCGAAGTCGTCGAGCATCGACTTGAGCGCCGTGTGGGTGATCTTCAGCTGGGCCGGTGTGAGGTCGAGCCGGAACGCGATCTCGTCGGGGCCGATCAGATTGAGGTCGTCTGCCATGACCCGAAGTGTGCCGTACCCTTCGGCTCGTGACGAGTCCGCACAAGACTTGGGTCCTCACCGGGTCCCTCGACAACTTCCGCGCCACCCGCGAGCGCGGGTTCGAGCTGATCGGCGCGAAGGAGGGCCGGCGCAACATGGCCGAGCAGATCGAGCCCGGCGACGAGATCGTCTTCTACGTGACCGGCGTGCAGGCCTTCGGCGGCATCGTGCGCGTGACCTCGGAGATGTTCGAGGACCGCGAGAAGGTGTGGCCGGGCAAGCCGGGCAAGGTCGACCCCTACCCATGGCGCTTCACCACCGAGCCCGTCCAGGTGCTCGAGGAGGAGCGGTTCGTGCCGGCCGTGGAACTGGTCGGGGAGCTCGACCACATCGCGAAGTGGCCGGCCGACCACTGGCACCTGGCGTTCCAGGGCCAGCTGCGCACCGTGTCCGAGGAGGACGCGCGCAAGCTGGCCGACCGGATCGCGACGGCCGCAACCGACACGCTCAGCCGCGCTTGAGCGTGCAGCACCAGCGCCACTTCACACTCGACGAGGCCAACGCCGCCATCCCGTGGGTGCAGGAGCGGATAGACCGCCTGCGCGAGGCGCGCGAGGGCCTCAACGACGAGGAGGCGCGCGCCGCCCTCACGGAGGCCGGTCCGGGCAACGGCGGCGGGGAGCCGGGACGCGTGGTGTCCGACGCGTTCATGCAGATGCGCTCGGCGCTGATCGAGCTCCGGGAGCAGGAGATCGTGCTGCGCGACCTCGACCGCGGCCTCGCCGATTTCCCGTCGCTACGGGAGGGCGACGAGGTCTATCTCTGCTGGGAGGAGGGAGAGGATGAAATCGGCTTCTGGCACGAACCCGACACCGGGTTCGACGGGCGCAAGGCGCTCGACGATTGGTAGGGACTGGAAGCGGCTGAACTTCGAGCAGAGGACGGCCGCGGTGGGCGCGGTCCTCCTGATCGTGAGCACGTTCGGGCCGTTCTCGTTCGTCGAGCTGGCGATGGTCCTCACCGGCGTGTCGATCCTGGCGCTGCTCAAGCAGCGCGCCGATCGCAAGGAGTTCCATCTCCCCTTCGGGGACGGCACGGTGATCTTCGCGGCGGGCGTGTGGGCGGCGCTCCTGATCGTGGCCCGCCTGTTCGACCGGCCGCTAGGTCAGAGCATCCTGGCCCTGGCGTGCGCGGCGATCATCGCCGGCGCGGGCGCGCGCGAGCGGGCCAAGCGGCCGCCGGACGACCTGCCACCGCCGGATCAGGCGCCCACGGTGCGACTGCCGGGCCCGACGGAGGACCCGACCGTCAGATTGCCGCCTGAGTCGCCTCCGCCTCCTCCACAACCCGGACCCTGACCCTCGCCGCCTCGGTCGGCGCGCCCGAGAGCTGGCCTCCGGGGCAGTCGCTGGCCTTGACCTTGCGCTTGGGGTTCTGGATACCGACCAGCCCCAGCACACCGCCGAGGAGCACCAGCGCCGCGGAGATGCCCATCGCGAGGTGGAAGGCGCCCACCGACGCGTCAGCGGCATCGCCGTAGCGGCCGGCGACGATCGCGCCGACGATCGAGATCCCGAGCAGCCCCGCCACGCGCGCGATCGCGTTGTTCACCCCGCTGGCGATCCCGGCGTTGTGCTCGTCGGCGTCGGCGAGCACGGTGGCGGTGAGCGGCGCAACCGTCATCGAGAGGCCGACGGCGAAGATCAGCAGGCCGGGAAGGAGGTCGGTCAGGTATTCGTGATCGGGCTCGAGCTGGGTGAGCAGCAGCATGCCCAGCCCGGCCACGATCGGGCCGACGCCCATGAAGAACCGCGGCCCGTAGCGATCGGCGAGCGCGCCGAAACGCATGGAGGTGAGGAACATGACGAACGTGACGGGCAGGCTGGCGCTGCCGGCCGCGGTGGCGCTGTAGCCGCACGCGTTCTGGAGGAACAGCACGAGAAAGAAGAACAGCAGCGATAGCCCCGCGTACATCGAAAGCGTTTCGATGTTCCCGGCGGCGAAGTTGCGGCGTTTGAACAGCTCCAGCGGCAGCATCGGGTGCGAGGCGCGCGACTCGTAGAGGAGGAAGCCGACGAGCGAGAGGATGCCGGCGGCCAGTGGCAGGGCCACGGTCGGGTCGCTGAAGCTGCCCACCTCGGGCTGGCGGATCAGACCGAAGGTTGTTGCGGCCAGCCCGAACGCGCAGAGCAGTGCGCCGGTCACGTCGACCCTGGTGTCCTCCGGCATGGTGCGCGCCTGCGGGACCGCGCGCATGACCAGGTACATGGTGGCGATCACCAGCGGCACGTTCAGCGCGAAGATCCACCGCCACGAGACGTTGTCCACGATCTGTCCGCCGATCACCGGCCCGATCACCACCCCTATCGCGCCCCACGCCGTCCACGCTCCGACCGCCTTGCCGCGCTCGTTCTCCGGGAAAACAGCAACGATCACGGCGAGCGCCGTGGGCGTGAGCACCGCGCCGGCGACGCCCTGGAGCGCCCGGGCCAGCACCAGCACCTCGATGGTCGGTGCGATCGCGCAGAAAACCGATGCGACGCCGAACCCGGCCACGCCGAGCGAGAACATCCTGCGCTCGCCGAAGATGTCGCCGAGCGAGCCGCCGATGAGGATGAGCGAAGCGAGGGTGACCAGGTAGGCGTTCGCCGTCCACTGCTGGCCCGCGAAGCCTCCGCCGAGGTCTTCCCGTATGGCGGGGAGCGCGACGTTGACGACGGTGGAGTCGATCGTCACGACCGTCGTGCCCATGATGCACGCGACCAGAACGAGTCGTTTCTGCGCGTCGTTCACAGGCCGAGTATGCACGACGGACTCAAGCTGTCGGGAGTCCCGGCCGATATGCGTCCTGGCTCACAGAACCTCCCTCCTGACGAGCTGACGGCCGGTCCCTACCACCAGGGGCCGGCCGTCCTATTTCTGCGCCCGGTCGTAGTTCAGCCGGATCATCGCGATCACGTCGTGGACGTCGTCGTCGCTCTCGATCGCGCGTGCGCCGAAGCCGGGCTTGCCCGGAAACACCGGGTGATAGTCGATCCGGCCTGCGTCGAAGAGTTCGTGCCAGACGGCCTTTGGGAACCCGAAGTGGGCAACACGGTCGCCGTGCAGGTGCCCGATCTCCTTACGGCCGACCCGGAACGACCATTCGCCCCGCCCACCCGTGACGGCCTCGACGCCGGGCCAACCGGTGACCTCGTCGGTGATCTGCTGATTCGCTGTGAGTGTGTGAGTCATGAGCGCATTGTGCATCTTCAAGTGCGCTTGAAGTCAAGGGGTCAGTCCTCGAAAAAGGCGTATCCGTATTCCCCGCGCTTGTACGCCAGCTTCGCGATCGCCGTCATCCGCTCGTCGTCGTTTGACTCGACCTGGTCGAGCTGGGCGTTCACGCGCTGGGCAGCGCGCGTGCAGAAGGTCTTCGCGATGTAATTCTCCTGGCCCGAGGGCTCCACGCCGTGGTCCTCGAAGATCGAGGTCACGCGGGACAGCACGCAGATCTGGGCGTAGATGTCGGATACCGCGTCGGCCAGGCGCTTCTGATGGAACTGGCGCTCCACGATGCCGCCCTTGTGCTCACGCAGGAGCGACTCGGTGACCGAGGCCAGGCGCTTGACCTGGTCGGTCAGGGGGTCGGCGAGCGAGGACAGCTCATCGTGCGCCATCGTCACCCGTTCCGGGCGCACCTCGCGCTGCACCCGCCCCACCACGTAGTCGGCCAGGACGCCGATCGAACCGATCGGGTCGCCGAGGTTCACGTCGCCCACCTCGCCCAGCTTCTCGCCCACCGGCTTCATCGCCGACAGCGCGATGAACGCACGCATCACGTCGTTGGCGCCCTCGAAGATCGGGAAGATGCGCGTGTCGCGCAGCGCCTTCTCGTAGGGCTCGTCGCGCATGTAGCCGGCGCCGCCCTTGAGCTGGAGCGCTCGGTTGGTCTGGTACCAGAGGAACTCGGTGCCGGACACCTTCACGATCGCCGACTCGAGCGAGTAGTCGGGAACCCCGGCGTCGACCAGGCCGCAGGTGAGGTAGGCCATCGACTCCAGCCCGAACAGGTAGGAGACCATCCAGCCGATCTTGTCCTGCACCAGCTCGAAGTCCGCGAGCGGGCGACCGAACTGCTTGCGCTCCTTCACGTGGTCGATGGTGCGGTCGAGCAGGATCTTCGCCCCGCCCACGGCACCGGTCCCGAGGCTCATGCGCCCGTTGTTGAGGATGTGCATGGCGAGCTTGAAGCCGTCGCCCGACTCGCCGAGCACGTTCTCGGGCGGCACGCGCACATCGTTGAAGAACAGCTCGCGCAGGTCGTTGCCGCGCAGGCCCATCGTGTCGAAGCGCTTGCCGACCTCGAAGCCCTCCATCCCCTTCTCGATGATGAACGCGGTGTGGCGGTCGCCGGTAGCGGCGAAGGTCACGAACACCGAGCCCTTGTCGCCGTTGCCTATGTAGTGCTTGTGGCCGTTCAGGCGCCAGGAGCCGTCGGACTCGCGCTCGGCGCGGGTGTGCATTCCGTGCACGTCGGAGCCGGCCTCGGGCTCGGTGAGCGCGAAGCCCGCGAGCTTGCGGCCGGCACAAAGGTCGGGCAGGTAGCGGGCCTTCTGCTCGTCGGTGCCGAACAGCACGATGCCCTTCATGCCAATCGACTGATGCACGCCCATGATCACCGAGAGCGTGGCGTCGATCTGGGCGAACACCTCGGACACGCGGCAATAGCCCATCTGCGACAGCCCCTGGCCGCCGTATTCCTCCGGGACGTACAGGCCCATGAGCCCGCGCGCGCCAAGCTCGGCGATGTTGTCGTCGCCGATCCAGCGGTCGTCCTCGGTCTTGCGGACGTCGTAGGTCTCGGCCCATTCGCGCAGGCTGGCGACCAGGCCCCTGATCTTCTCTTGCTCGGACTCGTCGGGCTTGGGGAACGGGAACACGATGTCCTCGTGGATCTCCCCCAGGAACAGCGACTTGGCGAAGGAGGAGACGCCCTCGATCGGCTCCGTGTCCTGCTTGGTGGTGGCGGCCTCCATCACTCCACTTCGTCGACCGGGCGCGGCCCGGGCCCGATGTACTTCGCGGTCGGGCGGATCAGTCGGCCCTCGCGCTTCTGCTCGAGGATGTGCGCCGACCAGCCGGCCACTCGCGCGCACGAGAAGAGCGGCGTGAACAGCTCCGGCGGCACGTCCGCGTAGTCGAGCACCACGGCCGACCAGAACTCCACATTGGTGGCCAGCACGCGGTCGGGATAGCGCTCCTTCAGCTCGGCCAGCGCCGCCTCCTCGAGCGCCTCGGCCACCTCCACGCGCGGGGCGCCGATCTCCTTCGCGGTGCGCCGCAGCACGCGGGCGCGCGGGTCCTCGGCGCGGTAGACGCGATGGCCGAAGCCCATCAGGCGCTCCTTGCGATCCATCGCGTCCTTCACCCACTTCACGGCGTCGCCGCTCTCGGCCACCTCGTCGAGCATCGTGAGGACGCGACTGGGGGCGCCGCCATGCAGCGGACCGGACAGAGCGCCGACGGCACCCGACAGGGCCGCGGCCACGTCGGCGCCCGTGGAGGTGATGACACGCGCGGTGAAGGTGGATGCGTTCATGCCGTGCTCGGCGGCGGAGATCCAGTAGGCGTCGATCGCCTTCACGTGGTCGGGATCGGCCTCGCCGCGCCACCGGATCAGGAAGCGCTCGGGAATCGACGTGGCCTTGTCCACCTCGGACTGGGGCACCGGCGGCGCGCCGATCCCACGGGCCGACTGGGCGACGAAGGAGAGCGCCATCACCGACACGCGCGCCAGGTCGTCGCGGCACGTCTGGTCGTCGATGTCGATCACCTCCTGCAGCCCCCATTCGGGGCTGAGGGTGGCCAGCGCAGCCTGAAGGTCCACCCGCGGGTGGCCGGTGCGCACGTTCAGCGGGTGCGGGACCGCGGGCGGCAGGCCCGGCTGGAAGCTGCCGTCCACGAGCAGGCCCCACACCTGCTCGAAGGGCACCTGGCCGACCAGGTCCTCGATGTCCACGCCGCGGTAGCGGAGCGCACCGCCCTCCTTGTCGGGCTCGGCGATCTCCGTCGCGAAAGCGACTACGCCCTCGAGACCGGACTGAACTTCAGCAACCTCGGGCATGCCGCCTCCTTCTGCTCACAGGGACTCTCGGAATCGAGTTCGGGAGAATAGTCGTGTGGCATACGTGTGGAGAGCCGCCCCGGACGAGGCGGAGACGGTCGCGGCCCTGCTGATCGAGTTCAGGGACTGGTGGGGCTACAGCGGGCCCGCCGACGAAACGTTCCATCGCAACGTGGCGCTCCTGATCGACGATCCGCTGAGCGACTTCCTGCTGGTCGCAGAGGAGAAGGGCGGCGAGGCGGTCGGCGTGGTGCAGCTGCGCTACCGGTTGGGCGTGTGGCGCGACGGGGACGACGCGTGGCTCGAGGACGTCTACGTGCGCGGGGACGCACAGGGCAAGGGCCTTGGACGCGCTCTCACCGAGGCAGCGGTAGAGCAGGCCAGGGAACGCGGCGCGAAGCGGATACAGCTCGACGTGGAGGAGGCGAACGCGACTGCCAGGGCGGTGTACGAGAAGGCCGGCTTCCGGGTCAAGGGGGAGAGGGCGCTGTTCCTCCAGCGCGATCTGTGAACAACCGCGCGTAGTCCCCCCGCGTGCGCGCCACCCAGGGGCGCGCGCCGATCCGCTCGTTCATCCCCAGGGCCGTCTCGAAGTGGTGGGCCGCGTCCTCCCAGCGCTCCATCATCGCGGCAAGCAGGCCGAGGCTGCGGGAGACCGAGCCGGTGCTGATCTCCGGATAGCTGATGGCAACGCGGTCGGCCCACGGGAGCAGCCGGTCATAGAGGAGCGCCCCGGTCTCCGCATCCCCGATTGTCGCCGCGGCCTCCGCGAGCAGGGTCATCCCGACGAGCCATTCCTCGTCGAACGGGAGGTCGGGGGCGAGCGCGGTGAGCGCCTCTTGCGCCTCCGCCGTATCTCCCAGTTCCGCCGCCATCTGCGCCATCACACAGCCCCAGATCGGATAGGTCGGGTAGAGCTCCACCGAGGAGCGAACCAGGTCCTGAACCTCCTCGAGCCTGCCCTGCTCGCGGCGGAGAACGTAGAGCTGAAGCCCGTACGAGACCGCGGCATTCCAGCTCTGTGCCCGTTTGCCCAGGTCCAGGGCGTCCGACATCAGGTGCTCCGCCTTGGCCAGCTCTCCCTGAAGGAGGGCGAGGAGCGCCGCGTACACGGCCACGAACCAGTCCTGCGATGGCTGTCGCAGCTCCTCCGCCAAGCTGCTCAGAGCTGCGAGCTCGTCCAGTGCCCCCTGGATGTCCCCGAGCTCGACAAGGGCCGTGAGGCGGTGCTCGTGCGCCTCCGCGGCTCGTTCCAGGTCGCCTGCCTCAATCGCAAGCTTGAGCTGGTCTGTCCCGAGCGTCAGCTGAGTGGGGGTGAACTCCGGCGAGTGGTTGGCCGCGATGTAGCCGGCGACCGCATACCCCAGGCTCACTGGGTCGCCGATGCGGCGCCCCATCTCGAGCGCCTCGTCGCTCAGTGATTTTCTTCTCGCGGGATCGAAGGTGGCGTCGCGAAGCGGGCCCCCCGCGAAACGCGCGAGCAGCTGGACCCGCAGGATGCTGTCCTCTTCCCCGAGGCCGGCGAGTGCCCGTTCGAGCAGCGGCACATAGTGCACATCGCCCCTCGAGACCTCCCAGATGATCCGGCCCCCGTAGCCGAGCGCGGCCAGGGCCAGCTGCTCGGGCAGGCCAACGCGTTCGGCGAGGTCGGCGGCCGCCCGGAACGACGCCTGGGAGGCGGGCATGTCGCCCGCCCTCCCCTGCGCGTCGCCCATGGCGACAAGCAGCGTGCAGCGGTCCGCGTCCTCGACGACCCGTGTCAGCGCCATGTCATAGAGGCGGACGGCCTCCTCGTAAGCGAGCTGAGATGCCGCCCGCTCGCCGGCACGCCGGGCGTAGTCGACGGCTTTGTCCCCGGTGCCCGCCGCCTCGGCGGCGAAGAAGTGATGCGCCAGCTCGGCCAGATGGGGCTCGAGATCGGCGGAATAGACCGCCTCGAGGGCCTCACCGGCGTCCTGATGGAGCTGCAACGTCCGGGCCGAGCCCAACTCGTCGTAGAGCGTGTCCCTTATCAGCGCATGGCCGAATCGAAGCCGGCCGGGGGACCCCGGCACATCGGTCACCACGCGCTCGGCCATGGCCTCGTCGAGTACGTCCAGCAACCCGTCACGGCCGAGCTCTGTCAACCGGGCGAGGGCGTCCAGGCCGAACTCACGGCCCATCACGGAGGCGGCGACGAGCAGGTCCCGGCAGGGCTCCGACAGCCGCGCCACGCGCTGGCCGATCACGGCGCGGACCCCTGGCGGGATCCCCAGGTGAGCGTCCGCCTCCCCGATCCGCCCATCGGCGTCCAGCAGGCGCACGACCTCGGCGACAAAGAGCGGGTTTCCCTCGGTCTCGGCGCGGATGGCCTGCACGAGCTGGGGCGCGGGCTCGGTCCCCGTCGACAGCGCGATGTACTCCCCCACGTCGGTCTCGCTCAGGCCCGCGAGCTCCACCTGAACGGTCTGCGGCTCTCGGATGAGCTCGGCCAGCGCCGAGGTCAGGGGCGCCCGCAGCGCGGGATCGACGTCGCGGTACGCGCACACCACCAGCAGACGGCTGTCCGCGATCTCGCGGGCTATGAACCTCAGCAGAAGCAGCGACGGCTCATCCGCGGCGTGAAGGTCGTCGAGCATGAGCACGAGCGGGCGGTCCTGAGCGGCGCTGCGGAGGAAGGAGCCCGCCGCCTCGAACAGACGGAACCGGGCACCCTCCGACTCCAGGGCGGGCGGCTCGGGCAGCTGGGGAAAGAGGTCGCGCAGCTCGGGCAGCAGCTGGGTGAGATCCGCCGCGCCGGCACCGAGCTGCGCGCGAAGCGCCTCGAGGTCCGTCTCGGGCACGTAGGCGCGCAGGGACTGAACCCAGGGCCAGTACGCCGGGGCACCGCCCGCCTCCCAGCACCGGCCGACCAGGACCCGCGTCCCGCGCGCTCGGGCCTGCGCCATCAGCTCATCGGCCAACCGGCTCTTGCCGATGCCGGGCTCACCCGCCACCAGCACGAGACGTCCCCTGCCCCCCAGCGCATCCTCCAGCGCCTCCGACAGCAGCAGCATCTCGCGCGAGCGCCCGACGAAGTTGCCCCGGCTCGGTTCCGGCGCCTCCGTGGGGGCGGGCACCTCCAGCCCCGCGTCCTGGCGCAGCACCGCGGCGTGCAGCTCCTGAAGCTCCCGGCCCGGTTCGATCCCCAGCTCCTCGACGAGCGCGGTGCGCGCCGTCCCGTACGCCTCGAGGGCCTCCGCCTGGCGCCCGGCGCGGTAGAGCGCTCGGATCAGCTGGGCCTGAAGCCGTTCGCGCAACGGCTGTCTGGCGACCAGGTCTCGCAACTCCCCGATCAGCTCGGCGTGACGGCCGAGCTCCATGTCGGCCGCGAAGCGCTCCTCGAGAGCGGCGATCCGCAGCTCCTCGAGCCGTGAGATCTCGTTCTGGCAGAACGACTCGTAGGCGAGGTCGGCCAGCGGCTCGCCCCGCCACAGGTCGAGAGCCCCGGTCAACTCGGCCGTGGCCGCCTCCGGCTCGCCCGCGGCCAGCAGCCGCCGTCCATCCTCGAGCCGGGCTTCGAAGCGGCGCAGGTCCAGCCGCTCAGCCTCCACGTGCAGCTGGTAGCCCGGCGGGCGCGTCACGATCAGCTCCCCCGCCCCCAGCGCCTTGCGCAGTCGCGAGACCGCGACCTGGAGGGCCTTCGATCCCTCGGCAAGCCCCTCCCCCGGCCACAGCTCCTCGATCAACCGGTCGCTGGACACCACCTCGTTGGCATGAAGCAGCAGCATTCCGAGTAGCGCTCGCTGCCTCGCACCACCCAGGGCGACCTGCCGTTCACCGTCCGACACCTCAAGGGGGCCAAGGATGCGGAAATCCACCGTGGATCGAACGTAACACGGTTGTTACCGGCCTGTAGGCGTCTGGAATCCGCCTTGGCGCATGGTTGCCCTCCATTCGGTTCCACACCTCAAGGAGGTCGGTCATGTCCCAGTTCTCACACCCCACCATCCCGGTCAGGTCTCAGATCCAGGCGCACAAGGTCGCGTGGCTCGCCGCGCTGCTCGCACTGGTGGCCACCGCGACGATCGCGCTGGTCCTGGCGATCGACGGCGGATCGTCCACCAGCTCGGTCGCCGAGCAGCCGCAACCGGCCGTTCGCTCCGACGGCGGCCCCAACGAGAGCTCCGTGGCCGCGACGGTCGGCTCGCGCCCCAGCACCGGGCCGAGCGAGAGCACCGTGGCCGCGTCGGTCGGCTCGCGCCCCAGCACTGGGCCGAGCGAGAGCACCGTTGCCGCTGCCAGGTCGACGTCGCCGCAGAAGGCGAGCAGCGGCCCCGACGAGTCCGCGACCGGCGCAGCCCTCTCGGGCCACCGCTAGGCCGACCCGGCCCGAGCGGGTACCGGAGCCCGCGGGACTCAGTCCCGCGGGCTCCTTCGCGTAGCGTTGGGCCCATGAGGGTCTTTGTGGCCGGAGCGAGCGGGGCGATCGGTCGACCGCTGGTGCCCCAGCTGCTGGCGGCCGGTCATGAGGTGACCGGCATGACGCGCTCCGAGGAGAGCGCCGCCGTGCTGCGCGAGGCGGGCGCCGCGGCGGCTGTCGTTGACGTGTTCGACACCGACGCCCTGAACGCCGCCGTGGCGGACGCGAGGCCGGAGGTGGTGGTGCACCAGCTCACCTCGATCCCGGAGAACCTCGACCCACGCAAGGTGGAGGAGCAGTTCGAAACCACCAACCGGCTGCGCACCGAGGGCACGCGCAACCTGCTCGAGGCGGCGCGGGCCGCCGGCGCGCAGCGCTTCATCGCGCAGAGCATCGCGTTTGCCTACGCGCCCCGCGAGAGCGGCCTGAACGACGAGGACGCCCCGCTGTGGTCGGAGGCCACGCCGATCGTCGCGGCGGTCGAGGAGTTGGAGCGCCAGGTGCTGGGCGCCGAGAGCCTCGAGGGGCTGGTGCTGCGCTACGGCTTCTTCTACGGGCCAGGCACCAGCTACGCGCCCGACGGCGGCACGACGGCCATGGTGCGCAAGCGCCAGTTCCCGGTGATAGGCCGGGGCCAGGGCGAGTGGCCGTTCATCCACGTCGACGATGCCGCCGGCGCCACGGTGGTCGCCGTGAAACGCGGCGCCCCGGGCGTCTACAACGTCGTCGACGACGATCCGGCGCCGCTGCGGGAATGGCTGCCGGTATTCGCCGAGACGATCGGCGCGAAGAAGCCCTTCCGCGTGCCCAAGCTCATGGCCCGCCTGGCGGCCGGGAAGATGGCAACCCACTACGGCACGGGGCTGCGAGGCGCTTCGAACGAGAAGGCGAAGCGGGAGCTGGCCTGGTCGCCCGGCTACGCCAGCTGGCGCGAGGGCTTCAGGGAGGGGCTCGGCTAGGACGCCTCGCGCTCAGCCTGCCCGGCCTGCTCCGCCTGGCCGCGCTGGTCGATCGTCTCGTCCTCCGAGGTCTCCGGCACCGGCAGGTCGTCGGTGGTGTCGCCGCTCGGGCCCGCCTCCTTGGGCGGCTTGATCCGCTCTGCGGCGTCGTCGGCCACCCCGAGCACCTCGTCGGCGAGCTGGCGCATGTCGTCCAGCAGCCGCTGGCGCTGCTCCCAGATCGCCTTCGAGTCGCGCTCGAGCAAGGCCGCGCGCTCCTCGGCCTCCTTGATCGTCGCCTCCGCCTCGGCCTCGGAGCGCTGAAGGCGGCCCTCCGCCTGCGAGCGCGAGCGAGTGGTGAGCTCCTCGGCCGCCTCGTGGGCGCGTTGGAGGATCGCCGCCGTCTCCTGCCCGACCTCCTCGAGCGCGCGCTTCACCGCGGTATCCCGCGGCGCCTGGGACTCCAGCGACTCGATCCTCCTCGCGATCTCCTCCTTCCACGCGTCGACCGCCACGCGGTCATAGCCGCGCAGGCCGATCGGGAATGTCTTCGCCCGCACCTGATCCGCTGCCGTTTGCCTCGCCATGGCGCGGAGTATGCCTACCGGGTCAGAGAGAGGTAAATCGGGAGGAACGTCGTGGCCAGGAAGATCAGCCCGATGCCCGCCGCCACCATCGTCTTCGACTTGAACAGGTGGCCGAAGATCCCAAGCAGGAAGCCCACCCCGAAGATCGTGATCACGGCGTTCGGCGACACGCGGAACTCGCCCGACTGATCGGGTCCCGCGTTCGGGTCGATGAAGTCCTGTGCGAGCAGGGTCAGCCGTGTGGCCATAGAGGGAAACTATCCTCGCGGACATGACCGGCGCTCAGGCCGTGGTGCAAGCGCTCGAGGAGCTGGGCGTGAAAGTGGCGTTCGGGCTGCCCGGCGTGCACAACCTCGCGCTCTGGCGGGAGCTCGACCGATCGAGCATCCGGCTCGTGGGCGTCCGCCACGAGCAGACGGCCGCCTACGCCGCCGACGGCTACGCGCGGGTGGGCGGCCGGCTGGGCGTGGCGCTGACCACCACCGGCCCTGGCGCCGCCAACACCCTGGGGGCTGTGGGAGAGGCATGGGCGTCGCGGTCGCCGATCCTCGTGATCGCCACCGACGTGCCCACCACCATGCGGCGCCCGCACGTGTGGCGAAGCTCGCTTCACGAGGCCTCCGACCAGGCCGCGATGTTCGCGCCGGTGGTGAAGCACTCCGAGAAGCTGGCGGGCGCGGAGCACCTCTTCGGCGCCGTGTTCGAGGCGGGGCGGGCCGCGCTCGCGCCGCCGGCGCGGCCGGCATACGTGGAGATCCCCACGGACCTGCTCGCCGCGGACGCCGGATCGGACCGGGGCGCCCGAACCGCCCCGCCGGACCCGCCTCGGGCTGGTGAGGAGGTGCTCTCGCATGCCGCGGAGATCGCCAACCGCTCCCGTTCGCCGCTGATCTGGGCCGGCGGCGGGTCGGTCGGCGCCGGCGAGGCAGTGGCCTCGCTCGCCGAGCGGCTAGTGGCGCCGGTGATCACCACCTGGTCGGCGCGCGGGGTAATCGGCGCCGATCATCCCTGCCTTGCGCAGGCCACCCCGCACGTGCCCGAGTGCGGCGCGCTGTGGGACGAGGCCGACTGCGTGGTTGCCATCGGCACGGACTTCGACGCGATGATGACCCAAGGCTGGCGCCAGCCACCGCCGCCGCACCTGATCGCAGTGAACGTCGACCCCGAGGACGCGTCGAAGAACTACCTCCCGGACGTGATGGTCGAGGCGGAGGCAGCCGGCGGGGTGTCCTCGCTGGCCGGCCTGGTCGAGCCGCGCGGAGGGCTCGAGGCGCTGGGAAGGCGGGTGAAGGAGGTCAACTCCTCGGCGCGCGCCG
This sequence comes from uncultured Thermoleophilaceae bacterium, assembly GCA_963808105.1. GTDB lineage: Bacteria > Actinomycetota > Thermoleophilia > Solirubrobacterales > Thermoleophilaceae > JAAYBF01. Next base: position 1,017,494 of record CAWEEH010000002.1, on the reverse strand, counting down.
GCATCGAGGCCGCCGAGCTCTTCGACGCCCTGCCGTCGGACTGCGTTGTCGTCGCCGATATGTGCATCCCCGGCTACTGGATCGGCGGCTTCCTCCAGCGGCCCGCGCCGCGGCGGCTGCTCTATCCGCTCGGCTGGGGCACGCTCGGCTGCGCGTTCCCGCAGGCGCTTGGCGCGGCGCTGGCCACCGACCTACCTGTCGTCTCGATCTCCGGCGACGGCGGCTTCCTCTACGCGTGCGGCGAGCTGGCCACGGCGGCGCAGGAGAAGATCCCGCTGCTCGCCGTGGTGGTGGACGACGGGGGCTACGGAATGCTGCGCTTCGACCAGGACCAGCACAGTGACCCGCACGTGGGCGTCGACCTGGATACGCCCGACTTCGCGGCCATGGCCGGCTCGTTCGGCGTCCGCTCGCATTCGTCGGAGGGCTTCGACGGCGACTTCACCGCGGCGATGGGACGGCTGTCCGCGCTGGACGAGCCCTCGCTGCTTGCGACGAAGGCCGCGCTGGGGCCGCCGCCGAACGTGTCGCCGCGGTGGTACCGGGCTACAGCCTGAAGTCCGCTTCGCCGTCCAGCTCGGCCACGTCCATCTGGGCCTTCTGCAGCTTGCCCGAGTAGTCCCAGTTCAGCGCCTGCCAGCGGGTGAACTGGTCGAGCACCCAGATTCCCGACTGGCGCGAGCCGTTGCCCGACTTGCCGTTGCCGCCGAAGGGCAGGTGCGCCTCGGCGCCCGAGGTGGAGTTGTTCACGCTCACCATGCCGGCCGACACGCGCTCGCGGAAGTTGAACGCCGACTTGGGGTTGGTCGTGTAGATCGACGCCGACAGGCCGTAGCCGTGGCCGTTGGCGAGCTGAATCGCCTCGTCGAAGTCGCCGAACGTCGCCACTCCGACGATCGGGCCGAAGGTCTCGGTGGAGTAGAGGTCGTCGTCGGCCGTAACGCCATCGACGATCGTCGGGTGGTTGTAGATCCCGGCGTCGGGGTCACCCACGAAGCCCGCGCGAGGCGACTCGGAGGTGATCGGGCCGGTGGCGGTCGACCCGGACACCGTGTGGTGGTCCTTGATCAGCCCGAGCCAGTCCTGGAAGCGCTGGTGGAAGCGCTCGTCGATCATCGGGCCGTAGAGCACGTCCTGGGTCGGGTCGCCGATCGCGGCGGCCTCGGTCGCGGCGGTGAAGCGCGCGAGGAAGTCGTCGTGGATCGACTCGTGCGCCATCACGGTGCCGAGCGAGGTGCAGCGCTGGCCGGCGGTGCCGAAGCCGCTGAACAGGGCGCCCTCGACGGCGAGGTCGAGATCGGCGTCGGGCATCACCACGAGCGGGTTCTTGCCGCCCAGCTCCAGACATGGCTGCTGGAGGTGGCGGCCGCACAGCTCGCCGATCCGGCTTCCCACCTCGGATGAACCGGTGAAGCCCACCTTGTCCACCAACCCCTCGTCGAGGCAGCGCTCGAGGCCCTCGAAGGTCGATGGGCCGTCGGCCTGCACCAGGTTCAGCACGCCCTCGGGCAGCCCGCCGGCGTTGAAGATCTTGGTGAGCGCCTCGCCCAGCGCGGGCGTGTAGTCGGCCGGCTTCCACACCACCGCGTTGCCGCACAGCAGCGCGGGCACCAGGTACCACGCGGGCACGGCCACCGGGAAGTTGCCGGCGGTGATGATCGTGGCCACCCCGATCGGCTCGCGGAAGGTGAACAGCTGCTTGTCGGGCATCTCGCTCGGCACGGTCTGGCCGTATAGGCGCCGTCCCTCGGATATGAAGAAGTCGCAGGTGTCGGAGATCTCCTGCACCTCGCCGAGCGACTCGGCCATCGGCTTGCCGATCTCCCGCGTGACCAGGGCGGCCAGCGCCTGCTTGTTCTCCTCCACCAGTCGGCCGATCTGAGCGATGGCGCGCCCGCGCACGGGAGCGGGCGTGGCGGCCCATCCGGGCTGGGCGGCGCGGGCGGCGCGAGCGGCGTCGACGAGGCCGTCGGCGCCGGCCGGCTCGTACTCCATGACGACGTCTTCGAGGTTGGCGGGGTTGGTGGAGACCATGGGGCGAGGGTATCGCTGCCCGCTGTCCTGCATTGACCACCCACACGGTGGTTAAGTCAGGACAGCTCACCTCGGGTCGGGGTCGGCTCGGGCGTGGCGCGCGCAACCACGCGGCGCCGCTGTCCGGACTTGAGGGTCTATATGACCCCAAAGTCCGGACGACGCCCCGGTTCCACCATCTTGGGGCGATCCTGGCTGCCCAGCCAAGACGCGTATTCTTCCCCGGGTGGGCACCGACTTCGCCTCCATCGACGAGACCCGCGACGCCCTCCAGGGCGCCGGCTACCTCGCGGGTGAGTCGACGGCGCTGGTCTCCTACCTGGCCAACCGCCTCGGCAAGCCGGTGCTGGTCGAAGGCCCCGCCGGTGTGGGCAAGACCGAGCTCGCCAAGGCCATCTCACGGGCGACCGGACGCAAGCTGGTGCGCCTGCAGTGCTACGAGGGGCTCGACGAGGCCAAGGCCCTGTACGAGTGGAACTACCGCAAGCAGCTGCTGCGGATCCAGGTCGAGGCCTCCGACGCCGGCTGGCAGGAGGTCAAGGACGACATCTTCGGCGAGGAGTTCCTGCTCCCCCGCCCCCTGCTCGCCGCGATCTCGGCAGAGGAGCCGGTGGTGCTGCTGATCGACGAGATCGACAAGACCGACCAGGAGTTCGAGGCGATGCTGCTCGAGGTGCTCTCGGACTTCCAGGTGTCGATCCCCGAGCTGGGCGTCGTCGAGGCCAAGACCCACCCGATCGTGCTGCTCACCTCGAACAACTCGCGCGAGCTGACCGAGGCGCTCAAGCGCCGCTGCCTCTACCTCTGGCTCGACTACCCGGACGTCGAGCGCGAGCTGGAGATCGTGCGGCTGCACGCTCCCGACCTGTCCGAGGAGATGGCGCGCAAGCTCGTGGAGGTGGTGCACATGGTGCGCAACCTCGACCTGAAGAAGCCGCCGTCGATCGCGGAGTCGATCGACTGGGCGCGGGCGCTGATGCTGCTCGGCGCCGACGACATCGACGACGACATGCTGCAGCGCACGATGAGCGTGATCGTGAAGCACCGCACCGACCTCGACCTGGTGGCCGAGCGGGTGGGAGTGAAGCTGACCGATGGCCTCGTCGGACGAAAAGCCGGCTAGGGCCGGCAACCCGGGCCTCTACGGCGGCATGCCCGCGCAGGCGGGGCCCGCCGGCATGGCGCCGCGCCTGCTCGAGTTCGCCGACGAGCTGCGCAACGAGGGCATGGCGGTGGGCACCTCCGAGCTGCTCGACTCGTTCGCCGCGCTGGAGGCCGTGAGCTGGACCGACCGCCACGACTTCCGCGAGGCCCTCTCCGCCACGCTCGCCAAGTCGCAGGAGGACCGGCGCGTGCTGGAGCTCGTGTTCGACCGCTTCTTCTTCCGCGCGGTGGAGCGCGAGGCCGTGGACCGCGGGATCTCCGAGGGAGAGCTGGGCGAGGGCGGCCCCGAGCGGATGGACCTCGACGCGCTGCGGGAGGCGATCCGCGAGGCGCTGCGCGATCCCCAGGGCACCGACGGCGAGCTGCGCGACCTGGCCCGGCTCGCGATCTCGGCCTTCGGGCGCCAGGGTGAGGGGTCGGGAGTGATCGGCGTCGACGTGCAGCGCATTCGGCGCACACTGGGGCTCAAGGGCGAGGGCGCCCAGGCCGAGCTGCCGGACCCGGAGTCGGTGCCGCGCGACCGGCTGCGCGAGTTCGAGGGCCACATCCGCCGCGAGCTGGAGCGGGCGCTGATCGAGCGAACGCAGTCGCTGCCGCCGTCCAAGCCGCTGCGGGAGTTCGACCGAGCGCTGCCCACCGGCGCCGCCCAGGACCTGGCGGCGGTCCATCGCGTGGTGGCGCAGCTGCGCAAGCGGCTTGCCACCCAGGGCCGGGAGACGCGCGGGCGACGGCGCTCCGCGGCCATCGACGTGCGCCGCACGATGCGCCAGTCCCTCAGCACGGGCGGCGTGCCGCTGGAGCTGCGCTACCGCCCGCGCCGGCCGCGCCGGCCCGAGCTGTTCGTGCTCTGCGACGTGTCCACCTCGGTGACCAGCGCGTCGGTGTTCTTCCTGTCGGTGCTGCACGCGCTGCACGACTCGTTCCGCAAGCTGCGCTCGTTCGTGTTCGTGGAGCGGATCTCGGAGGTGACGGAGGTGTTCGAGCGCGAGCGCTCGTTCGAGAACGTGTCGCGTGCGATCTCGTCGGACTCGGGCGTGGCGGACATCTCGGGCTACACCGACTACGGCCGGGTGTGGCTCGAGTTCCTGGAGTCGGTGGTCGACGACCTCGACCCGCGCTCCACGGTGATCGTGCTCGGCGACGCGCGCACCAACGGCCGCGAGCCCCACGCCGGGGTGTTCGCCCACGTGGCCGAACGCGCCGGTCGCACGTTCTGGATGAACCCCGAGCCCAAGCTGTACTGGAACTACGGCGACTCGGTGATGGCGGCGTACGAGCCGCATTGCACGGCGGTGTTCGAGTGCTGGACCACCAAGCAGCTCGAGGGGTTCGTGAACGCGATCGCGGACCTGCGGCCGGTGCAGACGGCTTAGGATCGCCCCATGGAATCCGCCACCGCCTACGACGCCGCCACCCGCCCCAAGGCCCTCCAGGCCGCCACGATGTGCGAGGCCTTCCAGACCACGGTCGCTGAGCGGGCCGACTCCCCGGCGCTGCGGTTCAAGGACACCGAGTACGAGTGCAGCTACGGCGAGTACGCCGAGATCGTGAAACGGCGCGCCGCGGCCTTCGCCGGGCTGGGCGTCGGACGTGGGGACACCGTCGGCTTCATGCTCGTCAACCGCCCGGCGTTCCACCTCTTCGACGCCGCCGCGATGCACCTCGGCGCCACCTGCTTCTCGATCTACAACACCTCGTCGCCTGAGCAGATCGAGTACCTGGTGAGCGACGCCGCCAACAGCGTGGTGGTCACGGAGAAGGCCTTCCTCGACCGCGTGCTCGAGGCGCGCGAGCGGGTGGACACGCTCGAGCACATCGTCGTGATCGACGGCGACGAGGCCGACGGGCTGATGACCACCGAGCAGTTCGAGGCGCTCGAGCGACGAGGGCTTCGACTTCGACTCCGCCTGGCGGGCGGTGGAGCCCGACGACGTGCTCTGCCTGATCTACACCTCCGGCACCACCGGGCCGCCCAAGGGCGTGCAACTCACCCACCACAACATGATGTCCGAGTGGCGCTCGCTTGACCCGATCGCCCAGATCACGCCCGGCGGGCGCTCGATCTCGTTCCTGCCGAGCGCCCACGTCGCCGACCGCTGGGCGCAGCTGTACTCGAGCATGGTCTACGGCCAGACGGTGCACTGCTGCCCCAACCCGCGCGACATGGTGGTCTACTCGATCGAGGTGAAGCCCACGCTCTGGGGCGGCGTGCCGCGGATCTGGGAGAAGCTCAAGCAGGCGCTCGAGGCGGGGTTCGCCGGCGAGCAGGACGAGGAGAAGAAGGCCGCGGTGGCGGCGGCGATGAAGGTGGGCATGCAGCGTGCCGAGGCCAAGCAGGCGGGTGAGGTGCCCGACGACGTCGAGCAGGCGTGGCAGCAGGCCGACGAGCAGGTGTTCTCCAAGATCCGCGCGATGCTCGGGCTCGACGAGTGCGAGTGGTTCGCGGTCGGCGCCGCGCCCACGCCGCCGGAGGTGATCCTCTTCTTCGACGCGATCGGCATCGAGATCGCCGAGCTGTGGGGAATGTCGGAGACCTCGGCGGTCGCGACGCTGAACCCGCCCGGCAGGATCCGCGTGGGCACGGTGGGACCGCCGATCCCCGACGTGGAGCTCAAGCTCGCCGAGGACGGGGAGATCCTCGTTCGCGGGCCGATGATCATGAAGGGCTACCGCAACCTGCCGGAGAAGACGGCCGAGGCGCTGACCGACGACGGCTGGCTCCTGACCGGCGACATCGGCGAGCTCGACGAGGAGGGCTACCTCAAGATCGTCGACCGCAAGAAGGAGCTGATCATCAACGCGGCCGGCAAGAACATGTCGCCCGCGAACATCGAGGCGAAGATCAAGGCCGCGTGCCCGCTGGTGGCCCAGGCGGTGGCGATCGGCGACCGCCGGCCCTACAACACGGCGCTGATCACGCTCGATCCCGAGGCCGTCGGCGCCTTCACCGCGCAGCACGGCGAGGATGCGATCGCGGGCACGGTGGCCGACGGAGTGGAGGCCGCCAACGCGCAGCTCTCCAGGGTGGAGCAGATCAAGAAGTTCAAGGTGATCGAGGGCGAATGGGAGCCCGGCGGCGAGGAGCTGACACCGACGATGAAGCTCAAGCGCAAGCCCATCGGCGAGAAGTACGCGGACGAGATCGACGCGCTGTACGCCGAGTAGCTACTTCAGGATCCGGAAGAAGAGCCGCCGCGGCCTGCCCGTGTTGCCGGCCGCGTCCCTCAGCGTGAGCGTGAGCCTGTAGAGCCCGGGCCGCAGCCTCTTGCGCCCGATCCGCCCGCTGAACCGGATCCGCTTGCGGCCCTTCGCCACCCTGCGCTTGAAGGACCCGGCACGCCGGTAGCGGCCCTTGATCCGGCGGTCCACACGGAACGTGGCCGTCGCGGCCTCCGAGAGCGTGAACCCGATCACCGTGCCGCGGCCGACGCGGAACCGCCTGCGGCTGAGGCGGACGATCGACAGCCGTGGCGCGATCAGGTCGCGTGCCCTGACGGGCGCGGCTGCGGCGCGGGCGGGCGGCGGCGATTGGTCCGCCGGCTCGACGCAGTCCCCCGACCCCGAGTCGGTGAACGAGGAGCCGGACACGGCGTCGCCCACGAACTCCCACTCGTACCAACCCCTCGGATGCCCCGTCGCCGGGCCGTGCAGCGTGAGCTTGAGCACCCCGAAGCGGGTGTTGTTCAGCACCTGGCTCGCGGGCTTTCGGGGAACGGCGGGCAGCGAATGCAGGATCTCCCCTCCGGTCCCCACCACCCACTCCCTGATCCCGCGCCCCGGCCTGGGCACACCCGCCGGGTCCTGCGGCGCCATCCGCTCGTACTCGTGCCGGTGGCCCGACAGCACGATGTCCGCGTGGTCGGCGTAGAGCGCGTCCCAGATCGGCTTCATCTCCGGCGAGTCGCCGCTGGTGGGCGTGCTGCCGTTGCCGCCCGAGCTGAGCAGCGGGTGGTGCCAGAAGGCGAGCGTGCAATCGCTGTTGTCCGCCGCGAGATCGGCCCTCAGCCACTGCTCCTGGGGCGACCCTGCCGCGCACCCGCCCAGCCACCCGCGCTCCTCGGCCTGCCCGGCGGCGCACTCGGAGTTGATGGCCACCACGTGCCACTTCCTGCCGCCGTCGACCGGGATGTCGAAGCTGTACCAGCCCTTCGCCGGGTCGTCGGCGTCGGGGCCGAGCTGAGGGAGACGCGCGCCGAAGTAGTCGAAGTAGCCCTCCGCCAGGTTGTCCTCGTACTCGTGGTTTCCGGGCGCGGGGTAGGTCATGGAGATGTGGCCCCCAGGTGGGCCCGTAGGACTCGTTGAACTTGGCAAGGTCGCCGTTGTTGTTCTGCAGGTCGCCCAGCCCAGCACATAGCCCGGGGCGATCGCGTCGATCAGCTCAGCCGTGTACTTCATGTGGCATCGGCCCGGCGTCTCGCCCGGCGGTGTGGTGCCGTTGCGGCCGTTGTAGCCGGAGCTGGCCGGGTCGCAGGCCACGTCCCCGGCCGCCACGAGCACCGGGTCGGCTGCGTGCGCCGGCACCGCGATGAGCGTCAGCAGCCACAGCCACCGCCAGTGCGGGTCGCCACATGGAGTCAAAGTATCGAGAGTGCCTAGACTGCGAGCCCACAGCCAAACGCAGGGGTGCCCGCAAGGCGGGCTGAGATCAAACCCTTCGAACCTGTGGGGTAATGCCCGCGGAGGGAGCGGATGCAAGCGAAGGCCGAGGCTCCTCTCAGGGAGCCTCCCGCGATTCAGGAGGACAGCGTCGTCGTCCGCGGCGTCGAGCGGCGCTTCGGCGACGTGACCGCCCTCAGCGATCTCAGCCTCCGCGTTCGTTCCGGCGAGGTCCTCGGCGTGGTCGGCCCATCCGGCTGCGGCAAGTCGACCCTGCTCGAGCTCGTGGCCGGCCTGCAGCAACCCGACGCCGGCAGCGTCGAGGTCGAGGGCGAGGCCGCCTACATGCCCCAGCGCGACCTGCTGCTGCCCTGGCGCGACGCGCTCGGCAATGCCGCGATCGCGCTCGAGTGCCAGGGCGTCCCCGGCAAGGATGCCCGCGCCAAGGCAGCGCCGCTGTTCGAGCGCTTCGGGCTGAAGGACTTCGAGACCACTCGTCCCGCCGGCCTGTCGGGCGGCATGCGCCAGCGCGTGGCGTTCCTGCGCACCCTGCTCCCCGGCCGCCCGGTGCTGCTGCTCGACGAGCCGTTCGCGTCGCTGGACGCGATCACCCGCGCCGAGATGCAGCAGTGGCTGGCGGACGCGCTCCTTGAGGAGCCGCGCACCGTGCTGCTGGTGACCCACGATGTGGAGGAGGCGCTGTACCTGTCCGACCGGGTCGCGGTGATGAGCAGCCGGCCCGGCCACATCGTCACGGAGCTCGACGTGCCGCTCCCCCGCCCGCGCGACCGCCGCGCCGCGGTCACCGACCCCCAGCTCGCCGCGCTGCGCGCGCAGGCACTGGAGGCGCTGGCGTGAGGCGCGCGGGCCGGATTGTGAACGGACGAGCAATCCGGCGCACCTTCTTGGCGAGCCTGCTTCTGGCGGCCTTCGTGGGCGCCTGGGCGTGGGTCGCGTCCCTGGACTCGGTTGACGACCTCACCCTGGCCTCGCCCGGCGAGACCATCCAGGCCTTCGAGGACGACTGGACCCTGCTGTGGGACAACGCCTGGGTCACGCTCTACGAGGTTCTGCTGGGCCTCGCGATCGCCGTCGTGGCCGGGGTCCTCGCGGCGCTCGCCATGCACCTCAGCCGCACCCTGCGCGACGCCGCATACCCCCTGCTGGTGGCCTCTCAGGCGATTCCGATCGTGGTGCTGGCGCCGATCTTCGTGCTCGCGTTCGACTACGGCATCGGACCGAAGCTGGCAATCGTGGCGCTGATCTGCTTCTTCCCGATCACCGTCGGCGTGCTTGACGGCCTGCGCGCCACCGACCGCGAGCAGCTCAAGCTGATGCGCTCATTCGGCGCCAGCCGGTGGAAGACGCTGCGTAGCGTGGAGATCCCCGCGGCGCTCCCGAGCTTCTTCAGCGGGCTGCGCATCGCCGCCACGGTGTCGGTGATCGGCGCCGTGTTCGGCGAATGGGCGGGTGCCGACGAGGGCCTCGGCCGCCTCGTGCTGCTCGGCAACAATCAGCTTCAAACTCCCCGCGTGTACGCCGGCATCGTCATCCTCACGCTCATGGCCGTCGCGCTGTTTAGCCTGGCGACCCTGGCCGAGCGAATCGCCACCCCATGGAACCGAGCCGACGAAAGGACCGCATGACCCGAATCGCATTCCTGCTTCTTGCCTGCGCGGTCCTGCTGGCCGGCTGCGGTGAGAAGGAGGACAGCCTCGGCCCCAAGGGCGCCACGGACCTGAGCCTCATGCTCGACTTCTTCCCCAACGCCGACCACGCGGGCATCTACGCGGCGAAGGCGGGCGGCCATTTCGAGAACGCCGGGCTGAAGGTCGACATCCGCCCACCGCCCGACCCGGCCTCGCCGATCAAGCAGGTCGCGGCGGGCCGTGTGGATCTCGCCGTCTCCTACGAGCCCGAGCTCCTGCGAGCACGCGACCAGGGGCTGAAGGTGATTTCCGTCGGAGCGCTCGTGCGCGAGCCGCTCAGCTCGATCATCTCGCTGCCCGCGGCCAAGATCCGCTCGCCCAAGGACCTGGCGGGCAAGGAGGTCGGCTACGCGGGGATCGACTACCAGGCGGCGTACCTACGCACGATCCTGCTCAACGCCGGGGTCGATCCGGCCTCGGTGAAGGTGCGCGACGTGGGCTTCGCCCTCTCCCCCGCACTGCTGACGAAGAAGGTCGACGCGGTGATCGGCGCGTTCTGGAACTACGAGGGCACCGACCTGCGGCTGAAGAAGAAGCGGCCCCAGATCATCAAGGTGAACGAGGCGGGTGTGCCCACCTACGACGAGCTGGTGCTGGTAGCCAATGAGAGCGCGCTGAAGCGAGACGACCAGAAGCTGCGGGCCTTCATCGGCGCCCTGGCGCGCGGCACGCGCGACCTCGAAAGGGACCCGGACAAGGCGATCCAGGGTCTGCTCGACGACAATCCCGACCTCGACCCCAAGCTCCAGCGCGCGGTGGTCAAGGTGACGCTGCCGCTGTTCCTCCCGCCCGAGGGCAAGCCCTTCGGCTACCAGGACCCCAAGGAGCGAGAGGCCTTCGCCGCCTGGGCGCGCGAGAACAAGCTGGTCACCAAGCTCCAGGACGCGAGCGGCACATTCACCAACGGTCTACTGCCGGGCGCCGGGCTCTAGGTCGCTATAAAGAACGCGATGGCCCGCATCCTCGCCCTGTTCGCGGCTCTCGCATTGCTGGCCGGCTGCGGCGGGGACGACGGCGGGCCAAGCGCCAAGGAGTCGGCCGACGCGCAGGCCCTGCTCGAGAAGGCGTTCTCCAAGCAGGTCGACAGCGCCGAGCTCAAGCTCGACCTGAAGGCCGACCTCAAGGGGCTCGATCAGCTCAAGGGCCCGATCTCGCTCAGCATCTCCGGGCCGTTCGAGTCAAGCGGGAGCGATCAGCTGCCCGTGCTCGACTGGGACGTGAAGGTGAAGCTCGCCGGTCAGACCATCGACGCGGGCATGGTCGTCACCAAGGACAACGCCTATGTGACTCTGCGCGGACAGAGCTTCGAGGTCGGCGAGCAGCTCTTCGGCCAGATCCAGTCCAGCTTCGCCCGCCAGCAGAAGCAGGCCGGCGGCGGCCAGCAGAGCCTGAAGCAGTTCGGGATTGACCCGACCGACTGGCTGAAGGACCCCAAGGTCGAGGACGGCGAGGACATCGGCGGGGACTCCACTCAAAAGATCTCAGGCGACGTGGACGCGAAGAAGGTCGTGGAGGACGTGCTGGGCGCGCTGCGCTCTCCGGCTCTGAGGAAGCAGCTCGAGTCACAGGGCCAGGCGCTGCCGGAGGTCGACGCATCGGCCGTGGAGCAGGTGACCGACGCGATCAAGAAGGTGCGCTTCGAGGTGAACGTCGACGAGAACGACGTCGCGCGGCGCGTGTTCGCCGAGGCGGAGTTCGACGTGCCCGACGACGCCGACCTGGGCGCCCTGGAGGGAGGCAAGGTCTCCTTCGGGTTCGTGCTCGAGAAGGTGGGGATCGACCCCGAGATCGAGGCGCCGGCGAACCCCCAGCCGCTCAGCCTGCTGCTGCGCCAGTTCGGCCTCGGCGGCGGCTCGGCTATTCCTCAGCAGCAGTGAGGAGAGAACCTCAAAGGGGGGCGAACTCGCCCCCCTTTGCACCCCCCCGAACGGCGCCTTCGGCGCCTAATCCGATTCGTCGGCAGTCAGGTCTAACGACAGCGAGTTGATGCAGAACCGCTGACCGTCGGGCCCCGGGCCGTCCGGGAACACGTGCCCCAGGTGCGAGCCGCAGCGGGCGCAGAGCACCTCCGTGCGAGTCATGCCGTGGCTGGTGTCCTCCTCCAGGCGCACGTTCTCGGCGATCGCGGGCTCGGTGAAGCTCGGCCAGCCGGTGCCGGAGTCGAACTTGGCGTCGGAGCTGAACAGCTCGTTGCCGCAGGCGCCGCAGTTGTAGGTGCCCTTGTCCTTGCTGTGGGTGTACGCGCCGGTGAAGGGCGGCTCCGTGCCCTTCTCGCGCAGCACGTGGTAGCGGTCGGGCGAGAGCTCGGCGCGCCACTCCTCCTCGGTCTTGTTCAGGTTGGCTTCCATGCCCCAATCATGCCTGATGCCCAGCCGTTGACCAGCGCGGTGCCCGCCAGTCCGGCGAACGGGGCGTAGGGAGCGAAGAACTCGCGCACCTCGTCCTCGGTCGCGCGACGGCCGAGGTGCAGCAGGCGGCCGACGAGCTTGATGTAGGCGAGGTCTCCAGCCGGGATCTGATCATCGCGGCCCTGGCCGTGGAGGGCGAGGCATTCGACCGTCCACGGCCCTATGCCCGAGATCGAGCGCAGCCGCTGCCAGGCCGGCTCGTGCTTCGTCAGGTCGGTGCGGCCGGTGGCGACCTCGCGAGCGGCCTTCACCATCGTGATCGAGCGCTTTCCCGAGAGGCCGCAGGCCTCCAGCTGCGCGGGCGAGGCGGCGGCGATCGCGTACGCGCTGGGCACGTCACGGAGGCCGCCGCAGGGGCTGACCGCCCCGTGGCGCGCGGTGAGCCGGCGCTCGATCGACACAGCGCGGGGGCCGTCGATGAGCTGCTCGCAGATGGCCCACGCCAGCGCCTCGAAGGGCTCGGGACGCCGCCGCGGGCGGAGCCAGGGCTTGCGTCGCAGAATGGGGCCCAGCAGCGGATCGCGCCAGTTGGCGCGATGGAACTCGGAAATGTCGTGGTCGGTGCCGAGCGCGAACCGCATCCGCCGTACGGCCTCCGCGGCGTTGTCGCGATCCTCGGCCTCGGCGCACAGGCGCACGCCGCCACGGGTGGCCCAGGCCCTCACCGTGGCCGGCCGCCCGTTCACGTGCAGAAACCGGATCAGGCCCTCGCCGCGCCGGCGCATCACGCCATCGCGGCCGCCGCCCGGCATTCGGAAGGAGCCGACGGGCACGACTTCCTGCTCCAGTAGTGCGTTCAGCGCTTCAGCAGGTGGACGTCGACCAGGAACGAGCGGGTGGCCTGGACGTCCACGCCGCGGCGCTTGGCCGCCAGCCGGCCGCGCCGGCGCGCGAGCCGCTGGGCGCCGACCGGGCGCCGCAGCACTCGCAGTAGGACGAAGGCGGCCACACCGAGCACAAACCCGCCGGTCGCGGCAACCACCGTGGCGGGCACGGAGACCGGCCGGGGCCGGTCGAGCTCCATCGCCTCGGGGTCCACGGGCACCGGCAGGTGGCGGACCTCTGCCACGACCTCGCCCTCGAGGGCCTCGGTGTCGTCGCGGCGCTGGTCGGCGGGCTCGGGCATCAGCAGCGCGAGTGTACCTGGGGCTTGAACCGCAGACCTCAGACCTCAGACCTCAGACCTCAGCTCGAGCTATAAGGGCGTGCGCTCGAATGGTCGCTGACCGATGAGCGGGCCACCAGCAGCGAGTACCTCTGGTCCTGCGGCGACCGAGCGACTTCTAGCTCCGGGGGGGCGCTGCCCTCGCCCTGGCCTCGAATCCCCGCAGCCGCGCGAAGCTGTCGCGGATTGTGGGGCTATAGGCCCCAGGATCCTGCACGGCTCGGCGGCCTGAGGTCTGATGTCTGAGGTCTGAGGTCTGACGTCTGCCGCTATAGCGGCCGCGCATACACCCTGTACTTCTTGACGATCCGCCCGCCCATGCCCTCCATGCCTCGATTCATCGCATCGTTGGTCTCGAGTATCCAGCCCATCTCGCCCCAGTTCTGCGGCCGCACCTCGGCCATGTCGAAGTGCTCGATGTAGAGGCCCGCCGCCACTCCGGTGTGCTGGTACTCGGGCTTCACGCCCAGGAACCCGACCCGGACGCGGTCCATGATCTTCGCCCGCCGCAGGAAGTGCCACCAGCCGAAGGGCAGGAGGCGGCCGTTCATCTTCTTCAGCACCTGGTTGATGTCGGGCACCGTGATCGCCACGCCCACGCTCTCACCGGTGTCGAGCTTCTCGGCCACCATGAACCAGTGCTTGTCGAACACCAGCTGGAGGTCCTGGGCATAGGTGTCGAGGTCCTCATCGGTGTAGGGCACGAAGCCGAAGTTGTCCTTCCAGGCCTCGTTGTAGGTCTCGCCGAAGAGGTCCAGCTCCTTGCGTAGCCGCCGGCGGGACATCTTGCGGACGCGGATGCCGTGGTCGGGCTCGAGCTTCTCCGCCATCTCGACCAGAGCCGGCACGACCTTGGAGCGGTCGGTGATGTGCAGCTCCCACATCCACAGGTCGACCTCCTTCTCCAGGCCCGCCGCCTCGCACAGGCGCTGGTAGTACGGCGGGTGCCAGGGCTGCTTGATGAACGGCTCCCGGTCGTGGCCCTCGATCAGCACGCCCGACTCGTCGTTCATCGTGAAGTCCATCGGCCCGATCATCCGGTCGCGGCCACGCTCGGCGAGCCAGCCCGCGGCGGCGTCGAGCAGCGCCTGGGCGATCTCGGGGTCCTCCTCCAGCTCGAGGAACCCGAACATCCCCCAGTCGTTGCCCTGGTACTCGTTGAAGTTGCGGTCGATCTGGGCGCTGATACGCCCCACCACGCGGCCGTCGCGGCGCGCCAGGAACAGCTGCGCCTCGGCGTGCCCGAACCACTTGTTGAAGCGGGGGCTGAGAAACAGCCTGCGCTCGATTCGCAGAGGGGGAATCCAGTGCTCAGCGGTAGCATGCAGGCGGAACGGAAGCTCGATGAACGCCCGGCGGTCGCGCCGCGAGCGCACGGGTTTCACCTCGACCGGCACGGAGACGGCACCCTAGATGAACGACCTCTTCGAGAAGGCCCGCACCCATGAGCGCCTGGAGCAACTCAAGGCGGCGAGGGAGCAAGACCTGCTGCCCTACTTCCGCGAGGTGGACGGCGAGCCCGGCCCCGTGGTGCAGATGGAGGGCCGTGAGCGGATCACCCTCGGCTCGAACAACTACCTCGGGCTCACCACGCACCCGGCGGTGAAGCAGGCCGCCCAGGACGCCCTCGACCACTACGGCACGGGGCTCACCGGCTCGCGATTCATGAACGGCACGACCCCCCTGCACCTCGAGCTGGAGCGCGAGCTGGCGGAGTGGACGGGCGCCGAGGACGCGCTGGTGTTCACCACCGGCTACCAGGCGAACGTGGGCTGCATCGCGACGCTGCTCGACGCCGGCGACACGGTCATCTGCGACTCGGGCGATCACGCCTCGATCCTCGACGCCGTGATGATGTCGCGGGCCCGCATCCGGCCCTTCCGTCACAACAAGCTCGACAAGCTCGAGAGGATGCTGGCGCGCTCGGGCGACGACGGCGGCGGCGTGCTCGTGGTGGTGGACGGCGTGTTCTCGATGGAGGGCGACCTGGCGCCGCTACCGGAGATCGTGGCGCTCTGCCGCGAGCACGGGGCGCGCCTGATGGTGGACGAGGCCCACGGCGTGGGCGTGCTGGGCGAGACGGGCACGGGCGCCTGTGAGGTGTTCGGCGTCTCCGCCGACGTGGACCTCCGGATGGGCACGTTCTCGAAGTCGCTCGCATCGTGTGGCGGCTTCATCGCCGGCCCGGCCGAGGTGATCGACTTCCTGCGCGTTCAGGCGCGTGCCTTCATGTTCACCGCTTCCGCCGTGCCGGCGGCCGTAGGAGCGGCGCTGGGGGCGCTGAGAGTGATCAGGTCCGACGAGGGCCCGGAGCTGCTCGCCCGGGTGCTGGACAACGCCCGCTACCTCCAGGCCGGGCTGGACGAGCTGGGCTTCGACGTGGTGCAGCCCACACCGATGCCCGACGGATCCGACGTCCTAACGCCAATCGTCCCCGTGACGATCGGGGACGACTGGCGGGCGGTGCTGTTCTGGAAGGCCCTGTACGACGAGGGCGTCTACGCCAACGTGGCGCTCTACCCCGCGGTGCAGCGCGGGGGAGCGCTCCTGCGCACGAGCGTCATGGCCACGCACGAGAGGGACCACCTGGATCGCGCCTTGGAGGCCTTCGACCGGGTGAGGAACCGGCTGGCGGGGAGCGCCGAGCCGATCACTTCACCCTGAGCCTTCCGAGCCTTCGCTACTTCCCAGGCGAGCGGGGAGCTCATGCCGCCTTCCTCTCCTGCTTCGCGCGGAGGTCCAGCATCTCGAGGATCTCCTTGGTGCGGCGGAACGGGTCGGCGACGGCGGCCATGCCCTTGTCGATCGGCCGGGCCGCGGCCAGCTCGCCGTTCACGAAAGCGAGCAGCTTCTCGCCCTGGGGAACGGGGCGGTCGTCGAGCTGCGCCAGGCGGAGAACCGCGGGCCCATCCTCGTACCTGCTGTGCCTGATGGTGATTGCCGGTGCCATGCTGTCCTCCTCTGTAACCTTCGTTTTCCGTTTGATGGATACAGAATAGCACCGGCTATACTCGATAGCTAGTTACATTTCCTGATAGGGTGTATTAGCGAAAGTGATTGAAGAGTCCTCACCCGATAAGCGAGCGCCCGAGCCCCTGCGGTTCGTCCAGCAGTTCGTGAACACCGCTGAGCTGGACGAGGACGCCGAGGACCTGACCTCCCCCAAGGCCCTGCGCCACTGGATGGCAGAGCGCGATCTGGCGGACCCGGACGCCAAGGTCACCGACGCCGACCTGCAGCGCGCCCTCGAGGTTCGGGAGGGCCTGCGCGCGGTGCTCTACACCCACAATGGAGGCGACCGTGACGAGGATGCGCTCGCTCAGCTCGAGCACGCGGCTGCACGCGCGTCGTTGCGGGCCACGTTCGCCGGCGACTGCGCGCCGCGTCTCACCCCCTCGGCCAAGGGCACCGACGCCGGCCTGGCGAGGCTGCTGGCGATCGTCGCCCGCTCCGCCGCCGACGGCTCCTGGGACCGGCTGAAGGCATGCGCGGGACCCGACTGCCGGTGGGCGTTCTACGACAAGTCGAAGAACCGCTCGGGCCGCTGGTGCTCGATGGCGACGTGCGGCAACCTGCACAAGACCCGGGCCTTTCGCGAGCGCGCGAAGGCGTCGGAAAACTAGCCGTCCGCGCCGCGAGGGTCGTTTCCGAAAAACCTGCTCTTAGCGAACGAGGGCCGAGTTACCCGGTTGACGCCCGGCGCGTGCTCGGCTTTATTGGATCGCAGTCGCGCGGGACGCCCCCGAATTGGCCCGAGAGGGAGGCCGGAGTGGGCGTCACGATCGCCGGGGAACTGCATTTGCTGTCTTCATAATCTGCACTTGTGTGCGGGGAGGAATCGATGGGTGAATCTGCCACGCTGGCGCCTGACCAGCAGCATCTAAGGGCGCTCCAGGAAGCCAACCGCGTAAGGCTCGCGCGGGCAGCGATGAAGCGTGAGATCGCTGCCGGAGATCTTTGTGCCGCGGAGGTGATCCTCAGCTGCCCCTGGCAGGCGCAGAGCATGTCGATCAGCCACCTTCTGATGAGTCAGAAGCGCTGGGGGCGCGCCCGCTGCCGCCGCCTGCTGACGTCGATCGGCGTGCCTGAGAACAAGGCCGTGGGAACCCTCACGGAGCGTCAGCGGGTGGCACTCGCCGACATGCTGCGCGGCAACGTCGCGCAGGGACCGCCGCAGCAGCTGCGTGCGCTGAGCGTCGCCTGAAGCTTCTAGGGGTCGGGGGTTATCCCCGGCCCCTCCGTCGCCAGCTCGACGATGTGGCCATCGGGGTCGCGCAGGTAGATCGAGTGGAAGAACGTTCGGTCCATGACCTCGGTGCAGGCAACGCCCTGCGCCGTGAGGTACTCGCGCCAGCCCGCCAGCTCCTCGAGGTCGGACACGGTCATCGCGAAGTGGTGGGTTGAGCCCACGCCCACGGTGCCGTCCTCGAGCTGGGGGTACTCGAGGCACGTGATCAAGGTGCCCGGGTTGCCCTCGTCGTCACCGAAGAACAGGTGGCGCGCGTCCTGGTCGTCCTCGTTGGATGTCTGCTTGACCATGCGCATCCCGAGCAGGTTGCGGTAGAAGGCGCTCGAGCGCTCGAGGCTCTTGCAGATCAGGGTGATGTGGTGGATGCCGGTGATGCTGAGCCGGCGGGGTTCATCGGTCATTGCCGCGAACCCTAGATGCCCAACCCGGTGGGCAGCGGGCTGGAGCCGCTGAACAGGAAGAACCAGGCCCCGAAGCCCACGAGGGCGACGCCCGCGCTCACCGTCATGACCGCCTCCAGAGCGGTCTGACCGTGATCCTCGAGCCCGCGCACCTCGCGCAGGTGCTGGTGCTTGCCGTTGAGCCAGATGAGCGCGGCCACGATCGCCAGGATGCTGGCGATGGCCCCGATCATCATCACCGCCATCGCGGTGCCCAGTGATCCCGTTGACACCTGGATCTGCGAGCCGATGTAGAGCCAGCCCACCGGCACGCCCACCCACAGCACGATCCCGCCGCCGAGCATGATCAGGATCAGGATCGCGCCGCTCCCGCCAGTGGCGAGCGCGCGCCTCACCGGAAGCTGAGCCCGCCGGAGCGACGCTTGAACAGGCTGCGCAGCCAGTAGAAGCTGGCGGCGAAGGCGGCCAGGCCGGAGACGAGCAGCGCGGGCAGGAAGCCGACGCCCGCGCCGAGGCCGAGCCCCACGATCACGACGATGCCGGTGGCCGCGGCGAGCATCGTGGTGTGCGAGCGATAGCCGGTCACGTGCTCTCGGATTGCCAGCTCCAGCCCTCCCAGGGAGGCGATGGCGAGGCCTGCCGCGATGCGCGCGCGGCCCTCGTCGGGCCCCGAGAGAAAGCCCCACACCATCAGCACGATGCCCCCGAGCGTGACCAGCTCGGTGAGCGGAAACGCCCCCCAGAGCGGCGGCGGGCGCTCGTCGATCGACACGCGCCCGGGCCGTGGCTTCGATGCTGCGGCGGAGGACTTGGCCTTCGCCCTCTGGGCGCGTTCACGGCGCGCCGCGTCCCGTTCGGCGCGCGTGCTGCCGGCCGGTGCGGGCGTGCCCGCACCGCTCACTGCGCGCTTGCGGCTGCGCTTACCCATCGGATGTCAGGTGGCTAACGGGCAGCCTGAGGAGATCTTGACCCGCCACCAGTTCAACAGCATCCCAAGGATGCCCCAGCGCGGCGTGACGTGCCAGTGCTTGCAGCCCGGCTCGCCGATGTCCTCGTTGCCGATCCGGACCCACTTGTGCTTCTCGGGCTCGAGCAGCATCTCCTCGATCCGGCGGCGGTGCTTCTCCTCGACGTAGGTGCGGTCCGACAGCGACCGGCGCGCGTCTTCGACCTTCTCCGCCAAGTCGTCGCGCAGGCCCTCCAGCTCGCCGAGCGTGAGCATCCGCGGGCCTCCTCCGCGGCCGGCAACGCCCATCTCGAACCCCTTGCGGGGCCAGACGGACATGAACAGGGAGGACAGCTCGGCCTCGAGGCGCTCGACCTGGTCGAGCAGCGTGCGGCGCGCGGGCCGCTCGTCGTGAGTAGTCCCGGGAAGGAGCGGAGGGAGCCGGCGCGGCCCCTGCGGCTGCGTGACTAACGACGCGATGGAGCGGATCGTACCAGCGATCAACCCTCGCCCGAAAGGGTGTCGACGACCATCCAGAGGGCCTCCTCGACGCTGATCAGCGGCACGCCCTTGACCTGCACCGAGGCCAGCACCATGCCCGTGGTCTCGGGAGTCACGCCGCGCTCCTCGGCGACCTCGCCAGACAGGACGGCGAGCGTGTTGTGCTCATCGGCGATCACGATCTGGCGGCTCGACAGCGGCCGGCCCGAGCCCCCGAGCTGCTCATTGTCGCCGGTGAGCCGCAGGCCGATCTCCTCGCCCACCTTCTCGGAGTCGAACGCCACCACCGGCACGCCGGTCTCCAGTGTGGCGATGGTGATCGCGTCATCGAGCAGGTTGCGGCTGCGCAGCCCGCCCCACTTGAGCCGGTCGAGCGCGAGCTGCTCGACCGGAGTGCGATCGGTGTCGGGATCGATCCCCACCTGGCGCCAGAACACCCGGTAGGCCCAGGGCACCGGGTCCTGGCGCATGTGGATCACGTGCCCGCCGGTGATTCGGCTCGCCAGCGTCTTCAGGCGCTCGCGCACGAAGTCGGGCGTGCGCCCCGATCCTCTGCCGACGCTCGTGTGCCAAAGGTTGAGCTCGGGGAACTCCTCGGCCAGCTCGGCGTCCACCCAGCCCTGCTGCAGATCGGGATCGGGCATCGCTAGATGGCCGGTCTCACCCGCGGCCGAGGCAGCTGCCGGGCTGGTGAGGGAGGGGGCGGAACAATCGCCTGGAGCCTAACCGTCGCCATCGCGACCAGAACCCTCCAACGGATCGCGTTTGGCGCGCATCTAGCCCCGCTCGAGCCGCCGTGCGCGGGCACGCAGCCCGTCCTCGGAGATCGGCCCCAGCTTGGACTCCACGACGCGTCCGCCGGCGCGCGAGAACACGGTGGTCGGGCAACCGCCCACGCCGTAGAGGTTCACCACCGCGCCGTCGGGCGTGTGTGCGACCGGCATCGTCCACTTGCGCCGCTTCACGATCTCGGCGATCTCCTGGCGGTCCTCGTCGCTGAAGTAGACAACGGCGAAGTTCACGCCGGGGAACTCGTCCTTCATCCGCTGGACGCGGTCGACCTGCGGGTTGCAGTCCGCGCCCTTGTCGAACACGAAGGTGAGGATCAGCGGCTTCCTGCGGGCCTCGCAGACGTTGAAGATCCCCTCGCTCACGATCTGGCAGGCGGGCACGTTCCCGGCCTGGTCGTTGCACTGGCTGCGCTTCTGGCAGATGTTGGCGTCGCCCTCCTTGTCACCGGTTGCCTCCGGCGCCGCGAAGTCCGGGAGCAGTTTGCCCTTCTCCGGACCCCGCAGGCCCGCGCCCGTGTTCGGCAGGGCCGTGGTGAACAGGAGCACTGCGATTCCCATGAACAGGACGATGCCGACCACCCACGCGTACTGGTTCCCCGTGCGCTGCACCTCCGGCGGGCGCTGCGGAGGCATGTCGGGCTCGGGCCTGAGCCGGTCCTCCTCCTCGAAGCGCTCGGCGGCGCTACGGCGATCCTCTCCCCCGCCTCCGAGGTCGCCGAAGCGGTCGTCGTCCTCAGCCACGGCGCAGGCGCGGGAGGCGGGGCCGCGGGATGCGAGGCAGCCGCACGTTGGGGCGACGGGCCCAGAGGTCGCCGAGGGCGTCGCGCAGCTCGCGCAGGAACGGCCGCGGATTGAGGTCGCGCACCGTGAAGCGGCCGTGCTGCTCCGCCCAGACGAGCGCCGCGGGCAGGACCAGCATCACGCCGAGGAGCGACACGCTCAGGTCGACGACGGTGAGGATCCCGAAGTCGCGCAGCATTCTGATGTCGGAGGCGATCAGGGCGGCGAAGCCCGCGATGGCCGTCACGCCGGAGGCCAGCACGGCCGCGCCAGTGGAGGTGTAGGTGCGCTCGATGGCCCGCGCCGGCGGCGCGCCCGCGTCCCTTTCCTGGCGATAGCGGGCGGAGAGCAGCACGCTGAACTCGGTTGAGATGGCGATCACCAGCGCCCCCAGGGTGATCGACATCGGGTTGAGCTCGACCGCGAGCGGGCCCGGCAGCTGGGCGAGGATGAACAGCACCCCGGCCGACCAGCCGGTGGCGAGCGCGATCGGTATCAGCGGCACGGCCGCCTCGCGGCGGCTGCGGCGGAAGGCAAGCAGCACCAGGAACACGGCGGCCAGCGCCGCGAGCAGGGTGAGCGCCCGGCGCCAGGCGGACGACAGCGCCGCGTTGGCGTCCGCCGCCAGCACGGGCAGGCCCACCACCGAGGCGGTCACGCCCTTGGGCGGATCGAGGCGGTCCTTGATCCGGTCGACCACCTTCTTCTGCTCCTCCAGCGACTGGAGCCTGATGCCGAAGGCCAGGTTCGCCGTCTTGCGGTCCTTCGTCACGACGCCCTGCGAGAAGTAGGCGGGCACCGCGTCGAGCAGCGCGTTGATCTGGCGCTGGTCCTTGGCGTCCACCGCCCGGAAGATGTCCGGCAGCGAGAGCGCCGGGCACAGCTTCGGCGGGTCCTTCTTCTGGCGGCAGGTGTCACCCGTCGAATAGCCGCCGTCCTTCAGCGTGGCCTGCTGGAACTTCGTCATCCAGGCGATCACCGCGGGGCGGGTGATGTCGTCCGCGCGCACCGTCACGTCGATCTCGCCCGCCACCCCCGTCTCGTCCTGGAGGGTGTTCACGTCCTTCAGCGCCTGCAGGTCGCGCGGCACCAGCTCGCGCACGTCGGAGACGACCTCGTTCTGGGTGTCCACGCCCCAGCCGGCGATCGCCACAACCAGGCCCACGGCCAGCACCCGCCGCGGCCGCGCGACCGCGTAGGCCAGGCTGCGCTCGCCGCGCTCGGTGGCGCGGAGCCTGATCCGCCGCCAGCGCCGCGACCATCCCTCACCCGCGCGCGAGCCGGCGATCCGGTCGACGCCGGCTCGCGTTCGCGCACGCACGCGCGGAAATACGGGGGGCACGTCCGTGTCGTCGCGATCCCCGCCGAAGCGCACCAGCGCGGCGAACCCTGCGGTCATCGCGCACGCCAGGGCCAGCACGATCCCCAGCACCACGAGCGCGCCGAAGCCGCGCACCATCGGCACCGGCGACAGCAGCAGCACCAGGAAGCCGACGGCGGTCGCCAGGCCCGCGGTCGCGATCGTCGGCCCGCCGGCCGCGGCCGCGCGCGCCGCGGCGCCGCGTTCGTCCGGTTCTTCGGGGTCGCGCTCCTCGTTGTGACGCGCCTGGAACTGGATCGAGTAGTCCACCGCCAACCCGATCAGCACCGGGCAGGACGGCGATCGAGGCCATCGTGAGGCCGCCTCCGGCAAGCGCCAGCGCGCCGTAGGTCATGGCCGCGGCGGCCAGCGCCAGCGCCAGCGGCAACAGCGGCAGGCGGCTGCGGAACACCAGCGCCAGGGTCGCCGCCATCACCAGCAGAGCCGCGCCCAGCAGCACGAAGATCGCGCTGCGCACCTCGTCGGCCAGCCCCTCAACCACCACCGGCACGCCGGAGACCACGTAACGCGCGCCCTGCTCGGGCTTGAACGCCTTGTCGGCGGTCACCTCCCTGATCAGGTCGATCGCCCGGCCGCGATCCTGCTCGCTCAGGTTGGGCTTCAGCCGCACCTGGATCAGCGCCGAGTTCGGGCTGGGGAACAGGTAGGCGAAGCGGGACTTCGGCACCCCGGTCCGGCCCTGCTTCGCGCCCTCGCGCGTGTCGAACACCAGAGTGGAGACGAAGTCGGGGCTGTCGATCGACGGCAGGCCCGTGATGCCGTAGCGCAGGGCGGTCTGGAGCACGCTCTGGGTGAACTGGCCCGAGACCAGGTCGCGGGCGGCCGCCGCCAGCTGGCGTTGGCGCGCCGGGGGGTCGCCACGCTTGGCCGAGAGCTTGCGCGCGGCCTCCGCGGCCTGCTTGGCCTGTTCCTCGCTGGCGGCGCGGCGGCGGGTGAACTCGTCGGTGATCTGCCCGGCCGCCGTGTTGATGAACGTGCCGGGCCCGAACACCACCTTGGCGGGCTTGAGCTCCGCCAGCGCGGCACAGCCCTTGGGCAGCTCGCGCAGACCCTCCGCCGGCACGTTGCCCGAGAGACAGCCCTCGAGCTTGATCAGCTTTCCGAGGTCCGGCGTGAGTACCGTGCGCTGGAGGTCGCCCTTGACGAGCACCACCACCGCCTCGTCGCCGAAATCGCGTTTGAAGTCCTCGGTGGCCTGCGCGGTCTCCGACGAGGGCGAAACGAGCGTGTCCGTGCCCGCCCGCGGCTCGAGCCCGAGCGCGAGCACGCCGCCGGCCAGCCCGAGCGCGGCCACGACCGCGATCACCACCAGCGGCCGCCGGGTGACGGCGCGCACGATGGCTGCGAATCGCTCTCCCCTCACGCGAGTCAGCTTAGGGAGCTAGGGAGCGATCGGACGCAGCTGCGGGAACACGCCGGTCTGGCCCGCGGTCGTCCGTCCGAGCGGCGGCTGGGAGCGGCACGGCGGCCCAACCGGGCCAGTGGGCGTGAACACAAACTGGAGGATCTGCGCGCGCAGCGCGGGGTCGAGGTTCGGGTCGGTCGGCGCGAGGCGCGGGTTGGGAGCGCCGGCGGGCGGACACAGGTAGTCGCCGAAGAGGGGCATCGGGCGCTGGGCGGCGCTGCCGGGGGCCGGGTAGGGATTCGACCGGTTGGTGGCGATGCGCTGGTCGTAGGCGGCGAGCGCCTCGGGGTTCAGCGGGTTGGTGGTACGCAGGTAGTTCAGCGGGCGCGGCGCGATCACCGACGGGTCGCTGGCGTTGGTCGCGGCCGAGGAATTCGCGAAGAACGCCGTGAGCTCGCGCTTGTACAGGCCGAGGTAGTCGAACACCGGCTGCAGGTCGCGCAGGAAGGGGTCGAGCCGGGCCAGGAGAGGCTTGGTGTCGTCGAGCGAGCGCTCGAGCGCCGGCAGGCCCGCGCGGGACACGTCGATCAGCGGATCGAGGTCCTGCATCACGCCCTTGAGGTCGGGCGCCAGGCCCTTGAGGTTCACCAGCGTCGGCGAGAACTGACGCGCGAAGGGACGCAGCTGGGTCACGAGCGGGTCGGTGTCCTCGGCAAATTGCGACAGGCGGCGCGTGGTCTCACGCGTCTCGCGAAGGAAGGTGGGGAAGACGACGAAGGTGTCCGCCAGCTCGCGGTTTCGCTGTGCGGTGGTCTGGAACACGCGGTTGGAGTTGCGCACAAGGCCCTGCAGCTGGCCCTCGCGCTCGCTGAGCGCCTCGAACACAGCCCCTGTGTCGCGCACCACGCCGCGCGTGGCGGCGCTCTGCTCGTCGAGCAGCTTGAGCGTGTCGCCCACGTTCTCGGAGAACGGCGCGAGCGCCCCGAGCGCGTCGTTGAGCGACTGGCCGCCGTCGCCCACGGCCTGGCCCTGCTCGGACAGCCACACCGAGAACGCCTTGCGCGTGCGTGGGTCGAAGGTGCGGAAGATCTCGTCGAGCTCGACCGTGGGCGACACCTGGCTCGAGGCAAGGGTCCCGCCATCGGGCAGCCGCTTGCCGTTGCGATCGCCAGGAGCGAGCTCCACGTACGTCTCGCCGAGCAGCGTCTTCTGGCGCAGGATCGCCTTGGTGTCGGCGGGGATCGGCGCGTACTTGTTGTCCAGCTCGAGCACAGTCCGCGTGAGGCCGGTGTTGTGATCGGGCTCCTTCTTCTTCACCTTGCCGACGTTCACGCCGGAGATCCGCACATCGGCCTCCTGCGCCAGCTGGGTGGCCTCGGGGAAGTTGACCTCGAAGCGATAGCCCTCCGGCCGCAGCGGCACGGAACCGCCGAACACCAGCCAGAGGTAGAGCAGGATCGCCACGCACGACAGCGTGAAGGCGATCATCGCCGCCATCCTGCCTGCGCTGGGGGCTTCCTTGACCATTACTTACACACCACCGCTCGGTCCGGTGGGTTGAGGAGGCGCGTGAGGATGTCGAGGTTCGGCGTGGTCGGCCGGATCACGGTGTCGAGGGTGGTGAGGTTGGGGCAGCTGATGATCACGAGGCCGCGCCGCACGGGCCCGTGGGCGTCCTGCTGGGCAAAGATCGACGCCCCCGCGTGGTTGAGCCAGGACGCCCAGAACAGGTAGCCCTCCTCGGAGCCGCGCGGGTTGTAGGCGAGCGTGTTGAAGAGCGAATTCAGCACCTTGAATGAGGAGGTGAGCTGCGGCGTGACGACGGCCAGGTCCTCGGCGGCGGCGCGCGTGTCGCGCACCACCGGGCGCACGTCGCGGGCAAACGGACGGATCTGGTCGCGGATCGCCGGCGTGGTCTGGCGCAGGAACGGCCGCGTGGCGCGCAGCGTCGGCGCGAGCGCGCGGGCGCCTGGGCGCAGCTTGCTGAGCGCCGGCCCGAGGTTGCGCGCGAGCGCGCCGACGTCGGTGAGTGTGTCGCGTGTCTCGGTGAGGGCGCCGGGGAACAGGCGCAGCGCCTCGCGCAGGCTGGCGTCCTGGTTGGCGATCGCCTCGAAGTTCGCGTTGGCCGAGTCCACGAATGCCGCCAGGTCGCGGTCCTTGTCTCCCAGCTCGGTTGCCAGCTTCTGGAAGTTGCTGATCGAGCGCTTGATGTTCTTGCGCCGCGCGATAAGCAGCCGCGTGGCCTTGCGCCCGTCCCGCGACAGCGGCTCGAAGCGCTTCAGGGTCCGGCGCAGCTGCTCGCCGTCCCCCAGGCCCTCAGCGCCGGCGCTGAGCAGCACGCGCAGGTAGTCCCGCGTGTCGGCGTCGAGCGAGGCGAGGATCTCGTCGGGGTTGACGTCGGGCAGCGTGTTGGACACGGGCACCATGTCGCCCTCGTCGAGCTCGCCCGCAGATTTGTTGCCCGGGTCGAGCTCCAGGAACATGTCCTTCAGGCCCGTCTTTGGCCGCAGCAGGATCGTGGCGTCGCTGTAGATCGGCGCGTACTTGCGCTTGATCTTCATCTCCACCACCGCGCGCCCGTTCACCAGCTCGACCGAGCCGATGTCGCCGACCTTCACGCCGGCGATGTTCACGGTCTGCCCCTGGCCCGGGACCACCGCCTGGGCGCTCTGCAGCTCGGCCTTTACCTCGTAAAAGTCAACGCCGACGACCGGCACCCAGGCGGGCAGGTAGAAACGCTGGTTGGACAGGATGTACCCGCCCACGCCGGCGGCGATGACGATCATGAACAGGATCGCCACGAAGTCGCGCAGGTGCTTGCGGATCGCGAGGGTCACGGTCCGCCTCCGATCCGCGCGGCGTTCAGGTTCGGCCGGGCCTGCTTGTAACAGGCGCTGGTGCGCTTCTTCGGCGGGCGGCTGGCGGGACGCACCGGGCGCGTGCCCAGGGGCGGGCGGAGAGCGTTCGCGAACAGCGGGCCGTCAATCCCCAGCGGGCCGGTCTTCACGAGGTTGGTGCCGCCGCCGGTCTGGAAGCGCGTGTACTGGCCGTTGCCGTCGAAGTTCTGCGACTCGCCGGAGAGCCCGACCATGCTGTAGAAGAACTCCTTGTAGTTCTCCACGCCGGTGGTGAGGTTGCCGTCCTGGATCACGACGTCGCCCGTGGGAAGCAGGTTGTTCAGCAGGCAGCGGTTCACCAGGTCGGCCTGCGGGAGGAACTGGACGAACCCGTCGGTGAACTGGGCAAGGTCGCGGACCGCGGGCCGCAGGTCCTTGACCAGGCCGCCGAGCTCCCGGCTCGATACCAGCGGGCGCGTCTGTGCGATCCACGGAAGCGCGGCGGTGATCGTGGCCGGTGTCTCGCGCACGCCCGGAATCAACTCGAGCGAGAAGGCACGCAGCGACGGGAACGAGGCGTTGAGCTGGTCGAGCGCCGGGTTGGCCCGCTCGAGCACCTGCGGGAGCAGACGGACGGTCTGGCGCAGAGAGCCCTGCTCGGCGGCCAGGGCGCCCATGGTGATGTTGAAGTTCGAGACCAGGTCGGCGAGCTGGTTCTCGCGGCTGGCCAGCGCCGCGGTGACCTTGCCGGTGCCCTTTATGAGCTTGCGCAGGTCCTGAGGGCGCTCGCCGAGGAATGCCTCGTTCACTATCGCGGTGCCGCGCAGCGCCTCAGCCGAGTTGTCGAGCGAGTCGTTCAGCGACTGACCCCCCGTCTCACCGCGGGTGTCGGGATCGTCGGTCGCCGCCTCGTCGGGCTTCGGCTGGCCGCCGAAGCCCTCGCCCAGGCCCTGGAGGAGGTCTTGGAGGTCCTTGCGCGTGTCGGTCTTGAGCGTGCCCAGTACCTGGTCGATCTGGACCGGCGCGGCGGTCTGGGTCGACGGGATCGGCTCGCCCTCCTCGATCTCTCCAGCCGCAGGAGTGCCTGGCTTGAGGTCCACGAAGAAGTTGCCCTCGAGGAAGATGCGCGGGCGGACCTTCAGCTCGGCGTTGCGATGGATCGGCAGCGCCTCGTCCTTGAGCTTCATCGTCACGACCGTGGCGGTGGAATCGTCCTCCGCGCGCTCCACCTTCGCCACCTCGCCGACCTGCACACCCGCGATCCGCACCGGCGAGCGCAGCTGCAGGCTGGCGGCGTTGTCGAACGTGGCCTTCAGCTCGTACGGCTTGGTGAACGGGATGTCCTTCGCAAAGGCGAAGTAGGTGCCGACAGCGAGCACCAGCAGGGCCATCACCCCCACCTGGAAGCGGTTGAACCGATCTCCGCCAACGCGCCTCATTCCTCAGGCACCCCCGGTCTGGCCGAGCGTCCTGGTGCCCTGGTTCCCAGGCACGTTGCCGATCACCTGGCGGTTCTGCACGTAGTCCTCGTTGCCGGACTCGCACTCCTTGGTCTGGCCAGGCGAAGCGGTGTTCGGGTACGGGTTTACGTGCGAGTAGTTGAGGACATCTGGCCCGTTGCCCGGCGCGCTGGAGGGCGAGCCCTCGTTGTTCGGCCCGGGCGGCGCCGCCTTGATGATGAACCGCTGCCAGGTGCCGTTGGCGTCGCCCTCCGACAGCAGGCTCGCCACGTTGCGGAAGAACACCGTGACGTAGTTGCAGGTGGTCTGGGCCGGGGTGAGGAACGCGATCGTCGGCTTCAGGGACTTGGCGGTGTCGCCGAGCCGCCTGATGCCGACCGGCACCCGCGGATCCTCGGCGAACTCGGCGAGCGAATCGAACACGCTGGCGAGCTGGCGGTTGAGCGCCGGCGTCCGTGGCAGCGTGCTCTGGCCGATCTCGAAGGCATCCGCCAGCAGAGGTGCCGAGGCCGGCAGGGTGGCGATGCCGGGCCGCAGCTCGCGGAAGAAGCCCGCGCTGTTGCGCAGGAAGGGGCGCTGGCGGGGGAACTCGCGGATCGCCGTGTCGTAGGTCGCGGGCTGCTCGGAGATGAACTGCTGCAGGAACGGCCGCGCCACGCCCGCGAGCGCGGTGAAGGTGACGTCGAGGTTGCCGAACAGCGCGGCCTGCTCCTCGGCCACGGGCGCCACCTCGGCGGCGGCGGAGCCCAGCCCCTTGAAGAAGCGGCCCAGCTGCGTCCTCTGCGAAGCCAGGTTGCGGGCCACCGGCTGTAGGTCATTGACGAGCGGGCGCAGCTCGGCGATCGCCTCGTTCAGCGACCGGCCACGACCTGCCAGGCCGCTGCCGAAACCGTCGAGCGACTGCTGGGAGCCGCGCCGTGCCCCCTCGTCGAACATGTTGAAGACCTCGTCGATCTCAACCGGATCGGGGGTGGCCTGCGCCAGCGGGGTCGTCGTTCCCGCCTCGAAGCCCGCCTCGTTGATTCCCGGGGTGAGCTCGATGTACTTGAGCCCGAGCGCCGAGCGCGGCCGAACGATGAACGTGGAGTCGATCGGGAGCGGCTCGAGCTCCTTGTCGAGCTTGGCATCGACGACCGCGTTCACCTGATCGCCGCGCTGGACCGCGTCGATTTTGTCGATCACCCCGACGCGCGCGCCGCCGATCCGCACCTCGTTGCCGCGAACCAGGTTGGCCGCGTTGGGCAGCTGGATCCGGACGTCGTAGGTGGGCACGAACGGCAGACCGGAGTTCGCGTTGTAGGACAGGAACACCGCGACGATCGCGACGAGCAGGGTGACGGCGCCCACGAGCACGGGGCTGCCGGCGAGGCTCGATCCGGTGCCGCGCCGGGTCACTTGTCATCCCCCAGGAGGTACTCGAGCAGCGGGTCATCGTTGCCCTTGAGCGCGGGCGAGAGGCCGGACGCGCCCTCGCCGATCCGGCGGGCGTTCTTGCGGCCTTCCTCCGAATCGGCCTGCCCGAGGATCCCGCCGACGATGTTGCCCGTCGGCGGCACGCTGCCCTCGGACTTGGCGCCGGTCTCCGCGGGCTCCTTGGCGAGCCTGGACTTGGTGTCCGGCTTCGCCGACGCGCCGGACGAGGTCGCCTTCGTCACGGTGAAGTTGGCGTTGCATCCGCCCGCGGGCTCGGCCGTGTAGGGCGTGCACAGGTTCACAACCAGCGCGGCGCGCAGGTAGTGGCCGATGTCATCGAACCCGTTGATCGCGGTCATCGAGTAGAAGACGAAGTCCAGGGCCTGCTCGATGCCGCCGGTCTTGTCGACGCTGTTCAGCAGCTTGGCCAGGTTCACCGAGAGCGGCCGGGCCTGGGTGGCGAACCGGCCGAGGTCTTGGATCAGCGGGCGAGTGCGGAGGAGGGCGGGGCGGCCCGTCTCGAGGGCGTCGCCGAGGCTCGTGAGCGCGCCCGTCGACGCGGTCGAGAAGGGCCCCAGCTCACGGATCATGCGGCTCACGTCTTCGCCCGAGGCGTTGAGGTCGCGCGCCACGGGCGCGGCCTGTGCCGCGAAGCCGCCGAGATCGGCCATCAGCGGCCGCAGCTCCCGCAGGAAGCCGGGCAGGCGCTGGATGCTGGCCTCGATGTCGGCGCGCCGCTCGGCTGTTGCCTCGCCCGTCTTGTTGGCCTGCACGATGAAGCTGGACACCTTCTCCTTGTCACGCGCGAGTGGGGCGAGCACGCGATCGGAGTTCCTCGCGAGGTCGGCGAGCACGCGGTTCTGGCGCGCCAGCACGGCGATCACGCGATCTGTCTCGCGCAGCGCCGGGTTCGCCCGGTTGATCACCTCGTTGAGCTCCTCGCCGCGACCGGCGAGACCGGTACCGAACTCCGCCAGCAGGATCGAGAAGCGCTCGGAATAGGGACGCCTGAGCACGT
This sequence comes from uncultured Thermoleophilaceae bacterium, assembly GCA_963808105.1. GTDB lineage: Bacteria > Actinomycetota > Thermoleophilia > Solirubrobacterales > Thermoleophilaceae > JAAYBF01. Next base: position 987,296 of record CAWEEH010000002.1, on the reverse strand, counting down.
TGTTGATCAGATCCAGGTCGACCGGAGAGCTGGTGCGGGCGATCGGCAGCAGGTGCTGACCCTCGCCGTCGCCGTCCTCGATCTTCGCCAGCTCCGGTTCCTTGGCGGTGCCCGGGTCGCACTCCACGAACTTCTCGCCGATGAGCGACTGCGGGCGCACCGAGCAGCGCGCGTCGGCGCGGAAGGGGGTGAAGCGATCGTCGTCGAGGCGGAGCACTACCGCTGCCTTCTTGTCGTCGGTCACGTCCATCGACTCGATCACGCCGACCGTCGCCCCCGCGATCTTTACGTCCTCGCCGGGGACCGCCGCCGCAGCGTTGTCGAAGATGGCGCGCACCTCGTAGCCCGCGCCGCCGCCGTCGGCCCCGGTGCCCACCAGGACAACGACCGGCAGCGCGGCGCAGAGCACGACGGCTGTGAGCAGGCGGCGCATCAGTCGGGGCTGCTCCCCGGCAGGCAGTCCTCGACGACGAACGGCGCCGAGCCGTCAGGCGATGCCTGGGTCGCACCGCCGGGGCAGCGGCGGTTCTGGTGCAGCTGGAACTCGTCGAGACGCTGGGCGTCGGGCTTCTTGGTCAGCTGGTTGTTGGAGGCGTTGAAGGTGAACGGGCTGAAGATCGGCTGCACGCGCGCGTAGTGACCGCTGGCGTCGTAGGGCGCGGCGCCCTGCGAGAACTTCGTGAACCAGCCGGCCAGGTCGGGCGTGTACTTGCGCAGCGTGTCCACGAACTCCTGGGAGCGGTCGAAGGTCCGAATCGCGCGCGGGAAGGAGTTGTTGGTGAGCTGCTCGAGCCGTGGCAGCTTCGCCGTGAGGTTGATCAAGTCGTTGTTCTTGCCCGGGGTCCGGATCAGCCGGCGCAGGTTGCTCACCGTCGGCCGGGCGTCCCTGACCAGCGGATTCAGACGCGCGAAGAACGTGTCGAGCTCCTTGGTGTTCGGCTTGGACTCGGCCACCAGCTGGTCCACGTCCTCGAGCGCGGCACGCAGATTCACGAACGTGGTGTTGGCCTTACGCAGCGTGGTCGGCAGCAGGCCGAGCGCGCGCGACAGCGACTCGTTCTCGTCGCCGATGGCGGCGAAGGCGGTGTTGGAATTGCTCACCAGCTGGGTGAGCTCGCCGCGCCGGTCGGCGATCGCCCCCATCGCCTTCGACGTGTCGATCAGAAAGCGCTCCAGCACCACGTCGTCGGCGATCAGCTCCTCGGTGAGGTTGGAGGTGGTGCTCAGCGCCGGACTGAGGTACTCGAGCGACTTGGCGGCCTCCGGAGCCTTGCCGCGGTAGTTGTCCGCCTGGCCGGTGATGAACTTCCGCAGCCCCGCGCGCGTGTCGGGGTCGAGAGTGTTGAACAGCTGGTCGATGTCCACCGGAGCCGAGGTGTCGTCGGCGGCCAGCTTCCCGCCCTCCTCGATCTCCGGCGCGTCGTTCGGACCCGGCGACAGCTCCACGTAGCGATTGGCGATTCCCGACAGCGAGGTGGCGCGGATCGTGGCCTTCGTCCCGACGTGCAGTGGCGACAGCTCGTCGTCGGTGACCGTCATCTTCACGACGGCCTGAGAGGCGTCGTTGAGCTCGATGCTGTCGACGGTGCCGACCGCCCGGCCACCGACGTGCACCTGGTTGCCCTTCACGAGCTGGCCGCCGTTCTCGAAGACGGCGGTCACCTTGTATCCGCCCGACCCTCCGAAGAGGACGAAGGCGACGAGCACAACCAGTCCGACCACACCCGCGACCGCAGCAAACCCCGCTGCCTTGGAACTCCCGCCCCGCGAAGCGGCCGGACTAGTGGCTTCCGCTCCCGCGGCAGATGGGGCTGGTTCAGGGTTCGTCAATAGCGGCCCGCTATCGGCGCCTCCCGCGGCGCCAGTATATGAGGGCCTGCCTAGTCTCGCCCGTGCATCGGGCGGAAGTAAAGGTCAAATCAACAATGGCGCGTCAAAACACGCCATTGAAGCGACCGAATGCGCGAGTTTCCGGGCTATTCCATGCCGAGCGGGCCGCGTGCTTCCCCGCTCAGGAACTGCCGCACGAACTGGTTTGGAGAGTTGAACAGCTCGCTAGCCGGGCCGGACTCCACAATTCGGCCCTTCCAGAGCACCGCGATGTAGTCGGCGACGCGGCGCGCGGACATGATGTCGTGGGTGATCACCACGTAGGCGCCGCCGTTCTCGGCGTGCACCTCCTGGATCAGCTCGCACAGCAGGGCCGTGCGCACCGGGTCGAGGCCCGAGTCGGGCTCGTCGAAGAGCACGATGTCCGGGTCGAGCACCAGCGCCCGGGCGAAGCCGGCGCGCTTGCGCATGCCGCCCGACAGCTCGTTCGGCATCTTGTCGAGCGCGCCCTGGAGGCCCACCTCGCGCAGGCGGCGGTGGCAGATCTCCATGATCTCCTCCTCGCCCTTGTCCGTGTGCTGGCGCAGTGGGAACGCGGTGTTGTCGAGCACGTTCATCGAGCCGAACAGCGCGCCGTCCTGGAACAGCACGCCGAACTTCTTGCGCATCTCGAACAGCTCGTCGTCCACCATGTTCGGAACCGACTCGCCGTGGACCAGGACGTCGCCCTCGTCGGGGTAGAGCAGGCCGACCATGTGCTTGATGCACACCGACTTGCCGGTGCCCGACGGCCCCAGGATCATCGAGATCTGGTTGTCGGGGATGCCGAAGTTCAGCCCGTTGAGGATCACCGTGCGGCCGAAGGCCTTCTTGACGTCGATGAACTCGATGGCGTCGGTGGAGCCGTGGTCGCGCTTGAGGCCCGAGTGCCACTGGTAGGGGTGCTCGCCCTCGCGCGTCTGCTCCACGATGTTGCCCGGGATCTCCTCGTCGGAGTGCTCCATGTCGGGCGGGTCCGCCTCGCCCTCGGGCTGGCCCATCTGGACCTCGCGCTTGACCGTCGGGCCGGGCGTCTCGCGCGCGACCGTCTCGTCGGGCGTGTCCGCTATCCGGGTCTCCTGGGGCTGCTCGGTGGCCCGGGTCTCCTGCGGGACATCGGAGGCCTTGGTCTCCTGGCCCTCCACCTCACCGGGCTCGAGGGGCTTCCCCCACGGCGGGTCGTTGCGCTCGTCGTCAGCCATTTTCAACTCCTCCTTGTCAGCCGCCGATTGGCGCTCGTGGATTCGATCCCCAGAAGATCTGGGTGCCCACCATTCCGATGATGTGGACCATGACGGTGTTGAGCACCATCGACTTGGCGGTCGCGGTGCCCACGCCCACGGGTCCCCCGCCCGCGGTGTAGCCGTAGTAGCAGCCCACGAGCACGATGATCGTGGCCATGCTCATCCCCTTGATGAGGGAATACAACAGGTCGGGTGGGTTCTGGAACATCCAGAAAATGAGGAAGAACCCTCCGGATGAGACTTCGCCAATCTGTTGAACCACCGCCAGGTACGACGCGAAGAAGCCGGCTCCGACGGCCGCGATGTACATGAACGGCAGCACCAGCCACGCCGCCAGCAGGCGGGTGGAGCAGAGGAAGGTGAGCGAGCTGATGCCCATCACCTCGAGCGCGTCGATCTCGTCGGAGATGCGCATGGCGCCGATCTCGGCGACGAGTCCCGTGCCCACCTTCGCCGACATCATGTAGCCGAAGGCGTAGGGCATGATCTCGCGCAGGTCGCACCAGGCGGAGAACACGCCCGCGTACGCGGGGGCGCCCACGGAGCGGTTGAAGTACGCGCCCTCGATGCCGCAGGTGAGGCCGAGGATGAAGGCCAGGCCCCAGATCACGATCGCGGAGCCGAGGATGAGGATGCCGGCCTGGCGCAGCGCCTCGCCGAAGAACTTGAGCACGCGGCCCGTGTAGACCTCGCCCATGACCTTCGCCATGAACTTGGCGATGTCGCCGAAGTTGGCGATCCACTCCTTGGGGACGGCGAGCCACGTTCGACCCATTACTTGATCACCGAGATCTCGGGGTGGGTGGCGAGGAGGGTTTGGGTGAAGACGTAGTTGAACGCAAAGATGCCTAGGAAGCTGATCACGACGCCTTGGTTGACGGCGCGTCCGACGCCTTCTGCGCCTCCGGACGCAGTCATCCCCTTGTAACAGGACACGATCGCGATGATCGCCCCGAACAGCGTTGTCTTCACCACGCTGCCCCAGAGGTCGGTGGTGGAGGCGTTGTTGAGCAACGTCGCGAAGAACGGCCCTAACGGAGCGTCGAAGGTGAGCGTTGCGAGCACGCCGCCGAAGATGCCGAAGATCAGCGCGTAGATGTTGAACAGCCCGGTCACGATCATCAGGGCGAGGAACCTGGGCACGACGAGGTTCTTGATCGGGTCGACGCCGAGTACCTGGAGGGCGTCGAGTTCTTCGCGGATCTTTCTGGCGCCGAGATCGGCGGTGATCGCGGTGCCGCCGACGCCGGCGAGGATGATCGCGGTCACAAACGGCGCGAACTCACGGATCGAGGCGAGCACGAAGAAGCCGCCGAGGCGGTCGATCGCGCCGAAGAGGACGAGGAAGTTGCCGGCCTGCAGCCCGGGCGCGCCGTAGCCGAACGCGATCGTGCTGATCGTCAGCGGAAACCAGCACAACCGCAGCGCGAACAGGAACTGCTGCACGAACTCCGTCCCATACGGAAACGGGGGCCTGACGGCAGACAGAAGCGTCTTGCCCGTGAGGATCATCATGTCCCCAACCTGCTCCAGCAGGTTCTTGGTAGGCAAAAACGCCCGGTCGGCAACAGCTCTGACCACTACCGCTCCTCCCAGCTCAGCGCGCGCTGAGCGTTCCTCTCCATGGGCCGGAAGACTACGACATGGCCACGCTCACTGCCAGGGGTAACCGTCTCGTGGAGCGTAGGAGCCGTGGTATGTTCCGCTCGCTTTGGCGCGGAGGAGACTGCACTTGGCACTGGCCTGCGGCTGCGCGCTGGGACTCGGTGCCTGCGGGGGTGGCGAGCGCCAGGACGCGGATGAGCCGGACGGCCGCTTCCAGGTGAAGGTCGTGAACGCGCGCTTCCCGGCGGACCAGAAGCTGGCCAAGCGCTCCAACCTCGTGATCAGGGTTCGCAACGCGGAGACGAACAAGACGATCCCGAACATCGCCGTGACGCTGAAGGGGCTCGACGTGAAGCTCGACAACCCCGAGCTCGCCGACCCGAAGCGCCCGGTGTTCGTGATCAACGGCGTGCCGAAGGACATCGGCACGTTCCCCGAGTCCAAGGAAGACTCGCCCAGGGGCGGCGAGACCGCCTACGTGGACACATGGGCGCTGGGCCCGCTGAAGCCCGGACGCCAGAAGGTCTTCAGATGGAACGTCACAGCGGTGCGGCCCGGTCGCTACCGCATCACCTACCGCGTGGCCGCCGGCCTCGACGGCAAGGCGAAGGCCGTGGGCGTGAACGGCAGAGCCCCTGCCGGCCTCTTCATCGGCACGGTGGAGAACAAGGCGCCCGACACCCGCATCGCCGCCGACGGCAAGACCGTCGTCGAAGGCGTGCGCTAGCCACCGCCGACTCGCTCCTTCCATTCGCGCTCCGGCGCGAGCGCGAACAGAGGCTGGGTAGGGGTTGAGTCCGGTTGATTGGGGCTTTTACTACCTATAGAGGGGTAAAAGCCCCAAACGTCGCGGATCTACGCCTCACCAGCCCGCTGTTCGCCGGGACCGCCGCGGCGCTCGTAGCCGGCGCACTCGGCCACGGGCACGCGCGGGTACTTCGGATAGCGCGGCTCGGTCTTCGACCGCTCGCACATCGAGAACGAGCTGCCGCGCGTGTTGCGGATCAGCTTCTGGTGGGCGCAGGTATCGCAGAGGCCGTTGTGCATCAGCCGGCGATCGTGGCGTCCCAGTCGATCGAGACCGCGGTCGGGTCCTCGATCGCGGTGTAGGCCACGACCAGCTTCGAGCCGGCGGCCGTGAACGGCTCGCCCCCGGGCGGCACCCGCTGGCCGTAGGTCACGCGCCACTCCCGGCCCTCCGCCTCTATGGCCAGGTCGAAGATGTAGATCGGGTGGCCGCTGCCCGGCGCCGTCTTGTCCGTGCGGCCGGACTCCACGACGGTCGCGCTCGCGCGCCTGCCGTGCTCCAGGTCGTGATCGCTGCTCTCGATCCGCGTGTCGTCGAGCGGCGGCAGCAGCACCAGGCGCTTGGGATTGTCGGGCGAGACGCGGCATTCGACGACCGCGGGCGGCTGCATCGTGGCCACCGCATGCTCGCCGCCCGTCTGGTTCAGCGTGACCTCGTACGGCTCGCTGCCCGGGATCTCCACCCGCACCTTGAACCGCAGCCACGTCTCCCCCGCGGCGCTTGCGCTATCCGGCGCCTCCAGGATGGTCGCCGCTCCCTCGACGCCCTCCGCGATCAGCTTGCGCTTCGCGCTGTCGGTGAGCGGCCGGCCGCCGAACAGCTTGTTCCTCGGCGCATCGACCACGCGCTCGAAGCGGTCGGACAGCCGTGTGAGCGCGTCGCCGCGATCCGTGCGGCGCCAGTCGGGGATGCCCTTGGGCATCCGCCTATGTTCCCACGCGTCTCTAGCGGACGAACAGGATCTCGGAGTACTTCGGCAGCGGCCAGAGGTCGTCGGCCACGATCTTCTCGAGCTTGTCCGCCACCTCGCGCACCTTGGCCATCGCGGTGAGCTGGTTGTCGCGGGCGTAGACCGCCAGGTCCAGGCCCTCGACGCCGTCCGGGTAGAGGTTGGCGGCCTCGAGCTCCTTGATCGCGGCGACCAGCTCTGAGACCAGCGGCCGTGCCTCCTCGTCCAGCTCGGCAACCTCCGCCTCGTCGATCAGGTCGAGATGGCGCAGCGCCGCCGGCAGCAGCATCGTGCGCGCGATCGTCGCGGCCGTCTCGGCCTCGATGTTCGCGTTGATCACGTACTGCTCGACCCACACCTCGTAGCGCGACTCCAGCTCGCGCTTGGAGAGCACCTCGTACTTCTCGAAGGCGCTCACGGTCTCGTCGGCGAGAACCTCGGGCAGCGCATCGGGCGTGGTGTGCAGGTTCTTCAACCCGCGCTTCTCGGCCTCCGCGTGCCATGCCTCGTCGTAGTTGTCGCCACCGAAGATGACCGCCTTGTTCTCGGTGTAGGACTCCCCCACCACCGCGGCGATCTTCTCGGCGATGTCGGCGCCGTCGGCCTTCTCGAGCTTGTCCGCGAGGTCGTCGATCGCCTCGGCCACGATCGTGTTGAGCACCGTGTTCGGGAAGCCCAGCGACATGCTGGACCCGAGCGCCCGGAACTCGAACTTGTTGCCGGTGAAGGCGAACGGCGAGGTGCGGTTGCGATCGCCGCCATGCATCGGCAGCGGCGGCAGCACCGGTGTGCCCAGCCCCAGCAGGGAGCCGGGCGTGTGCGGGTCGCCCTCGCCCGAGGCGATCGCGTCGAACGCCTTGTCCAGCTCGGCGCCGAGGAAGATCGAGATGATCGCCGGCGGCGCCTCGTTCGCCCCGAGCCTGTGGTCCTGGCCGATGTTCGCCACCGAGGCGCGCAGCAGGCCCTGGTGCTTGTTCACGGCCTGGATCACCGCGGCGCAGAAGAACAGGAAGCTCACGTTGTCCGCGGGTGTGTCGCCCGGCTCGAGCAGGTTGTGCCCGGTGTCGGTGCCCATGGACCAGTTGTTGTGCTTGCCCGACCCGTTCACGCCGGCGAACGGCTTCTCGTGCAGCAGGCACACCAGGCCGTACTTGCGCGCGATCGACTGCATCAGCTGCATGGTGAGCTGCTGATGATCGGCACCCACGTTCGAGTTCTCGAACACCGGTGCGATCTCGTACTGGCCGGGCGCGACCTCGTTGTGGCGGGTCTTCACCGGCACGGCGAGCTTCGCCAGCTCACGCTCGGTCTCCATCATGTACGCGAGCACGCGCTCGGGAATGGAGCCGAAGTAGTGGTCGTCGAGCTCATGACCCTTCGCCGGCTGCGCGCCGAACAGCGTGCGGCCGGTGGTGACCAGGTCGGGGCGCTCGAAGAAGTACTGCTCGTCGACCAGGAAGTACTCCTGCTCGGGTCCGACGGTGGTGAACACACGCTCGGACTGCTCGTCGCCGAGCAGCTTGAGCGCCCGCACGGCCGACTTCGACAGCGCGTCCATCGACCGCAGCAGCGGGATCTTGAGGTCGAGCGCCTCGCCGGTCCACGACGCGAACGCCGTGGGGATGCAGAGCAGCGCCCCGTTGGGGTTCTCGAGGATGAATGCCGGGCTCGTGGGATCCCAGGCGGTGTATCCGCGCGCCTCGAAGGTCGCGCGCACGCCGCCGGTCGGGAACGAGGAGGCGTCTGGCTCCCCCTGGATCAGCTCCGTTCCGGAGAACTCCGCGATCGCGGAGCCCTCGGCGGAGGGGCCGTAGAACGAGTCGTGCTTCTCTGCAGTCGAGCCGGTGAGCGGCTGGAACATGTGCGTGAAGTGGGTGGCACCGTTCTCGAGCGCCCACTCCTTCATCGCCTGGGCGACGGAGTCGGCGAGCGACGGGTCGAGCACCTCGCCCTGGTCGAGCGTGCGCTGCAGCTTGCGGAAGACGTCCTTCGGCAGGCGCTGGCGCTGCACCGAGACGGAGAAGACATTGGCGCCGAACGGATTGTTCGCCGGCTGGGTGAGGTCGACGGCGCCGAGCGCACCCCCGTTGGGGCTCCACTGGGCTGCGGTGACGTTCTTCTGACGGATCCTGGGCATCGGCGAGTCGAGCCTCCGGTCGGGGGAAAACAGGGCGACAGCGCAGACTAAACCGCAAGCGCCTTTCAGGCGTTATCCATCTGTCCAAGAAATTCGGCGCGGGTTTCGCCGTGGAGTCGGGCCCGAGGTGCCGCCGGGCGCCTAGCCCTCGTCGGGCGGGCGGAAGCCCGAGCACAGCACGCGCAGCCATTCGATCCTGCCGTCGCGCTCGGTGAGAAAGGCGTTCTGCTCGACCACGAACGGGCCGTCGGGGTTGTGGCCGCGCAGCCGGTAGGTGACGGACTGGCGGTCCGAGACCCGGTCGGTACTCACGTCGACGAGCTCTTCAACCTCGTCCTTGGGCTCCAGCCAGCTCGCGAGGATGATGTCGACGAGGGTCTCCGCGTCATTGGCCTCCCAGGCCCGGTTGGGCGTCAGCCCACGGAAGTCCACCCGCGGGGCGAGCACATCCAGCAGGAGCTCCCGGTCCTTTGCGGCCATCGCGCGGGCGAATCTCTCTCCACCGTCCACGGGACGGATTGTGACGCCTTGGGCTAGCGCGGCAGCTTCGGCTCGATGATCCGGTACGCCTTCAGGCCCAGGCCCAGGCGCTCGCGGTCCTCCGAGGTGAACGGGTCCAGGCCGGACAGCTCCTTCACCCGCTCCAGCCGGTAGGCGACGGTGTGGCGGTGGGCGTGGATGGCCGCGGCCGTCGCGTTCATGTTGCAGTTCTCGCCCAGGTAGGACTCCAGGGTGCCGACGAGGTCGGTGGAGTACTGCTCGTCGTAGCGAACGAGCGGGGCGAGCGTGTCCTCGTAGAAGCTCTTGACCTCCTCGGGGTGCGAGGCGAGCACTCGGAAGAGCAGGCGGTAGGTGCCGCCGCCGATCTCCTCGCCGGGAGGTCCTCCGCCGGCCGCCTGGACGCCCAGCACCAGCTCGGCCTCCTCCAGCGCGCGGCGAACGTCGGACACGTCGGAGTAGTGAGAGGACACTCCGACCAGCGCCTGGCGCCCCAGCCGGGCCCCCACCTTGCGCGCCTGCTCCACCCCGCCGGGAAGCAGCGCGTAGACACGTCCGCCCACGGTCTGGGCCAGGGCGCCGGGGTGCTCGCCCGAGATCGCCGCCAGCAGACGACCGGGGGCGCGCTCGCCCGGGTCGGCGCACATGCCCACGGCGCCCTCGGACAGGTCGCACCCGAGCCGCGCCGCGCGGCGGACGACATCGTTCGGGTCCAGGTCGTCGCGGGTGAGCAGCTCCTCCAGGAAGGAGCCGCGCAGGTTCTGCTCGGTCTCGTCGCGGGCCTCGGCCACCGCGACCTCGGTGAGAGCCGCGACGGCAGCCACGTGCAGGTACTCGCCGGCGTCGGCGCTGCCCTTGCCGAGCAGCAGCACGGCGCCGAGCTCCTGACCGCCGGAGACGATCGGCACCTCGGCGCTCACCTCGCTCGGGCGCTCCGGCTTGCCGCCCGCCAGCCGCTTGGCCACGTAGCGCTCGAGCGGCGCCCATGCCTCCACGGGCGCGCCGAGTCGCGGCACGATCACGGCCACGGGCGCACCCGCGTGGGTGGCCGCGATCTCCGCGACGCGCTCGAGCCCGTCACCCGCGAGAACGGCGCCCACCATTTCGAGATGAGCGCCGCGCGGGGAGGGAAGCGATTCTGGTGCTGTCATCGATGCCATGAGAAGGTGCGACATGGCCGGCGGCGACCCCCCAAGAATCGCGCCCGGCCCGTCTGCATAGGAGGGATCAGGCCCCCGCCGGGATCTCCTCCGTCTCGTGGGCCTGGAGCACGGGCTCCCCGTCCTCGCCGGTGCGGATGCGCAGGGCCTCCTCCACCGGGATGACGAAGATCTTTCCGTCTCCGACCTGGCCTGTGCGGGCGTGCTTGAGGATCGTCTCCGTGATCACGCTCACATCCTTGGACTCCACCACGATCTCGAGCTTGAGCTTCGGGCGTAGGTGAATGACCATCTCGGAGCCTCGGTACTGCTCCGTGATGCCCTTCTGCCTGCCCGAGCCCTTGTACTCGGCGATCGAGAGGCTGGGAAATCCCTTGTCGAGCAGCTCCATGCGGATCGGCTCGAACGCCTCGTGGCGGATGAACGCCTCGATCTTCTTCATGAGCTTCCCTCCGTGGGACGTGGCGCAGCCGCGGCCGCGGCGGTCACGGGTGCGGCTGCACCCGAGGCCGACGCCGGCCCGGTCGACGCTGCCCCGATCTCGGGTAGCGGGATGAACTGCTCCGGGTAGCCGTACATGCCGTGCTCGACGATGTCGAGACCGGCCTCTTCCTCCTCGTCGGTGACCCGGAGCCCGATCGTGGCCTTGATGGCCGCGAACGTGGCGTAGCTCATCGCGAAGACGAACGAGAACGCGATCAGCACGCCCACCGCCTGCGCTGCGAGCTGAGTGAGCGAGCCCGAGTAGAGCAGCCCACCTTCGGGATCCCCGAACGCGTTGTACTGAGCCAGCCGGGGCGCCGTGAAGATGCCGCAGGCCAGGGTGCCCCAGACGCCCGCCAGACCGTGCGCGGACAGAGCCCCGATCGGATCGTCGAGCTTCTTGTCGATCGCGATCACTCCGAACACCACGATCAGGCCGGCCACGAAGCCGATCGGCGGACCGGCCCATGCCTCCACGTAGCCCGAGGGCGCGGTGATGGCGACCAGGCCGGCGATCACGCCGTTCCCGACCATGCCGATGTCGATCGTCTTCAGCGCGAACTGCGAAGCCACGAAGGCTCCGATCACGCCGCCTGCGGCACCCAGCATGGTGACCACCGCCACCTCTGCCAGCCGGCCGTCCGTGGCCGACAGCGTGGAGCCGGCGTTGAAGCCGAACCAGCCCACGAACAGGATGATCACGCCGAGTCCCACCAGCGGCATCGAGTGCCCCGGGATCACGCGCGGCTTGCCGTCGGGCCCGTACTTGCCCTTACGCGGCCCGAGCAGCAGCAGCGCCGCAAGTGCGCCGGTCGCACCGATGAGGTGGACCGCCGTCGAGCCGGCGAAGTCCTGCATGCCGGTCGCCAGCAGCGGCGTCTCGCCGTTCTGCAGCCAGCCACCGCCGAACACCCAGTGCGAGCCGATCGGGTAGATGATCGCCGCGAACACGATCGCGTAGATCACGTAGGCGGAGTACTTGATCCGCTCCAGCGTCGATCCCCACACGATCGCCAGGGACACGGCGCAGAAGGCGAACTGGAACAGGAACTTCGCCTCGATCGTCGCGTCGGAGACCCCCATCACGGGGATCGCCTCCACCGGGTTCCCGGTGAACTGCAGGAAGAACCCGTTCGAGCCCAGGATCGAGCCCGAGATGCCCAACACGTCGGCACTGCCGAACGCGAAGGCGAAGCCCACGGCCCAGTAACAAACGGCCGCGATCGACAGGTTCGTGAGGATCTTGGCGACGCCCGTGCCGGCGTTCTTCCCGCGGGAGAATCCGATCTCCAGCATGGCGAAGCCGGCCTGCATGAACAGGACGAGAACCGCCGCGATCACCACCCACATCGTGTTGATCGGCACCGTGTCGCCGAGGATCCCTTCACCCGCCTGGGTGAGGTCATCAGCTGTGGCCAGCGCGGACGCCGGCAGTATGAGCAGGGCGAGCAGCGCCACGAAGGCGATGGGCCCGGCCCGCTTCAAGCTTGCTTTCATTGTTTGCGAAGTCCTCCTGGATCGCAGATTTGGACTACGCCAGGCTGTCAGCGGTATGGCGCACGGTCTTTAGACACGTGTCGAAGATTTCGGGGCCGGTTTGTCCCCGGTGTCGAGCGGGACTTAGGGGCGCAAACGCAGCTTGCGCACGAGCGGCTTTGAGCCGGGGAGCGTCACCCGCACCCGCAGGGTGATCCGCTTCCTGCGCCGCAGGGCGCGGCGCAGCAGCGCCCTGCCGCGCTTGTTCAGCCTGGCGGTGGTCACCGAGCTGCGTCCCAGCCTGACCGCGCGCGACCCGGAGGCGAGCCGCCTGCCGCGCCGGCTCACCGTGACCCGGCAGCGCCCCGAACCGGCGGCACGGCAGCGCACCCGGACGCCGCGGCGCAGGATCGAGCGGATGCGGGCGGGCGAGCGCAGCGTGATCCGCGCGGCCGACCTGCCGGCGCCCTTCGGGCCAGGCCCGGCCACGCCGTCGGGCGGGAAGCCCGCCACGGCCCGGCGGGCGTTCACGATTCCCGCGCCGTAGACCGAGTCCGGGCCGGCGCTGCCGGCGTCGCGTGCGGTGGCCAGCAGCCGGTTGGCCACCTCCTGGCCGCGCAGGCCCTTCGCCACCAGGAGCGCCGCCACGCCGGACACGTGCGGCGCCGCCTGCGACGTACCGGAGACCCGTTCGTATCCGCTGCCGGTGTAGGTGGAGAGCACGTTGCTGCCCGGCGCGGTGATGGCGAGGCCGGGGCCGAAGCTCGAGAACGACGTCTTCACGCCGTTGTCGTTCACCGCGCCCACGCAGATCAGGCCCTCGGAGGCGGCCGGCTGCTCACACGCGGGCGTGCCGTTGTTGCCCGAGGAGGCCACCACCACGCGGCCGGCGGCCAGCGCGCGGCGGATGGCGCCGTCGTACTCGTCGCCACCGATCGCGCCCAGAAGCGGGATCTCGCTGCCCAGGCTGAGGTTGATCACCTGGGCGCCCTGGGCGACGGCGTAGTCGATTCCTTTGGCCACATCGGAGATGAAGCCGGATCCGTTGTCGTCGAGAACCCGGACCGGCAGCAGCCGCGCGCCCGGGGCCACGCTGGACACGCCGACCGCGTTGCCCTCGGAAGCGCCCACGATCCCGAGCACGTGCGAGCCGTGGCCGTCGCCGTCCTGCGGATCGCCGTCGTTCTGCACGAAGTCATAGCCCTGCAGCAGGCGGCCGCCCTGCAGGTCGGGATGCGAGCGCTGCACCCCCGTGTCGATGATCGCGACGATCGCGCCCTTGCCGGTCGACGAGTTCGCGTGGGCGCCGTCGGACTCCACCAGGCTGAGGTTCGGCTGGTCCGGGCGCAGCGGATCGTTCGCGGCGAAAGCGGCGGCCGGGAGCAAGAGCGCCGCCAGCGCGGCCAGGAGCGCGGTCAGCGCGGGCATGCCGCGATGGTGGCATAGGCCCGGCGCGCGGGGCGCAGCTAGCGCGGATCGACCGGGGTGAGCAGGCCCTCGTCCAGGCTCGCCGCCCACGCGCGGCCCTCGCCGACGGCCAGGCCGAACGGAGTGCCCCTCACCTCGACGGTGCCCGCCACCTTGCGAGACTCGGGATCGATCGCGGTGACGCTGCCCGCGTCGGCGCTGGTGAGCCACACCGCGTCCTCGCCCGCGCGCACCTCGCGCGGGTTGTCCGGGACCTTCACGCGGTCCACGAGCTGCTCCGTCTTGGGGTCGATCACCACGATCTCGTCGGCGGTGGTGACCGACACCCACAGCAGGCCGGCCGCGTAGGCGATGCCGCGCGGCGCTCCGCCCGTCTCCACCCGGGCGCCGCTCGGCCCGCCGCTCTTGGGGTCGAGCCGGGCGATGGCGCTCTCGGCCGTGAGCGTGACCCACGGCGCGTCCGGCGTCATCGTGATCTGGATCGGCTCGTCGCCCACCCTCTGCGCCTTGCGGGCACCGCCGTCGGCGTCAATCCGCGTGACCGTGTCGTCGGCCTTGTTCGCGACCCAGGCAAAGCCCTTGCCGACCGCGACGCCCTCGGGGTCTCGGCCCACCGGTACCGAGCCGGTCACCTCGTCGGTGGCAGGGTCGATCACGCTCACCGTGTTGTCGGTGCTGTTGGTCACCCACACCCGGCCGAGACCGACCGCCACGCTGTCCGGCTCGCGCCCGACGTCGATCGTGCCCGTCACGCTCGGTCCACCGGGATCGATCCGGGTCAGTGTGTTGCGCTCCTTGTTCGCGACCCAGACGCTGCCGTCGCCCACGGCGACGCCGTCGGCACCCGCGCCGACGTCGATGGGAGCGAGAGCCTGTGGCTCAAGCGGCTCGGCCGACGGGGCCGGGTCCCTCACGACCTGGCCGGAGGAGTCGCTCGGCGAGTCGCTGTCGCCGCCCGACAGCAGCAGCAGCGCGCCGACCGCCGCGGCGGCGAGCGCCGTGGCGGCGAGCACGAGCGGCCAGGCGGCGCGGCGCCGGCGGGCGGGCGCGGGCGGGGACGGCGGTGGGACCGGTGGCTCGGCGGGCACCGTCGGCGGGGCCGCAGGGACGGTCGGCGGCGCCGCGGGCTCGGTGGGCGCATCCAGGGGCAGGGTCGCGGCCGGCTCGGTCTCGGGGGCGGGCGCGCTCGTGAGCGCGACGGCCATGTCGCCGGCGGTGGCGAACCGCTCGTCGGGGTCCTTCGCCATGGCCCGCAGCGCCACCTGGGCGAATTTCTCCGGCGTGTCGGGCCGGACGTCGCGGGCGGACGGCGGCGGCTCGGACAGGTGGGCGTACATCTTCGGCACATCGCTGTCGCGCGGAAAGGGCACGCTTCCGGTGAGCGTCTCGTAGAGCACGCAACCGAGGGCGTACACGTCCGAGCGCCCGTCGCCAGGGCCGTCCTGGATGCGCTCCGGAGCGATGTAGTCGAGCGTGCCCACCACCATCCCGGTCTTGGTCAGCCCGCCGGTGGCCTGGACCTCGCGGGCGATGCCGAAGTCGGTGAGGTAGGCGTGGTCGGCGACTCCCTTGCCGGCGAGCAGGACGTTGGCGGGCTTTACGTCGCGATGCACGAGGCCGCGGCCGTGGGCGGCCGCAAGCGCGTCCGCCACCTGGGCGACGATCCTCGCCGCGCGACCCGGCTCCAGGGTGCCCTCGTCGTCGATCAGCTGCCGCAGATCGGTGCCCGGCACGTAGCGCATGATCAGATAGAGCAGCTCGTCCGCCTCGCCCGCCTCGTACACGGGGATCACGTTTGGGTGCTCGATCGAAGCCGCCAGGCGCGATTCGCGCTTGAAGCGCTCGCGGAAGTCGGCGTCGCCCGTGAGCTCGGGGGCGATCACCTTCAGCGCAACGGTGCGCTCGAGCGAGAGCTGGGTCGCGCGGTAGACCACGCCCATGCCACCGCGCCCGAGCACTCCTTCGATGCGGCAGCCGGCGACGACCGACCCTGTTGGGATGTCAGCCACGGGCCTATCTTCGCCGGTCTCTCGCTTGCGGGTTGGCCGACTGGCGGTCAGACCCGATCGGACATAGGGTCGCCTGATGGGTTTGTGGCTGCGCGTTCTAGTAGTAGGGCTGGTCGCCGGATTGATGGCCTCGCTCGCCTCTCCGGCGTTGGCCGCCTTCCCGGGGACCAACGGGCGGATCGTCTTCGGCACCGAACGCGACGGCGATGCCGAGATCTACTCGATGAACCCCGACGGCTCCGACCAGACGAACCTGACGAACCACCCTGGCCGCGAGACCGGTCCGAAGGTGTCGGCTAACGGACAGAAAGTCGTGTTCTCGAGCGACCGCGACGCTCCCAGCCCCACCAACGTGACCGAGATCTACTCGATGAACGCCGAGGACGGGACCGGCCAGACGCGGCTCACCAACGACCCCGGCTACGACCTCGCACCGGCGTTCTCACCCGACGGGCTGAAAATCGCCTTCGCGAGTTCCCGCGCGGGTGGCGATTTCGAGATCTGGGTCATGGACGCGAACGGCGCCAATCCCACGCGCCTGACCACCCATGCGGGTCAGGATGACTCTCCGGTGTTCTCGCCGAACGGGCAGAAGATCGCGTTCAACAGCGCGATTGGCGCCCAGGGGCAGTACGACATCGTCGTGATGAACGCCGATGGGACCGGCCAGACGAACCTGACAAACAGTGCCGCGGACATGGACGTGCAGCCGGCGTTCTCACCCGACGGGCAGAAGATCGTCTTCGCGAGCAACCGCGACAGAACCAGCGGCGGCGGTCCGTACGAGATCTATTCGATGAACGTCAACGGGACCTTCCAGACGAACCTGACGCACAGCACAGCCACGGATGCCCAGGCGGCGTTCTCCCCCGACGGGCAGCAAGTCCTGTTTTCGAGCGACCGCAGCGGCAACTTGGAGGTCTGGATGATGGAACCCAACGGTGCCAACCCGGCCAACGTCACCCAGGACAGCAACGAGGACGGGTCGGCCGACTGGGGGCCCTGTGACGACCCGCCGGACGGTTGCCCCGCGTCGGGCCCCGAGAGGGTGAGCTTCGCCGACTCGAGCTTCGCGGTGGGCGAGTCCGCCGGCCATGTGGACGTGGCCGTAACGCGTACGGGCGGGCTCGATCACCAGACCACCGTCCAGTACGCCACGGCCAACGGCTCCGCCGTCGCCGGCAGCGACTATGGGTCCACGAGCGGCACTTTGACCTTCGCTGCTAACCAGACCGAGAAGACCTTCTCGGTCCCGGTGACGGCCGACTCCGCCAACGAGAACGACGAGACGTTCGGGGTCGCCCTGTCGAACCCGAGCGGGAGCGCTCAGCTCGTCTCCCCGTTCAGCGCCACGGTCACGATCGTGGACGACGACTCGCCCTCGCCCGTCGCCAGGCCGGACACCTCGATCACCAGCGGCCCTTCCGGCCCGACCTGGGTGGAGCAGCCCCAGTTCGCGTTCACCTCGTCGATTCCGGGGGCAAGCTTTCGCTGCCGGACCGACGGCCAGGTGTACGTGCCCTGTGCCAGCCCATACTCGTCGCCGCGCCTCACGGCGGGCAATCACACGTTCAGCGTGTACGCGATCGGGCCGAACGGCGCCGCCGATCCCACCCCGGCGACGCGCGTCTTCCGCGTCAACTCGGCGGAGACCAGGCGCGCCGGATGCGAGGTGTCGCCGTTCCAGGCGATCGACAACGGCAAGGGCACAGGTGACCTGAAGACCACGTGCGAGATCTACTTCGGCGAGCGTCCCAACTGCCAGGTCTACAAGGTGTGCGAGTACCGGGCGAACGACGAATGCCCGTTCGGGGCCATCTGCACCCTCGGGACAACGGCGTCCTGGAAGCAGGTCGATCGCAACTACCTGGCGGTGGCCTACGCCAACAGCCGCCTCGAGCAGACCAAGCCCCCGCTCACGGTCAGCGGCCGCTTCAGCAAGAGCTGCAGGACCATCACCGACTGCTCCGCCACCGACTTTCAAACGGCTATGGGTCGCGCTCCGATGGTGTCGACCTGCAGCGCCCTCGTCACCGTCCCGGACCGCCCGGGCTACGTCCAGGTGCCCCCGCGCTACAAGCCGAGCGCGAGCGCGGCGGCGGCCTCGCTGAAGCTCGGCTGCACCGCGACGCTGAAGATCAGCCCCGCGCCCGCCGCCAAGCTCTACGCGACGGCCGGCAGGTTGACCACCTTCCTGCCCTCCGCGGGCCGGCTGACCATCTCCCCGCTGAGCGGGAAGTCGAGCGCGGCCGCAAAGAAGAAGGCGAAGAAAAAGAAGAAGCGCACCCCCGCATTCCGTACGTTCGCCGCGACGGTGTCGAGCGCGGGCGCGATCGCCCCGGCGCTGAAGCTCAGCAAGGCGGCCAAGCGGACGCTCAAACGCAAGCGCAAGCTGCGGATCTCGGTCCGGGTGAAGTTCGTCCCCCGGGCGGGCGGCGCGACGGTCACGAGAACACAGACCCTCATCCTCAAGGCGCAGCCCAAGCGCCCGCGCCGCTGCGTGCGCCACAAGCGCAAGCGCGGACGGCCGAAGGTCTGCGTGCCGCGGAACCTGCGCTAGGTCAGGCCGGCACTTCGTCGGCCGACTGCTCGCCCTCGGCCTCGATCGTGCCGTCCTCCGACGCCGGATCCTCATCCGGCGGCAGCTCGCCGCCGCGGTCGGTGCCGGCGATCAGCTCGTCGGGCTTCTTCTCCTCCGGCACGAAGCCGGACTTCATGCCGAAGTAGACCGCCTGCGGATGGTGGGCGATGATCGCCACGGTCGACTGCTCAGGCATCACGGCGAAGCCGTCCGAGAGGTACATCCCGATCTGGTCGAGCTCGAGCAGCTCCCAGACCTTCTCGTGCTCGGACTGGTCCGGGCAGGCCGGGTAGCCCCACGAGTAGCGGCGCCCCTGGTCGGGGTCGATGCCGAGCTCCTTGCGCGCCTGCGCGTGGAGCCACTCGGCGAGGCCCTCTGCCGACTGCACGGCGAGGCCGTGGGTGAAGAGCTGCTCGGAGAACTCGCCCGCCTTCTCGAGCTGCTCGAGGCGCTCCGTGGACTTCGGGCCGACCGTGACGCCCTGGATCACCACGACGTCGCGCTGGGGCGGGTGGGAATCGGATCCGATCGGCTTGTAGAAGTCGGCCAGGCAGATGCGGTCGTGCTTGGGCTGGCGCGGGAAGGTGAGGCGGTGGATCTCCTTGTCGTGATCCTCGGGGTCGAACACCACGAGGTCGTTGCCGTCGGAGTTCGCCGGGAAGTACCCGATGCGCGCCCGCGGCTCGAGGTAGTCCTGCTCCTTCCACATCCGCTCGAGCTTGGGCGCGAAGCCCTCCTCGCCGTCGTGGCCCTCCACGATCTGGCGCCATTCCTCGCCCTTCTTGCCGCGCCCGCCCCAGTGCAGCTTGAAGAGGACGTGGCGGTCGAGGTACGGGTAGACCTCCTCGAACGGCACGTCGATCTCGCGCACGCCCCAGAAGGGCGGCTCGGGCACCGGGTTGTCGGTCGCGACGGACGAGCGCACGGAGGCATCGGTCACGGGCGGCGAGTCGTCGACCTCGACCGGCTTGTTGCGGAGATCCGCGGCCTCGGTGCGGATCTTCTCCACCAGCGCCGCGCGCGCGTCGTCGTCGATCAGGGCGTCCATCGTGTCGAGGCCCTGGAAGGCGTCCTTGCAGTAGAAGACGCCCGGGTCGTAGGTCTCGTCGGACTCCTTGCCTCCTGGGTAGAGCATGCGGCGGCCGAAGTCGCGGTTGATGGCCGCGCCTCCCACCAGCACCGGGAACTCGAGCCCGCGTGAATGCAGCTCCTCGATGCAGATCGGCATCTGCTTGGAGGTGGAGACGAGCAGGGCTGAGAGCCCGATCGCGTCGGCCTCGTGCTCCACCGCGGCGCTGATGATCGTGTCGACCGGCACCTGCTTGCCGAGGTCGTGGACCGTGTAGCCGTTGTTGGTCATGATCGTGTTCACCAGCGACTTGCCGATGTCGTGAACGTCGCCGAACACGGTGGCGATCACCACGGTGCCCTTCGTGTGGCCCTCCATCTTCTCGAGGTAGTTCTCGAGCTGGGCGACCGCCCGCTTCATCACCTCGGCGGACTGAAGCACGAACGGGAGGATCAACTCGCCGGCGCCGAACTTGTCGCCGACCTCCTTCATCGCCGGCAGCAGCACGGTGTTCAGCGTGGGCACGGCGCCGATCTTCTCGTTGCACTTGTCGATCTGGTCCTCGACGCCCTCCTTCTTGCGGCGCAGGATGTGCCAGTGCAGAGCCTCCTCCGGCTCCATGTCCGCGGTGGGGTCGGCGGCCTCGTCCTCGGCCTCCTCGCCCTTGGACTCGAAGTGCTCGATGAACTTCTCGAGCGCGTCCTCGGACTTGTTGAAGACGAGGTTGTCGGTGAGCTCGCGCTCGTTGTCCGGGATCTCCGGGTAGGGCGTGACCTCGGCCGGGTGGACCATGGCCAGGTCCAGTCCCGCCTCGACGCAGTGGTGCAGGAACACGGAGTTGAGCACCCGGCGGGCGTTGGGCGACACGCCGAACGACACGTTGGAGACACCGAGCGAGGTCTTGACGCTCGGGATGTTCTCCTTGATCAGCTTGATGCCCTCGATCGTCTCGATGGCCGACGGGCGCCACTCCTCGTCACCGGTGGTGAGCGTGAACGTGAGCGCGTCGAAGATGAGCAGCTCGGGGTCGAGCCCGTGCTCGTCGCAGATCAGCTCCTTGAGACGCTGCGCGATCTCGAGCTTGCGATCGCGGGTCTTGGCCATGCCTACCTCGTCGATCGTGAGCGCGATCAGAGCGGCGCCGTGCGCCTTGGCCAGCGGCACGACGGTGTCGAGCTTGTCGCGGCCCGCCTCGAGGTTCACCGAGTTCACGATCGCCCGGCCGGGCGTCTGCTCGAGGCTGCGCTTCATCACGTCGGGCTCGGTCGAGTCGATCTGGAGCGGCGCGGGCAGCGCTAGTGAGACGCGCTTGGCCAGCTGGCGCATCTGCTCGTCCTCGTCCTCGCGCTCGGTGAGCGCCACGCAGAGGTCGAGCACGTGCGCGCCGCCCTCCACCTGGTTCGTGGCGATCTGAAGCAGGCCGTCGTAGTCGTCCGCGAGCAGCAGCTCCTTGGCCTTGCGCGAGCCCTGCGAGTTCACGCGCTCGCCCACGATGGTGGGGGCGGGCTCCTGGGCCAGCGCGGCCGCGCTCATCATCGAGGAGACCATCGGGGGTCCGGGCTTGGGCCGAGGGGCGACCTCGCGGCCACCGACGCGGTCCACGATCGCGCGGATGTGGTCCGGCGTGGTGCCGCAGCAGCCGCCGACGATGCCCACGCCGTGCTTCTCCACGAACTCCTGCAGCGCGTTGGCGAGCGGATCGGGCTCCTCGGGGAAGATCGTCTCGCCCTCCGGTCCCTGGATCGGGATGCCCGCGTTGGGGATGCAGTGCACCGGTACCGGGCAGTTCTCGCCCAGGTAGCGGATGGCATCGCGCATGTCCTCGGGACCGGTGGAGCAGTTCAGGCCGATCACCTGGACATCGAGCGCCGAGAGCGTGGTGAGCACGGCCTCGATGTCGGTGCCGAGCAGCATCTTGCCGCCGTTGGGCAGCAGTGAGACCGAGGTCTGGATCGGCAGCGTCTTGCCGGTGGACTTGAACGCCTCGCGGGCGCCGAACACGGCGGCCTTGACCTCCAGGATGTCCTGGGCGGTCTCGATGATGATCAGGTCCGCGCCGCCGTTGATCAGGCCCTCGGCCTGCTCGGTGAAGACCTCGACCAGCTCGGGGAAGGTGATCTTGCCCAGGGTGGGGTCGTCGGACGCGGGCAGGTGGCCCGTCGGGCCGATCGAGCCGGCGACGAACTTGTCGTCACCCGCGGCCTTGCGGGCGATCTCGGCGGCCTTCTGGTTGATCTCGACGGTGTGGTCGGCCAGCCCCCACTCCTCGAGCTTGATCCGGCTGGCCTGGAAGGTGTCTGTCTCGAGCACCTCGGCGCCCGCCTCGATCATCGACGTGTGCACGCCCTCGATCACGTCGGGGCGCTGGAGGACAAGCGCCTCGTGGCACTTGCCCTGGAGGCCCATGTAGTCCTCCTGGGTCAGGTCGAACTGCTCGAGGGTCGCGCCCATGCCGCCGTCGAAGACGACGACGCGGGAGTTGACCGCGGCTAGATAGTCACGCTCTGCCAAAGTCCGCTGAGTCTACCAACCTTGACATAGTTGTGTGAAGGTTAGTGACGAGTAGATTCCCGGCCGTGACCGACGTCTACGCCATCCCCCAGGAGCACCTCGACTTCCGCGACACGATCCGCTCGCTCGCCCAGGACAAGATCGGGCCACGCGCGGCCGACATCGACCGCGCCGACGAGTACCCATGGGACATCCGCGAGCTGCTGGCCGAGCACGACGTGCTGGCGCTCCCGTTCACCGAGGAGCACGGCGGGACGGGCACCGGCACGCTGATGCTGCAGATGGCCGTGGAGGAGATCGCCAAGGTCTCGGCGGCGTGCGCGCTGATCCTGATGGTGCAGGAGCTGGGCACGCTGCCGATCCAGCTGTTCGGAACGAATGAGCAGAAGGCTCGGTGGCTTCCTCCATGCGCTTCGGGCGAGCTCTCGCCGGCTTTTGCGTTGTCCGAGCCCGAGGCGGGGTCCGACCCGGCGTCCATGCGCACCGTCGCGGTGCAGGATGGCGACGAATGGGTGATCAACGGGGCCAAGAACTGGATCTCGAACGCCACCGTCGCCGACTTCTACGTGGTGTTCGCCAAGACGGATCTGGAGTCGGGTCGCATCTCCGCGTTTGTGGTTGAGAAGGACCGCGAGGGCTTCGACCCCGGCCACCTCGAGAAGAAGCTCGGCATCAAGGGCTCCCCCACCGGTGCGCCGACGTTCACCGACGTGCGCGTGCCCGCCGAGAACCTGATCGGCGACGCCGGCCGAGGCCTCGGCGTCGCGCTGGCCACCCTGGAGCGCACCCGGCTGGGCGCCGCCGCGCAGGCCGTGGGCATCGCCCAGGGCGCCACCGACTACGCGGTCTCATACGCACGCGAGCGCGTGGCCTTCGGCAACCCGATCATCGAATTGCAGGGCCTCCAGTTCAAGCTGGCCGACATGGAGACCCGCACCGCCGCGGCGCGCGAGCTGCTCTACCGCGCCTGCGCCGCCGCCGACCGCAGCGAGCCGGGGCTGGGCAAGCTCACCTCGATGGCGAAGCTGTTCGCCTCCGACACGGCGATGGACGTGACGGTGGAGGCCGTCCAGGTGCTGGGCGGCTACGGCTACGTGAACGACTACCCGCTGGAGCGCATGATGCGCGACGCCAAGATCACCCAGATCTACGAGGGCACGAACGAGATCCAGCGCGTGGTGATCGCGCGGGCGCTGAGCAAGGGGTAGGGCGCGGGGGATGCGCGGGCTGGTCTTCGTGGGGATCGCGCTCGCGCTCGCCGGGCTGGGAGCCCTGGCCGTCGTCCAGGAGCGTGCCGACGACAACGAGGCGGTGGAGGCAGGGGTACGGGCGGAGTTCGCACGGCTCGGCGAAGTCGTTGCGGTGAGTTGCCGGCGCTCAGGCAACGGCTGGCGCTGCAATTACACCAACGGCTCGCTCCGAGGCTCGCTGGTTACGGACGAATCCGGGCACTTCGAGATCAGCATCATCCACTAGAGCTGTGCGAACTATTGCCCGCTATGCGGGCAATAGTCAGGAAAGCGACTGGCTAGACCTCGACCTTGGCGCCGTCGGGCCCAGAGCGGCGGCTCACCGCTCGCAGCTCCACCGGCGTGGCGTGCAGCGCGCGCAGGCGCAGGTCCTTCCAGGTCATTCCCTCCGCCACCAGGGCGGGCATGCCCATGGCCAGCGCGGTGGCGATCTCCACCGCCTGGAGGATGATCCCGTAGGCGAACGCGTCGGCGTGGCTGACGCCGTACGCGGACAGGACCGCCACGCAGGCGGCCTGGAAGACGCCCAGGTTCGAGGGAGTGGCCGGCAGCGCGGCAGTGACGTTCACGGCGAACAGCACCGCGGCGGCGGCGCCGATGCCGGCGCGGTCGTCCAGGCCCAGTGCCACCAGCAGCACGTAACAGGACAGCCACTGCACCGCCCACGCGGTGAGCTGGGTGGTGGAGGCCCAGGCGGCGAGGCGCGGCTTGCGGAACACCGACAGGCCGGTGCGGACCTGGACCATCGCGCGGCGCGCGGCGGCGAGCGCCTGCTGGACGCGCGCGAAGCGCGAGGGCTTGCCGCGGCGGATCAGCGCGGGCGCCGCGAGCAGCAGCAGGATGATCACCACCGGCGCGAGGGTGGCGAACACGAGCGCGTCCTCGCCGCCCCGGAAGACGCCGACCGTGGCGAACATCACCGTGCCGAGAATCGCCAGCGCGAGCAGGTTCAGGAGAGTCTGAGAGACCAGGGTGCCGAGCACCACCGGGAAGCGATCGCGCACCCGGCCGACGCGCCGCGACAGGATCAGCGCACGCGAGGGCTCGCCCAGGCGGGCGGGCAGCGTGGCCGACATCAGGACACCGATCATCGTCGCGCGGGCGGTGTCGCGCCGGCGCACGCGGGTGCCCGGGAGGGCCGCCCGCAGGATGGCGTGCCAGGCCTCGGCGCGGATGAGCATCGAGGCGCACATCAGGGCGAACGCCACGAGCACCCATACCGGGGTGGCCGCGACGACCGCGCGGCCGATCGACTCGATGCCGATGTGGTCGAGCGCAAGCGCGGTGAGGCCGATGCCGCCGGCGGCGGCGCCGATGATGGCCCCCCGGCGGGCCACCCGCACGGCGGTGCGGGTGCGCGTGGGAGCGACGCCCGGCTCGATGCTGGGCAGGCGCCGGGGCCGGGGCTGCGCGGACTCGCGCGGGGCGAACCCCATCCGGGCCGCGGCACCTTCGCGCGCGGGCATCTCGATGGCGTCGCCGTAGGCCTCCATCACCTCGTCGGTCACGCGCGGCCAGGCGAAGCGCTCCGCCCGCTCACGCGCCGCGGTGGCCATCGCCGCACGGCGGGACGGGTCGAGCGCCAGCGACTGCAGCGCCTCACCGAGGTCGGCGGGCTCGGCGGCGGGAACCAGCAGGCCGTCGACGCCGTGGCGTACCACGTCGCGGTACCCCACGATGTCGGAGGCCACGACGGGCGTAGAGGACGCGAACGCCTCCGTGAGCACCATTCCGAAGCTCTCTCCACCGAGCGATGGCGCGCAGAGGATGTCTGCCTCGCCCAGCAGGCGCCACTTCTCCTCCTCGGTGACCCGGCCGGCCACCCGCACGCCCTCGGGGTCGAGCAGCAGCGGCGCGACCTCCTCCTCGGTGGCGCCCGCCACGGTGAGGCGGGCCTCCACGCCGGCGGTGCGCAGCGCCTCGAACGCGCGCAGCAGCACCGGCAGCCCCTTGCGGGCCTCGGCGCGACCTACGAAGAGCAGTTCGAGCGGCCCGTCCTCGACGGTGCGATCGGTGGGAACCGCCGCCGACAGGTCCACCCCGTTCGGCACGATCCGGTAGCTGCCGCCGTAGAAGCGCTCGCCGGTCCATTGGGCGGCCTCGGACACCGCGATGCGCACGTCGAGCTTGCTGTAGAGGCGGCGCGCCCCCCCGAGCTTGACGGCGATGCCGTTGGCGATCGGGCTGCGGGAGTAGCAGTGAAATGTGCCCACCAGCGGAACGCGCGCGGCCTCGGTGGCGAACCAGCTGACGAACGGGGCGTTGGGCTCGTGCACGTGGACCACGTCGTAGCCCCCGTTGCGAAGCTCTCGCCCGAGCGTTCCCACCGACTGGGTGGAGATCGAGAGGTTCGAGACCGACCCGTTGGACGGGATTCCGACGGTGCGGCCGAGCGACACGAGGTAGTCGGGCAGGGGGCGACTATCCGGCGCTGCGCCGCGATGCATGACACGTGCCAAGCGGTCGTCCGGATCAAAGGGGGCAAGAAGACGAACATCGTGCCCCCGTGTCAACAGCTCCTCTGTGAGAGCTTCGACGTGGCGGCCGACTCCGCCCGGGTACGTGTACGAGTACGGGGAAACAAGCCCTACGCGCACCGATCCATCGTAGAGCAAGGCCCCGATACGCCACACTTCGCGCCCGTGTCCGCCCGCAATTTCGTGAAGTTCACCTTCATCCGGGTGCTCCCGGAGTGGCGCCGGCGCTCTCCGGAGGAGCGCGATCGGGACAAGACGGAGTTCGCCGCGGCCTGCGCCGACTTCGCCTCAGACCACCTTCTGCGCGCCTACTCGCTGGTCGGCACCCGCGGCGACACCGACCTCATGATCCGGTCGCTCGCGTCCTCGATCGACCCGATCCACGAGCTGCACGTGCTGCTCAACCAGAGCGGGTTGATGCGCTGGGCCGAGATCTCCCACTCCTACCTCGCGATGACGAAGGAGTCGACCTACGCCGACGAGCCGACGCCGCTCGAGCCCCGCCCGGGCTCCGACCGCAAGTACCTGATCGTCTACCCGATGTGGAAGAAGCGCGAGTGGTACCTGCTGCCCGCGGACGAGCGGATGCGGATCATGCGCGGCCACATCGAGACCGGCAAGCGCTACACGGGTATCGAGATCAACACGGCGTACTCCTACGGCCTCGACGACCAGGAGTTCGTGGTCTCCTTCAACGCCGACGAGCCGGGCGAGTTTCTCGACCTCGTGCAGGAGCTGCGCTCGACCGAGTCGAGCGCCTACACGGAGTCCGAGACGCCGATCTTTACGTGCTTGTCGCTGCCGGTTGAGAAGGCTCTGGCTGCGCTGGACGGCTCATGAGACGGAGCTTTTCGCGGCGTCAAGCATCTCCTCCACCCGGGTGAACTTCACGCGCGGGCGGCCCTGCGGCTCGCCCGCTGCCTTCTCCGCCGCGTCGATCAGCTCCCAGCCCGCATAGGAGACGAAGTCGGGCTTGCGCTCGGCGATCAGCGCCTCGACCTCGGCCGGGTCGCCCTGCGCCGGCTCGGGCAGGCGGTTCTCGTCGAGGTCCTCGAGCACGTGATCGACCGTCTCCTGGGCGTCGCGCTTGTTGGTGCCGATCACGCCGGACGGGCCGCGCTTGATCCAGCCCACCACGTACTCACCGGGGATCGCGTGCTGCTCGTGGGGATCCACCACGCGGCCCTCCTCGTTGGGGATGGTGCCGTGCCACTCGTCGAAGGGCAGCCCCTCGATCGGCACCCCGCGGTACCCGATCGAGCGGAACACCAGCCCGCACTCGAGCGTCTCGTGGTCGTGCGTGGCCTGCGCGCGCAGCCGGCCATCGCTGCCGTGCTCCAGCTCGTTGCGCACCAGCTCGATCGCCTCGACCTTCCCGTCGCCCTTGATCTCCACCGGCGAGCGCAGGAACCGGAGGACCACCTTCTTGGGCTTGCCGGAGGGCTCGAGCTTCGAGTAGTCGGTGAGGATCTCCACGTTCCTGCGCGGCGTGAGGTCGCCCTCGCCCTCGATCGAGCGGGCGCTGTGGGAGTCGAGCTTCACGTCCTCGGGGTCCACGATCACGTCGGCGTCGGTGAGCTCGCCGAGCTCCCGCAGCTCGGGATTCGTGAAGGCCGCCTGGGCGGGTCCGCGGCGGCCGAGCACGACGATCTCCTCGATCGCGCTCTCGGCCATCACGTCGATCGCGTGATCCGCGGTGTCAGTGACCTCCAGCTCCTCGCGCGGCAGCGCCAGCATGCGCGCCACGTCCATGGCCACATTGCCGTTGCCGATCACCACAGCGCGGTTGCACGAGAGGTCGAACTCGAGGTCGCGGAAGTCCGGGTGGGCGTTGTACCAAGCCACGAACTCGGTGGCCGCCCAGCTGCCGGGCAGGTCCTCACCCGGGATGCCCATGTGGCGGTCCGTCTGGGCGCCGACCGCGTAGATCACCGCGTGGTAGCGCTCCTTGAGCTCGGCGTGAGAG
The DNA here is from genome assembly GCA_963808105.1 of uncultured Thermoleophilaceae bacterium. Taxonomy (GTDB): domain Bacteria; phylum Actinomycetota; class Thermoleophilia; order Solirubrobacterales; family Thermoleophilaceae; genus JAAYBF01. The sequence goes on along the minus strand of CAWEEH010000002.1, from coordinate 959,776 downwards.
ATGTCCTCGCCGACCGTGACGTTGCCGAAGTACCGGAAGCCGTCCTTGGCAGCCGTCTTCTCGTACACCCGGATGACGGACTTGATCTTGGGGTGGTCGGGCGCCACGCCGGCGCGGACCAGACCGAAGGGCGTGGGCAGGCTGTCGAACATGTCGACCTCCACCGTGCGCTCCTTGGCGTTCATCAGGTGACCGGCGGCGTAGAAGCCGGATGGGCCGGAGCCGATTACGGCGACTCGCAGCGGAGTCTCGGGTGTTCCCGCAGGATTGGTCATGGGTTTGGACCGGGTTGGCCCCCGGCAGGGTCGACGGCGGTCGGCGATTATAGGCGGCGTGCGTCCGCGGGTGGCCCTCCTTGCTTGGAATCTCCAGCCCTCGCGGCATCGCGGGGGCGGGCTGATGGCGGGGATCATCCGCGACGGTCACGAGCGGTTCGACTTCGTCTGTGTGACCGCGAAGATCGATCCCGAGCTCCTTCCGCTGGTGGAGTGGCGGCGCACCCTCCCCCTGCTGGGGCCGATGCGCCTCAAGTGGGCCAGCTTCTACGCCTCTGCGGGCCTCGCGCTCAGGCGCGCGGACGTGGACGTCGTTCACGCGATGTCACCCATGCCCGCGGTGGCGAACCACGTCGACCTCGCTTCGGTGAATTGGTGCCACGCCGGGTACCACGAGGCGGCGAACGGGCGCCCGCCCGGGGAGAACCGGCTGACCTGGAGGGCGGCGCGGGCCTTCACGACCGGCCTGGAGCGGTTCACCTACCGGCCGCCGCGCACGCGTGTCGCGGAGGTCGAGACCGCGGCCGCCAAGGCCACCGTGGAGCGCCACTTCCCTGACCTGGAGGTGGTGGAGATCCCGCTCATCTACGACACCGAGCGCTACAGGGCCGACCCCACCGTGCGGGAGCAGGTCCGGGCCGAGCTCTCGGCCGGGCCCGACGACGTGGTGGTTCTCCACTCGGGCCGCAACCCGCACATCAAGGGGCTCGACCTGGCGGTGGAGGGATTTGCGGACGCCCACCGCCGCGGCGCCGACCGGCTCACGCTGTGGACGGCGGGCAGGGGCGATCCGGCGCCACTCGCCCGCCGCCACGGATTGGACGGCCGCGTGAGGATGCTGGGCTACCGCTACGACATCGAGAGGTATCTCGCCGCGGCCGACGTCTTCCTGCTGCCGACCATCTACGAGCACGGGTCCCGCGCTTCTCACGAGGCCGCTGCCTGCGGGCTACCGCTGCTGGTGACCGCCACCAGCGGGCCGGCGGACCTGATCGGCGACGACGAGGGCGGGATCGTGATCGAGCGCGATGCGAGCTCGATCGGAGCCGCGCTGGCACGCGTGGCCGCGGACCCCGAGCTGCGCAGGCGCATGGGTCACGCCGCCCGGGAGCGGATGCTCGCGCTCAACGGTCGCTCGTACGAGCCCTATTTCGAGCTCTACGAGCGGCTGGCCGCCGATCGTGGCTAAGCCGCGCGTGGCCCTCGTCGTCTGGGACGCCGGTCCTCCTGGCGGTCACACGGGGCTGGCGTCCGAGATTGCGCTTGCGGGGGCCGGCAGGTTCGACTTCGTGGTGGTCTCGCGGACGCTGGATCCGGACATGGCCGGGGCCGTGGAGTGGCTGCGGGTCCCCGCCCCGCCTCGGCCGTTTCGCACGCGCTGGGCCGCGTTCTACCTCGCGGGCGCGCCGCAGGTCGCGCGCGCCCGGGCCGACGTGGTGCACACCATCGCGCCGGCGCCCATGGTGCCCAACCGGGTCGACCTGGCCACGGTGAACTTCTGCCACGCGGGCTTCCACGAGGCCGGGGGCTCCGCCGGGCGGTTCGCGAGCCGGCTCACGCTGGCGCTGGAGCGCTGGGCCTACGGGGGTACGAGGACCAGAGTGGTGGAGGTGGAGACCGCCGGCGCGGCGGACACCTTTCGCCGCCACTACCCGGAGGCGGACGTGGCGCTGGTTCCCAGGCGGTTCAACCTCGACCGCTATCGCCCCGACGCAGAGGCGCGGAGCGCCATCCGCCGCGAGCTCGGAGCGTCGTCGGAGACCGTGGTCGGCGTGTTCGCCGGGCGCGACCATCACGCCAAGGGCCTTGGCTTCGCCATCGCGGGCATGGCCGCCGCGCGCCCCAGGGCGCAGGTGCCGCTGGCACTGTGGGTGGCGGGTTACGACGACGCCGAGTACGTCGCGCGCCTGGCGGTCCGGGCGGGGGTCGAGGGCCAGGTGCACGCGCTGGGCTGGCGCGGCGACATGGAGCGGCTGTACGCGGGAGCGGACATGCTGGTGCTGCCCACGGTGTACGAGCAGGGCTCACGCGCGTCCTTCGAGGCCGCCGCCTCTGGGCTCCCCCTGGTGGCCACGCCCGTGCATGGGGCCACCGAGGTGATCGGCGACGACGAGGGCGGCATCCGCGTGCGCCGCGACGCCGAGTCGGTGGCCGAGGCGATCGTCCACCTTGCATCGGACCCGGATCTCCGCGCACGGATGGGCGAAACGGCGCGCGAACGGTGCCTGGCGCGAAACGCCGACGCCGACCACACCGCGCGCTTCCTCGACCTCTACGACCGCCTGGCGGCATGATCCGTCCCGTGGAACGCGTGGCCGTCATCGACATGGGCTCGAACTCCTTCCGGCTGGTGGTGTTCCAGTACGAGCGCGGCAGCTGGTGGGCGCTGGCCGACGAGATCCGCGAGGCCACCCGCGTGAGCGCCGGCATGGGCGACGAGGGGGTGCTCCAGCCCGGGCCGATGGACCGGGCCGTGCACACCGCCGCCGTCTTCTCGTCGTTCCTGGAGGCGCAGGAGGTGGACCAGGTGGACGCCGTGGCCACCAGCGCCATCCGCGATGCCGCAAACCGCGACGAGCTGCTCTCCGCGATCCGCGAGAGCTCCGGGCTGGAGGTGCGCGTGATCAGCGGAGCGGAGGAGGCCTGGTACGGCTATCTGGCGATCGCGAACTCCACGACGCTGGAGGACGGCTTCGGCATCGACGTCGGCGGCGGCAGCGTGCAGCTGATGCGGATCGAGGACAGGCGCCTGCGCGAAGCGGAGTCGGTGCGGCTCGGCGCGGTGCGGGTGAGCGAGGCGTTCCTGCCCGATGAGGAGGCGAGCGCCAAGCAGATGAAGGCGCTGCGCAAGCACGTGGATCGCACCCTTGCCGAGTTCGAGTGGTGGGGAGAGGGCGAGGCGAGGCTCGCCGGGCTGGGCGGCACGATCCGCAACCTGGCGGCCGCCGTGCAGAAGCGGATGGAGCTGCCCGACCTCGATGTGCAGGGGTTCACCCTGAGCCGCGACGCGCTGGAGGAGCTGATCGAGCAGCTGGCCGGCAAGCCCGCGGCCAAGCGCGGGTCTGTGCGCGGCATCAAGCCCGACCGCGGCGACGTGATCCTGGGCGGCGCGCTGGTGGTGGCCGCCGCGATGGAGCACGGCGGCTTCACCGAGATCGAGGTCACCGAGGCCGGCTTGCGCGAGGGCGTCTTCTTCGAGCAGCTGCTGTCGGACCGCGACCCGCCGCTACTCGTCGACGTGCGGCGCGAGTCGGTGACCAACCTCGCGCGCCGCTTCGCCACCAACGACGCGCACGTGGAGCACGTGGCGCTCCTGTCGCTGCAGATGTTCGACGCGCTGGCGGAGGCCGGGCTGCATGCGCTCGGGGATCAGGAGCGCGAGCTGCTGTGGGCCGCCTGCATGCTGCACGACATCGGGGTCACGATCGACTACGACGACCACCACCGCCACTCCCACTACCTGATCGTGAACTCGGGCCTGCCCGGGTACTCGCCGTGGGAGCTGGAGATGATCGCGGCGATCGCGCGCTGGCATCGCAAGGGCGAGCCCGACGCCGGCGCCCTGGGCGCGCTCGAGCGCAAGGGCGACTCCGCCCGCCTGCTCGTGCTCTGCGGGATCATCCGCCTGGCGGAGCAGTTCGAGCGCAGCCGCGACCGGGTCGTTGCGGGCGTGGAGCTTGCGCAGGCGAACGGCGCGGTGACGCTGCGCGCGCGCACGAACGGGGCCGACCCGAGCGTGGCCATCTGGTCGGCGCAGCGCAACTCCGACCTGCTCGCGGAGGCGATCGGCGAGAAGGTGGAAGTGGTCAGCGGATGAGGCGCGCCGTGGTCGGGGCCGTGCTGACCTGCCTTGTCGCCGCCGCGACCCGCCCATGCCGCGCAGCGGCTGACGACGATCGAGACGCCCAGCCGGAACGTGAACCCCGCCGACGTGAGCTTCAACGGCTCGGACCACCCCAGGCGCCTGCGGGCGCACGTGCTGCTCCCGGACGGCTACGACGGCAAGCGGCGGTTCCCCGTGCTGTTCCTGCTCCACGGAGCCGGCGGACGCACCGAGGACTGGGTGCGCACGGGCGACATCGCGAACACGGCGCGCGGGCTTCCCGCGATCGTGGTGATGCCCGAGGGCGCGACCGGCTTCTACACCAACTGGTGGAACGGCGGCCGGCGCGGTGCGCCTGGCTGGGAGCGCTTCTTCATCGATGAGCTCGTACCGCTGGTCGAGCGCCGCTTCCGCGTCGCGCCCGGGCGGCGCAATCACGCGATCGCCGGCCTCTCGATGGGTGGCTTCGGCGCGACGTTCATCGGGTCACAGCTCCCCGGGTACTTCGGCTCGGCGTCGAGCTTCTCCGGGCTGCTGCAACATCAGCGGCCCCAGGTCGAACCGGCGCTCCAGGCCTTCGGGGCACGCTACGCCGACGTCTTTGGGCCTCAGACGGGCTTCTACGCGACGGGGCACAACTCGACTCGCCTGGCCGGCAACCTGCGCGCCACCCGCCTGTACGTGACGGTCGGCGACGGAAGCCCGGAGCCGGGCGTGCCGTTCGACCCGGCGTCGGTAGGCCTCGCCGGTGTGGCGGAGGCGGAGCTGCGCGGGCAGGCGGATGAGTTCGTGGCCGCCGCGCGCGGCGCGGGCGCCGACACCACCTACGTCCCGCTGGCCGGGGTGCACGACTGGCCCTACTGGCGCCGCCACCTGCGCGAGGCGATCGCCTGGGGCCTGTTCAAGCCCGTGCCCGAGGAGCCACGCTCGTGGTCCTACCGCACGGTCTCCCAGAGGGGCGAGATGTGGGGCCTGCGGTACGCCTTCCGCGCGCCGCCGTCCGGGCTCGCCGACTTCGAGCGGACCGGTGCGCGCCTGCGCGGGCGCGGAGCGGGCACGGTGACCCTGGAGTACGCGGCCGGCTGCGCGCTCACCGCCGCGCTCCCCTTCGACCGGTCATTGCCGCCGCGGATCTGCGGGCGCATCGCCGTGAGGGTGAGCCCGCGGCGCGCGCGGCTGGGGCGCACGCGACGGGTGCGGTTCCGCGTTACCCGCGCGGCGGGCGGGCGGCGCTTCCCGCTGGCGGGTGCGCGCATACGCATCGGGGGGCGCACCGTGCGGACGAACGCCCAGGGCCGCGCCCGGGTTCGCTACCGGCCAAAAGGACGGCCCGGGCTGCGCCGCGCCCGCGTGGGCTTCCGCGGGCTGCGCACCGCGCGGCCGGCCATCCGGGTGCTGCCGCGCCGCTAGGTGATCCGCGTGACCAGCTCGCCCAGCTGAGGCGAGGAGACCACGACCTCGTCGCCCGGCTTCAGCCAGACGCTGGGGTCGCGCGCGCCACCCACCCCGGAGGGGGTGCCGGTGGCGACGATGTCGCCTGGGTCCAGCGTCATGAGCCCCGAGAGGTGGGACACCAGCGCGGGCACCGAGTGGATCAGGTCGGCGGTGGAGGCCGACTGCATCACCTCGCCGTTCAACTTCAGCTCGATCTCGATCGCGTCGTGGGCCCCGGCCTCGTCGGGCGTGACCAGCGCCGGCCCGCACGGCGCCGAGCCGTCGAACACCTTGCCGGGCATCCATTGCGGCGTGGAGAACTGCAGGTCGCGCGCGGACAGGTCGTTCAGCAGCATGTAGCCGGCCACGTGGTTCATCGCCTCCTCCTCGGAGACGTCCTTGCATCGATCCCCGATCACGAAGGCGACCTCCGCCTCGTAGTCCACCTTCTTGCTGGTCGAAGGCAGGGCCACCTCAGCGCCCGGCGCCGCGATGGCGTTCGCGTACTTGGCGAAGAACGTGGGCGTCTCGGGCGGGTCGACCCCGGCCTCCTCGGCGTGCGTGCGGTAGTTCAGCCCGATGCAGACGATCTTGCCCGGGCGCGCGATGGGCGCCAGCAGCGGTATCTCCTCGACCGGGACGCCCTCCTCCTCAACCGCCTCGACCTCCGACAGCAGCCCGCCCTGGAGCAGGGCGTAGATGGTGCGGTCCTCCTCGCGCACGGAGGAGAACGCCTCGCCCCAGATGTCGAGCACGCGCCCGTCGCGCAGCATGGCGGCGCGCGGGGCGGGGAACGACTCGACGGTGACGAGGCGCATGGGCGGCAGCGTACCCTTGCACCGTGGCTCGCGAGAAGGACACCTCGGTTCCGACCGGCCGGATCCGCCGCACGGCGAAGGTCGCCGGGCTTGCCGGCGGGCAGACCGCGCGCAACTACGCCACCAAGGCAGCGAACCTCACCCGCGACGAGCGCGGGCGCCGCGAGGCCGCCTCGCGCCGCCAGGCCGAGGCGGTCGAGCAGATCCTCGAGGTGCTCGGGAACATGAAGGGCGCGGCGATGAAGGTGGGCCAGGTGGCCTCGTTCATCGACACCGGCGCCTTCCCCGAGGAGTACCAGGAGCGGATCCACGAGAAGCTCGCCGAGCTGCGTGACTCCGCTCCGCGCGTGCCGTTCGAGGAGATGCGAAGGGTGATCGAGGACGAGCTCGAGGATCCGATCGACGAGGTGTTCGCCGAGTTCGACGAGGAGGCCGTGGCCGCCGCATCGATCGGCCAGGTCTACCGCGCCAAGCTGCCCGACGGCCGAGACGTGGCCGTGAAGGTGCAGTACCCCGGCGTGGCCTCCGCCGTGCGCTCCGACCTCCAGAACATCGGCCTGCTGATGCGCGTGGCGAAGCGGATCGCGCCCGGGATGGACGCCAAGGCGATGACCAAGGAGCTCCGCGAGCGGCTGTCCGACGAGCTCGACTACGAGCAGGAGGCGCAGGCCCAGCGTGCGTTCGCGCGCGCCTGGCGCGGCCACCCGTTCGTGGTGATCCCGGACGTGGTCACCCACCTGTGCCGGGAGCGCGTGCTGGTGAGCGAGTGGGTGGACGGCATGGGGTTCGAAGACGTGAAGGAGCTGCCGAAGGCCGAGCGCGACCGCTTCGCCGAGATCGTGTTCCGCTTCTTCTTCGGCTCGCTCTACCGCAACGGCCACTTCTCGGGCGACCCGCACCCCGGCAACTACAAGCTCATGGACGACGGCCGCGTCGCGTTCCTGGACTTCGGGATGACCAAGCACCTGCCCCGCGAGCATCTCGACGCCGAGATCAACGCGCTGCGCCTGGCCCTCGAGGGCGACGCCGAGGGCCTGCACGCCCAGCTCGCCAAGATGGGCTTCTTCGACGCCTCCGATCCGGCGCTGCCCGCAGCGGCTGTGCTCGACCACTTCCTCGATGTGACCCACTGGTACTCCGAGGACCGGGAGGTGACGCTCGACCGCGACCTGGTGGCCCAGGTGCTGATCGACTTCGGCGACCCGCGCTCGGACCACTGGGAGCTGATGCGCCACGAGACCATGCCCCCCGACGCCATGCTCGCAAGGCGGATGGAGGCGCTCGTGCTGGGCGTGCTCGGTCAGCTCGGGGTGAGCGCCAACTGGCATCGCATCGCGCGCGAGTGGCTGTTCGACGACCCGCCGTTCACCCCGCTGGGCGAACAGGAGGCCGACTTCTTCGGCGGGCGGCGTGCCGCGGCCTAGCGAGGAGAAGGCCTTCGCGCATCTCGCGAAGCAGGACGTGATCGGCGCGATCGTGGAGGCCGACGGGCCGCTGGACGAGGAGGAGCGCCGCCGCGGCCGGCCCAAGGAGGCCTACGGGGCGCTGGTGCGCGCGATCGTCGGCCAGCAGCTCTCCACCAAGGCGGCGGCCACGATCAATGGGCGTCTGCTCGACCTCTACGGCGGCAAGGTCCCCAAGCCCGAGCAGCTGATCGAGACCGATCCCGAGGAGCTGCGCGGAGTCGGCCTCTCCTACCGCAAGGCCGAGTACCTGCGCGACCTGGCCGAGCACGTGGTGGACGGACGGCTTGAGCTGGACCGCTTCGGCGACATGCCCGATGACGACGTGATCGCCGAGCTGACCGCCGTCAAGGGGCTCGGCGTGTGGACGTCGCACATGTTCCTGATGTTCCACCTGCGCCGGCCGGACGTGCTGCCGGTGGGCGACCTCGGGATCCGCAACGCGGTGCGCGAGCTCTACGACCTGAAGGAGCTACCCGACTCGGATCAGCTCACGTCGATCGCGGAGCCGTGGCGCCCGTACCGGACGCTGGCGTGCCTCTACCTCTGGCGCTCGCTGGACAACGAGCCGGGCTAGCATGGCCGAGATGGAACGCAAGCGTGAGCGCGTGGTGCTCGAGACGGGCAGGTACCGGGTCGAGGGTGAGGTGCTTCTCCCGCCCGACGGCTACAAGAGCCGCCTATCGGATCATCTCAACGAGCCCGAGCGCGACTTCCTGATCGTGCTCGACGCGGTGCTCACTCCGTTCGACAACCCCGACGGGGCGTATCGCACGGGGGTGGTCATGCTGCAGCGCACGCGGATCGACGTGGTCCTGCCGACCGACGAGATCACCGGCCCGGCCTAGGCCGCTAGACGGCTGAGCCGCAGCTCGGCTCTTCGTCCGCAACTCGGAACGAGGAACCGCAGCCGCACGATGCGACGACGTTGGGGTTGGTCACCTCGAAGCCGGAGCCCTCGAAGCTCTCGGTCCAGACGACCTCGGAGCCATCGACGTAGCGCATGCTCGCCGGATCCACGAGCACGCGGATGCCGGCGGTGTCGAAGACCTGGTCGTCGTCGCGCTTCTCGTCGAGCGCGAGCGCGTACTGAAAGCCCGAACAGCCTCCACCGCGTACGCCTACTCGCAGCCCGATCTCGCCCTCCGCCTCCTGCTGGGAGAGGAAGTCGCGCACCTTGCCGGCTGCTGTGTCGCTGAGCGTGACCATGCTTCACGAAATGTAGCATTGGGTCCCAATGCCGACCAGCGACGAACTCAAGCACCGCATCGAAGACGCGTTTCCAGGCGCTAACGTGGTTGTGGAGGACCTCACGGGCGGCGGAGACCACTTCCGTGCAGAGGTAGTTTCCGACCGCTTCGAAGGCCTCAGCCGGCTCGACCAGCACAAGCTCGTGTACGGCGTTTTCGGCAACGAGGTGGGCGGTGCGATCCACGCCCTTTCGATCAAGACTTCGACCCCTGGAGAAGCCGCATGAACAACACCGAGATCCACGACTTCATCGACAACGCGATCAAGGAGAACAAGGTGATGCTCTTCATGAAGGGCACCCCCGAGCAGCCCGCCTGCGGGTTCTCCATGCGCACGTCCGGCGCCCTGAACGCGCTCGGCGTTCAGTACGCGGCCCTGGACATCCTTCCCGACCCCCGCATCCGCGAGGAGCTGTCGGGTCTCTCCGGCTGGCCGACCATCCCCCAGCTGTTCATCGACGGCGAGCTGGTCGGCGGCTGCGACATCGTCACCGAGATGTACGAGAGCGGCGAGCTCGCGGCGAAGCTGGGCGTTGAGATGCCCGACGACGACGAGGGCATCGAGGAGATGCCGGTCAGCAAGGGGCCGGTACCGCTCGAGAACCGCCTGGACTAGCGCCGCTTTTTCCGCGCCTGATCGAACGCCGCGCGGCCCTTCGCCGCCGCTTCGCGCGCCTGGCGGCGGTAGCGCTCCTTCTCCTCCGGCGAGAGCGCCTGCCAGCGCTCCCACGCCATCAGTATCAGCGGCCAGGCGCGGCGCCCGGCCGAAGAGGCACGGGCGAAGCCGGACTGCGCTCCTGTCTTACGCGGGATGCGGGGAGGCACCTTGGGGGCTCACGTGGTCGATGTACTCGAGGATCCGGTGCGACTCGTGGATGACGTCGTCGCCGTGCACCAGCACGGGCACCCAGCGCTGGCCGGTCAGCTCCTCGACCTCGGGGCGGTCACGCTTGAGGAAGGGCACGCGCACCTCGTCGTACTCGATCCCCGCCGAACGCAGCCGGCGCGCCACCTTGCCGCAGCGGCAAACCAGGTCCGTGGGAGCCTTGCAGCGGTAGAGCGTGGCCATCGGCGGCAGATTAGCGGCGCGGAGATGGTTGATCCAAGCCACTGGGCTACGCACGGGAACGACCGCGGAGAGTGAGTGGCGACTCAAGGGCGCTATGACGCCTCTGAGTCGCCAACCGATCGTCGGCCGCCACGGTTAGCCCTGGAATGCTGTAGTCGTGAGCTTCGTACTGGAGCTGCTGGTCCCAGATCTCGAGTGGGAGCTGGCCGAACAGATCCAGGAGGCAACCGGCAGGGAGGGACTCGTCCCTGTTCTTCCCTGGCCTCGCCGAGACGCCGGTCCTCGACGATCAGGCTCATTGGAACGAGACGGAGTACACGCTCCATCCACTCGGGCGCGAGGCCCTCGCGCGTTCGCTGCTCGCGTTGGATGACGTGCTCGATCCCGGGTGGACGTTCCGTGCGCACTGGGTCGGCGATATCACGGCATAGGCCCCAACGACCAAGGTTTGCCCACAGAATTAGCGGCGCAGCAGTCTCTCTCCCAGCGAAATTGCCGCTCCGGCCACCCGGTACTGAAGTTGCTGGGAGCGGCGCGAGCGCACGATGCGGTCGTGCTCGCGATCCATGTACCAGCCGACCGTGGCCTCGAGCGTCTCCTCGTGCGGGCGCGCCTTCCAGTCCAGCTCGCGCTTGGCCTTGGTCGAGCGATAGGTCCACCAGCGGCTCGCAGCCATCACCTCCTGCGAGGAGAGGGTCGACTGGCCGGGCCCGACCGGCAGGCTCGCCGCGGCGGCGGCCAGCCTGCGCGGGACCTTCACCGGGGGCTCGATCCCGCTGATGCGGCCGAGATCGGCGAACAGCCGGTCGAAGGTGAAGTTCCGGCCGCCGAGGATGTAGCGCTCGCCAACGGCGCCCTCGGCGTCGGCGCTGAGGTGGCCCGCCGCCACGTCGCGCACGTCGACGATATTCATCGCGCCGTCGGCATACGCCGGCACCCGGCCCAGCAGGAAGCTGCGCACGAGGCGCGTCGACGTGACGTGCGTGTCGCCCGGGCCGAACACTCCGGTCGGGTTCACGCACACCAGCGGCAGCCCCTTCGCCGCGAGCCGCAGCGCCTCGGCCTCTGCCTCGTGCACGGAGTTCACGTACGGGATTCCCAGGTGGCCCGCGGTGAACAGCTGCGTCTCGTCCGCGGTGCCGCCCCTCTCCGCCGGGCCCAGCGCGGCGGCGCTGGAGGTGTAGACCGCCCGGTCGACCTCCGCTCGCAGGGCCTCCTCGAGCACGATCCGCGTGCCGCCCACGTTGACCTCGAAGATCCGCTCGGCGTCCTCCGGCCGCACCGAGGTCATCCCGGCGGCGTGGAACACGCGGTCGACGCCCTTCATCGCCCTCCGCACCGAGCGCCTGTCGAGGATGTCGCAGCGCACCTTCTCCACGTCGAGCTCGACCGTGCGCTTGCGATCGCCCCGGACCGCCACCCGCAGGTCGTCGCCGCGCTCCAGGAGCGCGCGCGCCAGCTGGCTTCCGATGAAGCCCGTGGCGCCGGTGAGAAGTGTCTTCGCCATCGCGCGGCGAGCGTACCTACGGAGCCCCCCTCTATAGGGTGCCGCCCTCATGCCCGTCGCCGTTGTCACGGATACAACCGCCTACCTGCCCCCGGACCTGGTGCAGCGGTGGGAGATCGTCTGCGTTCCGCTTTACGTGGTCTTCGGGTCCAAGCGCACGGTCAAGGAGACGGAGATCGACGACTACCCGGCGTTCTTCGAGGAGCTTCGGTCGGCCGACTCGCTCCCCACCACCTCCCAGCCTTCGGTGGGCGACTTCATCGCCTGCTTCGAGGAGCAGCTCAGCAAGGACCGCGACGTGATCTCGATCCACCTTTCGGCCGGCATCTCCGGGACCTTTGACTCCGCGCGCCAGGCTGCCGAGCAGCTCGAGCGGGAGGGCAAGGGCGGAGAGCGCGTGCGGGTGTTCGACTCCGCCACGACCGCCGGCGGCCTGGGGCTGCTGGTGCTCACGGCGTGCACGGCTTCGGAGGCCGGGGGCACGCTCGATGAGGTCGAGGAACAGGTCCGCCAAGCCCGCGCAGACCTGAAGATCTGGTTCGCGGTCGACACGCTGGAGTTCCTCAAGCGCAGCGGGCGCATCGGAGCCGCCAGCGCGTGGATCGGCTCCACGCTGAAGGTGAAGCCGATCCTCTCCCTCGAGAGCGAGCTCACGCCGGTCGAGCGGGTGCGCACCAGCTCGCGGGCGTTCGAGCGGCTGGTGGACTACGCCCGCCAGCGCCACGAGTCCGGAGCCGACGGCTGGGTGGTCCAGCACATCGCCGCCCACGATGAGGCGGAGAGGCTCACCGAGCGCTGCCGTGAGGTCTTCGGCCGCGATCCGGCGTTCGTGGGTGAGATCGGCCCGGTGCTGTCCGCGCACGTCGGTCCCGGGCTGCTGGGTATCGGGTCGATTCCCCAGCACTACCTGGAATAGCGCTTTCGCCGTCCGCCGCCCGGGACAGAATCCCGGCGGCATGGGCAACCAGGATCTGACCGCGGCGCGGGTGGTCATCAGGACCGTCCTGATCGTGGTTGCGATCGTGATCCTGCTGTACCTGATCTACCTGGTGCGCAAGCCGATCGGCTGGCTGCTGATCGCCACCTTCCTGGCCATCGCGCTCTCGGGCCCGGTGAACGTGCTCAACCAGTACATGAAGCGCGGCTTTGCGATCGCGATCGTCTACCTGGGACTGCTCGCGGTGCCGATCGCGCTTGGAGCGCTGATCGTCCCGTCACTGGTGAGGGAGGGCAACAACCTGGCCGACAACGCGCCGACCTACGCCCGCGACGTTGCCGACTTCGTCCAGGACAACGAGCGCCTGCGCGAGATCAACGAGGACTACGACGTGACCAGCAAGCTCGAGGAGGAGGCCGCGAAGCTGCCCGGCAAGCTCGGCGGCGCCGCCGGAACCCTGCGCGACGTGGGCTTCGGGATCGTGAACTCGATCTTCGCGCTCGTCACGATCCTGATCCTCACGGCGTTCATGCTTGGCAGCGGAGGGAGGTGGGTGGCCCACGGCCTGCGCTTCTTACCCGTGGACAACGCCGAACGGCTCGAGCGCGTGCTCGCGCGCTCCTCCGCCGCGATTCGCAACTACGTGGCCGGGGCGATAGCGCAGGCGGCGGTGGCGGCGATCCTCGCGTACATCGTGCTGTCGATACTCGGCGTGCCGTTCGCCGCGCCGCTGTCGGTGATCATCTTCTTCCTCGACCTGATCCCGCTGATCGGCGCCACGATCGGGGCGGTGCTCGTTGCCGTCGTCACGCTGTTCCAGGACTTTCCCACCGCCACGATCATCTGGGTGATCTGGTCGATCGCCTACCAGCAGGTGGAGAACAACCTGATCCAGCCGCAGATCCAGAAGCGGGCGGTGGACATCAACCCGTTCCTGGTGGTGGTGGCGGTGCTGTTCGGCAGCGCGTTGCTGGGAATCCTCGGCGCGCTGGTGGCCGTGCCGGTGGCCGCCTCGGTGCAGATCGCGGTGCGCGAGTACCTCGACTACCGCGGCATCAGGCCGCGGCCCGAGGATCCGCCGGAAGCCCCGCCGCCGGATCCGGAGCCGCCACCGGCGGGTGGCGGGCCCGAGCCGGCGACCGCTTAGTTCCGGCGGCCCTCGCAGTTGCGGCGGGTGTCGCGGCGGTCGGTCGTCGCGCGGTCGCGGCCTGAGCCGCAATTCACGCGGTCACGCGAGCGGTCTGCTCCGAGCACGCGGTCGTTGCCCTCGCGGCCCCAGAGGCTGTCGCGGCCGCTACCGCCGGTGACGGTGTCGTTGCCTGTGTCGCCGGAGAGGCTGTCGTTGCCGCTGTCGCCGGAGACGCGGTCGTTGCCCGAGCCGCCGTGGGCGCGGTCGTTGCCGCTGCCGCCGGTGAGGCGGTCGTTGCCCGAGCGGCCAAGCAGGCGGTCCTTGCCTGAGCTGCCGGAGATCCGGTCGCGCCCGGTGGAGCCGCTGAGCACGTCGTTGCCCTTGCCGCCGAAGAGACGGTCATTCCCCGCGCCGCCGGTGACGCGGTCCGCCCCGTCGCCGGCGCAGATCACGTCGTCGCCGCCACCACTCTCGATGATGTCGCGGCCAGAGCTACCGACGATCACGTCACGGCCCGCGGTTCCCCTGAGCCGGCCTGACCCCTCGATCGTCGCGTCAAGCCCGGCGCACTTGGCCGGGGTGGCCGGGTTCGCGGCGCAGGTGACCGTCACCGCTCACGGTCGCCTGGGAGCCGCCGTCGAGCGTGTAGGTGAAGCTGTCGGCGGTTCCGCCAGGTTGCGAGTTGCAGTAGCCGACGTCGGGGCGGTAGGTCAGGTTGGCGCCGCCGCCGGTGATCGCCACCGTGCCGTTGGCGGGCTGGGTCACCGACGCGATCTGCTCGGAGCCACCGTCGGAATCGCTGTCATTGGCGATGACGTCAAATGACGTGTCCCCCGAACCCGCGGCGACCGTGCGAGCGTCGTTCACCGCGTTCGCGTCGTCATCGACGCAGGTCACCGTCACCGCCACCGTCGCCGTGTCCCCGCCGCTGATCGTGTACGTGAAGTCGTCGGTCGGAGGTGCGCCCGGGTCATTGCAGTAGTTCGCATCCGGGGTGTAGGCGATCTGGTCAGGTGAGCCCTGGACCACCGTGGCGGTGCCATTGGTGGGCTGCGTGACCGCGGTGATCTCGATCGTGTCGTTCTCCAGATCGGTGTCGTTGGTGAGCACGTTGAACGACGTGCGCCGGAATCCTCGCCGACCGTGCGGGCGTCGTTGACCGCGACCGGGTCATCGCCGGTGCAGGTCACCGTGACCGCCACGGTGGCGGTGTCGCCGCCGGTGATCGTGTAGGTGAAGTCATCCGTCGGAGCCGCGCCCGGGTCGTTGCAGTAGTCCGCATCCGGCGTGTAGGCGATCTGATCAGGTGAGCCCTGGACGACCGTCGCGGTGCCGTTGGTGGGATTGGACACCGCCGTGATCTCGATCGCGTCACCGGGATCGGCGTCGGTGTCGTTGCTGAGCACGTTGAACGAGGTGGCGATCGTGTCTTCATCCACGGTCCGCGCATCGTCGACGGCCACCGGATCGTCGTTGGCACAGGTGACCGTCACCGCCACCGTCGCGGTATCGCCACCCGTGATCGTGTAGGTGAAGTCATCCGTCGGAGCTGCACCGGGGTCGTTGCAGTAGTCCGCATCCGGGGTGTAGCTCACCTGGTCCGGCGAGCCCTGCAACCACGCTCACGGTGCCGTCGTCGGGCTGGGTGACCGCGGTGATCTCGATCGCGTCGCCCGCATCCGCATCGGTGTCGTTGGTGAGCACGTTGAGCGACGTCGCGCCCGAGTCCTCGCCCACCGTGCGTGAATCCGCGACCGCCACCGGGTCATCCGCCGAACAGGTCACCGTCACCGCCACCGTGGCGGTATCGCCACCGGTGATCGTGTACGTGAAGTCATCCGTCGGGGCCGCGCCGGGGTCGTTGCAGTAGTCGGTGTCCGGGGCATATGAGATCTGATCAGGTGAGCCCTGGACCACGCTCACGGTGCCATTGGTCGGCTGGGTGACCGCAGTGATCTCAATCGCATCGCCCGCATCCGCATCGGTGTCGTTGGTAAGCACGTTGAAGCTCGTCGCACCGGAATCCTCACCCACGGTGCGCGTGTCGTCGACCGCCACCGGGTCATCGCCGGCGCAGGTCACCGTCACCGCGACTGTGGCGGTGTCGCCACCGGTGATCGTGTAGGTGAAGTCGTCGGTCGGAGCGGCACCCGGGTCGTTGCAGTAGTCCGCATCCGGGGTGTAGGACACCTGGTCCGGCGAGCCCTCAACCACGCTCACGGTGCCATCCGTCGGCTGGGTGACCGCAGTGATCTCGATCGCGTCGCCCGCATCCGCATCGGTGTCGTTGGTCAGCACGTTGAACGACGTCGCGCCCGAGTCCTCACCCACCGTCCGCGTGTCGTCATTTGCAACCGGGTCGTCGCTTGCGCAGGTCACCGTGACCGCCACGGTTGCGGTGTCCCCGCCATTTACCGTGTACGTGAAGTCATCCGTCGGCGCAGCGCCCGGGTCGTTGCAGTAATCCGCATCCGGGGTGTAGGAGATCTCGTCCGGGGAGCCCTCCACCACGCTCACGGTGCCATCGGTCGGCTGGGTGACCGCTGTGATCTCGATCGCGTCGGTCTCCGCATCAGTGTCGTTGTCCAGCACTTCGAACGAGGTCGCGCCGGAGTCCTCACCCACCGTCCGCGTGTCGTCATTCGCGACCGGGTTGTCGTTCACGCACGTGACCGTCACCGCCACCGTCGCGGTGTCGCCACCGGTCACGGTGTAGGTGAAGTCATCCGTCGGCGCCACACCGGGGTCGTTGCAGTAGTCGGCATCCGGGGTGTAGGACACCTGGTCCGGAGAGCCCTCCACCACGCTCACCGTGCCATCTGTCGGCTGTGTCACCGCAGTGATCTCAATCGCGTCGCCGGCATCCGCATCCGTGTCATTGGTGAGCACGTTGAAGCTCGTCGCGCCGGAGTCCTCGCCCACCGTCCGCGTGTCGTCGACCGCGACCGGATCATCGCCGACGCATGTCACCGTCACCGCCACCGTTGCCGTGTCACCGCCGTTCACGGTGTAGGTGAAGTCATCCGTCGGCGCGGCACCAGGGTCGTTGCAGTAGTCCGCATCCGGCGTGTAGGAAACCTCGTCAGGGGAGCCCTCCACCACGCTCACGGTGCCATCGTCCGGCTGGGTCACCGCAGTGATCTCGATCGCATCACCTGCATCCGCATCGGTGTCGTTGCTCAGCACGTCGAAGCTCGTCGCGCCCGAGTCCTCGCCCACCGTCCTGGTGTCGTCGGTAGCGACCGGGTTGTCCGCCGCGCAGGTGACCGTCACCTCCACGGCCGCAATATCGCCGCCGGTGATCGTGTAGGTGAAATCGTCAGTGGGTTCGGCGCCGGGGTCGTTGCAGTAGTCGTCATCCGGGGTGTAGGAAATCTCGTCAGGCGAGCCCTCCACCACGCTCACGGTGCCATTGACCGGCTGGGTGACCGCTGTGACCTCAATCGCGTCGCCCGCATCCGCATCCGTGTCGTTGGTGAGCACGTCGAGCGACGTCGCGCCAGAGTCCTCGCCCACCGTGCGGGCGTCGAAGTTCGCGACCGGATCGTCGTTCGCGCAGGTGACCGTGACGGCCACCGTTGCGCTCGAGCCACCATTGAGCGTGTAGGAGAAGTCATCCGTCGGGGCGACACCGGGGTCGTTGCAGTAGTCCGCGTCGGGCTCGTAGCTGAGGCTGAGGTTGTTGCCCGCGACGACGACAGTCCCGTTGGTGGGCTGGGTCGCTGAGGCGATCGACTTCGGGCCGGCATCTGGATCGGTGTCGTTGGCGAGCACATCGACCGACGTCGCGCCGGAGTCCTCGCCGCGCGTCGGGTTGTCGTTCACGGCCGTCGGGAAGATGTCGCCGAACAGAACCGAGACGTTGTCCGCGGTGATGTTCGGGGTCGCGACGTCGGCCTTGCCGTCGCTGTCGAAGTCCGCGCTCGTGATCCCGAAGGGGCCCGCCCCGACCGCGAAGTCGGTCTTCGGCCCGAAGCCACCCGCCCCGTTCCCGAGCAACAGGGACACCGTGTTGGGGCCCTGGTTCGCGACGGCGAGGTCGACACTGCCATCGCCATTGAAGTCGGCGCTCGTGATCCCAAACGGACTCGCCCCCACCACGAAGTCGGTCTTCAGCCCGAAGCCACCCGACCCGTTGCCGAGGAACACCGACACGTTGGCCGAGTTGAGATTCGCCACCGCCAGGTCGGGGTTTCCGTCGCCGTTGAAGTCGGCGCTCGTCAGCCTGAACGGATTCGTCCCGGCGGTGAGGGTGGTCGCCGGGGCGAAACCGCCAGTGCCGTTGCCGAGCCGCACCGACGCGGTGCCCGCTCCCCTGTCCGCGGTCGCGATGTCGGGGTTGCCGTCACCGTTGAAGTCGGCGCTCGTCACCGAGGTGGGGGAGTTGCCCACGATGAAGTCGGTCTTGAGCCCGAAGCCGCCCGACCCGTTCCCAAGGAACACCGAGACACTGCCAGAGTTCTGATTCGCGATCGCGAGATCGGGGTTGCCGTCTGTGTTGAAGTCCGCGCTCGCGATCGAGAAGGGGCTGGTTTGGGTTGTGTGGTGGGCGGGGGCGCCAAACGCGCCGGTGCCGTTGTTCAACAGCACCGACATGTTGTTCGCGTCCTGGTTCCCGGTCGCGAGATCGGGGTCGCCGTCGCCGTCGAAGTCGGCGCTCACGATCGAGACGGGGCCCGTGCCCGGACCGGTCGAGAAGTCGGTGTTCGCCCCCCAGCCGCGCGCACCGTTACCGAACAGCACCGAAACGGTGGCCGCGGCGTAGTTCGAGGTCGCCAGGTCGAGGTCGCCGTCACCGTTGAAGTCCGCGTACGTGACCCCGCTGGGGCCGTCCCCGACCGTGAAGTTCAGGGCCGGCGTGAGCGAATCGGCCGGGTCGAAGTCCGTCGTGTTCAGCAGCACCGACACGTCGTTCGAGAGCTGGTTTGCGGTCGCGAGGTCAAGGTCGCCGTCGCCGTCGAAGTCGCCGCTCGCCACCAAGGTCGGGCCATCGCCGGCCGCGACCGCGGGCGCCGCGACGAACCCGCCGTCGCCGTCCCCCAGCAGCACCGACACATCGTCAGAGCCGAAGTTTGCGGTCGCGAGGTCAAGGTCGCCGTCACGGTCGAAATCGCCGCTCGTCACCGAGATGGGGTTCGCGCCGGCCGCGACCGCGGGCGCCGCGACGAACCCGCCGTCGCCGTCTCCGAGCAGCAGCGACACATTGCCCGAGCCGTTGTTTGCGGTCGCGAGATCGAGATCGCCGTCGCGGTCGAAGTCGCCGCTCGTCACCGAGCGCGGGGTCGAGCCGGCCGCGACCACGGGCGCCGCGACGAACCCACCCGCCCCATCGCCCAGCAGCACCGACACATCGTTCGAGCTTTGGTTTGCGGTCGCGAGGTCGAGATCGCCATCACCGTCGAAATCGCCGCTCGTCACCGAGAAGGGGTTCGAGCCGGCCGCGACCGCGGGCGCCGCGACGAACCCGCCCGCCCCGTCGCCCAGCAACACCGACACATCGCTCGAGCCGAAGTTTGCGGTCGCGAGGTCGAGATCGCCATCACCGTCGAAATCGCCACTCGTCACCGAGAAGGGGTTCGAGCCGGCCGCGACCACGGGCGCCGCGACGAACCCACCCGCCCCATCGCCCAGCAGCACCGACACATCGTTCGAGCTTTGGTTTGCGGTCGCGAGGTCGAGATCGCCATCACCGTCGAAATCGCCACTCGTCACCGAGCGGGGGTTCGCGCCGGCCGCGACCGCGGGCGCCGCGACGAACCCGCCCGCGCCATCGCCCAGCAACACCGACACATCGCTCGAGGAGAAGTTTGCGGTCGCGAGGTCGAGGTCGCCGTCACCGTCGAAATCGCCGCTCGTCACCGCCTGGGGGGCCGCGCCGACCGCGAACGGACTGAAGGGAGCGGGGGCGAAGGACACGGTCGCGGCCTCGGCCGAACCCGCGAAGCTCAGAGCCGCGACCACGAGAACGCATGCGCCCAGGGCACGCTGCTGAATCGAGTGCTTCGAGAATCCCACTGCCGGCTCGCTTTCGTGACACTTCGGTCAGGTCGACTCGGTGAACAACCGCACTGCGCCGACCAGGTGTCTGGAGCCGGAACGAATCGCCCTGCCGGGGGTCGGGGCAGGACGAACACCCAACGTAACACCGATCCGCCGAACCCGCTTGGATTGCCGGCGTGCCGTTGCAAAACCGGGTCACGCCGTTCAGCGAGCTCGTCGCCGACCGTGGGCGCGGGCTGGTCTACGGCAACCGCGGCTGCCTACACGACGGCCACGGGCGCATCAGGCGCCGTTTCGCGGTACGGCGCTGGATCGCCTGCCGGCTGGAGTTCCGCGGCTGGCAGCGCGGGCCGCTGCTGCAGCCGGGGCGCTTCACCGAGCTGTTTTTCCTCGATGAGGCCACGGCGTTCGCGGCCGGGCACCGCCCGTGCGCCCTCTGCAGGCGGGCGGACTACGAAGCGTTCGGCTCGATCTGGCGCGAGCTACACCCGGGGCAGGCCGGCGCCGACGCGATCGACGACCAGCTGCACATCGAGCGCATCGACCCCTCGACCGGCCGGCAGCGTCGCCATGAGGCCGCACTCGCCGGGCTGCCCGACGGCACGTTCGTCGTTCGTGACGGCGAGCCGTGGCTGGTGCTCGGCGCGGAGCTGCTGAGGTGGACCGCGAAGGGCTACGTGGACCGCGTTCCGCGCTCGGAGCGCGTGACCGCGACGGTAGTCACGCCGCCGTCCCTCGTCGAGCTACTGCGTCGCGAGCGGCGGCCGCTGGTGCCGTTCCTGCACCCGTCCGCAGGCTAGTTGCGGCGGCGTTCGCACTTGCGGCGGGTGTCGCGGCGGTCGGTGGACGAGCTGTCGCGGCCTGAGCCGCAGTTGAGCCAGTCACGCGCGATGTCTGCCCCGAGGAGCCGGTCCTGGCCCTGTCGGCCATAAATGCGATCGCGGCCGCTGCCGCCGGTGACAGTGTCGTTGCCGCTATCGCCTGACACGCTGTCGTTGCCGCTGTCGCCCTTCACGCTGTCGTTGCCAGAGCCACCGTGGGCGCGATCGTTCCCAGAGCCGCTGGCGAGCCGGTCGTTGCCAGACCGTCCCAGCAGCCTGTCGGCGCCAGAGTTGCCGGAGATGCGGTCGCGCCCCGTCCCACCGCTGAGCACGTCGCCGCCGGCGTCGCCGAAGATGCGGTCATTTCCGCCGCCACCGGACACGCGGTCCGTGCCGCCGCCGGCGCAGATCACGTCGTCGTCGCCGCCGCCCTCGATGATGTCGCGACCGGCGCTGCCGACGATCACGTCGCGCCCAGGGGTGCCCGTCAACCTTCCGGGACCGGAGGCCTCGATCGTCGCGTCAAGCCCGGCGCACTTGGCCGGAACGAACGAAGTAGCCGGAGTTGCCGGTGCCTTGGCGGCGCAGGTGACGGTCACTTGCACGGTCGCCTGAGAGCCGCCGTCGAGCGTGTAGGTGAAGCTGTCGGCCGTCCCACCGGCCTGCGAGTTGCAGTAGCCCGCATCGGGGCGATAGGTCAGGCTCGCGGCCGCGCCGACGATCGCCACCGTGCCGTTGGCCGGCTGGGTGACCGATGCGACCTGCTCGGGGTCATCGTCCGAAGCGGTGTCGTTATCCATCACAAAGAGCGACGTGTCCCCTGAGCCCTCACCGACCGTGCGGGCGTCGTCGACCGCCACCGCGTCGTCATCGACGCAGGTCACCGTCACCGCCACCGTCGCCGTATCGCCACCGGTGATCGTGTAGGTGAAGTCGTCAGTCGGGGCGGCACTCGGGTCGTTGCAGTAGCCCGGATCCGGGGTGTAGGTCAGATCCGAACCGTCAGCCGCCTCGACGACCGTCCCGTTCGCCGGCTGGGTCACCGAGGTGATCTCCAATGTCGCGCCGGTGTCGTTGGCCAACACATCGATCGTCGCCGCATCAGCGTCCTCGAGCATCGTTTCCGAATCGTCGATCGCTACCGGGGCGACGCTTGCGCACGTCACCGTCACCGACACCGTGGCCTCGGAGCCGCCGTTCAGCTTGTACGTAAAAGTGTCCGCTGCCCCACCCGCCTGCGTGTTGCAGTAATCGGCAACCGGCTGGTAGGTCAGATCCGAGCCGTCGGCTGCCAGGCCGACGGTTCCGTTCGCGGGCTGCGTGACGGTTTCGATCACCTTCGGGCCACCATCCGAGTCGGTGTCGTTTGCCAACACGTCGAAGGTCGCGGCACCAGAGTCCTGGGTGAGGGTCTCTGGGTCGTCCACCGCCGTCGGGGCGATGGCTCCCGAGAAGAAGACGTGAAAGGCGCCGAAGGCAACGAAGGCCCCGTCCGCGCTGATCGCCGGTTCAGACCCCTGCGCGACGTGCGTCGTCTCGCCGGTCACGTTGTTGTGCGTGTAGATGTTCTCTCCTGACACGCCCGGCACGAGGTTGGTGCCCTGATTGGTGAACGTGACCAGACTCCCGTCGGCGCTGATCCCGGTCGGGTTGTAGCTGTCGCCGTCCGTCTGCTCGCCCGAGCTGCTCACCGTGACGCGTGTGGTCACCCCGAGCAAGCGGTCGTGAACAAAGACATCGCGCTTGCCGTTCGTGTCGCCGGCGACGAGGTTGGTAGCGATCGAGATGAACGAGACGAAGCGCCCGTCGCCGCTGACCGCCGGGAAGAAGCTGGCGCTGTCCCCGGCCGTGCCCGCGCTGCTCTTGCTCACGCGTGTGAGCTGGCCACTCGCGAGCTCGACCGCGTGGACGTCGACATTGCTGCTGAAGACCACAACCGCTCCGTCGCCGCTTATCTCCGGGCTGCGGGCTCCGCCGCTGAAATAGCCCTGGGAGGCATTCGACTCGCCCGGCGAGACCCGGGTCGTCACCCCGGTCGCGAGGTTGTGCGCGAAGATGTCCTCTCCGCCGCTCATCTCACCGTTGGTGTCGTCGGCAACCAGGTTGCCGGCCTCCGAGCGGAACACCACGACGGTGCCGTCGGCGGTGATCGCGGGCTCGACGCTCACACCCCGGCCGGGATAGATCCCGGGATTCGTCACCGTCGCCTGGGCTCCGGCGCTCGACACGTTGACGCGGGTCGTGACTCCGGTCGTCAGATTGTGCGCGAAGACGTCGATCAGGTTGTTGGTGTCGTCGGGAACCAGGTTGTTCGCCAGCGAGTGGAAGACCACGATGTTGCCGTCGGAGCTGATGGCCGGCTCCGAGGTGTAGTTCCCGCCGTTGTGCGGACCGCCGGAGGCGGCGTTCCCCTCGACGCCCGAGGTGCTCACGCTGACTCGCTCGGTCTGCCCGGTCGCGCGGTTGAAGGCGAAGACATCGGTCACCCCGTTCGTGTCTGCGGCGACGAGGTTGCTCGCAGTGGAGTTGAAAGCGATCACGCCGCCGTCGCCGCTCACGGCGGGTGCCCCGCTGAAACCGTTGCCCGGGACGCCCGCGCTGTCGACGCTCGCGCGCTCGACGTACGCAGCGGCCGAGGCATGCGCCGCAAAGCCGAGCATGGCCACCACCACAGAGATGATCAGAAAGAAGTGCTTCGAGAGTCCCACTGCCGGCCCGCTTCCATGACACGTCGGTCAGGTCGACTCGGTGAGCCAACCGCGCTACGCCGACCGAGAGATTGGAGCCGGAACGAATCGCCCTGCCAGGGGTTGAAGCAGGACGAAAAGCCAAGCTAACAGCGATTCCCCCAAACCGCCACTAACTGGCGCGATTGGGGTATTCCGCAGGGCACGCTAGCCGCGGCGGCGGCGGCGCAGCAGCGAAACGGTGGCGGCAACCCCGCCGCCGATCACGAACCCGGCCACGGCGGCGCCCGCGAGCGCGGCGGTGCGGTTGTCCGCCAGCTGGCGGCGCCAGTTCGTGAGCTCAGTGACCTTCGACCGCAGGTCGTTCACCGAGAACGCCAGGTCCTTGCGGGTGTCCTCGATCGAGCTGCGGATCTGCTCGGGGGTGCGGTTGGCGGGCATGCCTGCCATCAGGGCTTGGCCTCCTCGAGGCTCTCGAACTGGTCGCGGGTGATCTTCGCCTCCTCGATCGCCATGTCCGGCGTGGGCGGACCGGACGAAAGCCACTTCTTGGCCAGCAGGCCGGCGATCACGGCGAGCACGATCAGGATCAGTGTGGTGAGGCCGAAGCCGACCCAGATCTCCACGTCGAGCAACTCGACGAGGAACCACGCCAGCGTGTGCAGGAGCATGACCGTCGCGAAGATCAGGAACACCCCGGCGGCGGCCCCCACCCCCGCCCCGCGCGCCATCGTCTTGGCCTTCGCCGTGACCTCGGCCTTCGCCAGCTCGATCTCCTCGCGGACGAGCAGCGTGGCCTTCTCGGAGACCTCCGAGACGATCTCGCCGAGCTGCTTGTCCGAGCCGTTGGTGCCGGGCGGGGTCATTCGTCCCTACCCAGCCACCTGAGCAGGCCGGCAAGCACCAGGCCGCCGGCGAACGCCGCGCCCACGAAGAGCTCGGGCTTCTCCGCGAAGGCGTCGTCCGACGCTTCCTCCTGCGGATGCCAGGAAGTGGCTTCTGGGGTGGCGGCCTCCACCAGTACTCCGGCGGGTCCTCGTCGAAGACCCGGGTCCAGATCTCGGTGGCGATGCGGTTGGCGATGATGGTCGTGAGCGCGCCCACTCCGGCGAGCAGGCCGCTCCACATCAGACGCTTGACGAGTTCGTTCTCCATGGGCGGGTGATTCAACCAGACACGGCTGCGCTACCCGCGGCGGGGGTCTCCAACCCTCCGCAGATGGCATCCACCACGAGGCCCTTCGCGCGCTCGAACTCCTCCTCGGTCTGAGGGAGGAGGTCGAAGATCCAGCCCGAGAGCAGCTGCTCGATCGCCCCGTAGAAGCACATCGCCGCGAACTGCGAGTCGATTCCCGACTTGAAGGTCCCGTCCTGGCGCCCGCCCTCCACGATCACGGCGATGCCCTCGTAGGCCTCGCGGATCTTCTCCAGGTGCAGCTTGCCGAACGAGTTCGCCGCGCGGGTGACCTCCACGATGATCACCTTCATCAGGTCCGGCTCGTTGCGGTAGGAGTCGATGATGAAGCCGGCGACCATGTAGAGCTTGTCGCGCACCGGCACCTCCTGGCGGGTGTCGATCTCGGTGATCGCGTCGAGCATGATCTGCCAGCGCTCGAGGAAGAGCTCGTTGAGGATCTCCTCCTTGGAATCGAAGTAGTGGTAGACGAGGCCGTAGGCCACGCCCGCCTCGTCGGCCACGTCGGACACGCGGCAGTGGTGGAAGCCCTGGCGGGCGAACACCGTGATGGCGGCGTCGAGGATCAGGCGGCGCTTGTCGATGGCGCCGGTCCGCGCCGGGTTGGCGGCCATCAGACCTTCGCCTCCTCTTGCCAGCGGTAGGCCGAGGGCACCCGGTTGGCCAGCGCGGGAAGCGACTCGCGCACCTCGTCCTGCCTGGAGAGGTCGAGGTCGGCGGTGACGAACGTCTCGCCGTCGGGCGCGCGTGCGAGCACCTCGCCCCAGGGGTCGACGATCTGCGATCCGCCGAAGCTCTCGTTGTCGGGCGGGTGGGTGCCGATCTGGTCGGCGGCGATCACGAACGCCTGGTTCTCGATCGCCCGCGCGCGCACCAGCGTGTCCCAGTGCGCGGCGCCGGTGACCTTGGTGAAGGCCGCCGGGATGGTGAGGATCCGGGCGCCGCGCAGCGCGAGGATGCGGTAGAGCTCGGGGAAGCGCAGGTCGTAGCAAACGGTGAGACCCAGCCGGGCGCCCTCGGCCTCGGAGGTCACGATCTCGTCGCCGGCCTCCTGCGACGCCGACTCGCGGTACTCCTTGCCCTCCACGGTCACGTCGAACATGTGGATCTTGCGGTACACGCCACGGACCTCACCATCGGGCCCGACGTGGACGCTGGTGTTACCAAGCTTGTCGTGTCCGTCGCGCTTCTCGACGAACGAGCCGGCGACGAGGTCGATGCCCAGCTCGCGCGCGGTCTCGCGCGCCCACCCCACGGTGGGGCCGTCGAGGGACTCGGCGTTGGCTCGGTAGGCGTCGTGACTGCCGAGCACGTTGAACTTCTCGGGGAGGACGATCAGCTCGGCGCCGTCGGCCGCCGCGGCGCGGGTCAGCCGGTCCGCGGTCGCGAGGTTGCGGTCCTTGTCCTCAGTCGAGTTGAGCTGTACGGCGGCTGCGCGCATGCTCCTCCCGGGGAGCGCCAGATTGACTGGTCAGTCAAGGAGTGTAGCCCGGCGGGGACGCTCAGCGTTCGCGCACCGTCATCCCCAGCCCCCCGCGCGGGCTCAGCGTGGGCATCTGGCGCACGGTCATGCGCGCGCCGGGCAGCAGCTCGAGCCGGAAGCGCTGCAGCGCCAGAGTCGCCACCGCCTTCACCTCCATCTGCCCGAAGCGCATGCCGATGCACGTGCGCGAGCCGCCGCCGAAGGGCACGTAGGCGCCCTTGGGCAGCGCGGCCTTGCGCTCGGGCGTGAACCGCTCGGAGTCGAAGCGGTGGGGATCCTCGAACACGTCGGGCAGCCGGTGGCTCGCCCACGAGCAGTAGTTCACGTACGTGCCGCCGGCCACGCGCGTGCCGGCGATCTCGAACGGCTCGAGCGCCAGCCGCGGGCCGATCCACGCGGGCGGGTAGAGGCGCAGCGTCTCGTCGACGGCCATGTCCAGGCGCGGCATCTCGGTGACGAGCTGCTCGGGCGTGGGCGCCCTGCCGCCGAGCACGCGGTCCTGCTCCTCCACCAGCAGCTCCAGCTCGTGCGGGTTGTGGGCCAGCTCGTAGAACAGGAAGGAGATCGTGGACGTGGAGGTGTCGTGGCCCGCGAACAGGAGCGTGAGCGCCTGGTCGCGCACCTCTCGGTCTGAGAGCTGCGAGCCGTCCTCGTCGGTGGCCGCCATGAGCATGCCGAGCACGTCCTCGCGATCGCCGGGGTTGCGGCGCCGGTGCGCGATCTCCCGGTAGACGATGCGATCGAGCACCTCGCGCGCGCTGTGCAGCCGGTGCCACGGCGAGCCCGGCCCGCGGAGGATCCGCAGCGGGTACTCGGTGCCGTAGAAAGCGAGCGCCCGCTCGAACTCGTGCGCGGCGGTGGCGCCGCCGCCGCGGTCGTCGGGGTCGAGCCCCAGCAGCGCGCGCATCGCGATCCGCATCGCCAGCTCGCGCGCCCACGCGTAGACGTCGATCACCTGGCCCGGCTGCCACGGCTCGAGCGCGGCCTGCGCCTCCTCGATCATCGCGGCGGCGGCCAGCTCGATCCGCTCGCGGTGGAACGCCGGCAGCATGATCCGCCGTGCGCGCCGGTGGTAGCCGCCGTCGATCGTGAGCAGGCCGTCGCCCAGCAGCGGCTCGAGCTCCGCGAAGCCGCCGTCGCGCCAGCGAAAGTTCGCCGCGTTGGACACCAGCACGTGGTGGTTGGCCTCGGGCCCGAGGAGGAACGCGTTGCGGCTGTGCAGGATCCGGACGCTGAACACCGGGCCGAAGCGCTCGTAGCAATCGAGCAGGATCGGCAGCGGATCGCTGGCCATCTGGCTCGTGCGGGCCATGCTGAAGTCGGTGATCCCCGGCGGGTACCCGTCGCGGGCGCGGCGCTCCATGCGCACGTCCTCCACGATCCGCCTGAACGGGTTGTGGGAGATCGCGGCGGGAGCGGCTGCCGTCACGCGCCCGAGGATACGCTGCAGCCATGGACGGACTCCCGGCCCGCGGCCCGGCTGTGCGAAGCCTCGGGCTGGAGCTCCCGCCGGGCCGAATGCCGGGATGGCGCGGCACCCGGCCGCTCAAGCGCTGGCGCTACGTGGGCGTCTACACCCCGGAGCTGATGCTGTGCGTGGGCGACGCGCGAATCGCGGGAGTGCCGCAGCGGTGGTGGGCGGTGGCGCTGCCCGACGGCACCCTGGCGGAGCGCACCACGATCCGCCGCGGCGGAGTGAGCATCGAGGGCTCTCGCGTGCGCGTGCGCGCGAGAGACGTGGAGATCGAGCTCGAGCTGGACGAGCGCGAGCCGGTCGAGGTGGTGTCTGCAGCGGGTGCCAGCTACGTGTGGACCGCCAAGCAGGCAACCATCCCCGTTCGCGGCTTCGCATCGCTCTCGGGCGAGCGGTTCGACATCGACTCCGACGCCGCGTTCATCGACGACTCCGCGGGCTACCACCTGCGCCACACCGCGTGGAGATGGTCCGCCGGCGTGGGCCGCACCGACGACGGCCGCCGCGTGGGCTGGAACCTGGTCACCGGGCTACACGACTCGGAGCCCGCGGGCGAACGCACCGTGTGGGTGGACGGCGAGCCGCACGCGGTGGCGCCCCAGGAGTTCGCCGACGACCTCTCCGCGGTCGGCGACCTGACGCTTCACCGAGTGGTCGGCGCGCGAGGAGAACGCGAACTTCGGGGTGATGCGCTCGCGCTACCGCCAGCCGTTCGGAACGTTCGCGGGCGACCTCCCCGGCGGCCTCACGCTGACCGAAGGTTGTGGCGTGATGGAGGAACACGATGTCTACTGGTAGTGGATGGCCCTCAGCGACAAGCAGTACCGGGCGGTGCTCGATCTCGTCGGGGACGCCCACGACGCTCAGGACCTGGACGAGTTGCGCGGGTTGTTGCTCCCCTCGCTGCGCCGCCTAGTCCCGGCGGACTACTCCTCCTACAACGAGGTGACCGCGGGCGGCGCAGCCCCGGTCGCGATAGTCGACCCGGAGCTGCCCGCGTTCGCCTACGAGGCGTGGGAACGCTTGGCCATGAGCAACCCGCTGATCGACAAGTTCTTCAGCACGCGCGACACGCGCCCGTACCGGTTCTCCGACGTCGCGGACATGCGAGTCCTGCGCGCCAGCCCCCTCTTCCTCGAGTTGTACACGCCACTCGGGATCGAGCACCAGATCGCGTTCGGGCTGCCGTCGCCGCCCACGCTCACGATCGGGATCGCGCTCAGCCGCGGCGGCTCCCGCGACTTCAGCGACGACGAGCGCCAGATGCTCAACCTCGTCCGGCCGCATCTCATCCAGGCCTACCGCAACGCGCAGCTGCGCGAGCGCCTCGGCGGTGCCATCGAGGCCCTCGAGGCCGGGCTGGACAAGCGAGACATCGCGGCGCTGGTGATCGATCCCGCCGGGGTGCTGGTGCTGGCCACCGGGCGAGCCCGCAAGCTCGTGCGCGACGCGACGGGCGCCACCGTCACCCAGGGGCGAACCGTGCCGCCCGAGGTCTCCGCGCTGCTGACCGGCGATGGCACCGCGCCGGCCCTCACCCACGTGGTCACCTCGACCGATGGCACGCGCGTGCTGGTGATCGACTCGCCGGCCGACGCGATGGAACCGGCCCTGCTCGAGTCCCTCGGGCTCACGTCGCGCGAGGCGGCGGTGCTCTCGCGCCTGGCCACGGGCAGCTCCACCTCCGGCGTGGCGAAGGATCTGGAGGTGAGCCCGCGCACGGTGCACAAGCATTGCGAGCGCATCTACCGCAAGCTCGGCGTGAGTGACCGCACGGGCGCGGTGGCGACCGCCTGGGCCGCCACCGTCGCCGGACGCGCCTAGCCCGCTAGGGCTTGCGCGCCATCACGATCAGGTACTCCCCCGCCACGTCCATCGAGCCGTCGTCGGCGCGGTTCAGCCGCTCCTCGAGCTCGATGAGATCGGCGCGAGCGGCCGCCCAGCCGTCGCCGAGCGCCTCGCGCGCCTTCACCATCGGGCCGAAGTTGTTCTCCATCATGTCCATGTAGGACGGAACCGACTCGAAGACGAAGGCGACCTCGCCTCGGTCGAACTCGAGCTCCACGCCGTGCGGCTCGAACAGCTCGCGCACGTGGTCCTCGCTGCCCCACATCACGGGCGGCACGGAATCCGGCGGCGGCGGGGGCATGTGCTTGCCGAGCGTCTTGAAGAAGTCACCAATCGCACCCTCGGGCGACCAGTTGGCCATCGCGATCATGCCGCCCGGCGCGCACACCCGCACGAGCTCGGCGGCGGTCACGTCGTGGCGCGGCGCGAACATCGCGCCGATCGCCGACATCACCCGGTCGAAGCTGGCGTCCTCGAACGGCAGCTCCTCGGCGTCGGCCTCCACCCACTCGAGTTCGAGGCCCTCGCGCTCGGCACGTGCGCGCCCCTTCTCGAGCAGCTCCGGCGTGAGGTCGCTCGCCACCACCTTCGCGCCGGCCCGCGCCGCGGGCAGCGCGGCGTTTCCGCTGCCGGTACCCACGTCCAGCACGCGAATGCCGGGTGTGATGTCGGCATGAGCCACCAGGTTCTCGCCCATGGGCGCAAGCCCGCCGACCTCCCAAACGTGATCGAAGTCTCCCGCGGCCCACGTCTTCCGAGCCGTGTCCTTGATCTGCGCAACTGGATCCGACATGCCTTCCCCTCGTCGTTGTCGGAGCGAGCCTAACCCGGCGCGCGCGACCCGCGCTGGCGCTTGAGCTCCTCCACCAGGAGCTTTGAGTGCAGCGCCGCTATGAAATCGCGCAGCGGCTCGGCGCCGGTCTCCATCAGGTCCACCACGCGCTCCGGCTCGAGCTCGCCGGCGAGACGCTCGAGCACCACCGCCACCTCCTCCTTCACCAGCTCCTCGAGCGCGCGCTTGTAACGCAGGGTGTCGTACACCGTGAAGCCGATCTGCTCGTCGTAGCCACCGGCCCGGAAGCGGCTGATCGCCTCGATCACCTGCACGTCCAGCTGTGAGTAGCCGCGCGAGTTCGGGGTGAGCAGGCCGATCTCCCCCAGGCGGTCGAGCACCTCGGCCGGCATGTCGTAGAGGCGCTTGACCTCGGCCGTGGAGGTGCGGGTGGCGTCGCCGCTCAGCGCCCGCTCGAGGATCTTGTCCTCCAGCTCCACCAGCGCGCGGGCGCGGCCGGGATGCTCGTCGAGCACGCTCTTGATCGCCTTCAGCGGCATGAAGCGCTCCTCCTGGAGCTGCTTGATCAGCCGGATGCGCTCCACGAACTCGGGCGGGTACCAGGACATGTTGCGCGAGGTCTTCACCGGCTCAGGCAGCAGGCCCTCGCGCAGGTAGTGCTTGATCGTGCCGGCGCTCACGCCGCTGGCCTCGGCCAGCTCGCCCATCCTCAGGAGCCCGTTATCGCCGTTCACGCTCATGTCATGAACGAGCCCTGCGGGCCGCCGACCGGGCCGCCCACCGCGCCCGCCTCCTCCATCCCCGCGATCTCGTCCTCGCCGTAGCCGAGGCCGGCCAGCACCTCGGTCGTGTGCTCGCCGAGCACCGGCCCCGGGCGGGTGGCATCGGCGGGCGTGCGATCCATCTTCACCGGGTTGCCCACCAGGCGCACCGGCTTCACGGCGCCCGGCTGATCGACCTCCACCACCATCTCGCGCGCGCGCACGAGCTCTGACTCCAGCGCCTCGTCCAGCTCCAGCACCGGCTCCAGGCAGCAGTCGTGGTTGGAGGCGAACTCCTGCCACTCGTCGCGCGTGCGCTCGAGGAAGATGCGCTCGACCTCGGCGTGGGGGTCGGACCCCGGGCGCTCGAACTGGCTCTCGATCAGGTCCTCGCGATCCACGCCGCGGCACCAGGCCTGCCAGAACTTCGGCTCCAGCGCGCCGAGCGTGACCCAGCCGTCCTTGCACGCGTAGGGGCGGTAACAGACGTACGCGCCCGCCAGTTCCAGGTCCCCGCGCTTGGGAGCGTTGCCCTCGGCCAGGTGGCGGGCCGCCACCATCGCCATCCAGGAGAGCGAGCCGTCGGCCATCGAGATGTCCACGAACTGCCCCTTCCCGGAGCGGTCGCGCTCGCGCAGCGCGGCGAGGATGCCGAAGGCGGCCATCAGCGCGCCGCCGCCCAGGTCGGCGATCTGCCCGGCGGCCTGGATCGGCGGGCCATCCGCCTCCCCCGTGAGGCCGAGCACGCCGACGAGGCCGAGGTAGTTCATGTCGTGACCCGAGCGGTCGCGGTAGGGACCGTCCTGCCCGTAGCCCGAGATCGCGCAGTACACGAGGCCGGGGTTGGCCTCGCGGAGGCGGTCATAGCCCACGCCCAAGCGGTCGAGCACGCCGGGCCGGAAGGACTCCAGCAGCACGTCGTACTCCTTCACCAGCTTCAGCAGCACCTCGCGACCGGCCTCCTCCTTGAGGTTCAGCCGGATCGAGCGCTTGCCGCGGTTCAGCGCCAGGAACAGCGCCGAGCCGGCGGACGGCTCGGCTCCCTCATGGTGCGGAGGCGCCCAGCGCACGTAGTCGCCCATCCCGGTGTCCTCGACCTTCAGCACATCGGCGCCGAAGTCGGCCATCAGCAGCGAGCAGAAGCCGCCGGGCAGCAGGCGGGAGAGGTCCAGAACCTTCACGTCGGAGAGCGCGCTCATGCGGCCACCTCCACCGGGCAGCGTCACGGTGTTCGCGATGAAGCAGCGCTCGTGCGCCGCCTCGTGCAGCGCCCTCAGCTGCGCCTCGTCCACGTCGGACTCGAACTCCACCCTCGGCCGCAGCGTGACCGACGTGAAGCGGGTCCCGTCCATCTCGCCGTCCGCGCTGTCCTCGTAGCTGGTCACGCGCAGCCGCTCCCGGCGGGCCAGGTCGACGAACCAGAGCATGTGGCACGCCGACAGCGAGGCGACGAACAGCGCCTCGGGATCGGCCTTCGCCTCGTCCCCGCCCCACTCCGGCGAGCACGAGCCACCGATCGTCTGGCCGCCCGCACGGACGGTGTGGGCGCGCAGGTCCTCCTTGCCGCCCTCCCAGCTGATCTGGGCCGCGTGCGTGGTCATGCCTCCACGCGCTTGGGCACCCCGAGCAGCTCGCGCGCCTCCGCGACGGTCGCCGCGCGGCGACCGACGTCCTCGGTCATCTGCCGCGCCTTGGCGATCAGCTCGCCGTTGGACTTCGCCATCTCGCCGTCCGGCAGGTAGAAGTTGTCCTCCAGGCCGACGCGGATGTTGCCGCCGAGCGTGAGCGACGCGGCCACCAGCTGCCACTGCTTGCGGCTGACCCCGATCACGCCCCAGTTGTTGCCTCCCTCCGGACCGCCCGGCACCTGCTCGGCCATGTGCGCGAGGTTGCGCGCGTTCGGGCGAATGCCGCCGGTCACGCCCATCACGCACGAGATCTGCAGCGGCTCGCGCAGCAGCCCCATGTCCAGCAGCGGGTCGAGGTTCGCCACGTGCCCGGTGTCGAAGCACTCGTGCTCGGCACGGATGCCCAGCTCGTTCATGGCCGTGAGGAACTCGATGATCGTGTCGAAGCTGTTCTCGAACACCGCCTTGAACACGAAGTCCTTGCGGCTCTTGGAGTACTTCGCGTAGTTCATCGAGCTCATGTTCAGCGCGGCGACGTCGGGCTTGAGCTCGCGCAGGTACTCCAGCCGCTTCTCGATCGGCACCCCGATCGCGCCGGTGGAGTAGTTGATGATCACGTCGTCCACCTCGGCGTTGATCGCCTCGGTGATCGCGCGGAAGTCCTCGATCTCGTAGCTCGGCACGCCGTCGGGTGAACGCGCGTGGATGTGGATCATCGACCCGCCCTCGTCCACGATCCGGCGCGCCTCCGCGGCGTACTCCTCCGGCGTGTAGGGGATCGCCGGGCACTGGTCGCGGTTGGCGACGGCGCCGGAGATCGAGCAGGTGATGACGACCGGGTCGCTGAACTTGCTCATGGCTTCTTGCTCCAGCGGAACTGCGGCAGGTCCTCGCCCTTCGCAGAGCTCTCGATCAGCTGATTCATCCGTCTCACTCGCGTCTCCTCTCGCTTTGCGCTCACGACCCAGTGGATGGCGGTGCGCCTGTACGACGGCGCGCGCGCCTCGAAGTACTCATGCGCCTTCTTCTTGGCGGCGAGCTGCTTGGCGAACTCGGGCGGCAGCTCGGCCGCGTCCTTGGCCTCGAACGAGTAGACGCCCGTCTTGTCCTCGGTCCGCGCCTCGAACGCCTTCCGGCCGGCGTCCGTCATCCGACCCGCGGCCTCGAGCTGGGCGACCTTCTCCACGTTCACCTTGCTCCAGTTGCTGCCGGGCTTGCGCGGTGTGAAGCGCTGCATGTGGCGCTCGTCGTCGATCCGGCGCATCACGCTGTCGATCCAGCCGAAGCAAAGCGCCTGGTCCACGGCCTGCGACCAGCTCATCCCCTGCTTGCCGGTCGCCTTCTTCCACATGCCTACGAACACCTCGTCCTCGGTTTCGTGGTGCTCGGCCAGCCAGTCGTAGAACGCCTCGGGACTGTCGAAGAAGATCGCCGCCGACTCGCGAAGCTCAGGCGTCAGACCGGCATCACCCCGTGCTTCTTCCACGGCCTCTCCACGCTCTTGGTCTGCAGCCATCTCGAACGCCCCGATCACCTTGTCCCGCGTCTCGCGCGGATCGATCACGTCGTCGATCATCGCGTTGCCCGCCGCGATGTACGGATCGATGATCTTGCGGATCCCGTCGATCATCTCGGCGCGGGTGGCGTCGGGGTCGTCGGCCGCCTCGATCTGCTTGCGGAAGATGATGTTCACCGCGCCCTCGGGGCCCATCACCGAGATCTCCGCGGATGGCCAGGCCACGATCAGGTCGGGCTCGTAGGCCTTGCCGCACATCACGTAGTAGCCGGCGCCGTAGGCCTTTCGGATCACCACGGTCACCTTCGGGACGGTGGCGCGCGAGACCGCGTAGAGCATCTTCGCCCCGTGGCGGATGATCCCGGCCTGCTCGACCTTGGTGCCCACCATGAAGCCCGGCACGTCCTGGAGGAACAGCAGCGGGATGCCGAACGCGTCGCACAGGTTGATGAAGCGGGCGGCCTTGTCGGCGGAGTTGTTCTCGAGGATGCCGGCGAGCTGCTTGGGCTGGTTGGCCACGATGCCCACCGGCCGGCCGCCCATCCGCGCGAAGCAGGTGATGATCGTGCGCGCGAAGCGCGGCTTCATGTCGAAGTAGAAGCCGTCGTCCACGATCCGGCGGATCACGTCGTACATGTCGTAGGGCTTGCGCGGTGATTCGGGCAGCACGTCGAGCAGCTCCTCGGCGGGGTTGCCGTCGCCGCCGGGCTCGGCCGGCTCGCGCATCGGCGGCTTCTCCTCGCAGTTCTGCGGCATGAACGAGAGGTAGTCCTTGATCGCCTGGATGCACTCCTCGTCGGACTTCACCTCGAGGTCGCCGACGCCGGAGATCTTGGTGTGGATCCCCGAGCCGCCGAGCTCCTCCTGGGTCACGTCCTCGCCGGTCACGGCCTTCGTCAGGTGCGGGCCGGCCAGCGCCATCGAGCCGCGGCCCTTCACCATCGGCACGAAGTCGGCGAGGCCCGGGATGTAGGCGGTGCCCGCGGCGCACGGCCCCATCAGCGCGGCGATCTGCGGGATCACGCCGCTCATCACCACCTCCTCGCGGAACAGGTGGCCCGAGCCCGCGAACAGCGACCCGGCGGCCTCCTGGATGCGCGCGCCGGCGGAATCGAGCAGCCAGATGAACGGGATCCGCTTGCCCAGCGCCAGGTCGCGCAGGCGGGTGACCTTCAGCTCGCCGGTCATGCCCATCGACCCGGCCATCACCGTGAAGTCGTAGGCGCACACAGCCACCATCCGCCCCTCGACCTTCCCGTAGCCGGTGATCACGCCGTCGGCCGGAGCGTCCTTCTCGGCCATCGACTGCTGGGAGAAATGCGGGCGGCCGTGGATGCCGAGCTCGGTGAACGTGCCCTCGTCGATCAGCAGCGCCAGGCGCTCGCGCGCGGTGAGCTTCTCCTGCTCGTGCTGGCGCGCGATCTTCTCCTCGCCGCCGCCAAGGCGCGCGTGCTCGCGGCGCTCGTGGAGGTCGTCGACCAGCTCCCGCAGGGGCGGGCGAGCCACCAGCGTGTCGGCCTTCACGGACTCTTCAGTCGCTGACATTGGCTGCCTCCGGGATCGCGTCGAGCAGGGGTTCGAGAACGTGAATCGCCGTGGACGCGGCGTCCTGGCGCTCGAGGTCGTCCTCGGGCGCCTCGAACGCCGTGATCTCCATGCCCACGATCTCGCAGTCGCCCGCCACCGCCTCCAGCAGGTCGTAGAGCTTCTCGGAGCGAAGGCCTCCCGGCGCCGGGAACTGGGCCGGGAACTCCTCGGGATCGATCACGTCGAGGTCGAGATGGATGTAGACCGGCGCGCCGTCGAGCGCGTTCTTCACGGCCACGAGGGTCTCCACCGGGCTGGCGCCGATCACCGTGACCGGCCCACCCTCCAGCGCCTCGCGCTCGGGCTCGTCGAGGTCGCGGACCCCCGCCAGCACCACTCGCTCCGGCGGCATCGAGCCCTCGGCCAGGCCGGCGTCCCAGCGCCCGGTGGCACCGGCCAGGGCCATGCCGCCTAGATATGCGCTGGGGCTGGTGTCGGGGGTGTTGAAATCCCCGTGGGCGTCGAGCCAGAGCACCTTCGCGTCGGGGCGCGCGGCGGCCACGGCGGGCAGCGTCGTGAGGGCGACCGAGCACTCGGCCGCGAGCAGCACCGGCACGTTGCCGCCGCCGAGCGCGTCCTCCACCTGGCCGCCGGCCTCCAGCAGGCAGCCGCGCCGCTCGCTCAGCACCTCGTCGTACGAGTCCTCCGCGGCCCCGCCCGGCTCGCCGATCGTCCGAGCCTCGCGGCCCAAGCGCTTCGCCAGTAGAGGCGCCAGCTCGTCCACACCTCGCCCCGCGGCGGGCGTGCGGTCCGACGTGCGGCAGCGGAGTGCCACCAGCGCCGCGCTCATCGGCCCTTCCACTGGGGCTCGCGCTTGGCGAAGAAGGCCTCCACGCCCTCGCGGACGTCCTCGGTGGTGAGCGCGAGGCTGAGGTTGTGGCGCAGGTAGTCCAGGGCGTCCTCGAACGGCATGTCCATCTGGCGGTACATCGCGTCCTTGCCGAGCTTCATCATCACCGGCGACTTCCCGGCCAGCTTCTCGGCCCAGTCCTTCACCGCTCCGTCGAACTCCTCGGCGGGCACGACCCTGTTCACGATCCCCGCCTCCAGCGCCTCCTGCGCGGTGAGCCGCTCGCCAAGCAGCAGCAGCTCGTTGGTCTTCTTGCGCGGCACGTTGCGGTAGATCAGCGCCATGATCATGAAGGGGAACACGCCCACGTTGATCTCGGGCGTGCCGAACCCCGCAGTGTCCTTGGCCACGATCAGGTCGCACGCCAGCGCGAGGCCCAGCGCCCCCGCCAGCACGTGGCCGTTGGCGGCGCAGATCACCGGCTTGCCCAGCGTGCCGATCAGGCGGAACAGCTTCGGGAACAGCTCGATGCCGAAGTGCTTGTGCACCGGCGGCACGTCCGCGGCGAAGCCGTCGAGGTTGCCGCCGGCGGAGAAGACCTTCTCGTGCGAGGAGGTGAGCACCACGCAGCGCACCGCGCCGTCGTCGCGCGCCGCCTCGAACGCCTCGATCAGTTCCGCGAGGGTCTGGTTGCCGAGCGCGTTGCGCGTATCGGGATCATCGAGCGTGATCCTGGCGACCTTGTCGGCGACCTCGTAGTTGAGTTTGTCGTAGGGCACAGGCGACGGTGGAAAGTGGGAAGTCCTACTTCCTACTTTTTGGATGCTAGCCGAGGCTAGGCGGAGGCAGGCATGGCGCCGATCTGCTGGAGCAGCGGCACTGCGTCCATCGCCTGGATGCGCTCCACGATCTTGCCGTCGCGAAAGCGGAGGAAGCTCTGGCCCGTCACGTCCACGTCGTTGCCGGAGGCCGGCACGCCCATCAACTCGGCGCCGTGGTTTCCGGTGAGCCCAAACCGGATCGCCGCTGTGTCGCCTTCCACCAGGATCTCCTGGATGTCGACCCGCCCGCCCTCGATGCCCTCGAACATCCCGGTGTAGAAGGCTCTCGCCCCGTCCTTGCCCTCGAGCCCCGGCGGGTAGCCCTCGATCACGACCGAGTCGTCGTAGTAGTCGAGGTAGCGCTCGCGGGCGTCGGGGTTG
This sequence comes from uncultured Thermoleophilaceae bacterium, assembly GCA_963808105.1. GTDB lineage: Bacteria > Actinomycetota > Thermoleophilia > Solirubrobacterales > Thermoleophilaceae > JAAYBF01. Next base: position 922,287 of record CAWEEH010000002.1, on the reverse strand, counting down.
TCGAACGCCTCGCTGGCGGTCGCCGCAGCGGCCTCGATCGTCTGGCGAATCTCGTCTGGAGTCATGCCGCCGACCCTAAGACCGCGTCAGCCGTCGTGCAAGGCGGGTGGCACCCAGGCGGCTTGCATGTCCACGCGCTTGCCCCGGAATGACACGCCCTCGCGCTCGAGCAGGAGCCGCTGGCGCTCGCCCTTGGCGAGCGAACCGTCCGCCCGTACCACCCGCTGCCACGGCACGTCGGCCAGGTCGCAGGCGTGGAGCACCGCTCCAGCGCGCCGCGGCGCACCCGGCGAGACATCGCCGTAGGTGCTCACCCGCCCGGGCGGGATCGACCGGATGCGCTCGAGGATCCGCTGCTCATCGTCGGCGGGCATGATGCGCAAGATATGGAGATCACAGGAGGCTGCCTCTGCGGCGGCGTGCGTTTCCGGCTGACCGAGCCACCGACGGCGGCGAGCTACTGCCACTGCACCCGCTGCCAGGGCCGGACGGGCAGCGGCGCGTCCGCGCAGGCGGTGGTCGACGGGCGAGCGTTCGAGCTGCTCGAGGGCGAGGGCGTAGCGAAGATGTGGCGCCACCCCGACGGCGGCTGGGAGAAGTGGTTCTGCTCGGAGTGCGGCGCGCACCTCTTCAGCCGCAACCCGGAGGACCCGGCCCAGATGAGCGTGCGCATGAGCGCCTTCGACGGCGACCCCGGCGTGCGCCCGAGCTGGCGCTCCCATGTCGCGTCCGCCGCATCGTGGGAGCCGATCCCCGACGACGGCCTCGAGCGCTTCGCGGGCAGCCCGCCCTAGAGGGCGCGCACGGCCTGGTCGACCGGCGTGTCGCCGCTCACCAGGTTGAAAGCCTTGCCGACCGTGTTCTCGGCGACCAGCACCTCCGCCAGCACGGCCGCCACGTCATCGCGCGGGATCTCGGCCCGGCTCACCTCGGCGCCGGCAGCCACGAGGCCGGTGCCCTCGTCGTTCGTCAGCAGGCCGGGCCGCACGATCGTGAAGTCCAGTCCGCTCTCCTGCAGCCGCCGGTCGGCCCCGGCCTTCGCGTCGTAGTACGGCCGCATCTCCTCCGGCGCGTTCTCGGGATGGTCGGCGTTGATGGCGCTCACCATCACGTACCGCTTCACCCCCGCCTCCATCAGCTTCACCGCCGCGCCGAGGTCGACGGTCTGCTTGCGCTCGACGCCGCTCCCAGGACCGGCGCCCGCCGCGAACACCACGGCGTCGGCGCCCTCGACCGCGGACGAGAAATCGTCCTCGGCCTCCATGTCGAACACCACGGCCTGCGCTCCGGCCTGTTCGAGGTCCGGCACGTGGGCGGGGTTGCGCACGATGCCGCGGGCGCGGTCGCCGCGATCGGCCAGGAGGCGGAGCAGCCTGAGGCCGATCTGACCGTGCCCTCCTGCGACGACGACGTCCACAGGGCGAGCCTACAAGGACGTCCCGCGGCGCGGCCGGAGCCGCGCCGCGGGTTGCGACCTTGTGCTGCTAGCGAGCCGACCGGAGGGTCAGCTTGGTCCTGCCACTGAGGGTCTGGCTGCCGAGCTTCGCCCCGCGGGTGCGAACGCTGAGGGCGAGCTTGCCTCGCCGCGCGAGCAGCGAACGGCCGCGGCGGGACAGCGTCACTCGGACGACGCCCACCTTGCCGGCGGCGACGCTGAACGACTTGGTGCCCAGCCGCACGCTGCGGCCGTTGATGCGGGCGACCAGGTCGACCTTGCCCCTGCATCGGCCACTGTCGCCGGTGCAGCGAGTGCGGACGGCGACACGGCGGCCCTTGGTGCGGGCGCGGTCGATTGCCAGGCGAATGCCGGCGCTCTGGCGCGTCACGCCGAGGACTCCGCCGGAGTCACCGGCGGGCCCCTGCGGCCCGGCGGGGCCGCGGGCGCCGTTGGCGCCATTGGCACCGTCAGCGCCATCAGCGCCGTCGTTGCCGTCGTTGCCGTCGTCGCCATCTTCGCCGTCGTCCCCGTCCTCACCGGGAGGACCGGCCGGACCGGTCGGGTTGCCGCTGGTCTCGATCCGCAGATCGTCGAACAGGAAGCCCTTACCGGCGTTCGCCCCGAAGGCGGTGCCGGCCTGGCGGAACATCAGCTGGTCGGTCGTCGGCACCAGGTTGCCCCCGCCGGCCTGCTCGGGGTCGTTGCGGTAGTACTGCTCCCAGGTCGTTCCTGTGTGCTCGAGCACGCCGTCGACGTACACGTTCACCACGTCGTTGGCGGGACCGTCCACGAACGTCACCTCGACACGAAGGGTGTGGGCCACGGTACGACTGAGGTCCGTGACGACGGGGACCACTTCGAAGTCCGCGGCGTTGCCCAGACCGTTGTCCGTGACCTCGGACGCCACCACTTCAAGGCCGGTCGGCGTGTCGTTGATCCGGATGTTCGCCATCCGGCCTCCGTCGCCGCGATCCGGCGCGATCGACACGCCGGCTCCCACCTGCTCGGTGGTCTCGAACGCCGCGAACTTCATGCGCGCGTCGAACTTCGTCTGGCGCACACCGCCGGACTGGCCACCGGACGCGGCGGTCAGCTCGCCGGCCTCGTCGACCATCTCTGCCGAGAACGTCTGGTCGCTGAAGCTGCCCGAGGTCACCGCGTTGGAAGTGCGGTAGCTCTGGGTGCCGAGCCCCAGCGCCTGCTGCGCCGGGCTGTTGGAGTGGATCACGGAGTCAAAGGCCCCGCTCATCCTCCAGCCGTCCTGCGCGTGGATGTTCCCGGGCGAGAACTTCGGCGCCTGGAAGGTTGTTCCGTACAGGTCGGCCTGGGCCACCGAGGCTCCGGTCATGCTCGCGACCACGGCAGTGCCGACGATCGCGGCGCGGAGCCGGTTCTTGCGTGATGACATGCGTTACTCCTTTGCGCTTGGGGCGCAATTCTGGGTCGACCAACCCCTGCCAGGGCGGTCGCGTAAAGCTGCACTCTTTGGGGATCAGCCGACCCCGGTGGGGTCAGTGAAACCGTCGGTCCAAGGTACAGGCGGTTGGCGAGTTACGCCAATCCTTTAGAGCCCCAGCTCCGCGAACAGATTGATCCACACCTCGCTGCGTGTGGGGAACGACGGCACCGCGTGAACCAGGCGCTCCAGCGGCACCTCCCCCACCACGGCGATCGTGGCGGCGTGAAGGAAGTCGGCGATCTCCGCGCCGGTGATCGTGGCGCCCACGATCACCCCTCTGCCCTCGTCGACGACCAAGCGCGTGGTGCCGGGGGCGTCCTTGCCGTAGAAGCTGCCGCCGGCGTTTGCCGAGGTCCCGGCGTCCACCGCCCGCGCGTCGATGCCGGCGTCCTGTGCGCTCTGGAGGGTGTGCCCGACCGCGGCCACCTGCGGGTCGGTGAAGATCACCCGCGGCGAGGTGGCGCCGTCGGCGGTGACCCTCGCGTCCTTGCCGAGAATCACGTCCGCGGCGACGCGCGCCTGGTACTTGCCCATGTGAGTCAGCAGCGTGCGGCCGTTCACGTCGCCGATCGCGTAGAGCCAGTCGCCGGCGGCCCGCATCGTTTCGTCCACCTCGATGTTCTCGCCCGGCTCGAGCCCGACCGACTCGAGGCCGAGGTCGTCGGTGTGGGGCACCCGGCCGATCGCCACCAGCAGCTCGTCGGCCACGACCGCCGGGCCCTCCTCGAGCTCCACCGTCGTCTCACCGCCGGAGCGGCTGACCGCCGTCGCCTTCTGGCTCAGGCGAACGTCCACGCCCTGCTCGCGCAGCGACTCCGCGACCTGCTCGCTCGCGAAGGGCTCCTCGCGGGCGATGAGGCGGTCGGCGGCCTCGATCAGCGTGACCTGCGACCCCAGCGTGCGCCAGGCCTGCGCCATCTCCACGCCAACGACCCCGCCGCCGAGGATCGCCAGGCGGGCGGGCGCGGACTTCGCGGTGGTGGCCTCGCGGTTCGTCCACGGCTCGGACTCGCGCAGGCCGTCGATCGGTGGGATGAGGGCGCCCGTGCCGGTGGCGACGATCACCGCCTTCTCCGCCACGAGCGTGTCGTCACCGGCCTCCACCCGGCGCTCGCCGGCAAGCCGTCCATGCGCGCGGAAGAGCTCGATGCCGCGGCTCTCCAGCCACGGGAGCTGGGAGGAATCGTCGAGATCGTGGATCACCTCGTCGCGCCGCGCGAGGGCGACCGGCACGTCGAGCTCCCCAGTGATCGCCTCCCTCGCGCCGGGCACCCGGCGCACCTCCGCCAGCAGCTCGCCGGGGCGCAGCAGCGCCTTTGAGGGCATGCATGCGTAGTACGAGCACTCGCCCCCGATCAGGCCGGGCTCCACCATCGCGACCTCGAGGCCACCGTCGGCCAGCCGGCCGGCGGCCACCTCACCGGCCGGGCCCGCGCCGATCACGACCACATCGAAGCTTCTCTCCGCCACGGCGCCAAAGTACCGTTCCCGGGTCTTGGCCCGCTCGATCGTCACCGCCGCTGTGCCCGTTGCGCTTGTCGCCAGCGCGCTCGCGTTCGTGATTCCCGGCGGGGACGGCCGGTCGCCGGCGGGCGCATCACAGCCGACGGGGCCGTCCGCGGTTCCAGGTCTCCGCGACGTCGGCGCGATCGACTCCCCCGAGGGCCAGGTCGACTCCGGCGTGGGCGTCTACCCGGCGCTCGCGCCCCCGGGGCGCCTGGCCTTCCCGGACGTCACGGCCATCCGCGCCGCCCGGGCCTTCGCGCGAGGCCGAGAGGGCCAGGTCGCTTTCGCCATGGCCGGCGAGGGGGGCGCGGTGAGCGGCCTCGAGCCCAACCGAACCTTCCTATCGGCCAGCCTGACCAAGGCGATGCTGCTCGTGGGCATGCTCCGCCGCGACGCGAAGCCGACCGAGTCCGAGCGCACCAGCCTCGGCTACATGATCCGGCTCTCCGACAACGACTCGGCGGACACCATCTTCGCGCGCGTGGGCAACGAGGGTCTGTTCGCGGTGGCACGTGCCGCCAAGATGAGGAGGTTCGCGGTCTCCAGCCACTGGGCCAACGCGGTGGTCACGCCGGCCGACCAAGCGCGGTTCTTCCTCGTGGCGGACCGGCTGGTCCCCGCTCGCGAGCGCGCGTTCGCGCGCACCCTTCTCGGAACGGTGTCTGCCGAGCAGACCTGGGGCGTGCCGGACGCCGCCCGCCCCCGCTGGCGCACCTTCTTCAAGGGCGGGTGGCGCCCGGAGGACGACGGCGAGCTGGTGCACCAGTCGGCGCTGCTCGAGCGCGGCGGACACCGCGTGGCGCTGTCGGTGATGACCACGGGCGACCGCGACATGGCCTACGGCGAGAAGACCATCGAGGGCGTGGCCCGGCGCCTGCTTGTCACGAAGCGCGCCCCCGCGGCGACCAACGCGCCGAGCGCGGCGCCGCGGTTGCGGCGGCTCAGCGACCTGCGCCAGTAGAAAGTAGGAAGTCCCACTCCTTACTTGGTACGGTGCGCATATGCCCACCGCCGAGAAGGTCATCAAGCCCGATTTCGCGTCCAACAAGAAGCACTTCATCTTCAACGAGGACCACGACCGCCTACGCGAGTCGATCGGCTCGTTCGTCGAGAAGGAGCTGGCGCCGCACGCCGAGCGCTGGGAGGAGGAGACCTTCGAAGACTGGGTCTTCACCCGCATGGGCGAGCTCGGCTTCCTCGGCCTCTCCTATCCCGAGGAGTACGGCGGGCAGGGCGGCGACTACTACTGCAACCTGGTGCTCGCCGAGGAGATCACCAAGTCGAACTCGGGCGGCCTGACGATGGGCGTCGCCGTGCACACCGACATGGCCACCCCGCCGGTGTTCCTGTTCGGCACCGAGGAGCAGAAGCAGGAGTACCTGGTGCCCGCGATCAAGGGCGAGAAGATCTCCTGCCTGGGCATCACCGAGCCCGACGCCGGGTCCGACGTCGCCGGCATCAAGACCCGCGCCGTGCGCGACGGCGACGACTGGGTGATCAACGGCTCGAAGACCTACATCACCAACGGCATCCGGGCCGACTTCATCGTGCTGGTCACCAAGACCGATCCCGACAAGGGCTACGACGGATTCACGCTGTTCCTGGTGCCGATGGACTCGCCGGGGGTGATCCGCGAGAAGAAGCTCGAGAAGCTCGGCATGCACGCGTCCGACACCGCGCTGCTGGCTTTCCAGGACGTGCGCGTGCCGGCGGATGCCGTGCTCGGCGAGGAGGGCAAGGGCTTCTACCACATCATGTGGGAGCTCCAGGGCGAACGCCTGATCGGCGCCGCCGGCTGCGTGGCGGGTGCCCAGCGCTGTTTCGACCGCACCCTCCAGTACTCGCTCGAGCGCAACGCGTTCGGCCGCCAGATCGGCAAGTTCCAGGCAATCCGCCACAAGTTCGCCGAGATGGCGACAAAGATCGAGTCGGCCCGCCAGCTCACCTACACGACGGCGTGGCGATTCCAGAACGGCGAGTACCCGGTGCGCGAGATCTCGATGGCGAAGCTCTACGCGTCACGCATCGCCGTCGAGGTCGCGGACGAGTGCATCCAGATCCACGGCGGCGCCGGCTACATGAAGGAGTACGGCGTGGAGCGCGTGTGGCGCGACATGCGCCTGAACCGCATCGGCGCCGGCACCGACGAGATCATGCTGGACGTCATCGGTCGCAGCTACGGGCTCTAAACGAACCGCGCCTCGAGCTCGTCGAGCGCCGCGCTCCAGCCGGCCTCCGCGTGTCCGGCGCCCCGCGCGTAGGGTCCGTCGGTGAGCGTCATACGGGTCTTGTCACCGTGGTTGTGCAATTCCACCCGGGTGACCGTAGGTTCGTGCATGCCCATTTCCGGCATCGGGTCCGAGCGCAACACGAGCAACTCGGGCTCCACCAGCTCGACGATGTCATAGCCGATCGCGAACTCACCCTCCCCATCGTGCTGGACCATCGTCAGCTCCCAGCGGCCGCCGACGCGCAGGTCGATGTTGATGCGATCGCGTGGGGAGTGCATGTGCTCAGGCCCGTACCACTCCGCCACCTCGTCCGGGTCGGTCCACGCCCGGAACACCTGCTCACGCGGCGCGTCGAAGATACGCGTGATCAGTACCTCCTGATCGGCGGCGGCCTCGGGGGTTGAGTCAGTCATCGTGGTCTCCTTTCGAGTGCAGGTGTGCTTCAAGCCGGTCCACTCGCGCCTCCCAGGTTCGCTTACGCGATTGCATCCATTCGACAGCCTCGTCGAGAGGATCCGCCTGCAGCCGACTTGGCCGCCACTGGGCCTCCTGGCTGCGGGCGATCAACCCCGCGCGCTCCAGCACCTTCAGGTGCCGCGAGATCGCCGGCAGGCTCACCGGGAACGGCTCGGCCAGTTCGCTCACTGTCGCCTCGCCCTCGGCTAGGCGGGTGAGGATCAGGCGCCGCGTCGGGTCGGCGAGTGCGGCGAACGTGAGGTCGAGTTGGTCAGTTGGCATCTAACAGGGCGGTTAATTAACGTCACCATTAAATACCACCCGGCGAGAGAATGCAATGAGCACCGCAGCGGTCGTTTAGCTGCGTGAGAAGTTCCACCTATGTGGTGGAACCTCTCCCACTGCTCGAGCATGCACCGCGGCGGCCGGGGCCGCGGGGATCGACGCCTCCTCTTTAGAGGTGGCTCGTGACCCCCGCGGGACTGCCGGATCCGTTTGTGTCCGCGCTCTGTTGCGCGTCGCCGTCGTACCAGGACAGGGCGTACTTGCCGTCGTCCAGGGCGTGAGCAAGTTGGGTCAGCTTCAGCGGCTTGAAGGTGTCGCACATCACGGCCAGCTCGTCGGTCTCGGTGGTGCCGATCGACTTCTCCGCGAGCCCCGGCTGGGGCCCGTGCGGGAGGCCTGAGGGATGGAGGGTGATCGTGCCGACGTCCACGCCCTTGCGTGAGCCGAACTGGCCGTCGACGTAATAGATCATCTCCTCCGACTGGAGATTGCTGTGGTTGTACGGGATCGGGATCGCGTTCTCGTCCCAGTCGAGCTTGCGCGGGCAGAAGCTGCAGATCACGAAGTTCGGCCCCTGGAAGGTCTGGTGAGCGGGCGGTGGCTGATGGATCCGCCCGCTCACCGGCTCGAAGTCGGCGATGTTGAACGTGTACGGGTAGACGTAGCCGTCCCAGGCCACGACGTCGAGCGGGTGGTAGTCGAGCTTGTAGTGCTGGTGGCCGTCGCGCACCCGCACGATCAGGTCGTAGTCGCCGCGGTCGCGGTGGGTGACCAGGCGCGCGGGCGCCTTGAAGTCGCGGTGTGAGAACGGAGCGTGCTCGAGCAGCTGGCCGTAGCGGTTGCGGTAGCGCTTGGGCGTCTCGATCTCGCCCGGCGTGTGGAAGGTGAGCAGCAGGGTGCCGTTGCCCTCCGGCACGAAGCGGTAGATCGTGCTGCGCGGGATCACCACGTAGTCGTGCTTCTCGTAGGCCAGCGTTCCGAACGTGGTCTCGAGGTGTCCGCGGCCCTCGTGGATGAAAACGACCTCGTCGCCCTCGCCGTTCTTGTAGAAGTAGTCCTGCTCCTCCGACGGGCGGCAGATGGCGATCTCCACGTCGTTGTTCCACATCAGCAGCCGGCGGCCGTTGATGGGATCGCCCTGCGGCTCGATGCCGCGGGTGTCGACCAGGTGGTGGACGTGGGCGTCGGGCACCCACTCCTCACGCTCGATCGGCGTGAAGCCGCCGACCTCCATCACGCGGCAGGGAGAATGGAGGTGGTAGAGGATCGACTCGTTGCCCGAGAAGCCCTCGTAGCCCATCACCTCCTCGGTGAGCAGCGTGCCGTTCTCGCGGAAGACGGTGTGGCGCTTCTGCGGCATGTCGCCGCGGCGCTCGTACCTCACAGGTTCCCCCTCCGGTCCTGCTCGCGCTCGATCGCCTCGAACAGGGCCTTGAAGTTGCCCTCGCCGAAGCCGCGCGAGCCGTGGCGCTCGATCACTTCGAAGAACAGGGTGGGCCGGTCGCCGAGCGGCTTGGTGAAGATCTGCAGCAGGTACCCCTCGTCGTCGCGGTCGACGAGGATGCCCTGCTGGCGCAGGTCGCTCAGCTCCTCCTCGATCTCGCCGATCCGATCCGGGATCTCGTCGTAGTAGGAGTCGGGGATCGTGAGGAAGTCGACGCCGCGGCGGCGCAGCTCGGCCACGGTGCCGACGATGTCGGTGGTGGCCACGGCGATGTGCTGCACCCCGGGTCCGTTGTGGAACTCGAGGTACTCCTCGATCTGGGACTTGCGCTTGCCCTCGGCGGGCTCGTTGATCGGGAACTTCAGCCGGCCCGAGCCGTCGGTCACGACCTTCGACATCAGCGCCGAGTACTCGGTTGAGATGTCGTCGTCGGAGAAATGGATCATCTCGGTCATCCCGAAGACGCGCTCGTAGTAGTGGACCCACTCCTCCATGTGGCCGAGCTCCACGTTGCCCACCACGTGGTCGATGCCGGCGAGCAGGCCGTCCGGGCCGTGGTCGGCCTCGGCGCGGGCCTCGAAGCCCGGTAGGAAGGCGCCGTCGTATCCGTTGCGCTCGATGAAGGTGTGACGAACCTCGCCGTAGGTCGACACGCTGGAGACGACGACCCTGCCGTGCTCGTCCTCCAAGGTGCGCGGCACCTCGATGCCGCGCGCGCCGTGCTCGACCGCGTGGTCGTAGGCGGCGCGAGCGTCGGGCACGCTGAGCGCGATGGAGTGCACGCTGTCGCCGTGGCGGCGGTGGTGGTCGCCGATCTCGTCGTCGCCTCCGAGCGTGCCGGTGATCACCAGCCGGATGCGGCCCTGCTCCAAGACGTGGGAGACCCGGTCGCGCTGCCCGGTCTCGAGCCCGGCGTACGCGGTCTCGGTGAAGCCGAACGCGCGGGTGAAGAAGAAGGCGGCCTGGGCGGCGTTCCCGGCGTAGATCTCGAGGTGGTCGATGCCGTGGACGGGCATCGCGTCGACATCCTGTGCACGGGCGACTTGATCAACAGTGGCCATCTGACGTAATGTTCGTGGGGTCAGAGCGTCGTTTCAACCGTGATTCGTTGCGTATTGGCACCTCTGACCCTGCCATGGACGACATTGACCGCCAAATCGTTGCGTTGATGCGAGAAAACGCGCGCCGGTCGTTCCAGGACATCGGCAAGAACGTGGGCCTCTCCGCCCCCGCCGTGAAGCGCCGGGTGGACCGCCTGGAGGACGACGGGGTGATCCGCGGCTACACGACCGTGATCGATCCGCACGCGGCCGGCTGGCATGCCGAGGCGTTCGTGGACCTCTACTGCGAGGGCGCCATGTCGGGCGAGGCGATCAAGCGCGTGGTGGAGGGCGAGCCGCGCGTGGCATCCGCGCACACGGTGGCCGGCGAGGCGAGTGCGATGCTCCACGTGATGGCGCAGGACACCAAGGACCTGGAGCTGGCACTGGAGCGGATCCGCAACACCCAGGGCATCAGCCGCACCGTGACCGAGGTCGTGCTCTCGACGCTCTTCCAGCGGTGAGCCGCCGCCCCTACCCCGACGGCCAACCGCCCTCGATCCGCGACTTCTTCGCCTTCGAGGAGCACGTGCGCAACGCTCGCGGCAACCGCGGGCTGGAGGTTCCGGAGGCGTGGTATGAGCTCCCGGTCTTCTACTTCTCGAACCCCGCGGCGGTGTACCGCGACGGCGACGAGGTGCCGATGCCCTCCGATACGCAGGCGCTCGACTACGAGCTGGAGCTCGCCTGCGTGATCGGTGCAGACGGGAGACCCGAGGGCTTCACCGTGATGAACGACTGGTCCGCGCGCGACCTGCAGATGAAGGAGACGCCGGTCGGTCTCGGCCCCGCCAAGGGCAAGGACTTCGCAACCTCGCTCGGGCCCGAGCTGGTGTCGCCAGATGAGCTGCCGGGCGACCTGGACATGCGCGCCGTGGCCCGAGTGAACGGCGAGGTGCGCACGGACTCGCGCACCGGCGGGATGCACTTCAGCTGGGACGACCTGCTGGAGGCGGCCGCGCGCAACACCCGCGGTCTGCAACCGGGCGACGTGATCGGCTCGGGTACGGTTGGATCCGGGTGCATCCTCGAGCACGGTGACGAGCGCTGGCTGGCGCCGGGCGACGAGGTGGAGTTGGAGATCGAGTACCTGGGGGTACTCATTAACAAGGTGGTCTGAGTGGCATTGGCGCGTACAAGCCCACTACGAGACGAGCTCGAGCGGCTCTTCCCCGAGCGTCCGTTTGCAGTGGAGTTCTGGGACGGGAGCCAGCTGGGCTCGTCGGATGGTGATGCGCCGAATTCTGCTTCCGTGCAGAAATCCGGCAACGGCGGCCCGACGTTCCGCGTCCGGTCCCCCAAGGCGGTGGCCCAGGCGCTGCTGGCGCCCGGGCAGCTCGGTCTCGGCCGCGCCTACGCCACCGGCACGCTGGAGGTGAGCGACCTCGATGACGTGATGAAGCTGCTCGACTCGTGGGAACCGCCGCCGCTGGAGACCCGCGACAAGCTGGTGCTGGCCGGCGCCGCCGCCCGCGCCGCCGGGCTCACCCTGCCCCCGCGACCGCCGGCCGCGGAGCTGCGCCCGCGCGGGCGCCGCCATACGCCCGAGCGCGACCGCCGCGCGGTGCGCCACCACTACGACGTGTCGAACGACTTCTTCGCGCTGTTCCTCGACGAGTCGATGACCTACTCGTGCGCGATCTTCTCCCGCGGGGCGGAGTCGCTGGAGGAGGCGCAGGTCGTGAAGAACGAGCTCGTCTGCACGAAGCTGGCCCTGAAGGAGGGCGACCGCGTGCTGGACATCGGCTCGGGCTGGGGCGCCTTCGCCATCCACGCGGCGCGCGAGCACGGCGCGCGGGTCACGGGCATCACCCTGTCGGAGCCCCAGGCCGCGGGCGCGCGCGAGCGCGCGCGGGCGGCGGGCGTGGAGGACCTCGTGGAGTTCCGGGTGCAGGACTACCGCGAACTGCGCGGTGAGCGCTTCGACGCGCTGGCCTCGATCGGCATGGTCGAGCACGTGGGCGAGGAGCAGATCGACGTCTACGCGCAGCAGCTCGCCTCCCTGATCAAGCCGGGTGGGCGGCTGCTCAACCACGGCATCGCCCGCCTGCGCCACTCCGACCCCGCGGCCGGCCCGTTCTCCGAGCGCTACGTGTTCCCCGACGCCGACCCGCTGCACCTGTCGCGCATCGCCCTGGCGCTGGAGCGGGCCGGGTTCCAGCCCAACCACGTGGAGGACTTCCGCAAGGACTACGCGGAGACGCTGCGCCACTGGGCGCGGCGGTTGGACGACAACCTGGACGAGGCCACCCGGATCGCCGGACCTGAGCGAGTGCGCGTGTGGCGGCTCTACCTGCGTGCCGCGCGCAACGGCTTCGAGACCGGCTTCACGTCGGTCTACCAGGTGCTCTGCACCAGGGCCTAGGCCCCGCCCGCCGCCTGCACCAGCGGCCCCGTCCGGAACGCGATCTGCTCCGACATCGCGATGTAGCTCGTGGACCGGCGCACCGCCGAGGTCTCGAGGATGCGGTTGATCACGTCCTGAAGGTGCCCGGGGTCGCGCGCGGCCACCCGGCAGATGAGGTCGCGCGGGCCGGTGGTGCCGTGGGCCTCCATCACCTCGGGCACGCCCTCCAGCCACTTCACGGCCTCGTCAACCCGGCCCTGGCTGATCTCGAGGAACACGAACGCCAGCACCGGGAAGCCGAGGTGCGCGGGGTCGAGGTCGGGGCCGAAGCCGGTGATGGCGCCGCGCGCGACCAGCTTCTCGAGGCGCGCCTGCACCGTGCCGCGCGCCACGCCGAGCTGGCGCGAGATCTCCATCAGGCCGACGCGCGGATGCTCGGTCATCGCCGCGATCAGGCGGGCATCGAGCTCGTCAATGGTCAAATCGCTCACGGTTCGCGGTCGATGCTGGCAGATATTGGTCAGATTGACCAGTTCTGCTGTGCACTCTTGCCAGAGAATCGACCGCGTGGTTGGCTTTCCGCATGTTCGAAGAAGGCCAGCTCTACGCGCCCGTGACCACCGGCGAGGACGGGCGGGTGACCGTCCACCTCGGCGACGACCACCCCGGGGTCGGAGACCCGCACTACAGGGATCGCCGCAACCACATCGCGTCGCTGGCGCTTGCGTGGGATCCCGGCAAGCCCCTCCCGCGTGTGGACTACACCGACGAGGAGCACGAGGTCTGGCGCACGGTGTGCCGGGAGCTGGCGGCCAAGCACGAGCGGCTTGCCTGCGCCGATTACCGCGAGTCGGCCGCGCGGCTGAGCCTGCCGACCGACCGGATCCCTCAGCTCGATGAGGTGTCCGACTCGCTGCGCCCGCTCACCGGCTTCGAGTACCACCCCGCCGCCGGCGTCGTGCCGTTCGAGGGCTTCTATGGCTCGCTCGCCGACGGCGTCTTCCACTCCACCCAGTACGTGCGCCACCACGACATGCCGCTGTACACCCCCGAGCCGGACCTGATCCACGAGGTGATCGGCCACGGCAACACGCTGGCCAGCCCGCGGTTCGCCGAGCTCAACCGCCTCGCCGGCCAGGCCGCTCGCAGGCTGGAGACCGAGGAGGGGCGCGATTTCTTCGCGCGCGTGTTCTGGTTCACCCTGGAGTTCGGAGTGATCCGAGAGGACGGCGAGTTGCGCGCGTATGGCGCCGGGCTGCTCTCGTCGTTCGGCGAGATCGAGGAGTTCCGCGGCGCGGACATCCGCGATCTCGACGTGGCCGTGATGGGCGTGCAGCCCTACGACATCACCAAGTACCAGCCGATCCTGTTCGCGGCCGACGGCATGGACCACCTGGTCGACGTGCTCGGCGGGTTCTTCGCCGAGTGCGACGACGACACGCCGGCGCGGCTGGCGCCTAGGGCTCCCGCAGCAGCCCGGTAAGTCGCACCGCGCCCGGCGCCGCCGTGACGTGGATGGCCGCCGGCTCGCGCACCCACGCGATCAGATTCAGCGATTGCAGCCGGTCGAGCGCGAACTGAAACGACCGTGCCTGCGCGCGTGAGGCGTAGGCGCGCGATACGTCGAATGCCCAGCCGGTGGTGTGAAGCGAGTAGGCGTCGGTGGCCTCGGGGTTGCGATCGGCCAGCACCTCCTGGTACTTGCGGTCACGCACCGTGCTGGTCACCGTGAGCGGCGCCGTGCCGCCTCCGGCGCGGCGGGTGAGCCACGCCGCGTAGGCCGCGAGCGCGTAGGACTCCTGGCGCAGCCCGCGGTAGAGGCGCGGCTCGCGCTCCAGCCGTTTCGCCAGCTCGCCCATCCTGGGATCTCGCCGCAGGCCGACGCGTCGCGGGGCGTTCGGGAACGACCGGATCTTGCCGTCGCGGTAGGCAGCCTCCAGCTCGTCCGGGACTGCGAAGGCCTCCGTGTCCTCCTCCGGGTGCAGCACCTCCTCGGCCGAGTTCTTGGCGGTGTACCGCTCGGCCGTGCGCGCCAGCTCCTCGCTGTCCTCGCGGTAGGCGCGCATGATGTCCCGCGCCGCGTGGACGCGCCAGAGATAGGTCGAGGAGTCGTCGCCGAGATCGGACAGGCGCGTCCAGGCGGCCGTGTGCTCGGTGGGGCTCACCGAGAAGAACAGCTCGGCGTAGCTGCGCGGGGCGCCGCCGAAGTCGCGGATCACCGACTCCAAATTGCCGATTCCCATGTGGTAGGCCACCACGGCGAAGTCCTCGCGCCCGAAACGCCCGCGGGTGAGCGCCAGGTACCGGCCGGTGGCCGCGAGCGACTTGCGCGGGTCGAAGCGCTCATCCACGCGCCGCCTACGGGCTCGCAGCCGCTGCCGCGCCCGTCTCGTTGCCCGCCCGCTCGGCGCGTCCGATCCGGCGCGTGAGCCGGCGCGAGGCGCGGGTATCGACCTTCATGCCCAGCAGGTTCTGGCCGGTCTCAGCCAGGATCTGGGTGAGTCCGACGGCGCCCTCGAGCTTGGGGTCCGCCACGGCGCCCGGGCGCCCGGCCGACTCCAGGAACACGATCGCCTCCAGGAGGTCCGGCGACACGCCGGCGGCCGGTGCCACGCGCTCGATCTCGGCGCGGAAGGTGGCCGTCCGGCGCGCGGTCTCCACCACGCCGCCCGGGCTCTTGGCGTAGAGGGTGTGGGCGTGGCCGGCGGCGGCGCGGCGTTCGAAGTCGGCGCGGCGGGTCTCGTCGTAGGTGAACGGGTCGCGGGCGTCCGCCGGGATCAGGGCGACGGGATCGGGATCCGGCAGGCCGTCCTCGCCCGAGAGGACCAGGAGCGCGACGACGACGGCGATCGCCGCGCCGGCGATCGCGGCGACTGCGGTGCGCGAGGGGCGGGGCACCTCGCGTAGTGTGCCTATATCGCCGCGCCGCTCGACCACGTCCGCTCGTATTACGAGGCGCTGAACACCGGTGACGCCGAGCGCGTGGCCGATCACTTCACCGAGGACGCGACACATTTCTACACCCGGCTTGGGCCTCACGAGGGCGGTCGGACGATCGGCGAGCACACGCATTGGGCGGTCGAGAACATCGGCGGCCAGTGGTTCATCGAGGACGCCATCACCGACGGCGAGCGCGTGGTGATCGAGTGGACGATGACCTGGAAGCACCCCGAGTCGGGCGAGCCCCGGCTGGACCGCGGCACCGAATGGTTCGAGTTCCGCGACGGCAAGATCGCCGAGGTGCGGGCCTACCACCACGGCGGGCCCAAGAACCCGCAGGGCGACCTGCTCGGCTTCGACCACCCCGCGCGGGGCTACACGACACTGTGACCGTGAGGGAGTTCAGCAAGGGCGTGCCCCCCGCCGCGCCCCAGCGGCCGATCCCGCCGTTCACCGAGGAGCACTCGGAGCTGCGCGACTCGATCCGGCGGTTCGTGGCGAAGGAGCTGCGCCCGCACGCGACCGAGTGGGAGGACGCGCGCTGGTTCCCGAACGAGGTCTTCGGAAAGCTCGCCGAGGTGGGCTTCCTCGGCCTGAAGTACCCGGAGGAGTACGGCGGCGAGGGCGGCGACTACGTGCACGACGCCGTCTTCACCGAGGAGCTCTCGGGCTGCGGCTCCGGCGGCACCGCCGCGGGCATCGGCGCCCACATCGGCATCGCCACCCCGCCGGTGTGGAAGTTCGGCACCGAGGACCAGAAGCAGCGCTTCCTGGTGCCGGCCATCAAGGGCGAGCGCATCGCGGCACTGGGGATCACCGAGCCAGGCGCCGGCTCCGACGTGGCCGGCATCCGGACGTTCGCGCAGAAGGTCGACGGCGGCTACGTGGTGAACGGCTCCAAGACCTTCATCACCAACGGCGTGCGCGCGGACTTCGTGGTCACGGCCGTGAAGACGACCGAGGACGGAGGCCACCAGGGCCTGTCGTTCCTGCTGATCGAGAAGGACATGGAGGGCTACTCCGTCTCGAAGAAGCTGGAGAAGATGGGCTGGCACGCCTCCGACACAGCGGAGCTGGCCTTCCAGGACCTATTCGTGCCCGACGAGAACCTGCTCGGCGAGGAGAACAAGGGCTTCTACCTGATCATGGCCAACTTCCAGTGGGAGCGGCTGCTGATGGCGCTGGGCGCCACGGGCTCGATGCAGCAGCTGCTGGAGAAGACGATCGCGTTCGCGCTCGAGCGCAACGCGTTCGGCCGCGAGATCGGCCACTTCCAGGCGATCCGCCACAAGATCGCCGAGATGGCGCTCAAGCTCGAGGCGTCGCGCTCGATCACCTACCACGCACTGCGCCTGTTCGCCGACGGCCAGGACGCGATCAAGGAGGTGACCGAGGCGAAGCTGCTGAGCCAGCGGTCGGCCTTCGAGGTCGCAGACGAAGCGCTCCAGATCCACGGAGGCGCCGGCTACATGAAGGAGTACGAGGTCGAGCGCGCTGCGCGCGACCTTCGCCTCGGGCCGATCGGCGGCGGCACCGACGAGGTCATGAAAGAGATCTTGGGACGGCAGCTGGGACTGTGACGGCGGACCCGGTACCGGTGACAGGGATCATCCTGCTGGTGCTGGCGGTGGTCTTGCTGGTGCGCGGAGGCCCGGGCGTGCTCGCCCTGCTGGCCTCGCGCTCGTGGCAGGAGGTGCCGGGCACGATCGTCGGCTCGGGCGTCCAGGGCTTTATGACGCACGCGGGCGGCGGCTCGGGGCGTGCGCCGGTGAAGCGGTCCGTGGTGGCGTACACCTACGAGGCGGGAGGCCAAACCTTCACGGGCGACCGAGCCGCGTTCGGCTCCCCGCTGGCCTTCGGCATGGGACTGGGCGGCATCGCCTCCGCGCAGAGCGCGCGCCACGAGCCTGGGGCCAGCGTCACGGTCTGGGTCGACCCGCGCGACCCGGCCAATAGCGTGCTGCGGCGCAGCGCGCCCTCGTCCGTGGTGATGGTGGCGATCGGCGTCGTGGTGCTGGTACTCGGCCTGCTGAAGTTCTAGGAGAGCCCGCCGTCAGGAGTTGCAGCGGCGCCCGCGCTGCACCACGCGTTCGAGCGCGAAGCGAATCTCCAGCACCAGGAAGCCCGCGCGCTCTGCGGTCACGCGCGTCCAGCCGTCCCTCTCCTCCACGCAGCCGCCACGTGCCAGCCAGTACGGGCTCCAGCGCACGCGCACCAGCGCGCTCCCGGGCCGGCGCACGCGCAGAAGCACGCGATCGGATCCGAGCTGTTCGAGCGAGATGTTCGCCCGCCCAGCGCCGATCACGAACGGCGCCGGCAGCAGCACCTCGTACACGCGCCAGCCCTGCGAGCGCCAGCGCGGCTTCAGGTAGGGCAGGCCCTTCTCGATCAGGCCCCGCTCGCGATAGGAGCTGGCGTCGGGCTTGGAGCTGGGCAGCGCTACGTAGCGCACCGCGTTCTCCGACAGCCACGCCGCATAGGTGACCGCGTTCAGCCCGCGGCGGTAGAACACCGGGTTGTGCCCGGTGTCGAGCTGGCGCTGCCAGCCTCGGGCAAGCGGCGTGACGTTCGCGATCTCCGCGCTCTCCCACCGGCTGTCGGTGAACGGGATCTCCACCCGGCGCTGGTCCGGCAGCGTGGCCAGGTACTGGCGCAGCGGCTCGAAATAGGCGGGCCGCGCCGCCGGGTCGGTGAACGCCTTGTGGAGATCCTGCACCGCCGAGGTCCACTGCCAGAAGGCGAGCGCCGCGAGCCCCGCGACGGCCACTGGCCAGAGCTCGCGGCGGGGTGGCCGCTGCACGAGCAGGATCAACAGCAGCGGGCCTGCAAAGAGCATGCCAAGGCGGGGTGCCGTGCCGCCGATTGGCGTCTCGAACAGCACTGCGACGGTGCCGAGCGCCGCGTAGAGAACCGCTCCGATTCTCAGCGCGCGATCGCTGGTGAGAGCGCAAACCGCGCCGCAGAACAGCAGGATGGGCAGGTAGGCGCTGAACGGAAACGGCGCGTATCCACCCTCCGGGAAGGCGATGGCCAGGAGCACCGGTGGTGCGATGGCCGCCACGGCCATCCGAACGTTGCCAACCGCGACGGCGGCGACGCCGAGGAAGACCCCTGCTACCGGGCTCGCCAGCGGACACAGGATCGCGAGCACAATCGCCGTCCTGCGCCGGTCACGCTGAACCGCAAGCAACGCGGCGAGCCCCAGCGCCGTGCCGAGCGCGAACGGCATTCGCCCCGTGCCCAGCAGGGTGGCGGTGCCCACTCCCAGCCACAGGGCGCCCCAGCGCGACGCGCGGCCGAACTCCGCGGAGGCCAACCGCTCGAACAGCGCGGCGCATGCGATCGCCGAGCAAACGAGCACCGTCTTCACGCCGACCAGCCAGCTCAACGGCGCCGCGAGCACGCTGTAGCCCACGCTGTGGTGCCCGCCGTACCACTGCCCGTTCCAGATCGTGAACCCCTCGCTCCCGAAGAGATCGGCGCGGAACGCGTGCACCGCGAGGTCCCCGGGCCGCGGATCGGCGATCAGGAAGGCGAGGCCGAAGGCAGCTGCGATCGCAGCGGGAGCGAGCACGGGCTGCCGCCCGAAGATAGCTCCCGTGCGCGGCGGGAACGCCGCTAGGAGACCGGTACCGCGACGTCGGCCGGCAACGTCGCCGCGTGCTCGCGGCGCAGTTCCGGCGCCAGGCGCATGAAGCACTCCACAAGATTGGGATCGAACTGCCGGCCGGCGAGGCTCGCGATCTCCACGAGGGCCTCGTCCAGGTCCCAGCTCGGCTTGTAGGGCCGCACAGAGGTCAGCGCGTCGAACACGTCGCAGATGGTGCAGATGCGCCCCACGAGCGGGATCTCCTCGCCACGCAGGCCCTCGGGATAACCGCTGCCGTCCCAATGCTCGTGGTGGGTGCGCGCGATCTCCTCGGCCATCTGGACGATGTGCGATCGCGACCCGCTGAGAATCCCGGCGCCGATCACGGTGTGCTGCTTGATCAACTCCCACTCCTCGTCATTCAGGGGGCCGGCCTTCCTCAGGACCGCGTCGGGCACGCCGATCTTGCCGACGTCATGCAGCGCGGCGGCGCGCCTCAGGACGGAAGCCTCTGCCTCGCTCATGCCCGCCTCCAGGCCCAGCCGGTGGCACATCACGCTCATCCGCTCGACGTGGTCTCCCGTCTCCTCGTCACGCCATTCCACGGCCTGGCCGAGGCGCTGGATCACCTCGAGCTGGGTGTCGTGAAGCTCGCGCGTGCGCTCCCTGACCTTTTCCTCGAGCATCAGGTTCACCTCAGCGATCCTCTGGCGCTCCCTGTATTCCGCCAGATAGGACGTAACCATGGCCAGGCCGGTCGCGAGCCCGAGGGAGACAAGCGGAGCGGCAACGAGCACCACGCTGCCCAAGTCGAAGAGGAGCTTCGCCGCCAGCAGGTACGCGGCGCCCAGCACGACGCCGCCGAGCGCGGCGTGTGAGAGGCGGGTGCGGCAGGCGGCGAGCGGGACCGCCAGCCCGAGCGCGACGATCGCGAGGATCCCCACCGGACCCGGCAGGCTGCGCAGGGGAATCCCGTGGAGCGCGGTCCAGATCGCGTTGGCCTGGACCTCTGGCCCGGCGACGAGCCCGCCCCCACTCACGGAGGTCGGGTGCACGTCGTGCAGCGTGGGAGCGGTGGCGCCGATCACCACCACCTTGCCGCGGACCGAGGCCGGGTCGAACTTGCCCCGGACCACGTTCGCGAACGAGACGGTGGGAATGGTGTGGGCTGGGCCGCGATAGTCGATCCACGCGCCACCGGACGCGAAGTCGTCGTGCGCCACGTCCCGTCCCGCGCGCTTGGCCACCGCCACCGCGATGGTCTCGAGGCCGCCCTCCTGATAGCGGAAGCGGCGCAGCACCCCGCGGTCGTCCTCCGGGAGGTTGGCGGCGCCGGCCCGCGCGTCGATGGCGGCGAGGTTCTCGTCACCGCCCAGCACGTTCGTCTTCCCGTGACCGTCGGTCTCGCTGGTGGCCAGCACGGCTCCGCCGGCGCGGCGGATGGCTTCGTAGAGCGCACCGTCCTCGCGCGCGGTCGTCGGCTCGGTGAACTGGACGTCGATCACGATCTCGCGCGCGCCGGCCGCATGCAGCCGGTCGACCGCGCGGCCGTACAGCGAGCGCGGGAACGGCCACTGGCGCCGCAGGGCGGAGAAGGTCTCGCCGTCCACGGCCACGACCGCCACGTCGGACGGCCGCTCCGCCGAGCGCATCTCCATGCGCGCGTCGAAGGACTCCTGCTCGAACGGCGTGAGCACGCCGCCCGCGTGAGCGCCGACGGTGACCGCAATGGCCACGGCGGCCGCCATGAGCAACGGCCGGCGGCGAGTGGGGCCTCCCGCGTTCATCTAAGTCGTTTCCTCTAGCGCTTGCGGCGCGCCAGGTAGCGCTTGCCCGCGCGGACGGTGACCCGCTTGCCCGTCTTGCGGTTGCGGACCACGACGGCGCCCTCATAGACCTTCGTCAGGGTGCCGTTGCAGCGCTCCTGGGTGAGCCAGAAGGTGCCGCGGGTGGTGGCGACGCTGTTGCTGCCGCGGGTGCGGAAGCGACCGCGCTTGTCCTTGGCCCAGAGCTTCGCGCCGCGGCGGCTGCGCTTGCGCTTGCGCTTGCTGATCGATGCCTTGGCGGGAGCCTTGGCGCAGCTCGGCCTGCCGCCGAGAAGCGCGATGTCGGTCATGCCACGCCCGGAGCGCGACTGGCCGACCTTGAAGATGCCGCCCCAGAACTGGGCGGTCTGGACCTTGCCACTGGAGTTCAGGGCGCTCGAGAGCGCGACCCTCCCGCGCCGGGCGTCGATCGTCGAGCCGACCGGGATGGAGTCCCCAGCGGTGAGCGTGATGAAGCGCTTGCTGCCCCTGGCCCGGACCCGCACGGTGCCCCTGGACGGGGTGACCCCGACGGCCTTGCCGAGCACGGGGGCCGGAGGCGCGTCCTTGGAGGCTGGGCGTTCCTGTTCCGGCGGGGACGAGGCCGGAGCCGGGCCGCGCGCGGGCGGGCGGGGACCGCCGTCGTCGTCCTCGTCCTCGTCCTCGCGCTCCTCGTCTTCGTCCTCGTCCTCGTCGTCATCCGGCGGCGGACCGTCGTCCAGCAGACTCAGCGCTATCTCGCGAATCCGGTTGTTCTTGGTATCGGCGAGGAGCAGTTGGTCACCCAGGCCGGTGGCCGCGAGGCCGAGCGGTGAGTCGAACTCGGCATCGAGCGGGTCGCCGAGGTCACCCGCGAAGCCGTTGTCGCCGTTGCCCGCGACCGTTTGGATCACGCCGGCGGAGTTCACCCAGCGCACCACGTGATCGTCCTCGGCGACTACAAGGAAGCCTCCGCTGGCCAGCGGCACGACCCCGGCGGGGCTCTTGAGCTCCGCGCTCGTCGCCGGTATCCCGTCGGCGCCGGACCCGCCGTCGCCCGCCACCGTTGTGATCACCCCGAACGCGTCGACCTTACGCACGACGCCCTTGGCGTGATCGGAGAAGAGGAAGCCGCCCCCGGGGAGCGGAGCCACGTCGTATGGCTTGTCGAGCTTGGCGAGGATCGCGAGCCCGCCGTCGCCGTCGTATCCGTTCTGGCCGGTGCCGGCAACGACGCTTTCTATGCCGAGCCCATCGACCTTGCGGATCTGGTGGCCCTCGGTGTCCGCGATGAGGAAGCCGCCTCCCGCGAGGGGCGCGACGGAGCGTGGCTCGTCCAGATTCGGGCCGGCGACGGTCGAGATGTCCCCGTTCGACGCGACCTTTCGGATGAGGTCGTTCTCGGTGTCCGCGATCAGGAAGCCGCCGCCGGGGAGCGCGGCAACGCCGCTAGGTGAGCGGAGCTCGGCATCGACCGCCGGCCCGCCGTCTCCGGCCGAGCCGCCCTGGCCGGTGCCGGCGACCGTGGTGATCGTGCCGTTGGGAGCCACCTCGCGGATGCGGTCGCTCTGCGTGTCAGCGATGAGGAAGCCTCCGTTCCCCAGGAGAGAGACGTCCTCCGGCTTGTCGATCTCGGCAAGGGTCGCGGCGCCGCTATCGCCGGAGCTGCCCCCCGAACCGTTGCCTGCGACTGTCGAGACACTGGGGTCGCTCGCAAACGCCGCCGTGACACCGGTCGCGGTGGCCAGCAACGTAACGGCCGCCAGTGCCAGTTTCGCGCGTGGGTTAATTCCCCATTCGGGGTGACGAGGCATAGGAGAGGCATCGACCCGCGCGACGTGCCTCTACATCCTCCATTCGTCCATATGATCCCCGCCCCTTATGAACGAAGAGGAGAGACATGGGCGTACTTGATGGAAAGGCTGCGATCGTCACGGGCTCGGCCCGCGGCATCGGCCGCGCCACCGCCGAGCTGCTGGCCGAGCAGGGCGCGAAGGTGCTGATCAACGACCTCGACGGCGACGTGGCCGAGGAGGCGTCCAACGAGATGCAGGGCGAGACCGTCTCGTTCGCCGGCGACCTCACGAAGGACGGCGTGCCGGAGAAGCTGGTGGAGACCGCCGCAGAGGCGTTCGGGCAGATCGACATCGTGGTGAACAACGCCGGCTACACCTGGGACGGCCCGATCCACAAGATGTCCGACGAGCAGTTCCAGGCGATGCTCGACATCCACAACGTGGTGCCGTTCCGCGTGCTGCGCGCCGTCGCTCCGCATCTGCGCGAGCCGGCCAAGAAGGAGCGCGAGGAGGGAGTCGAGGTGTTCCGCAAGGTCGTGAACATCTCGTCGATCTCCGGCACGATGGGCAACGCCGGGCAGGCGAACTACTCGTCGGGCAAGGCCGGCGTGGTCGGCCTGACCAAGACGCTGGCCAAGGAGTGGGGCCAGTTCAAGATCAACGTGAACGCCGTGGCATTCGGCTTCGTGGAGACGCGGCTGACCGCGGCCAAGGAGGAGTCGCAGTCGATCGAGCGCGAGGGGCAGGAGATCAAGCTCGGCATCCCCGAGCAGATGCGCCAGATGGCGTCGATGCTGATCCCGCTGGGCAGGCCCGCGACGCCAGAAGAGGCGGCAGGCGGCGTCTTCTTCCTGTGCTCACCCTGGTCGAACTACGTGCACGGCCAGGTGCTGAACGTGACCGGCGGTCAGTTCACGGGGATGACTACTTAGGTTTCCGCTCCTCGGCCAGCGGCTTGCCGCCCTCGTCGGTCAGGCCGCCCGGCGGCCAGGGACCGAACCAGTTGTCCCGCGCTCCGTCGACCGTGATGATCGAGCCGGAGTGGTAGTCGCCGGCCGGGGACGCCAGGAAGGCCACCAGCCACGCGAACTCCTCCTCGGTGCCCAGGCGGCCGAGGGGGACCGTGCCGGCCACGCCCTCCACGACCGGCTTCGGGTACTTGGTGCGCAGCGTCTCGGTGGCGAAGTGCCCGGCGGCCAGGGCGGTGAGCGTGATCCCGTGCCGGGCCCACTCGATCGACAGCACGCGGGTGAGGTTCTCCACGGCCGCGCGCGCGGCTGAGCTGTGCGCCATCCCGGGCAGGCCGTGATGGGGCGAGAGCGTGACGTTCATGATCTTGCCGCCCTCCGCGGGGATCATCGCCTTGGTGGCCACGGCGTGGCTCATCAGCCACGTGCCCTCCACGTTCAGGCGGATCACCGTGCGAAAGCCCTTCGGCGTGATGTCCTCCGCCGGCGTCATGTACTGGCCGCCGGCGTTGTTCACCAGCACGTCGATTCGCTTGTGGCGCTCGAGCACGCCGTCGACCAGCCCGTCAACCTGCTCCTCCTCGCGGATGTCGCAGACAAGCGCCTCGCAGCGACCCTCCTCGCACAGCGCGACGGTCTCCTCGAGCGGCTCGAGCCGCCTGCCGCACACCACGACCTGAGCGCCGCATGCGGTCAGCTCGACGGCCGTTGCGCGACCGAGGCCGGAGCCCCCTCCCGTTACGAGTGCGACCTGGCCCGCGAGGACGTCAGGAGCGAAGAGCTTGGACGGCATCGCGGCGAGAGCCTACCCGCGCCCGCCTCGAGCCACAGCCCGGGGCGAACGCCCACCAGGCAAGTCCGCCGATCGCCCACACCGGCCAGAAGTAGCCCATGCCGCTGACGGCCCAGATGACCACGAGCAGCACGGAGATCGTCACAACGTGCCGGCGCAGGGGATGAGGCCGGCGCCTCCGCCGCGGAGCCGCGGGGCGGGGAAGGTCGGCCTCCACCGCGTCCAGGTCTGCCTGTGTGCGCGCGGAGAGGGCGGCCTCGATCCGCTGCTCGAGCTCGTCGACCTCCAGGCGCCCCTCCCCCGCGTGTCCGCGGAGCCGTTCGACCACCAGATCGCGTTCCGCCTGGGAGGCGCGGATGTTCCGTTCGATTGTCGTGCTAGATTCCATAGTCCAGAGTATACCGTCTACTTTAGACCATTGCAAGAGCTGAAGCTCACACCCACGTCTCTGATCGTCCTCGGCCTCATCGAGCTGGCCGGCGAGTCGACGCCGTATGACCTCAAGCAGGCCGTCCGCCAGACCCTCGGGAACTTCTGGACGCTGCAGCACGCGCAGCTCTACTCCGAACCGCAGCGGCTGGCGGGAGCCGGCTATCTCAAGGAGCGGCGCGAGGAGGGCGGCCGGCGGCGCCGGTACTACTCGATCACCGCGAAGGGGCGCAAGGCGCTGGAGCAGTGGCGCGCGGCGCCGGCCGACGACCTCTACGAGGTGCGCGACCCGAGCCTGCTGAAGCTGTTCTTCGGCGCCGACCCCCAGGATCTGGCACAGAGCCAGCTCGACGCTCACCGGCGCAAGCTGGGGGAATACGAGGAGCTCCAGAAGCTGGATGCCGGGAGCGAGCCGCGCGGCCCCTGGCTGGCGCTCGAGGCCGGCATCGGCCATGAGCGCCAGTCGATCCGCTTCTGGGAGGGCCTGGCGTAGGCTTCGCCTCCATGGCCACCGCCGCCGAGCCACGCCCGGCCTCGCTCCCGCTGCCGGGCGGCAAGGACGGCGCGGCGGTGAAGCTGCACCCGATGCTGTGCGCCCGGATGATCGGCCCACCGGCCATGTTTCATCGCGAGGAGGGGCGGCTGGCGCCGCTCAAGGCGATGGGCGTGCGCGTTCCGCGCGACGAGTGGACGGAGGTGCCGATAGTCGCGTTCCTCGCGGAGCACCCCACCGCCGGCCCGCTGCTCATCGACACGGGCTTCCACCCCTCCGTCGCGGTGGATCCCAAGCAGGGGATGGGACGCCTCGGCGGCCTGATCTTCAAGGAGGTGCGGATGGAGACCGAGGACGCCGTGCCCGGACAGCTGCGCCGTCTGGGCATCGACCCGACCGAGATCAAGACAGTGGTGATGACCCACCTGCACTCCGACCACGCCAGCGGCATCGCGGAGTTCCCCGGGGCCACCTTCGTGCTCAGCTCGGCCGAGTGGGAGGCGGCCTCGAAGGGCCGCGAGACCGACGGCTACATCAAGCGCCAGTACGACCACGCCTTCGACTACCGCCTGCTCGACTTCGACGGAGGCGACACCGACTCGTTCGCCAGCTTCGGCCGCGCGTTCGACCTGTTCGGAGACGGCAGCGTGCGCCTGGCCTTCACGCCGGGGCACACCCACGGCCACTGCTCGGTGGTGCTGCGGCTGGCGAGCCAGGAGGCGCTGATCTGCGGTGACGCCGCCTACACGATGAAGACGATCGAGGAGACCCACCTGCCGTTCAAGATGGCCGACGAGCATCGTTTCCGCCGCTCGCTGAAGGAGGTCCAGCGCTACATCGAGCAGACGCCGGACGCGGTGATCATCCCGGGCCACGACATGGCGGCGTGGCGGCGCCTCGACACCGTCTACTAGCCCGTCCTACGGGCCGGTAAAGCCGCCGGCGAAGCAGGGCAGCGGCGCACAGATGTCCGTGAGCCCGCCGCCGGTCCTGAGGAAGTCCGACTTCTGCGTGCGACCGACGGGATCGTTGCGTGGCGCGCTGTGCGGGTCGTTGCCTTCCCGCGGCGGCACGTTGGCCGTGGGCGGCGCAGGCGTGCCGTTGGCCCCGTTGTCGCGCACCGGCCCGGTGTCGAAGTAGGTGATGCCGGACTTCTCGCACGCCGGATCGCCCAGCGTGCGGATCCCGAACAGCGGCTCCGCGTCCGGTGAGCGGCCGGCGAACAGCGCCGGGCGGTGGGCACACGCCCGGATCGTGCGCGCCTCCACCTCGGCCGCCACGTTCGCCACCTGGTGATCGCCGAAGGCGGGGTGCAGCAGCACACGGTGCTCGGGCGAGTTCGGCAGCGGGTCGGTGGTCATGTGCTGCGCGTACCCGTTGGCCTCGCCGCGGTCCCAGAGCAGCTGCATCAG
Source organism: uncultured Thermoleophilaceae bacterium (assembly GCA_963808105.1). Lineage (GTDB taxonomy): Bacteria > Actinomycetota > Thermoleophilia > Solirubrobacterales > Thermoleophilaceae > JAAYBF01. The sequence continues at coordinate 895,817 of CAWEEH010000002.1, read as the reverse complement.
GGAGAAGACCAGCGGCCGCTCGAGCTCATCGGGGTAGGCCTGGTAGAGCCCGATCGGCAGCGGTAGGCCCTCGATGTTGCCGCTGGCATACATGTCGAAGTCCACGCTGCGGCTGAGCAGCGTCGAGTAGTTCATGCCCGGCACGCCGTGCACGGCGGCCCGGAAGTCGGGTGACAGCGCGGTGAGCCCACCGGAGAGGATCCCTCCCTGGCTGTTGCCGTCGTAGAACAGCTCGTCCCTGTCGATCACCGACTGGCCGCCCACCTGGAACGCAGGCAGCGCCGACGCGCCCTGCGGATGGATCAGCCAGCGGCCCAGGTACATGAAGTTCACGTAGCCCTGCTGGGTGCGGTCGACGAGCGTGTTGAACCTCGAGAGGTCCTGGAGCAGCGTCGCGACGTTGGGCACGTCGAAGGTCGACATGCCCACCCAGTCGGTGGCGCAGAAGACGAAGTTGTGCTCGCTGCCCATCGCCTGGACGTTGCCGCCGCCGACCTCGCCCGCGCCGCCGAGCAGGCCGTGGCCGTAGAGCGAGGGCCGGGAAGCGGCGGGCGTTCCGCCGCCGTCCACCGCCGCGCGCGGGATGGTGCAGATCACGTTGGCCAGCGCGGTGTTGCCCAGCGTCTGCCCCGGCTGCCCGTTCACGAACCCGGCGCCCGGCACGCAGGCGGGGAGGTCGAGGTAGCAGGGCACCGTGATCTGACCGGTGATCCGCCGCGCGGTGCGATCGCTCTCGCCGGCCTCGCACGCCGCCGACGCGCCCGCGGTGCACGGCGGGTACTCCCGGAAGCCGTCGAGCTCTCCGAAGTCCACGACGCTGGGGATCGGGTCGGTGTCGATCCCCCCGATGCCGTCCACGATCGCGTCGGGGATGTCGGGGTTCTGGACGAACTGCGGCGTGCTGCCCTGCACGGTGAGGTCGTCGAGGTCGGTGTCGCCGAGTTGCTCGAAGGCGTCGTCGCGCATCGTCAGCGCACGGCCCGACAGGCTCTGCTCGCTCGCCACGGTGAAGTCCCACGTGAGGTAGAGGTCCTTGCGGGCGATGCCGGCCTGGCCGAGGGTCTTGAAGATCCCCTCGAACTTCGCCCGCCGCGCCTCGATGTCCGGGTTGAGCGTGGTGATGCCGTCGCGATAGGCGCGGAACTCCTCATGGGGCTCGATCAGCGAGCCGTCGGCCTTTCGCATGCGGCGCAGCGCCACGATGTAGCGCTCACCCTCGTCGAAGTTCTCGCCGGGCCGGATGATCAGAGTCACGTCCTGGGGCCGGGCCGCGTGCTCGGGCGTGACCACAAGCGGGTTCGAGTCGATCTCCGCCCAGATCAGCTGGCGCTGCCTGGTGCGCGCGTTGATCACCACCACCGGCTGGTTCGGGTCGAAGCTGCGCTCCATGTCCGTGATCGGCACGGCGCCCGTCTGCTGGAACGCCTGCTGGCTATCGAGGCCCGGCACTCGGGTCACGATCAGGTTTCCTGGGCTGAAGCCGTCGGCCCGGTTCTGATCGACGGGGTCGATGTTCAGCGAGGTCTTGGTGCTCGTGGGGGTCGAGTCGCGGGAGATGTTCAGCCGGCGCTTCGTGGGCATGGAGGCGTCGGCGACCGTGAAGTGGTCGTTGGGGAACGGGTAGAGGCACAGCGACGGGTCGAGGAAGTCGCAGCGGTCGGCGTTCGCGGTGTTCACCGGGCCGAGAGGCTTGGGATTGGTGGGCGGCGCCGATATGTCCTCACCCGGCGCAGGCGAGGAGCCGCCACCTCCACCCGTGCCTCCGCCCGCGGCAGCGCACCGTCGCGGATCGCGCCGCACGGCTCGCTTGCGCGCGGCGAAGCGGGTGCGCCCGCGGCGGCCCTTGGCGTCGATCACCAGGGGGCGGCACGAGCCGAGGATGCTGATGCCGGCGCGGGTGAGCTTCAGACGGAACGTCCGGCGGCCGGCACGGCCGACCTTCACGCGGCGCGGCTTGGTGATGCGGAAGCTGGGACCGCCGCCGGCGCGACGCGCGCGGGCGCCCAGGCGGAACCGCCCGGGCGACCCGGACCGGATGCGCACGCGCACGTAGTCGAGCCTCAACGCGTTGCGCTGGCTGGTGGTGAGCACCTGCGCGCGCGGCTTGGCCGACGCGGCCGCGTCATCAGGGCCGCCGCGCGCGAGCGCAGCGCCGCCGCCGACAAGCGCCAGTGCAGCCGCCCCCGCGGCCGCCGTCCGTGAACGACGAGTCCCTCCCACGGCTTGGATGATGAGCCAAGCCGCGCAGCTTCACAATGGGGAACCGTCGGCTACGAGCTGGCGGGGCGGCGGCCGGCCGCCTCGGCGGCGCGGCGGGCGGCGCGGGCAGCCTTCACGGTCGCGCCGCGGCCGTTCTCGCGCAGCCCCTGCCACAGGCCGCGGATGCGGGCGAAGATCTGCTCCGAGGCGGCCTGCGACTGCTCGCGCGAGGGGTCATCGACCTGCTCGAAGCGGATCGGCTCGCCGAACTGCACCGACACCTTCGGGAACTGCAGCCGCTTCCAGTCGCGCACGCGCTCGGAGCCCACCAGCGCCACCGGCACCACCGGCGCCCCCGACTCCAGCGCCAGCCGCCCGATGCCGGGCTTGGGCTCGCCCAGCTCGCCCGTCCGCGAGCGCCCGCCCTCGCAGTACATGACGACGATGCCGCCCCGGGCGAGCACCGCGTGCGCGGTCTTGAACGCCTCGTCGTCACGGTGCCCGCGGCGCACGGGGAACACGCCCCCGTTGTGGTAGACGATCTCGAGCGGCATCTTGAACAGCTGCGACTTCGCCATGAACTGCACCTTGCGGCGGAGGTAGACGGCCACGAAGAAGTGGTCCATGAACGAGAAGTGGTTGGGCGCCACGATCACCGGCCCGTCCCCCGGCACGTTGTCCGAGTTGATCGCGCGGGTGCGGAAGAACAGCAGCAGGTATGGCGTGAGCACGAGGCGGACGAGCTCGTACATCCAGTTCGGCCGCTTCGCGCGCGTGCGCGCGTGGAAGCGATCGAAGTGCTCCGCCGGGCGCGGGTCCTTGTAGACCTGCGCCTTCATCTCCGTCTTGGGGCCCTCGGCCATCTGCGTACGCTACCCGGCTTGCTCCGGTTCGTTACGTGCCCAGCCGCGCGACCGTTCGAGTGCGCGAGCCCACTCGGAGAGCAGCCGCTCGCGCTCGGGCTCGGCCATCCGCGGCTCGTAGTGGGCCGCCTCGCGCCACATGGAGCGCACGTCCTCCTCGGTCCACGAGCCGGTCGCCACGCCGGCCAGGTAGGCGGCCCCGAGCGCCGTGGTCTCCGAGATCTCGGGCACCACCACGGGCACGCCGAGAACATCGGCCTGGAAGCGCATCAGCCACGAGTTGTGCACCGCGCCGCCGTCGGCCTTGAGCTCCTTCAGCACCACGCCCGACGAGCGCTCCATGGCGCGCACCGCGTCGACCGTCTGGTAGGCGATCGCCTCCAGCGTCGCGCGCGCGAGGTGGGCGACCCCCGAGCCGCGCGTGAGGCCGACGATGGTGCCGCGCGCGTATGGGTCCCAGTGCGGCGAGCCGAGCCCCGTGAAGGCAGGCACGAGGTACACGCCGTCGTTGGAGTCCAGCGAGCGCGCCAGCGCCTCGGTGTCCCCCGCCTTCTCGATGACCCCGAGGCCGTCGCGCAGCCACTGCACCGCGGCGCCGGTCACGAACACCGCCGCCTCCAGCGCGTAGTCCACGCGCCCGTCGACACCCCACGCCACCGTGGTCAGCAGGCCCTCGGGCGGCTCCGGCCGCTCGGTGCCCGCGTTCTGCAGCACGAAGCTGCCGGTGCCGTAGGTGTTCTTGCCCAGGCCCGGTGTGTGGCAGGCCTGCCCGTAGAGCGCGGCCTGCTGGTCGCCCGCGATCCCGGCGACGGGCACGCTGCCGCCGAACGCGTCCGTCTCGCCGTAGACGTGCGCGCTCGGGCACGCCTCGGGCAGGGAGTCCTCCGGCACATCGAGCAGCTCGCACAGCTCCGGGTCCCAGGCGAGCGCGCCGGTGTCGAACAGCAGCGTGCGCGAGGCGTTCGAGTAGTCGGTGGCGTGGCGGCCGGTGAGCTTGAAGACCAGCCAGGAGTCGATCGTGCCGAAGGCGGCGCGCGCCGGGTCGACGTCGCCGTGGCGGATGAGCCACTCGATCTTCGTCCCGGAGAAGTAGGGGTCGAGCACCAGGCCGGTGCGCTCGCGCACCAGCGGCTCGTGCCCGGCCTCGCGCAGCTCGTCGCAGCGAGCCGCGGTCCGGCGGTCCTGCCACACCAGCGCCCGGTGCAGCGGCTCGCCGGTGTCGCGGTCCCAGGCCACCACCGTCTCGCGCTGATTGGTGATGCCGATCCCGGCCAGCCCGCGGCCGTCCATGCCGGCCGCGTCGAGCGCCTCCTGCCCCACTCGGCGAGTGACCTCCCAGATCTCGGTGGCGTCGTGCTCCACCCAGCCGGGACGCGGAAAGTGCTGGCCGAACTCGCTGTACGCACGGCCGGCCGCGCGGCCCTCGGCGTCGAAGACGATCGCTGTGGAGCCCGTGGTCCCCTGATCGAGCGCGAGAATCACCGCGCCAACCTACCGCGCAGGTATCGTGCTCACGCCCGTCACACCGACCAGGAGGACGACTTGCCCGACGTCGAGGCCCACATCACCGGCACCGTGTGGAAGATCGAGTGCGAGGTCGGCGACGAGATCGAGGAGGGCGACACGGTCGCCATTCTCGAGTCGATGAAGATGGAGATGCCCGTCGAGGCCGAGGACGACGGCAAGGTGAGCGAGATCAAGTGCAAGGAGGGCCAGTCGGTGAGCGAGGGCGACGTGCTGGTCGTGCTCGAGTAGTGGCCGAGCTCGCATCGGGGAAGCTCCTCCTCGACGAGCCCGCCGACGGCGTCGTCCGGCTGCGGATCCACAACGAGCAGCGCCGCGGCGCGCTCGACCACGAGATCCTCGACACGCTGGCGGAGACCGTCGCCGGGCTGGACGCCCGCTGCCTCGTGCTCACCGGCACGGGCTCGATGTTCTCCGCGGGGTATGACCTCGGCAACCTGGAGGGGCGCGAGTTCGAGGAGAACGCCGAGAGGCTGGTGGCCCATCCCTTCCACTCCGCCCTCGAGGCGCTCGAGGCGTTCCCCCATCCGGTGATCGGGGCGTTGAACGGCCACGCCATCGGCGGCGGGCTGGAGCTGGCCCTGACCTGTGACATCAGGATCGCGGCCCGCGGGATCAAGCTGGGGATGCCGCCGGCCAAGCTCGGGCTCATCTACTCGCACACGGGGTTGAGGAAGTTCCTCGACGTCGTGGGGCCGGCGCACACCGCCGAGCTGTTTTACGTGGGGGGCAACGTGGACGCCGAGCGGGGCGCCGAGATCGGTCTCGTCAACCACGTGGTGGGGCAGTCCGAGCTGGAGGTGCAGGCGGGGAGGATGGCCGCGGAGATCGCCGCGAACGCACCGCTGTCGCTGAGCGGCAACAAGCGCATCCTGCGCGAGCTGCGCGCGCACGCCGGGGCGCTGCCGCCGGAGGTCGAGAAGGAGCTGGTGGAACTGCGGGAGTCGTGCTTCCGCACAGAGGACTTCCTCGAGGGCGTGAAGGCTTTCGCGGAGAAGCGCGCGCCCGAGTGGAAGGGGCGTTAGACCCCCACGCTCACCCGCTCGCGCCCCTCTAGCTCGCCCTCCTCGAACCGCCGCCTCAGCACCTTCTTGTCGAACTTGCCGACGCTGGTCTTCGGCACCTCGTCGATGAACGCGAACTCGTCGGGGATCCACCACTTGGCGACCCGCTCGCGCAGGTGGTCGCATAGCTCGTCGCATGTGACCGAGGCGCCCTCCTCGATCACCACGCAGGCGAGTGGCCGCTCCTGCCAGCGCTCCTCGGGCTTCGCGATCACCGCAGCCTCGGCCACGGCCGGATGGGCCATGATCTCGACCTCGAGCTCGACCGAGGAGATCCACTCGCCGCCGGACTTGATCACGTCCTTGGAGCGGTCGGAGATGCGGATGCAGCCGTGGCGATCGATCGAGGCGACGTCCCCGGTGCGAAGCCAACCGTCGTCGAACTTCTCCGCTCCCGCGGGATCGTTGTAGTACTCCCGCGCGACCCAAGGGCCGCGCACCTCGAGCTCACCCGTCGACGAGCCATCCCAGGGCAGCTCGTTGCCCTCGTCGTCGACGATGCGGCCCTCGACCAGGGGGAGCAGGCGCCCTGCGGTCGCCCGTCGCTCCCAGTGCTCCTCACCCTCGAGCGCGGCCGGTGGGCGGGCCACCGAGCCGAGCGGGCTCGTCTCGGTCATGCCCCACGCCTGCACGATTCGCACGTCGTGGCGCTCCTGGAACGCCTCCATCAGCGTGCGGGGGACGGCCGAGCCGCCGCAGACCGCCGTGCGCACGCTGGAGAGGTCGGGCTGGTGCTCGTCCGCGTAGCGCAGCAGGTCCATGAAGATCGTGGGCACCCCGCCCGTGATCGTGACCTTCTCCTCCTCGATCAGCTTTGCCAGCGGCTCGGCCTGGAGAAACGGCCCCGGCATAACCAGGTCGGCGCCCACCATCGCCGCCGAATAGGGGATGCCCCACGCGTTGGCGTGGAACATCGGAACCACAGGCATCACGCGGTCGTCGTAGCCCGTGCCAATCGAGTCCGTCAGGCACTGCCCCATCGCGTGCAGCACGTTCGAGCGATGCGAGTACAGGACGCCCTTCGGGTTGCCGGTCGTGCCGCTCGTGTAACAGAGGCCGGCGGCCGCCCGGTCGTCGAGGCTCGGGTACTCGTAGCCGGGCTCCTGCGCCTCGAGCAGGTCCTCGTAGGAGACGGCGCCCGGGAGCGCATCCAGGTCACCGTCCCCCATCACCACGTACTGCCTCACGCTCTCGAATCTCGGCGCCAGCTCCGCGAGGGGCTCGACCAGCTCACCGTCCACCAGGATCACGCTGTCCTCGGCGTGGTTCACCACGTAGACGAGCTGGTCGGCGAACAGCCGGATGTTCAGCGTGTGGAGCACCGCGCCCATGCACGGCACCCCGAGGTAAGCCTCGAGGTGCCGCTGGCTGTTCCACGCGAACGTGGCAACGCGGTCGCCCTGCTTCACGCCGAGCGCCTCGAGCGCCCGGCAGAGCCGGTCGATGCGCTCCGCGACCTCCGCGTACGAGGCACGCCCGCGGCCGCCGGCCGTGGCGGTCACCACCTCGCTGTCGCCGAACATCCCCCGCATCCGCCCCAGCACGTGCTGGAGCGTCAGCGGGTGGTCGTGCTGCACGAGCCCCTCGAGCACGGCGCTAGCCCCCTCGCTGGGCCTCGACGATGTCGCCCGTCCGCACCCAGCGATCGCCGTTGAACTTGATGATCTGCATGGCCTCGATCGGGTAGCCGTCGCCGTCTCCCGTCTCCACCTTGATCCCGGGCAGCAGGATCGGCAGCTCGAGGTTCATGCTGCGAATCGAGTCCATCAGCGCCTCCCGGGTGGGCTTCTTCATGCCCTTCAGCGCCTCGACCATCGTGGCCGCCGCACTCCAGCCGTACACGTTGAACGGATCGTCGGGATTCGCCTTCGGCGCGTACTTCTTGAGCGCCGCCTTGTACTCCTTCATCGCCGCGTCGTTCTCCCACTCCGGGTCCTCCGGATCCTTGAAGTACCCGGTCGAGACGATGTCCTTGGCGTTGTCCAGCCCCGCCGGTGTGAGCACGAGCGTCTTCGACGCGCCCACGTTGTTGAGGATGTGCAGCGGCTTCCAGTCGGACTTGGCCACGGCCACGATCGCCTGCGCGGAGAACTTCGGCGTGGTGATGTTCAGGAACGTGTCAGCGCCCGAGCCGCCGAGCTTGCGCATCTGCGACGTGATCGCCGGGTCGGTGACCTCGTAGCTCTCCTTGGCCACGACCTTGATGCCAGAGCCCTCGATGGCCTCCTCGAACCCGCCCAGCAGGTCCTTGCCGAAGCCGTCGTTCTGGTACAGCGCCGCGACCTTGGCGTTGGGCTTCTCCTTCTTCAGATACTCGGCGTACGTCTGTGCCTCGGTCACGTAGTCGGGCTGCCAGCCGATCGTCCACGGGTGCGCGTCCACGTCCTCGCCCCAATCGGATCCGCCGGTCGCGACGTAGGTGTGCGGCACCTCCTTCTCGTTCACCTGGTCCCAGATCGCCAGGTTGTTCGGCGTGCCGAGCGTGTTGAACAGCGCGAAGACCTTCTCCTCATCGATCAGCCGGCGCGCGTTCGTCACGGCGCGCGGAGGCTCGTAGGCGTCGTCGAGCGTGACGAACTTGATCTTGCGCCCGTCGACCCCGCCCTTGTCGTTGACGAAGTCGAAGTGCGCCTGGGCGCCCGCCGCGATCGTCTTGTAGGCGGACGCCGGCCCGCTGAACGGGTAGCTGCCGCCGAGCTTGATCTCCGTGTCGCTTATCCCGGGCGAACTCTCCTCGTCATCGTCGCGCCCGCACCCCGTCACCAGCAGGAGCGCTGCCATTGCCAGCAGCACCAGCCAGCCGAACCCCGGCTTGCCTCTCATCTGAACCCTCACTCTCCCTCTGTTGCGGTTTCGACGGCGGCCGTGGCCTGATCAGCCCGGCAACGCGTCGTAGAAGCCCCATCACCCCGTCGCGCATCACGTACATGCACGCGATCAGCACTGCGCCGTAGATCACGCCCGCAAGCGCCTGGTTCACGTCCGAGGCGTAGACGGGCACGAACTCGATGAACAACGCACCGAACACCGCCCCGCCGATCGTCGCCAGCCCGCCCACCACTACCGCCGCCAGGAACGCGAACGAGATCGTGAGCGTGAACGACTCCGGCGCCACGAACCCGATCGAGAACACGTACAGCGAGCCCGCCACGCCCGCGTACAGCGCGCTGACGGCGAAGGCGCTGGTCTTGGCGCGGGCAAGGTCCACCCCCATGGCCTTGGCGGCCACCTCGTTCTCGCGCATGGCGATCAGGGCGCGCCCGATCCGCCCGCGCACGATGCCCGCCGCCAGCACGAACATGGGCACGGCTAGCGCGAGCGTCAGCAGGTACAGGAACTGGTCGTCGGCGAGCGGCACCCAGCTCGGGGTGCTCGGCTGGGAGACGTTGATCCCCTGCGTGCCCTCGGTGAGCCCGTCGAAGCGCTTGATCAGCTGGGGCACGGCGATCGCCACCCCGAGTGTGAGCAGCGCCAGGTAGAGGCCGCGGATGCGCAGGGCCGGCAGGCCGAGCACCAGCCCGCAGGCGAAGCAGACGGCCGCCGCGACCGGGATCGTCGCGAGGTGCGGAAAGCCGGCCTTCTCGATCAGGATCGCGGTGGTGTAGGCGCCGAGCGCGAAGAAGGCCCCGTGACCCAGCGAGATCTGGCCGCCGTAGCCCACGAGCAGGTTCAACCCGAGCACGGCGACGGCGAACGCGAGCGCGAGCGTGAACTGGCCGACGCGGTAGGAGCCGAACAGGAACGGAATCGACAGCGCGATCACCGCCACGATCGCGTAGCCGCCGTACCGGAGCATGCGCTCGCGGCGCTCCGGGCTCACGCTCTGGCCACCTCGGGGGAGCCGAACAGGCCGGACGGCCTGATCAGCAGCACCACCAGGATCACCGTGAGCGGCACGAGGATCTTCAGGTCCGCGCCGATGAAGTCGACGTACGTGCTGGCCAGGCCCTCGCTGATGCCGATCACCCAGCCGCCGATGACGGCGCCGATCGGGCTGTCGAACCCGCCGAGCGTGGCTGCCGCGAACGAGTAGATCAGCACTCCGCCCATGAAGTTCACGTCGAGGAACAGGCGCGACGCGATCAGGGCGCCCGCGAGCGCGCCCACGGCCGCGGCGATGCCCCAGCCGATCATCAGTGTGCGCCCCACCGAGATGCCCGACAGCTGGCTCGACTCGGGATTGATCGAGACCGCGCGTACGGCCAGGCCCAGCTTGCTGCGCTGGAAGAACAGGTACAGCACGCCGACCACGGCGAGCAGCAGGGCCACGATGCCGAGCGACTCGACGGCGATGTCGGCGCCCCCGAGAGTCACGCTGTCGTCGGGGAAGATGCTCGGGAAGCTGCGGGTGTCGAAGCCCCAGATCCAGCCCGCGCCGCTGTTCAGCAGGATGAAGAGCCCGAGCGTCACGATCGCGAGCGTGAGGTGGTCCTCACCCTCGACCGGCCTGATCAGGATCCGCTCGATCAGCATGCCACCGAGCATCGAAAGGCCGATGGTCGTGACGATCGCGAACCCGAGCGGGAACCCTGCCTGAAGCAGCCCCCAGGCGATGAACGTGCTGAACATCGCCATCTCGCCCTGCGCGAAGTTCACGATGCCGGTCGTGCGGAAGATGAGCACCACCGCGAGCGCCAGTGCCCCGTAGAGCGACCCGGTTGCCACCCCATCCACGAGTGTCTGGATCAGCTGCTCCACGTCACACCCCCAGGTAGGCGTGCCGGACCGCCTCGTCGTCCTTCACGTTCTCGGCCTCGCCGGCGAGGACGATCCGGCCGGCCTCGAGCACATAGGCGTAGTCGGCCAGGGCGAGCGCCAGCTTGGCGTTCTGCTCCACCAGGAGCATCGTCATGCCCTCCTCGCGCACGATCTCGCCGAGGATGCTGAAGAGCTGTTGCGTGACGATCGGCGCCAGCCCGAGCGAGGGCTCGTCGAGCAGGAGCAGGCGCGGCTCGAGCATCAGCGCCCGGGCGATGGCCAGCATCTGCTGCTCGCCGCCGCTGAGATTGCCTCCGCGCTCCCGGCGGCGCTCACGGAGCCGCGGGAAGTACTCGTAGCAGCGGTCGCGGTCACGTCGCACGCCGGCGCCGTCGCGACGGCGGTACGCGCCGACGCTGAGGTTCTCCTCCACCGTCAGCCCGGCGAAGGTACCGCGGCCCTCGGGCACGTGGGCGATCCCCAGGCGCGCGATCTTCGACGGATCCATCCCGGCGATGCTGCGGCCGTCGATGCTCACCCGCCCACTCGGTCTCACCATGCCCGAGATCGCCCGCAGGACCGTGGTCTTACCGGCGCCGTTGGGCCCGAGGACGGCGGCCACTCCTCCCTCCTCGACCTCGAAGGAGACGTCGCGCAGAACCACGACGTCGCCATACCCGGCCTCGATCTCGCCCACCTCGAGCAGGCTCACTCGTCGGCCCCCAGATAGGCCTCGATCACGGCCTGGTTCTCCTGCACCTCGCGAGGAGATCCCTCGGCGATCTTGCCCCCGAAGTTGAGCACGACCACCCGCTCGGACAGGCGCATCACCAGCCCCATGTGGTGCTCCACGAGCAGCACGGTCAGCCCGAACGAGTCCCGCAACCCGAGGATCAGCTCGCCCAGTTCCTCGACCTCACCGTGCGTGAGTCCGCTGGCCGGCTCGTCCAGCATCAGCAGGCGAGGCTTCTGGAGCAGGGCCCGCGCGAGCTCGATCCGTTTGAGCGTTCCGTACGGCAGGCCGGCGGCCCGCTGCTCGGCCAGGGGTGCGAGCTCCAGCCGCTCCAGGATCTCGTCGGCCTCCTCGCGCAGCTCCCGCTCTTCACCCCGCACGCTCGGCAGCGACAGCGCGGACGCAACGAGGCCGGCGCGTGCGCGGTGGTGTGCGCCGAGCAGCACGTTGTCGCGCACCGTCAGTTTGTGCACGAGCGCGAGGTTCTGGAACGTGCGCGCAATGCCGAGCCCCGCGATCTCGTGTGGCTTGCGCCCGAGCACGTCCTCGCCGCCGAACTGGATCTCGCCCGACTGCGGCGTGTACAGGCGGCTGATGCAGTTGAAGAGGGTGGTCTTGCCCGCGCCATTCGGGCCGATCACGCCACACACCTCGCCCTCCTCGACCGAAAAGGTGAGGTCGTCGAGCGCCATCACTCCGCCAAAACGGATCGACAGGCTGCGGATGTCCAGAGCACCCACTTCTCCTCCTCCTTGGAGGGCGGTACCCACAAACCGCCCAGGCAACTCTTTTAGGAGGTCCGACCGAACGCGTCAGTCGCGGCGCGCCGCGCGGCGGTCGAACGCCTCGCCGACCGTCCCGGCGATGTAGCCGACGTGGTGAGCCACGCGGCCGACCCTCGACTCGTCCAGCGGAGCGACGGCGCCGTCGAGGTCCGCGCCCAGGGCTGCCGCGGCCTTGCGGGCCTCGCCCTCCAGCCGCTTGAGCTTGCGCTCCCAGCGCCCGCAGAACTCCGCCAGCTCGCCGTTGCGTGACGTCTCGCTCGCGCGCGCGAGGTATGCGAGCAGCGTGACCACGTGCTGGAGGTCCTCGATCCCGAATCGCGCCGCCTGATTGCGCTCGAGGAACCGGTCGCGCACCCGCGCGCCGCCGGCGATCGACTTGCCGGCGCCCTGGGCGGCCGGCTTGCCGTGCAGCCCCTGGCGGGCGGTCAGTGGCGCGAGCTCCTCGATCAGCTCCTCGGCCGCGGCGGCGCCTCGATCGAGGACCTTGGTGAGGTCGGCATCGGCGAGCGCGGCCGACAGCGCGCGCCAGTGCTCGGCCAGCTGGCGGGAGTAGGCGTACAGCTCTCGGTAGCCACGATTCTCTGCGGGGTGCAGCGCCATGGGGACATCGTGCCCGATAGGACCGCGTTGCACGCGAGTAATCGTTCGTTTACCATCGGTAACCGGATGATTACCGACCAGGCGGCACCAACCCGCGAGCGCATCCTCGCCGCCGCCATCGACCTCTTCGGCCGCCAGGGCTACCGCGGCACCTCGGTCGGCGAGATCGAGACGGCCGCGGGGCTGGTGCCGCGCTCGGGCGGGCTCTACAAGCACTTCCCCAGCAAGGCCGCCCTGCTGGAAGCGGCGATCGAGAGCCGCAGCGGCGCGGTTGCGGAGGTCGAGGCGGCCGTCGAGGCGGCCGCACCGGAGGACCCCCGCGACCGCCTGCGCCTGTTGGGGCGCCTGGCCCTCGACGAGATCGGCGGCGACCAGCCGCTCCTGCGAATCATCATGCGCGAGGGCGACAACTCCCCCGGCCTGCGCGACGACTTCCATCGTCGCATCGTCAGCCAGGGGCACGGCAAGCTGGTCCGCGATCTGCGCGCGACCGCCCGCGAGCGCGGCGTAGAGGGGCCGGACATCGACGCGATTGCCGCGGTCGTGCTCGGCTCGATCATCAACTACCGCGTGCTCGAGACGCTCTTCGGCCGGCCGCCGGGCGACGTGGACGAGGAGCGCTTCATCGAGACCTGGGCCGACGCGAGCCTGGCTCTGCTGGCCGAACACAACTTGGTGGACGAGACCCTGGCAAAGGAGCGAACGAAATGAGCGATCGCATCGACAATCACCGCGGCGGGATCCGCTTCCTGCTGCTGTCCCTCGGTCTCCCGCAGGGGCTGATCGGGCTCTGGGCGGTGTTTGCCCCGCGCTCGTTCTACGACGACTTCCCCGTGGGCACCGACGGCTGGGTGAACGTCCTCGGGCCCTTCGACGAGCACCTGGTGACCGACGTCGGGGCGCTGTTCGTCGGACTGGCCCTGCTGCTCACGATCGCCGCGGTCACCCTGCACCGCACGACCGTGGTCGCGGCGGCGCTCACGTGGCTCGTGTACGCCGTGCCGCACACGGTCTGGCATCTGTTCAACCTCGACCCCTACGGCACCGCCGACGCGGTCATCAACTCGGTGGCCCTCGTGGGACAGGTGGCCGGCGGGGTGCTCGTCCTCGTTCTCGTGACCAGACGAGCGGAGCGGCCGGCCACGGCAACCGCCGGCGCCGACGGCGCGCGCATCGCCCCGGTCTCAAACGGCGACGCCGGCCTGCTGGCGCGCGCGACCTACGCCTACGCCAAGCGGGAGTTCGGCGTGGTGCCGGAGCCGACGCGCGTCTACGCCCACCATCCCGGCATCCTGGCCGGCTACGGGGCGCTCGAGTACGCCACCGAGAAGGCGGATCGGGTGCCGGCGAAGCTCAAGGCCCTCGCCGCAACCAAGGCGGCCGCGCTCGCCGGGTGTGAGTTCTGCATGGACATCGGCTCGATGATCTCCACGACCCACGGCGTGACCGAGGCGCAGCTGCGCGCCCTGCCCGAGCACTCCACCAGCCCCGAGTTCTCGGAGCTCGAGAAGCTCGTGCTCGACTTCGCGGTGGGCATGACCCGCACGCCGGCCGAGGTCCCCGACGAGCTGTTCGCTCGCCTGCGCGAGCACTTCGACGAGGGCCAGCTGGTGGAGCTGGCGAACGAGGTGGCCGTGGAGAACTACCGGGCGCGCTTCAACTGGGCATTCGGGATCGGCTCCCAGGGCTTCTCCGGAGACGGCTTCTGCGTGCGCCCGGAGGTGCTTCAGAGCGCCTAGCTCCGTCCGACCGCGCGCCTAAGTTGGCGGTCGGTGCCCCCGCTGATCACCCCTGAAGAGGCGCGGCAGCTCGGCGAGTTCGAGGACCACGCGGAAATCGAGGCGCTCGTCGAGCGTGCCTGGAAGGCCCGCGTGGAGCGCTTCGCCGACTCCACCGACATGTGCTCGCTGGTCAACGCCAAGTCGGGCGGCTGCGCGGAGGACTGCGGCTTCTGCGCCCAGTCGCGCTTCGCCGAGGCCGAGACGCCGATGCACGCGATGATGACCCCCGAGCAGATCCTCGAGCACGCGCGGGCGGCCGAGGCCGCGGGCGCGCACCGCTTCTGCATGGTCACCCAGGGTCAGGGGCTCTCCAAGAAGGACTTCGAGTCGATCCTCGAGGGCGCCCGCCTGGTGGCCACCGAGACCAACCTCAAGCGCTGCGCGTCGGTCGGGCACATGAGCGTGAAGCGGGCGCGGCAGCTCAAGGACGCGGGCATCCAGCGCGTGCACCACAACGTGGAGACCGCCGAGAGCTACTACGACGAGGTGTCCACCACCGTGCGCTACGAGGGCCGGCTGCGCACCATCGACGCGGTGAGGGAGGCCGGCCTCGAGACCTGCGTCGGCGGCATCCTCAACCTCGGCGAGTCCCGCGAGCAGCGGGTGGAGATGGCCTTCGAGCTGGCGAAGATCGACCCCACCAGCGTGCCGATCAACATGCTCAACCCGCGGCCCGGCACCAAGTTCGGCGACCGCGACTACATGGACCCGTGGGAGGCGGTCAAGTGGATCGCCATCTTCCGGCTGATCCTCCCCGCCGCGCTCTTCCGCCTCTGCGGCGGCCGGGTGGAGAACCTGGGCGACCTGCACAAGATGGCCGTCAAGGCCGGGATCAACGGCGTGATGATGGGCAACTTCCTCACCACGCTGGGCTCCGAGCCCGAGGACGACCGCGCGATGTTCGAGGAGCTCGGCCTCAACGTGGCGCGCCAGGAGGACAACGGCGCGAACCCCCGGCCGGACAACCGCTCGGGCTGGCTCGACGGCGACACGCCGGCCACGCCGATCGACGAGCTGATCGACAGCCAGGCCGACGCCAACTTCTGGAACCCCGAGATCCAGCTCCGGCGCGTGAAGAAGGACAAGGTGCCGCCGCGGCCCGACGGCGCCCCGAACGCCGGCCTCGAGGTTGTGCAGGTGAAGGGCGAGTAGTGGACATCGACCGCGCCCTCGGGGAGATCAAGGACCGCGGGCTGCTGCGCCGGATGCGGATGATCTCCGGGCCTCAGGGGCCGCGGGTGCTGCTCGACGGCCGCCCGGTGCTGCTGCTGTGCTCCAACAACTACCTCGGTCTGGCCGACCACCCGCGCGTGCGCGAGGCGGCCTCGGAGGCCGCCATGCGCTACGGCGCCGGCGCCGGCGCGTCGCGGCTCATCTCCGGCACCATGCGCATCCATCGCCGGCTCGAGGAGCGCCTCGCGGACTTCAAGCACAGCGAGGCCGCCCTGCTGTTCGGCTCGGGCTACCTGGCCAACACGGGTGTGGTCCAGGCGCTGGCGCGCAAGGGCGAGGTCGTGTTCTCCGACGAGCTCAACCACGCCAGCCTCATCGACGGCTGCCGCATGTCGGGAGCGGAGACGTTCGTCTACCGCCACGCCGACCCCGAGCACCTCGCCTGGGGCCTCGAGCAGGCGCAGGGGCGCGGATCGCTGATCGTGACGGACGGCGTTTTCTCCATGGACGGTGACATCGCGCCTCTGGAGCAGATCGTGAAGCTCGGCCACGACCACGACGTGCGCGTGATGGTCGACGAGGCGCACGGCACGGGCGCCATCGGGCCCGAGGGCCGCGGCGCGGTGGCGGCCGCTGGGGTGGAGGACGATGTCGACGTGGTGGTGGGCACCCTCGGCAAGGCGCTCGGCTCATACGGCGCCTACGTCTGCTGCTCGAGCCAGATGTCGAAGCTCCTGGTGAACACCGCCCGCACGTTCATCTTCTCGACCGCCCCCGCCCCGCCGTCCGTGGCCGCGGCGATGGCGGCGCTCGAGCTGCTGCGCGAGCAGCCGCGACGAGTGGAGAAGCTCCAGCGCAACGCCGACGTCCTGCGCGAGGCGCTGGCCGAGGAGGGGATCGCCGGCGTGCCGGGCACCACCCAGATCATCCCGCTGCTGATCGGCGACGCGGAGGTTGCCACCAGGGCCAGCGAGCAGGTGCTCGCCCGCGGGGTGTTCGCCCAGGCGATCCGCCCGCCCACCGTGCCCGCCGGCACGTCGCGACTACGGCTCACGGTGATGGCGTCGCACACGAAGTCGGAGCTGCGCGAGGCCGCGAAGCGCATCGCGAAGGTGGTGGCCGAGGCGCGCCGCGCGCCGGCCACCAGCGTGTTCGACGGCCTGGCCGAAGCCGCCTAGCTGCCCTCGCCGTGCGCGGCGTCTTCGTAACCGGCACCGACACCGGGGCGGGCAAGACGGTGGTGGCCGCGGCGATCTGCGCCGCGCTGGCCGAACGCGGCGAGAAGGTGGCCGCGTTCAAGCCGGTCGTGACGGGGCTCGACGAGGAACCCGGCGACTGGCCACCCGACCACGAGCTGCTGGGCGCCGCCACCGGCCAGGCGCCCGCCGACGTGGCCCCGTACACCTTCGGGCCGGCGGTCTCGCCGCATTGGGCGGCGGACCTCGCGGGGCGGCCGATCGAGCCCGAGCGGCTCCTGGCGGTCGCCCGCGCGGCGCAGGGCTTCGTGGTCTGCGAGGGGGTGGGCGGCCTGCTCGTGCCGCTCACCACCGGCTACTCGGTGCGCGACCTGGCCGTGGACCTCGGGCTGCCGGTAGTGGTCACGGCCCGGACCGGGCTCGGCACGATCAACCACACGCTGCTCACCGTCGAGGCCGCACGGGCCGTGGGCCTCCAGGTGACGGGCATCGTGATGACGCCGTGGCCCGAGCAGCCGGAGCAGATCGAGGTGTCGAACCGGGAGACAGTCGAGCGTCTCACCGGGGTCCCGGTGAGCGGGCTGCCCGCGGCAGCGCCCGGCTCGCTCGCCGCGGCGGGAGCGGCATTGCCCCTCGAGAAGTGGCGCGATACCCCTAATCGGTAGATACTCGCCCGGACTCGCCCAACCAACCGAGGGGGAAGCAAGTGGCCAGCCGCATCGCACCGTTGACGGGCGCCGCATTCGTGATTCTGTTGATCGTCTCGTTCTCAATCGCAGGCGAGCCGCCTGACGCGGACGAGAACGCGCGCAAGATCGTCGAGCACTTCAGCGACAGCAAGGACTCGATCATGTTCGGTGCGGCCATCGAGACCCTGGCCGCCGCCATGCTGGTGTTCTTCGGTGGCTACCTGCGCACCGTGCTCAGGGATCGCGGCGGGGACTCCGGCTTCCTGCCGGCGGTCGCCATGGCCGGCCTGCTCGCGGTCGCAATCGGTGGCGCGATCGATGCCACGATCCTGTTCGCGATGGCGGAGACGGCAGACGACGTGAACCCAGGCTCGATCGTCACGCTCAACGCCCTCTGGCAGAACGACTTCCTCCCGATGGCGATGGGGATCTTCGTGTTCCTTGTGGCCACTGGGCTGTCCGTGGTCCGGGGCGCGGGTGCGCTGCCGAAGTGGATGGGCTGGATCATGCTGCTGCTGGCGCTCGTGGCCATAACCCCGGTCGGCTTCGCCGCGTTCATCGGCTCGGCCCTGCTCATCCTGATCGTGAGCATCCTGCTCGCGGTCCGCGCGGGGGACGCGAGCACCGCGTAAGCAACAATGCGCCCGGCATGACCGAGCGCACCACAGAGGACAAGCACCAGCACCACCTCGGGGCCCACGCCGGCCCGGACCCCGAGGACGTGCCCGACCTGCTGCGAAAGCTCCAGGAGCGCAAGAAGCGCCATGAGAGCGCGGGCATCGTGCGGCGCATCGGTGTGGTGATCATCGGGGTGCTGCTGGTGATGGCCGGGATCGTGATGTCGGGTCCGGGCGTCCCCGGCCCCGGCATCCTCGTGATCCTGTTCGGCCTCAGCTTCCTGGCGCTGGAGTTCGACCGCGCCGAGCGGATCCTGGAGAAGGCGATCGTGTGGGCCGACGACGCCGCTCAGCGAGCGGAGAACGCGACCCCGCGCCAGAAGGCGATCACCGGTGTGCTCGGTCTGCTGGTGGTCGGAGCGTTCGCGGCCTGGGCGATCCTCTACGACATCCCGCTCGTACCGGTGCTCTAGCCGGCCGTGCGCTCCCGCTCCGCCTCGCGCAGCTCGATCCGCCGGATCTTGCCGGTCAGCGTCTTGGGCAGGTCGTCCACGAACTCGATCTCGCGCGGGTAGGCGTACGCGGACAGGTGACCGCGCACGAACTGCTTGATGTCGCCGGCGGTCTCGTCGCTGCCCTCGTGCCCGGCGGCCAGCACGATGAACGCCTTCACGATGTCCCCGCGCTTGGCGTCGGGTGACGCGACGGCCGCGGCCTCCTTCACGGCGGGGTGCTCCACGCACGCCGACTCCACCTCGAACGGCCCGATCCGGTATCCGGCGGAGATGATCACGTCGTCGGCGCGGCCGGCGTACCAGACGTAGCCGTCCTCATCCATCTGCGCGGCGTCCTTGGTGTGGAACCAGCTCGCCGCCGAAGTCCGCCTCGGTGTCCTCCGGCCGGTTCCAGTAGCCCAGCGGGTAGTGGGGGTTCGAGCGCGCCTTCAGGCAGATCTCGCCGCGCTCGCCCACCGGGACGGGCTTCTCGTCCTCGTCGAGGATCGCCACCTCCCAGCCCGGCATCACGCGCCCCATCGAGCCCTCGCGGACCTCCACGTTCGGGAAGTTGCCGCACAGCGGGTAGCTCTCGGTGAGCCCGTAGTAGTCGAGCACCGTGAGCCCGTACTGCTCGCGGAACCAGCGGATCACCTCGGGGTTGAGCGGCTCGCCGGCCGAGCAGACGTTGCGCAGCTCGGGCAGCGGGTAGCGCTCGCCCGCGTCCTCGATCGCCGTCATCGCGCGCAGGGCGGTGGGCGTGGTGAACATGCCCTGCACCCCGTGCTTCGCCAGGAAGCGAAGCTGCTCGTCGGGGTCGAAGCCACCCTTGCGGGCGTACACCAGCGCGGTGGCGCCGTAGCGCCACGGGCCGAGCAGCGGCGCGATCCCCGCCGCCCAGGCCCATTCGCCCATGCCGTGGAACAGCTCGCCGTCCTGCACGTCGTGGCAGAACTCGAACTCCTCGTGGGCCAGGATGTAGCGGTGGGCGTGCAGGATGCCCTTGGCCAGCCCGGTGGTGCCTGAGGAGTAGTAGAGCTGGGCCGGATCCTCGGCCGCCGTGTCCACCACGTCGTACTCGGCCGGCGCCGCCTCCATCTCCCCCACCAGCTCCTCCATCACCAACACGTGCTCCACCATGCCGTCGGGGATGCGGTCGCGGTTGGCGGCGTCGGTGACCACCACGCGGGCGCCGGAGTCGCGCAGCCGGTGCTGGATGCCCTCGTCGCCGTAGAGCACCGACATCGACAGCAGGATCGCGGCGTGCTTGTAGGTGCCGAGGAAGACAGCGGCGGTCTCGGGCAGCGACGGCAGCAGCGTGGCCACGCGGTCCCCGCGCTCGATCGCCGTGCGCGGCGAGCACGTTCGCGAAGCGGTTCGACAGGTCCTGCAGCTCGCCGAACGTGACCTGGCGCTCGTTGCCCTCGAAGTCCTCCCACACCATCGCGAGCTTGTCGCGCGGGTGCTTGTCGCACACGTCGACCGCGATGTTGTAGCGCTCGGGCACCTCCCAGCGGTGCGCCGCGCGCATCTCCTCGTAGTCGGTCAGCTCGTACTTGCGGTGGCTCATGTGGAGAGCTTGCCCGTCAGTCGGCCGCGTAGTCCACGATCGACTTGTCGATCAGCCACTCCACCGGCGCCTTGTCGTCGGTGTAGACCGTGCCGCCCTCGAGCGGCCGCCGGATTCGCGCGGCTGCCGCGCTGGCGGTGGCTCGCAGCCCCACCGGCAGCCCGGGCACCGCGGCGCGCAGCCGCCCCGCCGACACCGGCTGCTCGCTCGCCACGATCAGCGTGTTGGTGTCCTCGATCGGGTCGCGCAGCACGCTGCGCGAACACCTCGCCCATCGTGGCCGTGAGCACCTTCTCGAGGTCGTCCTGGCCCTCGGGATGGCCGGCGTTCACGATCACCACGCCGCCGGGTGCCAGGCGGTCGCGCACCAGCTCGAAGAACTCCTCGGTGGCCAGGTAGAACGGGATGTAGGGCTGGCGGTAGGCGTCGACGGAGATCACGTCGAAGCGCTCGTCGGTGCGGCGCAGCCACGGCCGCGCGTCCTCGTGATGCAGCTTCAGGTGCGGGTTGTTCATGTCGAAGTACTCGCGCCCGATGTCCGACAGCTCGGGGTCGATCTCCACGCCGTCGACGATCGTGTCGGGGAAGAACTCCTCGTACGCGCGCGAGGTCGTGCCGGCGGCGTTGCCGAGGATCGCCACCCGGCGCGGCGGGCGGTCCAGGCGCGTGAACGGCAGCACCAGGTGGCCGTCCCAGACGTCGCCGGTGAGCACCGTGTCGGGCTCGTAGATCGAGTGCTGGGCCTGGCCCTCGTTCAGCTCCAGCGCGCGCGAGCCGTCGGCGCGCTCGATCACGCGCGCGTACTGGTACTCGGTGTCGGCCTCGTGGATCACGCGGCCGTCGTCGGTCTGCGCCTTGAGCGTGCCCACGGGCAGCGCCATCAGCCCGATGATCGCGGCCGGAGCGAGCGCGTAGCGGCGCACGGGCCGGAGCCCCCAGACCGCCACCAGGGCGATCGCCAGCGCGAAGACCAGGAAGGTGCGGCGCGTGCCCACGGCCGGGATCAGCACGAGCGCCGAGAGCAGCGTGCCCACGAGGCTGCCCGCGGTGGAGAGCGCGTAGAGGCGCCCGGCCACCTCGCCCGCCTCCTCGACCGTGTTCACCGCCAGGCGGATCGCCCAGGGCGAGACCATGCCGAGCAGCAGCACCGGCACCGCCACCAGGCCGAGCACGCCGACCAGCGAGCCGAGGAACGCGCCGGCCGAGATCGAGTCGAGCGCGTCCACCGCGACGTCGAGCAGCGGGTCGGCCGCGAACGGGACGATCGCCAGCAGGACGGCCGCGGTGAGCGTGAGCAGGCACAGCCCGCGCATGTGCGGATGGCGGTCGGCGAAGCGGCCGCCGAGCCAGTAGCCGACCGACAGCGCGACCAGCACGACGCCGATCGTGTTGGCCCACACGATCGTCGAGGCTCCGAAGTACGGGCGAGAGCAGCCGCACGGCCGCGATCTCCGCGCCCAGCGAGCCCGTCCCGACCACGAAAACCAGCAGGGGCAGAGGCGGCATTCCGACTGGCACGATAGCTAGGGTCGCTCGCTCGTGAAGGACCTCGGCCGTCCGCCGACCGTCAGCACGTCTGGCACCCCTTCACCCAGCAGCGCGGATGGGCCGACGAGGAGCCGGTGATCATCGAGCGCGCCGAGGGCTGCGAGCTGATCGACACCGACGGCAGCCGCTACATCGACGGCGTCTCCTCGCTGTGGTGCACCGTCCACGGCCACCGCCACCCGCGCATCGACGCCGCCGTGCGCGACCAGCTCGACAAGGTGGCGCACTCCACGATGCTCGGCCTCACCCATCCCACGGCGATCGAGCTCGCCGAACGGCTCATCGCCATCGCCCCGCCCGGCCTCACCCGCTGCTTCTACTCCGACAGCGGCTCCACCGCCACCGAGATCGCGCTGAAGATGGCGTTCCAGTTCTGGCCAGCAGCGCGGCGACACGCAGGCGATCGCGGTTCATCGCCCTGCGCGACGCCTACCACGGCGACACGATCGGCTCGGTCTCGGTCGGCGGCATCGACCTCTTCCACGCGATGTACCGCCCGCTGCTGTTCGACACGCTGAAGGCCGAGCCCGGCGACGCCGCCGACATGGAGCGCCTGTTCGAGGACCACCCCGGCGAGGTCGCGGCCGTGATCATGGAGCCGCTCGTGCAGGGCGCCGCCGGGATGCTCGTCCACCCCGAGGGCTACCTGCGCGCGGTGCGCGAGCTGTGCGACCGCCACGGCGCGCTGCTCATCTGCGACGAGGTGGCGGTGGGCTTCGGCCGCACCGGGCGGATGTTCGCCTGCGAGCACGAGGACGTGGCGCCCGACCTGATGTGCCTCGCCAAGGGGATCACCGGCGGCTACCTGCCGCTGGCGGCCACGCTCGCCACCGAGCAGATCTACGAGGGCTTCCTCGGGCGAGCACGAGGAGTTCCGCACCTTCTTCCACGGCCACACCTACACGGGCAACCCGCTCGCCTGCGCGGCGGCGATCGCCACCCTCGAGGTGTTCGAGGAGGAGCGCACGCTGGAGCGCCTGCAGCCGAAGATCGACCTGCTCGCAGAGCTGCTCGCGGAGGTCGAGGCGATGCCTCAGGTGGCCGAGGTGCGGCGCCGCGGCTTCATGACCGGGATCGAGCTCGGCGACCACCCCGTCGAGGCCCGGATGGGCCACCGGGTCACGCTCGAGGCGCGCCGGCGCGGCGCGATCGTCCGCCCGCTCGGCGACACGGTGATCCTGATGCCGCCGCTGGCGATCTCCGAGGACGAGCTGCGGCGGCTGGTCGACCGTCACCGCCGAGGCGATCGAGGCCGCGACGACGGTCCCCCGGCTAGCCAACGCGGCCTAGGCTTGCTCCGCTGAGTGAGGAATTCCACCTATGCGGTGGAACTTCTCACGGAACGCCGCGAATTAGGCCTCGTGGGGCTCGAAGTCCTTCTTCCGCGCCCCGCAGACGGGGCAGAACCAGTCGTCCGGGATGTCCTCGAACGCCATGCCCGGCGGGATGCCCCCGTCGGGGTCGCCCTGCTCGGGGTCGTAGATGAACCCGCAGCTGGTGCAGATCCACTGTTGAACCGTTGTCGCCTCGCTCACGGCGCGGCAATCTAGCGGCCGCCGCTCTGTTGCGGCTGGAACGTCCAATACGCTGCGCCGATGCGCGTTGACGAGCCGCCGCCGGGCGAGGAGCTGAACACCGGCGAGGTCACGGAGGCGCGCGAGGCGGCGTCGCTGATCCTGCTGCGCGACTCCGACGAGGGCCCCGAGGTGCTGCTCGTACAGCGCAACCCCGAGCAGCGGTTCATGGGCGGCGCCTGGGTGTTCCCGGGCGGCTCGACCTCGAAGGACGACGGCGACGAGCTGCGCACCGCGCGCCGCGAGCTGGAGGAGGAGGCCGGCATCGCGCTCGACGACGACGATCGAGCTGGTGCGCTACTCGCGCTGGATCACGCCCGGCGCAGGTCACGGTCCGCTTCGACACCCACTTCTTCGTCGCCCGCGCGCCCGACGGCGCCGAGGCGAAGGTCGACGGCGCCGAGTGCGTGGACGGCCGCTGGATCCGCCCCCAGGACGCGCTCGACCGCGGCGCCCGGCGACGAGCTGATGCTCGTCTTCCCGACGATCAAGCACCTGGAGCAGCTGGCCGAGCACTCCTCGGTCGAGGACGCGCTCGCCACCGCCCGCGCCCGCAAGGTGCAGCCGGTCGAGCCGCAAGGTGCTGGTCGACGGCGGCGTGGCGCAGGTGCTCTGCCGGGCGAGCCGGGCTACGACGACTGACTAGCCTCCCGCCGCTATGGACTTCTCCGTCCAGCTCGGCCTCGTGTTCGCGCTCGCTGTGCGCGTTCACCTCGATCGTCGGCTTCCTCTACAAGCACCGCGGCGCGGTGGAGTCGCCGCCCGTGGAGTGGCGGCGGCCCGTGTCCAGCTCGCTGGCGCTGTTCCGGCTCGCGCTGGTACACGCTCGGCATCGTCGTCGCGACGGGGTCGTGGGGCTTCCACGTCGCCGCGCTGGCGCTGGCCCCGATCTCGCTCGTGCAGTCGGTGATCGCCGGCGGGCTCGTGCTGCTCACGGTGGTCGCCGACCGGCTGTTCGGGTTCTCGGTCACCCGGCGCGAGTGGATCGGCGTGGCGCTCACGGCCGCCGGCCTGGCCTTCCTGGCCGCCACGCTCGGTGACACGGCGGACGAGGCACACAGCGACTACGCCGTGTGGACGCTCGTCGCCTACGCCGGCGGCGCGGCGACGCTCGGCCTGGCCGCCGCCGTGGCGGCGCGCTCCACGGCCCACGGCGGCACGCTGCTCGCCGTGTCGGCCGGGCTGGTCTGGGGCGCGTCCGACGTGTCGATCAAGGCGCTCAGCGGACGGGTGCGACGACGGCTTCGTGGCCGTGCTGACCCACCCGCTCGCGCTCGTGATCCTCACCCTGTCCCTGGTCGGGCTGGGCATCTCGGCGCGCAGCCTCCAGGTGGGCAAGGCCGTGCCGGTGATCGCCGTCACGAGCGCTGCGGCCAACGTGTGCACGATCGCCGCGGGCCCGATCGTGTTCGGCGAGCCGCTGCCCGACGACACGCTCGGCCTGGTGCTGCGGCTGCTCGCGTTCGTGCTGGTGATCAGCGCCGCGGCGCTCACGCCGCCCCCGCGGACTACGACGGAACCGGCAGCCGCTCCATCGTGAAGCGCAGGCCGAGCTCGGTCTCGGCCGAGAACGAGTCGCCGCCCGGATCCTCACGCACGTCGATCACCACCTCGCGCCCCTCGAAGAGGTCGACCAGCGCGGCGTCGAGGTGCACGGGCACTCCAGCGGCGTCGGAGACGTGCGTCTCCGCGGGCCCAGGCGCGTAGCGGGAGAACAGGAACGGCGCGGTCGAGTCGCAGCAGCCGTTTCCGATCAGCAGGGTGAGGTCGTCACCGAGCTCGGCCGCGGACCTGCTCGATCGCATCGGCGGCGGCGTCGGTGAGCACCACATTCATGGACACATGGTACGCCGCAACGGATAGCGTCTCCGCGGGTTGAAGTACATGGTGAGACGCAGCGTTCTGACACTTATGGTCGCCGCCGGGCTGCTTGCGGCCTACGGCGCGATAGCTGTGGCCGACTCCGTGATCGGAACGGATGCCGCCGAGACGCTCAACGGAACGCCGGCTCCCGACCAGCTCTACGGGGAGGCCGGCGCCGACCGTCTCAACGGCTTCGCCGGCAACGACTACCTCGAGGCCGGCTCCGGGGACGACGCCGTCGAGGGCGCGTCCGGCCTGGACCTCGTGATCGGCGGCACCGGCAACGACCGGGTGGACGCCGGCTCGGGCAACGACGTGGTCTACGCCGGCGCGGGCGACGACCTCGTGCTGGGAGGCTCGGGCCGGGACACGCTCTTCGGCCAGTTCGGCGACGACCGCCTCTTCGGCGGCGGCGGGCGCGACCGCCTGTTCGCCTCGGGCGGACGGCGACGTGGCCGACGGCGGCAGCGGCCCCGACCGGCTGACCTCCGACGCGGGCGACGCCACGCTGCTCGGCGGCCCCGGCAACGACGTGATCCTGGCGTCGGGCGGCAACGTGACCGTGCGCGGCGGCTCGGGCCGCGACCGCATCCGCACCGGATCGGGCGACGACGTGGTGGCCGGGGGCGGCGGAGCGGACGGGATCGCGACCGGCTCGGGCGACGACAGGGTCGACGTGAAGGACCGCAGGCGCGACCGCGTGCACTGCGGCGCGGGCGACGACACGGTGGTCGCGGACTCGTTCGACATCCTCAGCAGCTGCGAGAACCGAGCACAGAGGCTGCGAATCGGGTAGAACCGCACGGTGGCCACCCAGGGCCTGACCGTGGCGGTGACCGGTCCGACCGGCGATCTCGGCATCGCCGTGGTCGACGCGCTCGAGCGCTCGCGCTCGGTGAAGCGGATCGTCGGCATGGCGCGGCGCCCGTTCGACCCCGCCGACCAGGGCTGGAAGAAGACCGAGTACCGCGAGGGCGACGTGCCGACGCGAAGAGCGTCGCGACGCTGGTGAAGGGCGCCGACGTGGTGGTCCACCTGGCCTTCGCGATCCTCGACGCCAGCGACGCGACGCGCGAGCTGAACGTGGACGGCTCGCAAGCAGCGTGTTCGAGGAGTCGGCCAAGGCCGGGCGTCGAGCGCATCGCTTACGCGTCGAGCGTGGCCGCCTACGGCTTCCACGACGACAACCCCGACTGGCTGACCGAGGACATCGAGCCGCGCGGCACGCCCGAGCACTCCTACTCGGCGCAGAAGGCCGAGGTCGAGGGCGTGCTCGCGCAGGTGCTGCTGCGCCGGCGCAAGACAGTGGCCTACGCGTTCCGCCCCTGCATCGTCGCCGGGCCCACCGCGCGCACGATGATCGACGAGATCCCCTACGTGCGCCTGGGCGACTCCATGCCCGGCGCGGTGCGCTCCTTCCTCTCCAACATGCCGATCCTCAAGCCGGTGATCCCCGACCCGGGCACGCCGCTTCCAGCTCGTGCACGAGGACGACGTGGCATCGGCCTTCCTGGCCGCGCGTGCAGGGCAAGGGCGAGCCCGGCCCCTACAACCTCGCCGCGCGCGGGACGCTCACCGATCAGCGACCTGGCCGACGCCCTGGGCTGGTACTCGGTCCCGGTGCCGGACCTGGCGGTGGACGCCACCGCCGAGGTCGTGCAGCGGCTACCGCTGCCCGCCGCCACGGCCGTGGATCCACAGCGTGCGCAAGCCGGTGCTGATGAAGACCGACCGGGCGCAGAAGCAGCTGGGCTGGAAGCCCAAGCACACGGCGAAGGCCACGCTGAAGCAGATGGTGGAGGCGCACCGAGCGACACCCCACGCCGGGGCGATGGCAGCAGTTCCTGAGGCCTGACGCCTGAGGCCGGGCCTCTCTCCGACAGCAGCACGCCGAACATCTTGCGCTGAGGATCGCGCGTGAGGTCCACGTGCACGTGCTTGACCTCGGTGTACTCGTCCATGCCGTAGGTGCCCAGCTCGCGCCCGATGCCCGACTGCTTGTAGCCGCCGAACGGCGCGATGCAGTTGATCAGGTGGTGGTCGTTGATCCACACCGTGCCGGCGCGCAGCTTCCTCGCGGTCTCCAGGCAGCGGTCGTAGTCCTCGGACCACACCGCGGACGCCAGGCCGTAGATCGAGTCGTTGGCGATCTCGATCGCCTCCTTGTCGTTCTTGAACTTGATCACCGACAGCACCGGGCCGAAGATCTCCTCCTGGGCGATCGTCATCGAGTTGTCCACGTCGGTGAAGATCGTGGGCTCGAAGTAGTGGCCGCCCTCGGGCACGTCCGCCGGGCGGCCGCCGCCGAGCACGAGCTTGGCGCCCTCCTCCTGGCCGATGCGCACGTAGTTCTCGACCGTCTCGAGCTGCTCGGCCGAGACCAGCGGGCCCATGTCGGAGTCGTAGTCCAGCGCGTCGCCGATCTTGATCTCTTGGCCCGCTCCACCAGCCGCTCGACGAACTCGTCGTGGATCGACTCGGGCAGCAGCAGCCGCGTGCCCGACTCGCACACCTGGCCCTGGTGGAAGAACGTGGCCCACAGCGCGCCGTCGACGGCCGCCTCGATGTTGGCGTCCTCGAAGACGATGTTCGGCGACTTGCCGCCCAGCTCCAGCGTGCACTTCTTGATCGTGCTGGAGGCCAGCTGCATGATCCGCCGGCCGACCACGGTCGAGCCGGTGAACGAGACCTTGTCCACGTCGGGGTGCGAGGCCAGCTCCTCGCCCACCGTCGCGCCGCCGCCGGTGATCACGTTCACCACGCCCTTGGGCAGGTCGGTCTCGTCGAGCAGCTCGGCCAGCCGCAGCGCGGTGAGCGGCGTGTTGGACGCCGGCTTGAGCACCACGCTGTTGCCCATCGCCAGCGCCGGCGCGAGCTTCCACACGGCCATCACCAGCGGGAAGTTCCACGGCACGATCCCGGCGCAGACGCCGATCGGGTCGCGCAGCACGAAGTTGTAGGAGTGGGTGGGGAACGAGACCGGCGGCGAGCGCCTCCTGGCGCGAGCGCCCGGCCTGGCGGGCGAAGTAGTCCCAGTGCTCGATGCAGTAGCCGATCACCACGGTGGCGGTCGACGCGCATCGTCATGCCCGACTGCAGCGACTCGAGCTCGGCCAGCTCGTCCTCGTGCTCGGTGAACTTGTCGACCACCGAGCGCATGATCCGCACGCGCTCGTCGGGGTCCATGTCGGCCCACACGCCCGAGTCGAACGACTCGCGCGCGGCCGCGATCGCCGCATGGGCGTCCTCGCGGCCGCCCTTCGGGACGGTGGCGAACACCTCGCCGGAGGAGGGGTTCTCGACCTCGAACGTCTCCCCGCCGGTGGCCTCGACCCACTCGCCCCCGATGTAGTTCTTGTACGCCTTCAGGTCCTGGGTGGGTGCGACGGCCATCGTGCTCTCCTCTGTCAGCGCTTGATCCGGAACGATGCCCGGACGGACTTGCCCTTGTTCTTCGCGGCGTCGGTCGGCGTGCCGACCAGCCGGTAGCTGCCGCGCCTCAGCGCGCGGTTGCGCAGGAAGCCGGTGAAGCGGAAGCGGTTGGTGCCCGCCTTGCCGGCTGGCTGAAGCTGCCCTTCGCGGTCCGGCAGCGCGTCTGCGCCTGACCTTGCGGCAGCGCTGCACGCGGAAGCTCATCCTGGCGGCCTCGCTGAGCCGGTAGGAAGCACGCGCAGGTGCGGCCACCGACGGCGCCTGGGGACGCAACGTCTTCGGCCTGATCGACAGCCGCGAGGCCACCGGCTTCTGACGGTCACGGACGGTGAGCCTGGAGTGCCGCGGCGCGTCTGCCCGTTGGGCAGGCTGGCCGTGACCGATACGTCGAACGTGCCCGGCCCCGCCGTCCTCGGGATCGCGACGGGCACGGTGATTCGAGTGCTCGCGTTCGCGGCCGGGGTGAACGACGCCGGGCTGGGCGCCACCGTCACGCCCGGAAGGTTCGTGACGGCCGAGACCGAGAACGTGGTGCCGGCCGGCAGCGCGCCGTTCAGATTGGCGTTGAAGGGCAGCTGGACCGTCTGTCCCGGGCTGGCCTCCGCGGCGCTGCCGAGAACGCCGAGGTCACGCGTGGGGAACTGCAGGTTGGTGGGAATGGCGGCCTCGCTCGGCGAGTCGACGCACGTGGTGAGTTCGCCGCCGAAGGGGAAGTCGCCGCAGCTGACCGGCCGCGAGAACATGACGTCGGGCGGCGAGTCGCCACGGAAACCGACCACGGGCCGGATCCGGAAGGGCCCGGCGAAGGGCCCGCCGTCCGCGGGTCGCGGCAACTCGAAGTCGGCGGTGAACTGCGCCGACTGCGCCGGCACGTCGTCCGCACCGTGGTCGTGTACGTACGGGGCCGAGATGTACCCGACCCACACGAACCCCGGGGCGCGGGGAGGTGGCGCTGGAGATCGGCGGCGTAGCTGGGACTGCGCGCGAAGCTCGTCGGACCGCCGGCGGGCGGGCTGGGAACGGGATCCGTGGTGAGCGTGTCGGGCGTACCCGTGCCCGCGGGAACGCGGAAGCCCAGCAGCACCTGAACCGTGTCGTTATTGGCGTCGCTGTCCCTGAGTCCCTGGTCGGGGCAGCCCGGATGGTCCTCGTTCTCGGGATCGGGGTCGTCGCCGTCGTTGAACCCCGAGGCGCAGATCGTGAACGTGAGCCGCAGCTTGCCGATCACGTCCTGCTGCGAGGACGTCACCGGGCCGAGGAACACCACGCACCCCGACAGAACGACCGTCGCCGCGACCATTACGGCACCGAACGCCAGCTTCAGCTTCACAACGCCTCCTTGTACAGAGTTTCGTAGTCCTCCTCCGTGGGCTCACGCGGGTTCAGCAGGCTGAGCCCGTCGCCCATCGCGCCCTCCACCAGGGCGGGGATCCCGTCCTCGGGGACGCCCACCTGGGACAGCCGCGTGGGCAGCCCCATCCGCTCCACCATCCCCTCGATGTGGGAGGCGAACGCGTCGCCGACGTCGCCGCCGCCGTCTCCACGCCGAAGATCTCCGCGAGGTCGCGGTAGCGGTCGGCGATGTCCTCGCCGCCGGCGGCGTTGAAGCGGATCACGTGCGGCATGTTGATCGCGTTGGCCACGCCGTGCGGGACGCTGAAGTGGGCGCCGCAGGGATGGGACATCGAGTGCGTCGATCCGAGCGAGATCGTGATCGCCAGCGACGCCGCGATCAGCATTTGCCCGCGCGCCTCATCGTCCGAGGGGTCCGACACCGCGCGCTCGAGGTTGTCCCGGATCAGCCTCAGGGCGACGATCGAGCGGCCGTCCTGGTGCGGATTGCAGTCGAGCGAGACGTAGCCCTCGATCGCGTGGGTCATGGCGTCCATGCCCGTCGCGGCGGCGATCGCCGGCGGCAGCGTGCGCGTGGAGTCGGGATCGAGGATCGCCAGGCGCGGGAACAGCGGGAAGTCGGCGATCTCCAGCTTCACCTTCCGCTCGTGGTCCTTCACCACGGCCCCCATCGAGACCTCGGAGCCGGTGCCGCAGGTGGTGGGGATGCAGGCGAGCGGTGCGATCGGCAGTGGGGCTCCCGCGCCATCGTCCGCGCGGGGCATCAGGTAGAAGCCCTCGGACTCCGCGGCGCTGCCCCCGTGGGTGAACACCGCGTCGGCGATCTTCGCCGTGTCCATCACCGAGCCGCCGCCCACGGCCAGGAACGAGTCCGCGCCCGCGGCCTTGCCCTCCTCGGCGCAGCGGTCGACCACCTCGGTCGAGGAGTCCTGGGGCACGTCGTCGAAAACGCCGGCCACCTCCAGCCCGCCGTCCTCGACACCGGCGATCACCGTGTCGACGAGACCGGTCTCGCGGATCACCTTGTCGGTGACCACGAACACGCGGTGCGCGCCCTCCTTGATGAACTCGAACCCGGTGCTCGAGAGCAGGTCGCGCCCGGCGATCACCCGGGTCTGCTGAGCCGCCTGGTAGAAGTCCTTGAAGCCCGCCATCTGGCGGGCTCCGACCTCAGAGCCGGCTTCCAACGCCTCAGGCCTCCACGAGGTCTGTGCGGCCCTTCTCCTCCAGCATCGCCCGGTAGCGCGGGAAGACCGGCTTCACCAGCGGCACGAGCTTGAGGATCTTGGCGACCGGGCCCTTCGCCTTCATCTGACCACGCGCGAGCGCGACGGTCACGTTCACCTTGCCGAGCCAGAACTTGTGAGCGGTGTCGGCCTCCATCGTCATCACGACCTCGGGCTCCATGGTCGTCTCGCCGGTGTCCACCTGGCCGTCCTCGCCATCGATCATCTTCACGGTGATCTGCGAGTCGGGGTTCGAGTACTGGTACTGCACGATCGTGTTGGCCTTGCGGAACTTGGGGCCAAGCTCGTCGTCATCGGCCAGATCCTCGAACAGCTGGCCGATGAACTCGTAGACCTCGTCCGCGTCCTTGAAGTAGGGCAAATCTCTCTCCTCTGAACTTCTGCTTAGGGGGTTGCGGGCATTGTCACCGACTCAGCCGCCTCGCGCAGCGCGGCGACCTCCTCCGTGACCAGGTCCGCCAGCTGCTCCAGGTCCGGCATGCCGTCGTAGTCGCCGATCATCGACAGCGCGACGATGCCGTTGTAGCTCATGCACGCGATCGCGAGGCGCTGGCCCGGAGCGAGGAACGCGACCGGCAGCATCTCCTTCATCTCGCGGCCGAGCAGGTAGAGCGGGAACTGCGGGCCGGGCACGTTGGTGGTGAGCAGGTTGTACATGCGGTTGGAGAAGTGCAGCCGCGACGCCTGGGCGAAGATCGTGGGCGGGGCGAAGTCCTCCACCCCGGCGATGGCCTGGGCGCCGAGCGCCTGCTTGGACTCCTTGAGCCCCTTCATCGACTCGCTCACCACGCGCAGGCGCTCCACCGGGTCGGGCACGTAGGTCGGCAGCTTGCCCACCATCACGGTGATCTGGTTGCCCATCTCCGAGCCGGCACCCTCGGCGCGCACGGACACCGGCACGGCGGAGCGGATCTCCAGGCCCTCGGTGCGCAGGCCGCGGCTGCGCAGCCAGTTGTGAAGCGCCCCGGCGACCGTGGCCAGGAAGACGTCGTTCACGGTGCCGCCGAGCGCGTTCTTGATCTCCTTGAGATCGGTCAGGGGCATGCGCACCCACGTGACCCGCCGGTGCGGGCCGATCGGCCCGTTGAGCGGGGTCTGCGGCGCGCTGTTGAGCGCCCCCCAGGCGATCTCTCCGACGCCCGAGGCCACCTCGCGCGCGCGGCCGATCGTCTGGCTCGGATCGGTCACCGCCCCCAGCGCCCGCTTGGCAAGGCCGACCGGGGCACCGGCGAGGTCGGCGGCGCCCTTGGCCACCACCTGCGCGCCGCTGGGCTCGGGCGCGGGGTTCCAGGCGGACTCGGGCGGGGGCACCTCGGTGCCGTCCTTGGAGAGGTCGAACAACACCGTGGTGAGATCGGCGCCGGAGACGCCGTCCACCACCGCGTGGTGCACCTTGCTCACGATCGCGAAGCCGCCCTCGTAGCCTTCGACGAGCCACAGCTCCCACAGCGGCTTGGAGCGGTCGAGGCGCTGGGAGAAGATCCGCGACACCAGGAGCCGGAGCTGCTCCACGGAGCCCGGCGCGGGCAGCGCCGTGTGGCGCACGTGGTAGCCGATGTTGAAGCTCGCATCCTCGACCCACAGCGGCCGGCCCATCTCGAAGCGGGGGAACGAGAGCTTGTGGCGGTAGCGCGGCACGAGGTGCAGGCGCGAGTGGATGTGCTCTGCGAGCTCGTCCTTGCTGGGAGCGTCGCCGCCGAAGATCAGCACCCCGCCGATGTGCATGTGCGAGCCCTCGCGTTCCTGGGCCAGAAACGAGGCGTCGATCGAGGTCAGGCGGTCCACCTCTCACAAGACTAAGCCTTTCCGGGTCCGCCGCCGATGGATGGGCAATGACTCGCGATCGGACCTGGCTCTGTCCGGCTGCACTCGACCGCCCCCGTGTGATCGACATGTGGCGCAGGATGCGTCGTCCCCGCAACGCGGGGGTGCTGCTCACCGTCATTGTCGCCCTTGCGGCGATCCCCATTGTCGGGGCGCTGGCGCTCGCAGTGGCCACGAGCGTGGGCATCGCCTTCGTCCTGGTGGACATCGCCGTCGCCCGGGCCGATCGCCCCGAGTACGCCGTGATGGTGGAGCTGCTCATCCCGATCGTCGCCCTCGCGATCCTCGTGGCGGACCGAGGCGGGGCGGCCAACCCGGCGATGCCGCTCATGATCCTGCCCGTGGTGGGCTCGGCCGCGGTGCTCCCGACCCGCGGAGCGGTCCTGGTTCTCGGCTTCGCGACGGTCGCGCTCGCCGCGGCCACGGTCGGCGCGACCCCGGCGGCCTTTGCCCACGATCCCCGGCTCACCCTCGCGACGCTCACCACGCTCGTCACGGCGGGCCTGATGACCCGCCAGCTGATGCAGTCCGAGGTGACCCAACGCTCCCGCGCCGTGCTCGACCCTCTGACCGGCCTTCTCAACAGAGCTTCGCTCGCGGAGCGCTTTGCGGAGCTGCGTGCGCAGGCCATTCGCACCGACGGCCGCCTCGCCATGGTCCTGGGCGACCTCGACCACTTCAAGCTGGTGAACGACGTGCACGGACACCAGGTGGGCGACACCGTGCTGCAGGGCGCGGCGGACGAGATGAGGCACTCGCTGCGCGGCTTCGAGTTGATCTACCGGCTGGGCGGAGAGGAGTTTCTCGTGCTGCTTCCCGGAGCTGGGCTGGATGACGCCGGCAAGGTCGCCGAGCGCATGCGCGCCGCCGTCTCGCGACGGCCGGTCGGTGACGTGCCCATGAGCGCATCCTTCGGCGTGAGCGCGGCGGAAGGCGAAGAGATCGAGCTGGACCTGATGCTGGAGGCCGCAGACAGGGCGCTGCGGGCCGCCAAGCGGGGCGGCCGGGACCAGGTTGCGTCCCGTTCAGCGAGGCCGCGGGAACTGCGTGCCCACGAACCGGTCCCACATTCGATCGGACAGCAGCTTGCGCTGGCCCATGATCAGCCGGGCTGATGCCGTGACCTTGTAGCGCGTGCGCGGCCGCCGCGTGGTGATTGCCTTCTCGATCACCTTCGCCACCGCCTTTGGCGGGCCGCCGAGCTTGGCGGTCGGTCCGTCGTAGGCGTCCACCGTGCCCGATGCCACGGCCTGGTTGAACTTGCCGTAGGGCCCATCGTCGGTGGTGCCGGTGTTCAGCGCGCCGACGGCGGCTGCCGCAAAGTCGCTCGTGATCAGCCCGGGCTGGATGAGCACGACGTCGACGCCGAAGCCCTTCACCTCGAAGCGCATCGCGTCGCTGATCGCCTCGACCGCGAACTTGGTCGCGTGGTAGATCCCCCCGCCGGGGAACACGAGCGTGCCGCCCATCGAGCCCACGTTCACGATCCGCCCGTGGCCCTTGCGGCGCATGCCGGGCAGCACCAGCTGGGACATGCGGATGAGCCCGAACACGTTCGTCTCGAACTGGGAGCGGATGTCGTCGAGCTTCACCGACTCCACGGCGCCCGACTGGCTGTAGCCCGCGTTGTTCACCAGCGCGCCCACCGCGCCCTCCGTGTCCTCGACCACCTTCACGGCCGCCTGCATCGACGCCTCGTCGTCCACGTCGAGCGCCAGGGTCTTGATGCCCTTCGCCTCCAGGTCGGCGATCGACTCGAGCTTGCGCGCGGTGGCGTAAACGGTGTGGCCCTTCGCCGCGAGATGCTCGGCCGTGGCGCGTCCGATGCCGGTCGAGCATCCGGTGATCAGCACGGCGCCCGTTTCGCTCATGGCGTGAGGACCACCTTGCCGACGTTGCGCCGCTCGACGATGAAGCGGTGGGCGTCGGGCGCGTCCTCGAAGCTGAACGACTCGGCCACCACGGGCACCGCCGTGCCGTCGCCGAGCATCCTCTCGAGGTCCCCGATGTAGCGCTCCAGCGAGCCCTGCTCATCCCACAGGGTGAGCATGTTCAGCCCGATCACCGCCTTTGAGGCCGACATCTGCTTGATCAGGTTGAACTTCGGCATCGAGAGCGCGGCGCGCGCGGCCGTCACGATGCTGCGCTCCTCTCCCGAGACCACCGCGGAGGCGCCGAACGCCACCAGACGACCGCCGGCGCGCAGCAGGTCGTAGCTGGTGCGAAAGCTCTTGCCGCCCACCGCGTCCATCACCACATCCATCTTCGGCAGGGGCTTCTCCCAACCCGCCTTCGTGTAGTCGAGTGCGTGGTCGACCCCGAAGCCGCGGATGGCGTCGTGCTTGCCGGGCGACGCCGTGCCGTAGACCTCGGCGCCGCGGGCCTTGGCGATCTGCGTGGCCGCTATGCCCACGCCCCCGGCCGCCGCGTGGATCAGCACGCGCTCGCCGGGCTCCAGCGTGCCGTAGCGGATCAGCCCCACGTACGCGGTGGAGTAGTTGACCGGCACTGCCGCGCCCTGCTCGAACGAGATCGAGTCGGGCAGACGGGCAACGTCGGCGACCTTCGCCGCGACCAGCTCCGAATAGCCCTCGAAGCGCGTTCCGGCCATCACGCGGTCGCCCACCGAGAAGTCCTCAACGCCGTCGCCGAGCGCGGCGACCGTGCCCGCCACCTCGTAGCCCACCACGCACGGCGTCTTCGGCGCGTCGGGGTACAGCCCGACCCGGGCCATGATGTCCGCGAAGTTGATGCCGGCCGCCTTTACATCCACCAGCAGCTCGCCGGCGCCCGGCACCGGGTCTGGGCGCTCCTGCACCTGGAGCACCTCGGGCGGTCCATGCTTGGTCAGCACAACTGATCGGATGCGCCGAACCTACTACGCTCCCGCCAGTGGAAGTACAGGTAGACACGCCCGGCAGGGATGACGTCCAGCCGGTGGCAAACGAGACGCTCGACCGAATCGCCACGGGCACCATCACCGCGGTGCCCATCATCGCGCTGGTCTTCGTCGGCTGGCAGCTGTGGGAGGACGCCCTCTACTGGCACGACCTGGTCGTCTTCCTGATCCTCTACGCCGCCACCGGCCTGGGGGTCACCGTCGGCTTCCATCGCCTGCTCACGCACCGGGCCTTCAAGACGAAGGCATGGCTGCGGGGCACATTCGCGGCACTCGGCTCGGCGGCCGTGGAGGGCCCGGTGATCGCCTGGGTCGCCGACCACCGCAAGCACCACGCGTTCGCCGACCAGGAGGGCGATCCCCACAGCCCGCACGTTGACCACGGCGGCGGCTTCCGGGGCGCCCTGAAGGGCCTGATGCACGCACACGTCGGCTGGCTCTTCATCCACACCCAGCGCGGGAAGAAGGAGCGCTACGCACCCGACCTGATCAAGGACCCCGTGGTGAGCTTCGTGAACCGCACCTTCTTCCTATGGGTGTTCGTGGGGCTGGCCGTGCCGTTCGCCCTCGGCTACGCGATCGGCGGGGACCTGAAGGCAGGCCTCACCGGCCTGCTCTGGGGCGGCGCCGTGCGCATGCTCGTGCTGCACCACGTGACCTACAGCATCAACTCGCTCTGCCACTTCTTCGGCCGCCGGCGCTTCCCCACCGACGACGAGTCGCGCAACCTCGCCTGGCTTGCGCCGCTCTCCTTCGGCGAGGCCTGGCACAACAACCACCACGCATTCCCCACGTCCGCCCAGCACGGCCTCCGCCCGTGGGAGATCGACTTCTCCGCGATGGTGATTCGCGGCCTCGAGATCACCGGCCTGGCATGGGACGTTCAGCGGGTTCCGCGCGAGCGCCAGCTCGCCAAAGCCGCCGGCTAGCGCCGTTGCGCCAGCTCCACGGGCAGCGAGAACGCCCCGGAACTCGGCTTCCCTCGCGAGTCGGGTGGGTTATGTGCCTCTGGCGCACATAACCCACCAAGGCCGGGCCGTCGGAGGAGTTTCGGTGGGTTATCGCCCTGAACCAAGCCTCAAACAAAGCTCGTGATCTCTCGCTGATCCGCGCTCGACCGCATCAGCAGGTAGCCCACTCCAGCCGCGACGAACTGCACGCACGCCGCGATCACCAGCGCGCCGTCGGACCCCGCGGCAAGGACCACGGGCCCGGCCGCGGCCGAGCCGAGCGAGAAGGAACCCACCTTCAGCCCGGCCGCCGTGGTGAACACCTGGCCCATCAGGTCGGCCGGCACGTAGCGCTGGCGCGCGGCGAACGTGGCGGCCAGCCCCGGCCCGTCCGCCACGCCGGCCACGGCCACCACCACGAGCATCAGCGGCAGGCTCGTCTGGATCGGCCACAGCAGCATCAGGCAGCCGAACGTGGTGATGGCGCCCACCACGATGCGCTCGGGCGCCCATCGCGCCTGTAGCCGCACGAGCAGCAGCGCGCCCAGCATCGATCCCAGCGCGAACGCGCCCCAGAGATAGCCCGCCGCACCGCGCTCCACGCCGAGGTGGTCGACCGCGAAGAACGGGAAGGCCACCGTGAGCAGGCCGAGCCCGGCCAGGCCGATCATTCCGGCGGCGGTGACGCCGCGCAGCTGCGGCACCTCGAAGATCAGCCGGATGCCCTGGCGGGCGACGTCGAAGACCGAGCTGGAGTCGTCGGCGGGGCGCCCGCCCCGGTCGAGGCCGGGCACGATCAGGATCAGCGCCAGGGCCAGCAGGCTCAGCACGATCTCGGTGATCAGCGACACCTCGGGCCCGAACGCCGCCGACAAGGTGCCGGCCAGCGCCGGCCCCACGATCAGCGCGAAGTTGAAGCTGGACGCCTCCATCGCGTTGGCCGGCGTGAGCAGCTTGTTGGGCACCAGCACCGGGATCAGGCTGGTGAAGCCGCCGAAGGAGAGCGGGTAGGTGAGGCCCGCCACCAGGGCGATCAGCGGCAGGAACGGATCGGGGATCTCCCCGGCCAGCAGCAGGATGCCGAGCACGCTGCCCGCGATCGCAAGCTGGTCGAACACCATCAGCGAGCGCCGCCGCCCGGTGAGATCCATCCACGCGCCCAGCAGCGGGCCGGTCACGAGGCTCGGCAGGGTGACCGCCGCGACGGTGGCGCCCGCGAGCGACGGGCTGTCGGTGCGCTCGAGCACCAGCAGCACCACGCCGACCGAGAACATCTCGTCGGCCACGCGCGCGAGCGTCGCGGCGGACAGAAAGCGCGAGTAGCCGGGCTGGCTCCGCAGTCCGAGGATGCTGGTGCGGTCCATCGGCCAATAGTCTGAACGGCGTGCGTGCGGTGACCTTCCAAGCCCCCGGCGAGGTGCGGGTGGACGAAAAGCCCGAGCCCGAGCTGATCGCCGGCGACGACGCGATCGTGGCGGTCGAGGCGACCGGCGTCTGCGGCTCGGATCTTCACATCTACCACGGGCGGGTGCAGATGGCGCCCGGGTTCACGCTCGGCCACGAGTTCGTGGGCACCGTGCTGGCCGCCGGCCCGGACGTGACCCGCGTTGCCGAGGGCGACCGCGTGCTCGGGTGCTACTGCTCGGCCTGTGGCGACTGCTTCTTCTGCAAGCGAGGCGACTTCCACAAGTGCGACAAGGGCCGCGTGTTCGGCCACGGCGAGGTGCTCGGCGACCTACAGGGCGCGCAGGCCGACCGCGTGCTGGTGCCGAACGCCGACCTCACGCTCAGGAAGGTCCCCGACGGCATGAGCTCGGACGACGCTCTGTTCGCGGGCGACGTGATGGGCACCGGCTACCACGCGGTGCACGAGTCCGGGCTGGAGGAGGGCGCCGCGCTCGCGGTGCTCGGCCTGGGGCCCGTCGGCCTATGCGCGGTCCAGGCGGCCAAGGCGCTCGGCGCCGGGCAGGTGATCGCCGTCGACTCGGTGGCCGACCGCCTGGAGATGGCGGAGAGCTTCGGGGCAAGCCCGCTCCACCTCACCGAGGACGACGTCCGCAAAGAGGTGAAGAAGCTCACCGAAGGCCGAGGCGCCGACGTGACCGTGGACGCCGTCGGCCACCCGGACGCCTTCGACATGGCCTGCCGCCTGACCCGCAAGGCCGGCACCGTCTCCGCCATCGGCGTCTACGCCGAGCCGATGGAGGTGCACATGGGCGTGGTGTGGATCAAGGCGCTCACCGTGCGCACCGGCCACGCCAACGTGATCGGCCACGTGGACGCGGTGCTCGACCTGATGCAGGCGGGCAAGGTCGACCCGTCCCCGCTCGTGACCCACCACATGAAGCTCGACGACGCGGGCGAGGCCTACGAGGTCTACGACCGCCGCGAGGCGCTGAAGATCGTGATGGAGCCGTGAGTCCCGAGCTCGTGGAGGCCACGCGCCGCCAGCTCGCGCACTGGCACGCGACCCTGCACAGCGGGGCGGAGCGGGTGGGCTGGAAGATCGGCTTCAACGCGCCGCAGGTGCAGGAGGCCCTGGGCCTCCCCCATTCCGTGATCGGGCATCTCACCACTGCGTCCCTCGTGGGCGCCGACGGCACGCACTCGCTGGCAGGCGCGAAGAACCCGCTGGCCGAGCCCGAAATCGCGATCCTTGTGGGTCCCGACCACTCGATCGCGGGACTCTCGGCGGCGATCGAGCTGGTCGACATGGACGCCATCCCCGGTGGCCCCGACGAGGTGCCGGACGTGATCGAGCACAACATCTTCCACCGCGCGGTGGCGATCGGCCCCGCGCGGGAGGACGTCGAGCCCGGCGACGCGACGTTCTCCATCGGCGGCGCCGTGGCAGCCAGCGGCGACGCCTCCGCGGTGGACTTGCCCGCCACCGTGGCACTCGTGGCCGAGATCCTCGAGGCCGCCGGCGAAGAGCTGCAGGCCGGGGATCGCATCATCGCCGGCACACTCACGCCTCCACAGACCGTGAAGCCAGGCACCGGCGCCGCGCTGGACCTCGGCGACCTCGGCAGCATCGACATCGACTTCACCCACTGACGAAAGGCACCCGATGACCACCGCCTCCCTACCCGACGCCCTCTCAGAAGCCGCGCGGGGATTCGCCGCGGGCCCGCACGAGCACGTGATCGGCGGCGAGCGGATCGCCTCGTCCGACGGGCGCACGTTCGAAACCGTCGACCCGTCGACGGGTCTCGTCATCGCCGAGGTCGCCCAGGGCGGGGCCGACGACGTGGACCGCGCTGTCGCGGCCGCGCGAGAGGCGCTCGGGGGCAAGTGGGGCTCGCTGCTCCCGTCAAAGCGAACCGCGCTGATGCTGGCTCTCGCCGACCTGATGGAGGCGAACGCCGAGGAGCTCGCGGAACTCGAATCGCTCGACAACGGCAAGCCGGTCGGCCTGGCGAAGGTCGTGGACGTGCGCCTGGCGATCGAGCATCTGCGCTACTTCGCGGGCTGGCCGTCGAAGATCGTCGGGCAGACCATCCCCGTCTCCCAGCCGGGGATGCACGTGTACACGCGCAAGGAGCCGGTCGGCGTTTGCGGCCAGATCATCCCGTGGAACTTCCCGCTGCTGATGGCGTCGTGGAAGATCTCCCCCGCCCTGGCGGCGGGCTGCACGGTGGTGCTCAAGCCCGCCGAGCAGACCCCGCTCACGGCGCTGCGCCTGGGGGAGCTGGCGCTCGAGGCCGGTATTCCGGCCGGGGTGCTCAACGTGGTGACCGGCGACGGTGAGACGGGCGCCGCGCTGGTCGACCACCCCGGCGTGGACAAGATCGCCTTCACGGGGTCGACAGCCGTGGGGCGCGAGATCGGCGCCAAGGCCGGCAGGGCGCTCAAGCGCGTGACGCTGGAGCTGGGCGGCAAGTCGCCCAACATCATCCTGCCCGACGCCGACCTCGAGGCCGCGATCAAGGGCAGCTTCCAGGCGCTCTACTACAACACCGGCCAGGCCTGCAACGCCGGCTCCCGGCTGTTCGTGCAGAAGGATCAGTTCGACACGGTGGTGTCGGCGCTGGCCGAGGCCGCGGGGCAGGCGAAGGTCGGGCCCGGGCTGGAGGAGGGCACCCAACTGGGCCCGGTGGTCTCCGCCGAGCAGCACGAGCGCGTGCGCGGGTACATCGAGAAGGGCAAGTCCGAGGGCGCCGAGCTGGTGACGGGCGGCGACGGCTCAGCCGACGGCAACGGTGGCTTCTTCGTCGAGCCCACGCTGTTCACCGCCACCGACGACGACCTCACGATCGCGCGCGAGGAGATCTTCGGGCCCGTGTTGGTGGCGCTGCCCTACGAAGATCTCGACGAGGTGGCCGCGCGCGCAAACGACACCGAGTACGGCCTGGCCGCCGGGGTCTGGACCCGCGACGTGGCCAAGGCCCACACGCTGGCGGCGAAGCTGCGCGCCGGCTCGGTCTACGTGAACGTCTGGGGGCCCAGCGACGCCGCAGCCCCCTTCGGGGGCTTCAAGGCCTCCGGGGTAGGCCGCGAGCACGGCAGCGCCGGACTCGAGGCCTACCTGGAGGACAAGACCGTCTGGGTGTCGCTGGGCTGAGCCCTACGCGGGGCTCTGCGGGCCGCCCGGCTGCTCGGGCGCGACCGGCTGCTCAGGCGCCGCGGGCTGCGCCGGCGCAGCCTGCGGGACCGCTGCTCCGGCCGAAAGGGCGGCGCCGCCCTGGGCTCCGAGCACCTTGTTCAGGTTCGACTGCGCGATGTACGCGGCGACCGGCGCAAGGAAGATGTAGAGGACGAACAGAAGTCCTGGCTCCATGCCCTCCGGGGCACCGGTGAGACGCTCGGCGGCCTGCAGGCGCTTGCAGAAGTTGTAGGCCGAGATGAAGGCCGGGATGATCACGAACGCACCGAGGGTGATCGCGAGCACCGAGTTCCCCGGGGAGGTGCCGCACTCTTCGGTGCCGCGGGCCTGACCGATCTCCGCGAGCTCCTTGTTGGCGTAGTAGTACCAAAAGATCCCGTAGATCCCGAACGTGATGATGGACAGGCCGATCACGGCCAACGGGTTGCGGATCTTGCCTACATACTGCGAGCCCTGAATCTGAACTGGTTCAGCCACTGGGGTAATTCCTCCCTATAGGTACGAGTTCGAGCGACTCTAACCGCTCATGGGTAGCCTCCGGCGGAATGCGCGCACTCGTGACTGGCGCAACCGGCTTCGTGGGCGGCCTGCTCGCGCGTCGGCTCGCGGCCGAGGGCAACCAGGTGAGAGCCATGGTGCGGGACCGCGACCGCGCGAGCGGGCTGGACGGGCTCGATCTGCACGAGGGGGACGTCCTCGACGCCGATTCACTGCGGGGCGCCGGCCAGGGCGTCGACGTCGCCTACTACCTGGTCCACGGCATGGGCCGCGGGTCCGGCGGGGATTTCGCCGAGCGCGAGCGCGAGGCGGCGTCGAACTTCGCCCGCATGGCGAGCGAGGAGGGCGTGGCCCGCACCGTCTACCTGGGCGGGCTGGGTGACAAGCCCGAGTCCGAGCACTTGCGCAGCCGGCACGAGACGGCCCAGATCCTCGAGCGCGAAGGGCCCCCGCTCACCTACTTCCGGGCCTCGATGGTGATCGGGGCTAAGAGCGAGGGCTACAAGACGCTGCGGTACTTGGTGCAGCGCCTGCCGGTGATGATCGCCCCGGCCTGGCTGAGGAACCCGACCCAGCCGATCGCTGCCGACGACGCGGTCGCCTACCTCGCCGCTGCTCCGTCCGTCGCCGAGAGCGAGGGCCGCGAGGTGCAGATCGGCGGCCCCGACGTCGTCTCCTACCGGGAGATGCTCGACCGGATGGCGATTGCCATGGACACCCGCCCGCGCCCGAAGCTGCCGGTCCCCCTGCTCACCCCGTGGCTCTCGTCGCTGTGGATCGGCCTGGTGACGCCGGTCGACGCGGGCGTCGCGCGGCCTCTGGTGGAAAGCATGTCCACGGAAACGGTCGTGACGGACGCCTCCGGCGCCGAGGCGTTCGACATCGATCCGATCGGGATGGACGAGGCTTTACACCGCGCCCTCGAAGACGAACGGAGCTAGTACCCTTCGGCCTCGCCACGGGCTGTGGCGCAGCCTGGTAGCGCGCTCCGTTCGGGTCGGAGAGGTCCCCAGTTCAAATCTGGGCAGCCCGATTTAGCTACGGCCGCCGGTCTTAGGCCGCGACGGCGTTGTAGTAGCGCACCGCAAGGCCTGTGAGCAGCGTCTCGAAGCAGGCCTGCGCGGTGAGATCGTGGTCCTCGGCGTAGCTGCGGATGCCCGCACGCTCGATCGCCTCGCTCTGGGCGATCACCTCGTCCACGAGGTCGGGATGCTCATCGGAGAAGAAGGCCCCCATCGAGTAGAGGCTCGTGTCCATGAGCGACTCCATGAAGGAGTCGGCTGCTGAGGCCTTCGCCATGGACGCGGAGGCTACTTGCGCCGCCCTTCACCCGCTCGGCGGGCTAGCCGCCGGCGAGCTGCGAAAGCGCGTCGTCCAGCACCGGCGGGGCCGGAGGCACCGAGACCGGAGCCTGCGGCTCTACGCGAGGAAGCTGAATCGAGGGGCCCTCGGAGGGTCCCGAGTCGAGACCCGAGGGCGGCGGCTCGGGGGTCTGGTCCCCCCCATCGGGGAGGAGTCCAGGAGGCAGGCTGCCAACCCCGGCCGGCGGCGTGGGCGTGGTCTGCTCAGCCGGCTTCTTCGAAGCGGAGCTCTCCTGCGCCTTGCCGGACGTTGTGGAATCGGACGACGGCGCCGCGTGATCGCGCTGCTTCGCGGGCCGGAAGGTGTCCCGCTGTCCAGCTGGGGCCTTCTTCGCCGGCGCCGCGTCCTTGCGCTGCTGCTGCTCGAGCATGCGTTGGCCATTGCCGCCTATGTGGAGCGGCCCCGCTCCGCCGAGGGCTGCCCCGCCGGCGCCGGTCAGAGCCACGGCCGCGACGACGGCAACGGCCTTGCCCGCCACCGCGGCGCCGACCTCGAGCGTGGGACCGCCCACCGCGCCCACCGGAGCGGCCGCATGAGCGGTGAGCCCCGGATCCGGGGCCCCGAGACGCCTGCGCAGGAACACCGGGAGCGGCAGGAACGCGGCCGCCCTCGCGACGATCGGGCGACGCGCCAGGAGCGGCTCCACACCGAGCTGCCGCGAGCGGCGGCGGCAGCTGGAGCAGCGGCGGGCGTGACGGTCGAGCCGGCGGCGGTCACGATCGGACTCCAGCCCCTCGGCGAGACGCCCGATGACGGCGCCCATCAGCTGGCAGCGGCGGCCGGTGTCGAGTTGTGAGTACTCGTGCTCGAGCTTGCGCCGGGCGCGGAACAGGGTGCTCTCGACGGCCGCGGGCGTGAGCTCCATCTTCTCGCCGATCTCCCGGTAGGAGAGCCCCTCCAGCTCGCGCATGACGATGATGCGGTGGTGGGTGTCCGACAGCTCCTCGAGCGCGCCACGCAGATGATCGAGGCGCTGCTTGTCGAGCATCGAGGAATCGGGGCCGCGCGGCCGCACCACGCGTGAGACGTCGGACGCCGCGAAGCCGCCCTCGATGTCGATCGACACCTCGTCGGTGCGCCCGTTGCGGCGGTACTGGTCGATCGCCCCGTTGCGGGCGATCTCGAAGATCCACGGCTTGAAGTTGATGTCGGCGTCGGTCTGGCGCATCCGCCGCAGCGCCGACATGAACGCCTCCTGGGTCACGTCCTCTGAGCGTCCGCCATCGCGCAGGTAGCCGCGCACGAATGCCGCGATGCGCGGGTAGTACCGCCTGTAGAGCTCCTCGAAGGCGGCGTCGTCGCCCCCCCTCACCGCGGCCACCAGATCCGAATCCGTGGCCACCACGGTGTTCACTGCCGCGATCCCTGCGGCGCTCATCTCTCTAACGACCTCCTACCGGTCTGTCGGTTCTCCCCTGCAGGGAGAGTAGACCCTCGGGGTCGCTTTGAGAATCCCCCGAAGGGTTAGGTTGAGGGGGGATATGCCTGCACTGGCCGAGATCACGGGTTTTCTCGACGAACTGCTCGACCCGGGCTCCTTCGACGACCTGGGGCCGAACGGGCTCCAGGTGCCCGGCACGGCCGAGGTGACGAAGGTGGTGACCGGTGTTTCCGCCCAGCTCGAGCTGTTCGAGCGCGCCGCCGCGGCCCAGGCGCAGCTGGTGCTCTGCCACCACGGGATCTTCTGGGATTTCCAGACGCGCGCGATCACGCCCGCGATGAAGCGGCGGCTGGCCACGCTGTTCGAGCACGACATCTCGCTGGCGAGCTATCACCTGCC
Organism: uncultured Thermoleophilaceae bacterium; assembly: GCA_963808105.1. Classification (GTDB taxonomy): domain Bacteria; phylum Actinomycetota; class Thermoleophilia; order Solirubrobacterales; family Thermoleophilaceae; genus JAAYBF01. The sequence goes on along the minus strand of CAWEEH010000002.1, from coordinate 850,895 downwards.
GCTCGACGCCCATCCGGAGGTCGGCAACAACGCGCTCATCTGCAACGCGCTGGGGCTGGAGCGGGGGGAGCGCTTCGGCGACGTCGGTTGGATCGGGCGCAGCGAGCCGGGCATCCCGTTCCCCGAGTTCCGGAAGCGCTGCGTCGCGAGCTTCGGGCAGGAGCCGCTCGTCTGGGACGCGGGGCCCGAGGTCGTGCACAGCGTGGGCATCGTCTCCGGCGCGGCGCACTCGTCGCTCGCCGAGGCGATCTCCCTGGGGCTCGACGCGTTCATCACCGGGGAGCCCGCGGAGCACACGATGGCCGACGCCCGCGAGGCCGGCATCCACTTCCTCGCATGCGGCCACTACGCCACGGAGACCTTCGGAGTTCGCCGTCTCGGCGAGCTGCTCGAATCGCGGTTCTCGATAGTGCACGAGTTCGTGGACTTACCGAACCCGATCTGACGAAAAAGGTTGCGCCGTCCCCCCAGCGGTTACCCTTCGGATACCGCGTAAGCAGCGACGAGGAGGAGCAACACGTATGGCGATCCACCTGACGCCCACCGAGCTCGGACGCGAGGCTGGGATGCACCGCAGAGAGGTCATCACCAAGTGCATGGAACTTGGGGTGCCGATCTATCAGGGATTGATCGACAAAACGCTCTTCACCGAATCACTGAAGGACGCGAAGCGCCGCGCGGACACGGCGCAGCTCGCCAAGGCATAGCCCGGGAACGCCTCTCCCCCTAGAATCCGCTTTTCACGGCGGATTCGGAGGAGAGAATGGAAGCAGTAACGGCCCCGGCTTCGGGCACCGGCTCGAAGACGATGGCGGACCTCGCGGCGCTCGCCGCCGCGAAGCACGGAGACACCCCTGCGCTGAGGCACAAGGTCGGCGAGGAGTGGCAGGACGTGAGCTACTCCGAGCTGGGCGCCGCCGTGAGCGAGACCGGCCGCGGGCTGATCGATCTCGGCCTCGAGCACGGCGACAAGGTCTCCATCCTCTGCCACACCCGCCCCGAGTGGACGTACGCGAACCTCGGCGATCCTCGCCGCCGGCACCGTCTCGGTCTCGATCTACCCGACCAACTCGGCGGAGGAGTGCCACTACGTGCTGCAGCACTCCGAGTCGAAGGCCGTGTTCGTCGAGGACGCCGATCAGCTGGCGAAGGTGCGCGAGGTACAGGACGAGCTTCCACACCTCGAGCACATCGTGATCGTCGACCCGTCCGGCGACGTCGGCGACGCGGTCTCGCTCGCGGACCTGCGCGAGCGTGGCGCCGCGCGCGACGCCGCCGACCTGGAGGCGCGCACGGAGGCCGTCACCAAGGACGACATCTGCATCACGATCTACACCTCGGGCACCACCGGTCCGCCCAAGGGCTGCCTGATCAGCCACGGCAACTACCGCGACGTGACCTCCATGACGGAGTCGATGCGCGTGCTCCAGGAGGAGGAGGTCGTCTACCTCTTCCTCCCGCTCGCGCACGCGTTCGCGAAGCTGATCCAGTTCGTCACGCTCGACCTGGGCGGGACCATCGCCTACTGGGAGAAGGACCCCCAGAAGATCATCCCGAACCTGATGGAGACCCAGCCCACGTACTTCCCGAGCGTGCCGCGCATGTTCGAGAAGATCTACACGCTGGCCACCTCCAACGCGCCCGACAAGGAGCAGCTCGAGCAGGCGGTGCAGGTGGGCCTGAAGGTGCGCCAGCTGCAGCAGGACGGCCAGGAGGTGCCCGCCGAGCTCCAGGCCGGCTTCGACAAGGCCGAGGAGGCGCTCTACAAGAACGTGCGCGGGATCTTCGGCGGCAAGATCCGCCAGTGCGTGACCGGCGCGGCGCCGATCGCGAGCGAGATCCTCGAGTTCTTCTACGCGTGCGGCGTGCCGGTGATGGAGGGCTACGGGATGACCGAGACCTCCACGATCGCCACGGCCAACACTCCTGAGGAGCACCGCTTCGGCTCGGTCGGCAAGTTCATCCCGGGCGTGGAGGGCAAGGTGGCGGAGGACGGGGAGCTGCTGCTGCGCGGCCCGAACATCTTCCAGGGCTACTACAAGAACGAGGACGCGACCCGCGAGACGATCGTGGACGGCTGGCTGCACACTGGCGACCTCGGCAAGATCGACGACGACGGGTTCGTCTACATCGTCGGCCGCAAGAAGGACATCATCATCACCGCGGGCGGCAAGAACATCACGCCGGCCAACCTCGAGAACGGCCTCAAGCAGAACCGCTGGATCTCGCAGGCCGTGGTGGTCGGCGATCGCCGCCCGTACCTGGTGGCGCTCATCACGATCGATCCCGAGGAGGCCCCGGCGTTCGCCGAGGAGCACGGCCTCTCCGTGGAGGACCTGCCCGAGTCCGAGGAGATGCGGGCCGAGGTGCAGACCGTCGTCGACGAGGTGAACTCGAAGGTCGGGCCGGTGGAGCAGATCAAGAAGTTCAAGATCCTGCCCCAGGACCTGACGCAGGAGACCGGCGAGCTCACGCCCACGCTGAAGGTCAAGCGCAACGTGGTGAACGAGAAGAACGCCGACGTGATCGACGCGCTCTACGAGAAGTGAGCCACTAGCCTCATAGGCCAGGGATGGCCTCCAACGACCCATCGGATACGGGCGGGCTCTTCATCGGGCGCCGCCCGGGCACCGGGCCCGTGCGCGTGCGCCCGGGCGCGGTGCGCGGGAAGCGAGCGCCGTCAGCGCGGCGACCGCTTGCTCGCCGCCTTCCTGCTGTTCGTCGAGGCGCTGCTGTGCCTCAGCCTCTTCGGGCCGCAGCCGCTGGCGTGGTTCTGGATCGGTTCCCAGGTCGAGTACATCACCGGCTTCGTCACGGCTGGCATCACCACCATCCTGCTCGGATGCATGGCCTCGCTCATGCTCACGATGGTCGTGGCCAAGCGGGTCGACCACGCGTGGAAGCTCGTACGCCGGGCCGGCGGCCACGACCAGGAGCGCGGCGCGCTGGAGGTCATCTTCGCTGTCTGCGTGGGGGTGGCCGTGATCGCCTTCGGCTTCTGGTTCCTCATCATCGCGGGCCCCGGCCCGTCGCTGGCCCCGACCAACTGACCAGCCCCTTTGGGCCTTCTTGACTACTACAAGCAGTTCGAGGACGTCGACGAGGAGGAGCTGAACAAGGTCCGCCGCGCCCGGCGCGCGCGCGAGAAGGCGCTGGCGCTCGAGCAGGTGCCGGAGCTCGACCTCTCCGGCACCGAGTGGCCCGAGCTGCCCAACGCCGAGGTGATGAACGCCTCGATCTTCACCGCCCGAGGCCGGGTGAACGGCTACCCCGATCGCCACGCGGAGGACATCCGCCGCGTGCTCGCCCAGCGCCACGACGTCGAGCCCGAGCGAATCGTGCTGGGCAACGGCGCGGCCGAGCTGTTGCAGGCGGCGGCGTTCGCTCTGCTCGGCGACGGCGACGAGCTGCTCACCCCGTGGCCGTCCTACCCCCTCTACCCGCTGATGGCCGCACGCGCGGGCGGGCGTCCCGTGGCGGTGCCGGACGTGTCCGAGCTGGTCGGGGCGGTCAGCGAGCGCACCCGGCTGCTGGTGCTCTGCAACCCCAACGACCCGACCGGCTCCTACCTCACCGCCGAGCAGATCGCCTCGCTCGCCTCCGAGCTGCCCGAGCGAGTTCACGTGCTGGTCGACGAGGCGCTCGTGCACTTCCAGGACGCCGAACCCATGGATGCCGTGCTGCGACTCACGGACGCGCTGCCCCGGCTGGCCGTGATCCGCACGTTCTCGAAGGTCTACGGCCTGTCCGGCGTGCGCGCCGGCTACGCGGTGGGCTCGAACGCCTCGACCAAGCTGCTCGACTCGATCTCCCCCGTGCTCGGCGTGAACGCGCTGACGCAGTCGGCGGTCGCCCAGGCACTGAAGATCGGCGGGCCCGAGGTGGAGAGCCGCCGCGCCTCGGTGATCCGCGAGCGCGCGCACCTGATGGACGTGCTGCGCGAGCTGCCGCTGGACGTGACGCCGTCGCAGGCGAACTTCGTGTGGATCGCGGCGGAAGGCATGTCCGGCTACGCGCTGGCGAGCGCCCTGAAGAAGGAGAGCGTGCTGGTGGCGCCGGGCGGCCCGCTGGGCGCGGACGACCACGTGCGCGCGACGATCCGAGACGCCGCATCGACGCAGCGACTGGTGGAGGCGCTGCGGAAGGCGCTGGGGTAGTGGCGGGCGGCATCGACCGCGCGCGGCAGGATGTCACCGAGGGACGCCTGTGGAAGGCGCGCGAGCGGTTGTCGGGCGTCGTCCGCTCCGAACCCCACCTGCAGGAGGCGCTCGACCTCCTCGGCGAGGTCTACTTCGACATGGGCGACCACCCCGCGGCGGGGCGCTTCTGGGCGCTAACCGATCGCGACGACGATCGCGCAACGTCGGCGAGCGCGGCATTGGAGGCGGAGACGGGGTCCCGCATCGAGCTCCTCAGATCGATCCCCGTGCGCGAGCCGCTGGACGCCTACCCCGCTCAGGTGCAGGAGCGAATCGAGGCCCTACGCGGGGAGACGGGCTGGCCGCCCAGAGACGAGAACGACGCCCAATGGGACGACGACGAGTCATTCCCTGAGACGGTTCGCGACTATGCCGGCTGCGCGATCGTCGGGTTCCTGACAGTCGGCATCTGGCTCATCGGGCTCGTCGCCTTCGTGTGGCTGGTGATTGACGCCCTCTGATTCGCGTCCACGTCGCCTGGAGCAGCAACGCCGTGCGGACGGGAGCAGCCGTGAGCGACGGTGGAACGAAAAGACCACCGGAGCCAGGACCCGCGACCACCAGCGCCCGGACTGAGTTCGGCCTAGCCCTCCTCGGACTGCCTCAGCAAAGCCCCCGTCGTCTGCTCGAGAATCCGCCGCCAGGCCGCCGTCTTCTCACGCTCCTTCGCGAACTTGCGCACAACCTTCTTCACCCGTGTCTGCGAGATCTCGATCCCGTGCTTGGCGCAGACCGCCTTCAGCTCGTCGTAGTCCTCGGCGAGCTTCAGGGTCACGGACTCGAATCCGTGGCGGGCGATCTCCACTCGCTTGGTGAAGTTCATGATGTTCGTCTCGAACATCAGCTCGTCGTTGGGGTCGGGCTCGATCAGGATGATGTCCACGCCCGGGTACTTCTCCTGCCAGTGCGAAACGGCTTCGTGCAGACGCTGGTGGGCGAGCAGCTTGAACGTCTGGTAGCCGATCTGGGGGAAGCCCATGTCGGCCACGCGGCGCACGCGGCTCCCGAGCACGGTGGGGATCACCTTCTGGAAGTCGTTCACGTACGGGACCAGCGGGTTCACCACGATCACGAACTTGGCGCCCCGCTCCACCGCGATGTCCACGTTGGTGGTGGACCGGATGCCGCCGTCGATCAGCTGGCGGCCCTTGATCTCGACCGGCTTGTAGACCATCGGCAGCGCCGTGGAGGCCGCGACCGCGCGGGAGATCGGCACGTCGTCCCAGTCCTCGCCGCCCATCACGATGCGCTCGCAGGTGTCGAGGTCGGTGGCGGTTAGGTAGAGCTCGTTCTCGAGCAGCCGGAAGTCGTTGGTGCGATCGGGGTCGCTGAGCACGGTCTCGAGGTACTCCTGGATCGCCGTGCTGTCGTACAGGCCCGACGGGAGACCTTCGGCCAGGTGGACCCCGATGTCGATCAGCGAGAACTGGCCCGGGTGGGTGACCATGGTGCGCGCCAGGCCCAGCAGCCGGAGCGGCATCAGCGCGGCCATCTGGGCGAAGTCGAGGTAGTTGGGGCGCATCAGCGAGCCGCGGTCCACGTCGCGGAACGGCGTGGGGACCTGCTGGTTCACCACCCGCATCATCTCCTCGGGGGTGACCCCGTTGGCCACCATGCTGCCGATGAAGGAGCCGGCGCTGGTGCCCACGTACACGTCGAACTGGTTGACCGTGCGGTTCACGGACATCAGGTCGAGGGCACGCAGCGCGCCGATCTCGTAGACGCCGCCGGTGAACCCGCCTCCGCCCAGCACCAGCGCGGTGCGCGAGCGCCGCGGGCGCCGCCGGGCCGCCTTGGGCGCAGCCTTGCCCTTCTTCTTGGCGGCGGCCGGCTTCTGGAGTTTTACGACGTCGCCCATCCGCGCCCATTATCGGGCAAGGGCCGGATCTTGGCGCGGCCAACCGCTCCCCCAGGCCCGCTAGCGTGTTCGGACCCTTGATGAGCGCCCGCCGGATCCCCCTTCTCGCTGCCCTGTTGCTGCTTCTGCTGCCCGCCGCCGAGGCAGCCGCCCAGAGCCTGCCGGAGCGGCTCCGCAGCGCGATGCGCAGCACCAGCGCTGCCTCGGGCGCCTACGTGGTGAACGCGGACACGGGCAAGGTGGTGTTCCGTTACCGCCACACCCGCCCTCGCATCCTTGCGTCGAACACCAAGCTCTTCACCACGTCCGCGGCGCTGGCCCGATTCGGCGTGAGTGGGCGCCTCGACACGGAGGTGCGGGGTGTGGGCGCCCTCACCGAGGACGGCGTATTCGACGGCAACCTCTACCTCGTGGGCGGCGGCGACCCCACCTTCGGCAGCCGCCGCTTCGCGACCCGGTCCTACGGGAGCGGCGGGTCGGTCGAGTCGCTGGCCGCGCTGCTCGACGACGCCGGCATCAAGCGGGTGACGGGGCGAATCGTTGGCGACGAGTCGGCCTTCGACTCGCGCCGCGGCGGCCCGGAGTCGGGCTTTCGGATCTCCCCCTATGTCGGTCCGCTCAGCGGTCTGGCCTACAACCGCGGCCTCGCCTCCGAGAGCGGCCGCGGCTATCCAGTCCAACCCGCCCGCGTTCGCAGCCGCCCGCCTGGACTCCGCCCTGGCGAAGCGCGACATCTCCGTGCGCGGCGCGCCCCGGGCGGGCAAGACGCCCACGGACGCGCGCGTGCTCGCCACCGTGCGCTCGCCCACGATGGCGAGGCTGGCTGCGCTCACGAACAAGCCCTCCGACAACTACTTCGCCGAGATGCTGATCAAGGCCCTCGCCGATCAGGTGGGAACGGGCACGACCCGCGGCGGCGCGCGCCTGGCGGCGGCCTTCGCGCGGCGGATCGGCGGGCGCCCGGCCGGCCTTGCCGACGGGTCGGGCCTCTCGCGCGGCAACCGCGCGTCGCCCTACCGCGTGACCAGGCTGCTCCTCGCCATGCGCAAGCGCGACGAGTTCAACCCGTTCTTCGCCTCGCTCTCGATCGCGGGGCGCGACGGCACCCTGCGCCCGCGGATGCGCAGCGGCCCGGCGCGCTCGCGCTGCCGCGGCAAGACCGGGACGCTGTCCAACGTCTCGGCGGTGTCGGGCTACTGCCGCGCACGCTCGGGCCAGACCTACGCGTTCTCGATCCTGATGAACCGCGTGAACACGTTCGGCGCCCGCGCCGTCCAGGACCGGATGCTGCAGACGATCGCGGGCATCCGCTAGCCCAGCAGCTTGAGCAGCCCGTCCTCGTCGAGGACCTCTGTCCCCACCTTCTCGGCCTTCGCCAACTTCGACCCCGGGTCGTCGCCCGCCACCACGTAGTCGGTCTTCTTCGAGACCGACCCGGTCACCTTGCCGCCGGCCGCCTCGACCCTCTCCGTGGCCTCCTCGCGGGTGAGGTTCGGCAGCGTGCCGGTGAGCACCACTGTCTTGCCGGCGAGCGGGCCCTCCGCCTCGCGCGGGTCGGGGCCCTCCTCCTCGAACTGCAGCCCGTGGTCGCGCAGACGGGAGATCAGCGAGCGAAAGCCCTCCTCGTCGAGGGTCTCGAAGATCTGGTCCGCCAGGATCGGCCCCAGGCCGGGCACCTCGGCGATCTGCTCGGGCGTGGCGTCCAGCACGGCGTCGATGTTGCGGAAGTGCCGGGCGATGGCGCGCGCGTTCGGTGAAGCCGACGCCCTGGATGCCGAGTCCGAACAGCACGCGCGAGAACGGCCGCTCCTTGGAACGCTCGATGGCGTCGGCGAGGTTGCGCGCGGAGACCTCGGCGAAGCCCTCCTGCGCCTGGAGCGTCTCGGCGTCGAGGTCGTAGATGCCGGCGATCCCGTCGATCACGCCGTCCTTGAGGAACTGGCCCACCCGCTCCTCACCCAGCCCCTCGATGTCCATCGCGCCGCGGCTCACGAACTGCTTCACGCCCTGGAACAGCTGGCCCGGGCAGCCCGTGCGGTTGGGGCAGATCGTCCAGACGCCGCCGTCCGGCCGCACCGTCGCGCGTGCCGCAGGCCGGGCATTTGTCCGGCGCCTTCGGGAGCGCCGAGCGCTTCTTGCGCTTCTGCGCCTTCGCGGTCGGCGACACCACCCGCGGGATCACGTCGCCCGCGCGGGTCACGATCACCTCGTCGCCCTCGCGCACGTCCTTGCGGGCGATGTCCTCCTCGTTGTGGAGGGTGGCGAGCTTCACCGTCACGCCCGAGACCTGCACCGGCTCCAGCTGGGCGAAGGGAACCATGTGGCCGGTGCGCCCCACGTTCCACATCACCCGCTCGAGCATGGTGGTGGCGGTCATCGGCGGGAACTTCCACGCGATCGCGCCGCGCGGCTCGCGGCCCACCACGCCGAGCCGGCGCTGGAGCTCCAGGTCGTCGACCTTCACCACCACGCCGTCGATCTCGAAGTCGAGCGACTCGCGCCGCTCCTCCCACCCCTTGCAGGCGGCAACGACCTCGTCGAGCGTGTCGAGGCGCTGGATGTCGGGGTTCACGGGGAAGCCGTGGTCGCGCAGCCACTCGAGTGACTCCAGGTGGCTCTCGAACTCCATCCCCTCGAGCGCCCCCACCGAGTACGCCCAGATCGAGAGCGGGCGCGACGCCGTGACGCTCGAGTCCAGCTGGCGGATCGAGCCCGCGGCGGTGTTGCGCGGATTCGCGTAGGTGGGCTCCCCGGCGGCGGCGCGCTGCTCGTTGAGCTCGGCGAAGGCGCTGCGCGGCAGGTAGGCCTCGCCGCGCACCTCCAGCAGCGCCGGCGCGCCCTTCACCCGCTTGGGCACGTCCTTCAGCGTGCGCAGGTTCTGGGTCACGTCCTCGCCCGATCTCGCCGTCGCCTCGCGTGGATCCGCGCGCGAGCTTGCCGTCCTCGTAGACCAGTGAGATCGCCAGGCCGTCCACCTTCGGCTCCGCCACGAACAGGATCTCGGCGTCCTCCACGCCCTCCTTGTTCAGCAGGCGCTCGGAGCGCTCCAGCCACGCGCGCAGCTCCTCCTCGTTGCGCGCGTTGGCCAGCGACAGCATCGGCTGGAGGTGGCGCGCCGGCTCGAAGCGCTCCTGCGGCTTGGCGCCCACCCGCTGCGTCGGCGAGTCGGGCGTGACCAGGTCGGGGTTGTCCGCCTCGAGCTCGCGCAGCTCGTTGAGCAGCGCGTCGTACTCGGAGTCCGAGATCTCCGGGTCGTCGAGCGCGTAGTAGCGGTGGTTGTGGTGATCGAGCTGCGCGCGCAGCTCGTCCACTCTCTGGGCGGCGCTCGGTCAAACCTCGCGAGCGGCCGGCGCCAGCAGCCGGCCGAGGTCGAATCCCGAGAGCTCCTCCACGCCGGCCTGATCGGTCAGATCGAAGTGCAGCGGGGTGACCGCGATCTCGCCGTCGGCGATCGCGGCGAAGTCGGTGCCGTCCTCGTGGTGGTAGCCGGGGCGCTCGCCGTAGATGCGGTAGCGCGCGACGCCCCTCCTCCTCTTCGGCCAGCTCCAGGCGGTCGCGGTAGATCCGCTTGCCGAGCCTGCAGGCCCGCGCGCCCTTTATCTCGCCCGCCGGGCAGTTCACGTTCAGCAGCGTCGCCTCTGGCATCGGCACGTCCTCGAGCTCCTCGACCATGCGCGCGACGAACCTCGCCGCCGGCTCGAAATCCTCGGCCTCCCACTGGCGTCCGGCCCTGAAGTCGACCTGCCCCGCCTCGGCCTGCTGGGAGACCGCGATGGCGGGGATACCGAGCACGATCCCCTCGAGCGCGGCTGCGACCGTGCCCGAGTAGGTGATGTCGTCGCCGAGGTTGGAGCCGTGATTGATGCCGGAGACGATCAGCTCGGGCTCGAACTCGATCAGGCCGAGCGCGGCGAAGCGCACGCAGTCGACCGGCGTGCCGTCGGTGGCGTAGGCGGTGGTCCCATCGTCGAGGTCCACCTCCTCCACCCACAGCGGCTCGCGCGTTGTGATGCTGCGCGCGGTGGCGCTGCGGTTCGAGTCCGGCGCGATCGTGGCCAGCTCAACGCCCGGCACATCCAGGAGCGCCCGCCGCATGGCGTGCAGCCCGCTGGCGTTGACTCCGTCGTCGTTGGTGAGCAGGACCTTCACGGCCCCACACGATAGTCGTGGCGCGCTACGGCCCCGACCCAGCGCACCCGGGCACCCTTGAGGCTGGCGCTGGAGCGCTTCGCCGACCGGGCCGGCGCGGGCTCCTCGATGCTCGCCGCCGTGCGCAGCTGCTCGAGGCGGCGGACGATCTCGGCGCGATCCTCGTCCAGCCGCTCCAGGCGAGACAGGAGGTCGTCGTGGATCTGTGCGAGCTCCTCGGTGGTCGCCAGGCGGCCGGTGCCGCCGCGCCCCTCGGCCGAAGCCTCGGCCGGAAGCTGGGGCCGGCGCACGAGCTCGGCCTCGAGCATGGCTATCCGGCGGCGCAGGTCGCGGCGCACCGCGGCGTCGTCGGCCTGCTCCTTCCCGGCCACGAACGTGCCGCGGCCCTGCTCGGACCGGACCAGGCCGTCTCGCTCGAGCCGCGCGTACACGGCGCGCACGGTGTTCACGTTCACGCCGGCCTCGGCGGCCAGCTCGCGGACGCTGGGCAGCTTGTCGCCGACCTTCAGCGTTCCTGCGGAGATCCGCTCGCTGAGCGCCCATGCGAGCTGGGTCCCCAGTGGGACGCCGGTATCGCGGTCCACTCGCAGCGTCATCACCAGGGATCATACACACCGTGCCGGTTGACCAGCACAGTAACTGTGCTATAACAGTTAGACCATGATCCGAGCGGTAGCCGACCGGGCGTTCCTCCCCTCGAAGAGCCTGCTCGAGCAGGTCGGGGACATGATGATCCTCACCGGCAAGACGCTTCTGTCCGCCGTCAGACCCCCCTACCCCTTCGGCACCGAGTTCGTCCAGCAGTTCCTCTTCGCCCTCAGGCTCTGCTGGTTCCCGCTGATGATCTCCACGATCGCGTTCGGCTACGGCGCCCCAGGGCTGCAGGCCGGCAACTTCCTCGTCCTGTTCGGGGCCGTCGACCGCCTCGGCGGGTTCTTCGTGCTCGCCTCGATCCGCGAGTTCGCTCCGATCGTGACTTCGATCATCGTCGCCGGCGTGGGCGGCACCGCGATCACCGCCGACCTGGGCGCACGCAAGATCCGCGAGGAGCTCGACGCGCTCCAGGTGCTCGGCGTCGACCCGATCAAGAACCTCGTCGTGCCGCGCTTCCTCGCGCTGATGATCGTCACCGGGCTGTTCAACATCTATGCCCTGATCTTCGGCATCTTCGGCGGCGTCCTCGCCACGCTCACCTTCGACGCCCCGCTTGGCCCCTTCTTCGCGACCCTCCTCAACAACGCGTCCACCACCGACCTCTGGGGGTCGGTGGTCAAGTGCACGTGCTTCGGCGCGATCATCGCCGTCGTCTCCTGTTACAAGGGGATGACCGCCTCCGGCGGCGCCGAGGGCGTCGGACGGGCCGTCAACCAGGGCGTGGTGATCAGCTTCCTCGCGATCTTCGCGTTCAACTACGTCTTCACCCAGACGCTCCTCGCAACCCACCCCGAGATCTCGGTCATCAAATGAGCGAGGGTCTCGACATGAGGGACATCGCACTCCGGATCGCCGCCGCAGGCCTGGCGATGACGATCGTGTTCGGCAGCCTCTTCCTCTGGATCGGCGTGCCGGTGCTCGGCATGTGGATCGCGGGCCAGGTGACCACCAGCAGCGTGGGGTTCCTCTTCGCCTCGCTCGGCGGGATCCCGATCACGATGATCGCCACCGGGTTCGGGATCTACCGGCTGAACGCCGTCTACGAATCGATCCGGCCCGGTGAGCGCCACGCGCCCCGGTCTCGCTCGGCCTGGAACGTGAGCCTGAGCGAGGAGCGCGCCGGCGACCGGCGGGCACGCGCGCCGCGGCCACTGGTGGACGTCGCGATGACCGCCTCGGCCGTCACGGCCCTCGTCCTCCTGCTGGTCTGGTTCTTCTTCATCGCCCAAATGCAACTGGCGCCGATGGGATGACCTGGGCACGGGAGACAGTCGAGTCGTTCGGCGACATCGCCCGCTTCATGGGGCGGGTGATGGGCGAGGTCTACAGCGGCCGCGTGTTCCGGTTCTTCGGCGAGGCCCTGCGCCAGGCCGGCATCCTCATCCTCGGATCCGCGCTGGTCATCTGGGGCCTGGCGTTCATTCTCGGCCTCACGTGCGGCATCGAGGGGGCCTACTTCTCGCGCAGCGTGGGCGCCCCCGCGCAGGCGGGGGTGTTCTCCGCGTGGTGTGACCTGCGAGAGGTGATGCCCTACGCGTTCGGCTACATGATGTCCGCGAAGGTCGGGACCGGCCTGGTGGCCGAGATCGGGGCGATGCGCATCTCCGACGAGGTCGACGCGCTCGAGGTGATGGGCATCAGCTCACTCACCTTCCTCTGCTCCACCCGGCTGCTCGCCGCCTGGATCGTGCTGCCCTTCATCTACATCTCCGCGGTCGGCGCCGGCTTCTTCGCCTCCTACCTCGCGGTCGTCGAGCAGATCGGCGAGGTGTCCTCGGGCGGCTTCTTCCTCATCTTCTGGATGTTCCAGAACCCGCCCGACCTCCTATTCAGCCTGATGAAGGGCATGGCGATGGCGACCGTGATCGTGCTGGTGGGCTGCTACTACGGCTACACGGCGAAGGGCGGCCCGGTGGGGGTGGGCACCGCGACAGCCAAGTCGATGGTGCTGAACACGGTGATGGTCCACCTGGTGGGCATGGTGGGCACCCAGATCTTCTGGGGCTCGAACCCGAGGGCGCCGATCGGTGGCTGAGCTGCTCACACGCACCCCCCGAGCACCTGCGCGGCTCGCGCCGCCCGACGAGGGCGCGGCCCGGCGCTCGCTGCGCGGCCAGATCGCCCGGCTCGAGGACGAGCTGTCGGGCCTGTTCACCTCCGCGTGGCATCGAAGGCTCACCGAGCCCTCCGTGGCCGCGAGCGGCGGCCCGCGCCTGCTCACGCTCGGTCAGCTCGAGGCCCTTCGCGACGATCTGGCGGAGCGCCTCGACGAGGCCCGCCGCGCCCTGGCCGAGCGAACGCTCGTGGAGGAGGGCTATCGCGAGCAGATCGAGGAGATGCTGCTCGAGCCCTCGGAGCACAGGTGGATGCGGGTGACCAACGCCGACATCGGCGAGCCCGGCTGCAAGAGCTTCCACGTCCGGCCGCGCGCCGGCTTCCTGGGGATGTTCGCCAGCTGGTGGCGAGTCGTGATCTCCAGCGGCTGTCCGTTACCCCAGCACGACGATTAGGACCTCTGCACCCCCGGGTGTACGGTCGTACGCAGCTCATGGAGCTATCGCGCCTCAGCCACCGTGATCGGATCTTCATCATCGGGGTCCCGGTCGCCTGGGCGGTCCTGCTCCTGTTTCACCCCGTCGGCGACGGAGACTTCTATCCGATCATCCATGACAAGCTCGTGGCATGGCAGGCCGTCCACATCGGAATGATGATCTTCATCCCGCTGTTCGCCGTCGCGGTTTACATGCTTTTACGTGGCGTGGACGGGAAGGTGGCCGGCGTCAGCCGCATGTCGCTCGTCGTCTTCGCTGTGGTGTACGCCGCATGGGAGACGATGATGGGCGTCGGCACAGGGGTGCTCGCAAGCGAGATCAATGCCCTCCCCGAAGCGGAGCGGGCGGCAGGGTCCGAGCTGCTCCAGTCCTACACCGAAAGCGCGTGGCTGGCTGACCCCGGCCCCTTCGCCACGATAGGTGGCGTAGCTCTCGTTGTGGCGCTGGTCACCGCCGGCATCGCGCTCGTCAGGGAGACCGGTGCGCCGCGCTCGGTGGCGGTTTTGCTGAGCCTCTCGGCGATACCCATCGTCTTCCACGTGCCTCCCTTCGGCCAGTTTGGCCTCGCGCTATTCGTGGGCGCCGCATGGCTGGCGCTGAACCGCGGCGCGCCCGCGAGAGCGCCCGCCACCGCCCAACCCGGGCCCGCCTAGTAACGCACCGACTCGAGATACAGCCCGTGCGAGGCGACGCTGTCGGCCGCATCCCTGCGGTGACCGCCCTCGAGCAGCGCCTCCAGCTGTGCGATCTCCATCCGGCCCGCGGCGATCGTGAGCATGGTGCCCACCAGGGCGCGCACCATGCCGCGCAGGAAGGCGTCCGCCTCGATCCAGTACGCGTGCACCCCGTCCGGCTCCTCGAGCCACTCCGAGCGGATGACGGTGCGGTTGAAGTGGCTGTGGGTCGTCCGGGTGGGCGTGAACCCGGTGAAGTCGTGCGTGCCGGGCAGGAGCGCCGCGCATTCCGGCAGCAGCGCGGGATCCAGCGCGTAGCGCCAGCGCATCGCGCGGCCGCGCTCGAACACCCGCTCCTCGCGCCCCTGGTAGACGCGGTAGCGGTAGGTCCGCGAGATGGCGTCGTGACGCGCGCTGAAGTCGTCGGGAGCCGGCTCGCTGGCCAGCACGCGCACGTCGCGCGGAAGCTCGCCGTTCAGCGACCCGGCAGAGATAGGAGTGCCCGGGTGGCTGCACACCTGCCCCCGGGCGTGCACACCCGCGTCGGTGCGCCCCGCCACGGTCAACGGTACCGGCTCCCCGGCGCGCTTCGCAAGCGCCTCTTCGACCACCTGCTGAACCGTGCGCTGGCGCGGCTGGGTGGCCCAGCCCGCGAAGCCCGAGCCGTCGTACTCGAGCAGCAGCCGGGCGGTCAACCGCGCCTGCGCGCGACGATCAGGAGGTACTCGACGTCGACGGAGAACGCGCCGTCGCCGCCGGCCCATCCGCGGACCACATCCACCATCTCGTCGTGCATGCGCGCGAAGACATCCGCGGGCATGGCCTCCTTCGCAGCCGCGTTCATGGGCGAGTGGACATCCATCAGATCAACGAACTCCTCCGGCGAGCTCGCCGCCCACGGCAGGGTGCGGCGCTCCATCTCGATCGAGTTCGCGAGCCCGTCGAAGCGCTCGCGCACGGTGTCCTCGATGCCCCATTCCTCGATCAGAGGCTGGTCAGGGTCCGAGTCGCGATAGTTGCGACCCACCTGGAACAGCGTCTGCGCGGCGCTGTCCGGCGTCCAGGCGGTCATGCCGACCGTGTTCCCCGGCCGCACAACCCTGAACAGCTGCTCGGCCACCACCCGCGGTCGCGGGGCGATCATCGCGCCGAAGGCAGAGCCCACGCACTCGAAGCGCCCGTCCTCGAACGGCAGGTCCTCGGCGTCGGCCACCACCCACTCGATGTCGTAGCCCTCCGCCTCCGACCGCTTGCGGCCTTTCTCCACCATCCCGGGCGCGAGGTCGGACGCAACCACGCTTGCTCCCTCGTACGCGCAGGCGATCGCGAAGCTGCCATCACCGGCCGCAACGTCGAGCACCTCCTGGCCGGCGGACACAGCGCAGGCATCGACGAGAGCCTCGGAGGCCGGCCGCAGCAACTCGGACAGCCAGGTGTACTCACCCATCCCCCACGCCTTGCCGGCGCCCTCCTTGATCTTCTCGACGTCCATCTGCGCGAACCTATCGGAGCATGAACCGCCCCGACATCCCGCCCCAGGCCCAGGCGGCGCTCGGCGGAGCGCTGCTGCTGGGAAGCCTCTGGCTGCCGTGGTACACGGCGAACGGCGACAGCGGCACCGCGTGGCAGGTCTTCACCGGGCTGGACTACACGCTGGCCGTGCTCGCGATCTCGGCCCTGGCAGGAGCTGGGCTTTCGTTGAGGCTGAAGGCGTGGACGATCTGGTCGACGATCTCGCTCGGCGGTGGCCTGGCAGTGGTCGCGATCTCGGCCCGGATCCTCTACCCGCCGCCGAACGGCGGCATCGACCTGGACCCAACCTTCGGGGCGGTCGCCGGCCTGATCGGGGCCGTGGCGATCCTCACCACACTTACCGCCGCACGACGAGATTGGCGGTAGACGTGCGCTGGATTCAGCTCTCGCTGGCGAGCGTGCTGATCGCCGGCTGCCTGTTTGGGGTCTACGCGCTGGCCGCGCGCTACGTACTTCACGGACCCGTGACCGCGCACTCGTTGTTTGTCTCCGTCGAGCGCTCCTCGGGCTCGGCGAATGGGTTCGGTGACGATCAGGAACGCTGCCGACGGACACGAGGCCGCCGCGTGTGGCGGTGCGATGTCGCCGACAGCGGGGGGAGCGGCAGCGTCACCTACCAAGTCCGTGTCCGCCCACGAAGCTCGTGCTGGCGTGGGCTACTCATCGTCGATGGCGGGGAGCCGATGCCTAAGCGGATCAGGGGCTGCGTCCACCGCTGGCAGTGGGCCTTGCTCTCTTAGCGGTTGTGGTTGACCACCTCGACGTTGTTGCCGTCGGGATCGAGGACGAACGCTCCGTAGTAGCCCGGGGTGGTAGATCGCTCGCTCTCCTGGTCCGCCGTTGTCGCGATAGCCGGCGTCGGTCGCCACGCGATGGAACTCCGCGACCGTCGCGTTCTCGCGCGCCGGAAACGCCATGTGCACGTTCTCGGTCGGCTCGCCGGCGACCAGTGAGAACGTGGACGCGCTGCCCGCGAAGCGCACGAGATCCGGCTCGTCGGCAACCAGCCGGATCCCCGCCTGGCCGGCGATCATCTCGTAGAACGCCCTCGATGCCGCCACGTCCGCCACGCGGATCCACAGGTGGTCGATCACGCTCCCGCCCCGGAGCCCCCGGTGATGAACCGCCTCGGCGCTGTTGCCATCCGGATCGAGCAGGAACCCGCCGTAGTAGTCCGGCGTGTACTGAGGCCGCGGCCCGGGCTCCCCGTCATCTCGATATCCGGCGTCGACGCCGGCCTGCCAGAACGCATCCACGTGCTCGCGCGACGGGGCCTGAAACCCGATGTGCAGCCGTCTGGTGACCCGCCCGTCGTCCTGCCGGCCAATCGCGACGTCACCCCACTCGGCGTACATCTCCGCGCTCGAGTCCTTGGCGACGCCAAGGGTCTTCAGCACCGTGTCGTAGAACGCCTCCGAGGCCGCACGATCGGAGACGGAAAGTCCGACGTGATCGAACACTCCGCGACTATCGCAAACCGCACCGCCGGGCTCACGGCTCGAGCTCCTCCCGGATGGCCGCTAACACGGCATCCGCCCTCCCGATCCTCACGACCTCAAGCGCCGTGAGCGGCTCCCGCCGCTCGGCGTCGGGCAGGGCGAGTTCCTCCGGATTGATCAACGAGGCTCCAAGCCACTCGAATATCTCCGACGCGTCGAACAGCTCCGACAGGGCGCTCACGATCTCCCTTGCCTGGGCGTCACTGGCGCCGGCGTCCATGAGAACGGTCTCCACGCCGGCCTCACTGGCCGCGGGCAACCAGCCGGCACTCTCGTACGCCGTGACGACGTCCGGACGAGCGGTCACGCGAAAGGTCTCGTGAGCCCACCCACTGGGCGTGTCGTGCTCAACCGCCCAGCAAGCCATATCCGAAGCGGCGGCCACGCCATGCTCCTGCCAATCCAGTCGCGACATTCGGTAGGCCAGCTCACACAGAAAGGCGCCCTCGGCCTGATCACAGCCGGCCTCCGCGAGGTCAGCCGCAACGAGCTCCGCCCGCGCGTACACCGCCTCCGGCGGGATCGGCAGAAGGTCGCAATGCGGCCAGTCCCCCGTAGACCAGATCCCCTCGGGGCCTAGCGCGGCCCGTTGGGCATCCGTCAGCGCGCCCGCGTGGGACGGGAACGGCAACTCCTCTTCACCGTCGCGAGCGGAAGAGCTGCCACGCCCTGATGCTAGGTCGTCACCCGCCGACGTAGCTTCCGCGGGAGGCGCCGGTGGGACTTTTCGGCTTCGAGCTGCGAGAGCGGTAGCCGAGCAGCGAGAAACGAAAAGCCCACCGTCGCCAGGACCCGCGGCCACAACGGCCAGGGCCCAGCAAGAGGAACTACACGAGCTCTAGAAAAACCATCTCGGTCGAGTCGGACTTCCGCGGCCCCAACTTCAGGATCCGCAGATACCCGCCCGGCCGATCGGCATACCGCGGCGCAATCTCCTCGAACAGCTTGTAGACGATGAACTTGTCCTGCCCGAGCCTCGCCATCGCCAGGCGCCGAGAATGCGTGTCGCCCTTCTTGGCGAGCGTGATCAGCCGCTCCAGCTCGGGCTTCACCGCCTTGGCCTTCGCCTCGGTGGTCTGAATGCGCTCATGGTCGATGACCTCTCGAGAGAGGTTCATCATCAGCGACTTCCTGTGGGAGGGCGAGCGGCTGAGCTTGCCCTTCTGCTTGCCGTGGCGCATGAGAGACCGGAGAGTCTAGGCGCGCAGCGAAAGCCCGCGCGCTTCGAGGGTCTCCATGACCTCCTCGATCGACTTGCGACCGAAGTTCGGGATGGCGTTCAGCTCGGACTCGCTCTTCTGGACGAGGTCGCCCACGGTCTGCACGCCCGCCCGCTTGAGGCAGTTGTACGAGCGCACTCCCAGCTCGAGCTCCTCGATCAGGATGTCGTCCATCCCATCGGCACCGGGGATCGATCCCCCGCCGCCGATCGCGCCCATCTCGGCGCCGGCCGCGGCGCCCGCGAGAGACGCACCGGCCTCGCGCAGGGCCTCCACGCGCTCGGGCTCGGAGAAGATCGCCAGGTACTTGATGAGGATCTCCGCGGCCTCGCGCAGCGCGGCGTGGGGATCCAGCGACCCGTCGGTCTCGATGTCGAGCGTGAGCTTGTCGTAGTCGGTCTTCTGGCCGACACGCGCCGACTCGACCTCGTACGCCACGCGCTTGACGGGCGAAAAGATCGAATCGATGGGGATCACGCCAATCGGCTGGTCGGCGGTCTTGTTGTCCTCCGCCGGCTGGTAGCCGCGGCCGTGCCCGACCGTGAGGTAGATCTCGAGCTTGGTCTTCTTCTCGAGCGTTGCGATGTGGGTCTCGGGGTTGAGGATCTCGACGCCCGAGGGCAGGTCGATGTCGCCCGCGGTGACCTCGCCGGGGCCGGTGACCACCAGCGGCGCCTCCACCTCGGCGGCGTCGGAGTGCATCCGGCAGACGATCTCCTTGAGGTTGAGGACGATGTCGGTCACGTCCTCCGTGACCCCGTTGATCGTGGAGAACTCGTGGGCCACGCCCTCGATCCTCACGCTGGTCACGGCGGCGCCGGCCAGCGAGCTGAGGAGCACGCGGCGCAGCGAATTGCCGAAGGTGTAACCGAAGCCGCGGTCGAGCGGCTCGATGGTGAACGTGCCCTTGCTGTCCTGCACGTCCTCGGCGGTGATCTGGGGGGTCTGGAACTCGATCATGGGTGTGTGTGTCCTTCGCGTTGGTGCGCGCACGACCGCTGCCCGCGGTGTGCGCGACTTGGTCTGACTACTTGGAGTAGAGCTCGACGATCAACTGCTCCTGCACCGGCGCGGCTATCTCGTCGCGCTCGGGGTGACGCAGGACCTTGGCGGTGAGACCGTCGTGGTCTGCCTGGAGCCAGGCGGGCACGACCGAGACCAGCTCTGTGGCCTCACGGATGGTCGCGTCGCCCTTCGAACCGGGCTTCAGGGTTATGACGTCGTCGGCTCGCACCTGGTAGGAGGGGATGTCGACCCGGCGGCCGTTGATGCACCAGTGGCCGTGACGGATCATCTGACGCGCCTGGCGCCGGGATGCGGCAAAGCCGAGGCGCACGAGCACGTTGTCGAAGCGGGTTTCGAGCAGCCGCAGCAGGTTCTCGCCGGTCACGCCCTCCTGGCTGGAGGCCTTGGCGTAGTAGTTGCGGAACTGCTTCTCGAGCACGCCGTAGTAGCGGCGGGCCTTCTGCTTCTCACGCAGCTGCACGCGGTACTCCGACTGGCGCGAGCGCCCGCGGCCGTGGTCGCCCGGCGGGTAGTTGCGCCGCTCGATGCCGCACTTGTCGGTGAGGCAGCGCTCGCCCTTGAGGAAGAGCTTCTGGCCCTCGCGCCGGCACAGCTTGCACTGGGGGCTGGTGTCGCGGGCCACTAGACGCGCCTCCTCTTACGAGGCCGGCAGCCGTTGTGGGCCTGCGGCGTCACGTCGCGGATGCCCGTGACCTCGAGGCCGGCGGCCTGGAGCGAGCGGATCGCGGTGTCGCGGCCCGAACCCGGGCCCTTCACGAACACCTCGACCTTCTCGAGCCCCTGCTCGATGCCCTTCTTGGCGGCGGCATCGGCGGTGACCTGTGCGGCGAACGGGGTCGACTTGCGCGAGCCCTTGAAACCGGCGCCGCCGGCGGACTCCCACGCGATCACGTTCCCCTCGCGGTCCGTGAGCGAGACGATCGTGTTGTTGAAGCTGGTTTTGATGTGGGCCTGGCCGAAGGGGACGTTCTTCTTGACCTTCCGGCGGCCGCGGGGCCTCGCGGGGCGCTGAGCTGCCATCTACTTCGTCACCTTCTTCTTTCCGGCCACCTGCATGCGCTTCGGGCCCTTGCGGGTGCGCGCGTTGGTCTTTGTGCGCTGACCCTTGGTGGGCAGGCCACGACGGTGGCGGATGCCCCGATATGCGCCGATCTCCTGCAGGCGCTTGATGTTCTGGGACTGCTCGCGGCGGAGGTCGCCCTCAACGGTGAGGTCGTTGTCGATGACGTCGCGAAGCTTGAGCACCTCGTCGTCGGTGAGGTCCTTGACGTAGGTGTCGGGCTCGACCTTGGCCTTCTTCAGGATCGTCAGCGCCTGTGAGCGCCCGATTCCGAAGATGTAGGTGAGCCCTATTTCGACCCTCTTGTTGAGGGGAATGTTGATGCCCGAGATGCGCGCCATCTAGCCCTGCCTCTGCTTGTGCCGTGGGTTCTGGCAGATCACAAGGACAGCGCCGTTACGCCGAATTACTTTGCACTTCTCGCACATCGGCTTGACCGAGGCTCGGACTTTCATCCGTGGGATCTACCTTCCGTATAGAGAGAATCGGCACTTGGCCCAGGAGACGGCCAAACGCCAACGGAATAGATTAGCGAATCAGGCGCGCGCAGCGGATGCGGCCGGCAGATCGGACTCGGCACCGTCCTCCAAGTGCCAGGGGGTGAGAATACGCGGTCCCTCGGCGGTGATCGCCACCGTGTGCTCGAAATGCGCCGTCAGCGATCCATCGGCGGAGTAGACGGCCCAGTTGTCAGACCCCATCCGCACCTCATGGCCGCCGGCGTTCACCATCGGCTCGATGGCCAGGACCATGCCCTCCTCGAGCTCCGGGCCGGTGCCGGGCTTGCCGAAATTCGGTATCTGCGGGTCCTCGTGCATGTCGCGCCCCACCCCGTGGCCCACCAGCGAGCGGATGATCGAATAGCCGTCGGCCTCCACGCGGCGCTGGATGGCCGCCGAGACGTCGCCGAGCCGGTTGCCCGCCCGGGCCTGCTCGATTCCCTCATACAGCGAGCCGCTGGTGGAGTCGAGCAGCCCCTTCGCCACCGCGCTCACGGGCCCGATGGGAAGCGTGACCGCGGCGTCGGCCACCCAGCCGTCGAGCTCCACGCCGATGTCCACCGACAGCACGTCGCCACGGGCCAGCGCGTAGGAGCCGGGGATGCCGTGCACCACCATCGAGTTGGGCGACGCGCAAATCGATCCGGGATAGCCGCGGTAGCCGAGGAATGCGGGCTCGCCGCCCTGGGAGCGGATGAACTTCTCGGCGGCCTCGTCCAGCTCGCCGGTCGTGACTCCGGCGCGAGCCTTGCCGCGCAGCAGCCTGTGGCAGCGGGCCACAACACGGCCCGCGGCCGCTATCGCCTCGATCTCCTCTGGTGTCTTCCTGATGATCGCCACGGTCAGAGCTCTTCTTCCAGACGAAGTGTGGCAAGGGTGGCCCGGATGTGACCGTTCACCTCGTCGGGGGCGCGGGTGCCGTCGAAGCGCCGCAGCAGGCCCTTCTTCTCGTAGTGGTCCACGAGCGGCTTGGTCTGCTCGTGGAAGACCTCCAGGCGGTGCTTGACCGTGTCTTCCTTGTCGTCGTCGCGCTGGATCAGCGGCGAACCGTCCTGGTCGCAGAAGCCCTCGTTCTTGGGCGGGTCGAAATCCACGTGGTAGACGTGACCCTTGTCCTTGCAGACCCGCCGGCCGGAGAGGCGGCGGATGACCTCCTCGTCCGGGGCGTCGATGAGGAGCACCGCGGTGAGGTGGCGGCCCAGCTTGTCGAGCGCCTCCCCCAGCTCATCCGCCTGGGGGATCGTGCGGGGGAAGCCGTCGAGCACAAAGCCGTCGCGGGCCTCCGGGCGATCGATTCGCTCCACCACCACCCGGCAGATCACCTCGTCGGGCACGAGGTCGCCGCGGTCCATGTACTCCTTGGCCTCCTTGCCGAGCTCGGTCTCTTCCTTGACCGCCGCACGGAGGATGTCGCCGGTGGCGTAGTAGGGCAGGTCGAAGTCGGCCACCAAGCGCTCGGCCTGAGTGCCCTTGCCGGCGCCCGGGGGGCCGAGGAGTATGAGGTTGAGCTCGCTCACGGAAGAGCGCGAACTATTTCAGGAAGCCCTCGTAGTTGCGCATCATCAACTGCGCCTCGAGTTGTTTCATGGTGTCCAGCGCCACGCCGACCACGATCAGGATCGAGGTGCCCGCGAACAGGAAGTTCGCGCTCGTCTGGTTCACGATGATCGTCGGGATGGCCGCCACAGCGGCAAGGTACAGCGCCCCCGGGAACGTGAGCCTCGCGAGGATGCGATCCAGATACTCGGCCGTTGGCCGGCCGGGTCTCACCCCGGGTATGAACCCGCCGTATTTCTTGAGGTTGTCTGCCTGTTCCACCGGGTTGAACGTGACCGCGGTGTAGAAGTAGGTGAAGAGCACGATGAAGATCGACTCGCCCAGGAGATAGGCCCATCCGTTCGGCGAGAAGAAGGCTGAGAAGTCACGCGCCCAGTCGGCCTGCGACAGCTCGCCGATTGTCGGCGGGAACGCCATGAGCGAGGCCGCGAAGATCACCGGGATCACGCCGGCCATGTTCACGCGCAGCGGCAGATAGGTGGAGCCGCCGCCGGACATCCGGCGGCCGACGACGCGTTTCGCGTACTGCACGGGTATTCGCCTCTGGCCCTCCTGCATGAAGACGATGGCCGCGATGATCGCGATGCAGAGGAACGGCATGAGCACCTGGAAGACCGGGTCGGGGCTCTCGTACCAGCGCTGAATGCCGCTCGGCAGGCCGGCGACGATGCTGGCGAAGATCATCAGCGAGATGCCGTTTCCGATGCCGCGCTGGGTGATGAGCTCGCCGAACCACATCAGCAGCACGCAGCCCGCGGTGAGCGTCGTGATGATCACGAAGACCCGCCCGAAGGTGAAGTTCTCGACCACGTCGGCGCCGCCGGTGGAGAAGCTGCGGAAGAGGAACACGTAGCCGATCGACTGGCCGAAGGCGAGCGCGACGGTGAGGTAGCGGGTGTACTGCGTGATCTTCTGCTGGCCGACCTCACCTTCCTTGCGGAGCTTCTCGAGCGACGGCACCACCACCGTCATCAGCTGCAGGATGATCGAGGCGGTGATGTAGGGCATGATCCCGAGCGCGAAGATCGCGAAGCGCTGCAGGGAGCCGCCGGAGAAGAGGTTGAGGAAGCCCAGGACGTTGGAGCCGGTGAAGTTCTCCGAGATGTCCTTGACGGCGTCGACGTTGATGCCCGGCGCCGGGATGTAGGCGCCCACGCGGTAGAGCAGCAGCATCGCCGCGGTGAACGCGATCTTCTTCCGGATCTCGGGGACCCGGAAGGAGGAGAGGAACGTCTTCAGCACCGGCTAGTCCTCCAGGACTACGACGGTGCCACCAGCTGCCTCGATCTTCTCGCGCGCTGTGGCGGAGAAACCGTGGGCGTGCACGGTGAGGGCCTTGCTCAACTCCCCGGTGCCCAGGACCTTGACCGGGGTGCCGCGGCGCGTGGCCAGGCCGGCAGCCGCGAGCGTGTCCGGCGTGACCTCGGCGCCCTTGTCGAAGCGCTCCTCGAGGTCCTTCACGTTCACCGGCTGGGTGTGGGTACGGAAGTTCTCGAACGGCATCGACTTCTTCATGTGCGGGCCGCGCAGCTTGCGCATCCGCATGTGGATCGGCATCTGGCCGCCCTCGAAGTTCGCCCGCGACTTCGCGCCGGCGCGCTGGCCCGCGCCCTTGTGGCCGCGGCCCGACGTCTTGCCGTTGCCCGAGCCCTCGCCGCGCCCGACGCGCTTGCGCCGGTGGGTGGAGCCCTTGGCGGGCTTGAGGTTGTTCAGCCCGATCTTGCGCTCGTCAGCCATCGGAGACCTCCACCAGGTGGCTGACCGCGCGCAGTAGCCCGCGGTTCACGGGGTCGTCGGGGCGCTCGGTCTGGCGGCCGATGCGGCCCAGGCCGAGCGTGCGCAGCGTGTCGAGCTGCTTCTTGGAAGAGCCGTTGGGGGAGCGCACCTGCTTGACCTTCAGCGTGCTCATGCGGGGCGGGCTCCTCCGGCGCAGGCGCCTCGGGCGCGGGGGCGTCGGGCGCGGGCGTCTCGGCCGTGACGGTCTCGGTGGGCCGCTCCTTGTCGTCCAGGCCGAGCACCTCGTGCACGCTGAGACCGCGGAGCTTGGCCACGTCCTCGGGCCGGCGCAGGCCCTGAAGCGCAGCCATGGTGGCCTTCACGAGGTTGATCGGGTTCTGGCTGCCGAGGGACTTGGAGAGCACGTCGTGGATGCCGGCCAGCTCGAGCACGGCGCGCACGCCGCCGCCGGCGATGACGCCGGTACCGGGCGAGGCGGGCTTGAGCAGCACGCGCGAGGCGGAATGAACGCCGGTGTTCTGGTGGGTGATCGTCGACCCGTGCATGGGCACCTCGATCAGGTTGCGCCGGGCGCGCTCGACGCCCTTCTGGATCGCCACCGGCACCTCGTTGGCCTTGCCGTAGCCGACGCCGACCTTCGACTTCTCGTCGCCCACGACCACCAGAGCGGTGAACGAGAAGCGCCGGCCGCCCTTGACCACCTTGGCGACGCGGTTGATCTCGACCACGCGCTCCTGCAGGTCGCCTTCGCGTCCGCCGCGCTGCTGTCTATTGCTCTCTCGTGCCATTTGAAGTCTCTCTCGAGGGTATCTAGAAGGTGAGCCCGGCCTCGCGGGCTCCGTCGGCCAGCGCCTTCACGCGGCCGTGGTAGCGGTAGCCGCCGCGGTCGAACACGCAGTTCTCCACACCGGCCTTCTTCGCGCGCTCGGCGAGCGTCTTGCCGACCTGCTCGGCCTGGTCCATCGGCTTGAGCTTGCGCAGGTCGTCCTCGGTCCAGGTGACGAAGGCCACGGTGTGGCCGGCGATGTCGTCGATGAGCTGCGCGGTGAGGCCGCGGTTGGAGCGGAACACGGACAGGCGCGGGCGCTCCGCGGTGCCGCGGACCTTCGCGCGCACGCGCCGGCGGCGGCGCAGCCTGCTGCTGTGGCTGGTCTTGACGCTCATGCCCTCTTACCGACCTTCCTTGCGACGTACTCGTCCTTGTAGCGAATGCCCTTGCCCTTGTAGGGCTCCGGCGGGCGCTTCTTGCGGATCCGGGCGGCCGTCTCGCCCACCAGCTGCTTGTCGATGCCGCGGATCACGACCTCCGTCGGGGAGGGGACCTCGAAGTCGATCCCGTCCGGCGCATCGATCGGCACCGCGTGGGAGTAGCCGAGGGCCAGCTCGAGGTTCTTGCCCTTGAGCTGGGCGCGGTAGCCGACGCCCTGGATCTCGAGGCGCTTCTCGTAGCCCTCCGTGACGCCCACGACCATGTTGTTGATCAGGCTGCGCGTGAGGCCGTGCAGCGCGCGGTGCTCGCCGCGGTCGGTGGGCCTGGAGACGAGCACGTTGCCGTCCTCCTGCTCGACCTTGAGGTCGCCGTTCACGCGCTCGGACAGCTCGCCCTTGGGGCCGTTGACGGTCACGAGACCGGTCTCGATCGAGACGTTGACGCCCTCGGGGAGAGGGATGGGCTGTTTACCGATGCGACTCATGACCTACCAGACCTTCGCAACCAGCTCCCCGCCCACTCCGGCGCGGCGGGCATCGTGGCCCGTCATCACCCCGCGGGACGTCGAAATGATCGTCGTGCCCATGCCGCCCTGGACCTTGGGCACCTCGCCCGAGGCCACGTAGCTGCGGCGGCCGGGCTTCGAGACGCGCGCC
This sequence comes from uncultured Thermoleophilaceae bacterium, assembly GCA_963808105.1. GTDB lineage: Bacteria > Actinomycetota > Thermoleophilia > Solirubrobacterales > Thermoleophilaceae > JAAYBF01. The sequence continues at coordinate 824,811 of CAWEEH010000002.1, read as the reverse complement.
ATGCCCGAGATGACCGGCTTGCGGTCGTCGGTGTACTTCAGCACCACGCGCAGCACCTGGCCCACGCGGCCGGGCTCCACGGAGTACGCCTCCACGTAGCCCTGCTCGGTGAGGATGCGGGCGATCTCGTTCTTGAGGCGCGATGCCGGAAGCTCCACGGCGTCGTGGTCGGCCTGAAGGCCGTTGCGGATCCGCGTGAGCAGATCGGAAATGGGATCGGAGGCGGTCACCAGCTGCTCTTCGTGAGTCCGGGGATGTGGCCCTCGTGGGCGTGGTCGCGCAGGCAGATCCGGCACAGGCCGAACTTGCGCATGTACGCGCGCGGCCGGCCGCACTTGCGGCAGCGGTTGTAGCCACGGGTCTTGTACTTGGGCGTGCGCTGCTGGCGCACTCGCTGTGAAGTCTTTGCCATCTAGTCGTCCTTCTCCTCTGAAGTTTCTGCGGCTGGTTCTCCGCCGCCGTCGCCCTCGCCCTCTTCGCCTTCCTCGCCCTCTTCGGGCCTCTCCGGCTTGGCGTAGGCCTCGGGGTTCTCCTCCTTGAGCTGCTCGAGCGCGGCGGCCTCGGCCTCTGCCTTCAACCTGTGCTCCTCCGCACGCCGCTCCTCCTCGGCGTCGTCCACCACGTCCTCCTCGCCGGGACGACCGGCCTCCTGGAAAGGTAGCCCCAGCATGTCGAGCAGCGCGAAGCCCTCCTCGTCGTTCGGGGCGGTGGTGGTGATCGACACGTCGAGCCCGCGCACCTGGTCGATGGCGTCGTAGTCGATCTCGGGGAAGATGATCTGCTCGCGGATGCCGAGCGTCCAGTTGCCGCGGCCGTCGAAGCTGCGCGGGTTGAGGCCGCGGAAGTCCCGGATCCGGGGAATCGCGATCGACGTGAGCCGGTCGAGGAACTCCCACATCCGCGCGCCGCGCAGCGTGACCGAAAGGCCAACGGGCATCTCCTCGCGCAGCTTGAAGGCGGCGATCGACTTGCGCGCCCGGCGCACGTTGGGCTTCTGGCCCGGCGATCGTGGCGAGCTGCTCCTGGGCGGCCTCCAGCATCTTGGAGTCCTGCTTGGCCTCGCCCACGCCCATGTTCAAGGTGATCTTCTGCAGGCGCGGGATCTGCATCGGGTTCGTCGTAGCCAAAGCGCTTGGTGAGCTCCGGCGCGATCTCCTCGTCGTAGCGCGCCTTCAGGCGCGGCTTGATCTTGGCCTCGGTGAGCGGCATCAGTTATCGATCTCCGTGCCGGTCTTCTTGGCCACGCGCACGCGCTTGCCGTCCTTGTGGGTGATCGCCACGCGGGTGGGATTGCCCGACTTGGGATCGAGCACCTGGACGTTGGACACGTGGATCGGGCCCTCGACCTCGATCACGCCGCCGATGTCCTGAGCGCGCTGGGTATCGCGCAGCGAGCGGGGGCGCTGGTGGCGCTTCTGGATGTTCATGCCCTCCACGTAGACGCGCTCGCGCCTGGGCTCGGTGCGCAGCACCCGGCCGGTCTTGCCCCGGTCCTTGCCCGAGATGACCTTGACCATGTCGTCCTTGCGGACCTTCATCCGGTGGCTCATAGGACCTCCGGGGCGAGCGAGACGATCTTCATGAAGTTGCGGTCGCGCAGCTCGCGGGCGACGGGGCCGAAGATGCGGGTGCCGCGGGGGTTGTTCTGCGGGTCGATGAGCACCGCCGCGTTCTCGTCGAACGCGATGTAGGTGCCGTCGTCGCGCCCGAACTGCTTGCGGGTGCGGACGATCACGGCCTTCACGACCTCGCCCTTCTTGACCGATCCATGGGGGATCGCCTGCTTGACCGTGGCGGTGATCACGTCACCGACGCCGGCATAGCGGCGCTTCGACCCGCCGGAGACGCGGATGCAGAGGATCTCGCGCGCGCCGGTGTTGTCGGCCACGCGAAGGCGTGTCTCTTGCTGGATCACGGATTACCGTGCCTTCTCCAGGATCTCGACCAGGCGCCAGCGCTTGCGCTTGCTCAGCGGACGGCTCTCCACCACGCGCACGGTGTCGCCGGCGCTGGCCTCGTTGGCCTCGTCGTGCGCGTGAAGGGTTGACGAGGTGCGCACGATCTTGCCGTAGGTGCGGTGCTGGCGGGCGATGTCCACGCGGACGGTGATCGTCTTGTCCGCCTTGTCGGAGACGACCGTTCCCAGCCGCTCCCGGCCGTTGGCCTGGCCGGTGTCCTCGGCCGGCGGCGTGCCCTCGCGGGGACCGCGCTTGGCCTTCGCCTTGGCGCGGCTCTTCACGCGCCAGCGGCTGCGCTCCTGCGCCTTCTTCTTGCGCCGCTCGACCCGCTCGGCCGTGCGCTCCTCGACCGTCTGTGGCGGGCGCGCCTCGCCCGAGTGCTGGGAGCGCTTGCGCTTGCGGATCTGCTTGGGATGGCGAGCCTCGGGAGACTCCTCCGAGCCCTCGTCCTGAGGACTGATGCCTGAGGCCTCGTCAACCTGCGGCGCCTCTTCGGCCACCGGCGTCTCTTCAACCTGCTCGTTGTTCTCTTCGTCAGCCATTGCTCTGCTTCCTGATCTCGGCCTGGATGTCGAGGCCACGGTTGCGCGCAATCGTGAGTCCTCGCGCCAGGTCCTTCTTGGCGTTCCTCAATCCCGCGGTGTTCTCGAGCTGCCCCGTCGCGTGCTGGAACCGGAGGTTGAAGACCTCCTGACGCGAACGATCGACGAACTCGACGAGCTGCGGGTCGTCCAGGTTATGCACTTCGACGCCCTTCACTGGCCCGCCCTCACGAACTTGGTGCGGATCGGCAGCTTGTGGCCGGCCAGGCGCAGGGCCTCGCGTGCGAGATCCTCGGGGACTCCGGAGAGCTCGAACATCACGCGCCCGGGCTTGACCACGGCCACCCACCCCTCGGGGGAGCCCTTGCCCGAGCCCATGCGGGTCTCGGCGGGCTTCTGGGTGACGGGCTTGTCGGGGAAGATGTTGATCCAGACCTTGCCGCCGCGCTTGATGTAGCGCGTCATGGCGATTCGGGCGGCCTCGATCTGCCGGTTGGTGACCCAGCCGCGATCCAGGGCCTTCAGCCCGTACTCGCCGAACTCGACCGTGGTCCCGCCCTTGGCGTAGCCGGCCCTGCGGCCGCGGTGCTGCTTGCGGTGCTTGACGCGCTTGGGGGACAGCATCAACGACCACCGCCCCTGCCACCTCGACCGCCACCGCCGCCGCCTCCTGCGCCGCCACCGCGCGGGGGACGACCGCCGCGACCGCCGCCGCCGGACGCCTGCTGGGGCGCCTCGAGCTCGGTGAGGTCCTGTGCGAAGCCCTTGGGCATGATCTCGCCCTTGTTGATCCAGACCTTCACGCCGATCCGGCCGAAGGTGGTCTTGGCCTCAAAGAAGCCGTAGTCGATGTCCGCTCGGATGGTGTGGAGCGGCACGCGGCCGTCGGAGTAGCCCTCGGTGCGCGCCATCTCCGCGCCGCCCAGGCGGCCGGAGACCTGCACCTTCACGCCCTTGGCGCCTGAGCGCATGGCGGAGGTGAGCGAGCGCTTCATCGCGCGCCGGAACGCCACGCGGTTCACGAGTTGCTCGGCGATCGACTGCGCGACCAGCTTGGCATCGAGCTCGGGCCGCTTGATCTCGAGGATGTTCACCTTCACGGCCTTGTTGGTCATCTTGTGGAGCTCCTTGCGCAGAGCGTCCACCTCGCTACCGGACTTGCCGATCACGATGCCGGGCCGGGCCGTGTGGATGTTGACCTCGATCTCGGCCTTGTTCTTCTTGATCGTGATGCTCGACAGGCCGGCGTGCGAGAGCTTGTTGTCGATGTGCTCGCGGATGTGGATGTCCTCGAGCAGGTAGTCCGCGAACTCCTTCTCGGAGAACCAGGTCGACTTCCAGTCATGGATGTAGCCGACCCGCATCGACTCGGGGTGGACTTTCTGGCCCATGGGCTACTCCTTCCCTTCGGTCGTGAGAGTGATCGTCATGTGGCTGGTTCGCTTGTGGATGGGGGTCGCGCGCCCCTGGGCGCGCGGGCGGAAGCGCTTGATCGTGGGACCCTCGTCCACCACGGCGCGGCCGATCCGCAGCTCGTCGGGGTCGAGCTCGAAGTTGTTCTCAGCGTTCGCGACGGCCGACTCGAGCAGCTTCGAGATGTCGGAGGCGACGGCGCGGGTGGTGTGGCGCAGGATGGCGCGGGCATCCGCCACGTCCTTGCCGCGGATGTGGTCCATCACGAGCCGGGCCTTGCGCGGAGCGGTGCGCACGAACTTGGCCTGCGCGCGGACGGCGATGGCGCCGGCCTCGTCGCGCGGCGCCTCGGGAGCGTCCTCGGCCTTCTTGGCGGCGCCGGTCTCGGCGGACCCGCGGCGGCGCTTGGGCTTCTCCTCGGGCTCCGGCGTCTCATCGACATCCTTGTTCTCGGGCTCGTCGGCCATCACTTCACCCGCACTCGCTCGCTACCGGCGTGGCCGCGGAACACGCGCGTCGGCGCGAACTCGCCCAGCTTGTGACCGACCATCGACTCGGAGACGAAGACAGGGATGTGCTTGCGGCCGTCGTGGACCGCGATCGTGTGACCCACCATCTCGGGAAAGATCGTGGAGGTGCGCGACCAGGTCTTGACCATCTGCTTGTCGCCGGACTCGTTCATGGCCTCGATGCGCCCCATCAGGCGCTCCTCGACCCACGGGCCCTTCTTGGAAGATCTGCTCATCGTCCGCCCTTCTTGCCTCGCCGGCGCCCACGCACGATGTAGCGATCCGACTTCTTGTTCTTCTTGCGGGTCCGGTAGCCGAGCGTGGGAACGCCCCACGGGGTGACCGGGTGCCGGCCCGCCGTGGTGGAGCCCTCGCCACCACCGTGCGGGTGGTCGACCGGGTTCATCGCGGTGCCGCGCGTCTGAGGGCGCTTGCCCTTGTGGCGCGACCGGCCCGCCTTGCCAAGATCGATGTTCTGGTGCTCCGCATTGCCGATCGCCCCGATTGAGGCGCGGCACTCCAGGCGCACCATGCGCATCTCGCCCGAGGGCAGGCGCAGGGTGGCGTAGTCGCCCTCCTTGGCCACGAGCTGGATGGCGGTGCCGGCGGAGCGGCCCATCTGCCCGCCGCGCCCGATGGTGAGCTCCACGTTGTGGACCGTGGTGCCGGTGGGAATGTTCGCCAGCGGCAGGCTGTTTCCGACGGTGATGTCTGAGCCCACGCCCGACTGCACGGTGTCCCCGACCGCCAGACGCGCCGGGGCGAGGATGTAGGACTTCACGCCATCGGCGTAGTGCAGGAGCGCGATGTACGCGCTGCGGTTGGGGTCGTACTCGATGGCCGCGACCTTCGCCGGCACGCCGTCCTTGGTGCGCTTGAAGTCGACCTTGCGGTACAGGCGCTTGGCCCCGCCGCCGCGATGGCGCGAGGTGATGCGGCCCCTGGAGTTGCGCCCGCCGGACTTCTTCAGTCCCTCGGTGAGCGCCTTCTCCGGGCGGTCCTTGGTGACCTCAGCGTGGTCGGAGTAGGTGGCGAACCGCCGACCGGGCGAGGTTGGCTTGTGTTTCTTGGTGGCCATTACTCCCCGGTCTCCTGGCCCTCGAACAGCTCGATGCTGTCGTCGGGGTGCAGGGTCACGACGGCCTTCTTCCACTCGCGGCGCTTGCCCGAGGTGAGGCCGCGCCGCTTGGGCTTGGCCTTCACGTTCTGGGTCCGCACGCCCTGGACGCGGACGCCGAAGATCTCCTCGATCGCCTGGCGGACCTGCGTCTTGTTCGCGCTGTCGTGCACGCGGAACGTGTACTTGTTGGCGGCGAGCAGGGCGTAGCTCTTCTCGGAGATGACGGGGCGGATGATCACGCTGCGGGCGTTCATGCGGCAGCGACCTCCTTCGCAGGTGCGGAGGCGACCTTGGCGAGCTGCTCGAGCGCGCCGTCGGAGGCGATCAGGCGCGAGGCGCCGATCACGTCGGCGACCCCGACCGAGCCCGCGTGCAGAACGGTCACGCCGTCGATGTTGCGGAAGCTGAGCACGGCGTTCTCCTCGCCGTCGACCAGCACCACCAGCGCCTTGCCGCCGTCGCCGAACTTTGCGAGATCCGCTGCGGCGGTCTTGGTCGAGGGCTTGTCGGAGAAGACGCCGGCGTCGACGGCCGCGAGGCTGCCGCGCGAGGCGTGCACCGACAGCGCGGCGCGCAGCGCCCTGCGGTGCTCCTTGCGGTTGACCTTCACGGTGTAGCTGCGCGGCTTGGGCGCGAACGTCACGCCGCCACCGGTGCGGTGGGGCACGGACAGGGCGCCGACGCGCGCTCGGCCGGTGCCCTTCTGGCGCCACGCCTTGGCGCCGGTCATGGAGACCTCGCCGCGGGTGAGCGCCGACTGGTTGCCGGTGCGCTTGGCGTTCAGCTCGGCCACCACGCAGCGGTGCACGAGGTGCTCGTGGAAGCTCTCGCCGAACACGGCCTCGTCGAGCGTGACCTTGCCGGTCTTCTTGCCGATGTAGGGGGCCTGGGGCGCGGCCATCACGCGTCCGTCCTGATCTCGACGATGGAGCCCTTGGGGCCCGGCACCGACCCGCGTACGAACAGAAGGTTGTCGTCGGGGCGCACGTCCACGACCTCGAGGCCGCGCTGGGTGACGCGCTCGTTGCCCATCTGGCCGGGGCCGCGGATGCCCTTGAACACGCGCGAGGGCGTGGCCGAGGCGCCGATCGAGCCCGGGGCGCGCACGTTGTGCGAGCCGTGGCTGACCGGGCCCTGGGCGAAGTTGTGGCGCTTGACCGTGCCCTGGAAGCCCTTGCCCTTCGAGACGCCCGAGATCTTCACGGTCTGGCCCTTCTCGAACACGTCGACCTTCACCTGGTCGCCGACCAGGTGCTCGCCCGCCTCGTCGCGGAACTCAGCCAGGCGGCGAAGCGGCGGGGCGTCGGCCTTCTGAAGGTGGCCGAGCTCGCCCTTGGTGATCTTCTTCTCGCGGATGTCGCCGAACGCGAGTTGCACGGCCTCGTAGCCGTCGCGCTCCTCGCTGCGGATGGCGGTGACCCAGCAGGGCCCGGCCTCCAGGACCGTCACGCGTTCCACGTGGCCGTCCTCGGCATCGAAGACCTGCGTCATACCGAGCTTGCGTCCCAGCAGTGCAGGCATCAGATCAACTGGATCTGAATGTCTACGCCCGCGGGAAGATGGTCGAGACGCTGAAGCGAGTCGACGGTCTTCGGGGTGGGCTGCAAGATGTCGATGAGCCGCTTGTGGGTGCGGATCTCGAAATGCTCGCGCGAATCCTTGTCCTTGAACGGGGACCGGATCACGCAGTAGACGTTCTTTTCGGTGGGCAGGGGTACGGGACCCGAGATGCTGGCTCCGGTGCGCTGCGCGGTCTCCACGATCTCGCGCGCGGCCGTCTCTATGGCCGAGTGGTCATAGGCTTTGAGCCGAATTCGGATCTTGTTCTGGGTGAGTGTGGCCATGGGCGTTAGACGTGCGTACGGCGGGCCCCGAATGCAGCGGACCCGCCGTTAGAAACAACATCGGGGCCTCGACGGCCCCGATGTGTTGCTACTCGACGATCTCGGAGACCACCCCCGAGCCGACGGTGCGGCCGCCTTCGCGGATGGCGAAGCGCAGGCCCTGGTCCATGGCGATCGGCTGGATGAGCTCGACCTCCATCTGGATGTTGTCGCCCGGCATGACCATCTCGACACCCTCGGGGAGGTTGGCGACACCGGTCACGTCGGTGGTGCGGAAGTAGAACTGCGGGCGGTAGCCGTTGAAGAACGGCGTGTGACGGCCACCCTCCTCCTTCTTGAGGCAGTAGACCTCCGCCTTGAACTTGGTGTGGGGCGTGATCGAGCCCGGCTTACAAAGCACCTGGCCGCGCTCGATCTCCTCGCGCTTGGTGCCTCGCAGCAGGCAGCCGACGTTGTCGCCGGCCTGGCCCTCGTCGAGGATCTTGCGGAACATCTCGACGCCGGTGATCACCGTGGAGTCGGTCTTCTCGTGGATGCCCACGATCTCCACCGTGTCGCCGGTCTTGACGATGCCCTGCTCGATACGGCCGGTGGCCACGGTGCCGCGGCCGGTGATCGAGAACACGTCCTCGACCGGCATGAGGAAGTCCTTCTCGAGCGGACGCTCGGGCTGCGGGATGTAGGTGTCCAGAGCCTCGGCGAGCTCGAGGATCTTGGCCTTGTGCTCCTCGTCGCCCTCCAGCGCCTTCAGCGCGGAGCCGAGGATCACCGGGACGTCGTCGCCCGGGAAGTCGTACTCGGAGAGCAGGTCGCGAACCTCGACCTCGACCAGCTCGAGGAGCTCGTCGTCATCGACCTGGTCGACCTTGTTGAGGAAGACCACGATGTACGGAACGCCGACCTGGCGGGCGAGCAGGATGTGCTCGCGCGTCTGGGGCATGGGGCCGTCGGCCGCCGAGACCACCAGGATCGCGCCGTCCATCTGCGCGGCGCCGGTGATCATGTTCTTGATGTAGTCGGCGTGCCCGGGGCAGTCCACGTGTGCGTAGTGGCGGTTCTCCGTCTGGTACTCGACGTGAGATGTGGCGATCGTGATGCCGCGCTCCTTCTCCTCCGGCGCGTTATCGATCTCCGCGAAGCTCTTCGCCTCGCCGCCCTGCGCCTCGGCGAGGACGTTCGTGATCGCCGCCGTAAGCGTGGTCTTGCCGTGGTCGATGTGACCTATGGTGCCGACGTTGCAGTGCGGCTTGTCGCGCTCGAACTTCTCCTTCGCCACTTGGGACTGCTCCTTTCAGGAACTCTTATGAGGCCGGCTCCGCTCTGGAGCGAAGGCGAACCTCCGAAACATACTCTTATCTACGCGCTGGCTCCGACCGGCTCGCCGGTCCGGTGCTCGACGATCTCCTCGGCGATGTTGCCGGGGACCTCCTCGTAACGATCGAACTGCATCGAGTAGTTGGCCCGGCCCTGTGTGTTCGACCGCAGGTCGGTGGCGTACCCGAACATCGAGGACAGCGGGACGCTGGCCTGGACCGCGATTGCGTTTCCGCGCGGCTCCTGGGTCTCGACCCGCCCGCGGCGACCGGAGAGGTCGCCGATCACGGTGCCCACGTAGTCCTCCGGGGTGAGCACCTCGACGGCCATGATCGGCTCCAGCAGCACGGGCTTTGCGCGCTTGGCCGCCTCCTTGGCCGCGAGCGACCCGGCGACCTTGAAAGCGATCTCCGAGGAGTCGGTGTCGTGGTATTTGCCGTCGGTGAGCGTCACGCGGACGTCCACCATGGGGAAGCCGGCCTTGACGCCTGACTCCAGCGCCTCCTCGATCCCCTTCTCCACCGCGGGGATGAACTCCGAGGGAACCGAGCCGCCCTTCACCTTGTTGATGAAGTCAAAGCCCTCGCCGGGCGCGGGCTCCATGTCGATGTAGACGACGCCGTACTGACCCGAGCCACCGGTCTGGCGGATGAACTTGCCCTCGACCTTCTTCACCTCGGCGCGAACCGTCTCGCGGTAGGCCACCTGCGGGCGGCCGACGCCGGCCTCGACGTTGAACTCGCGCTTCATGCGGTCGACGATCACCTCGAGGTGCAGCTCGCCCATGCCGGAGATCACGGTCTGGCCGGTCTCGTCGTCGGTGCGGATGTGGAAGGTGGGGTCCTCCTCGCCGAGCCGTGCCAGCGCCACGCCCATCTTCTCCTGATCGGCCTTGGTCTTCGGCTCGATCGAGACGTGCACCACCGGATCGGGGAAGTTGATCGTCTCGAGGATGATCGGCGCGTCGGGGGCGCAGAGCGTGTCGCCCGTGGAGGTCTGCTTGAGGCCGACGCCCGCGGCGATGTCGCCGGCGTAGACCGTCTCCTCCTCCTCGCGGTGGTTGGCGTGCATCATCAGGATGCGGCCCACGCGCTCGGTGCGCTCGGAGCTGGAGTTGAGGATGCGCGCGCCGGCGTCCAGCGTGCCGGAGTAGACGCGGAAGTAGGTGAGCTTGCCGACGAACGGGTCGGACATGACCTTGAAGGCCAGCGCGGAGAACGGCGCGTCGTCGTCGGGCGGGCGGGTGGCCGGCTTGGGCTCGCCATCGTCGCCCTTCTGCGGCGGCTCGATGCCGTCCATCGGGGGGACGTCCAGCGGGCTCGGCAGGTAGTCGACCACCGCGTCGAGCAGCGGCTGCACGCCCTTGTTCTTGAACGAGGAGCCGCACATCACGGGGAAGATCGAGATGTCGAGGGTGGCCTTGCGGATGTCGTCGCGCAGGCGGTCGGCCTCGATCTCCTTCTCCTCGAGGTAATCCTCCATGAGCTCGTCGTCGTAGTCGGCGAGCGCCTCGATCAGGTGGGTGCGCGCCTCGTGGGCGGCATCGGCCATGTCGGCGGGGATCTCCTCCTCGCCCCACTCCTGGCCGAGGTCGTCCTTGTAGACGATGGCCTTCATCGTGACGAGGTCGACCACGCCCTTGAAGTCGCCCTCCGAGCCGATGGGAAGCTGGATCGGGATCGCGCTGCCGGCGCCCTCGGTCTTGCCGTCGGCGCCCAGGCGCTCGTGCATCGTGCGCACGGACATGTCGAAGTCGGCGCCGGTGCGGTCCATCTTGTTGATGTAGGCGATGCGCGGGACCTTGTACTTGTCGGCCTGGCGCCAGACCGTCTCCGACTGGGGCTCGACGCCGGCGACGGAGTCGAACAGCGCGATGGCGCCGTCGAGCACGCGCAGGGAGCGCTCCACCTCGACCGTGAAGTCCACGTGGCCGGGCGTGTCGATGATGTTGATGCGGTGGTCGTTCCAGGCGGCGGTGGTGGCCGCGGACGTGATCGTGATGCCGCGCTCCTGCTCCTGCTCCATCCAGTCCATGACGGCCGCGCCCTCGTGAACCTCACCCATCTTGTGGGTGCGTCCGGTGTAGAAGAGGATGCGCTCGGTCGTCGTCGTCTTGCCCGCATCGATGTGGGCCATGATTCCGATGTTGCGCGTCTTCTCTAGAGAAACTTTGCGTGGCATTCGTACAGTCCTGAGCTGGGGTTTTGGGGCAGAAAAAAGGCCCTATGCGGGCCCATTGCGTCGCAGCGAGTGGCCCGAGTGGGTGACTATGTGGTGGAAGTCTCCATCGATGCGTGCATGAGCACCCCGGGCGCGGATCGAAACCCACCCCGCGGGCGACGCACGATGGTAGCAGAGGATTCCGGCTCCTCCCGCTTCCCAAGCGGGATACGCTGCGGCCCGATGGAGGCCTCCACACCCACCGCAGTAGCCCGCGTCACGGGGGCGATCAGATCCGCCGGCGGCGTGACTCTGATCGTCCTGCTGCTGGGTGTTATCGGCGCCGTGCTGGTGATTTCCGCGGAGTTCTCGACGATCGTGAAGGTCGACGTGCTCACGACCGGCACCTGCGAGGAGATCGCCGACCCCGAGGTGCGCGACGCATGCGACTCCGGTGGCTTCGAGCAGCACGGCGGCGCGTTCATCCTGCTCGGCGTGGCCGCGCTGGCCATGGCCTGGGGCGCGGGGCGCGGCGCGAGCCGCCCAGCCGCGCTGGCGCTGGTTGCGATCGGCGCGGTGGTGCTGGCGTTCTCTTTGATCCGCGACGTGCCGAAGGCTGACGACACCGGCCTGGTCGGGCTCCAATACGAGGAGGCCGAGGCGAAGCCGGGGAGCGGCCTCTACATGGAGATCGCGGGCGCCGGCCTGATCATGCTGGCGGGATTGGTGCGCTTACGCCGCCCCGGGATCGCCCCTTCGCGGGACGAAGGCTGACCGGCTCCTCCCGGTCTGAGCCGCCCGAGATCCACACCGGGAACGAACAGCTGCGTGAAGAGTTCCACCACATAGGTGGAAGATCTCACGCAGCTTCGCGAACCTAGGGCGCCACTCGCAAACAGCGGACCGCTGGTTGGAGCGGTTCGCGACGCCTATCGGACCGGTCCTACCAGCGGTAGTGGGCGAAGGCCTTGTTCGCCTGCGCCATGCGGTAGATGTCGTCCTTGCGCTTGTAGGCCAGGCCCTGCTGGGACTGCGCGTCCAGCAGCTCGCTGGCCAGGCGCTCCGACATCGACTTCTCGCGGCGCTTGCGTGCGAACTCCACGAGCCAGCGCACCGCCAGGGTGCGGGCGCGCGGGCCCGGAACTTCGACCGGCACCTGGTAGGTCGCGCCGCCGACGCGGCGTGAGCGGACCTCCAACACGGGCGTGAGGATCTTGATCGAGTTCTCCAGCGCCACCACCGGCTCCTCGTTGGTCTTGCGGGAGAGGACGTCGAGCGCGTCGTAGACGATCTTCTCGGCGGTCGACTTCTTGCCGTCGGTCATCACCTTGTTGATCAGCTGCTGCACGAGCTTGGACTCGTGCATGGCGTCGGCATCGATCGGGCGAGAGCCCGCTGCTGCGCGGCGTGGCATCTCTAGCGGGCCTTGGCCCCGTAGGCGGAGCGGTTCTTCTTGCGATCGCTCACGCCCGAGGCGTCGAGCGTGCCGCGCACGACCTTGTAGCGAACGCCCGGGAGGTCCTTCACGCGGCCTCCGCGGATGAGCACGACGGAGTGCTCCTGCAGGTTGTGCCCCTCGCCCGGGATGTAGGAGGTGACCTCCATGCCGTTTGTGAGCCGGACGCGCGCGACCTTGCGCAGCGCTGAGTTCGGCTTCTTCGGCGTGACCGTGTAGACGCGGGTGCAGACGCCTCGGCGCTGTGGCGCGGCGGTGCGCTTCTTGCGCCCCTGCCCCGACTTCAGGCCAGGCGTCGCCACCTTCTTCTTGGGCGACTTGCGGCCCTTGCGGACGAGTTGATTAATGCTGGGCATAGAGCGGCGGAGGATGGTAGCAGTGGGTCTAGGGTTCAACCGTGCTCGTACGCAGGCTGCAACCCGGGGAGCTGGACCTCGTCGCGCCGGTCTGGGAGTCGCTTCTGGCCCACCATGCGGCGGTCGCGCCCGCCCTGCCCACACGGCCGCCGGATGAGAGCTGGCGAATGCGGCGCGCCGACTACGAGACCTGGCTGGCCGAGCCTGACGCGTTCGCGCTCGTCGCCGAGGAGGGCGGCGCGGCCGTGGGCTACGCCGTCGTGCGCCTGGGCGGCCCGGATGAGACCTGGATCACCAGCGAGCGCACGGCCGAGCTCGAGACGCTGGCCGTGCTCCCGTCGGCCCGCGGGCAGGGCGTGGGCTCGGCGCTGATGGACGCCGTCGACGAGGAGGTCCGCCGGCTCGCCGTCGTCGACCTGTGGGTCTCGGTCGTGGCCGGCAACGACGGTGCCATCCGCTTCTACGAGCGGCGCGGGCTGGCGACCTACATGAACCGGATGCACCGGGGTAGGATCGCGAGCCATGACTGAGGTCACGCTCGAGCATCGCCGCTCGGGCGACGGAGAGCCGCTCGTAGCGATCCACGGGATCGGGTCGTGCTGGCAGGTGTGGAAACCGGTGCTTCCCGCGCTGGAGGCCAAGCACGACGTGCTCTCCCCGAGCCTTCCCGGCTACGGCAAGTCCGCGCCGCTCGAGGGCACTGCGACGGTCACCAGGCTGGTCGACGCGGTCGAGGAGGCGATGGACGCGGCCGGCTTTGACACCGCCCATGTGGTCGGCAACTCGATGGGCGGATGGATCGCCGCGGAGCTGGCGGCCCGAGGGCGCGCCCGGACGGTGGTTGCCATCTCGCCTGCCGGGCTCTACACCGAGAAGGAGCTCACATATGCGAGCCGGGTCCTGCGCTCGTCATTCGCGGCCGCACAGCGGCTCGCTCCGCACGCCGACCGCATCACCGCCAGCGCCGCCGGCCGCCGGCTCGCGTTCGGGCTCATGTACTCGCACCCGGAACGCCTCGACGCCGGGGACGCGGCCCACGCCCTGAAGGTCTTCGCGGGCTCGCCGAGCTTCCTCGAGACGATGGAATGGATCGAGGGCGGCCAGATGCCGCTCGACCTCCATTCGATCGACTGCCCGGTCCGGATCGTGTGGGGCTCGCGGGACATGCTGCTTCCGGTGCGTCAGGCGCCCCGCTGGGCGAAGCACGTCAAGGGGGCCGAGGTGGTGCGGCTGCCGGGTCTGGGCCACGTCCCGATGGGCGACGACCCCGTGGAGACGGCAGCGAAGATCCTCGAGGTGACCGCCGCGCCTATCAGTGCGCGCGAGCCTCAGGCCGCAGCGGGCTGAGCGCCCGACTCGGCAGCGAGCGTGCGCTGGGGAGCCGGCGTGAGAGCGGCGGCCACGATCACCATGATGAAGGCTGAGGCCTGAATGACGATGCCGAGTGTGTCGCCGGGCATCGGGTCGCCGAACACCACGAACCCGCCGGTGATGGCCGACACGTTGGCGGCCGCGCTGGTGAGCGTGATCACCGGGACGGCCTCGCCCTGCTGGAGGCCGCGGGCCGAGGCGTAGAACGCCAGGATCGAAGCGGCGACGCAGGTGAGCAGCCAAGGGGAGACGATGTTGCCGCCGGTCATGGCCTTGATGGCCACGTCGGAGACGCCGAAGAGGATGCCGGCGGCGGTGCCCATGAGCACGCCGTGGTGCTCGTGGTGGGCGCCGAAGCGGCGGTGGAAGACCAGCAGCATGCCCACGCCGAGCAATCCGGCCTCGAAGACGATCATGCCCGAAGTGGAGTAAGCGGCGGAGGCGTCGGTGCCGTGGGGCAGCGTCGCGGCCAGCAGGCAGAGCCCGAGGGCGGTGAGGCCAACTCCCGCCCACTGGCGGGGGCCGACGGTGCAGCCGAAGAAGCGGTCCGCCAGGACAGTGAGGAACACCAGGCCGCCGGAGATGACCGCCTGGACGAGGGAGAGGGGGGCCATGGCCAGGGCGGCCACGTGGAAGACCCATGCGACGAATGCCACGAGCATGCCGATCGCGAACCACTTCGACTTGAACAGGCCGACCGCGCTCTTGAGCGGGTGGCGCATGCTCACGTCAGGCGCGGCACAAGCGCCCCGGTGCTTCAGAAGGAAGCCCAGGTTGGTGGTAAAGGCGCACAGAAGCGCCAGCAAGATGCCTAGTTGAACAGTCATAGAGAAATGCCCGGCGGAGTCTTTGTTACTTCTGCGGCTTTCCCTGCCGCCGGTATTCGTCCTATCGGCCGTACCGCCTGCCCGCTTAACTACATCACGTCGAGCTGGACAAAGTCGCAGTTACCCCTGAACCACGCGTCCTCAAACACCGTAGCTAGACCAATCCTGTTCGTGGACGTCGACGGGGTGATCAGCCTGTTCGGTTTCTCGAGCGATCCGAGCGAGCTTCCTGGGCCTTTCCACTGGGTCGACGGGATCGCCCACTGCATCTCCAAGGACAGCGGCCCCCGGCTGGAGAGGCTGGCGGAGACGTTCGACCTGGTGTGGGCAACCGGGTGGGAGGAGAAGGCCAACGAGTACCTCCCCTTCATCCTCGGGTTGTCGTTCAAGGAGCTGCCTGTCCTGACCTTCGATGGCCGGGCAGTGTTCGGGTCCGCCCACTGGAAGCTGGACGCGATCGAGGAGTACGCCGCCGGCCGCCCGGCGGCCTGGATCGACGACAACCTCGACGACGAGTGCCGCGCCTGGGCGCAGCGGCGCGAGGAGCCGACGCTGCTGATCCAGACCGAGTCTCCGGTGGGCATGCTCGATCAGCACGTGGATGAGCTCCTGGCCTGGGCTGATGCGACGATGCGCGAATGGTCAACCTGAACCTCGCCGATCTGGAGTTCGAGTACGACGACACCGAGCCCGAGGGCTTTCGGGCCGGACGGGTGAAGGTGGCCCGCGGGACCCCTCAGCGGACGGGCACGAGCGTGTGGGAGCTACCGCCAGGTCAGGCGATGTGCCCCTATCACTACGAGATCGGCGAGGAGGAGTGGCTGCTGGTGCTCGACGGGGAGCCGACGCTGCGCACCCCCGAGGGCAAGCGGCAGCTGGGGCCGCAGGACCTCACCTTCTTCCCCACCGGCCCAGGCGGAGCGCACGAGGTACGCAACGAGACGGACGGGACGGTCCGTGCGCTGATGTGGTCGGAGGTCGTCTTCCCGACGGCCACGGTCTACCCCGACAGCGACAAGATCGGGATCTGGACGGACGCGGAGAAGTCCGACGACGTGATCGTCCGCCGCTCGAGCGGTGTCGACTACTTCGACGGGGAGACCTAGGACCGCAGCGAGATCACGTGGGCCTTGTCGGGCGCCACGTCGCCCTCGAGCACCTGCAGATAGGCGCTCTGCACCGCCTCGAAGCCGCTGTCCCGCTCCACATCGAGCCAGCCGTCCACCCAGTCGCTGAAGCCGTTCCAGGCCTCGGCCACCGTCTTGGCGAGCGCGGCGGCGCCCCAGTCCTCGGAGCGCTTCTCGACCCGGTCCGGGGCGAAGAAGATCGCCGGCTCCGGCCCCGGCAGCTCGGCTCCCGCCCCGGCGCCCATCTCCTCCCAGTGGGTCGCGCCCACGGTCATGCTGTACGCAAGGTCGTCGCCGAAATGGGTGTGCACGGCCAGGCGCACGTCGCCGTCACCGGAGATGTCCACCAGCGTCGCCGGGCCGCGCTCGAGTGAGCCGACGTCGTCGTAGGTGACCGTCCGGTCGTAGATGCCCAGGCCCTCCACGAACTCCGCGTTGCGCGGCGATGTGAGCCCTACCAGCTCGACGTCCTCACGCTGGGCGAGCAGGTAGGCCGAGCCGATCGCCGTCTTGCTCGAGGCGCTGGCGACGATCACCGGCCCCTTCCCCGTCAGGCCCTCGTCGTCCAGCTGGTCGTCGATCAGGAACGACGTGAAGAACAGCGGCCTCAGGAGCATCTGGAGCGGCTCGTTGTCGTCGCGGTAGAACGGATCGGAGCCGGTGAGCGTGTAGCGCTGGTAGGTGCCCGGCAGCTCCTTGCGGTGGGGCGAGGCGTCGATGAAGCCGCCCTTGTCGGCGCGCGTGGGGGTGACCACCAGGTGGGAGGAGGGCGGCAGGTAGCCGTAGACGCGCCCGCCGGCCTCGAGGCCCTCGGCCTCGCTGGCCTCCACGTCGGCGAAGCCCCACATCGGCACGCGCCCCCACCCCTCCGGCCCCGGGAAGAAGTTCCAGTAGGACATGAAGTCGCCGAACACCGCGTAGGTCACGTTGTTGGCCGTGAGGCCAAAGCTGTCGACGGCCAGCAGCGCCTGGCCCGGCTCGAGCGCCGGCGGCTCGGACTCGTCGATCCGCGTTTCCCGGATGTCCGTGCGATTGACGAGGAAGTCGGTCACGCGCGCAATTTGTACCCGGTTTGGAACAGACGCAGGTTCAAGGCGAACAGCGCGGCGGTCGCGGCCGTGAGCACGACTAGCGACAGCGCGACGTTCGCCTCCGTGTAGCCCAGGAACCCGTAGCGCACGAGGTTGATCATGTAGTAGATCGGGTTGAAGTGGGTTAGCGTCTGGAACGGCTCGTCGAGCAGGGACGCGGAGTAGAAGACCCCGCCAAGGAAGATCAGCGGCGTGAGCACGAACGTCTGGGCGAAGCTCACGTCGTCGAACTGCTCGGCCCGCACGCCCACGAGCACGCCGAGCTGGGCGAAGAAGAAGCCGACCAGGAACAGCGCGGGGATGAGCACCAGGATGTGCTCCACGCCGATGTCCACCAGGAGCGCCGAGGCCGTGAAGGTGAGCACCGCCACGATCATCCCGCGCAGGAACCCGCCGAGCGAGAACGCGAGCAGCAGCTGGACCGGTGAGGCCGGCGAACTGAGCTGGTCGTCGATCGCCCGCTGGAACTTCTGCTGGAGGATCGAGGACGAGTTGTTCGAGAAGGCGTTGATCGCCCAGGCCATCATGATCAGCCCGGGGATGATGAACACCACGTAGTCGATGCCGTGGAGGGTGTCGATGCGCGAGCCGAGCGCCGCGCCGAAGACCGAGATGTAGAGGAAGGTCTCCAGCAGCGGGGCGCCGAGGGTCTGGCGCTTGATCTTCGTGAAGCGAGTCACCTCGCGCCGGACCAGCGAGACGAAGCGGATCTGGGACGGGCTCAGGTCACCACCTCACTCAGGTGCGCGCGCGACAGCTCCTTGCGACCCACCAGTTCGAGGTAGGCATCCTCCAGGCTGTTCACGCCGTACTCCGCCGCGAGCTCGGGGCTGGTGCCCTTGGCCACGATCTCGCCGTCGGTGATGAAGGCGATCTTGTCGCAGAGCTGCTCCGCCTCCTCCAGGTAATGGGTGGTGAGCAGGATCGTGGTGCCCTCCTCGTTGATGCGCTGCACGTACTGCCACAGCTCGAGGCGCAGCTCCACGTCGACGCCCGCGGTCGGCTCGTCGAGAATCAGCAGCCGAGGGCGGTGCATCAACGCGCGCGCGAGGATGAGCCGGCGCTTCATGCCGCCCGACAGCGTGCGCGTGCGCTCGTCGGCCTTCTCGGTGAGCGAGAACGCGTCGAGCAGCTCCGCGGTGCGCTCGCGGCGGTCCTTCTTGGGCATGCCGAAGTAGCCGCCGTGGTAGTCGAGCGTCTCGGCCGCGGTGAGGAACCAGTCCAGGTTCAGGTCCTGCGGCGCCAGCCCGATCGCCAGCCGCGCCTGCTCGTAGTTGTCGAGGGCGTCGTGGCCGAACACGCGAATGGAGCCCGACGTGGTCTGGGCCAGGCCGGTGGCACAGTGGATGAGGGTCGACTTGCCGGCTCCGTTGGGGCCGAGCAGGCCGAAGAACTCACCGTCCTCGATGTCGAGCGAGACGCCGCGCAGGGCCTCGGTGCCCGTGGGGTAGCGCTTTACGAGGTCTTCGACGTGGAGTGCGTGCACCCCGGCATCATGCGAGTTCAACGCGGCTTGAAGTCAAGGGCGGGCAAGCCATCGAGATTAGACGTCCCGGATTTCAGTCCAATTGGCGGATTCTCGGGAGGCGTCCTAGGCTGGCCCGGATGCTCCACCGACCCCCAGTCGGTAGCAAGGCGCTGGCAATGGCGGTCCTGGCGGCCGCCGTCCTACTCGCTCAACCGGCCCAGGCGGCCACGCCTCCACGCTGCGAGAACGACGGGTGGTCGCGCCCCGGGCTCACGCGCACGAGCAAGATCTACTGCTCGAACAGCGAACGGGTGCGAGTCGTCGAGCAGCCGTCCCACGGACGCGTCACCGGCGAGCACTTCGACGGGTACTACTTCCGATACACGCTCACCACACACGACTCTGCCCCCCAGACGGACGAGTTCGTCCTGGAGATGGACGGTCCCGCCGGGCCTAGCCGCGAGGTGGTCCGGGTGACGAACGTCCCGCTCAAAGAGAACACGCCCCCACGGTGCGAGCGGGTGGAAACGGCGCTTCGAACGTCCGGGACGGAAAGGGCGGAGGTCGAGTACGACGCCAACTGCTGGGACGAGGAGCGGGACGACATGACCATCTACGGCGCGGGTCCCGGCCAACACCTGCACTCGCCGATGGCCGTTCACAACGGAATCAACGAGTACTCCCCGTGGTGGTACCGGACGGCGGTGACCGCGGGTCCCGAGTTCACATCGTTCTGGGCGGTGGACAGCCAGGGTGCCCGGTCGAACACCGCCTCGGTGAGCCTCATGGTGGGACCGGCTGTCGACCGTCTTCCCGAGTGCCGCCCCAACCCGGCCAGTTGGGACCCCGACGGCTTTCCCATATTCATGCGCCCCGGGGTGGCCCGCAGGTTCACGGTGATCTGTGACGACGCGGACGGCGATGCCCTGGACCCACGAGTGGCCACGCCTCCGCTCCGAGGGACGATCACGCACTTCGACGCCGACGAGCCCCAAACGGGCTGGTGGGGCGTCGAGCGTTGGATCGACGTCACCTACCAGCCTGTGTCGGACCAGACCGATCCTGACCCCTTCAGCGTCCTGGCTTCCACTCCTCGGGGGGTGGGGCTGCCCGCATTGATGCAGATGGTGCCGACCGCGCCGCCGACGAATCATTACGGCGGCTGCGGCGCGTACAACAACTCCACCACTCCCGGAACTCCGGTCACGATCGAGCTCACCTGCAGCGACGAGGATGGAGACCCGCTGACAGCCACCATCATCGAACCGCCGATGCATGGAACGGCAGACGACCCCACGATCGGGCCGTGGAAGCTCGGCTACGACACCGTGCGCGTCAGATACACCCCCAACGAGAGCTTCAGGGGAATAGACCTGTTCACGGTCCGCGTCGGAGACGAGCACGGATATTCCTATGACTACGAACTCCCGATCACCGTCGACGTTGCCGATCCTCCACCCCCTCCTATCGAATGGACCCCGGGACCCGATCCCGACGGCTGGCACTGGTCTCCCGACGCGTGGCGGCGTCAGTTTGAGAACACGCCCCCGTCGGAGGGACAGGCCAAGGCGATCACACCAGCCGAACAGGCGCGACGGGCGCTACGGACGCGCTCCGTCCGGCTGGTCCGTCGCCTTGGGAGCGCAGCGGTGTACGCGCCTCGCCGACCGCTCAAGGCTGCCCCGCGGGTCCGCGCGCTCGCCGTTACCTGCGCCGTCCGCTGCAATCTGAACTCCGTCGGCGGGCTGAATGGCGCCCGCGCCGCCAAACGGGTCCGGACGCGGGTCACCCCCGGGCGCGCCAAGCTGGTGGTTCTCCGCATGACCCCGAAGCAGCGCCACCGGCTCCGACGGACTCGGCGCGCCAAAGCCGTTTTCCGCATCAAGACGCGGCCGACCGTGGGCAGGGCCCGCTCCGGGCGCGTGGCCCTTCGGCTGCGGCGGTAGATCGCTGCCGGTCAGGGGCGTTCGACGCGGTACTGCTTGCCGTGGCGGTACCACTTCTTCAACCCGCTCACGTACTCGCACGCAGGACCGCCCTCGCGGTGGCGAACCCCGTCGAGGTACCACTTCGTCGACCCGTTCGCGTGCAGGATCGCCGGGCCGTCCTCGCGGTGGAGCCGGCCGTGGCGGTACCACTCCTCGCGCCCGTTGGGGAACACCCGGGCCGGCTCGCCCTCGGCGTGGAGGCGCCCCTCGTCGTCGCGGAACTCCACGATGCCGCCTGCGGTGAGCTGGGGTTCCGCCGCCATGTGACCGAGCTGTGAGTACCCAGCCGAGCCGGGAGCTACCTTGCGGCCGTGCTGCGTTTCGCCCGCCGCGAACCTTCCGCTGTGCTGCTGGCGGTGCAGCTCATCGCTGTACTGCTCTATCCGTTCATGGAGGACAGCGATGTGGGCCGCGCGCTGTTCAGCGTCGTCGGGATCGGCGTGCTCGGGCTCGTGCTGCTCGCCGTGCGCAGCACGCCGATGCGCACATGGTTCGGGGTCCTGCTCGCGATCCCGGCGACCGTCCTGCTGCTGATCCAGGCAGTCACCGGCGATGACGCCCTGCTGCCCTACTCCTCGGCGCTCGAGGCGGTGCTCTACTTCTACGCGGCCGCCGCTCTCATCGCGTACATGCTCGAGGACCACGAGATCACCCGCGACGAGCTGTTCGCGGTCGGGGCGACCTTCACGCTCGTCGCCTGGGCGTTCGCCTACCTGTTCACGGTGATCCAGGCGATCGAGCCCGGCAGCTTCACGGCGGCTATCGACCCGGCCGGCGAGCGCAGCTGGATGGAGCTGCTGTTCCTGAGCTTCACGACCCTCACCAGCACGGGCCTCAGCGACGTGGTGCCGGTGAAGGCATCGGCCAGGAGCTTCGTGATGATCGAGCAGGTCGCCGGCCTGGCCTACGTGGCGATGGTGGTCTCGCGCCTGGTGGCGCTGACCATCTTCCACCCCAACCGCCAGCGCTCGGAGTAGGTCAGCCCTCGTACGGCGGCGCCTCGCCCCAGCCCCATCGCGGCACGGGGGCATGCTCGGCGACGTCGGCGCCGGGCTGGGAGTTCTCGAAAGCGAGCCGCGTCCCCCACTCCACGTACGCCAGCAGCGCCGAGCGGAACTCCGGATCTGCCGGCAGGCCGGCGTCGTCGGCCGCAAGGCTCATCAGCGAGACGAACCGCGCCTGCGCCTCCCGGGTGATCCCGAGGTCGCGGTGCCGCGCGACCATGTGCTCGTACCCGCCGAGCGCGTCGCTGTACTCAGTGGGGCCGCCGAAGACCTCGCGCCACCAGGCGGCCACGTGGGCGCGGTGAGCCTCGTGGACGCCGCCCGGAAAGTAGGGCGAGATCAGTTCGTCCTTCTCAGCGCGGTCGTAGAAAGCGTCGATGAGCCGGCGGAAGGCCTGCTCGCCGCCAGCCCAGTCGTAGAGCGTGGGTGGTGCCTCGTCAGTCAACAGCGGCGATTCTCCCGCGGGAGGCGACGGTGGGCCTTTTCGGCCCGCCCGCGCGCAGGGAGCGAGGCACCCCCGAAGGCGGTAGCCGAAGGGGGCCCGAGTCGACCGAGCACGGACGGGACGAAAAGACCACCGGAGCCAGGACCCGCGGCCACAAGCGCCACGGGCCCAAAACCTCCGATTACCAGCTACTTCTTGTCGTCTTCCTTCGCGGCCGGCACGTCAGCCAGCTCGTCGCCGAAGGATGAGCCGTTGCCGCCCTCGGAGCTGTCACCGAAGCCGAAGCCCTCGAGCTCGCCGTCCTCGGTGAGCCCGAGCTCGGCAGCGAGCTCGTTCTCGTCGAGCAGCCCGATCTCCTCCGGCGAGTGCCGGCGGATGGGCTCGGTGGGCTCGATCTCCAGGCGCCGGTAGTGCTTCAGCCCGGTCGCGGCGGGGATCAGCTTGCCGATGATCACGTTCTCCTTGAGCCCGAGCAGGCGGTCCGTCTTGCCCTCGAGCGCGGCGTCGGTGAGCACCTTCGTGGTCTCCTGGAAGGAGGCCGCGGAGAGGAACGAATCGGTGGCCAGCGAGGCCTTCGTGATGCCGAGGATGATCGGCTCCACCTGGGCCTGCTCCTTCTTGGCCTTCTTCAGCTCGGCGTTCATCTTGGCCATCTCGTGGCGGTCGATGAATGCGCCCGGCAGGTAGTCCGAATCGCCCTTCTGGTCCACGCGCATCTTCTTCATCATCTGCCTGACGATGATCTCGATGTGCTTGTCCTTGATGTCCACGCCCTGTGAGCGGTAGACCTTCTGGACCTCCTGGACGAGGTAGACCTCGGTGTCGGTGCGGCCGCGGATCTCCAGCAGCTCGTGCGGGTAGATCGAGCCCTCGTTGAGCTGCTTGCCGGCCTCCACCTTCTCGCCCTCTTCGACGAACAGGCGGGTGCGGACGGGGAACGAGTAGGAGTGCTCCTCGCCGCCGGCGTCCGTGAGGAGCACCTTCAGCGCCTTCTCGGTCCGCTCGATCGACACCTTGCCGTCGTGCTCGGCCAGCTTGGCCAGGCCCTTCGGCTTGCGCGCCTCGAACAGCTCGACGACACGCGGGAGGCCCTGGGTGATGTCCAGCCCCGCCACGCCGCCGGTGTGGAACGTGCGCAGCGTGAGCTGGGTGCCCGGCTCGCCGATCGACTGGGCGGCGATGATGCCCACCGCGTCGCCGATCGCCACCAGCTTGCCGGTGGCCGGAGCCACGCCGTAGCAGTGCTGGCAGATGCCGGTCTTGGCCTCGCACTTGAGCACTGAGCGGACGGGCACGGTGTCGCTCTCGGCCGCGGGGGTGAGCCCCTCGACGACCTCGGCGAGCGACTCCTTGTCGAGCATCGCGTCCTTCTTGGAGAGCGAGCGGCCGCGCTTGGTCTTGACCTCCTTGGCCGTGTAGCGGCCGAGCAGGTTCTCGTTGGGCTTGCCGTCCTCGGCGAACAGCGGCATCTCGATGAACTCCTTGGTGCCGCAGTCCTCCTCGCGCACGATCACGTCCTGCGCGACGTCAACCAGACGACGCGTCAGGTAGCCGGAGTCGGCGGTACGAAGCGCCGTGTCGGCCAGGCCCTTCCGGGCGCCGTGAGTCGAGATGAAGTACTCGAGCACGGTCAGGCCCTCCATGAAGTTGGCCTTGATCGGGCGCTCGATGATCTCGCCCTTCGGGTTCGCCATGAGGCCACGCATGCCCGCCAGCTGGCGGATCTGCTTGAACGAGCCTCGGGCTCCGGAGTTGGCCATCATGAAGATGGGGTTGAGCTCGTGGAGGTTCTTCTGCATCGCCTCGCCGACCTCGTCCGTGGCCGCGTTCCAGCGGTCGGTGACCGCCTCGTGGCGCTCCTCCTGGGAGATGAGGCCCGTGTCGTACTGGTCGTAGATGTTGCTGACCTCGGCCTCGATGCGCTCGAGGATCTCTTCCTTGGCAGGCGGGATCACCACGTCGTTCTTCGAGATGGTGATTCCGGCCTGGCTCGCGAAGTGGAAGCCGAGCTCCTTGAATGCGTCGAGCACCTGAGCGGTGACGTGCGGGCCGTGCTGCTCCACGAGGCCCTCGATCACGGCGCTCATGTCGCGCTTGCGCAGCGGCTGGTTAACGAACGTGTAGCTCGTGGCGGGGTCGTACTTGTCCTCGAGCACCTCCTCGAGCGCACGCTCCACGCGCTCGTTGAAGATGATCCGGCCGACCGTGGTCAGGATGTGTCCCTGGCCGTGCAGGCGGCGGTACTCCGCGAGGTCGTGCAGCTCGACCATGTTGAGGTCGTAGGACAGCTCCGCCTCCTGGGCGGAGCGGAACACGTGTGGGCGATCGGCCTTCTTCACGCCCTTGCCACCCGACTTGAGCTTGCCCTCGAGCTGCTCCAGCTCCTCGGAATCGGGGCCGTAGGTGAGGTAGTAGGTGCCGAGCACCATGTCCTGCGTGGGCGTGGCCAGCGGAGCGCCGTGCGCCGGGGACAGGATGTTGTTGGCCGACAGCATGAGCAGCCGCGCCTCGGCCTGGGCCTCGGCGGACAGCGGGAGGTGGACGGCCATCTGGTCGCCGTCGAAGTCGGCGTTGAACGCCGAGCAGACGAGCGGGTGGACCTGGATCGCCTTGCCCTCCACCAGCACCGGCTCGAAAGCCTGTAGCCCGAGGCGGTGAAGCGTCGGCGCACGGTTGAGCAGCACCGGGTGGTCCTTGATGACCTCTTCCAGCACGTCCCAGACCTCGGGAATCATCGAGTCGACCATCTTCTTGGCCGCCTTGATGTTCTGCACCGACTTGCGCTCGACGAGCCGGGCCATGATGAACGGCTTGAACAGCTCCAGAGCCATGAGCTTCGGCAGGCCGCACTGGTGCAGGCGCAGCGACGGGCCGGCCACGATGACCGAACGGCCCGAGTAGTCCACGCGCTTACCGAGCAGGTTCTGGCGGAAGCGGCCCTGCTTGCCCTTGAGCATGTCGCTCAGTGACTTGAGGGGGCGGTTGCCCGGCCCGGTGACGGGCCGGCCGCGGCGGCCGTTGTCGAACAGCGCGTCGACGGCCTCCTGCAGCATCCGCTTCTCGTTGTTGACGATGATCTCCGGCGCGCCCAGGTCCAGCAGCCTCTTCAGGCGGTTGTTCCTGTTGATGACGCGGCGGTAGAGGTCGTTGAGGTCCGACGTGGCGAAGCGGCCACCGTCGAGCTGAACCATCGGGCGCAGCTCGGGCGGGATGACCGGAATGGCCTCGAGGATCATGTCCTCCGGCTTGTTGTCGGAGTGGATGAACGCCGACACGACCTTCAGGCGCTTCACCGCGCGGCTCTGCTTCTGGCCCTTGGCGGTCTTGACCTGGTCCTCGAGCTCAGCCTGCTCAGCCTCGAGATCGACCTGCTGGAGCAGGTCCCGCACGGCCTCCGCGCCCATCGTGCCGCGGAAGTACTCGCCGAAGCCGTAGGGGGAGCCGAAGCGGTCCTTGAGCTCGCGGAACAGCGTCTCGTCCGCGATCACGTCCTTGGGCTTCATCTCCTGGAACAGCTCCCAGACGTCGCGCATCCGCTGAGCGGCGTCCTCGATGTAGGCCTCGGTGTCGGCGATGTCCGACTCGAAGGTCTTGGTGAGCTCCTTCTCGAGCTTCTCGCGGTCGTCGTCGGAGAGCTTCTTGATGTTGATGTCCAGCGAGTCCGCCCACAGGTGGTCCTCGTCGGAGAAGCTGGTCTGCTTGCCGCTCTTCAGGTACTCCAGCCGGCGCTTGAGCGACTCGTTGAGCCCCTGCACCTGCTGCTCGCGCTCGGCGTCGTAGGCGTCGACGACCTTGGTGACTTCCTTCTCGAGCTTGGGCACGTCCTTCTCGCGCGCCTCGTCGTCCACCCACGTGACCATCGAGGCCGCGAAGTAGAGGACCTTCTCCAGCTCCTTGGGAGCCATGTCGATCAGGTAGCCGATGCGGCTGGGAACGCCCTTGAAGAACCAGATGTGGCTGACCGGGGCGGCCAGGTCCACGTGGCCCATGCGCTCGCGGCGCACCTTGGAGCGCGTGACCTCCACGCCGCAGCGCTCGCAGACGATGCCCTTGTAACGGACGCGCTTGTACTTGCCGCAGTAGCACTCCCAGTCCTTGGTCGGACCGAAGATGCGCTCGCAGAAGAGGCCGTCCTTCTCAGGCTTGAGCGTGCGGTAGTTGATCGTCTCCGGCTTGGTGACCTCGCCGGAGCTCCACGAGCGGATCTGCTTCGAGGAAGCGAGCCCGATCGAAATCTTGTCGAAGTTGTTGATGTCGATCATCAGGCCTTCTTCCCATCCGTCTCGATCATTTCTTTGTCTTGCTCGGCCTTGGTCTCGTCGGTCTGCCCGCCTTCACCCTCGGCCTCGGTCTTCTCTTCCTTCTCGTCCGCGGCGTCACCGTCGGTGGCGCGCACGCCTGACAGATCGATGCCCAGCTCCTCGGCAGCTCGCAGGAGGTCGTCGTCCTCGTCGCGCATCTCCACGCCGCCGCCCTCCTCCGAGCGGACGTCCACGTCGAGCGCGAGGGACTGCATCTCCTTCAGCAGCACCTTGAACGACTCCGGGATGGAGGGCTCGGCGATGTTCTCGCCCTTGACGATGGCCTCGTAGGCCTTGACACGCCCGACGGTGTCGTCGGACTTGATCGTGAGCATCTCCTGGAGGGTGTACGCGGCGCCGTAAGCCTCGAGCGCCCACACCTCCATCTCGCCGAAGCGCTGGCCGCCGAACTGCGCCTTGCCGCCCAGCGGCTGCTGGGTGACGAGCGAGTAGGGGCCCGTGCTGCGCGCGTGGATCTTGTCGTCCACGAGGTGCAGCAGCTTCAGGATGTACATGTAGCCGACGGTGACGGTCTCCTCGTAGGGCTCGCCGGTGCGGCCGTTGTAGAGCTTGGCCTTTCCGGTCGCGCGCCTGCCGGGGATCTCCTTCATGTCGACACCGAGGTCGATGCCGCGGTCGGCGTGGTCCTCCTGCCAGCGAACGAGCGCCTCGTCGACGTCCTCGACGGTGGCGCCGTCGAACACCGGCGTGGCGATGTTCACGCGGCCGCCGTTCTGAAGCGAGTGCTTGTAGGCCTCGGAGCCGTCGTCGTACCAGCCGTTGCCCGCGGCCCACCCGAGGTGGGTCTCCAGGATCTGGCCGATGTTCATGCGGCTCGGCACGCCGAGCGGGTTGAGGATCACGTCGACCGGTGTGCCGTCCTCGAGGTGAGGCATGTCGGCCTCGGGCACGATCTTGGAGATCACGCCCTTGTTGCCGTGACGGCCGGCGAGCTTGTCGCCCTCGGCGATCTTGCGCTTCTTGGCCACATACACGCGCACGAGGTCGTTGACGCCAGGTGAGAGGTCGTCCTCGTCGTCGCGCGAGAAGGTCTTGACGTCGATCACGACGCCGCCCTCGCCGTGGGGCACCTTGAGCGAGGTGTCGCGGACCTCGCGCGCCTTCTCCTTGAAGATCGCGCGGATCAGCTTCTCCTCGGCGGTCAGCTCGGTCTCGCCCTTGGGCGTGACCTTGCCCACCAGCAGGTCCCCGGACCCGACCTCGGCGCCGATGCGCACGATGCCGCGGTCGTCGAGGTTGCGCAGCGACTCCTCCGAGCGGTTCGGGATGTCGCGCGTGATCTCCTCGTCGCCCAGCTTGGTGGTGCGGGCGTCGATCTCGTACTCCTCGATGTGGATCGAGGTGAGCTCGTCGTCCTTGACGAGGCGCTCGGAGATGATGATCGCGTCCTCGAAGTTGTAGCCCTCCCAGGACATGAAGGCCACGAGGCAGTTCTTGCCCAGCGCCAGCTCCGCGTTGCGGGTGGAGGAGCCGTCGGCCAGCGCCTCGCCGTTCTTGACCTTGTCGCCCACCGAGACCAGCGGCTTCTGGTGGATGATCGTGCCCTGGTTGGAGCGGATGAACTTGTGGAGCGGGTACTCGGCCTTGTCGACCACGATCCGCTCGGAGTCCACGTAGGTGACCTCGCCGGAGTTCTCGGCGGTGACGACGTCGCCGGAGTCGATGGCGGCGCGCACCTCCATGCCGGTGCCGATCAGCGGCGCCTCGGTCTTCAGCAGCGGAACGGCCTGGCGCATCATGTTCGAGCCCATCAGCGCCCGGTTGGCGTCGTCGTGCTCGAGGAACGGGATCAGCGCGGTGGCCACCGACCAGATCTGGTCGGGCGAGACGTCCATCAGGTCGACGTCCTTGGGCGCGGCCAGCACCAGCTCGCCGTCGCGTGAGCGACAGGTGACGCCGGGGCCCTTGAGCTTGTTGGTCTTCTCGTCGAGCTCGGCGTTGGCCTGCGCGATGACCTTCTCCTCCTCCTGGTTTGCATCCAGGTGGACGATCTTGTCGGTGACCACGCCGTTCTCCACCTCGCGGTAGGGCGTGGTGACGAAACCGTGCTCGGAGATCTGCGCGTAGCTCGACAGCGAGCCGATGAGGCCGATGTTCGGTCCCTCCGGGGTCTCGATCGGGCACATCCGGCCGTAGTGGGTCGGGTGGACGTCGCGCACCTCGATCGGGGCGCGCTCGCGGGTCAGGCCGCCGGCGCCGAGGGCGGAAAGGCGGCGGCGGTGGGTGAGGCCGTCCAGCGAGTTGGTCTGCTGCATGAACTGCGACAGCTGCGACGACCCGAAGAACTCCTTCTGGGCCGCCACGACCGGGCGGATGTTGATGATCGTCTGCGGGGTGATCGTGTCCGAGTCCTCGGTGGTGAGGCGCTCGCGGACCACGCGCTCCATCCGGTAGAGGCCGATGCGGAAGGCCTCCTGGATCAGCTCGCCGACCGTGCGCAGGCGGCGGTTGCCGAAGTGCTCGTACTCGTCGAGGCGCTCCTCGATCGGCTCGCGCGGGTAGGTCTGCGCCTCGGCGGCGTAGTCCTTGATCGGCTCGCCCTCGTACTCGCCCGACTCGG
The DNA here is from genome assembly GCA_963808105.1 of uncultured Thermoleophilaceae bacterium. Classification (GTDB taxonomy): domain Bacteria; phylum Actinomycetota; class Thermoleophilia; order Solirubrobacterales; family Thermoleophilaceae; genus JAAYBF01. The sequence continues at coordinate 795,936 of CAWEEH010000002.1, read as the reverse complement.
GCATGCCGAGCGCCTTGGGCAGCGACACGAGCTCCTTGATCAGCTCGACGATGTCGCGCGGGGTGAGCGTGCGCGTGTCCAGCTTCTCGTCGAGGTGCAGGCGCGAGTTCAGCTTGTAGCGCCCGACGCGCGTGAGGTCGTAGCGCTTGGGGTCGAAGAACAGCTGGTTGAGCAGGTTCTTCGCGGCGTCCACCGACGGCGGCTCGCCCGGGCGCTGCTTCTTGAACAGCTCGATCAGTGCGCCCTCCTCGGACTGCGTGACCTCGCTGTCGGCCTCCAGCGTGTTCTTGATGTAGAGCGAGTCGTCGAACAGCGCGAGGATGTCCTCGTCGGTGCCGGTCCAGCTCTTGGCCATGCCCGACTCGCGGAGCACCTCGCCCATCGCGCGCAGCAGCACCGAGACCGGCAGCTTGCGCTTGCGGTCGATGCGGACGAAGACCTTGCCCTTCTTGTCGATCTCCAGCTCGAGCCACGAGCCGCGGGCCGGCATCAGGTTCGCGACGAAGACCTGCTTCTCGCGGTCCTTGGCCTCCATCACGTATGCGCCCGGGGAACGGACCAGCTGCGTGACGACCACGCGCTCGGTGCCGTTGATGATGAACGTGCCCCAGTCGGTCATCCACGGGAAGTCGCCCATGAAGACGGACTGCTCGCGGATCTCGCCGGTCTCGCGGTTCTGGAACGCGACCTTGACGGTGAGCGGTCGCGCGTATGTGAGGTCCTTCTCGCGACACTCGGCGATCGTGGCCACCGGGTCGTCGAAGGTGATCTCCTCGAAGACCACGGCCAGGTTGCCCGTGTAGTCCTCGATGGGCGAAACGTCGTCGATGGTCTCCCTAAGTCCGCCCTTCTCCGTGTCGACGAGCCACTCGAATGAGCGGCGCTGAATGTCGATGAGGTTGGGGACTTCTAGGCGGTTCTCAAGGCGCGAAAAACTGCGGCGCAGGCGGGAGGCATCAACACGTGCCAAGACGGCGACTCCTTACAAGTTCGGCGGGTGGGGACTTCGGCGGGCTGCGCAGAGGGGCACAAAGCGCGACCCGCAAAGATAGCAAAGTGAAACCCGCCCCCTCAAGGGGCGGTTGCCGCGCCGCTCTAGAGCGCGCGTGCACGGCCGTCACGGACCCCGTCCCGAGGCCCCGCGTTATGTGGCGGAGCAACTCCGTAGGGACGGCTGCGGCTATAGGCCGAGGCGGATTCTACCGCGCTTTCGGCTGTTCGGCTACATCGGCCGCAGTTGCAGGCGTGGTCAGGCCTTGCTGGCCGAGCGAGCGCCCGGGATCGTCGGCGTCGCGCAGCAGCGATTGGTACTGGTCCTGCCGCTCGACGGCACGATCGAAGATCGGGTTGACGATCCCCCGCAGCGCGAACCAGACCCCCCACCAGCGGGGCACGATGATCCGCGGAGCGCGCTTCTCGATGCCGTCGACCACCCCACGCCCCGCCTCGGCCGGCGCCAGCCGCTTGCGCATGAAGTTGGGGAAGGTCTCGGCGAACCGCTCGGTGAGGGGATCGCCGGTGTCGAAGCCCTGGCGCACCATCTCGGTGTCGATGAACCCGAAGTGCGCCACGCTCGCCGAGGCGCCGGTGACGCTGAGCTCCGAGCGCAGCGCTCGCCCAAGGGCCTCCACCCCGGCCTTGCTGGCGGCGTAGGGCGCGGCGAACATCCCGTTCACCCACGCGTAGACCGATGAGACCACCACCACGTGGCCACGGTTCTCGACGATCTGGGGCAGCGCCGGGCGGACCGAGCGCCACACGCCGAGCAGGTCGACCTCCACGGTGCGCTCGAACAGGTTCGGGTCGGTGTGGCGCATGGACGCGCCCGGAGGGGCGACGCCGGCGTTGGCGATGAGGACGTCAAGGCGCTTGAAGCTCTCGACCGACTTCGAGACCACACCCTCCATGGCGTCCGAGTCGGTCACGTCGGCAGCGAAGCCCATCGCGCGCTCCCCGATCGACTTGGCGGCGCGGGTGACGGCCTCCTCGTCGAGATCGGTGAGCACCACGTAGGCCCCGCGGGCGTGCAGCTCCTGGGCGGTGGCGTAGCCGATTCCGCGGGCCGATCCGGTGATCAGGCAGACCTTGCCTTCGACGGAGTAGCGCATGGCCATACGTCGATCCTATGATGCCGCCGATGGAGGCATCACAAGAGAGCTCCCTGGGCGCGGCGCTGGACCCGCGGCAGCGGATCTACCGCGACCCGTTCAACGAGCTCGTGGTGTTCGTGGTCTCCGCCGTGGGCGCGTCGGTCGTCGCCCCGGTCATCCTGCTCATCGTCGGCGCCTTCGCCGGCTCCATCGACTTCATCGTGTTCGTAGCCGGGTGCGTGGTGATCGAGCTGGTGCTCATCTTCGGCATCGCCCGTCCGGCGATGAAGCCCCACGAGGCCGCCGGGTGGGCGCTGCTGTGGGGTTTCAGCGCGGCGGCGCTGGGCGCCGCGTTCTGGGAGCTCGTGTTCTCGCGGGTCATCTGAGATCGAGCGGCTGTACGAGAGCGATGCCGACTGTCTGATCCAGAGCTTCTGTAAACAGGCGTTCGGGGCCTCCACCGCGGTCGTAACGGTGCTCGCATCCGCCTTGGGAGCAGTGGAGACGCTCAAGCTGTGGCGAGGCTTCCGACCGAGTTCCGCGAATCGGTTGGAGCCTTGCTGGGGCGATAGCCACCACAACCCTCCAACCGATGAACGCAGAGGGGCCGCACATTGGCGGCCCCTCTCTAATACCTGATGCCTGAGGCCTGAGGCCTACTTCAGCTCGGCCTCGCCCCCGGCCTCCTCGAGCTCCGTCTTGAGCTTCTCGGCCTCGTCGCGCTCGATGCCCTCCTTGATCGGCTTGGGGGCCTCGTCCACCAGCGCCTTGGCCTCCTTGAGGCCGAGGCCGGTGGCCGCGCGCACGACCTTGATCACCTGGATCTTCTTGTCGCCCGCGGCGGTGAGCACAACGTCAGCCGTCGTGCTCTCCTCCTCGGCCGCAGCGCCGTCGCCGGCGCCTGCTGCCGCCGGAGCTGCCGCGGCAACCGCGGTCGCGGAGACGCCGAACGCCTCCTCCAGTGCCTTGATGCGCTCCGACAGCTCCAGAACGGAGATGCCCTTCAGTTCCTCGATCCACTTATCTGTGGTCGTAGCTGCCATTTCTAGTCCTCCTTGGCTTCCTCGTCGCCCTCGGAGGGCGCGTCGTTTTCGTCGTTCTCTGCGGGCTCGTCGCCCGAAGTCTCTTCCTCTGTGGGAGCGTTGCCCGAGTCACCGGCGGACGCGTCCTCGGCGGGCGGGGTCTCCTCCTCGGCCGGGGGCTCCTCAGCCTCGGCGGGAGCCTCCTCCGCCTCGGCCGGCGCCTCCTCCTCAGCCTCGGCAGGAGCCGCTTCCTCGGCGGCCGGCTCCTCTGGAGCAGGCTCCTCGGCCGCGGGCGGCTCGCCGGAAACCAGGCCCTGCTCCGCAATCTGGCCAAGCTGCTGCGCCAGGCCACCGATGAGCTGGTTGAGCCCGCGCACGAGGCCCGTGACCGGCGAGGCCATGATGCCCACCAGCTGGCCGTGAAGCACGTCGCGCGCCGGCAGCTTCGAGAGCGCTTCGAGCTCGTCGATGCTGATCACGGCGCCGTCCATCGTTCCGCCCTTGAAGGCGGGCACCTCGTGCTCCCTGCGGAAGGTGGCGATGGCCTTGGCGGCCAGGGCGGCGTCGCCCTTCACGAAGGTGAAGGCGGTCGGCCCCTCGAGCAGCTCCTTCAGCGAGTCGACGCCGGCCTTGTCGGCGGCCAGCTCCGTGAGCGTGTTCTTGACCACGCGCAGGGTGGCGTCGGCCTCGTTGAGCTTTTCGCGCAGCTCGGCGACCTGCTGCACGGAGATGCCGCGGTAGTCGACGGCGAAGACCGCCTCCGACTCCTGGATCTGCGTGGCGACCTGGTCGACCACCGCTGCTTTTTCTTCTCTGTTCAAAATTTCTCCAATAGAAAAGCCCGCACGCAGGCGGGCTCGAAGATCAACTGCTTCTCGCTCTCGCCTGCACCGGACTTAGGTGTGTGCCGGTGGTCTGGGGCTCGGTGAAGTTCGGGGTCAGGCTAGCGCGGCTGCTTCCTCGGCGGCGGCCGACCTCGCGCTCGGGTCCACTTTCACGCCCGGGCCCATCGATGTGGTGAGGCTGATCGAGTGGAGGTAGCGGCCCTTCGCGGAGGATGGCTTGGCGCGGGCGATCTCGTCCATCAGCGCCATGTAGTTCTCCAGCAGCGCGCTCTCCTCGAAGTCCGCCTTGCCGATCGTGAGGTGCACGATGGCGTGGCGGTCGGTGCGGTACTCCATCTTTCCGGCCTTGGACTCCGAGACCGCCTTGGTGATGTCGTTGGTCACCGTGCCGACCTTGGGGTTGGGCATCTTGCCCTGCGGCCCCAGCACCCGGCCGAGCTTGCCGACCACCGGCATCATGTCCGGCGTCGCGATTGCCACGTCGAAGTCGGTGAAGCCCTCCTCGACCTTGGCGGCCAGGTCGTCGTCGCCCACGTGGTCGGCGCCGGCCTCGGTGGCCTCGCGCGCCTTGTCGCCCTTGGCGAACACGGCGACGGTCATCTCCTTGCCCAGGCCGTGGGGCAGCGAGATGGTGCCGCGCAGCTGCTCCTCGGCGTGGCGCACGTTGAGCCCGGTGCGGATGTGGACCTCGACGGTCTCCGCGAACTTGGCGTGCTCGTAGCTCTTGATGATCGCGACGGCCTCGGCGGGCGGGTAGACGTGCTCGCGGTCGACCTTCTCGAGGTTGTTGAGATACCGCTTTCCGTGCTTTGCCATTAGGTGACGTCAACTCCCATGGACCGCGCGGTCCCCTCGATGATCTTCGAAGCCTGGTCGAGGTCGTTCGCGTTCAGGTCGGGCATCTTCTTCTCGGCGATCGCGCGGACCTGGGCCTTGGAGATGGTGCCGACCTTCTCGCGGTTCGGCTCGCCCGAGCCCTTCTGGATCCCGATGGCCTCCTTGATCAGCACGGCCGCCGGCGGGGTCTTGGTGATGAAGGTGAAGGAGCGGTCCTCGAAGACCGTGATCTCGACCGGGATGATCGTGCCGTTCTCACCCTGGGTCTGCGCGTTGAACGCCTTGCAGAACTCCATGATGTTCACGCCGTGCTGGCCCAGCGCAGGGCCGACCGGGGGCGCCGGGTTGGCGGCGCCGCCTGGGACCTGCAGCTTGATGAGTGTCAGAACTTTCTTTGCCATGCCTAGACCTTCTTCACCTGGTCGAAGCCGACCTCGACCGGAGTCTCGCGGCCGAAGATGGATACCAGCACCTTGAGCTTGGCAGCGTCGTCGTTGATCTCCGAGATCTCGCCCGAGAAGTCCGACAGCGGGCCGCTGACGACCTTGACGGACTCGCCGATCGAGAACTGGGCGCGTGTGCGCGGGCGCTCGGCGGTCTCGCGGTTGAGCAGGCGGTCGATCTCGCCCTGGCTGAGCGGGACGGGCTTCTGCGAGGCCCCCACGAAGCCGGTCACGCCCGGGGTGTTCTTCACGAGCACCCAGGAGTCGTCGGTGAGGTTCATGTTCACGAGCAGGTAGCCGGGCATGGTGCGCTGCTCCTTGGTGATCTTCTGGCCGTCCTTCATCTCCTGCACCTGCTCGGTGGGGATGACGACCTGCTTCACAGCGCCGGCCTGGCCCATCGACTGGACCCGGTGCTCGAGGTTCTGCTTGACCTTCTTCTCGTGGCCTGAGTAGGTGTTGACTGCGTACCAGCGGAACATGACGTTTAGGGGCCTGAAGCTTTCTTAGAGAATGGCTTGGATTACACGGGAGAAGATCGCGTCGAGCAGGCCTAGGTAGCCGCCCGCGATCACGACGAAGCCGAGCACGACGCCGGTGAGGGTGGTGAGGGCCTGGCGATCCGGCCACTGCACCCGCCGGAGCTCGGCCACGACCGCGTAGAGGAACTGTACGACACGGCTGCGGTCCTTGTGCTCGGCCTCGTCACCGCCGCGGACACCTCGTGGGCCGGTGGGGGCCGGCCCGTCCTCCTCGGGATGGTCCGCGCCGGGGTCGTAGTGCTCGAGCCCCTCCTGCTCGTCGAGCGCCTGCTCGAACTCGAGCACGCCCTCGGAGGTGCCCAGGTCCGTGGGCGGCGCGCCGACGCGCAGTTCCTCCGACGCCGACAGCTCTGGCGGATCGGGTTCGGGCTCGGGCGCAGGCGGCGGCTCAGGACGCTGCTGGGGCTCGGGGGCACCGTCCGCCTGGCGCTCGGCCTTGCGGCGCGCCTGGCGCTCCTTGGCCCGTTGGCGGTTGCGAGCCATTACCGCGTTTCTTTATGCGGCGTGTGCTTGCCGCACCAGCGGCAGTGCTTGCGCAGCTCGATGCGATCCGGATTGTTCCGCTTGGACTTCTGAGTCTGGTAGTTACGCCGCTTGCACTCCTGGCACTCCAGGGTGACGGCGATTCGTACGTCTCCGCGAGCCATGGCTCCTGTGAATCTCTTCGGGGTGTGGGGCGGCCAGGCAAAGGAAAACCCCGCCGGCCGCGAGGTTGGGACGGAGGATAGCGCGGTAAGTAGAGTCAGTGAGCGCCGTGCCGACCGAGATCCAGACTCAGCTGCTTCACGGCAGGGAGATGGCCTACCGCCGCGCCGGCGAAGGGCCTCCCGTCCTGCTCGTGCACGGCATCACCAACGACTCCCTCAGCTGGGACCCTGTGGTGCGCCGCCTGGCCGCCGATCACGACGTGATCGCGCCCGACCTTCCCGGCCACGGCCACTCGGCGCGCCAGCGCGGCGACCACTCTCTCGGAGCCCACGCGTGCATGCTGCGAGACCTCGTGCAGTCGCTGGGCCTGGACAGCGTGACGCTCGTCGGCCACTCGCTGGGCGGGGGCGTGGCGATGCAGTTCGCCTACCAGTTCCCCGAGATGACCGAGCGGCTCGTGCTCGTGGGCAGCGGGGGCCTGGGTCGCGAGGTGAGCCCGCTGATCCGCAGCGCGGCCCTGCCGGGCGCCGAGCAGGTGCTGCCGCTCCTCACCGCGGAGCCGCTCATGAATGCCGGGCGCTTCGTCGCCGCCGCCTTCGGGCGGCTGGGCTTCAAGCCCGGCGCCGACCTCGCGGAGGTTTCGCGCGGGATCGCCTCGCTCGGCGACACCGAGCGGCGCGCGGCGTTCGTGCGCACCGTGCGCTCGGTGGTCAGCCCGTTCGGCCAGCGCGTGACGGCCAACGACCGGCTCTACCTCGCCGAGCACGTGCCCTTCCTGATCGTCTGGGGCGACCGCGACCCGATCATCCCCGTGCAGCACGGCTACGACGCCCATGCCGCCGTGCCGAAGAGCCGGCTCGAGCTGTTCGAGGGCTCCGGCCACTTCCCGCAGCTGGACGACCCCTACCGGTTCGCCGAGCTGCTGGCCGAGTTCATCGCCGAGACCGAGCCGGCCGCCCACGACGCATCCTTCCTCCGCGAGCGACTGCTCGCGGGCGCTGCCGGCTAGAGCAGGGAGCGCGCCGAGGCCACCGCCGCGGCGGGGCCCTCGGTCCACGGGTCGCCGTGGCCCGGAAGCACCAGGCCGGCCTCGAGACCCTCGATCGCGTCGAGCGACCCGCGGCACGCCTCGTTGCTCTCGTTGAACTGCTTGGGCATGAGCTGGGGCTTGCGGACGCCCGTGAGCGGGTTCCATGTGCACAGCTCGTCGCCGATGAAGAGGGCGCCGCGGCTCTCGAAGTGCAGCGCGGAGTGCCCGGCGGTGTGGCCGAAGGTCTCGACCACGCGCGGGGAGCCGGGCACGTCGAGCACGTCGCCGCCCATGAAGGTCTCGGCCCCCTCGATCTTCGCCGGCTTGGCCCCGCCGCCGCGGGTCATGTAGATCATGAAGCGCCACAGGGCGGGGCGCACCAGCAGCGGCAGCAGGTGCGGCGGGCTGGCATCGCCCTTCTTCGGGCCGGGCTTGGCGAGGGTGGCCTCGTCGCCGCGGTGGATCAGGATCCGCGCGCCCGCGTCGCGCAGGTCGGTCGCCAGGCCGGTGTGGTCGGAGTCCGAGTGGGTGAGCACCACGGCCTCGACGTCTTCCGGCTTCGCACCGACCGCGGCGAGATCGCTCTCGAGGTCGTCGCGGAAGCGGGGCAGCCCGGCGTCCACGGCGGTGAACTTGCCGCCGTCCTCCACGAGGTACCAGTTCACGATCTCCGAGCCGAGGCGGTGGACCCCGGGGGCTATCTCGACCGGCGCCATGACTCAGCGAACCCGCGCGGCGCGCGAGCGGCGGCCGAGCAGGAGGTCGTTGCCGGCGAAGCGTGCGCGAGCCTTGAGCCGGCGGCGCGGCTTGCCTTTCGCGAGCCGAACGGTGCGGGCGAACGAGCAGCTCTGACCCGCGGCACGCAGGCGCACCCGGGTCCCGGCGACCCGCCGCCTGCCGCGCCGCAGCACTATCCGCACCCGGCCCCGGCAGGCCGTCTGCGCTGCGAGCGTGTCCGGAAGCGGCCCGAGGCGCCCGCGAATCCGCACGCGACCGCGCCGCGCGCGGCGCGCCCGCAGCGACAGCGCGCCCGGGCGCAGCCGGTTGCCTGGGCCGAAGATCGCTGTCGAGACGTTCGCGGTCCGCGCTCGCTGCGGGTGGTCGCCCACCCGCACGCGCGCCACCTGCTTCTCGGTGGCGTAGGAGAACACGGCCAGGGTGTCATCGCCCGCGACCGAGACGTAACAGAAGTGCCCGTCCTCGCTCGTGGTGGACCAGTAGGTGCGCGCCCCAAGCGGGTGGATCCGCCGCGAGAAGTCCTTGCGGTGCACGATCGCGGCGTAGTCGGACATCGTCCCGGCCACGCACAGCTTGGTTCCGGGCCCGTTCATCGCGATCCCGTGGTGGGCCGAGTCGAGGATGTAGTCCTCGCGGCGTGCGGGGGTCGCGGCGCTCAGCGGCAGCCGGGCGACGCGGGTGACCCGCTCTCGCGCGAGGTCGAACTCCACGAACCCGTGGAAGAACGAGACCTGGAAGTAGATCGTGCGTTCGTCAGGCGAGAGCGCCATGGGCCTGACGGCCGCGCTCATGTTCGGGTAGCCGGCCTGGGCGAGCTTCTCGGCCATGTTGTACGTCTTGAGCACCGCGAGCGTCCGGGCGTCGACGATCTCGAACACGCGTGTGCCCTTGCTCGAATCGAGGGCCGGATCGTCGGTGGCGGTGTAGACGCGCCCGATGCTGGCGTGGAAGATCCGCCGGCCATCGCGCGAGTACACGTTCTCGTGCGGTGTGTCGCCGGAGGGAAACGTCCCGACGATCCTCCCCGTCACCGCGTCAAGCACGTCCACGACGCTCGGACCGGCGGCCGATGCCGTCGATACCACCAGCCGCCTCCCGTCGGGCGAGATCGCCATGTGATCGGCACGCACGCCCGTGAGCGTCCGACGCCAGACGATCTTCCCCGTCGCGAGGCTGATCGCCACGACGTCGTTGAAGCTCGGCCGCGACACGTAGAGGGTGCGCCCGTCGGGCGAGGCGTACAGGTCGTCGACCATCTGGTCGTGGCCCTCCCCCACCTGAGTGCGCACGAAGAGGGCGAAGGGCGCGCGATCCGGGGTGAGGTTCTCGAACTGACGCGCCTCGAGATCGGGGACCACGTTCACGCGGCGGACCCGCTTGAACGTCGGCACGTCGAGCACGTCCGCGGTCCCGTCCCAGTTGTTGCCGACCAGCAGGACTGGCCGGGTCTTGGCCGCGGCGGCGGGCGCCATCGCGAGCGAGGCCAGCAGCAGCGCGAACGCCATGATTGTGAGCGACCTCATCGAGCCCAAGTGCTTCTCCCCAAAGCCCTCGTCCGGACTCGAACCGGAGACCCCTTCCTTACCATGGAAGTGCTCTACCAACTGAGCTACGAGGGCGCGCGGGGAGCGTAGCGCGGCGGCTAGTCTGCCCGCTCTGATGCTCCAGCCAGACGAACAGCTCGACCGCATCGCCGAGTACGCCGACTCGTCTGTGCGGGTCATGCACCGCCAGGGCTCGCTGGTCGGCGTGCCCGGCAGCTACGGGCTCAAGCGCTGGCTGTACGCCCGCTGGGGCAACACCGGGAACGCGTTCTACACCTTCACCGGCTCGCTGTTCGCGATCGCCCTCAGTGGCTCCGCCGCGTGGGCGTTCGACGAGCCGCTGCTGTTCCCGAGCCTCGGCGCCACCGCGTTCCTGATCTTCGAGACGCCGACCGCCGAGGTCGGCAGCCCGCGGAACACGATCATCGGGCACGGCGTCGGGATCCTCGCCGCGGCGTTCTCGCTCGCGCTCTTCGGCCTGCTGGACGCGCCGAGCGCGTTCGTGGAGGGGGTCACGTTCTCGCGCGTGCTCGCGGTCGCCCTGTCGGTGGCGCTCACGGGCGGGATCCTGCGCCTGCTGCGGGCGGCACACCCGCCCGCCGGGGCGACGACGATCATCGTGAGCTCCGGACTGCTCGCGGAGGGCGAGCAGATGGTGGCCGTGGCGGTCGGCGTCCTGCTGCTGACGGCGGCCGGCTGGGGGCTCAACCGGGCGCTGGGAGTGCCGGCGCCGGTGTGGGCTGCCCCGCGCTAGAAGGGCTGGATGGCCCTGGATGGTGGGGGCAGGATTCGAACCTGCGAAGGCATAGCCATCGCGTTTACAGCGCGACCCGTTTGACCGCTTCGGTACCCCACCGAGCGAGCGCGGAGTGTAGTCCCGGACCTACGAAGCGTCGCGAAGGCGCTGCGCCTCCGGCAGGCACTCGAGCTTCTTCAGCGTGTTGTTCTCGATCTGGCGGATGCGCTCGCGGGTCACGCCGAAGGCGCGGCCCACCTCCTCGAGCGTGCGCGCCTGGTGGCCCTTGAGGCCGTAGCGCATCTCGATCACCTCGCGCTCGCGCTGTGGCAGCGCGTCGAGAGCCTTGCGGACGTTCTCGCGGCGCAGGTTCTCGGAGGCCATCTCGAACGGCGACTCGGCCGTGTCGTCCTCCACGAAGTCCCCCAGCTCGGAGTCCTCCTCCTCGCCGATCGGCTTCTCGAGTGAGACCGGCAGCTGGGCGATGCGCAGGATGTCCTTCACCTCGCGCGCCGTCCACTGCAGCTCGTGCGCGATCTCCTCGGGTGAGGGCTCGCGGCCGAACTCCTGGACCAGCTGGCGCTCCACGTGCACGACCTTGTTCAGCTTCTCGACCATGTGCACGGGGATGCGGATGGTGCGGGCCTTGTCGGCGATCGCACGCGTGACGGCCTGGCGGATCCACCAGGTGGCGTAGGTGGAGAACTTGTAGCCGCGGCGGTAGTCGAACTTCTCCACCGCGCGGATCAGCCCGAGCGAGCCCTCCTGGATCAGGTCCAGGAACGACAGCCCGCGACCGAGGTAGCCCTTCGCGATCGAGACGACGAGGCGCAGGTTCGCCTCCACCATCTGCTGCTTGGCGACCATGTCGCCGCGCTCGATTCGCTTGGCGAGCGAGACCTCCTCGTCGGCGGTGAGCAGGTCCACCCGGCCGATCGAGCGCAGGTAGAGGCGCAGCGAGTCGAGGCTCGGCTCGACCGTGAGGTCGATCTCCGGCTTCTTCTGCTGCTGGGGCTGGGCGTCAGAGCTGGCCGGCTGGCCGTCGGGCGGCGACGGCGGTCGGCTTCACGCCGTCGGCCGCCACGACGTCCACGCCGTTCTCGACGAGATGCGCGTGCAGGTCGCGGACCTGCTCCTTGGTGACCTCGACCTCGTCGAGACAACCGGCGATCTCCTCGAACGTCAGGTAGCCGCGTTCCTTGCCTTCGGCCACCAGCGCGCGCAGCTCCTCGACCTCGAGGAACGGTGCCTCGGGCTGCTCGGCCAGTAGCGCTACTCCGTCTTCCTTCTCCCTCAACCCTCGCTCCTCTGACGCGTTGCCGGATTACGTGTGAAGACCTGTGGCCTTCGCTCCCGATATTTCATTTTCGGTCCGGCTAGCGCGGGGGTGTCCGCGAGGGGCTGAGCCTGCTGGCGTGCAGCCGCGGGCCATAGTAGCGCCGTTCGTGCGAAATCGCACCCACGCGGTGTCAGTATCTTCGGAGGCCATGTCGGACCTCACAACCGCCTCCCACGACGACGTCCAGGCGCGCCGGCCCGCGACGCACATGTCACTCACGCGCGTGGGAGTGACGAACGTGGACCGGGTCATCCGGATCAAGGCCAACGGAGGCGAGCAGCTCTTCTACGCCGAGCTGGAGTGCTTCGTGGACCTCGGGCCCAATCAGAAGGGCGCGCACATGTCGCGCTTCGAGGAGGTCATCAACGAGGCGATCGACGAGGTGGTGCTCGGCGAGGCGTTCAAGGCCGAGACCCTGGCGCAGCACATCGCCGAGCGTGTGCGCAACCGCCAGGACGGACTGCGGGCCGAGGTCACCATCGCCGCGCGCTATCCCGAGCACAAGGAGGCGCCGGTCTCGGGCTCGGCGACCCAGGAGATCTACACGATGTTCGGGGCCGCGGTGGCGTCGGCGCGCGGCACCCGCCGGCTGATCGGCGTGGAGGCGCACGGGATGACCGCCTGCCCATGCGCGCAGGAGCTCGTCACCGACCGCTCGCGCACGCGGCTGGCTGCCGACGGCTTCTCCGAGGACGAGATCGAGCGCGTGCTGGCGGCCGTGCCGGTCGCCACCCACAACCAGCGCGGCATCGGCCGCCTGCACATCGGCTGCCCCGAGGGCTGCGACACACGCATCGAGGCGGGCACGCTGCTGCGGATCGTGGAGCGCTCGATGAGCTCGGAGATCTACGAGTTGATGAAGCGCAGCGACGAGGTCGAGGTCGTGGAGAAGGCGCACATGCACCCGCGCTTCGTGGAGGACTGCGTGCGGGAGATGGTGCGCATGGCCGTCGACGAGTTCTCAGACCTCGGCGAGGACGCCTTCCTGCTCGCGCGCCAGGAGAACCTCGAGACCATCCATCGCCACAACGTGGTCGCGGAGCGCCATGGGCTGCTCGGAGAGCTAGAGCGCGAGCTCACCGACGAGATCACCGTGCCCCACCACGTGACGGCGCGCGAATGGCTCGAGGACCGGCCTCTCCTGGGTTGAACGGCCAGGGTTGGGGTTTTGGCTTTACGCAAATCGGTGACATTGCCGATGCGGGGGAAGACGGCAAGGAAGGCTGAATGGACAACGCGCATCCCACACCTCTTTCAGACGACGCGGCGCTTGTAGCCGCCCTGGGCGCTACGGCCATGCCGTTCGCCCGCTCGGCGGAGGCTCAGGCGGAGAGCTGGATTCGCACACTGCGGCTCCACGGGCGCGTCGGCTCGGCGCTGCAGGCGCTTGGAGTCGGCGAAGCCCCGCTACGTGCGGAGTACGACATCGAGGGCAAGCCGCGGCCGACGACACCGCCCCCTTCCGGGGACGTGGCGGAGCGGATCGTCACCCGCGCGCACGAGCTTGCCTCTTCCGCGAACGCGGACGCCACCGGCACGGTCCACCTGCTGGGTGCTCTGTTCGAGGTCTACGGCGACGTGATGGATCGGGCGCTCGAACTGCACGGCGCCACCCGCGCGGAGCTGCTTCAGCGCCTCGACGAGATCGCCGAGCACGCCGAAGCCAGTTAGGTCGGCTCCCCCGCCGCGGCTCGCTGGCGCGAGATTTCCTCGAGCCTGCGCCTGAAGTTCAAGAAGTAGTCGGCCCCGGACACCACGGTGAGCAGCACCATGGCGTAGACGAGCGCCTGGACCCAGGCGGCGTCTGGATCCGAGGCGGCGATGAGCGCGAGCACGGCCGCCGACTGCACGATCGTCTTGATCTTGCCGAGGGCGCTGGCGGGTATCACCACGCCCTGCTGGCCCGCTGCGATCCGCAGCCCGCTGACGGCGAACTCCCGGGCGATGATCACCATCGCCACCCAGGCGGCCACGCGGTCGAGGCTGACCAGCGCCAGCAGCGCCGCCGCGATCAGCAGCTTGTCCGCGATCGGATCCATCACCTTCCCGAACGTGGTGATCGACTCGCGCGAGCGAGCGATGTAGCCGTCCAGGCCGTCGGTGAGCGCGGCGAGCACGAACACGGCCGCGGCGATCGTCGAGCCGTTGGGAATCTCCTCCGTGAGCGCCACCACCAGCACCGGCACCAGCAGGATGCGCAGCAGCGTGAGGACGTTTGGGAGGTTGAGCGGGAACATCAGTGGCGCGTTTGCGCTTGCGCGCAAGGTACTCCAGCCCGGCCGTGCTCCCCACCGGTCCAGCCGGCGAAACCGTGGCCGCCAGCAGCGGCCAGGGGAACACCTTGCGCCGGCAGCCGACCGCGACGGCGATGCACAGCAGGATCCAGCCGATGCCGTGCGACCAGCCGAGAATCAGCTCGGCGTCCTCGCTCAGTCCACCGATCGCGACCACCAGCAACGCGGTAAACAGGCCGAGCTCGAACAGGGAGTAGAGGCGGACGGCGGTGAAGTAGCTCACGTCGCAGCCGCCTGGCTCGAGAACCGCCTGCGCCCGACCTCGATACCGATCAGCGTGAGCACCACGAGCATGCCGATCGCGACCAGCGCCTCGGGCCGCGTGAGGTCGTCGAAGCTGCCACCGAGCGCGGTGTAGGCGAACATCTTCGGCGTGCCCGCCGCCAGCGTGGCCAGCAGCACGTCGCGCAGGCGCACCCGCGCGAAGCCCGCCGCATAGCTCACCGCGCCCCACGGCAGCACCGGCAGGAGGCGCGTGTAGAAGACCGTGAGGAAGCCGTCGCTGTGGAGCAGCTCGTCGAGCCGCGGTACCCGCTCCATCACGTTGCGCCGCAGCCCGTGGGTCGGAAGGTGGCGCGACAGCCAGAACTGGAAGCTCGACGCACACAGCACCCCCGCGATCGTGAGCGGCGTGCCCGCCGCGGTGCCGAAGACGAAGCCGGTCGCACCGGCCACGAACGGCCACGGGACGAAGAACACGATCAGGCCGAACAGAGGCGGCCAGACGACGGCCGCGACCCACCCGAGTTCCTCGCCCCACTCGCGCGCCTCGTCGGCGGAAGGAGCGGTGCCGGAGAGCCAGATGGCCGCGTAGACGCCCACGAGCAGCAGCGCCACCGCCACCCTGAGCAGCATTGCGCGGCGGTCGGGGTGCACGCCCCGCAGAGTAGACCGCGGCTAGTCGCCGGCCAGATCCTTGCGGCGCATCGACCACATCTGAGAAGCGCGCTCCAGCTCCAGCGCCGCGGGCCACGGCAGTCCCGGCGGGCCCCACTCCGCGCGCATCGAGCGCGCCGTGCGGCGGGCGAGCTCGGGGTCCTTCGCCGCGCGCGCGGCCATCGCCGCCGCGGCGCCCTCCACCTCGTTGTCGTCCAGCGCCTGCCAGGCCAGGCCGAGCTCGGCGGCGCGCGCGCCGTCGATGCCCTCGCCGAACAGCGCCATCGCGGCGGCCGCCTCGCGCTGGCCGGTACGGCCCAGCAGTACGCCGTGGCCCCCGCCGGGGTGCAGCCCTATCGGCAGGAAGCCGGAGATGATCTTTGCCTCGTGCGCGACGATCCGCAGGTCGGTGGCGAAGGCCAGGTTCACTCCCGCCCCCACCGCGCCGCCGCGAACGGCCGCGATCGTCGGCGGCTCGAGCTCGCCCACCCGGGCGAACGAGCGATAGACGATGCCGAGGCCGGCATAGGCGTCGGGGGCGGCGGGATCCTTGCCGGCGTCGGCCAGCGTCTTTCGGTCTCCGCCGGCGCAGAAGAAGCCGCCCGCGCCCTGCACCACGACCGCGCCCACGGACGCGTCGGCGTCGATCGCCTCGCAGGCCTCGACCAGCTCCTGGGCCATCGAGTGGGTGAGGGCATTGCGGCGGTCGGCGGCGTCGAGGGTGACGGTGGCGACGCCGTCGCGGGTCTCGACCGAGATCTCCGAAGCCATGATCGGGACGCTACAGGCGTCTAGCCATCGCTGACCGGCTCGAGCACGACGACCGGGATCTCACGCTCGGTCCGGTCCTCGTAGACCCCGTAGCTCGGGTAGAGCTCGAGCAACCGGGGCCAGTACGCCGACCGCTCGGCCTCGCTCGCCTCGTGTGCCTGGACACGCACGCGCCGGCTACCGACCTCGACGGTGGTGACCGGGTTCGCCATCAGGTTCCCGAACCACGCCGGGTGCTTGGGCGCGCCCCCCATCGAGGCGACGATCACCAGACGCTCATCGTCAGCGAGGAAGAGCACCGGAGCGACCCGCTCCGTTCCCGACTTGCGCCCCACGTGATGCAGGAGCAGCACGGAGGCCCGGCTCATCCGCCCACCGATTCGGCCACCGCTGCGGCGATACAGCCAGACGTTGCCGGCGGTGAGGCGATTGAACAGCCGCGACCTCCGGGACCCCGGCGGCGGAGGCTTGGAAAACCGCCCAGGGTTGGGAACGGGGATAGAGCGCGGCATCCGGTAGGGCACGGCCGAGACGCTACAGGTGGCAGAGTGGGGTCCGTGAGCTCGCCCGTGCTCTGGCATATCCCGCCCTCTCACTACAGCGAGAAGGTGCGCTGGGCGCTCGACCACAAGGGCGTGGCCCACGAGCGCAAGGCGCCGCCGCCGCCGGCGCACATGGGCGTGGCGATGTGGCTCACGCGAGGCGGCACGTACACGTTTCCAGTGCTCACCATCGATGGGCGGTCTATCGGAGACTCGACGGCGATCATCGCCGAGCTCGAGCGGCGCCGGCCCGACCCGCCGCTCTACCCGGCCGACCCCGGCGAGCGCACGCGCGCGCTCGCACTGGAGGACTTCTTCGACGAGGAGCTCGGGCCCCACTCGCGCCTGCTCGCGTTCAACGCGATGCTCGACGACCGCGAGGCGCTGACCGAGTTCACCAAGGGCCTGCTCCCGGGCCGACTGGCGGGCAACGGGGCGGTTCGGCGGGTGGCCACCACCGGCGGCGGCCTGTTCGCCCGGGCGCGCTACCGGGTGAGCAACAACAGTGCGGCCGACCTGGCCCGGTCGAAGATCCTGGCCGCGCTGGACCGGCTCGAGGCCGAGCTCGAGCGCGCCGGAGGCGACCACCTCGCGGGCGGCTCGTTCTCGGTGGCCGACCTCACCGCGGCTTCGCTCTTCATTCCCATCGTGGCGCCGCCAAAGGGCCCGGACCTGCCCACTCCGTCCGGCGCCTACGAGGAGTTCATCGCGTCGCTGCGTGAGCGGCCGGGCTATCACTGGGTTGCGGACACCTACGCCCGCCACCGCTAGATGCGCGTAGCGGTGGTGAGCGCCGAGGGGCCGGGCTCGCCGTCCCTGGCCGTTCGAACCGAGCTTCCCGCCGAAGCGCTGAGGCAGCGCGACGTGGTGCTCGAGCCGAGGCTGCTGTTCGACCGCGGGCAGGCCGATCGGTTCGCGGCCGGCGGGCTCGTGACGAAGACGGCCGTGGCCGCGCGTGCGCGGCGCGCGCTGCGAGCCAGGCTTGCGGAAGAGGCCGGTGACTTCGACGCGGTACTCGTGCACCGCCGCGCCGACCCCCTCCCGAGCCTCTCGGTCGAGCGCGCCGCGAGGACGGGCCGGCGCCTGGTCTACGACGTGGACGACGCGCTCTGGCATGA
This sequence comes from uncultured Thermoleophilaceae bacterium, assembly GCA_963808105.1. Lineage (GTDB taxonomy): Bacteria > Actinomycetota > Thermoleophilia > Solirubrobacterales > Thermoleophilaceae > JAAYBF01. The sequence goes on along the minus strand of CAWEEH010000002.1, from coordinate 778,521 downwards.
CCGGGCGCTGAAGGCCGGGGCGCGCAAGTCGCGCTGGCTGGCCGAGCGCTGCGACCACGTGATCGCGGGGAACTCGATCCTCGCCGAGCACCTGGCCCGGTACGCCGACGCGGTGACAGTGGTGCCGTCCCTGGTGGACACCGAGCGGATCGAGGTCAGGAGGCACGAGGCGTCGGAGGAGCTCGTGCTCGGATGGATCGGATCGAGGACAACGGCGCCGTTCGTCATGCGGCTGCGACCCGCGATCGAGCAGCTCGCCGGGGACCTCGGCGGGTCGCGGCTGCGGCTGCTGATGGTGGGGGGATCCACCGATGCGCCCGGCCGGAGTGGAGCTGGAGTCGCGGCCGTGGAGCGCCGAGGCGCAGGCCGACGCCCTACGGCGGATGGACGTGGGCCTGATGCCGCTGCCCGACACGCCGTGGAACCGGGGCAAGTGCGCCTACAAGGCGGTGCAGTACATGGCCGCGGGGATACCCGTGGTGGCCGACGACGTGGGCGTGGCCGCGGAGGTGGTGGGCCCCGGCGGCGTGGTGGGCGGCGACTGGGGCGAAGCCCTGCGCGAGCTGCTCCTGGACACCGCCCTGCGCGAGCGAATCGGCGCGCAGGGACGCGCGCGCGTGGAGAGCGACTACTCGGTGACGCGCTGGGCGCCGGTGCTGGCGGAGGTCATCGGCGGGCGCTGACGCCGTCCGGCGGGACCGACAGCAGCACCAGGTAGAACGGGAACAGGGGGGCGCGCCGGCGCGCCAGGGTCCCGAAGTTGGCCACCCCGGAGAGCACGAGGATGAGCCCGCCGGTGCACGCCATGGTGACCGCCAGGTAGGGCTGGCGCGGCGTTCGGGCCACCGCCGTCGCGACCCACCGGGCCCGCGCGAGGGTGAGCAGGAACAGCGCGGCGCTCTCGGCGGCCGCCGCCTGCGCCGGGCGGTTGTGGGCCTCCAGCGGATGTGGGCGAAACAGCACGGTGGCGGCCGCGGCCGCGACGTGGCCCGGTGACCGAAGCGATGGGGGGTGGAACCCCGAGCCACCGTCGTGGGTGTGATGGGCCATCTCCTCGAGCGCGGCGCGCATCCACGGCACCCGCGGGCGGCCGATGAGGGTCATGGCGGTGCCCAGCGCGCCGAGCGCGAGGCCGGAGAAGCGCGAGCGCGGTGTGAGGGCCTTGGCCGCGCCCAGCGCCGACACTCCGAGGCTGAGCACCATCCACGCCTCCTTGCCGATGTTCGCGGTCCAGAACAGCAGCGACGGCGAGAGGAACAGCAGCCGCCTGTACGTGCGCGCCCTGCCGTCCGGCACCGCGATCTCGAACGCGCGCAGGAAGCAGTAGAGCCCCCAGAAGCCAAGCCATGAGAACACCACGAACGAGTTGCGCCGCGAAGGCCCGAGCGCCGCGTAGACACCGCCGTTGAGCAGGCGGATGAGGTTGGTGCCGCGCGGGCCGCGCGTGAGCGTGTCGACCGGGTAGGTCTCGCACACGTGCACGGCTTCGCGGAAGCGCCCCTGTTGCAGGAGGGGTGCGATCCGCTCGCCGGCCGGGTGGTAGTCCTCGGTGTCGTTGGCCTGCGCCCAGATGCCCATGTACACGTGGTCGTGGGCCGCGAGGGCGGTGAGCGTGCGCAGCTGCTGAATCCCGAGCAGCCACCAGAACAGGCGTGGGTCCCGGCGCGCGAGCACCGGTACCGACGCCGCGGTGAGAACGGCGGCGACCGCAGGGGCCGGGGGCGGCCCGTGGCGGCGAGCTCGGACAACCAGCGTGGCGGCGCCGGCCAGCGCCACGCCGAGGGACAGTCGCGCCAGCCCGCGCCTCACGCAAGCAGCTCCCCGTAGACCTCTTCCATCCTGGCCACCGTGCGGCGCATGTCGAACTCCGCGGCGCGCACGCGGGCGGCCTCACCGAGCCGGCCCGCGAGCTCACGGTCCTCGAGCAGCTCGACGATCCCGCCGGCCAGCGCCGCGGGATCGCCCGGCGCGACGAGCAGGCCGTGCTCGCGATCGGTCACGGCCTCGGAGGTGCCACCGGCGTCCGTCACCACCACCGGGCTGCCCAGAGCCATCGCCTCCAGCAGCGCGATCGGCAGTCCCTCGTGCAGGGACGCGAGAGCGAACACGTCGAACGCGGCCGCGACGGTTGCGGCGTCGTGGCGGGGTGAGGCGAACACCACCGTCCCGTTCAGGCCCAGCTCGCTCGCCCGGGCGCGCACCCGCGACTCGAGCGGGCCTGTCCCGACGAGCACGAAGCGGGCATCGGGGACCTTCGCGCCCACCGTCGCCGCCGCCGCCAGCAGGTGCTCGTGGCCCTTCTCGCGCCGGAAGTTGGCCACCGTGCCGATCACGGGCCCGTCGCCCTCCACGCCCAGCTCGGCGCGCATCGCCCCACGGTCGGCCCTGTCGCTCGCCCGCGGATCGTGACCCTGGTAGAGGGTCTCGACGGCCGGGCCGCGGCGGCGGATCGAGGCGCGGACCCGGTCCGAGACCGCGAACACGTGGTCGTTGCGGCCGTAGGTCGCCGCGTTGATCAGCGCGGTGGCGCGCCGGTAGCCCGCCCACACGTCGTGCTCGGTGTAGACGAAGGGGAGCCTTCGCGGGAGCACGAGCCGAGCCCCCGCCGCCACGTACGGCGAGTGCGCGTGCACGAGGTCGATCCGATCCGACGCGGCCAGCGCCCGCAGCCGCCGCAGCCAGCCCGCGCCGCGAGCGCCGTCGAGGCAGGTCACGTCCAGGCCGGCCGTCTCGAGCTCGGGCCGCAGGGCATCCTCGCCCGCCGCCAGGTAGGCCACGCTGTACTCGAAGCGCTCACGGTCGGCGAACGCCGCGGCGGTGACCAGCAGGCGCTCGGCGCCGCCTGCCCCCAGGCCCTTGATCAGGATCAGGACGCGCTTCAACGGGCCGCGGCTTCTTGCATGAGCGACAGGAGCCGCGGAGGCCCGGTCGCCTCCACCTCCACGATGCGTCCCGGCCAGTAGGGCGAGTCCTCGCCCTCGTCGCCGACCAGCATCCGGTCGTGCACCCAGCTGCCCGCGTTGAGGAGCCCCGGGGTTGCGCCCGCGTGATGGGTATGGCCGAACACCACGTGATCGGCCTCCACGCCAAGCCGCTCCACCACCTCCGCCATCGCGCGGTTGCCCGCGCGGCCCAGCTCCTCGATCGACAGATCCGTCCGAAAGGGCCCGAGGCCGGCTCGGTTGAGGCCGGCCACGGCGCCCACCGCCAGCGCCCCTGCCACCAGCCCGCCGATGCCCTCGATCCGCCGCCAGCCCTGAACCCGGGCGCGGCGGCTCAGCGACGCCAGCGGGGCGCCGCGGCCGTTGCGCGGCCCCGACTGCGCGCGGCGGTAGGCGAACGCGTAGATCGGAGCGAGCACGCCCTCATAGTCCTCGGCCGTGAGCGGCCCGTCGGGCAGGCGCCCCACGAAGCCCTCCACCCCCGCAGCCACCACCGACTCCGGGCGCGGCACGGTGATGTGGCAGTCGAGGTAGTGGCCGTGGATGGCGTAGACGTCCGGGCGGATCCACAGCCCGGGGTAGGCCATCGTGGTCTCGCAGCCCTCGAGCATCCGTGCCAGCTCCCCCGCCAGCCCCTCCTCGGCGGGCTCGATGCGCTCCAGGCCCAGGCGCGCCGGGGCCTGGTCGGCCGGCCCTTCGAGCAGCGGCTCCGCCAGGCGGTGGTCGTGGTTGCCGGGCACGATCACGACCTCCCGCGCCGCCTCGCGCAGCCCCTTGAAGAAGGGCGCCGCGGCCGCCAGCACCTCGCGCACGGGCGCGTGACGCAGGGCGAGCACGTCGCCCAGCAGCACCACGCGGTCGGCCTCGGCGAGGCGGTCGAACAGCCGCTCGCGCACGGCCGGTGTGGCCAGGATGCTCGAGCGCGAGCCCAGGTGGAGGTCGGAGAGGACCAGCGTCGTCACGCCCGGATCCTCTCAGCCGGCTCGAAGGCATACGCGGGGAGCGAGAGCACCGTCTCGCGCAGGCCCATGACCACCGCCTGCGGCGGATCGAGGTGGTCGCGCCGGCAGTCGGCATAGACAGACCACGCCTCCTCCGCGCCCACCGCCTCGGCGGCCGCGGCCGTCGTGAGGCACAGCTCCGGCTCGCCGGCCTCCACGCTCGCGGCGAACAGACCGGCGCGCAGGGCCGAGAGCAGCCAGCCCAGCGTCTGCAGGACCGGCGCCGCAGTGCGCTCCTGCGCCTCCAACCAGGCGGCCAGCGGCGGCCCATCGTCCTCGCGCCACGCTCCCAGCCACGCCCGGTGCTCCAGCAGCGCCCGCTCGGCGCAGTCGGCCGCCGACAGCCCGGGCACCTCGGGGAAGCGCGCGGTGCGCTCGCCGCGGGCCAGGGCGAACGACACCGGGTCGGTGGCCTCGCACTGCACCGCACGCAGGATCCCGGGGCCCGCGAGCACCATCAGGCCCTCGTGCCACAGCGACGCGAACGGGCCGAGGTCTGCGCTCGCGGCCACCGCCTGCGCGACCGACCGGAGGTCGGCCGGGTCGAGGTCGGTCAGCGCGAACGCGTCGTCGGGCAGCTGCGGCCACGTCCGCGAGCGCCAGTCGGCGAGCGGCAGAAGGGATGGATCGGCTCCCGTGAGCCGCCGCAGGCCGTCGCGGAAGTCGGCGCGCAGCGCGAGCCGCGGCGGATCGGCGCCGATCAGGCGCACCTCGGTCGCGCCCCGGGCGAACGCGTCGGCCGTGGTGCGCTCGGCGATCCGTGCGGAGGTGCGCACGCAGAACGGCAGCGCGTCCGCGAGATCGGGATCCGGGCTCCGAGGGAGGTCGGCGAGCAGCGCCAGCGCGCGATCGATGCTCTGCGCCTCCTCGGGCATCAGCGCCCGGGCGCGCTCGAGCACTGCGTGGCGCGTGGGCGGGTCCTCGCCGTGCTCGATCCACAGCCAGATCCGGGCCGGGTCCGACACCAGCTTCACGCACCGGTACGCGCGGTCGGCCGTGGGAGCGCCGGCGCACGTGCCGAGCACCCAGCGCCAGAGGAACTGGAGCTCCAGCCATGGCCCCTCGGCGCCCGCGCTCAGGCCGGGACGGATGCGCAGCTCCGCCTCGTCGGCCATCCGCGGCGCGAGGTGCAGCGGGACCCGCGAGCGCAGCGTGGACGCCGACCGTGCCGCGGCCAGCTCCTCGCGCTCGTAGACGGCGAGGTCGACCATGTGCCTCGAGCGGGGGCAGCACGCGCGTGAGCCACGCCCACCGCCGCCGCACTCGCTCGCGATTCGCGCCGCCGGAGTCGGGGAGCACCAGCTCGAGGTCGAGGTCGCTGTAGCCGTAGCGCATGTCGCTCGCCGGCGAGGCTGCCGCGGGGCCTGCACACCCCGCCCGGCAAGCCGAGCAGGAGCAGGGCGCCGATCCCGCGCCAGGCGACCTCGTGCGCCCGCGCCCAGATCGGCCGCAGCGGGCCTTCGGCGGTACGTATGACCAGGCGCCGCATCGGGCTATTGTCGCGGCCATCGCGACCCAGGAACTCGCAACCCGCTCCGCCGTCGCCGTCGAAGGGGTGAGCAAGACCTTCCGCGTGCCCCGGCGGCGGCGCTGGACGCTGAAGGAGCGATTCGTCGACCGGCTGCGGCGCGAGCCCGACGACCTGCTGCCCGCCCTCGAGGACGTGGCCTTCGACATCCGCCCGGGCGAGTTCTTCGGGATCGTGGGCCGCAACGGAAGCGGCAAGAGCACGCTGCTGAAGTGCCTCGCGGGCATCTACGAGGCCGACCGCGGCTCGATCGCCGTGGAGGGCCGCCTGTCGCCCTTCGTGGAGCTGGGCGTGGGCTTCGACTCCGAGCTCAGCGGGCGCGACAACGTGCTGGTGAACGGCGTGATGCTCGGGCTCACCCGCGGTCAGGTGCGCGAGCGCTTCGACGACATCATCGCGTTCGCGGAACTGCAGGAGTTCGTGGACGCGCAGCTCAAGAACTACTCCTCGGGGATGAGCGTGCGGCTCGCGTTCTCGGTGGCGGTGCAGGTGGACGCCGACGTGCTCCTGATCGACGAGGTGCTGGCGGTGGGCGACGCGTCGTTTCAGGCGAAGTGCTTCGCGGAGTTCGAGCGCCTGAAGGCCCAGGGCCGCACGATCGTGTTCGTGACGCACGACATGGACGCGATCGAGCAGTTCTGCGACCGGGCGATGCTGCTCGAGCAGGGCCGCGTCGTGGACATCGGCACGCCGGAGTCGATCGTCGAGCAGTACGAGGAGGTGAACCGCAGCAGCTCGCTGCGGCGCCGCCCCGCGCCGGTGAAGCACCTCCCCGACCGGCGCGCCGGCCGCCGGGCTCAGCGCGAGCGCCGGCGTGCGTCACGCGCCGCCGGGCCGCGCCGGTACCGCCCGTCGGCGGTCGGGGGCGAGCTGCGCCGGCTCGGCGAGATCACCTTCACCCTCGCCGCGCTCAGCCTGAAGGTGCACTACCTGGGCTCCAAGCTCGGCTACCTCTGGGGGGTCACGCGCCCGCTCACCCTGTTCGCCGTCATGTACTTCGTGTTCTCGAACATCGGCGACTTCAACGACGGCGTGGAGGACTACGCCGTCTACCTGCTCACCTCGCTCGTGCTGTGGACCTACTTCGCGGAGGCCACCACCGGGTCCACGAGCTCGCTGCTCAGCGCGCAGAGCCTGATGCGCAACCTGCGCTTCCCCCGGCTGGCGATCCCGCTCGCGGCCGTGCTCAAGGCTCTCTTCAACCTCGCCATGAACTCCGTGGCCGTGGTGATCCTGCTCGCCATCTCGGGCGTCTCACCCAGGCTCAGCTGGCTCGAGCTGCCAGTGCTGGTGGCCCTGCTCGTGGTGCTCGCCACGGGCGTGGCGATGCTGCTGTCCTCGCTCTACATCCGCTTCCGCGACGTGGCGCAGCTGTGGCAGCTCTCGATCCAGCTGCTGCTGTTCACCTCGGCGGTCTTCTACGTGATCACCGCCTTCCCGCGCGACGTGCAGCAGGTGCTGGTGGCCAACCCGCTGGCGATGATCTTCACCCAGATGCGCCACGCGCTGATCGACCCGTCGGCGCCCACCGCCGCCGAGGTGGCCGGCGGGGCGGTCTACCTGCTGATCCCGCTGGGGGTGGTCGCCGGCACCTTCGCCCTCGGCCTCTGGGTGTTCAGGCGCGAGAGCCCGCTGATGGCAGAGACCCTGTGAGCCGGATCGGCGCCGTGCTCGCCAGCTCGTAGGAGCTCACGCCGATGCTCCGCAGCACGGCCTCGACCCGCTCGGCGCGCAGCGGCTGGTCGTGGCGGGGCGCGAGCATGTCGAACGTGTCGAGCACGGCCTCCGCGTAGCGCTGCTCGCGCGTGAACTCGTGCCTGTCGACGTAGTTGGCCACCGGGATCGCAAAGCCGGCCGCCTTGCCCACCACGGGAAGACGGAAGAGGCGGTCGGTGAGCGGGAACAGCAGCGGCATCGCCCTCTCGATCAGCCGCAGCAGCCGGTCCGGCGCCAGCCGCCTCGTGAGCGGCCTGACCAGGTACTTGGCGTTCAGCGGCGTGTACCAATGGCGGCCGTACGCCGTGATCGCGAAGCGGCCGTCCGGACGGCACAGCGACAGCGCCGAGGCCAGGGTGGCGTAGGGATCCGGCGTGTGCTGGAGCACCCCGATGCTGAAGACGCGGTCGAAGCCGGCGGGCGCGAACGGCGGGTTGGCGAGGTCGCCCTGGACGACGTCCACGTTCGGATGGGCGGCGAGGTTCTCCGCCGCCGCATCGACCGCCGTCGAGCTGTCGAGCGCCACGAGGTGGGCACCCCGGCTCGCGGCGATCTCGGCGAACCGGCCCGCGCCGCAGCCCGCGTCCAGCACCCAGTCGCCGTCGAGCCGGTCCCAGCCGGTCTCGGTGTCGAACCGCCGCCGCGAGTAGGGGGCGCCGGTGGCGCTGTCCAGCTGGGTCTGTCGAAACCGCTCCCACTGGAGGCCGAACGAGCGCGAGTAGCCCTCGGCGGGCACGAACCGCGGGATGCCTCGCACGATGTCGTAGGCCCGCCCGCTCGTCGTGGAGGTCAGCCGCCCGGTGCGGATCCGCTCCCCGTCCGTCTCGTCCGCGTGAAGCTCCAGCGTCGCGCCGCTGCCGGGCTCGCGCAGTCGCTCCAGCAGCCGCTCGTGCACCGCTAGAGGCTCCTGTAGAGCGCGCGTAGGCGGCCACGCCGACCGCCAGGTCGAATCGCTCCCGCGAGACGGCCCGGCAGCGATCGCGGGCGCCGGGGTCCGCCGCCAGCTCGCGCAGCTCGGCGGCCACGCGGGCCAGGCCGGGCTCGCTCTCGTCGCGCACCACCGCCCCCACCCCCTCGCCCTCCACGAGCTCCTCGAGGTCGCCCAGACCGGGCGTGACCGCCACCGGCATCCCGGCCGCCAGGTACTCGGCCACGCGGGTCGGCGACGTGGCGGTCTTGGCGAAGGAGGGACGGGCCAGGCAGAGGCCGATGTCGCCCTCGTGCAGCTCCTCCGGGATGCGCTCCGGGGCAACCGCGCGGACCTCGGCGCCGGGGGCCGCCGCGGATGCCTGCTCGATCTCGCGGGTGAGCACCGTGAGCGGTAGGTCGAGCGCCGCGGCGAGCCGCGCGCCCAGGTCGAGCCGGTACCGAGCGACCGAGCCACACCACACCGCGTGCGGTCCTCCGGGCCGCGGGACGCTCGCCGCGAAGCGATCCACGTCGGCGCAGGTGGGGATCACCTCCACGGGCACGTCGCGGCCGCCCAGCCAGCGGCGCACCTGCGGCACGGCCGCCTCGGTGAGCACCACCACGGCGTCGGCCTCCGAGTAGAAGCGCCGCTCGCAGCGGCGGGCGAGGCGATAGAGCAGCCCGCCCTTCCTGAAGATGCCGAGGTCAACGCGCTCGTCGGCCCAGAAGCCGCGGATGTCGAACAGGAGCTTGCCGGGGCGGCCGGCGGCGAGGGCGATCAGCGCCGGCACGTCGCTGCGCGCGTGGATCAGCTCCGGAGTGGGCTCCGCGCGCACGGCCCTCGCGCCCGCGAGCACGTCCCAGGCGGTGCTCAGCACCGGCGGGCGGCGGTGGTAGGAGAGCGGGCGCCAGCGAATGCCGGCGGCTTCGAGACGCCGCGCCATCGCCTCGCGGTCCGCGCCGGGCTTCTCGAAGGACACCAGCGTGATGTCCGTGGTCTCCGCCAGGCGCTCGAGATACGCCACCACCTGCGACTGCCCCAGCGGCTCGCCGGCCCCGTCGTAGGAGATGTAGAGGACGGCCACGGGCGGCCAATAGGCTAGAGGCGTGTGCGGTATCGCCGGCTGCATGGACGCCTCGGCGGCCGACCAACGGGCGGCGGTCGAACGCCAGCTGCGCACGCTCGACCACCGCGGGCCCGACGCCTCCGGCGTCTTCACCGGCCGCGGCGCGGCCATCGGCCAGAACCGCCTGGCGATCATCGACCTGGTCTCCGGCGACCCGCCGATCGCCAACGAGGACGGCACGGTGGGCGCCGTTCTCAACGGCGAGATCTACAACTACCGCGAGCTGCGCGACCGGCTGCTGCGTGACGGCCACGAGCTGAGCACCCAGGGCGACACCGAGGTGATCGCCCACCTGGCCGAGACCGAGGAGCCCGCCGATCTGGCGCGACTGCTGGAGGGCATGTTCGCCTTCGCCGTCTGGGACGACCGCCGGCGGCGGCTGGTGCTGGGCCGCGACCGGATGGGCAAGAAGCCGCTCTATTACTGGGAAGGGGCCGGCACGCTCGTCTTCGGAAGCGAGATCAAGGCGCTGCTCGCTCACCCCGCCGTGCCGCGCGAGCTCGACCCCGACGCCATCCCCGCATACCTCACCTTCGGGTACGTGCCGACCCCGCGCAGCTTCTACGCCGGGATCAGGAGCCTTCCGCCCGGCCACGTGCTGGTGGCCGAGGACGGGCGCGTGAACATCGAGCGCTACTGGCAGCCCTCCCCGCCGGCGACCAACGGCGGCGCGCCGCCCGGCCCGGCCGATCTGCGGGCCGGCCTGAAGGCCGCGGTGGACCGGCGCCTGATCTCCGACGTGCCGGTGGGCGCGTTCCTGAGCGGCGGGGTCGATTCGAGCTGCGTGGTGGGCCTGATGGCCGAGGCGAGCGAGCGGCCCGTACGCACGTTCACGATCGGCTTCGAGGACGAGGAGTTCGACGAGCGCCCCTACGCGCGCATGGTGGCCGACCGCTTCGCCACCGACCACACGGAGTTCGTGGTGGATCCGGAGGCGGTCGACCTCGTGGAGCGCCTGGTGTGGCACCACGACCAGCCCTTCGGCGACTCCAGCGCGGTCCCCACGTTCCTGCTCTCCGAGCTCACGCGCGATCAGGTGACGGTGGCGCTGAGCGGCGACGGCGGCGACGAGCTGTTCGCCGGCTACGAGCGCTTCAACGCGGGTGTCGCGCTCCAGCGCTTCGGGGGCGTGCTGGGATCGCGGCCTGTGGCCGCGGTGGCCGGTGCCGGCACCTGGCCGGGGACCGGCGCGAAGGTGCAGCGCGCCCTGCGGCGCGCCCGGCTCGGCATGCCGGACGCGTTCATGACCTGGGTGAGCCTGTTCGGGCCCGACCGCCGCCGCGAGCTGACAGGGGCCGGCGAGAACTGGGCCACCGAGGACTACCGGTCGATCTGGCGCGAGTCGGAGGGACGCGACCCGCTCGGGCGCCTGCTCGACCTCAACCTCCGGACCTACCTCCTCGACGATCTGCTCGTGAAGGTCGACCGCACCTCGATGGCGCACGGGCTGGAGGTGCGCTCGCCCTTTCTCGACCGCGAGCTGCTCGAGCTCTCCCAGCGCCTGCCGGGCCGGGCGCACGCGGGCCTGGTCTCGCGCAAGCGAGCCCTGCGCGCGGCAATCGGCGACCTGCTCCCAGCCGAGATCCTCCGCCGGGGGAAGCGGGGCTTCGGGGTGCCGCTGGACCGGTGGTTTCGCACCGACCTGCGCAGCTATGTGGAGAGCACCCTCGGCGCTCCCACCGCGCGGGTGCGCGCACACCTGGCCGGTGAGCCGATCGACACCATGCTCGCCGAACAGCGCTCGGGCCGCGGTCAGCACGGCCACGGGCTGTGGACCCTGCTCACGCTCGAGGTCTTCCTCCAGAGGGAGGGCTGGTGAGCCGCCGGCGGGTGGTGCGCATGATCACCCGGATGGCCGTGGGCGGTCCGGGGCGGCACGTGATCCTGCTGAGCCGAGGCCTCGAGGACGAGTACGAGACCACCGTGGCCGCGGGCCGCCCGGCGCCCGGCGAGGGTGAGCTGACCGATCCCGGCGTGGCGGTCCGCCACCTGCCGCTGGTCCGCGACGTCGCGCCGCTCACCGATCTGAGGGCGCTGGGCGCGACCAGGCGCCTGCTCGCGCGGACCCGCCCGGAGCTGGTGCACACGCACACGGCCAAGGCGGGCACGATCGGGCGGCTGGCCGCCATGTCGATGCGCCCGCGGCCGCGGATCGTGCACACCTTCCACGGACACGTTCTGCACGGCTATTTCGGGGGCCCGGCGCAGGCGGCGTTCCGCTCGGCCGAGCGCTCGCTGGCCCGCGGCTGCGACGCCATCGTCGCCGTGAGCGAGGAGGTGCGCGACGAGCTGCTCGACCTGGGGGTGGGAGACCCGTCGCGGTTCCACGTGATCCCGGTGGGCATGGACCTCGATCCGCTGTTGGCGGTGAACGGCACCACGGGAACGCTCCGAGGCACGCTCGGGCTGGAGCCGGACATCCCGCTCGTGGGGGCGGCCGGCCGCATGGTGGGTGTGAAGGACCTGGACACGATGCTCGCCGCCGTCGCGCGCCTGCCGGGGGTGCACCTGGCGCTGATCGGCGACGGCGAGGAGCGCGGGGCGCTCGAGGAGCGCGCGCGCAGGTCTGACCTCGCCGGGCGCGTGCACTTCACGGGCTGGTGGACGGACATGCCGGGCGCGCTGGCGGACCTCGACGTGGTGGCGCTGACCAGCCGCAACGAGGGCACGCCGCTGGCGCTGATCGAGGCCGGCGCGGCCGGGCGCGCGGTGGTGGCCACCGACGTCGGCGGGGTACGGGCGGTGGTGGAGCACGGCGAGACCGGGCTGCTGTGCGCGCCCGGCTCCGCCGAGGGCGTGGCCGACGGCCTGGGCCGCCTGCTCGCCGATCCCGCGCTGCGGACCCGGATGGGCGCGGCCGCGCGGGTGCGGACGTCGGAGCGCTTCGGGCGCGAGCGCCTGCTGCGCGACGTGCGCGAGCTGTACGCGGAGCTGCTCGGCTAGGCCGCGGCCGCGGCGGTATCGATCGTCGCCGCCAGGCCTTCCTCGAGCGTGGTGCTCGGCCGGTAGCCCAGCAGCCGCTGCGACTCGGACAGGTCCGCCCAGGAGTCGCGCACGTCGCCCGCGCGCGCGGGTAGGTGCTCCACCAGCGGGGAGTGGCCCATCAGCTCGCCCACCGCATGGGCCACGTCGAGCACCGTGCGCGGCGCGCCGCCCGACACGTTGAGCACGGCGCCGTCCACGCCGGTTGCCTCGGCGGCCAGGAGGTTGGCCTCCACCGTGTCGTCCACATAGGTGAAGTCGCGGGACTGGCGCCCGTCCCCGTAGATCGTGAGCGGCGCGTGAGCGGCCGCGGCCGTGATGAACCGCGGGACCACCGCCGAGTAGGGCGAGTCCGGGTCCTGTCCCGGCCCGAAGACGTTGAAGTAGCGAAGGGCCACCGTCTCCACCATCTCCTCGCGCGAGAACGTGGAGCAGAACCCCTCGGCCGCGAGCTTGGCCGTGGCGTAGGGCGACATCGGCGCGGGCCGGGCCGACTCGGCGCGCGGCAGCTCCCCGCCGTCGCCGTACACCGACGACGAGGACGCCAGCACCACCCGGCGCACCCCCTGGTCGCGGGCCGCGAGCAGCACGTTGAGCGTGCCCTCCACGATGATCCCCGTGCTGGTGAGCGGGTCCTGGAACGAGCGCGGCACCGACGGCCGCGCCCCCTGGTGGAAGACGAGCTCGCACCCGCGGGTCGCGTTCGCCACGGCCGCCGCGTCGCGCAGGTCGGCCTCGATCAGCTCGGCGTCCGGGGTCCACGTTCTCGCGCCGGCCCGTGGACAGGTCGTCGAGCACGCGGACGTGGTCGCCTCGCGCGGTCAGCCTGCGCACCAGGCTCGATCCCACGAACCCGGCTCCTCCGGTTACGAGCACGGTGCGACTCATCGGCGCAAGCTAACCGAAACTCCGCGGCGGTCGATCACCGCTCCCCGGCGAGGCCGGCGCACGCGGACGTCCACACGCGTGGCCTCGCCCACCCCGAACCGCGCCACGGAGAGCAGGCCCGCGCCGAAGCCGGTGCCGGCCACCACCTCGCGGGCGCCCAGCAGCGCGCCGCGATCGCCCAGGCCACCGGCGCGGTAGACCTCGACGCGCGAGCCCAGCGGCGCCTCGACCTCGATCACGTGCCCGGCGCGGCCCCGCCCGCGGAGCAGGCGCGAGGGCTGGGCGGGGTCGAACGACGCCAGGAACACGTCCTGGCGCCCGTCGCCGTCGAAGTCCGCGCTGGCCGCGGTGCTCCAGCGCCCGCCCCTGCCGAGCTCGGCCGGGACGCCGAACCTCGCGCGGCCGCGGTTGCGCAGCACGGCCGGGTCCGCGCCCGCGGGGGCGGTCGTGAGGATGTCCATGAGCCCGTCGCCGTCCATGTCCTCGATCTCCACGTGCGCGGACTTCGCCTTCACGGCCGGAAGCCCGCCCGTCTCGCTGAAGCGAGCGCCGCCTCTGTTCACGTAGAGCCGGGCGGAAGCCGGCTCGCATTTCTGCTCGGTGCTCTCGAAGTGCGGGCCAAGCGCGATGTCGGGGCGCGCGTCGCCGTTCACGTCGCCGATCGAAACACCGGTCATGTCGTCGCTGATGTCGTGGGTGGTCACCTCGAACTCCGAGTTCCCGGCCTCCGCGAAGGTCCCGTCGCGGCGGCTGATGAAGATCCGCGCGGCGCGCGACGTGGTCTTCACGTACTTGGGGCTCGTGCCGGCGGTGACCAGATCGGCCCAGCCGTCGCCGTTGAGGTCCGCCGCGGCCGCGCCGAAGCCCTGCACGCCCGCCAGGCCGGCCCGCTGGGTCACGTCGGAGAAGCGCAGCGCCACCCCGATTTCGCAGCAGCATGCTGGACCCGCCGCGGTAGTGGTCGTCGGTCACGAACAGGTCGAGGCGCCCGTCGCCGTCGTGGTCGAGCACCGCCACCGCCCGCCCGCTCTTCACCGGCAGCTTGGTCGCGCGAGTGAACCCACCGCGGCCGTCGCCGGTAAGCACCTCGCTCGGCGTCCCCCCTCGCGCACGGCCCCGGTAGGTGTCGCGCGCGATCACTAGCTCCTCGTCGCCGTCGCGGTCGAGGTCGGCGAACACGGCCCCGCTCGTGCGGCCGAGCATGCGCGGGAAGCCGGGGGCGACCCGGAACCCGCGCGGTCCACCCAGCAGCAGGCGATCCGGCGCCGGTCCCTTCGCCCCACGTTGGCGGTAGCGCGCGAGCGGGTAGTCGGCGAAGCCGCCGACGAACAGGTCGGGATGACGGTCGCCGTTCACGTCGCCCCAGGCGACCGCGTGGGCGTACATGCCGCGGAGGGGGACCACAAGGCCGGCTGCCTTCGTCACGTCCTCGAAGTCGCGCGGCTTGCCGTTCGCGGGCTGGATCGGGCAGCTGGCGGGCGAGTCCGGATCGTCGGCCCAGACGACGACCGCGACCACCGCCGCGCAGACGACGGCAACCAGGGCGAGCAGCCGGACCACAAGCCGCCGATCGGACTCGAACCGATGACCCCGTCTTTACGAGAGACGTGCTCTACCAACTGAGCTACGGCGGCAGCGGGGTCGCAGTGTAAGGGGGCGAAGTTGCTCGCGCCCGGCCTCCAAGGAGCATGGGTCCAAGCCGACTCGAGCGGTTGCCGCAGCTTGGCGGCGGGGAGCGCGTCACCGTCTACGTGGCCGCCTCTTTCCGCGCGCGCCTGGTCGGCCTCGCCGGTCTGTGCGCGATGCCGGCGCGCTCAGCGCTCCTCCTGCCTCGCTGCTCCTCCGTCCACACCTTCGGCATGCGCTTCCCGATCCACGTGCTGTTCCTGGACCAGGATTTCGAGGTGATCGCCGAGCGCCGCTCCGTGAAGCCCGGGCGGTTCGTCTGGCAGCGAGGGGCGAAGGCGGTCGTGGAGTTTCAGGCGGAGCTGCCGACCAGCCCGGCCAGCCGGTAGCTCAGCGCGCTCAGCGCCAGCTCCTCGGTCACGTTCAGCTCGAGCGAGAGCCGCACGTCCTCGCAGCGCTCGGCCGCCTCGCGCAGGCGGCGCGGGTCGCGCCCGTGCGCGGCGCTCGCCAGCTTCCCCGCGCGCTCGGAGTCCAGCGCCGCCTCGGGGGCGCCCTCGGCCAGGCAGATCAGGTCGCGCAGCGTGAGGGCGGCCAGGCCGAGCCCGAGGTCGAGGATCTCGCGCTCGCCGCGGCGCTTCTCGCGCTTGGCCGCGTCCTCGAACTGGCGCACGAGCGCGGTGCGGTCGCGGCCCTTGGGCTCAGATTCGACCCGCTTCTCGCGCTGCTCGTCCATCGCCTCGGCGCGCTCGGCCCCGCGCACCTTGGCGCGCGCCATCAGCCCCGCCCAGGAGTCGTCGCCCGTGCCGGCCAGCGCGCTGGCCACCATCGCGTCGACCTCGGCCAGCAGCGCCTCGCCCTCCTCGGAGGCCAGCAGGCGCGCCCTGTCCCCGTTGCCCAGGGCGAGGCGCGCGGACGCACGCGCGCGAGGCTCGGCGACCCCATCGGCGATCAGCAGCTCCTCGATCCGCGCGGCGGACAGCGGGTCGAACCGCACGAGCTGGCAGCGCGAGACCACCGTGGGGATCACCTGCGAGAGGGCGTCGGTGAGCAGGATCAGGTGCACGAACGGCGCCGGCTCCTCCAGCGTCTTGAGCAGGCGGTTGGCCACGCGGTCGCTCATCGTGTCCGCGCGCTCGAGCACGAACACGCGGCGCTTGGACTCGAACGGCGTGCGGGTGGCGGCGGCGATCACCGGCTCGTCCACGTCCTCGAGGCGCATCTCGTGCGCGCCGGTGGGCGTGACCCAGGTGAGGTCGGGGTGGACGCCGCTCTCCACCCGGCGGCGGACGTCGTCGGGGTCGCCCGCCCCTTCGGCGAGCAGCTCGGCGGCGAACGCGCGCGCCACCCGGCCCTTGCCCACGCCGGCCGGGCCGTGGAAGAGATACGCGTGCGAGGGCCCGCCCGCGAGCGCGGACTCGAGCGACATCCGCGCGTGCGCGTGGTCCTCGGTGCCGGCGAGCGGGCTCACGCCGGTGCCCCCGCCCGGGCCGCGCGCACGGCGGCGAGCACGTCGGCGTGCACCTCTTCGGGCGGGCGCGCGGCGGGGATCCGGCGCCAGCGCGCGGGATCGGAGTCGGCCATCACCGAGTAGGCGTCCGCAACCGCGCGCTGCAGCTCGGCCCCCTCGGCCTCGAAGCGGTCCTCCTCTCCCGCACGCGCGTGCGCGGCGTCGGGATCGAGGTCCAGCAGCAGCGTGAGATCGGGGCGCAGGCCCCCGGTGGCCAGCGCGTTCACCGCGGCCACCTCGTCCACCCCCAGCCCGCGCGCGGCGCCCTGGTAGGCGAGCGAGGAGTCGAGGAAGCGGTCGGAGACCACGACCTTGCCGGCGTCCAGCGCCGGGCGGATCACCTGGCGCACCAGCTCGGCCCGGGCGGCGGCGAACAGCAGCGCCTCGGCCTCGCCCGAGAGGTCCAGCGACGGGTCCTTGAGCAGCTCGCGCACCCGCTCTCCCGCCTCCGTTCCGCCGGGCTCGCGGACGCCCACGGCGTCGTCTCCGAGCGCCTCTATCAGCAGCTTTGCCTGCGTCGTCTTGCCCGAGCGGTCGATGCCCTCGAGGGTGACGAAGAGGCCGGACACGGCGGCGATGGTAGCGTCCGCGCCGCGATGCGGACTCTGGTCACCGGCGGCTCCGGCTTCATTGGCTCGAACCTCGTGGACGCCCTGATCGAACGGGGCGACGAGGTGACCGTTCTGGACGACCTCTCCACCGGCCGGCGCGAGAATCTCGAGGGCGCCATCGCCGCCGGGGCCGAGCTGGTCGAGACCGATGTGCGCGACGCCGAGGCGGTGTCCGACGTCGTCGGCCGCGTGACCCCCGAGGTCATCTTCCATCTCGCCGCCCAGATCGACGTGCGCAAATCCGCCGCGGACCCGGCCGCCGACTCGCGCATCAACGTGGAGGGCACCATCAACGTGCTCGAGGCCGCGCGCGGAGCGGGTGTGAGGCGCGTGGTGAACACCTCGACCGGCGGCGCGATCTACGGCGAGGGCAAGATCATCCCCGCCCCGGAGGACCACCCGGTGGCGCCCGAGGCGCCCTACGGCCTGTCGAAGTTCTGCGCCGAGGGCTACTGCGACATCTTCGCCCGCCTGCACGGGCTCTCGACCGTGTCGCTGCGATACGGCAACGTCTACGGGCCGCGCCAGGACCCGCTCGGCGAGGCCGGCGTGGTCGCCATCTTCTGCGGCAAGCTGCTCGACGGCCAGCGGCCAATGGTGTTCGGCGACGGCCTGCAGACGCGCGACTACGTGTTCGTCGGCGACGTGGTGGCCGCCAACCTCCTCGCCGCCGGCTCGAACTCCACCGGCTCCTTCAACATCGGCACCGGCCGGGAGACCAGCGTGCTCGACATCGTCGAGGCGCTCTCCCCCCACGCCGCCGCCTCCTTCGAGCCCGACATGGCGCCCGAGCGCCCGGGCGAGGTGCGCCACATCGCCCTCGACGCCGCGCGCGCGAAGGGCGAGCTGGGCTGGCAGGCAGAGGTCGGAATCGAATCCGGGCTCGAGCGCACGCTCGAGTCGCTGCGCTAGCCCTCGAGACGGAACGGATCCCCGGCCGGCTCGCGCGGCGGCGTGGGCTGTGGCGCGGGCGTCGGAGCCGGGGCGGGAGCGGGCGTGGGGGCCGGGACCGGGGCCTGCTGGTCCGGCGTGGGCGTGAGCGGATCGGTCGGGGCGGGCGCAGCGACCGGCGCGGGCGCCGCGCGTTTCAGGATCTCGGGCAGCGGTGTGCCGGTGGCGCTGGCCGAGCGGCGCTCGTCGAAGAAGCCGTACAGGATGTACAGGGTGTCGAGGTAGCGCGCGGGATCCAGCACCAGCAGGTTCTTGGCGGCCCGAACC
Source organism: uncultured Thermoleophilaceae bacterium (assembly GCA_963808105.1). Classification (GTDB taxonomy): domain Bacteria; phylum Actinomycetota; class Thermoleophilia; order Solirubrobacterales; family Thermoleophilaceae; genus JAAYBF01. Next base: position 760,466 of record CAWEEH010000002.1, on the reverse strand, counting down.
GCTCCCGGCGCGTCATCCACGAGCACCCGGAAGCGACTCAGGCGGCTCCACACGGCCGGGTTGGCGGGCTGGCGCTCGACCGCCTCGATCAGCACGCCCAGCGCGTCGGCCGGCCGGTTGCCGCGCTCGAGGATCGAGGCCTGCGCGAACGTGGGTCCCACGGCGAACGGGTTCAGGCGCTTCGCGCGGGCCGCCTTCTCGGCCCCCTCGCGCAGATCGGCCGGCTTCCCGCTGGAGGCCTGGCTGAGCGCCTCGTCGGTGAGGCTCTTCGACTTCGCGGGCAGCGCGGCCAGCGCGGCCACCGCCACGAGCACGGCGCCGCCGGCCGCCAGCGCGGCCAGTCGCCTGGGCCTCACGGCCGGCGGTGACGCGGCGCCCTTGGGCGGCGGGGTCGCCGCCAGCACGCCGAGGAAGATCAGGGTGAAGACCATCACGCCCGGGATCTCCCAGTCCCAGTCGATCCACAGGTGCACCGAGGCCGCCAGCAGCGCCGCGAGCAGCGCCACGGCGAACCCGCGCTCGCGCCCGGGCCCTCGCGCGCGTGTGACCCTGATCGCGGCGGCCCCGAGCAGGGCCAGGGCGCCGAGCGCCAGCACCGCGCCGATCAGGCCCGTCTCCGAGAGCAGCTCCAGCGGCACGCTGTGGGCGTTTCGCACCTGGAGCGTGTTGTCGCGATAGACCAGGTGGGTGAGCTCGAACGAGCCCGCGCCATGCCCGATCACCGGCCGGTCGGCGAAGCCCGCGCTCGCCTCCTCCCACCACACCCAGCGGTTGCCCGAGTTGGTGCGCAGCACGCGCGCGGGATCGTTCTGGCGATCGAACTTCGTCTGGGTGAAGTCGTCGGCGGAGTCGCTGATGGTGCCCGTGATGCCGTTGTCCGAGAGCGCCAGCGCGACGATCGCCAGCAGCGGCAGCGCCACCGCCGCCACCTTGGCCGTGGTCTTCACCCGTCGCGTCCCGGCCGGCCCCAGCGCCACCCGCTCGCCCGCCGCCACCAGCCCGCGCGCGAGCACGAACGCGATCACGAGCCCGAGGATCCCGGCGGCGAGGAAGAGGAATCCGTCGCCCGTGCGCTCGGAAACAGCGAGGCCGTCGGTGGTGAGAGTGTCGCTCGCGACCACGACCAGGATCGGCGGGATCGCGCCGACGAGGCCCACCGCCACGGTCGCGGCCAGGCGCAGCCGCTCGGGCCCGATGCCGATCACCAGCGCGAGCGCCGCGGCGAGGCAGAGCAGCCCCCCGCGCGAGTAGGTGAGCGCGATCGTGGTGAGCAGCGGCACCAGCGTCAGCGTCCCCGCCATCCGCAGCCGCGCGCTGCCACCGAGGTCGGCCCCGGCCCGCGCGGCCACGGGCACCGCCATCACGCACACCAGCGCCAGCGCGTTCCAGTAGTCCAGCGGCGCCCGCAGGCGGGAGAAGCGCTCGGTGTGGTTGAGGTCGATCAGGCCCGGGATGTCGAGCCAGGGGAACAGCTTGCCGCCGAGGGCGTAGAGCGCGATCGCGGTGGCGATCGCCAGGTATCCGAGCGCGACCCGCTCGGCGGCCCGCGGCAGGCTCGAGCCGAGCGCGATGCCGAGCGCCGCCACCAGCGCGTAGGAGACCGCCCGGTTGAACTCCAGCCAGCTCTGGTCCGGCGCGATCGACCAGGTGATCGACAGCGCGCACCACCCGGCGAACGCGCTCAGCAGCCCGACGCCGAGCAGCGCGCCGCGCGAGGGCGTGAATCGAAGCCCGCGCCCGAACAGCAGCCCGGCGAGCGTGCCGAACGCCACGGCGGCGACGATCAGCTGGAAGCGGCTCTGCTCCGAGACCCCGATCGCGCCGCTGGCAAACGCCGCGTACAGGCTCGCCACGACCAGGGCGGCGCCGAGCGCGGCGGCGCCGGGGGGCACGTCGCCGAGGCGGGCGCGCAGGCCCGTGGACGCGCGAGGGCGGGTGGCGGTGGCGGCCATCGGCGGGGATTGTGACGGGACCGGCGCGCTACGGTTCCGCAGGGATGCGCAAGACCCTCGGCATTGCTCTGCTCGCCACCCTGGCGATGGCCCCCGCCGCCCTCGCCGGGCCGCTCGACGACTTCCGCCGCAACGGCAGCATCGACCCCTGCCGCTACAGCGACAGGCAGCTTCGCGACGGGCTCAACGGCCTGCCGCCCGACGTCCAGCAGTACGCCCCCGGCCTGACCGACCAGCTCTCGGCCGGGCGCGAGGGCTGCGGCGCCGGCGGAGGAGCCGGCAGCGGCGATACGCGCCAGCTCGAGAGCGTGCCCGGCCCCGCATCGGTGGGCGGCAGCGGTGGCGGCGGGAACGGCGCGGCCCGCGCCAAGGTGCCCGCGCCGCCGGTGCCCAAGGCGGCCGACCGCCAGCGCCTCGCGGGCCTCGATTCGCCCGCGGTCACCACGGCCGCGACGAGCAGCGACGCGCCCGGCTGGCTGGCGGCGCTGCTCATCATCGCCGGCCTGCTCGCGGCGCTGTTCGCCTTCCTGCGGTTCCGGGGCGTGTCGCCCGAGGGCGTGACGCGCCCGCTGCGGGCTTCGTTCGCCGACGCCGGTGGGCGCACGGCGGACACGTTCGCGGAGCTGTGGGACAGCGTACGTATGGGTCGCGGGCCCTAACCACAACATCTTGTGTTTCGGGAAGGAAATGAACACCACACCTAGTAGAATGAAGGGGTGCGCTGCCCCTTCTGCTCGTTTGACTCCACCCGGGTCGTCGACTCTCGTCTGACCGACCCGGGCGACTCCGTGCGCCGGCGCCGCGAGTGCGCCGGCTGCGGCGAGCGGTTCACCACGCATGAGCGCGTGGAGGCGGTGCCGATCGACGTGATCAAGCGCGACGGCACCACGCAGCGCTTCGATCGCCGCAAGCTGCTTCGAGGGCTCGTTCGGGCGGCCGGTGGCCGTCCGGTGGGAGGCGAGCAGCTCGAAGAGCTTGCGGACTCGATCGAGGTCGCCATCCGCCGGCACGGCCGCACGGTGCCCGCCGCGCGCATCGGCGACCTGGCCGAGCGGGGCCTCGCCCGGCTCGATCCGGTCACCGCGATCCAGTTCGCATCGGTCTACCGCCGGCTCGCCGATCTGGACGAGTTGGAAGCCGTTGTCCGCAAGCTGCGGGAAGACCCCGATCCGGGGTCCGACCAGATGCCGTTTGATGACCCCTTTCCGTCCGACCCCGAGAGGAATATCGACCGTTCCCCCGCAGCCACAACCGCAGTAAGGAGAGAGCATGCCGACACCCCGTAGCGCCGCCCCGCAGACAGTCCCCAACGCCGATGGTGTGACCATCGAGCGGCGCTTTACGGAACCCGGCAAGCATCCCTTCGACGCGGTCGAGTGGGAGATCCGCGACGCGGTCATCGGCGACGCCTTCGAGCAGAAGGGCGTCGAGTTCCCCAAGAGCTGGTCGCAGAACGCGACGAACATCGTCAGCCAGAAGTACTTCCGGGGCCGCATGGGCTCGGACGAGCGCGAGTCGTCGGTGAAGCAGATGGTCTCGCGCGTGGCCGGCACGATCGCCACGTGGGGGCGCGACGGCGGCTACTTCGCCACCGACGAGGACGGCGACGCCTTCGAGGCCGAGCTCACCCACATCCTTCTCAACCAGATGGCGGCGTTCAACTCGCCGGTCTGGTTCAACGTCGGCTTCGAGGAGCACCCGCAGTGCTCGGCCTGCTTCATCCTCTCGGTCGAGGACACGATGGAGTCGATCCTCGACTGGAACACCAAGGAGGGCAAGATCTTCCGCGGCGGCTCCGGCTCGGGAATCAACCTCTCGAACATCCGCGCGTCCACCGAGCACCTGAGCAAGGGCGGCACCGCCTCGGGCCCGGTCTCCTTCATGCGCGGCGCCGACTCCTGGGCCGGCACGATCAAGTCCGGCGGCAAGACCCGCCGCGCGGCCAAGATGGTCGTGCTCAACATCGATCACCCCGACGTCCTCGACTTCATCTGGTGCAAGGCCAAGGAGGAGGAGAAGGCCAACGCGCTGCGCGACGCCGGCTTCGACATGTCGATCGACGGTGACGGCTTCACCTCGATCCAGTACCAGAACGCCAACAACTCCGTGCGCGTCTCGGACGAGTTCATGGAGCGCGCCGAGCGCGGCGAGGACTGGGAGTTCACCGCCCGCGCCGACGGCTCCACCGTCTCCACCGAGAAGGCCGACGACGTGCTGCGCCAGATCGCCGACGCCGCGTGGCGCTGCGCCGATCCGGGCGTTCAGTACGACACGATCATCAACGACTGGCACACCTGCCCGAACTCGGGCCGGATCAACGCGTCGAACCCGTGCTCGGAGTACATGCACGTGGACGACTCGGCGTGCAACCTCGCCTCGATCAACCTGATGAAGTTCCGCCGCGAGGACGGCACCTTCGACACCGACGCCTTCGAGCACACCGTCGACGTCCTGATCCTCGCGCAGGAGATCGTCGTGTCGCCGTCGAGCTACCCGACCGAGGAGATCGGCGACAACGCGCGCGCGTTCCGCCAGCTCGGCCTGGGCTACGCCAACCTCGGCGCGCTGCTGATGAGCAACGGCCTGCCGTACGACTCCGACGAGGGTCGCGCGATGGCCGGCGCCATCACCGCGCTGATGACCGGCCGGGCCTACCGCAAGTCGGCCGAGGTGTCCGCGGCGATGGGCCCGTACGACCGCTACGAGCTCAACCGCGAGCCGCACAACCACGTGATGCGCAAGCACCGCGACGCGGCGTGGGACCTCTCCGAGGAGCTGATCGAGGACCGCCTGCTGGCGTCCGCGCGCCGCTCATGGGACGAGGCCGTCGAGCTGGGCGAGGAGCACGGCTACCGCAACGCGCAGGCCACGGTGCTCGCGCCCACGGGGACGATCTCGTTCCTCATGGACTGCGACACCACGGGCATCGAGCCCGACTTCTCGCTGGTCAAGTTCAAGGAGCTGGTGGGCGGCGGCAACATGACGATCGTCAACCAGACGGTGCCCAAGGCGCTGGAGACGCTCGGCTACACGCCGGAGCAGGTCCAGCAGATCGAGGCGCACATCTCAGAGCACGCCACGATCGTCGGCGCCCCCGGGCTGTCCGAGGAGCACATGCCGGTGTTCGACGTGGCCGTCGGCGAGCGGGCGATCAGCCACATGGGCCACGTGAAGATGATGGCCGCGGCGCAGCCGTTCCTCTCCGGCGCGATCTCCAAGACGGTGAACCTGCCGGCCGAGGCCACGATCGAGGACGTCGCCGAGACCTACATGCAGGGCTGGAAGCTCGGCCTGAAGGCGCTGGCGATCTACCGCGACGGCTCGAAGACCGCGCAGGCGCTGCGCACCGAGGCGCAGTCCGCGGAGCCGGTCGCCGAGGACCAGATCGCCGCGGCGGTCAAGGAGGCGCTGGCCTCCGCGCCGCCACGGCGCAACCGGATGCCGAAGGAGCGCCAGTCGATCACGCACAAGTTCTCGATCGCCGGGCACGAGGGCTACATCACGGCCGGCATGTACGAGGACGGCTCGGTGGGCGAGATCTTCCTGACCGACGTGGGCAAGGAGGGCTCGACGCTGCGCGGCATGATGAACGCGTTCGCGACGTCGGTCTCGATCGCGCTGCAGTACGGCGTGCCGCTCGAGACCCTGGTGCGCAAGTTCAGCTACATGCGCTTCGACCCGGAGGGCATCACCGGCAACCCGGAGATCCCGTTCGCGAAGTCGATGCCGGACTACATCATGCGCTGGCTCGCGAGCGCGCTTCCTGGATGCGGATCTCCAGGAGGAGCTGGGGATTCTCACGCCTGAGGTGCAGGGCCAGGAAGTCGTCGGAGGAGGCGCTGCTGCGTGGCGATACCGCTGGGCCTCCCGCGAACGGCGGCAACGGCCACACGGGCAACGGCGGGAACGGCGGCGCCTCAGCGCCGGCCGCGCCGGAGACCACCATCCAGCCGGGCACGACCAAGGCCGCGGCCGAGGCGATGACCGACGAGCCGCCGGCGCTGCCGGCGAAGATGCAGGGCCTGGATTTGGGCCCGGCGTGTGGGCAGTGCGGCGGGATGATGCAGCGGACGGGCAGTCTTGCTACACGTGCAGCAGCTGCGGGAATAACACCGGCTGCGGGTAGCTGAGAGCTGCTGCTTTCGCGCAAAGGGGCAGTCGAAGACCTGGGCCGGCTGCGTGACGCCGCCTGTCCCTCTGTGACTGGTTTACCTGCGGCGGCAGCCACCCTCAGCCTGGGCGCGTGGGAGGGGCGTCGAGGTCTACATTCGCGGTGTGGCAGACGAGTACGACGCCAAGGCCAGTCCGCAAAAGCTTCTGCCGCACATCGAGGCCCGGCGCGACGACGCCGTGCGGAAGGCCGTGCTCGAGGCGCGGACGATTGAGCCCCGCATTACGGCGCACCTCGACGGTGCGGAGAAAGCACTTGAAGTCGTAGCGGCGGCGGAGCGCTACATCGCCGACGAGACCGATCTCGACCTCTCGAGCGACACCCGCCAGGTAGCGGTATGGCTGCTCGTCGGACGACTAGTCGGCCTAGCTCGCGCCGCCATCGCGCTACTGCGTGTGGGCTTCTCCGCCGAAGTCGTGCCTACGTTGCGCGTGATGCACGAGACAACGCGGATTCTCCACGCCGTCTCGGATCGCGACGAGGCCGATCTTCTCCGGCGCTGGCTCGACGACGAGAAGTACATCCGCCCCTACGAGGCACGCAAGGTCGACGACCGGATGCGCTTGCGCCAAGCTCCGAACCTCGACGCCCTGATCCAGCAGGCACGTGACGCAGGCGAGCGCGACTTGGCCGCGCAAGTGGAGGCGGCCCTCGAAGGGCTCCATCTCGATGCGGACGACGACTTCCTCGAGGGGCTCAGCGCCCCCATCTATGACCGTCTCTCGCGCGTCAGCCACAGCCGACGCTCCGGGATGAACGACTCGGTCTCGGTGAAGCTGCGTGAGATCGCCATGGGGCCGCACCCGTCGTGGGAGATCCGCGCGACGTACGTCGCGTTCGCTGGCGAGGTGATCGAGGAGGTGCTAATCGCGTGCGGCGACGGGCTCAGCTCGGCGTTCTGGCCTGACTACTTCAGGCAGCATCTCCAGCCCCTGATCAATGCGTTCCGCGAGCTACGCGACAAGCATCCCCTCCAGTAGGGCGAGACCCGTTTGCCGCACACGTGCGGTGGAAGGACGTGCCGCTTTTGGACTTGCTGATGCCGAGCCGGCCGCGCTCGTTTCGCGCCCGCGAGGGCGGGCTGCGTGGCTAGTCTCTACCCATGGCAAAGAGTCGAAGCGTTGACCCGGAGGCATGGCAGGCCTTCCTCGATTCGAGGCCGCCGCTCGCAGTCGGCGCCACCGCGGCTTATCCGGGCATGTTCCCCGAGGGCCTCGGCATCGGCCTGCGGAAGTCTCCCCGCAACCAGTACCTCGGCCTGGTTGAGACCCGGCCCGATCCGACCAAGCACGTGCTTGGCTTCAATTACTCCGACGCCGCCGACGACGGCGACAACGAGGACATGTACACCATCGACGTGACTACCGGCGAGCTCAAGCCGTACATGCGCGGCAGCTTCGAGCGCGCGCACCCGGAGTACGCCGGCCACCACCTAGCGGAAAAGGACTATCTCCGGAGGAAGGCGTAGCGCGTAGACTGGAGGCTCGTTGGCGGCCATCCCTCGCGCGGTGGTCCGTTCTGTTTGTCGCGCAAAGGAGCAGCGACGCCCCCGGTTCGAATCGCTAGTCGCTGTCCTCCGGTGCGATGGTGCTCGCCCTCGGCCCTCGGTGTAGCAGTTACTCGCCACCCGAACGCCGTGGCGATGCGCAGGCACCGCCACCAGTGGTCGGTCGGATGCACGCGTGATCTCAGGGTGACGGAGCCTCGTGCACGGCGACTCCATACGCTTCGAGGTCGTTGAGCGGAGCCGGCACCAACGCGGGGATCGAGTTCCAGGGGCGGATCGCCGCGCTTGCGATGCTCACGAGCATCACCGAGGTTGGTGGACTCCGCTGGCTCGCCGATGAATTCAAGGACCACCGGGCGCGCAAAGTCCGCTTTGAGACCGAGGACGCGATAGACGACCTCGTAATCGCGACCGATGGACCATCGCTTTACGTCCAAGCGAAGCGATCGCTGACCCTCAGCACCAAGGTGGACAGCGAGTTCTCGAAGACGCTGCGCCAGTTCTGCGAGCAATATCTCCGCGACCCGGAGGGCGACGAGCCATTCGTCCTGGCGACGACACCGGACGCGTCGTCGAGGATCACAAAGGACCTCCGCAAACTCACACTCGCGCGCCGGTTGAACCTCGAGGGTGCCGAACGGAACCCGGTGTCGAAGCGCGAAGCTGCGGTCCTGAACGACACCCGCGATCTGCTCACGGTGCACTTCGAGGAACTAGCGGACCGCACGCCCGACGACGACGAACTCGATCGCGTCATGCGGCGGATGGTCATCGCGCCGATCGACGTTGAAGCCGGGACCAACGTCGAGCGAGCCGTCCTTGCCGTCATCGGAATGCAGGCACGAACCTCCCCTGACTTGATCTGGGCGAGCTTGATCGCTCTGGGTGTCTCGCTCGCAAGTAAGCGGCTCTCGATCGACGAAGGGACCCTGCTCGAAAGATTCGGACGGCACTTTTCTGCGACCGCCGACACGGCGGACACCCGAGCGGAGGAGGTCCTGGACGCGGTCGTTGCAGGAGATCTTTCCGCCGGCTACGAGGTGTTGCTCCTGAAGAGCGAGGACCACTCGCTTCTCATCGACGTACCCCGGTTCGGCGAGGACGGCGGCAGGCCGATGACATCGAAGCGGATCTGGCGCGGCTTTCTGACGGTCGCAGTTTGAAGCCTGGTCCGGACTGCGACCTGGGAGGGGATGGCACGGATCCGAGGAAACCGAGGCGTTGTTCACGGTGGCCAGCTCCAGGTGCGCCAGAGCGAGCTGATCTCGCCGCCATCAAGGAGTCGCCGTCGTGCGAGCCCATGCCGTGCTGCTAACCGAACTTCGAAGGCAAGTGGCGACCTGCTCCGCTGCGTCCAGTGTGGCCTTCAGGTATCCGATGAGCGGGCCGTCATGGTGGAGGGTGGAGGAGACCAGCAGAAGCCCGAAGTCGGTCTGGTCACCGCCGCTGCCGCGACCCCCCCTGCGGGTCACGGGCAGGATTTCCGCGCCGCTTTTTGCCGAGGCTCCCGAGCTCACCGACTTCGACTATCGAACGTGGGCCGAACAACTCCCTCGCGGCCAAGCGATGCTGGCAGGGCGCAATCCTGCAGCGCGGTCCGATCAGTCGGCGCTGCGGAATGCCACGCGACGCGGGACGCCAGTGGGCGTGGGGCGTCGTGTACCATCGGCCGACGGAGCGGCACTATGTGACGGAACGCGGACAAGTCATCCGATTCTCCAAGCAAGAAGCCGAAGCGTGTTGCGTGGAGATGCGCGCCTTTATTGACCAAGCCGCCAAACGCAAGGACCCCTTGTGTGTCCTCGAACAAGGCCAAGGCTATGCCTTCGCCCCGTATTCCGTGCTGGTCGCAGTCAGCGGCAGCGGCGGACAAGACGTACACCGGGTTGAGTCGGTTGAGCCGCAACGGGTCACGCGAGCGATCCTCGACGCTCACAACGAAGCGGACAATTGGTACGCGCCGCTGTTTCTCCTGCGCGATGAGGAAGAGGGCACCATCATCACCTTGCCGGGAGCAGTCGTCTTGCTCTCCAACCCATTGCAGCTCTCAGCCAAACTCGAGAACTGGCGGCATGCCGGTCACAAGCTGCCGTCGATCGCTACGACGATCCTTGACACTGACGAAGCTGTGGATCGTCTGTTCTCTCAGGTCTTTGATGACGGCCTCGGGTTAGTGCTCGATCCGATCTTGGACGGCAACGGCGAACTAGTCGCGGGCTATGTGTTCTATGACCAGCGGCGAGTGGCGGCACCGACCGCGGTCTGATCCCCAGCCTCGACGTCGCCGGCCGCCGCCGCGATCTAGACAGCGAGGCGTTCTGCTGTCGTCGTCGGTCGAGCCGTGACGACGTACGAACGCTCGGAGGCTGCGAACTAGCTTGACGACCTGGTTGCCGGCCGACGGGAGGCCATGCCATCGTCAAGACGGTGAGCCCTCGCAGCGGCGGAGAAGCCGACAAGTTCGGCAATCGATACGAAGGCCGCTGGACGGTCGGCAAGTTCCTTGAGGTCCTCGGTGGCCGCGCGAAGTCGATCGTCCTAGAGGAGCGTGGCGAAGGCGGGGCGGGCGTCGAGTTCATGGTCATGCGCAACAGCGGCCAGGAGGAAAGCCACCAGTTGAAGCGCCAGCGCGGCAGGTCCAACAGCTGGAGCCTGCGTAACTTGGCCAAGGAGGGCGTGCTGCGCAGCGCTGCCACGCAGGTGGGCATGGGCCGGCGCTTCGTCTTCGTCTCCGTGGTGCCCTGCCGGGCGCTTGATGAACTGGCCGACCAAGCGCGGCGCAGCGACAACCTGCAGGTGTTCGTCGACGGCCTGACCAAGAAGCAAGTTCCGGACTTCAACTACCTGGCCGGTGAGTGGGGTTCGCCGCAGCAGACCTTCGACGTTCTCCAGCACGTCGACGTCCGATGGCCCGACGAGCGCCACATCAGCGACACCAACGCCGCGCTGTCCGAGCTGCTCATCGCCGGGGCCCCGGGGCCGGCCTCCGCTGTCGTCGTCGGGGACCTGGCCTGGGACAACTTGGGCAAGACACTCGACGCCGCCGGCATCGAGACCCTGCTGTCGGACTACGACCTCAGCCGGGCCGAGTTTGCCAGTTTCGAGCCGAAAGACGCGGTCGCGAGGACGTTCATCGTCTGGTCAGAGAATGTAGCCAGCGGGCTGCTTGAGCCCGAGATCACTCGCTCAGAGGCATCGGAGCTGGCCGGGCGTCTGCGCGCCGGGTCAAAGACCGTGCTCGTAACGGGGGTGGCGGGCGATGGCAAGACCGGCGTTCTGCACCAGGCCGTCAATGAGCTGGCGGCGTCTTGGGCGGTCCTGGCCATCAGTCTCGATCAGATCGAGGCCTTCTCTTCGACCCACGAGCTGGGAGTCGACCGCCTAGGGCTCCCCGCGTCGCCAGTTTCGGCCCTAGCCGCCGTCGCCGGCGAGGATGAATCGCTGCTGGTCATCGACCAGCTCGATGCGGTTAGCTTGGCCTCCGGCCGGATGCCGATGACCTTCGACCAGGTCGCCGCGCTCCTGCGCGAGGCGCAGGCCTTCGTAGGCATGCGGGTTGTCCTGGCCTGCCGTCAGTTCGATGTCGATAACGACTATCGCCTACGGGCTCTGGCCGCTCAGGACGACGTCGAGCAGATGACGATCGGGCCCCTGGCGAATGAGCAGGTCGCCACAGCTGTGACTGGGATGGGCCTTGACCCGGCGGCGCTGAACGAATCCCAGGAGATACTCCTGCGTTCGCCCCTCCACCTGGTCTTGCTGTCAGCCATCGCTGACGAGGCTGATGCGCTGAGCTTCCATACGGCCAAAGGGCTGATGGATGCGTTCTATGAGAGAAAGCGCCGCGACTCCCGCGCGCGGCGCGACCCGCCGCCACGCTTCGGTGAGACGATCGGCGTGCTGATCGACGACATGAGCGCCAGGCAGCGGCTGTTTTCGTCGCAGTTCATCCTCGACACCGGGGATCTGCTCGATGACGCCGACGTGCTGGCCTCCGAGCAAGTCCTGGTCCGCCAGGACGACCGCGTCTCGTTCTTCCATGAGGCTTTCTTCGATTACGCCTTTGCGCGGCGCTGGATCCTCCGCGAGGAAACCCTCGTCGTCTTTCTGCTAGGCGGCGAGCAAGAGCTCTTCCGGCGCGCGCAGGTACGCCAGGTCCTCGTCCACTTGCACGCCGAGCAGCCCGAACGTTTCGTGGTTGAGGTCGAGGCCCTGCTGGTGGAGGAGGGCATCCGCTTTCACGTTAAGGAGGTCGTCCTGGCCCTGCTGCGGGCGCTTCAGAGCCCGAGTCGGGCGGAGTGGCAGATCATCGAGCGCCAATTCGCTGCCGACTCGGAGATCAGCGACCGCCTGTGGTTCGTAGTGCGCACTACCCCTGGTTTGACCGCCTGGACGAGGAAGGCCTGTTGGGCACCTGGCTAGGCGCAGAAGACGAGGAGCTGCGGAGCCGGGCCTTGGACATCATGCTCTCGTCCGCCAAAGAGCGCGCGGCTCGTGTGGCCGAACTCCTTGCCACTGTCAAGGGCGAGCCCTTCTACCCAAATGCCGTCAAGGTTCTGGCGTTCTACACCGACCTTCACGGGTCTCGCGCGATGTTCGAGCTCGTTCTGGACGCGGTGCGCCAGGGATACTTCGATGACGACGCTGGCGACCTGTTCATGAGCTCGCACGCTCTGGGCACCGACCAGCCGCAGTGGGCCTGCGAGCTGCTCAGCGCCTGGCTCGTCGAACGACCCGACGCTCTGGCCCTCAACCATGACGGCAAGGTCGAGGCCTTGAACGATCGTGACTACGGCGCGGCGGAGATGGTCTCGGCCGCGGCGGCGAACGCCCCAGCCGACTTCGCCACCACGGTCGTCCCCTACCTGTTGGAGGCCATGTCGGCCACCTCCGGTGACTCCGAGCGCAAGCCCAAGCATGATCGCCACTTCGCCTATCGGACCTATAACGCTGACCACCGCGACTTCGACGACTCCCTGTTCTACGGCGCCCGTGACGCCTTACGCGCGATGGCGAGGGTCGGCGACGAGCAGCTGGCGCGCCTGATCGACCTGCTAGCCGCTGACGACCACGACGGGGCTCAGTGGCTGCTGTATGAGACCTTGATCGCAGCCGGAGCGGCCCAGGCCGACCAGGCCTTCGCGCTGTTGGTCCAGGGCGAGCACCGCCTCTACAGCGGCTATATATGCAGCACGTGGTGGACTACGCGCGAGCTCGTGGTAGCCATCGCACCGTCGTTGACCGACGGGCAGATCGACGCGCTGGAGGCCATTTTCACGGATCTCCGGCCCGACTGGGAGAGCCATCCTGGCGGCTACTCCTCGTTCACGCTGCTTTCGGCGCTGCCGAAGGACCGCCTCTCCGAAGCCGGCCTCCGGCTCCTCGGTGAGCTCGAGCGGCGCTTCGACCAGAATCAGCCGGCTCCCCAATGGGCATCCAGGTCGGCTATCGGTCCGCCCATTCCTCAGCAGGCCGCCGAGCGCATGAACGATGAGCAATGGCTAGGCGCAATCGCCAAGCACGCAGGCGAGCGGACCGACTGGGGCAGCTTTACTGGCGGTGCCCAGGAGATGGCCCGCGTGCTGGAGCAGGAGACAATCAACGATCCCGCACGCTTCGTCGCCCTGGGCATGCAGCTCGACGCCGCTAGCCATCCGGCCTACCTGGACGCCATCTTGCACGGTCTTCGCCAAACGACCGAGATCGATCCGTCGCTTGTCTTTGACTTCATGCGTCACGTGTCCTCGCTCGGGCGTCCCGACCATGATCGCTGGCTGCCGACGCCCTGACTGGGCGCCTGGCCGAGGAAATCCCCGACGACGTGATCGGGCTGATCCTCGATCGGGCCCGGCACTCACCCGATCCCGGCTGATGAGGCCTGGCAGCGCGAGGGCGGGGCGGCGAGAAATTTACCACGGCGACCCCTTCAGCCACGGCATCAACTCCGCCCGCGGCGCAGCCGCCCTGACCCTGGGCGACCTGCTCGTCCACGATGTCGACGGCCATCGCACAGCACTGATCGAGCCCTCCTTCGAGGCGCTGACCTCCGATCCGAGCCTCGCCGTACGTTCCTGCGTTGCCCATCTTCTGGCGGCTGGGCTTCGGCACGCCCGGCCGTCGGTAATAGAGGTCTTCCCTCTGCTTGTTGACGCTCCCGACGAGCTGTTGACGACACGTCCGGTCGAAGAGCTCATGGTCTACGTCGGCTTCTCAGACAGTGAGCTGATAGAGCCCGTGATCGAGCGGATGCTCGATTCCGCTCTCGAGGAGGTGCGCGAGGCCGCTGGCCGCCTCGCCGCCTTCGCAGGGCTGGAATTCGACAGCCCACTGCTGGCAGATGCCCTGATCTCCGAGGACCGGGCCATCCGCAAGGGGCAGCGAAAATCTGCGCCCACCGCCTGCCCGTAACCGCTGACGCAAGAGCCGCGAGCGACGCGCTCAAGCAGTTCCTCGATGACCCCGACGAAGAGGTCCGGGATGCAGCGGCCGAGGTGGCGGGCGCTCTGCGCAACCGTCCCCTCGCCCCTCATGAGGAGCTGATCCACGACCTGCTCGCGTCGGGCGCCCTTTCCGACGCTCTGCCTCAGCTGCTCATCACGCTAGAACAGAGCACCGAGCGGGTCGACGGATTGATTCTGGCTACGACTCGGCGTTTCATCGATGTCTTCGGCGGTGAGCTTTCCTCGATCGCTTCCCGGGCCTCTGCTGATGCCCGAAACGTCGGCGAGTTGATCCTGCGTGCCTACAACCAGGCGCCTGACGCGGCGGCTCGCGCCGCGACGCTTGACCTGATCGATGAGCTTCTCGCCCAGGCTGCCTATGACTTGGCGCGCCTGGTCGGCGAGGCCGAGCGGTAGACGACGCTCATCGAGCCGCGCGTAGGGGCCACAGATAGGGGACCCCCCCGACGCCCCCACCTAGGGGTCACAGATAGGGGAGCCCCCCGACGCCCGCGCCCCCACCCGCCGCCAAGGTGGCCCCATGACCACCTCCACCCCCACCTCCCCCCTCGTCCCTGCCCTCCGGACCGCCGGCTTCGTCGGCCGCGTCGTCGACGCCGGCGATCCCGACTACGACAGCGCCCGCGCGGGCTGGAACGGCGCGATCGATCGCCGTCCGGCCGCGGTCGCCTACGCGACCGACTCCGACGACGTCGCCGCGGCGATTCGTGCCGCCCGCGCCAGCGGCCTGAAGTTCACGATCCGCAGCGGCGGGCACTCCGTCTCCGGGCGCTCGGTCAGGAACGGCGCGCTGTGCATCGACCTGCGCGCGCTCAACTCGGTCAACGTCGACCCGGAGACCAAGACCGTCCGCGTCGGCGGTGGCGCCCTGCTCAGCGAGCTCGACGCCGCCACCCAGGGGCACGGGCTCGCCGTGCCCGCCGGCCAGATCTCGCACACCGGCGTCGGCGGGCTCACGCTCGGCGGCGGCATCGGCTGGCTGATGCGCCACCACGGGCTGACGATCGACTCGCTGCTGTCCGCCGACGTCGTTCTTGCCGACGGCGAAACGGTTCACGCCAGCGCCGACGAGCACCCCGACCTGTTCTGGGCGCTGCGCGGCGGCGGTGGCGACTTCGGCGTCGTCACCAGCTTCGAGTTCCAGGCCCACCCGGTCGGCCCGATGGTCCTGGGCGGGATGCTCGTCTACCCGTTCGATCAGGCCGCGGAGGTGTTCCGCGCCAGCCGCGAGCTGATGGCCGGCGCGCCCGACGAGCTGGGGCTCTGCGCCGTGCTGCTCACCGCGCCGCCGGAGGAGCCGTTCCCGGCCGAGCTCCAGGGCCAGAAGGTCGCGGTCATCAGCGTGGCGTGGAGCGGCGACATCGAGGAGGGCGAGCGCTTCCTCGCGCCGCTGCGCGCAGAAGCTCCCTCCCGCGCTCGATCTCGTGGCCCCGATGCCGTACGTCGCGCTCCAGTCCATGCTCGACGCCAGCGCTCCCCACGGCTGGCAGTTCTACGACCGCATGCACTACCTCCCCGACGTGAGCGACGACTTCGTCGCCGCGCTGGTCGCCGGGCTCGAGACCGCGCCCACGCCCCAGTCGCACGTGATCACCTCGTGGATGGGCGGCGCGGTCGACCAGGTCCCGCCTGGCGAGACCGCGTTCGGCCATCGCGGCGTGTACGCCTGCACGTGGCTCATCGGGTGCTCGGGCGACGAGCCGATCGACGCGACCGCCGACTGGGTGCGTCGCGTGTGGGAGAACACCGAGCGCTTCGCCACGCGGCGGCGTCTACGTGAACGCGCTCAACGCCGAGCGCTCGGTGCGCGACGCCTACGCCGACGACGTCTGGGACAAGCTGGTCGCGGTGAAGCGGCGCTACGACCCCGAGGGCGTCTTCAGCGCCAACGGCATCGGCTAATGGCCCGCAATGCGTCTAAGCACCTCGAGGTACTGAGCGCACACGTCATCCCATTGGTAGCGCTCCGCCACCAGTTGCTGCCCGTGAGATCGGAAGCGCGCGCGGTCTGATTCCGAGGCGATCAGCGAACGGATGCGCTCCGCGAGCATGTGAGCGTCGCGCGGGACCAATTGGACCGGATCACCGATCACCTCACGGTTGAAGGGGGTGTCGAGTGCGATCACCGGGGCCCCCGCTCCGAGAGCTTGGAGCAGGGCGGGGTTCGTACCGCCGACCGAGTGACCGTGCCAGTACATCGCGGCGTTGCTCCACAGCTGACTGAGGAGTCGCTGGTCGTTCACGTGTCCGAGCCACTTGAGCTTGCCCTGGGCCTGCAGGCGTTTCAGGCGTGTCTCGATAGGCGAGGCGTAGGTAGCGCTGCCGACCACAACGGCAGGTGGTGCCTCGTCCCCCAGGCGGTCGATCGCATCCAGCGCGAGTTCGACGTTGTTCTCCGGAATCAGGCGGGCGACCACCAGGAGGTAGCGACCGGGTGAGATCTTCAGGCGTGTGAGGTTGTCGCCCCCCTCGACACTGCGAACCACCTCTGCTCCGTAGGGCACGAATGTCGACTCGACGCCAAAGCGGGTCTGCCAGATTTCGGCGATTGCCTTGGAGTCTGCGATCAGCTCCGTCGCGTGTCGCGCCGTCATGGTCGCCCCGAGCCGAAAGGCGGCTCGCGCTACCGGACCCCACTTTCCTCGTTCCCATTCCAATCCGTCCGTGTTCACCGCGGTGGGAACGCCACGCATCTTCAACAGCGGCAGGAAGAACCCATTCGCGATGTTCAGGACGAGCACGGCGTCGTAGTTCCGTCGCCCGGCATCTATCGCCGCTGTTGCGCCGTGCGAGAGGGTCGAGAGCGCCGAGGCGTTGAGGCCGGGGGTGGCCACACACTGGACCCCCTCCGTCATCCATTCGCGCCGGCCTTCGCCCCGGATCCGGCAGTAGACGGTTACGTCGTGGTCATTCGCGACGAGCCACGGCGCAAGATGACGAACGAGCGTCTCGTAGCCACCGTAGGTGCTGGGAAAGCCCCTGCTTCCGAGGATCGCGATCTTCAACCGCTAGAGCCCCTCGCGCACGGCGTGCGCGGCCGCCTCCGCGCGGCTGCGCACGCCGAGCTTGGAGAGCACGTGGCCCACGTGGTGCTCCGCGGTCTTCGGCGCGATCACCAGCCGCTCGGCAATCTCTGCGTTCGAGAGCCCCTCGGCGAGCAGGCCGAGCACCTCGCGCTCGCGGGTGGTGAGCTCGTCCCAGTCGCCGCGCGCGGAGGTGCGCCCCGAGGCGCCCAGGCCGCGCAGCACCGCGGCGGCGCGGTCGGCGTCGCGGCGCGCGCCGAGGCGCTCGAACACATCCCGCGCCGCGCGGGCGCCGGCCAGCGCCAGCGGCGAGCCCGCGGCGGCCCCCACCTCGGCCAGCTCCAGCCGGGCGCGGGCCTCGTTCAGCGGGTACTTCACGGCGGCGAAGCGCGCGACCGCGTCCTCCAGCTCCGTCGCGGCCGTGGCGTTGTCGCCGTCGGCGACGGCGATGCGGCCGGCGAGCAGCGCGGCCTCGGCCCTGAGGTCCTCGCGGTCGAGCGAGTCGGCAACCGCACGCAGTCGTTCCAACGCCGCGGCCGCTCCGGCCGAGTCGCCGGCCGCGAGCAACACGGCGCCGCGCAGCGCGAGCAACTCGCCGTCCTCCTCCCGGCGATCGAGCAGCGCCTGGGCGATCTCCAGGTCGCCCCGCTGCAGATGCAGGTGCACGAGCGCGGCGAGCGCGGTCGGATGGTCCTCGAGCCCTTCGAGCATCCGCTCCGCCTCCTCGTCGCGCCCCTGATGCAGCCGTACCGTCGCGAGCACAGAGAGCGGGAGCACATGGCCACCCGCCCGGCGCACATCCGGCTTGCCTCGCAGCGCATCGGTGAGGACCGCCTCCGCGCGCTCCCAGTCGCCCGCACGGACGAGCACCTCCCCGTAGATGCCGCGGCACCACGACTGCATGGGGAGGAAACGGCGGCGCTCGTTGAAGGCGATCACCGCCTCGCACCACTCCGTGGCGCGGCTGATGTCGGCGAGACCGTCGCAGACGACGAGGGTGGTGCAGCACGCGTCGCCGCAGGCCAGCGGATCGCTGCCCTCACCGCCGAGCGCGATCGTCATCGCCTCGTCGAGCATCGCCATGCCCTCCTCGATCCGCCCCTGGCCCACGACGGCCCGCCCGAGCTGAGCGAGCGCCGCGCACTCGACATCCGGGTCCGCCACGGCCTGCGCGACGGTGAGTCCCTCGCGCGCGTGCCGTTCGGCCTCCACCGGGTCGTCCGCGCGCTTGGCCTCCTCGATCTCCAGCAGGCCGAGCTCGCGAGTCGCTCCCTCGCCCTCAAGCAGCCGCTTGCCCCGCGCGAGCCATCCGGAGGCGGCGGCGTTCTGCCCGTCGATGCGGCACTCGCCCGCCAGGTAGATGGCCAGGCCCGCCGCATCGAGGGAATCGCCGCGGCGCTTGTAGGCGGCGAACGCCTCGCGCCGCCGCTCGATGCCGGCATCGCGCTCGCCGAGCCACCACAGCGACTGCCCGAGCCCATCGAGGGCCTCCGGATCGCCCGGCTCGTGCTCGAGCGCCGCGGCGAACTCGTCGCGGGCGCCCTCCCAGTCCGCGTCGGCGAAGCGCTGCCAGCCAGTCTCCGTGCGGTCCATCTGCGCTGAGAGTCTTACGCGGTGCCCTAGCGGCGCATCACTCTCGCGGCGCGTAGCGGTTGTGGAGCATCAGGTCGTTGCCGTCGGGATCGGTGAAGAACGCCATGTGACAGACGCCGGTGTCGAGGATGTCGCCGATGAACTCCACACCCTTCTCCTCGAGGTCGGCCCGCGCCGCCGCGACGTCATCCACGTGCAACGCAGGGTGCGCGTTCTTCTGCGGCGCGAACTCCATGCCGAAGCTCGCCGGCTCCCAGATCGCGAAGCATGTCTCGTCAACCCACAGCTCGTTCGGCGACTTCTCGTCGGGCCGCAGCCCGAGCGTGTCTACGTAGAACTTCCTCGAGCGTTCGGCGTCCTGGGAGGGGATGCCGACGAAGTCGAGCCGCTGGATCATGTGGGGTCTCCTCGGTTGGGGCTCAGGCGATCGCGCACATGATCTCAGCGCAGGGCGGGCCGCGTCCCGCTGATGCGCGCCGGGAGCAACCGCGAGCGTTCGACTCCCCTTGTGGTGAGCCGCAGCTTCAGGATTCCCGTGCGTGAGGTGAGCCCGGACCCGGCCGACCAGACGAAGTTGCCGAGGCTGTAGGCCACGACGCGCCTGCCCCGCCGCCGCCGCACGGGCTGGAGAACGTGCGGGTGGGCGCCGATCACGGCGTCCGCGCCGCCGGCGAACGCCGCGCCCGCGAGGGCGCGCTGCCTGCCGCTCGGGCGCGTGTCTCGCTCGACGCCCCAGTGGAACGTGGCCACGACCACGTCCGAGCGCCGGGCGGCGCGGCGAACCGCGCGCCTCACGAGCCCCGGATCGGCCGGCGCGGTCCCCGGCCGCATTGGCCCGGCGACGAACCCGGCGGGGTTGATGTCCGAGAAGCCGACGAAGCCCACCCGCAACCCGAGCCTCCGGACAACCCGTGGCCGGGCAGCCGTGGACAGCCGGCGACCCGCCCCCACGCTGGTCATGCCGAACCGCTTCACCCACTTCAGCGTGTCGAGCAGGGCCGTGGTGCCGAAGTCACCGACGTGGTTGTTGGCGAGGTTCAGCACGTCCATGCCCGCGTAGGCGGCGGCCTGCCTCAGGGCGCCCGGGCTGCCGCGGAAGTTGTACTCCTTGTTCGGGACCTTGCGACCACGCGTCGAGACCGCGCATTCGAGGTTCCCGAAGGCGATGTCGGCGCCACGAAGCTCACGCCGGACCCCGCTCCATGGGAACCGCGTGCCCCTGACCCCCATCACGTCGGCGACGCCATCGCCGAGGTTGATGTCGCCGACGGCGTCGAGGGTGACCGACCGCAGCCGCACGCGGCGCGACCGTGACGGCGCCGCGCCCGGCGCCACGGCGCGCACCCTGTAGGCGCGGGCTCTGAACGGGAGGCGCACCCGCAGCGCGTACCGCCCGCGCGCGTCCGCCTGCTTCGTGGCGAGGCGCCGCCACTTCCCACGCCGGCCAAGCTCGACCCTGACGCGCACGTTGGGTGCCACGCCGGAGCCGCGCACCGGCAGGCGAACCCCGAGCGCAAGGACGCGCGGCGCGCTAAGTACGCCCGACGACGGAGGCGGCGGTGGAGTCGGCGCGGGCGGTTGAGGTTCGGGGGGAGCAGCTGAGCAGCCGCCGGGGCGGGCGCCGCCGCGAGGACGAGCACCACGCAGATCCGTGTCGGCACCGAGGCCCGCATCCGGCTCGATCAGGTCAGCAGCGCCACGAGTCGCTGCGAGCACGCCGTGCGAGCCTCCGCAGAAGCCTTCTTGCGCACCTGTCGCGCCGACTCCGCCAGCGCGTCCGCCACCTGGGGGTCGAACTGCGAGCCCGCGTTGCGGTCTCACCTCGTCCAGCGCGACCGCGGCGGGGCTGTGCTCGACGGTACGGCCGGTCCGATCGAATCGCGTGGAAGGCGTCGGCGCAGAAGCCGATGCGACTCGCAAGCGGGATCTCCTCGCCGGCCAGCCCGTCGGGGTACCCGCGGCCGTCCCAGCGCTCGTGGCTGTGGCGGACCAGCGGGGCGATGCCGGCCAGCTCCGGCACCGACTGGACCATCTCCGCTCCGGTCACCGTGTGCTGGCGGATCAGCGCCCACTCGTCCTCATCGAGAGGGCCGCGGCTTCAGCGAGCACCTCCCGGGGAGGCCGATCTTCCCGATGTCGTGGAGCTGGGCGGCGGCGAGCAGCTCGAAGCGGTCGTGCCCGTGGATCCCGAGCACGTCGGCGATGGCGTCACACAGATGCACCACGTCGTCGGAATGCGTCGCCGGTGGCGCCGTCGCACGCGCGGATCGCGGCGGCCGCCATGCTCACGGCCGCGCGCCTGGCCGCCCACACCATCTCGTCCTCGTGCGTGCCGAGTCGACACGCGTCCGATGGGTCGAACGCGGCCCTGCTCGTCGGGGTGACGGCGGGTGTAGCGGGTTGGCCATGCGGTCGAACGCTGTCCATCACGTGCGGATTCGCCTCGCGACGAAGTCGTCCTTCCCGTGGCAGAAGATCCCCAAGAGCGGGGCTTTTGCCCGAGCGAGCATCCGCGGTCGGCCCGATCGCGCCACACTGACCCTCCGTGGAGTCCCGCCACAGCACCAACGGCAATTCCCGCCGCCGCCTCTTTCCCCGCTTCGGCGGCCTTGATATCGCGATCGATCTCGGCACCGCGAACACGCTCGTGTTCGTGCGCGGCGAGGGCATCGTCGCCTCCGAGCCGTCGGTCGTAGCGGTCGACACCGACACCGGCGACGTCCACGCCGTGGGCGACGAGGCGCAGCGCATGATCGGCCGCACGCCCGCGCGCATCAGCGCCGTCCGGCCGCTCCGCCACGGCGTGATCGCCGACTTCGAGGTGACCGAGAAGATGCTGCGCCACTTCATGGCCCGCGCCGCCCCCGGCCGACGCGCGCGGCCGCGGGTGATGATGTGCGCGCCGTCGGGCATCACCGACGTCGAGCGGCGGGCGCTGATCGAGGCGTGCAACGCGGCGGGCGCGCGGTCGGTGCACCTGATCGAGGAGTCGCTGGCCGCGGCCATCGGCGCCGGGCTCGAGATCGACGCGCCCCACGCGAACATGGTCGTCGACGTGGGTGGCGGCACCAGCGAGGTCGCCGTGATCTCGCTCGGGGGGATCGTGGTGTCGCGGTCGCTGCGGGTCGGCGGATATGACCTCGACGACACCGTCGCCGCCTGGCTCCGCAACACGCACGGGCTCGCCATCGGCGAGACCACGGCCGAGCGGGTGAAGCTCGAGGTCGGCGGTGTCGCGCCGGACACCTACGACGGAGTCTCCGAAGTGAAGGGCCGGGATCCGGTGTCCGGCCTGCCGCGCCAGGTCGATCTCCCCAGTGAGGAGATGCGCCAGGCGCTCGAGGACCCGGTGCAGGAGATCCTCGAATCCGTCCAGGACGCGTTGGAGACGACGCCCCCCGAGCTGGCGTCGGACATCTTCGAGCGGGGCATCCTCATCGCCGGCGGCGGTGCGCTGCTGCGCGGATTCCGCGAACGGCTCGAGCAGGAGACCAACGTGCCGGCCCGGCTGGCCGAGGACCCGCTCACCACGGTCGCGCTCGGCGCCGGCCGGGCGCTCGACGAGATGGAGATGCTGGAGAAGCGCTCCTAGCCGATCACCAACCCGCTGATCGAGCAGTCGAAACCGTTCACATCCTGCTTGAGCGTGTAGAGGACGCGGACGGACTTGTTCGCAGAGGTCACGAAGCCCGCCTGTCCGTTGGCGGTGTCGCCCGGAATGACGAAGGCGGCGTCCACGTCATCGTTCTCCTCGACCGCGGAGTTGCTCGCACCCTCGACGTCGGCGACGTCCTCATCCGTCAAGTCGACGTTCGTGGCTGTGATCTCCGCGGGCTGGGCCAACGTGTTCCCGAGGTACAGACCGTTGTCGCCGCTGGGACACGCAGCGTCCACCCTCAAGCCACCCAGAAGGGCGAGCGTTGTGCGCGTGTTCGTCGAATCCGACCGGTAGACGAACGGGATCATCTTCACTCCGCCGACCGAACCGGCATTCGTCGCGGTCGTCGCGGTCGTCGCCGAGTCGGCGAGTCCCGCCCTGACCGCCGTCTTCGCGGAGTCGGCCACTCCCGCGGTTTTCGCGGAGTCGGCGACTCCCGCCGTGGCGACCTTGCCGAGGCTCGATTCGACGATGTCAGCGCCTCCAACGGAGCCGTCCTTTAGGTCCAGACCGCTCACCGATTTGTTCTTGACGTCTTGGCCCGTGAGCGAGCTGTTCTTGACGTCTTTCCCCGTGAGCGAGTTGTTCCGGACGTTCTTCCCTGAGATGGTGAGCGCCGCGTAGCTCGTGCCGCCGAGGGCGACGCCCAGGGCGATTAGCGCAACGACCATGGCGGGCGACGGACGTAACCGAGCGAGCCTCTTCAATTGTGCCTCCTGATTGACGGGGGGCCTACCCTCTACGCCGGGGAGGCGTCGGTCAAGGCGCTGCTACGACGACATCGAAGTGCCGCACGCGATCGTCGTACTCAGCCAGTAGCTCGGCCGCCCGCGGCTCGATCACCGGCACGTCCTCCTCCTCGCCGGCGAAGCCGCGGATCGCCGCCATCGAGTCGAACAGGGAGGCGTCGGCGTCGCCGGACCGGGTCCGGCCGCTCCAGAGTCGCCCGATCACTGCTCGTCATCCCCCGTCGGCACAACCCCCGCCGGCTCCACCATGAGAATCGCCGTCCGCACCGGTGCCCGCGTGCGGTGCGTGACACCGCGCGGGACCGTGTAGCCCTGATGCGGATCGAGCGTCACCGTCTCGGCGTCCTCGATGTCGATCAGCAGCTGCCCCTCGAGCACGAGGAAGAACTCGTCCTCCTCGTCGTGCTTGTGCCAGTGGAACTCGCCCTCGATGATCCCGAGCCGCACGACGGAGTCGTTCACCGTGGTCAGCGTCTGGTTGAACCAGGGCTCCTGGGCGGCGATCTCCGCGGGTAGATCGATCAGCGTGAGGCTGCCGTACTTGTCGTCGAGCTGGATGTCGTAGTCCATGGTCACATCTTCGCGCCGCGAAACGTCAAACGGGTAACGACCAAAGGAAAGGAAGACCATGCAGACCGAGAACAACAACCAGAAGATCGCCGTCACAGGAGCCACGGGCCGGGTCGGCTCGCCCCTCGTCGAGATCCTCGAGCAGCGCGGCCACGAGGTGGTCCAGGTCTCGCGCTCCAAGGGCGTCGACGTCGTGAGTGGCGAGGGCCTTGACGAGGCGCTCGCCGGGGTCGACACCATCGTCGACACGGCCACAGGGAACTCGCCCGACCAGCAGGAGGCGACCGACTTCTTCACCACCTCCGCACGGAACCTGCAGCGAGCCGGCGCCGCAGCCGGGGCGAAGCGGATCGTCGTCGTCTCGATCATCGGCATCGACAAGTTCCAGAGCGGCTACAACGCGGCGAAGGTGGCTCAGGAGCAGGCGCTGCTCGAAGGCCCGCTCCCGGTCCGGATCGTCCGCGCGGCCCAGTTCCACGAGTTCGTCGAGCAGCTGGTGGGCTGGACGATCCAGGATGGCGTCGCCCACCTGCCCGAGATGCGGACGCAGGTGGTGGCCGCCCGCGTGGTGTCCGAAGCCCTGGCCGACGCCGCCGAGGAGCCGGAGATCGAGAACGGCAGAATCACCGAGGTCGCCGGTCCGCAGGAGGAACGTCTGGCCGATGTGGCCCGGGCGCTCATTGCCAGCCGAGGTAACTCGGTCGAGGTCCGCGAGGGCCGCGGCCGTCCGCTGGCGGAGCCCGACCACCCGGATGCCGCGGCCTACGCGGAGGGCGCCGTGCTGCCCGGTCCGGGCGCGAAGCTCGCCGGCCCCAGCTTCGCGGATTGGCTCGCGGCCCGATAGGCGACCGATGAACCAGAACGAGCCGCTGACAGAGCAATTCGAGGCCAACCGGACCCACCTGCGGGCGGTGGCCTACCGGATGCTCGGCTCGGTGAGCGAGGCCGACGACGCGGTCCAGGAGGCCTGGCTGCGGCTCAACCGGACCGAGACGAGCAGCGTGGAGAACCTGGGCGGATGGCTGACCACGGTCGTCGCGCGCGTGTCGCTCGACATGCTGCGCTCGCGCAAGTCACGCCGCGAGGAGGCGCTGGGCCCGCACGTGCCCGAGCCGATCGTCAGCCCCGTGGCCGGCGTGAATCCCGAGCACGAGGCGCTGCTGGCCGACTCGGTGGGGCTGGCGCTGCTCGTGGTGCTCGAGACGCTGGAGCCCGCCGAGCGGCTCGCGTTCGTGCTCCATGACATGTTCGCCATGCCTTTCGACGAGATCGCCCCGCTGGTGGACCGCAACCCGGCCGCGGCACGGCAGCTGGCGAGCCGCGCACGCCGCCGCGTTCAGGGAGCGGCGCCCGTGCCCGACCCGGACCTCGAGCGTCAGCGCGAGGTGGTGGACGCCTTCATGGCCGCGTCGCGCGAGGGTGACTTCGACGCGCTGGTCGCGGTGCTTGACCCCGATGTCGTGCTTCGCGCAGACGGCGGTGCCGTGCGGGCGGGCCTGTCGAAGGAGCTCCGCGGTGCGCGGGCGGTTGCCGAGCAGGCGTTCCAGTTCCGGCACCTGGCCAAGCACGCACGGCCCGCGCTCGTGAACGGTGCGGCTGGACTCGTCTCGGCTCCCGAGGGCAAGCCCTTCTCAGTCATGGGCATGACCATCTCCGGCGGGAAGATCGTGGAGATCGACATCCTCGCCGACCCCGAGCGCCTCAGCGAGCTCGACCTGACGGTGCTCGAGGACTGACAGCCGCGCTAAGCGCCGGCCCTCGCCGGGTATGTGGAGGGCATGCCCGTGCTCGTGGGACAATCACCTTCCTAATGGCCCGCTTCGTGGTTCAAAAGCACCGCGCCACCAGCATGCACTACGACTTCCGGCTGGAGATCGGCGGCGTGTTCGCCTCCTGGGCCGTGCCCAAGGGCCCGTCGACCGACCCGCGCGACAAGCGCCTGGCGATGGAGGTGGAGGATCACAAGCTCTCGTGGGGCGACTTCGAGGGCGTGATCGGCCCGGGCTACGGCGCGGGCGCCGTGATCGTCTGGGACAAGGGCACCTTCAAGCACACCGGCAAGGGGTCCGCGAAGGACGCCCTCGCGAAGGGGCACCTGTCGTTCGAGCTGAACGGGGAGAAGCTCAAGGGCGGGTTCTCGCTACGGCGCATCAGCGATGGCATGAAGCCGCAATGGCTGCTGGTCAAGAAGAAGGACAAGGACGCCGACGCCCGCACCGACCCCGTGCGCTCCCAGCCTCAGTCGGTGCTGAGCGGCAAGACGGTCGAGGAGATCGCCGAGGAGGCGGATCTGGGTTAGGCTCGCCCAGGCCGAAGCTTCCTCCCTGGACTCGAGGACTCGCTGAAAACAAGACATATCGCGGTGTTGGTGATTGCGCTCGGGCTGCTGGGGACCGTGCTCGTGGCGGGCGCAGGCGCGCTCACCCGCAACACCTCTCTGGTCTCGCTGCCGACCGGGGTGCCCGACCCGAACACGGACGGGACCGAGTTCAGCGACGTCTCGTCGGACGGCACCCGGGTGATCTTCGAGACACCCCAGAAGCTGACCGCGGACGATCTCGACACGAACCAGCGGGACGTGTACCAGCGAGCCGGCGGCATCACCACGCTGCTGTCGAAGCCGACCGGGGTAGCCGACCCGCCCACCGGCGAGGTCGGGTTCGTAGGCGCCTCGGCGGACGGCACCCGGGTGTTCTTCGTGTCGGATCGCCAGCTGACCCCGGACGACGACGACACGAACCGCGAGGACGTGTACGAGCGTGCCGGGGGCGTCACCACGCTGGTGTCGCAGCCGACCGGGGTGGCCGATCCGGACACGGACGACGTCAACTTCGAACGCGTCTCGTCGGACGGTACCCGGGTGTTCCTCGAGACGACCCAAAAGCTGACCGACGACGACGACGACACGAACCAAACGGACGTGTACCAACGCGCCGGCGGCGTCACGACTCTGCTGTCGCAGCCGACCGGCGTGGTCGACCCGAATGACGACGAGGCCCGGTTCCGGGGCGCATCGCAGGATGGCACCCGGGTGTTCTTCGAGACGACCGGGAAGCTGCACGACGACGACGACGACACGGACCGCCAGGACGTGTACCAACGCGCGGGCGGCGTCACGACTCTGCTGTCGCAGCCGACCGTCGCGGGCGACGACCCCGATACGGACGACGTCAGCTTCGAGGGCGCATCGCTGGATGGCACTCGGGTGTTCTTCCAGACGACCCAGAAGCTGCACGACGACGATGACGACATGGACTACGGCGACGTATACGAGCGCGCCGGGGACACCACGACGTTCATATCGCAGCCGACCGGGGTGGCCGACCCCGACGCCGACGACGTCTCCTTCGAGGGCTCATCGCGGGACGGCACCCGGGTTTTCATCCGTACGCACCAGAACATGACCACCGACGACGACGACACGAGCGGCTATGACGTGTACGTGCGCGCCGGGGGCACCACGACGCTGCTGTCAAAGCCAACAGGGGTGGCCGACCCGCTCATCGGCGACGTCTTCTACGAGGGCAACTCCGCCGACGGTACGCGTGTGTTTCTCGAATCGACTCTGAGGCTGACCGCCGCCGACAACGACACGAACCGCAGGGACGTGTACGAGCACGCGGGTGGCACCACGACGCTGCTGTCGCAACCGAGCGGGGTGGCCGATCCCGATAGCGACCTGGTCATTCTCCGGGGCTTCTCGGATGACGGCACACGCGTGTTTCTACATACGAATGAAAAGCTGACCGCCGACGACCTCGACTCGAACCGCCAAGACGTCTACGAGCGCGCCGGGGGCACCACGACGCTGCTGTCCAAGCCGACCGGGGTGCCCGATCCGAACTTCAGCAACGTCGAGTTCACCGGCGCCTCCCCGGACGGCACCAGCGTGTTCCTCTCGACGCATGAGAAGCTCAGCCCGCTCGACACCGACTCGAATTTCTACGACGTCTATGTGGCACAGCCGCCGCCACTCGTGCCTGGCGGGGGCGGCCCCGTCACGCCTGCGCCCGGCGACAGCACCAAGCCGGTGCTGGGCTCCCTGCGCCTGTCGCCGACGGTTTTCAGGGCGGCGAAGTCCGGCGGTTCGATCAGCGCCAAGCGCAAGGTCGGCACGAAGGTCACGTTCACCCTCTCGGAGGCGAGCAGGGTCACGTTCTCGGTTCAGCGAAAGACCCGGGGGCGCAAGGTCGGCAAGAGATGCCGGGCCAAGAAGAGGTCCAACGCGAAGAGGAAGGCGTGCACGCGCTGGGTCAAGGTCAAGGGCTCATTCACCGTCGCGGGCAAGGCGGGCAAGAACAGCTTCAAGTTCCGCGGCCGGATCCGCCGCAAGCGCCTCAAGCGCGGCTCCTACCGGCTCAGCGGTCAGGCCGTCGACAGCGCCAAGAACAAGTCGGTGGTCAAGCGCAAGGGCTTCAGGATCGTCCGGTAGAAGGCGGCGCTAGCCCGTCGCCGGCGGGATGTTCTGGTTTGACCGGAAGAGATTGTCCGGGTCGTACTTCGCCTTGATCTCGGTCAGCCGCTCCCAGGTCGGGCCCGGATACGCGGCGCGCACCCCTTCAGGCCCCTCGTCGCTGAGGAACCCGACGTATGCCCCGGTGTCGGCCTGGGCCAGGTCCGTCGCGACCGCGACCACCCATTCCTGGTTCGCAGGCTTGCCTTCCAGGCTGTCGCCGATGGCGGCGACGTTCACCATCATCCCGCTCGAGCGGTGTGCGAATGCCGTGGCATCGGCCGGCACGCGCGCCACGGCGCCGCCGACCACTCGCAGCTGCACGACGTTCATGGTCGCCGGGGCGGATTCGAGGTGCTTGACGATGGTCTCCGCCGCGCGCTCGTCGATGCCGTCGACGAGCAGGGTGCGCGCGGTGTAGATGGGGCGGTAGTCCGGATCCTCCGGCTCCATGGCGTAGAGCTCCGGGTAGGGCATCGGGCGGACCATGTCGGCGAGCGGGGTCGCGAGCGCACGCAGCGGCGCGATCACGCGCTCGCCCTCGTCGGGCGGCCCGGCGTACGCCAGCAGGGCCATGACGATCAGGCTGCCGTGCACCTCCGGCGGCAGGAAGGGCATCGGCGGCGCGGTCATCACGTTGGCGATGGCCGAGAGCTCCTCCGGGGCCGCCTCGACCTCGGCGACGAACGACGCGATCACGGAGGGCGTTGCGGGCAGGATCAGCATCCCGCCCAGGATCGTGCCGACCTCGTGGAGGCGGAACTTGAACCGAGTGGCGACACCGAAGTTGCCGCCACCGCCGCGAATGGCCCAGAACAGGTCCGGCTCATTCTCTGCATCGACCTGCCGGATCTCGCCATCGGCGGTCACGACCTCGGCGGCCAGCAGCGAGTCGATCGTGAGCCCGTGCTTGCGGGCGAGGAACCCGACACCGCCGGCCAGCGTGATCCCGCCGATTCCGACCGTGCCCGCGTCGCCGAAGCCGGTGGCGAGGCCGTGGGCCCCGACCGCCTCCGTGTACTCGCCCGCGGTCAGTCCCGTCTCGGCCCAGGCCGTGCGCTGCTCGACATCGATCTCCAGCCCCTTCATCTCCGTCACGTCCACCACGATCCCGTCATCCACAACGCCGTGTGCGATGGGGCTGTGGCCACCGCTTCGGACCGCCAGGTCGAGCCCCTCCTCACGGGCCAGGGCGACCACGCGTGAGACGTCGGCGGCATCGGCAACCCGGGCGATCAGGGCGGGGCGGCGGTCGAATCCGCCCGGCACCACCGTGCGCGCCTGGTCGTAGTCGGGGTCGTCGGGGGCGATCACCCGGCCGGTGATCTCGTCGGAAAGCTGCGGAGCGGAGAGCATGAAGCGGAGCCTTTCAGGCGGGCGCGCGGGACGCGGTACGGATAACCGGCCTCTAGGCGGGCTGGAAGAGCTCGATCGGGTTGCCGGCGGGGTCCTCCAGCAGGATCTGCTGCCCGCCCGGGCCGGTGACGACGTCGTTGCGGAAGGTCAGCCCCGCGGCTCGCAGCCGCTCGACCTCCGCGGCGATGTCATCGACGATCAGGTGGATGCGGTTCCACCCGCCGGGCTCGGGCGTACGGCCGTCGGGCATCGGCCGCCCCGCCGAGCTCTCCGGCCCGCTCAGCAGCAGGCGCAGTTGGCCCCGGGTGACGTCGGCAAAGGCGGGCGCGAAGCTGGTGCGCACCTCGAAGCCGAAGTGGGTGGTGTAGAAGGCGACGGCGCTGTCGACGTCGTCGACCATGTAGCGGACGCTGACGAACTCGTCAGGCATATAGCCGGTAACTACCCACCACCTCGGATCTGCTCACCACCGGGTCACGATGCCCATGCCAGCCTCCCCTCGGGCACCTGCCGCGGCAGCGCCGCGCCGATCATGGCCGCGAGCAGCGAGAACCCCGCCGAGACCACCATCGCGCCGACGAACCCGTCGGTGAAGTCGACCGGCGAGGCGTAGCTCCCCAGCCCGGCGAACACGGCCACGCTCACCGCGATGCCGAACACGCCGCCCAGCTCGCGCATGGTGTTGTTCGTGCCCGAGGCCTTGCCGATGGCCTCCTCGGGCACCGAACCGATCACCGAGTTCTGCGCGGCGGGGAACGTCATCGAGATGCCCACGCCGGACACGATCAGCGGCGGCACGAGCCGGCCGTAGGACATGCCGGCCTCGGCGATCAGCGCGATCCAGCCCATACCCACGAACTGCAGCAGCGGGCCGGTCACAAGGAACGGTCGCTCGCCGAAGCGGTCGACCAGCATTCCGGCGACGGGCGCGACGAAGAACAGCGTCGCCGTCCACGGCAGCAGCTGCAGCCCGGCCTCGAGCGGTCCGCTGCCGAGCCCGACCTGCATGAACTGCGCGAGGAAGAACACGCCGCAGAACAGCGCGGCGACCGCGAAGAAGATCGCCGAGTTGCCGGCCGAGAACGCCCGCGAGCGGAAGAACCGCATCGGCAGCATCGGCTCCCGCGCGCGCAGCTCGAAGGCCACGAACGCGATCAGCAGCAGTACGCCCGCGATCAGCGACGCGACGACCTCCACGCTGCCCCAGCCGGCGCCGTTGCCGCGCACGAGCCCCCACACCACGCCGAACACGCCCGTGGTGACCAGGCCGAGGCCTGGCAGATCGAGCGCCGCGTCCGGGCCGAAGCCCTCCGGGATGCGCGCAAGGACGAACGGGATCAGCGCCAGCCCCAGCGGCACGTTCAGCCAGAAGATCCATTCCCAGGCGATGCCCTCGGTGACCGCGCCGCCCACCAGCGGTCCGCTGGCTACGGCCAGGCCGGTGACCGCGAAGTAGAGCCCCAGCGCCGACGCGCGCCGCTCGGGCGGGAAGGCCGCGCTCACCAGCGTCATGCCCAGGGTGAGCACCATCGCGGCGCCGATTCCCTGGACCGCCCGCGCCGCTATCAGCGCGCCGATGCTCGGCGCCAGCGCGCACGCGGCCGAGGCGAGCGTGAACAGCGCGATGCCCATCGTGAACACCCGCCGCCGCCCGTAGCGGTCGCCGAGGCCCGGCGGCCGTCATCAGCAGCACGGCCAGGCTGAGGTTGTAGGCGTTGAGCGTCCACTCCAGCTCGGCGACGGAAGCGCCCAGATCGGTGCGGATCGTGCTCAGCGCGGTGGAGACGACGAGCGTGTCGAGCGCCACCATCAGCGACGACACGGACGCCAGGACGAGGATCCATTTCTGTTTGGAGGTCATGTAGGTGCAGACACCGAGACCCGCGAGAATCGACCGATGAATTTCGGTCCGCGGTGGTGTCCCTATCTGCACGTGCCCCTTGCGAGGATCGAACCGTGACCCAAGCCACCCTGGACCGCGCCCGCGAGGGCGACGAGCAGGCGTTCCGCGAGCTGACCGACCCGCACAGGCGCGAGCTGCAGGTGCACTGCTACCGCATCCTCGGCTCGGTCCAGGACGCCGAGGACATGGTGCAGGAGACGCTGCTGGCCGCCTGGCGCGGGCTGGCCGACTTCGAGGAGCGCGCCTCGCTGCGCTCGTGGCTGTACCGGATAGCCAGCAACCGCTGCCTGAACGCGCTGCGCGACAGCACCCGGCGGCCCCAGGACGTGCTGGGCGCTAACGGCCCGGCCGACCCGCCGGAGCCCACGCGCTGGGGCGAGCCGATCTGGCTCCAGCCCTACCCCGACTCCCTGCTCGAGGGCGTGCCCGACCGCGCCGACGGCCCCGAGGTGCGCTACGAGACCAAGGAGGCCGTGGCGCTCGCGTTCGTTTCCGGGCTGCAGCGCATGCCGCCCCACCAGCGCGCCGTACTCGTGCTGCGCGACGTTCTGGGCTTTCGGGCGGCCGAGGTCGCGGGGATGCTCGACACCAGCGAGGCGTCGGTGAACAGCGCGCTGCAGCGCGCCCGCGCGGCGGTCGAGCAGGGACCGCAGGCGAGGTCGCTGCCGGACTCGCCCGCCGAGCGGGAGCTGCTCAACCGCTTCAGCGAGGCGTTCGAGGGCGGCGACATCGACACGGTCGTCTCCCTGCTCACCGACGACGCGTGGATTCGGATGCCGCCCGAGCCCTACGAGTACCAGGGCGGCGCGGCGATCGGCGAGTTCCTGCGAACGCGCTCCGATCTGGCGCAGCGGTGGCGGCATCCGGCTCGTCCCGACCCGCGCCAACGGCGCGCCCGCCTTCGCGTACTACCTCCACGACGCGCACGCCGACGTGGCCCGCGTCGGCGGCGTGTTCGTGCTGGACCTGGAGGGCGATCGGATCGCCACCATCACGCGCTTCGGCGACACCGGCGTGCTGCCGCATTTCGGGCTGCCACGCACCCTGCCGCGCTAATACGGCAACCGGCCACGGCAAATACGGCAGTTCAGCGCATGTGCGGCCCCCACCGGCGCCCGTACGGTCGTTCCATCAACCCATCGACCCCAACGAAGGAGGGGCGATCACATGAACACCTACGTAATCGAGCGCGAGGTCCCCGGAGCCGGCAAGCTCAGCGACGAGGAGCTGCGCGGCATCACCACCACGTCCAACGACGCCGTCGAGACGCTGAACAAGCCGTACGAGTGGCTGCACAGCTACGTCGCCGGCGACAAGATCTACTGCTTCCACCAGGCCGAGAACGCCGACGTGATCCGGGAGCACGCGAAGGAGGGCGGTTTCCCCGCCAACCTCGTCGAAGAGGTGACCTCGGTGTTCGACCGCACCGGGCCGCGGGATCTCCCACGCTGATCGTCAGACGGGCTCGCCTGGCAACACTGGCCCGGCGAGCCCGCCTCGACCTAGACTGGGCAGATGGGTCGCGGCGTGTTGATCGGACGTGAATCAGCGCGGGCCTCGCTGGAGGAAATGCTCGGGGAAGCGATGGATGGCCGCGGCTCGCTGGCACTCCTGGCAGGCGACGCGGGCATGGGCAAGACGCGCTTCGCCGAGGAGGTCTTCGAATCCTCGGACGCCCGCTTCGCGCGTGGCAGCGCCGGTCCCGCGGCGCCCGCCTACGGCCCGATGGTGGGCGCCCTGCGCGAGCTCATGCGCTCGGTGCCCGGCGGCTTGCCGCTGAGCGGCCCGCTTCGCTCGCACCTCGCGCTGCTGCTGCCGGAGTTGGGAGACGCCACGGAGGAGAGCGATCGCGCCACGCTGTTCGAGGCAGTCCGTGCCGGGCTGGCGTCCGCGGCGGAAGACCGCCCGGCCGCGATCCTGCTCGATGACCTCCAGTGGTCCGACGACGCCACCTTCGAGCTGCTCGCCGAGCTGGCGCCCTCGCTCCGCGAGCTCCCGGTGCTCGTGGTGGGCAGCTATCGCTCGGATGAGACCCCCCGCGGGCACCGGCTTCGCTGGCTGCGCAACGACCTGCGCCGGCGAAGCTGCCTGCGGGAGCTCACGCTCGAGGCGCTCACGGCCAAGGGCAGCGCCGAGCTGGCCGAGCAGGTCCTGGGCGAGAGCCCGTCCCCGCGCCTGGCCGAGACCCTGCACGGCCGCACGGGCGGCACGCCCTTCTTCATCGAGGAGATGGCTGCCGCGCTGGAAGCGGGCGGGCGCCTGCAGCGCGGGGACGACGGCATGGAGCTCGCGCTGGATGGCGAAGTGCCGCTGCCCCAGACCATTCGCGACGCCGTGCTGCTGCGCGCCGGCGACCTGTCCACACCGGCCCGCGCCGCCGCCGAGGCCGCCGCGGTGGCGGGGGTCCACTTCGACGTCGAGCTCGTGGCCACCCTCGGGGGCGAAGCGGGCCTCGACGAGGTCCTTGCGAACGGCCTGGTCCACGAACTCGAGCCCGGGCGCGCCGCCTTCCGGCACCCGCTGGCACGCGACGCGATCTACGAGGACGTGACGTGGCTGCGGCGGCGCAAGCTCCACCGCGCGCTGGCCAACGCGCTCGAGGACGGCGAGGGCGCCCAGGCCGAGGTGGCCGCTCACTGGCTCGCCGCTCGCGACGGAGCTCGCGCTCTCGGCTCCCTGGTACGGGCGATCGAGGAGCGCGCCGCCGTCCACGCCTACCGCGACGCCGTGCGCCTGGGCCGCCAGGCGCTTGACCTCTGGCCCGAAGGGGAGCGCGCCGGCGATCGGATCGCGGTTCTGGAGCGCCACGCGCGCTTCGCGGAACTGTCGGGCGAGCTGGCCGAGGCGCTGCGCGCGCAGCGTGAGGTGGTGACCGCCCGGCGGTCCGAGGGTCCCGGCCGGGCACTGGCCGACGCGGAACGGTCGCTGGCGGCGATCTACGGGCTCCAGGGCGACCGCGCGCGAGCTCTGGCCGCGCGCCGCGTGGCGGCCGAGGCGTACGCCGCGAACGGGCTCCCCGGCGAGGCCGCCGCCGAGCGGCAGAGCGCCGCCGCGTACCTGCACAGCGCGGGGCTCTACGCCGAGGCGATCGAGCTCACGCAGCTCGCCGGCGAGGAGGCCTCGCGGGCGGAGCGCACCGACCTGCGGGCGCGGGCGCTCGGGCTCCAGGGCGTTTGCCAGGTGAAGCACGGGGACTTCGAGACCGGGCTGGAGACGATCCGATCCGGGCTCTCGCTCGCGCTCGAGCACGAGCTCACGCTGGCCGCGGCCGAGATCTACCAGCGCCTGGGAACGGCCCATGAGATCGCCGGCGACTACGGCGGCGCACGCGACGCGCTGGCCACCGCGGTCGGCTTCTGCGAGACGGGCGGTTCCGAGAACATGGAGTACGTCTGCCTCAGCTGCATGGCCTATGTGCTTCGCGAGCTCGGAGACTGGGAGCGCTCGGCGGAGCTCTGCGTCGAGCTGCGCCAGCCGGGCGCAAGCCCGGACACCACGCTCGTCGCCGACGGAGTCCTCGGCGCCATCCACGCCTTCCGAGGCGAGTGGGACGCCGCACGGCCCCTGCTCGCCCAATGCCTCGAGACCGGCAAGCGCCTCGACCAGATATCGATGAGCCTGGACAGCGCCGCCGCCCTCGCGGCGCTGGCGGAGCACGACGGCGATCTGGATGCCGCACGCGACCATTGCCACTTCGTGCTCGAGCGCTGGCAGCGCAGCGAGGACCACCACTACGCGGTCTGGGGCCTTCGGTGGGCGGCGTGCTTCTTCGCCCGCCACGCCGACCTCGACGGCGCGCGCGCCTGCGCGGAGGCGCTCTCGAGCATCGGCACCGCCACCGGCCACCCGGACACGCTGGCGGCGCTCGCGCACGCGCTCGGAGAAGTCTCACTCGCGGAGGCTCAGCCGGACGCCGCGGCCGAGCAGCTCACGCGGGCGGCCGACCTGCACGAGGACCTCGAGATCCCGTTCGAGCGCGCGCAGATCCAGCTCCGCGCCGGGGTCGCGCTCGCGGCCGCCGGGGAGCGCGAGGGAGCCCTCGAGCGGCTCGCGCATGCCCACGCCACGGCCCGCCGCCTCGGCGCGGCGCCGCTGGCCGCCGAGATCGCCGAGGTGGTGGCGAACCTCGGCGAGTCCGTCGAGGAGCGGCTGGGCAAGCGCGCCTCCGCCGACCACGACAACGGCGGCCTCTCCCGCCGCGAGCTCGAGGTGATGCAGCTGGTGGCGTCGGGTATGACCAACCGCGAGATCGCCGGCGAGCTTGTGCTGAGCACGCGGACGGTGGACATGCACGTACGCAACATCCTCAACAAGCTGCGCTGCCGTTCGCGCACCGAGGCGGCCACCAAGGCCGGCGAGCTCGGGCTGCTGGCGTGACCGAGTACCTCAAGGTCGGCCGCCACGATGTGAAGGTCACGCACCCCGACAAGGTGCTGTTCCCGAAGGCCAAGCTCACCAAGCGCGACCTGGCCGAGCACTACGAGCGCGTCGCGCCGGTGATGCTGCCCTACGTGCGCGACCGGCCGCTCGCGCTGCAGGCGTTCCCGGCCGGGATCGACCGGCACGGCTTCTTCCTCAAGGAGGTGCAGGCCCACTTCCCCGACTGGGTCGACCGCGTGACCGTGCCCAAGCGCGGCGGCACCGTGACCCACGCGCTCGCCAACCACGCGGCGACGATGGTCTACCTGGCGGGCCAGAACGTGGTGACCCCGCACCTGTGGCTGTCGAAGGGCGACAAGCCCAAGCAGCCCGACCGCCTGATCATGGACTTCGACCCCTCGCGGCGGCGGGTTCGCCGACGTGCGCGCCGCCGCGCGCGACGCCGGCGAGCGCCTACGCGACCGGGGTCTCGCCACCTTCGCGATGGTGACCGGCTCGCGCGGCATCCACGTCGTCTGCCCGATCAAGCGGGGCGTGGGCTTCGGCGACGTGCACAAGCTCGCCCGCGCGGTGGCGGAGGAGATGGTGGACGACGATCCGAGGCGCCTCACCCTGGAGTACAAGAAGGTGAACCGCGGCGAGCGGATCTACGTGGACGTGAACCGCAACGCCTACGCCCAGCACGCGGTGGCGCCCTACGGCGTGCGGGCCAAGCCGCGGGCGCCGGTGGCGGTGCCGATCCACTGGGAGGAGCTGAGCGACCCCAAGCTCAAGCCCGACCGCTGGACGGTGAAGACGATCGGCGCCCGGATCGACTCAGAGGGCGACCCGTGGAAGGGGATGACGAGGAAGGCGAGGAAGCTGCCGGGCTAGCGCCGGACGCGCGCCCGCACGGTGAAGCGAACGGTGCGGCCGGTGCTGTCCTTCGCGGCGATCTTCACCCGCACGCGTCGTCCGACCAGCCCGCGGCTCACCGCCAGGCTTCGCGAGGTGAGCGTGAGCTTGGTGGTGCCCTTGCGCGCGAGCGTTGCCCGCAGGGTGCGCCCACGGCTGATCCTCACGCGCAGCTTCGTCTTCAACCTCGCCCTGCCCCGCAGCTTGCGGACCTTCAGGCCCTTGGGCAGGGTGACCCGCACGGCGCGCAGCCTGGTGTACTCGCCCGCCGTGACGCTCAGCGACAGGGCGCGGCGCCGCAACCTGAGTGTGGCCTTCGGCTTGGGCGGACGGTAGCCCTTGCAGCCCTGTGGCTTGAGCGCGACCTTGCGGGTCACGACCTTGCCGTTCCAGCCGGTGAGCCGCGCGTCCAAGATCTGCTTGTGGTTGGGGCGGCAGAGGTCCTTCGCCGCGAGCAGCAGCCCACCCTTGCCCCCGTTCACCCTGAGGGTGAAGCGCGACAGCGGCACGTCGGGGGCGCCGGGGAAGCTGTTCCGCACCCGGTTGCCCACGAAGCCCGGCGTGCCGAACAACGTGAGCGGAGCCGCGCCCCTCAGATCCACCACCAGGCTGGGCAGGCCGCCCGCCGCGAGCGCCTTGAGCACCAACGGCCCGCGCAGGGGCACGTCGAGCAGCGGCGAGTCGGCCTCCGCCGAGCCGATCGTGGCGCTCGCGGGGCAGGCGGCGACCGGGGTCGCCGCCGGACAGGCGCGCCCGACCGAATCCACGTCGCTGCCCACGTCGGTGGGGAGCAGCACGACGGTGTCGCGCAGGGAGGCATGACCGTTCGGGAAGTCGAGGACGGTGGTGAGCGCCACGTTCTGGCCCGCCTTGTTCGCCCTGGGTGCCCCGATGGTGCCGGACACCAGCGGCGCGAACGCCAGCCCCGGGCAGCCCGTGGCCGTGTAGGGCGCCGAGCGGCTGGAGGGCGCGCCGCTGTCGTAGGGCACCGCGGTGACCCTGGCGGTGCCGGGCGCACATGAGCTGGGGTTGATCATGAACGGCGTCGGCCCGGGCCGGCCGCGCAGGGTGAGGTCGACCCTGGTCACCTCCAGCTGAATGGTGCCGAGGTCGCTGCCCACCGAGCGGGGCTGGTTGGGGATCGTGGTCTCCAGCGCGTAGCCGGTCTCCGGGCCGAGCTTGGCGACCGCGATCAGGGAGATCTTGTCGACGTTCGCGCCGAGGATGGGCGCGGGACGGACCTTGATGCCGAGCCGTGCGGGCTCGGAGCCGACGGGCGGCAGGTTGTAGACGGTGCCCTGGGACACGACGCCGTTGGCGGGCACCACACCGAGCA
Organism: uncultured Thermoleophilaceae bacterium; assembly: GCA_963808105.1. Classification (GTDB taxonomy): domain Bacteria; phylum Actinomycetota; class Thermoleophilia; order Solirubrobacterales; family Thermoleophilaceae; genus JAAYBF01. Next base: position 722,460 of record CAWEEH010000002.1, on the reverse strand, counting down.
CGGCGTTGGCGGTGACCGCGACCGATCCGAGAGCGGTGCCGCCCGGGCAGGTGTCGGCCGCGAACTGCGCCGTCGAGCACTTCGCCGTGGCCGTCGGGTTGCCGAGCAGGCCCGGCGGGAAGCGCACGATCAGGTCCTTCACGTCGTCGGAGTTCGGAGTCGACTGGAACGTGGTCGATGTGGTGAGGTCGGGGTGTCCGCCCGCCTGGGTGGTGGTGGAGCTCACGGTGAACCCGGTCACCGCGACCCCGGCCATCGCGGGCGCCGGCAACGCCAGCGCAAGCAGGCAGCCGAGCAGAAGGGCGCTACGCCGGTGGAGCATCAGGCCGCCTTGGCGTCTGCCACTGGGAGGACGCTGCCCGAGCGGATGGCGCGTGCGAGCCGGCGCGCCCGGCCGCGCACCTCGATCTCGAACTCCGAGCGCGAGACGCCGGCGAGCTCGAGTACCTCGCGGTGGTCCCACGCCACGACCTTCGCCGTGGCCGCCACGAACGCCCGCCAGGTGACCACGGAGGCGGTGCGGGCGGGCGCGGGCATGGTGGAGAACTCGCTGCCGAGCGTGGCGCGGTGGAAGGCGACGTGGCCGCGCTCGTCGCGCAGGATGCGCTCGCATGCCGCGGCGAGCACCGGGTCCTCGTAGGCCAGCGGCAGCACGCGGTAGTAGCTCAGCGCCACCACCTCGGCGGTGAGCAGCACGCAGATCTCGCGGCGCAGGCCGCCGATGTGACGGAGCGCCACGAAGGCAGCGTCAGACCAGTGCGAGTCGAGGGCGGTGCCGCCGAAGCGCTCCCGCAGGATCCCGAGCCACTGGGCGTGCTGGCCCTCCTCGTCGACGAACAGATCGATCGTGCGCGCGTAGGTGGAATCGCCGGTCTCGCCGGCCAGGCGCTTGAGGTTCTTGCCGTCGCCCGACTCGCCCAGCTCGAAGCGTGCGAGGGAGCGAGCCAGAGCCTCGCGGCCCGGGCGATCCTCGAAGGGCGCGTCGTACGGCGCCTCGAGCTCGACCCCGCGGCGATCGTCGAAGTACTTGTGCCAACCGAAGTAGGGCGAGCGATCCACCACGCGCGGAGAGTAGCCGGATGCGTCGGACCCGGCGGAAATACTGCGGTCCATGCCCTACGAGACCCTGCTCTACGCCGCCGACGACGGCATCGCCACGATCACGCTCAATCGCCCCGATCGGCTGAACACGATCGTGCCGCCGATGCCCGACGAGATCGAGGCCGCGGTCACCGACGCCGTGACCGACGAGAGCGTGAAGGTGATCGTTCTGCGCGGCGCCGGCCGCGCGTTCTGCGCCGGATTCGACTTCGGCGGCGGCTTCCACCACTGGGACGAGCGGCTCACCACGGACGGCAAGTGGGACCCGGGCAAGGACTTCGCGTGGGCCGCGTCGAGCCTCGGCCCGGTCCCGCGGTTCATGAGCGTGTGGCGCTCGCCCAAGCCGGTGATCGCGCAGGTGCACGGGTGGTGTGTGGGCGGCGGCAGCGACTTCGCCCTGTGCGCGGACCTGGTGATCGCCTCCGAGGACGCGCGCATCGGCACCCCCTACTCGCGCCTGTGGGGCGCGTACCTGTCGGGGATGTGGCTCTACCGGCTCGGCCTCACGAAGGCGAAGGAGTACGCGCTCACGGGCAAGGCGCTGAGCGGCAGGGAGGCGGCCGACATCGACCTGATCAACCAGGCCGTGCCGTTCGCCGAGCTGGAGGCGACGGTGCAGGAGCAGGCGCGCCAGCTCGCGCAGATCCCGGCCTCGCAGCTCGCGGCAATGAAGCTGGTGGTGAACCAGGCCTACGAGAACATGGGGCTGGCCTCGACCCAGACGCTGGGGCCGATCCTCGACGGGCTGATGCGCAACACGCCGGAGGCGGTGGCGGCGATCGAGAAGGCTGAGCGCGAGGGCGTCGGCGCGCTGATCGCCGACCGCGACGGGCCCTGGGGGGACTACGCCAGCGCTCCCGGGAGCGAGCAGCCGGACCCCGGTAACGTGATCGAACCCTGAGCGCCGAACTCGAATGGCTTGACGAGCAGCTCGCCACCGCCGGGATCCGGCGCACCGGGGACGCTGAGCGCAAGACGGCTCAGCCATGGGCCACCGTGTACGCGGTGCCGACGTCAGCCGGCACCGTGTGGCTCAAGGCGGCGGGGCCGAAGACCGCGTTCGAGGCGGGGCTCTACGAGATCCTCCAGCGAGCCGCGCCCGGCCAGGTGCTCACCCCCATCGCGCTCGATGTGGACCGCGGGTGGATGCTGCTGCCCGACGGCGGGCAGGTGCTGGGGGAGCTGGTTTCAGGCGAGGGACTGGTCGGCGCACTCGCGGGCGTGGTGCCGCAGTGGGCCGAGCTGCAGCGCGCGGTTGCGCCGGAGGTCGATGACCTGCTCGCTCTGGGCGTCGCCGACATGCGGCCCGCCGTGCTTCCCGCCCGGCTCGAGGAGGCACTCACCGCCGCCGGCCAGTACGCCGACCACCACGGCGACGCCTCGCATGCCGAGACGCTGGCCGAGGTCGCCGGGCTGCGGCGAGACCGTCGCGGGCTGGTGCGAACGGCTGGCCGAGATGCCCGGGTTCGCGACCCTCGACCACAACGACCTCCACCCGTGGAACGTGTTCGTCGCGGGCGACGACTTCACGGCTTCGGCCAAGTTCTACGACTGGGGCGACAGCGTGGTGGCGCACTGCTTCGCCAGCATGCTGGTGCCGCTCGGCTTCGCACAGGGCGCCGGGGGCGACGCGGGGCTCGCGCGAGTGAGAGACGCGTACCTGGAGCCGTTCGGCGACCTCGCCCCGCACGCCGAGCTGGTGGAGACGCTGGAGCTTGCGTGCCGGGCGGGGAAGGTCGCCCGGGCGCTCACCTGGGACCGAGCGCTGAGCTCGCTGCCGCCCGACGAGCCGAGCGAGCACGCCGACGCGACGTTTATCGAGGTCGCGTCGCTGCTGGACGAGTCATACCTCGGCCCGGCCTGAGCGTTGGCGGGATCGCCGATTTGGCCCTACCTTCGGGAGGTGCATTCTCCACGCATGCCATTCCGGTGGCGGTTTGGCATCGCTTGCGTCGCTTTGATTGCTGCGGCCGCACTGCCGGCCCCTGCCATCGGGGCGACCGCGTTCTTTGATCCCGAGGAATTCCCGGATACCGGGTCTACCGACGTGGCCGTAGACGACCTCAACGGGGATAACGCGGCCGACATCGTGGGCGTATCCGGATACGCATCGAACGCGGTCGTGACCGCGTGGCTCGGCGATGGCGAAGGTGGATTCGCGACCCCCGACCAGACGCCGCTCCCAACGGCGTCCCCCGGTGAGCTGACCCTGGGCGACGTGACCGGCGACGACGTGCCCGATGCCGTTGTGGTGCAGGAGAACGGGGGCAAGGTGATTCTCTTCGAGGGCACCGGGGATGGCGGATTCGAGGGTGCCGAGCAGGTCGCCGAGTTGTTCAACGCGGTCAACGTCGTCATCGGGGACTTCGGAGGCAGCGACAAGCCCGACCTTGCAACGGTCACAGACTGGCCGAGTGGCTTCGTCAGGCCGTTCATTCAGCAGAGCGATGGGACCTTCGCGGCCGGCACCGACCTGTCGACGGCGACCGGGGCACGAATCGTGAAGACCGAGGACCTCGACGGCAACGGCTACCTCGACCTGGTCGTTCTGGGACAAAGCAGCGCGACGGTCTCGGTGCATCGGCAGGACAGCAGCGGATTCGCCGCCCCGGTGAGCTACCAGACCGGCGCTTTCCCGACCGACGTCACATTCGATGAGCTCACCGGCGACAGCAACTTGGACATGGTGGTGGCCGACGGCGGCAACACGGTCTCGATCTTCAACGCAACCACCCCCGGGGTATTCGCCGCCCGGACATCCGTGGCCACCGCCAACGGCCCCACTGCGATCGAGTCCTCCGATCTGGACGGCGACGACGACCAAGACCTGATTGTGCGCGCATACGACAATCCGACCATCCACACGCTGATCGCGGGCACCGGAGGCTCCTTCACCTCTACTCCCGCGGGAAACAGTGGACTTCCGGGGCATTACCGAGCCATGGCCATGGCGGACTTCGACCAGGACGGTGAGGATGACCTCGTGGTGTCGCAGTTCCAGGAGGGAATCGGCGTCCTCTACGGAGACGTTCTGCACGCCGAGCCCTCCGTCGTGTTCTTCGAGCCACTCCAGGCCGGCGTGTTCTCTGAAGAGACCGTGCTGCTCAGGAACACCGGAAGCGTTGCCGTGACACCCGGAGCGCCAGCGACCGCGGCACCGTTCTCGGTGCGGTCGAGCACCTGCGGTTCCGCGTCGCTGGCGGTTCGCGCTGCGTGCTCCACCACGGTTCGGTTCACCGCCATCGACGAGAACGCCGACCACCAGGACTTCTTGGACTTTCCCGGCGACGCCAACTCGGGTCCCCGCTCCGTTCCGCTGGATGCCACGTCTACGCGCACGCCCGGTCCAAGGATCGGAACCTTTTCGGATCGTGCTTTTATGGGGCGCGCGCGTGTCGGGGAGGCGGGCGCGTCCCGTTCGCTGAGAATTACCAGCGCCGGCGACCAGCCTTTGTCCGGAATCACGATCGCGGTTCGCGGCTCGGCTTTCGTTGTGCTGAGCAACTCCTGCGCTGGGGCCGTGCTCGACCCCGGGCGGAGCTGTTACGTGCGACTTTCGTTCCAACCGAAGACAGCGGGTGTAATCAATGGCGATCTAAGGGTGACCGGAAATGGGGCGAGCCCGGTGACCGTCGCCCTTTTCGGTTACGCGGACAGGGTCTACCCAACGCGGCAAGGCACGCCGCGAAGCGTGATCGAACGTCGCGTCCGTGATCGCATGAAGACGCTGCTCCGCGGTTTGCCAAAGCTCCTCCGGGGAGGACCGGCCAAGTTGCGCAAGCCCGCGCTGCTGCGAGCGGCCGCCACCGGGCGCTATCGGCTCTTGATCGAGGCTCGCGCGGGTCGCAAGTGGATCAAGATCGGAAAGGCATCGGCCAACATCCGCACCGGGCGGTCCAAGCGTCTCGCCTTCCGGCTATCGAAGCGCGGCCGGCGATTGCTCGCAGGCCGGAAGACTGTGAGCGTGCGCGGCACCATGACCTTGGATGAGGTCGGCTTCCGCCGGATCACCGTGAGTCGCGTGCTGAAGGTCAAGCCCAAGCGGCGCTACCCGAATCCCTGAGGGGTGGACCCCTACGCGAAGCGGTACTCGCAATGCCGGCAGCGCCTGGCCTGCAGCGGCGTGTGAAGCCCGCAGGACGGGCAGGGACGCGTGGGCGGGCGGAACATGAGCGCGGCTGTCGCGCACATGATCAGGCCGCCGACGAAGACAGTGAAATAGAGCGTTGGGTCCATGGGTGCAGCATGCGCCGAGACGCCCCCCGGCACATCGGGGTAGACCCCTGAACCGCGACCCTGAATAGAGTCGGCTCATGGACGTAGGAATCGGACTGCCGAACGGAATGCTCGGGGTCGACCGCCGCGGCATCGTCGACTGGGCCCGGCGCGCGGAGGAGGCGGGGTTCTCGTCGTTGGGCACGATCGACCGGCTCGCCTACCCGGCCTTCGAGCCTCTCACCACCCTCGCCGCCGCGGCCGCGGTGACCGAGCGGATCGGCCTGGTGACCGACATCCTGCTCGCGCCGCTGCGCTCGAACAACGCCCTGTTCGCCAAGCAGGCCGCCACCGTTGACCAGCTCTCGGAGGGGCGGCTGGTGCTCGGCCTGGGCGTCGGCCTCCGCGAGGACGACTTCGAGGCCGCCGGGGTCGACTTCCACAAGCGCGGCGCCATCTTCGACCGCCAGCTCGAGGACCTCATGAGCTTCTGGGCGGGCGAGGGCCGCGTGGGCCCGGAGCCCTGGAACGGGGAACGCCCGGCGATGCTGATCGGCGGCGGCGCCGATATCGCCTACCGGCGCGCGGCCAAGTACACGGATGGATGGACGCTGGGCGGCGGGCCCCCGGAGGCGTTCGCGCAGGGCAAGGAGAAGATGACCGAAGCCTGGACCGCCGCGGGCCGCGACGGCGAGCCGCGCACTGTGGCGATGATCTACTTCGCGCTCGGCGACGGCGCCGAGGAGATCGCCCAGAAGAACTTCGGTGACTACTACGGGTTCCTCGGCGAGTACGCCCAGAACGTCGTTGACTCCGCCGCGCTCGACGCGGACGCGCTGAAGGGCTACCTGACCGCGTTCGAGGAGGCCGGAGCAGACGAGCTTCTCTGCTTCCCGGCCTCCACGAACCCGGATCAGGTGGAGCTGCTGGCGAGCGCCGTAGGGCTCTAGATCCTCAGCGACGCGCGGCAGGTCTCGCCGCTCGCCCGCTTCGCGACGGCCGAGATGCGGTCCTTGCCGGCGGGGTTGGCGATCTTGCGCTCGAAGGAGAACGAGCCGCTCGGGGCCTTGGTGCGGCGGGCGCCCGAGGCGACGGACTTGCCGTTGCGGCGGATACGGACGTTCCATTTCACGTTGTTGCGGTTCTGATCGACCTCGAACTCGACCTCGAGGCGGCCGTCGTCGGGCTTGGCCTTGAGCTTCCAGTTCGAAGCGCCGCTGCAATCGCCGCGCTTGATCACGCGTCCGTCGTCGTCGCCCTTCTTGGCGAAGCCGGGCGTCGCGAGGGCCATGAGAGCCGCCACGGCGGCGAGGGGTGCGAGCAGTCGGATGGTGCGCATTTGGGTCTCCATTTCGGTCGTGTTCCTCACGGATAACACGCCGAATCGGGTCCGCTCACGGACTTTGCCGAACCCTTACCCAGGCGCTACGAAAGCCTTGCCCTAGACGCCCGAAAGGCGCGGATGCGCCACGCCGGTCGCCGCGTTGCGCCCGCGAAGAACCGCCGAGTCGGTCACGTTCCACTCGTCACTCTCTGCATCGTCCGCCGCGCGCAGCGCGACCTCGGACGCGAGCACCCGCTCGGGACGCTGCTTGGCCAGCTCGGACAGCCGCGCGGCCTCGTTCACCGGGTCGCCGATCACCGTGTACTCGAACCGGTGCTCGGCCCCGACGTTGCCCGCCACGGCGTTACCCGCCGAGATGCCGATGCCGAAGTCGAGCTCGGGGACGTCGCGCGTGAGGCGGCCGGCCATGATCCTCGCGGTGCGAAGGGCGTCGGCGGCCGGATCCTCACGCGGGACAGGCGCCCCGAACACGCACAGCGCGGCGTCGCCCTCGAACTTGTTCACGATCGCGCCCTCGGCCTCCACCACCTCGACCACCACGCGGAAGAACCGGTTGAGCAGGCGCACCACCTCGGTCGGCGGCATGGCGAGCGCCATCGAGGTGGAGCCCACGATGTCCACGAACAGCGCGCCCACGTGGCGCTCCTCGCCGCCGAGGCGGCTGGTGCCCTTCCCCAGGGCCTCGCGCGCAACGTCCTCCCCCACCTGGCGACCGAACAGGTCGCGGATCCGCTCGCGCTCGCGCAGCCCTTCGGCCATCCGGTTGAACCCGGCCTGGAGCAGGCCGACCTCGCTGCCGTCGTCCACCTGCACCTGGACATCGAGCTCGCCGTCCTCGACCCGCTCGAGGCCGCGGCGCACCGACTCCACCGGGTGGGCGATGGCCTTGGCCGTGTACATCGTTGCCAGCAGGCCGGTGGCGCTCGCGACCACGCCGAGGAAGAGGATCGCTGCGGCGAGGTACTCGGTGTCCACGTCGGACTTCGTGAGCCCGACGGCGCCCACCGCGACCACGCCCAGCAGCGGAACGCCGGTGCCGAGCGCCCAGGCGCCGAACAGCCGGCCGCGAACGCCGGGAGCGATCATGCGGCCAGGCTGGCGCGCCGCGAGCGCGAGCGCGGTGACGGGACGCAGGGCGCGTTCAGACGCGAGGTAGTAGAGCGCGCACGTGGTCTCGCCGCCGAGCCAGACGGTCGCCCCCGCCCAGGCCGCGAAGCCCCAGTCGTAAGCGAAGCCGTTGAGGAGGGTGAACAGCACCGCGCCGCCGACCCACGCTAACCCCGCCATCTTGGTGTTGAAGAGCGCGAGATGCAGCGTGCGCCGGTGCTCACGCTCGTCAGGGGCGCGGTCCTCCGCGATCCACTGGAGCGTCTCGGTGTTGCGCCGGCTGAGGTAGACCTGGATCACGAGACCGGACGCGAGCAGGTAGGCGATCCCCATCGGCCCGTTGAGCAGTGCGAGGTCGGTCCTCTCACTCGGGTCGAGGAAGACCGGGATCAGGAAGCCGACCGACGTGAAGACGACGAAGGTGCCCAGCGCGCTGGCGACCCACCCCAGCCGGCGCATGCCACGGACGGTGTCCGTGACGAGCTGCGCCGGGTCGTTCATGCCGCTACGGGCGCCGGCTTTCGCTCGTGCAGAACGGCCCGGGCGCCCCCGGCGGGCCGTACCGTGATGTTGCGTCGCTGCGCGAGCTCGGCGCCGCCGTGAGAACCGGCGCGCAGGTCGCACTGGGAGAGGATGGCGCGGATCACGAGCCGCATCTCGACCATCGCGAAGCTCGCGCCGAGGCAGCGGCGGCGTCCGCCGCCGAACGGGATGAAGGTGTAGGTGCCCGGGCCCTCCTCGATGAAGCGCTCCGGGCTTGAACGCGTACGGGTCGGCGTAGATGTCCGCGTCGTGATGGAGCAGGTACGCGTTGCCCACCAGACAGACACCGGGCGGAGCCTCCCAGTCGCCTACCTGGATCGGCTTCTTCACCAGGCGCGGCTGCACGTTCGGCAGCACCGGCCGGTGGCGGAGCGTCTCGTTGATGGTGGCGTCGAGATACTCGCCGTTGTCGCCGTTGCGGACCTCCTCGGTGAGGTTGCCGAGCACCTCGGGGTGATGGGGCAGCTGGGAGAAGGCCCAGGCCAGCGTGGACGCGGTTGTCTCGTGGCCGGCCACGAGGATCGTCATCAGCTCGTCGCGCAGCTCCTGGTCGGTCATCGGCGAGCCGTCCTCGTGGCGCGCCTCGAGCAGCATGGAGAGGATGTCGTCGCGGTCCTCGTCGGATGAGCGCCGGCGCTCCTCGATCTGCTCGAAGATGAGCTTGTCGGCCTCCTCCTGGAGCTTCACGAACCGCGCACCGGGCCCGACCTTCAGCATCACCGTCTCGAGCACGGTGTCCTTGGGCGGCACCATCAGGCTCACGGGGCTGTCGCCGAACTCGAGCATGGCGCCGAGGCGGTCGCGCAGCGCGTCGAGGCGCGGGCCGGGGTCGAGGCCGAAGGCGGCGCGCAGAATGATCTCGAGGGTGAGCCGCTGAGTGATGGGGTGCAGCTCGATCGGCTCGTCGCGCGGCAGCGCGGCCACCTCGCGCTCGGTGACCTCCTCCATCAGCCCGGAGAGCTTGGCCATCTTCTCGCCGTGGAAGGCCGGCAGCATCAGCTTCTTCTGGCTCATGTGCGAATCGCCGTCGAGCAGGAGGACGGAGTAGCTGCCGACGATCGGCTCCAGCACGCGCGCTCCCTCGCCCGGGTGCAGCACGTCAGGCGGCGGCGGTGAACATCTGCTTCAGCTGGTCGGGCTCCGTGATCATCACGAAGTAGGGGGTGAACGGCAGCCGGATCGTGAAGCGCTTGCCGTACTGCGACCGGCACTTCTCGAGGAACGCGATCGGGCGGTTCCAGAACCCGATCCCCTGGACGAAGGCCGGGTAAGACGGTCCGGGGGGAAGGTCCGCGCGCACGTGTACAGGATGGCGTACCCGTCCAGTGGGTGCGCCTGTGTGACAGCGGTCACACAGACGACTGGCAAGAGGCGGCCTCAGCGAGCTGGAACGGGCCTTGCCGGCGACGCCGGGGCCGTCGAACGCCAGGACCGCCGCCAGGGCCTCGGCTTCGGTTGGAAAGCTCTGCCACCAGACGGCCTTGCCGTCGCGCCACCGTCGTGACCTGCCAGTGGTGCTGCTCCAGCTGCGCTCCGCTCTCAATGCCCTGACCGCGGAAGTAGTGGCGCGCGACGGTCACGCCTCCCAGATCACGCACCTCCTCGACCTCGGAGGTGAAGTCGGGATAGACGCTGAGCAGGCTCTCCCACCAGCGCCGCACGGCGGCGTGGCCTCGCAGGTGACCGCTGCCCTCCAGCTCCAGGTGGCGCGAGACCAACACGATGTCGGGGTCGCAGACCTCGAGGAACGCCTCGAGGTCGTGGCGCGTGAACGCGTCAGCCGCTCGGTATTGCTGGTCGACGTTCTCCTGTGACATCGCTGCCAAGTGTGACAGCGCTCATTTGACAATCGCCAGCTTTTCCGCCCGCGACAACGCCTTGATCCGGTGCTCCTCGCGCAGCGCCTCCGCGCGCGAGCCGACCGGCTTGGACCACGCCAGCTCGACCGGCAGGCGACTGCGCGTGTAGCGGCTGGCGGTGCCGGCGCCGTGCTCCCGCACGCGCCGGTCGACGTCGGTCGTCCAGCCGCAGTACAGGGTGCCGTCGGCGCAGCGCAGGAGGTAGACGTGGGCGCTCACGTGGTGACTGCTTCGACCCGGGCGGCCTCGCTCCTCGCTGCCAGGAGGTTGCGGCCAGGGCACGCCCTCGCCGCGAGCTCGGAGTGGGAGACGACCGGCACGTCCGGGAGGCCGGCGAGCAGACCTTCGAGGGCATGCAGGGCCTGCGGCGTGGGCTGCTCGGTCTCGAAGTCGCCGGCGAGCGCCACGCCGAGCGTGCCCGAGTTGTGGCCCTTGGCGTGCGCTCCCATCGCCCCGGGCGGGCGGCCCTCGAACACCCGCCCGCTCGGCATCACCACGTAATGGAAGCCGATAGCCCACCAGCCCTGGAGCAGGTGCTCGTGCTCGATCGCCCGCATGTACGCGGCCTCCGCGCGGGCGCTGCGCAGCGACGCCGCGGGCTTGCCGGTGTGGTGCAGGACGATGCTGTGAACGGCGTCGTTTGGCCGCAGCCGATCAAGACGGGCCGGCACGGCCCCCCACCAGCCGCCCGGGACCATCCCCTCCTCGGGGTCGCGCAGCCGCCGGATGTGGGCAGCGAGCGGCTGGGCCATGTGCGGGGGCCGGGCCAGGGCCATCGCGAGCCTGTTCGAGCGAGCGCCGAGGTTGCGGCCGCGCACCGACGCGATCACCGCCACCGGCCTCCAGCCGCCGCGCGCGAGCGAGACGTAGGCGGAGGCGTTCTCGGGCAGGACCGAGCCCAGCATGCGCACGATCCCCTCGCTGCCCAGATGGTCGCGGTTGAGCGTGGTGGCGCGTACCGCCGCCCCACCGCCGCGAATGGCCGGTGCCGTGATCAGGTCATAGATGTAGACGGCCCCGGGGCCGGTCCGGAGCGGGACGTGGACGTACTCCAGCTCCGTGCGCTCACCCGCCAGCCACCACGCGGCGAGGTGGTCCGTGCCGTCGCTGAGGGCGTGGCACCTCGCACCGGAGGCGACCCTCGTCGCCGCCTCGCTCCCGGCCCACTCAGGCGCGAACGCGGCCGCCTGCTCGGTTGTGAGCTCCACGATGCTGTGCCCGTCGGCCGGCGTCGGCTCGAAGTCGGCGGGCCGCAGCTCGAGCACCAGAAGCCGCCGCACTCCAGCAAGCGCGAGCGCTGAGGCCACCACGCCGCGCGGCCCGGTCGAATCGAGCAGCTCGCGCGCCCGCGCGAGCGGGTTCATGCCACCACCTGCCTGAACTTGCCCTGCTCCGTTCGCTCGATCTCCTCGGCGAACTCGACCTCGATCTCGGTATCCCCCAGCGTCTCCGCCGCCTTGCGCTCGAAGGCGGCGCTCAGCTCGGCGCGGTCCGCATCCGTGCGGGGCACGACCAGCCAGCGCAGGCGCCCGGGCTCGAGCTCGCGCAGCTGGGCCTGGATCGTCCACATGAGCTGCTTGCGGAAGATGCCCTGAAGCACCAGCAGCGACACCCGCCGCCCGTCCGCGAGCGTCACGATCTCGGACCGCCGGCCCTCGAGCTCGGCCAGCATCGGCAGCGTGCGCCCGCACGGGCACGACCGCTCGCTCATCGCCCCCCGGTCGCCGATGCGGTAGTTGAGCACCACGGTCGCCCGGTTGCGCAGGTTCGATACGACGATGTCGCCCGTCTCGCCCGTCGGCACGGTGTGGCCCTCGGCGTCCGCCACGCGCAGGGCGCAGGCGTCGATGTTGAGATGGATGCCGTCGCCCTCCTCGCAGTGAAACCCGATTCGCCCCGCCTCCACCGCCGTGTAGACCGACAGCAGCCTCACCCCCAGCTCGCGCGCCAGTTCGAAGCCGTGGGCGGACACCATGTCGCCGCCGTAGACCCACAGCCGCGGCAGCGCCACATCGTCGCCGCGGTCGGCCACGTAGCGCAGGAACTGGTCCACGTACGAGCCGAAGGAGAAGGCGATGCGCGGGCGGATCTCGTTGAAGCGCTCGACCGCGTCGGGGAACGCCAGCGTGGGCTTGAAGAAATGGTGATGCGCCGTGTGCGGGGGGATCAGCATGCGCTCGCTCCAGAGCACCCGCAGCGTGCGCGAGCTGAGGTTCGTGGGGAAGATCGAGATGCGCTGGTGGGTGCCGTCGGGGTCGCCCAGCCGGGCGACGCGCGAGCCCTTCGCCCGGCGCCCGATCATCTCGCGCACGATCGCGCGCGAGGGCCGCTCGCCTGCCAGGCGCACGAGCACCGCCCGGTCGCGCTCGGCCTCGGCGAACCCGTGGACGAGCGTCGCGTGGTCCCAGTGGATCGTGCCGGACCCCTTGGACTCCGACCCGCTCGTGAACAGCTCCAGGCGGCGATGCTCGGGGATCCGGTTGGACTCGAAGCGCTCGGGATCGGCGCGCATGACGGTCGGGTCGATGAGCGGGAGCTTGGCCAGGTCGCACGCGCTCGTGAAGTCGGCGGGCGTGAGCCCCAGGCGCCCCATCTCCTCCCTGTAGAAGGGCACTGACTCGTAAGCGTGGCGAACCAGCGAGCGCACCCGCCTCGCCTGGCGGCGCTCGATCCGCTCGATCGGCCACCAAGGCAGCCGCCGATGCGTCTGCGTGAGCGCGGCCGCGTGGGCCGTGCCCGCAGCCCTGACCACCCATGGTCGTTTCGCCACCTCCACACCCTAAGGTGGCCGCCTTGATTGCGAAAGCCCACGAGGCGATTGAGAGGTTCGCCGGCGCCGATCCGGGGCGCAGCGTGGTGGTGCGGTCGGTGCGAGGCGCCGAGATCGACGTGGCCGTCAAGGCCGGCGTGGTCCGCCCGGCGGCGAGCCTGGTGAAGCTGGCGCTGGTGTCCGCGGTGCGAGCCGCCCCGGATGTCGACCTGTCCGCGCGCGTGCGCCGGGACCAGCTCGGCAGCACCGTCTACTCCTCGGTGCTCGACGTGCTGGAGCCCGGCCACGAGCTCACCGTCGGCGAGCTGTGCGGCCTGTGCCTGGCGGTGAGCGACAACCCGGCTTCGGACTACCTGCTCGGCCTGGTGGGCGCCGACGCCGTGAACGAACGCGCCGCGGCCCTGGGCGCCACGGACACCCGGATCGAGACGGGCTTCACGGACGCCGAGCTTGGCTCGCGCGCAAACGTGACCACGGCGGCCGACGCGCTCACGCTGGTGCTCCACGCGCTGCGCGACGACGAGACGGCGCTCTCCAACAGCCTGCGCAACACGCGCATCCCGCTGCGGCTGCCAGACGAGACACGGGTGGCGCACAAGACCGGCACGCTCGATGGTGTGGTGAACGACGCGGGCGTGGTCTTCGGCGCCGAGGCCGACCTGGCGCTCGCGTTCCTGTGCGAGGGCCAGGCCGACCCGGCGCAGACGTCGATCGAGATCGGCGACTGCGTGGCGCAGCTGTGGGACATCTGCTCCTAGGCGACGGGCTCCGGGAAGCCGGTCACCTCGCTGAAGCGGCCATCCCCAAAGCAGCGTCTGGACGGTGATGCAGGCCGTGGTGGTGGCAGGCTTCGCGGGACTTCAAGCTCGCTTGAGGTAACGTCGGAGATGTGGAAGACGAGTTGACGATCGGCGAGGTGGCGGCGCGCAGCGGGGTCGCCACCTCAGCCTTGAGGTACTACGAGGAGCGGGGGCTGATCACCTCGGAGCGAGCCTCGTCGAGGCACCGCCGCTACCCGCGCCCGGTGCTGCGGCGGGTGGCGTTCATCGTGTTCGCCCAGCGCGTGGGGCTCTCGCTCGACGAGATCCGCGACGAGCTGGACAAGCTGCCCGCCGGGCGGGTGCCCAAGCGCCGCGACTGGGCGAAGCTCTCGAGCGGCTGGACCTCGCGCATCGACGAGCGGATCGCCGAGCTCGAGCGGCTGAAGGCCGGGCTCACGGAGTGCATCGGCTGCGGCTGCCTGTCGCTGAGCCGCTGCAAGCTGGCGAATCCCGGCGACCGCGCGGCGCGGCGCGGCGCCGGCCCGCGCTACTGGGTGGGCGATCCGCGGCCCTGAGCGGATGTCGCCTTCGCCTCCTGCGATGCTCACTCGAATGTCTGACACCGTAAAGATGACCCAGGCCGCCCGCGACCGCCTCGAGGAGAAGGTCGAGCAGCTCGAGGGCGAGGCGCGCCGGGAGGCCGCCGTGAAGATCGGCACCGCCCGCGCCGAGGGCGACCTGAAGGAGAACGCCGAGTACCACGCCGCCAAGGACGACGCCGCGATGCTGGAGGCGAAGATCGCCCACATCCGCGAGCAGCTCCGCGCGGCGGAGATCGTGGAGTTCGCGGACGGCGACGCCGCCGGCATGGGCTCGACCGTGACCTACGAGGACGACGGGAAGAAGCTCGAGTTCACCCTCGTGCCGTCATCGGAGGCCGATCCGGCCAAGGGCAGCCTCTCGATCGACTCGCCGATGGGCCGCGCCCTGGCCGGCGCCCAGGCGGGCGATGAGCGCACGCTCGAGACCCCGAAGGGCCCCCGCGAAGTGCGCATCATCTCGGTCGCAAACGACTAGCCACGTAGCCCTCGGGGGCGGACTGGCTATTTGGGGTAATCCGGGGGAAGATGGCGGCGGCCCTCCACGTCCTGTGACTCGATGACCCTCCGACGCCTGCTGGTCCTACCGGCGGCTCTTGCCGCCAGCCTTGCCCTGGCCGCGCCCGCGCAGGCCGTCGACTTCCCCGTCACCAACACCAACAACGCCGGCGCCGGCAGCCTGCGCCAGGCGATCCTCGACGCCAACACGCTGGGCGGCGTCGACAGGGTCACCTTCAACATCGCCGGCGTCGGCCCGCACGTGATCAGCCCGGTCACTCAGCTGCCGGCCCTGGGCGGCGGGACGGGCATCGACGGCACCACCGAGCCGGACTGGTCCGCGACGACCCAGGCGATCGTGGTCGACGGCGGGGACACGGTCGGGACCGGACTGGACATCACGGGTGGCGCGCCGAGCACGGTCCGCGGGCTGGCCCTGAGCAACTTCACCAGCGAGGCGATCCAGATCCAGACCCCGAACAACGTCATCGCCGGGAACTACATCGGGACCAACGCCGCCGGGCTCGCGGCCGCCGGCAACGGCCCTCCGGCATCCACGTGTCGGGCGGCAACACGAACACGATCGGGGGCACCACGGCCGCCGATCGCAACGTGATCTCGGGCAACGACGCGACGGGCCTCCGCGTGGACACCCTCGGGAACACCGTGAGCGGCAACTACATCGGCACCGATCGGACGGGACTGGCGGAGCTGGGCAACGGCGACCTACGGCGTGGTCGTCTTCGGCTCCTCGAACACGATCGGGGGCACCACCGCCGCCGCGGGGAACACGATCTCGGGAAACACGTCCGCGGGGGTCCTCGTTCGGAGGGGGCAGCACCAACACGATGCAGCGAAACCTCGTCGGCCCCGGATCCGACGGCGCGACGGCGGTGCCGAACGGCACGCGGGGTGATCGTGCAGGGCTTCTCCGACACCAACGCCATCGGCACGCCCGGCAACGGAAACCAGATCGAGGGGAACACCGGCGACGGCATCGTCCTCTTCGATTCGGCCGATAACACCGTCGAGTCGAACGAGATCACCTCGAACGGCGGCGACGGCATCGCCACCGGCACCGGAACGGACGACGCGACCTTCAGCGCAAACTCGATCAACCTCAACGGCCGGCCTCGGGATCGACCTCGGCCTCGATGGGGTGAGCCCCAACGACGTGGGCGATGCGGACAGCGGTCCGAACGGGAGGCAGAACTTCCCGGTGGTGAACGAACGCGTTCGTCGAGACCGGCGGCTCCGCGCGCGTACCGGTGACCCTGAACAGCACCGCCTCGTCCACCTTCGAGGTGGAGGTGTTCGCCAGCCCCACCTGCGATGGGTCGGGCAACGGCGAGGGCGCCACGTTCATCGGGTCCGCCACGATCACCACCAACGCCTCCGGCAACGGCACCGCGCAGGTGACCGGAACCGGGATCTCGGCCGGGCAGGCGGTGACCGCCACGGCCACCAGCCCGGGCGGCGACACGTCGGAGTTCTCCGCCTGCACGACGGCGAAGGCGGCGATCCCCGTGACCAACATCAACGACTCCGGCGCGGGCAGCCTGCGTCAGGCGATCCTCGACGCCAACACCGCCGGCGGCGAGGACCTGATCGACTTCGACGATCGCCGGAGCCGGGCCGCACACCATCACGCCGTCCTCCCCGCTCCCCGCCGTCACCGGCGTGACGACCATCGACGGCACCACGGAGCCCGACTGGACCGCGAGCTCCCTCGCCGTGGTGCTCGATGGCTCCTCGATCGGTTCCGGGAACGCCGCCCTGCGCCTGTCGGGCGGGTCGAGCACCCTGCGCGGGCTGGCGATCAACGGGACCGCCGACGCCGGGGTGACGATCGACACGAGCAACAACACCGTGGCCGGCAACTTCATCGGCACGAACAACACCGGCACCGCGGCCGACGCGAACGACCTGGGCGTGAAGATCGAATCCGGGACGGGTAACACGATCGGGGGCACCACCGCGGCCGATCGAAACGTGATCTCGGGCAACGACTTCGACGGCGTGCAGGTGCAGTCGAACTCGAACACGGTCTCCGGCAACCACATCGGCGTCGACCGAACGGGGGCGGCCGACCTCGGCAACCAGAACGACGGCATTCAGATCGTGAACGGCAACTCGAACACGATCGGGGGCCCCACGTCCGCCGCCCGCAACGTGATCTCGGGCAACGATTCGGCTTGGGATCTCCATGAGCTCCGCCGACTCGAACGTGATCCAGAACAACTACGTGGGCGTGGCCGCGAACGGGTCGACCGCGATCCCCAATGCCTTGAGCGGCATCTCGCCCCAGAACGACTCGGACGGCAACCAGATCGGCAGCACAGGGGCGGGCAACGTGATCTCGGGGAACACGAACAACGGCGTCTACGTGGTGTCGACGACCAGCTCGGCCAACGAGATCGAGGACAACCTGATCGGCAGGAACGCGGCGGACAACGCCGCCGTCCCGAACGGAGTCGTGGGCGTCGAACTCGCCGATTCGGTGGATGGGGTGGTCACCAGCAACGTGATCGCCCATTCGGGCCAGGACGGCGTACAGGTCGCGACGGGCACCGGCAACGAGGTCACGGAGAACGAGATCCACACCAACGGGGGCTTGGGGATCGACCTCTTTCCCAACGGGGTGACCGCCAACGACTCGGGTGACGGCGACACCGGGCCCAACAACCGCCAGAACTTCCCCGTGGTCACGAGCGCGGTGGTGGACAGCGGTGGCGACGCGACCATCACCGGCACCCTGAACAGCACTCCGTCGACGACCTTCCGGGTCGAGGCGTTCTCACAGTCGGGCTGCGACGCGTCGGGCAACGGCGAGGGTGAGGATTTCGTCGGCGCGGTCACGGACGTGACCACCGACGCCTCCGGGGACGCGAGCTTCGAGGTGACGGCCCCGACGGGAGTCGCGGCGGGCAACGCGGTCACCACGACGGCGACCAAGACGACCGGCAGCGCCGACACGTCCGAGTTCTCGGCGTGCAAGACCGCCAATGGCGTGTGGGTCGTGAACTCAGCGGCGTCCGCCGACAACACGTGCGACGCGACCTGCACGCTCAGGGATGCGCTCGAGCGTGGCCCTGCCCGGACCCGACACGATCGAGTTCGACATCGGCAGCGGCCCGCAGCTGATCCAGCTGGGCAACGTCGACGGTGCGTTCGGGGCGGTGCCCCCGGACACGACGATCGACGGGACGACCCAGGATGGCTCGACCTCGGCCGTGAAGGGGATAACGCTCGACGGCGGCGCCCTCGCCCCCCCGGCGATGGGCTCCAGCTGGCAGGCGGCAGCACCGTGTCCGGGCTCCAGGTCAGCAACTTCACCAACGGCAACGGGATTCGAGTTGCCGGCAGCACCAACACAGTCGCCGGCAACTACATCGGCACCACGGGCAACGGGCTGTCGCCTGCCGGAAACCCAGTCGGCGTCCACATCGTGGGCTCCGAGAACCTGATCGGCGGAAGCACGGCCGCCGAGCGAAACGTGATTTCCGGCAACACCGCGCGGGGCGTGGTGATCGACGATGCGAACGACAACAGCGTCCGGGGCAACCACATCGGGGTGGGCGCAACCGAGAGCACCACCCTGCCGAACGGCACGTCCGGAGTGCTGCTGTCCGGAGCTTCAGAGGGGAACGACATCGGCGGCCTGGCCGCCGGTCAGGGCAACCTGATCGCCCAGAACGGGGACGACGGCGTCGCGGTGGACCAGAACGCCGACGACAACTCGATCCAGCGCAACCGCATCGCGGCAACAGCGGTCTCGGGATCGACCTCAACTACCTGACGACGGCGTGACACCCAACGACCCGGGGACGGCGATCCCGGTGCCAACGGCCTCCAGAACTTCCCGGTGATCAGCAGCGCCACCGCCACGGCCGGCACCGACACCGTTGGCGGGACGCTCAACAGCGGCTTCCTCGGCACCGTACCAGGATCGAGGCGTCTACGTGAACGCCTCCTGCGACGCCGTCCGGCAATGGCGAGGGGCCACCACCTTCGTCGCGCACGGTCGACCACCTCGACCGACGGGTCCGGCAACGCCGACCTTCGCAGATCACCGGGCACCGGCATCAACCCGGGTGACGCCGTGACAAGCCTCGCCACCGACAGCGCCTACAGGCGCGACGTCGGAGTTCTCGGCCTGCAAGACGGCAGTTGCTCCCGTCGGTCCCGCCGCCCGCCGCCACGTCGGCCGACCTCGCGGTCACGCTCACCGCCGAACGACGACACGCCCGAGCCCGGCGAGCCGTTCAACTACACCGCCACGCTGCTCAACCGGGGGCCGGACGCCGCGGTGTCCCCGCAGGTCACGGTGGCCCTGGCCCCGAGCGTCCGCTTCCTCGCCGTCGCTCACCGCCCAGTCCTCCGGCTGCTCGGCAGCCGGCAGCGCGGTCACGTGCAACTACGCGACCCTCGCTAACGGCGCCAGCGCCAGCCGTAGCTTCCGCGTTCTCCCGACCCTCCCGGGGGCGCTGAACGCGATCCGCGGCGGCGTCGAGCTCCGACCCCCGATCCGACCCCGGCCACGTCGAGCAAGAGCGTCCGGGCCACCCTGCCCAAGCCCGCGCAGAGCAAGCAGGTGAACGTGAAGCAGGTCAAGCGGCAAGGTGACGATCAAGCAGCCCGGCCAGGGCTCGTTCCGCCCCCTCGAGGGCGAGGACCGGATCCGGATGGGCTCGCTGATCGACACCACCCTCGGGCGCGTGCGCCTCACGACCTCGGCGGGCGGCAAGGAAGACCCAGACCGCCCACTTCTACGACGGGCTGTTCAAGGTCACCCAGACCAAGGGCAAGAAGCCGATCACCGACCTCACGCTGACGGGCAAGCCGGCCGGCTGCAAGAAGGGCGGCAAGGCAACGCGGCGGCCAAGCGGAAGGGCCGCCGGCTGTGGGGCAAGGGCAAGGGCCGCTTCCGCACCCGCGGCAAGCGCAGCTCGCGCGCTCGTGCGCGGCACCTGCGTGGCTGGTCGAGGACCGCTGCGACGGCACTACCCTCACCGCGCGTCAGGCAGGGAGTGGTGCAGGTGCGTGACTTCAGCCGCAAGCGCAACGTGAACGTCCGCGCCGGGCGCAAATACATCGCGCCGGGCCGGCGGCGGTGAGGCGCGCAGCCCTCGCCGCGGCCCTGTTCGCCTGCCTGGCCGCCGCCGGGCCCGCTCAGGCAGCCCCCTTCGCGGTCATCAACACCAGCGACTCGGGCGCGGGAAGCCTGAGGGACGCGATCGACGACGCCAACCTCGCCGCCGGCGCCGACGACATCTCGTTCGACATCCCCGGCTCGGGCCCGCACACGATCACGCTGGCCACCCCGCTGCCGGACATCACGGAGGCACTCACGATCGACGGCTCGACCGGCGCGGACGCGGCCGCGCTGGCCCCGGTGAAGGCGGTCTTTCTCGACGGCGGCGGGACCACGACCTCCGCACTCACCTCGGCGACGACCGGCGTGGTGATCCGCGGGCTCGCGATCGGCAACTTCCAGAGCCCGGCCATCGTGCTCACCGCGGGAGGCACCGTCGTCGAGGGCAACTTCCTCGGCACCGACGCGACCGGCCTGGTCGATCAAGGCAACGGGGCCGAGGGCGTATTCGTGACCGGGTTCGGCAACAACAGTGTGATCGGCGGGGCCACGGCTGCCCAGCGCAACGTGATCGCGGGCAACGACAGCGACGGCATCCTCATCTTCGGCGACCTCAACGAGGTGAGGGGCAACTTCATCGGTGTGGGTCGAACCGGCGCGCCGCTCGGCAACGGTTTCAGTGGCATTCAGCTGGGAAGCTCCGCAGCGAACAACACGATCGGCGGCACCGCGGCCGGGCGAGGGCAACACGATCGCCTCGAACACGTCGAGCGGCGTCGTGCTGAACGCGGACCAGCCGACGACAACTCCATCCAGCGCAACCGCATCCGCGGCAACGGCGAACTCGGCATCGATCTCGACTTCGTGACCGACGACGGCGTGACGCCCAACGACGCGGGAGACGGCGATCCCGGCGCCAACGGCCTCCAGAACTTCCCGGTGATCGGCACCGCGACCGCCACCGCCGGGACCGACACCGTGAGCGGGACGCTGAACAGCGGTTTCCTCGGCACCTACCGGATCGACGTCTATGTGAACGCCTCGTGCGACGGCTCCGGAAATGGCGAGGGCGCCACCTTCGTCGGCACGACGACCACCTCGACCGACGGGTCCGGCAACGCGACCTGGCAGGTGACGGGCACGGGCATCAACCCGGGTGACGCCGTGACAACCCTCGCAACGGACAGCACCGCAGGCTCGACGTCGGAGTTCTCGGCATGTAAGACGGCGGCCGCGCCCGTGGTCCCGCCGCCCGCCGCCACGTCCGCCGACCTCGCGGTCACGCTCACCGCTGACGACGACACGCCCGAGCCCGGCGAGCCGTTCAACTACACGGCCACGCTGCTCAACAGAGGGCCGGACGCCGCGGTGTCCCCGAAGGTCACGGTGGCCCTCGCCCCGAGCGTCCGCTTCCTCGCCTCACTCATCGCACAATCCTCGGGCTGCTCGGCGGCAGGCAGCAGGGTCACGTGCAGCTACGGGACGCTCGCGAACGGCGCCAGCGCCAGCCGTAGCTTCCGCGTTCTCCCGACCCTCCCGGGGCCCCTCAACGCATCCGCGGCGGCGTCGAGCCCGACCCCCGATCCGACCCCGGCCACATCGAGCAAGAGCGTCCGGGCCACCCTGCCCAAGCCCGCGCAGGGCAAGCAGGTGAACGTGAAGACGTTGAAGGGGAAGGTCACGATCAAGCAGCCCGGCCAGGGCTCGTTCCGCCCCCTCGAGGGCGAGGACCGGATCCGGATGGGCTCGCTGATCGACACCACCCTCGGGCGCGTGCGCCTCACGACCTCCGCGGGCGGCAAGAAGACCCAGGCCGCCCAGTTCTACGACGGGCTGTTCAAGGTCACCCAGAGCAAGGGCAAGAAGCCGATCACCGAGCTGCGGCTGAGCGGCAAGCTCGTCGGCTGCTCGTCGAAGAAGGCCTCCGCGGCGGCGAAGAAGCGCAAGGGCCGGCGCCTGTGGGGCAAGGGCAAGGGCCGCTTCCGCACCCGCGGCAAGCGTTCCTCGGCGCTGGTACGCGGAACCACCTGGCTGGTCGAGGACCGCTGCAACAACACCACCCTCACGAGCGTGCGGGCGGGGCGGGTCGAGGTGCGGGACTTCAGGCTCAAGCGCACGAGGATCGTCCGCGCCGGTCGCAGCTACGTGGCCCGCTAGCCCTCGCGCTCGGCGTCGTAGGCCTTGATCACCCGCTTGGGCGCCCTAGCCGTCGTAGTGCGGAGTGCTGAAAAACGCCTCGGGCTGACCCTGAAGCAGCGCCTCGCGCTCGCCCATGTCGGCCACGCGCATGACGAGCGCGTCGGGGTCGGTGCGCAGGCGGCAGATGCCGCCCCTGCCGCCGAGCTTGAGCGCGGGAGTGCCGTACGACGTGCCCACCTCCACCCCCGGGAACGAGGTTCCGATGCGCACGACGTCCTTCCACGTGGGCATGGGCGCGGAGGCTAGAGGGGGCGAACCTCAATCGGCTGGAGCCTTTAGGTGGTGGTGGCGACAGCAACCCTCCAACCGATTGATCCGTGGGACCTGGCGCGGAGACAGCACGGCGTTATCTCCCATGAGCAGCTGCGCGCGCTCGGCTTCAGCGAGGCCGCCATCAGACACCGGTTGCGGACCGGAAGGCTGTTCGTGCTGAGGCGGGGCCTTTACGCCGTCGGTCGGCCCGACGTCTCCAGGCGCGGGCACTGGATGGGAGCGACGCTGGTGAGCGGGGACGGAGCTGCCCTCGACGGGGAGTCCGGCTTGGCTCTGTGGGGCGTGAGGAGCAATGAGGGGAAGGAGATAGAGGTTGCGATCCCGGAGAGCGCCCGCCGCACCCAACCGGGCATCAGGCTCCGGCGTGTGCGCGGGCTAGCCGACCTGGTCACCGAAATCGACGGGATTCCGGTCCTCTCATTGCCGCCGTTGTTCGTGTGTCTCGCCGGCCGAGCCAGACCAGGCTCCCTGGAGGCCGCGATCAACGAGGCCGACAAGAAGGATCTGATTCACGTCGAGCAGCTGCGACGCGAGGTCGAGGCGCTGCGCGGACGCCCAGGGGTAGCGAGCCTGCGGCGGGTGATCGACCGCGCCACCTTCCGCTACTCCGATTCAGAGCTCGAGCGTGCCATGCGCCCGATCATCCGCAAAGCGGGGCTCGGAGAGCCCAGGATGGGCGAAATCGTCAACGGCTACAAGGTCGACTTCTGGTGGCCAGAGCTCAACCTCGTCATCGAAACGGACGGCGGGCGCTTCCACCGCACCGCCTTTCAACAGACCCAGGATCGGCGTCGCGACCAAGCCCACACCCTCTCCCACACGGCCCACCTGCGGTTCACCCACGGCCAGATCAGGTTCGAGCGACCTTACGTCGAGTGGTCGGTCACAAAGCTCGCGCGCGACCTCAGGCGATCAGTTGGAGGCTTGTCCTCGCCCAGGCGACAAGAACCCTCCAACCGATCCGATGAGGCCGCGGCAGGCGCCTAAGATCGAGCGTCGCCATGGCTGTCGTGATCGCATCCGAATTGGGCAAGGACATCGCGGGCAGCCCCCTGCTCCGCGACGTCTCGTTCAAGCTCGAGCGGCGCGACCGGATGACGCTCTCGGGGCGCAACGGCTCTGGCAAGACGACCCTGCTGCGCATGCTCGCCGGCCAGGCGACGATCGACCGCGGCAACCTGTCGCTGCAGAAGAGCGCGCGCGTGTCGCTGCACGATCAGCGCCCGCCGCGCGAGCGCGATCTCTCCCTGCGCGAGTACGTGCTGTCGGGCGCGCAGGAGGTGACCGAGCTCGAGACCGAGCTGGCCCGGCTGGAGCAGGCGATGGCGGACGGCGCGCATGACGAGGCCACGCTCGCGCGCTACTCCAAGGCGCAGGCGCGCTTCGACCTTCACGGCGGCTACCGCTGGCGCGACCGGGCGCTGGTCACCATGCGCGGGCTGGGCTTCCACTCAGACGACCTCGACCGCGAGCTCTCCACATTCTCCGGCGGAGAGCTCACCCGTGGTTCGCTGGCCCGGGCCCTCACCGGCGAGCCGGACCTGCTGCTGCTCGACGAGCCCACCAACCACCTCGACATCGAGTCGCTGGAATGGCTGGAGGAGCACCTGACCGGCCTCGACGCCGCCATCGTGCTCGTGGCCCACGACCGCTGGTTCCTCGAGGCCGTGGGCACCTCCGTGCTCGAGCTGGAGGCCGGGCGGTCGCGCTTCTTCGCCGGCCCGTGGCACGCCTGGCGCAAGGAGCAGGCCGCGCGCGAGCTGGCGCTCGGGCGGGCCATCGACCGCCAGAAGGCCGAGATCGAGCGGCTGGAGCGGTTCGTGACGCGCTTCCGGGCGAAGGCCAGCAAGGCGAAGCAGGCGCAATCCCGCGTGAAGCGCCTGGACAAGATGGAGAAGATCGAGCGCGACCCGCGCGACACCCGCGACCTGGCCTTCTCGTTCAAGGCGCCGGAGCGCTCGGGCCGGGTGGTGTTCGAACTGGAGAACGGCAAGGTGGACGTGCCGGGCCGGACGCTGCTGGAGAAGGCGTCGCTGTGGGTGGAGCGCGGCGAGCACGTGACGCTCGTGGGCGGCAACGGCTCCGGCAAGACCACGCTGATCGAGACGCTGACCGGCAACCACGAGCTGTCCGCGGGCAAGCTGCGCAAGGGCCACAAGGTGAACGTGGGCTACGTGTCCCAGCATGCCGAGGAGCTCACCGGCGGCGGCAACCTGCTCGACGCCGCCCAGCGCGCGACCGGCCTCACGCCCGGCAAGGCGCGCGCGCTCCTGGGCCAGTTCCTGTTCTCCGGCGACGACGTGATGAAGCCGCTCGACGGCCTGTCCGGCGGCGAGCTGCGGCGACTGTCGCTGGCCGTGCTGGTGAGCTCCGACGCGAACATGCTCGTGCTCGACGAGCCCACCAACCACCTCGACGTGGAGAGCCGCGAGGCGCTGGAGGACGCGCTGATGGGGTACCCCGGCTCGCTGCTGCTGGTGTCCCACGACCGTGCGCTGCTCGACGCCGTGGGCTCGCGCACGTTCGCCATCGAAGACGGGACGCTGCGGGCCTACGAGGGCGGCTGGGCCGAGTACGTGGAGGCACGCAAGGCGGCTAAGGAGGCGGAGCGCACGCCGGCGCCGAAGCCGGCGAAGAAGGGCAAGCCGGGCCGCGAGAAGGGGCCGTCGAAGAACGCCGTCAGGGCGCAGCGGAACATGGAGCAGAGGATCGAGAAGGCCGAGGCCGCGCTTCAGGCGCTCGAGGACGAGCTCGCCGACCCCGGCGCGTGGGCGAGCCCCGAGCAGTCGGCCGAATCGAGCAAGCGCCACGCCGACGCCAAGCGCGAGCTGGATGAGCTGTACTCGCAGCTGGAGAAGACCGAAGCGAACACCCCATAACGGGGTTACGTTGGTGGTGGCGCTTCAGCGCCCCATCAACCACATAGGAGGACTCGCCCCCATGCGCTTTCTGGCCCGTTTGCGCCCCACTCCCTCGATGGCGGTCGCGCTCCTTGCGCTGTTCGTCGCCCTCGGCGGCGTGAGCTACGCCGTCGCAACAATCGACAGCTCGGACATCGTCAACGACTCAATCAAGAGCAGGGACGTCAAGAACGGCACGCTGACGAAAGCGGATGTCAAGGGGAGGAGCCTGTCTGGCAGGAACATCGGGACCGCCACCGTGGACAGCAGGAACCTCCGGACCGGGGCTGTCCGCAGCATCGACATCGGCAACAACACGATCGGGACCAACGACGTCGGCGCCAATGCCCTGTCCGGTCTCGACATCGACGAGTCGACCCTCGGCACCGTGACCTCCGCGACCACCGCCGGGAGCGCTATCAGCGCCCGTCGCGCGGCGACGGTTTCGACTGTGAAGACGATCCCGCTCACCACGGTGGATGAGACCGCCGGCTCGACGACGGTGCTGGCCACTTACGGGCCGTTCTCGATCCAGGCTCAGTGCCTGAGCACGGCCGGCACCGCGATGTTGATCAATGTGGATACCAGCGAGGACGACAGCAGCGTGCATGGTGCCGAGCAGGCCGACGCCGACTTCGATGCCGCGCAGGGCGCCCTCACGATGAACAGCAACACCGACACCGCCGGTGGCGGCCCCGCCGCGACGGGCGTAGATGGTCAGTTCAACGCCTTCGCCCCCAGCGGCGCGGCGCTGACGGGCCACCTGGCGGGCTGGGTCGACGCCTCCGCCGGCGCCTCAGGCCAGTGCAAGTTCCACGGGAGCCTGGTGGTTTCGGGCTGAGCCTCAGCCTCTCTCCTGCATGTCCCCGCCGGTCCGCGTGACCAGCCGCTTCGCCCCGCCGCGGCTGAGCACCCAGTGGACCAGGCGGGGGAAGACGATCCGCAGCACCGCGAGGATCCAGTAGGGCCGCGGCACGTAGCGCTCGGCCCGCCGCCCGAGCCCCGCGTCGACGATTGCCTGGGCCGCCTTGTCGGGGGTGGAGACGGTCCAGCGGGTGCTCACGTTCTCGACGAGCTCCTCCTGCGGGAAGCCCTCGGTGGCGACGAAGCCGGGCAGCACCAGTCCCACGTGCACGCGGTGCTCGATTTCCTCGTAGTGGAGGGAGTCGGTCCAGCCCGCCAGGGCGAACTTGCTGGCCGAGTAGGCGCCCGTGCCGCCACGGGCGATACGGCCGGCGGTGCTGGCCACGTTCACGATCGCGCTCGGCGCCGACTCGCGCAGCAACGGCAGCAGCGCCTCGGTGAGCCGGACGACGGCATCGAAGTTCACCGCCATCGTGCGCTGCATGTTCTCCCAGCCGCCGTCGGAGAACCGCGCGCGCCAGGCGGCGCCCGCGTTGTTCACCAGCAGGTCGAGGCGGCCGTGGGTCTCGCGCACGTGGGCCAGCACCTCGGCGGGCGCGCTCTCGTCGGTGAGGTCGACCGCGACGTAGGTGGCGGCCAGCTCGTCGGCGAGCTTTCGCAGCCGCTCCTCACGGCGCGCCACGAGCACCAGCTTCGCCCCCGGCTCACGCGCGAGACGCCGCGCCGTGGCCTCGCCGATGCCGCTCGACGCGCCGGTTATGAGGAAAACCTGTAACGACATCGGCGGCATGATGCCCGAGCGCTGGCGGGAATGGCGCATCAACCCCATACTGGGCGCCGTGGGACGTCCGGGGTACGCCGTTGCGGGGCGTGCCCGCTTCCGGCGAGACCCGGTCAGGGGGACGGGTGCGGCGGAGGCGGGTCGTCCTCGTGCTCGCGGAAGTAGCCCACCATCGCGCCCGCGTACTCGCTGAAGCGCGGCGGCGTGAGCCCCCTCGCGCCGAGCAGGTCGACCGTGCGGCGGGTGTCGAACTCGACGGGGTGATTGAGGTAGGCGATCGACTCCCGCGGGGTGTCGCCGAAGCGCGCCTTCACCGCCGGGATCCGCAGCGTGGTGGCCACCAGCGCCGGGGGAATCCGGCCCTTCGGGGCGGGCGCGCCGTAGTGCTCGGCCAGGGTGCGGGTGAGCTCGCCCGAGGTGAGCGGCTCGGGGTCCACCAGATGCAGCGTCTCCCCCTCCGCCTCCGGCAGCGCCGCAGCGGTGGCGATCGCCTCCACCACGTAGTCCACGGGCACGACGTTGAAATTGGCGTCGGAGCTGCCGAACTGAACCATCGGGCGGCCCAGCCGCTGAGCCTGCGAGATGGCGCGCAGGATGTAGTAGGGCCCGTCGAACTTCTGCGTCTCGCCCGTGGTGGAGTCGCCGACCACGATCGCCGGGCGCAGGATGGTGGTCGGCACGTTCGCCATCTCCTCGCGGACCCACACCTCCGCCTGGAACTTGGTCGACTCGTAGTGGTTCTTGAACTCCTGGCCCATCACCAGCTCGTGCTCGTACACCACGCCGCGCCGCCTGCCGGCCACGTAGGCGGTGCTCACATACGCCAGGCGCTCGAGGCTCTTCGCGGCGGCGCAGAGCTCGAGCACGTTGCCGGTGCCGTCCACGTTCACGCGCTGCGCCACGTCGATCGGAACGGCCAGGTCGTAGATGGCCGCCAGGTGGTAGACGCGGCGCACGTCCTTGACGAGGCGGTCCCAGTCGGCCTCTTCCAGGGCCAGGCGCCGCTCGGAGATGTCGCCGGCCAGCACCTCGATGCGCTTCGGGTCGATCGCCTGCGCGGCCTCGGTCGCCGCCTCAACCATCCGCGGCTCCACGAGCGCGACGACGTTCAGGCGCTTCTCGTCGAGCAGCCGCTTCGCCAGGCGGCGGCCGATGAAGCCGGGGAATCCCGTTAGGAGATCGGTCGGCACCGGCGGCAGGCTACGTCGTGGCGCTCTCTAGTGGCGCAGCGGCCAGGTCGAACGCGTCCGCGATCAGCTCGTAGGAGCGCTTCCGGGCCTCGTGGTCGAACGTGATCGTCACGACCATCACCTCCTCGGCGCCGTAGTCGCCCGCCACCTGCTCGATGCCGGCGCGCACGGCGGCGGGATCGCCGATCACCGCGCGGCGGCCCGACGGCGTGGACGGCCGCTCGCGCGTTTCGAGGTAGCGCAGCGCCTTGTCCACCGGCGGTACGGGGATCAGGCGGCCCTGGCGCAGCATCGACATGCTCATCCGGCTGCTCGCGGCCAGGCGCTCGGCCTCGTCCGTCGTCTCGGCGCAGATCACCCACACGCACACCGCCAGCCGCGGGGCCTGGAGCCGCTCCGCCGTCTGGAACTTCTCCCGGTAGAGATCGGCGATCTCGGCTCCGCCGGGGTTGATGAAGTCCGCGAACGAGTACGGGCAGTCCCAGCTCGCCGGCCCAGATCGCGCTCTGGGGCGAGGAGCCCAGCAGCCACGGCTCGGGGCGCTCCGGCAGGCCCGGCAGCGCGGTGAGCCGGGCGAACGGGTGGTTCTCGGGGATCCGATCCTCCACGTAGGCCAGCAGCTCGGCCAGCTGCTGTGGGAAGTCGTCGGGCGCGCTCTGGCGGCGGTCGCGCTGAAGCGCGTGGGTGGTCGCGGGGTCGGTGCCGGGAGCCCGGCCTAGACCCAGGTCGATCCGCCCCGGGTAAAGACCCGCAAGCACGCTGAACGCCTCGGCCACCTTGAACGGGCTGTAGTGCGGGAGCATCACGCCGCCGCTGCCGACGCGGATGCGCTCGGTCGCGGAGGCGACGGGCCCGATCAGCACCTCGGGGCTCGTGCTGGCGAGCATCGGCGTGCCGTGATGCTCCGCCACCCAGTAGCGGTGGTAGCCGAGGCGGTCGGTGAGGCGGGCGAGGTCGAGCGTGTTGTGCAGCGCCTGGGCGCCGGACATGCCCTCCGAGATCGGCGACTGGTCGAGGACGCTGACGCGCATCCGGATCGAGATTAGACGGGGGTTAGCCGAACCATCGACGGCCGATCGGTGTGGCACCCTCCGCGACCGTGGGAGCCACCGGTGACAGAAGCGCCCCTGCCGTCCGGGCCGAGGGGCTTGTGAAGCACTACGACGGCCGCGAGGGCGAGGTCGAGGCCGTTCGCGGCGTGAACCTGGAGGTCCGCGCGGGCGAGATCTTCGGCTTCCTCGGCCCCAACGGGGCGGGCAAGTCGACGACAGTGCGCATGCTCACCACGCTGCTCACGATCACGTCCGGCCGCGCGGAGGTGGCGGGCTTCGACGTGGCCCGCGAGCCCGACAACGCCCGCAGCCGGATCGGCGTCGCGCTTCAGGAGGCCGGCCTCGATCCCCGGCAGACGGGCCGCGAGCTGCTCGTGATGCACGGACGTCTGTTCGGGCTCAGCGCGGAGCGGGCCAAGGACCGCGCGAAGGAGCTGCTGGACCTGGTCGAGCTCGGGGACGCGGCCGACCGGGTGATCAAGGGCTACTCCGGGGGCATGGAGCGGCGCCTGGACCTGGCGGCCGCGCTGGTGCACGAGCCGGACGTCCTGTTCCTGGACGAGCCCACCACGGGCCTGGATCCCGCGAGCCGGCTCACGGTCTGGGAGGAGCTGCGCAGGATCAACGGACATGGCACGACGGTGTTCCTCACCACGCAGTACCTGGAGGAGGCCGACCAGCTCTGCGACCGCCTCGCCATCATCGACGACGGGCGCATCGTGTGCGAGGGCACCCCGCAGGACCTCAAGGCCGGCCTGCGCGAGCGCCGCGGCGGCGACGAGGAGCCCACGCTCGACGACGTCTTCCTCGACGCGACCGGGCGCACCCGCGATCGCGCGGCCGGCGAGGTCCAGGAGGTGGCCGCATGAGCGCCACGCTCACCCTGGGGGGCCGCGCGCTGCGCGAAGCCATCCGGCAGCCCGACGCCCTGTTCATGACGATGTTCATCCCGATCTTCTTCCTGATCGTGAACACCGGCCAGGCCGCCGAGATCTTCCCCTCGGGATCGACCGACTTCCTGGAGGGCCAGGGCTACGGCGCTTTCCAGCTGCCGATCACCCTGCTGCTGGCGGCCTCGTTCGGCATGGCAGCTCTGTTCCTGGTCGAGGAGATCGAGGGCGGCTACTTCGACAAGCTGCGCGCGATCCCGATCCCGCGCTACTCGATCGTGCTGGGCCGCCTGGTGGCCGAGGGCGCGAAGGGCGTCGTCCTGGCGGCGGTGATCGTGCTGCTCGCCCTCCCGTTCGGGATCACCATCGCCAGCGGGCCGCTCGGGTTCGTGCTGCTGGTCGCGCTGACCTCGCTCTGGGGGGTGGTCTACGCCGGCTTCATGCAGCTGATCGCGCTCAAGACCCGCAGCGCGGCCGCGACGAACTCGGGCGGGCTGATCTTCTTCCCGCTCCTGTTCCTCACGCCCAACTTCGTCCCGCGGGAGATGCTGACCGAGCCGATGGAGGTCGCCGCCTCGGTGAACCCGGTGACCTACCTGATGGAGTCCATGCGCTCGCTGATCCTCGACGACCTCGACTGGGAGAAGGTCCTGCCGGGGTTCGGGGTGGTCGCCGCGCTGGGCGTGGTGATGCTCGTGCTCAACGTGCGGATGATCAAAAGCTACGACTGAGCCCGCCTCGTGCCGGCCATAGACATTCAGGGCCTGAGCAAGCGGTTCGGGCCGGTGCAGGCGGTCTCCGATCTCTCGTTCTCGGTTGAGGCGGGGCGGGTCACCGGGTTTCTCGGCCCCAACGGGGCGGGCAAGTCGACCACCCTGCGGATGCTCCTCGGCCTGATCCACTCGAACGCCGGAACCGCCACCTTCGACGGGACGGTCTACGGCGACCTCGAGCACCCCAGCCGCCAGGTTGGCGCCGTGCTGGAGGACGCAAGCTTCCATCCCGGTCGCAGCGGGCGCAATCACCTGCGCACCCTGGCCGCGGCCGGTGACCATCCGGACAGCCGGCCCGATGAGGTGCTCGAGCAGGTGGGCCTCACCGAGGCAGCCGATCGGCGCGTGAAGGGCTATTCGATGGGCATGCGCCAGCGGCTCGCCATCGCCGCGGCGCTGCTGGGCGACCCGGAGGTTCTGATCCTCGACGAGCCCAGCAACGGGCTCGACCCGCCCGGCATCCGCTGGATGCGCGACCTGCTGCGCCACGAGGCCGGCCGCGGCCGCGCCGTGCTCGTCTCGAGCCACCTGCTGTCCGAGGTGGCCCAGAGCGTGGACGACGTCGTGGTGATCTCCCACGGCAAGCTGCGCGCAAACGGGCCGCTGGACGACGTGCTGGGTGGCGCGGATGGACCGGTCACGCGCGTGCGTGCCGCCGAGTCCGACACCCTGGCGGGCGCCCTGCGCGAGCGGGGCATGACGGTGGAGGCCGCGGGCGGCGACGCACTGGTCGTGCGGGGCTCAGCCCCTGACGCTGTGGGACAGGTCGCGGCCGACCGCCAGATCGCCCTCTCCGAGCTGGTCGCCTCGTCCCGCTCGCTCGAGGACGCGTTTCTCGAGCTCACCGGAGGCGAGCAATGAGGCCGCTGCTACGCGCCGAGCTGATCAAGCTGCGCACCACGCGCACGTTCGTGGCCCTGGCCGCCGTGGCGGTCGGGACGTCCGTGGTGATCGTGAGCCTGGTCAGCCTCCTGTCCGAGCCAACGCAGGAGTCGGTGCTCACCGACGTCTTCACCGCCGACACGAGCAGCCTCTTCATCGCGATCCTGGCCATAGTCGGCATCACCGGCGAGTGGCGTCACCGCACCATCACCAGCTCGCTGCTGGCGGCCCCCGACCGGCTCCGGTTCCTGGCGGCCAAGACGCTGGCGTTCGCCACCGCCGGCGCCGATCGCTGTCGCTGCTGATCTCGGTCGGGATCGGGATCACCGGCTACGTGATCCTCGGCGCTGCGCGACCTGCCCACGCCGGAGTTCGGCGAGTGGATCGCACAGGTTGGTCGCAACGTGGAGCGTGGCGGCCCTGCTCGGCGGCTTCGGCGTGGGCCTCGGGTCGCTCGTGCGCAACCAGCCGACGGCGATCGTGATCGTCCTGATGCTGGGCTTCGTGATCGAGCCGACGCTGCTCGCGCTCGCACCGGACGTGGGCATCTACGGCCCGTTCACGGGACTGCCGCTCGGCGATCCAGGACATCCCTGCTCGACGACGTGGGGTTCGACGAGGGCCGAACTGCTCGCGCCGGGGCTGGCCGTGCTGGCGATGCTCGGCTGGATCGGGCTGCTGTTCGCGGGTGGGGCGGCGTTGCTGCAGCGGCGCGACCTGGACTGAGGGCTCGGGCCTCAGGCGCGTCAGGGCTCGGGCTCGTCGCGGCGCGGTGCCCGGTAGCCGGTCCACTATTCGGCCCAGGCGTTCCACTGTTCCTTCCAGCGGGGTTGCCAGCGCCACCGCTCGCTCCAGCGTTGGCAGCGCCGCCGCCACCTCGGCTCCTCTGACGGCCACTTCGCGCGCCGCTTCGGTCATCGCCACCGCGTGCTCGTTCGCCACGCCGCCCATCTCCACGACGCTCTCCCCGATCTCGATCGCGTGCGCCAGGCGGCGGTCCATCTGCTCGGCCACCTCGAGGGCCTTTTCGATCTGGGTCTCGACCGCTCGGGCTCGAGCGTCGATGCGGTCGAGGCGCTCGGGCACTTCGCGTGCCACCCGCGCCAGGTCGGACAGGTCGGAGAGCACCCGGCCCGGGAGGTTGAGCGCGACGCCTAAGACATTCACGCAGCGGAGGCTACGCGGCGGCTCGCCTCGCGGGCACGCGGGAACTCGCGCACGAGTCCCGGGCACCAGCGGCAGCGCGGCCCGCAGCAGGCGTGCCTGCGCCGCGAGCATCGGTCCTTCGAGCGGGCGCTCGGGAATACCGAGCTCGCGCCGCAGCCGGTCTGGCAGCAGCGCGGCAGTGAGCATCTTTATGGGCTCGAACAGCGGCCAGGCCAGCGGCCGCGTGACGCTGGCGTAGGGGAGCTCCGGATTGTTGATCGAGTCGAGCACGTCGCGCGTGACGTCGGTCACCTCGAGCTCGTCCTCCAGCATCGTCGCGAAGTAGTCGTTGAACTCCGCGTAGGTCTCGGGCTGCTCGGAGCGCGGGCAGCCGAAGGCCTCGGCCATCGTCTTCTGCTCCTCGTAGTAGCGCTCGCGGTCGGCGATCGACAGCCGGGCCACGTAGCGGTCGTAGACGAGCAGGCTCGTGTCCACCAGCGAGGCGTGCACCCACAGCAGCAGCTTCGGGTCGCGGGCCTGGTACGACACGCCCGCGTCGCTGGTGCCCTCCACCTTGCCGTGCAGGTTCCAGACGGCGGAGCTGGCCTGCTCGGCGTCGTCGTCGTCCCCGAACACGATCGAGGTGGTGCGGTCGAGCGTGCGGAACAACCTCCCCCACGGGTCCTTGCGGTAGTTGGAGTGCTGCGCCACGCCGGCGGCCACCAGCGGGTGCGCCACCTGCAGGATCAGCGCCGCACCGCCGCCGAGCACGAGCACGTTCTCGCGGTTGATCCGCCAGGTGATGCTGTCGGGGCCGAACAGACCGTCGCTCATGCCGCCACCGCCCTTTCCGCTTCGATCTCCGGAACCACGTTCTCCACAAGAGCGACCAGCGTGCCGAGCAGCAGGGTGTGCACCTGAGCGCGCGTGAGGCGGCGGCGCTGAAGCCAGTCCACGCTGGCGGCCTCGGCGAAGCCCGCGTAAGCGCGCGCGGCCGCAAGCATGGCGGCGGTGGGCCGCACGCCCGGCGACACCAGCTCGATCACCCGCAGCGCTGTGAGCTCACGCGCCTTCTCCAGAACCGCCTCAACCTCTGCATCGCGACCGAAGCCCTGGGCTCCGATGGTGGCGAGCCAGGTCTCGCGGTTCGCCCGCACGGCATCGAGGTACAGGTCGACCCCATGGGACAGGGTGGTCTCGCGATCGCCCACGGGGATCTTCTCGAGCAGCGCCGGTGGCGGGTTGACCATGCTGCGCACGACCTCGAGGTACAGCTCGCGCTTGGTGCCGAAGTAGTGGTGCAGCAGGCCGCGGGTCACGCCGGCCTCGGTCGCCACCCGCGCGAGGGACACCTCGCCGGGGTGATGGGCCGAGAACAGCCGGCGCGCGCACGTGAGGATCTGGGCGCGCCGCTCGTCGCTCTCGAGGCGGGTGAAACGCGGTGCCACGAGGGCGATCGTACCTTGTTGGCGTTGCGCCAACAAGCCTCGGCTGGTCTAATGGGCGGGGCGTGGCCGACAAGGGCATCCCCACCGGGCGGTACCGGCGACTGGCGAAGGTCGGCCGTGCCGCCGCCACGTCCGCGGTGAAGCAGGCCGGCACCAAGACGGCCAACGTGGTGCGCTCCGACGAGGCGTCCACGGCCGCGCTGGAGAAGCGCCACGTGGAGACCGCCGAGCAGATCGTGGAGGTGCTCGGCACGATGAAGGGCGCCGCGATGAAGCTCGGCCAGGTGCTGTCCTTCCTCGACGTCGGCCTGGTGCCCGAGGAGCACCGCGAGGAGTTCCAGAAGAAGCTCGCCAAGCTGCGCGATGCCGCGCCGAAGGTGGGCTTCAAGGACATGCGCAAGGTGATCGAGCAGGAGATGGGCGAACCGCTGAAGGAGACGTTCGCCGAGTTCAACGAGGAGCCGATCGCCGCCGCCTCGATCGGCCAGGTGTACCGGGCCACGCTGCACGACGGGCGCGAGGTGGCGGTGAAGGTCCAGTACCCGGGCGTGAACTCGGCGGTGCGGGCCGACATGCAGAACCTCGGCGTGATCCTGCGCCTGATGCGGCGCATCA
Source organism: uncultured Thermoleophilaceae bacterium (assembly GCA_963808105.1). GTDB lineage: Bacteria > Actinomycetota > Thermoleophilia > Solirubrobacterales > Thermoleophilaceae > JAAYBF01. Next base: position 687,554 of record CAWEEH010000002.1, on the reverse strand, counting down.
CGCCGCAGCTCGACATGCAGTCGGTGGCGGAGGAGATCCGCTCACGGGTCGAGGAGGAGCTGGACTACGAGCTTGAGGCCGACAACCAGCGCACGCTCTCGCGCATCCTGCGCAACCACCCGTTCATCGTGGTTCCCGACGTGGTGATGTCGATGTCACACGAGCGCGTGATCGTGACCGAGTTCGTGGAGGGCAAGGGATTCGAGTCGCTGAAGGAGGAGCCCCAGGAGGAGCGCGACCGCGTGGCGGAGATCATCTTCCGCTTCTACTTCGGCTGCCTCTATCGCTACCGCCGCTTCTCGGGCGACCCCCACCCCGGCAACCTCATCCGGCTGGGCGACGGCCGCGTGGCCTTCCTCGACTTCGGGCTGTTCAAGCACGTGGAGCAGCCCGTGGTGGACCTGGAGCTGGCGTGCCAGCGCGCTGTCGTGGAGGGAGAGGACGAGGAGCTACACCGCCTGCTCACCGAGTCGGGTTTCATCCCCGACCCCGAGCGGCTCGACCCGGGAGACCTGATGGCCTACGTGGTGGACACGATCGGCTGGTACACGGTGATGGACAAGCCGGTGACGCTCACGCCCGAGCTGGCGGCGAAGACCGCGCTCGAGGGCGCCGACCCGCGCTCGTCGCACTACTCGACGATGCGCCACCAGGACATCCAGACCGAGCACCTGCTGGGGCGGCGGATGGAGATGCTGACCCTGGCGGTGCTGGGGCAGCTGCACACGCGCAACAACTGGCACCGGATCGCGCGCGAGTGGATGTACGGCGACGAGCCCGTGACCGAGCTCGGCCGGCAGGAGGCCGAGTACCTGGCGACGAAGGCTCCGGCGTGAGCACCGACCGCGGACTGCTCGGGCCGGAATCGGTCGCCTGGCGGGTGATCGGGCACCCGGTGGCGCTGGTGGGCGGGCTGCGCTCGCTGATCGTGCAGTCGCTGCACCCGCTGGCCATGGCCGGCGTCGCCGAGCACAGCGACTACCGCCGCCGCCCGCTGGGCCGCCTGCGCCGGACCGCCCAGTACGTGGCCGCGACGACCTTCGGGGACACCGATACCGCCCACGCCGCCGCCGCGCGGGTGCGGCGCGTGCACGGCAGGGTGCGCGGCACCGACCCGGTGACCGGCCTGCCCTACAGCGCCGACGATCCCGAGACCCAGGTGTGGGTGCACTCGGTGGAGTGGCACTCGTTCCTGGCCGCCTACCGCACCTACGCGGGCGGCCTGAGCGACGAGGACCAGGATCGCTATCTGTCGGAGGGGGTGCGCATCGCCGCGCTGCTCGGCACGCCGCCCGACATGGTGCCCGCCTCGCGCGCCGAGTACCGCGACTACTTCGAGTCGGTGCGCCCGGGGCTGTGCATCTCGGAGGCCGCGCGCGACGCGATCAACTTCGTGGTGCACCCGCCGTTCAGCCGCGACCTGCTGGCGTACCAGGTGCCGCTGCGCATCACGTCGGCCGCCGCGCTCGCCACGGTGCCCCGCGACCTGCGCGCGCTGGCCGGCATCGACCGGCCGTCGCTGATCGACGGCGTGACCGTGGCCGCGGTGCGCCCGGCCGCGGCCGCGATCGCCCTGCCCGTGCTGCGCGACACACCGGCGCTCGTGCTGGGCCGCCGGACCCACGGAATCGGCGTGGCGGCGCGACGAGCGGCATAAACTCGCCCCACGGAGAGGGAGGAGGCGTGTGAGGGCACCGACGTACGCGCGAGCGATCGTGCTCGCGCTTCTGATCGCGATGGCGACCGTGGTCGCGCTCGCCCTGTTCGCCGGCGGGGGCAGCGACTACACGGTCACGGCCCGGTTCGTGAACGCGGGCCAGATCGTGAAGGGCAACCCCGTGCAGGCCGGGGGCGTCCCGATCGGCTCGGTGACGAAGATCGAGCTCACCGACGACGGCCAGGCGGACCTCGAGCTCTCCATAGACGCCGACCAGAGCCCGCTGCCCACGGGCACACGCGCCGCCGTTCGCCAGCTGTCGCAGTCGGGCATCGCGAACCGGTTCGTGGACCTCACCTTCCCCGAGCACAACGATGGCGCGGGCGAGATCGACGACGGCGGGCGGATCGGCTCCGACGCCACCACGACCCAGGTCGACCTCGACCAGGTGCTGAACGCGCTGACGCCGGAGACGCGGCGGGCGTTGAAGGGGCTATTGCGGGACTCCGCCGAGTCGCTCGGCGACGGCGGCGGTGAGCAGCTCGGCCGCGGGATCGAGTACCTCAACCCCGGCCTCTCAACCAGCGCCCGGCTGCTGCGCGAGCTGACCAGCGAGCGGCCGGTGCTGGAACGCACGCTGGTGAACGGCGCCGATCTCGTGACCGCGCTGAGCGAGCGGCGCGACAGCCTGTCCTCGCTGGTGGGCACAGCGAACGAGACCACCGGGGCGCTGGCGCGGCAGAAGGGCGCGCTGGCCGAGTCGATCGAGCTGCTGCCGCCGGTGATGCGGCGCGCCAACACCTCGTTCCTGAACCTGCGGGCCACGCTCGACGACCTCGACCCGCTGGTGGCCGACGCCAAGCCGGTGGCGCGCAACCTCTCCCCCCTCCTGAACGACGCCCGCGCGGTGGCCGCCGCGGCCCGCCCCACCCTGCGTGACCTGCGCTCGGCCATCCGCCGCCCCGGCAAGGGCAACGACCTGCTGGAGGTCGTGCGCGCCGTGCCCCCGCTGGCGGACATCGCCGTGGTGCACAAGCGGCGCGCGATCGCGCCCGGCGGGCGGCGCGTGTCCGTGGGCGAGACCGACGGCGCGTTCCCCAAGGCCACCGACGCGTTCCGGGCCGCCACGCCGGTGATCGCGTTCGCGCGCCCCTACTCGATGGACTTCGTGGGCTGGCTGGACGACTTCTCCTCGACCGGCGGCTACTTCGACGCACTCGGCGGCCAGACGCGCACGCACGTGAACATCGCCGAGAACATCTACGGCACCCCGCCGAAGACCGGGCAGTTCAAGCGCTGCCCGGGCGGCGCGGAGATCGTGCTGCCGGATGGCTCGAACGTGCTGAGCGCCGAGGAGCAGCGCCGGCTCGAGTGCACCGAGGACCACAGGGCGGTGCGATGAGGCGGCTTGCCACGCTGCCGCTGGTGATGCTCGCGGCCGCCGCGCTCGCGTTCGCGCTGGCCGGCGCGTCGGGAGACGGCGGCGAGCGCAGCTACCGGATCGTTTTCGACAACGCCTTCGGGCTGGTGACCGGCGGCGACTTCCGCGTGGGCGGGGTGCGGGCGGGCGAGACCTCGGACTTCGACGTGAAGACGTCGCGGAACGGGCCGCCCAAGGCCGTGGTGACCGCCACGGTGTCCGAGGAGGGCGTGCCCGCCTTCCGGACCGATGCCACGTGCGCGGTGAAGCCGCAGTCGCTGATCGGCGAGTACTTCGTGGACTGCCAGCCGGGGACCGCGCGCGAGCGGCTGGCCGACGACGCCGCGATCCCGGTCACGCAGACCGAGGGCACGATCCCGCTCGACCTGATCCAGAACGTGCTGCGCCGCCCGGTGCGGGAGCGGCTGCGGGTGCTCGTGGCCGGGCTGGGCACCGGCCTGGCCGGGCGCTCCGATGACCTCCAGGCCGTGCTCCGGCGCCTTCACCCGGGTATGCGCGAGACCTCGAAGGTGCTGCGGATCCTCGGCGACGAGAGCGACACCATCCAGCACTTCATCGCCGACGCGGACACCGTGTTCACCGAGCTGGCCGGGTCCCGCCGCGACGCCCGGCGATTCGTGACCGAGGGCGCCGACCTGGCCGAGACCGTGGCCTCCCGCCGCGACGCCCTGCGCGAGTCGGTGCGGCGCACGCCCGAGTTCCTGGCCGAGCTGCGGCCGTCGCTGGTGCGCCTGGGCGAGCTCGCGAGCGAGTCCGAGCCGCTGCTCGCCGACCTGGAGCGGGCGGCGCCCGACCTGAAGGGGGTGCTCGACCGGCTCGGCCCGTTCGCCGCGACGGCCCGGCCCGCCCTGCGCGAGCTGGGCAACGCCGCGGTGCCCGCGAACCAGGCGCTGCGCGAGGGCAAGGCCGAGCTGGACGAGCTGCGCCGCCTGGCCGCCGACGCCCCCGCCACCGCCAAGCCGCTGCGCCAGCTGCTCCAGAGCCTCGATGACCGCCGGCGCGCGATCGACCACGACCCGCGCGCGAAGGTGAACGGCCCGCCCTCCACCGACCCGAGCTACGGCGGCGGACGCGGCGGGTTCACCGGCTTCGAGTCGATCGGCAACTACTTCTTCTGGCAGGTGATGAGCACCAACGTGTTCGACGAGCTCGGGCACCTGCTGCGCGTCGGCGCGACCACCAACAAGTGCAGCCCGTTCGTGAACAACGTGAGCGACAAGCAGCTGCTGGCGGACTGCAACTCCTGGCTCGGGCCGCGCCAGCCCGGCATCAACGCGCCGGACCCGGGGCAGCCGTCGCCGGCGGCCACCAGCGTCGCCCGGCGCTCCGAGAAGCCCGCGGCGCGCCGCGGTGAGCGCCGCGGCCCCGGGGAGCCCGACGCGGGCCCGGTGCCCGGCCAGCGCGACATCTCCAAGCCCCAGGTCGGCCTGCCGCCGTCGGTGGAGGACCTGCTGAAGCGCCTGCCCAAGCTGTCGCCGCCGAAGCTGCCGGACCTGCCCACCGAACCGCAGTCCACCGAAGAGCTCCTCGACTACCTCCTGGGCCCATGAACCGGCGGGGCCAATCATCCATCACCGCCTCCCCACTGCTCGTGGGCGCGGTCACGCTGCTAGTGGCGTTCGTCGCGGTGTTCCTGGCCTACAACGCCAACAGCGGCCTGCCGTTCGTGCCCACGTACAACCTCACGGCCGAACTGCCCACGGGGTCCAAGCTGGTGAAGGGCAACGACGTGCGGGTCGGCGGCTTCCGCGTCGGCTTCGTGCAGCGGCTGCGTCCCGGCGCGAGCGACTCGGGCAAGGCCGTGGCGATCGTGGACATGAAGCTCGACAAGCAGGTCGAGCCGCTCTCCCGCGACACCACAGCGCGGGTGCGCCCGCGCTCACCGCTCGGGATCAAGTTCATCGAGCTCACGCCGGGGACCTCGGAGGACACGTTCGCCGCCGGCGACACGATCGGCCTCTCTCAGACCTCCGCCTCGCTGGAGTTCGAGGACATCTACGACGCGTTCCCCGCGCCGACCCGCGAGGGGTTGCGCGGCGCGACCGAGGGCCTGGGCGACGCGCTCGCCGGACGCGGGGAGTCGCTGAACGAGTCGATCGGCGCCGCCGCGCCGCTGCTGCGCCGGCTGACCCCGGTTATGGCGACGCTGTCGGCCCGCCGCACGCGCCTCGGCCGCCTGGTGCGCGAGCTCGGCGGCGCCGCGGCGCAGGTGGCGCCCGTGGCGCCGGCCGCCGCGGCCGCGCTGGGCACCGGCGCCACGACCTTCGCCGCGCTCGACCGCGATCCCGCGGCGCTGGCCGCGGGGCTGGAGCGGCTGCCGGGCACCCTCGCGCAGGGCACCACCAGCCTGCGCGCCAGCCGCGGCTTCCTCGGCGACTCGGCCGAGCTGGCGCGGCGCCTGCGTGAGCCGGCCTCGGAGCTCACGAGCACGCTGCCGCCGATCGACTCCGCGCTGGCGGCGGGCACGCCGGTGCTGTCGCGCTCGATCCCGCTCAGCCGCGACCTGGCGGACGCCTCCGAGGAGGCGCGCGAGCTGATCCGCAACCCGAACACGCTGATGAGCCTGCGCGACCTGCGCACGGCGCTGCGGATCCTGCGGCCGGCGATCGAGTACATCGCGCCCTACCAAACGGTCTGCAACTACGCGAACTACTTCATCGGCCCGCTGGGCGAGCACCAGTCCCAGCCGGCGGCGGGAGGCACCAACGAGCAGCAGTTCCTGAAGATCATCAACTACCTCCAGCCCAACGCGATCGCGCTCACCACCAGCTCGCGACCGGCGGACGTGCCGCCCGACCAGAAGCCGCAGGGGGCCACGATCGCCGGGCAGCCCGCGGTGCGGCTGTTCGGCCCGCCCTACCAGCCCGCGATCGACGCCCAGGGCAACGCGGACTGCCAGAACGGCCAGGCGGGCTATCCCAACGGCCGCCTGGTCGAGCCGTTCGCGCGCAGCCGGCCGGACACCGTGGGCCTTCTGCCCGACGGCACGCCCGCGGGCGGCAACGCGATCATCTCGCGCAGCGACTTCCCCGGCCTGGCGGGCGGCACCTACAAGGCGCGCGAGCTGGGCATCGAGAACCTGAAGGACGTGCCATGAGTCGCCTGAGCAACTTCCAGGCGGGCTTGCTGGCGCTCGTGCTGCTCGTCGGCTTCTCGCTCGGCGCGTGGTTCAAGTGGAACCCGTTCGCCGACCCGTTCGAACTGCGCGCGGACTTCGACGACACCAGCAACATCGCCAAGCGCTCGCCGGTCCGGATCGCAGGGATCGAGGTGGGCAAGGTGACAGGCGTCGAGTCGCTGCCCGGCGGCGGTGGGCGGGTGACGATGGAGCTCTCCGACGAGGCGCTGCCGATCAAGGAGGACGCCGAGCTGAAGCTGCGCCCGCGGATCTTCCTCGGCGGCAACTTCTTCGTGGAGCTGGAGCCGGGCACTCCGAGCTCGCCCGAGGTCGACGACGGCGAGGTGATCCCGCGCGACCAGACCACCGCGGCGGTGCAGCTGACCGATGTGATCGGCTCGCTGAACTCCGACACTCGCGCGGATCTCCAAACGGCGGTGAAGGAGTTCTCCACCGCGCTCGACCAGGGCGGCGCCGAGGGCTTCAACCAGGCCCTGCCGAGCCTGGCGCCGGCGCTGCGCGACCTGGCGATCACCAGCGACGCCTCGCTCGGCCAGAAGCCCGGCGAGGACGTGCGCAACGGGTTGCGCGGCAGCGCCCGCGTGGCGGGCGCGCTGGTGGAGGACGAGGAGGCCCTGAAGGGCCTGGTGACCGACCTGGCCGTGACCACCGGCGCGCTGGTGCGCGAGGACGGCGCGCTCGAGGCCTCGGTGCCGGCGCTGCGCGACACGCTGCGGGTGGCCGGGCCGGCGCTCGGCGACGTGAACGCCGCGATCCCCACCGTGCGCGTGACCGCCGCCGAGGCGCGGCCGGGCGTGCGCGTGCTCGGCCCGCTGACCACCGCCGCCCGGCCCGCGCTGGCGCAGGTGCGGGCGCTGCTGCGGCCGTCGGAGCTGCAGGGCGCGGCGCGGGTGCTGCGCCGCCGCGCGCCCGACCTGTTCGCGCTGCTCGACCGCTCGGTCGGCGTGTTCGAGCAGGGGCGCGCCGCGGCCGCGTGCACCGACGAGGTGCTGGTGCCGTTCATCACCACGGACTTCCCCGACCCCGACTTCCCGGCGAACTCCGGCACGGTGAACCAGAAGCTCCAGCGCACGTTCGTGGGCCTGGCGGGCGAGAGCCGCCTCAGCGACGCCAACCAGAGCTTCTTCCACACCTCCTTCGTGGACCCGGGCACCGCGGTGCGCCCGGCGCCGCCGCCCGACGGCGGCGTGAACCCGCCGCCGCGCCGGCCCGACGTGCCGTGCGAGACCCAGGAGAAGCCGAACCTTCAGGCCCCCGGCGCGAACGCGTCGCCCGAGGGCACGCTGACCCCGCTGCCCGCGAACTTCAAGGCGGGCAGCACGGCCAAGCGTGCCGACCAGCGTGTCGCGCTGCTGAAGGGCAAGCGACTGGTGCGCGACTGGCACCGCAAGCTCGGGGAGCGCCAGGGCAAGGTCCTGAAGCGGCTGAGGGAGCGGGCGCGATGAGGCTCGGGATCCGCAAGTACCTCGCCCACTTCCTGGCCGTGATCGCCCTGATGGTTCTGGGGCTGGGCGTGGCCGGATACATCCTGGCCCAGCAGAACTTCCGCTTCCCGTTGATCGAGGAAGGCCCGTACCGCGTGAACGCGGTGCTCGAGAGCGCGCGCGCCGTGGCGCCCGGCCAGGGCCAGTCCGTGCGGGTGGCCGGGGTGAAGATCGGCGACATCGGCGACGTGGAGCTCGAGGAGGGCCGCGCCGTGGTGGAGCTCGAGATCGAGCAGCGCTTCAAGCACCTGGTGCGCGAGGACTCCACCGCGCTGCTGCGGCCCAAGACCGGCCTCAAGGACATGTTCATCGAGCTCGACCCCGGCCACGGCGCGCAGATGGACGAGGGCGACCGGATCGAGCTCGCGAACACGGCGCCGGACGTGGATCTCGACGAGGTGCTCGCGGTGCTCGACGACGACGGCCGCGACTACCTCAAGCTGCTGATCTCCGGCGGCGGCAAGGGGCTCGACGGCCGCGGGACCGACCTGCGCGAGGCGCTGCGGCGGCTCGGCCCCACGGTGCGCGACTCCGCGCGGGTGACCCGGGCCTCGGCGCGGCGCAAGCGCGAGCTGCGCTCGCTGGTGCACCACTACGGCCTGCTGGCGCGCGACCTGGGCCGCTCGGACCGCGAGATCGTGCGGCTGGTGCGCGGGTCGAACGCCGTGTTCGGCGCGATCGCCCCCGAGGAGCAGGCGCTGTCGAGCTCGGTGGGGCAGCTGCCCGGCACGCTGCGCAGCGCGGAGACCACGCTGGTGAAGGTGGGGGCGCTCGGGCGGCGGCTGCGCCCCGCGCTGAACGCGCTGAGGCCGTCGATCCGCCAGCTCGGCCCCACCGGCGAGGCGCTGCTGCCGCTGGCGCGCGAGAGCACTCCCATCCTGCGTGATCGCATCCGACCGCTCACCCGGATCGCGCGCACCGAGGTCGAGGAGCTGGGCGTGAGCGCGCGGCGGGTCGCGCGCGCGGCGCCGGACCTGCAGAAGGCGCTGCTGCCGCTGAACCGCCTGCTGAACCTGCTCGCCTACAACCCCGGCGGCGCGGAGGCGCTGACCGGTGACCTCAACCGCGATCGGGCGCGGCAGGAGAGCCTCCTCTACTGGCTCGCCTGGAACGCGCAGAACGGCATCACCGCGTTCGGCACCTCCGACGGCCAGGGCGTGTTCCGGCGCTTCACGCTCGGCAACGTGAGCTGCACGGTGTTCAACGCGATCGGGATCCCGACCACGGTCACCGACATCCTGGCCGCCGCCCAGCTCTGCGGAGACAACAGCCCCTGATGAACAAGCAGGCACCGACATTTGGGCGGCTGATGGGGATGGTGGTGTTCGCGCTGTCGTGCGTGGGCATCGTGCTCTACCTCTGGCTCACGTTCGGCGGATCGATCCCGCTGAGGCCCGAGAGCTACCGGTTCGAGGCGAAGGTGCGCGAGGCGGCGACGCTGCCGGTGGAGGCCGACGTGCGCGTGGCGGGCGTGAGCGTCGGCAAGGTGAAGAAGAAAAAGCTCGACGCGCGCGGCGCCGCCACCCTGCTCGAGATCGAGATGAACCCCGAGTACGCGCCGATCGACCGCGGGTCGCGCATGATCCTGCGCCAGAAGACGCTCCTCGGCGAGACCTACATCGAGCTGGCGCCCGGGCGGTCCGGCGAGGACCTCGCCGACGGCGGCCGCCTGGCGTCGACGCAGGTGGAGCCGACCGTGGAGCTCGACGAGGTCTTCTCCACCTTCGACAAGCCCACGAGGCAGTTCTTCGGCCGCTGGGTGCGCGAGGTGGACGACGCCGTTTCCGGCAACCGCGGCCAGGACCTCAACGACTCGCTCGGCAACCTGGTGGGCTTCACGGTCGACGGCGAGCGGCTGTTCCGCGTGCTCGACGAGCGCAGGGGGGCGCTGCGGCGCCTGGTGGCCGACGGCGGCACCGTGCTCGAGGCGATCAACGAGCGCGACGGCGCGCTGCGCGGCCTGGTTCAGAACTCCAGCGAGGCGCTGGAGGCCACCGCGTCGCGCGACGACGCCCTGGCCGAGACCGTGCGCATCCTGCCGACCTTCCTCGACGAGACCAAGGCGACCCTGCGGCGGGTGGAGCGCTTCTCGGGCGACACCCGTCCGCTCGTGACCGACCTGCTCCCGGCCGCCGCCGACCTCGGGCCGACTCTGCGCGACCTGCGCGACGTGTCGCCCGACCTGCGCGCCACGTTCCGCAGCCTCGACCCGCTGATCCGCGCGGGGCGCACGGGCGTGCCGGCGCTCGGGCGGACCGTGCGCGGCGCCGGGCCGGTGGTGGACGCCCTGAACCCCTTCCTCGACGAGCTCAACCCGATCCTCTCCCTGCTCGGCTTCTACCAGACGCGCATCGCGGGATTCCTGACCAACGGCGGCGCTGCCCTGCAGGGCGACTTCGGCGGCGAGCGCTATGCGCCCAACACGGTGCTGTTCGAGCCGCGCAGCTTCGAACGCTTCACCGAGCGACCGGAGCACGACCGCGGCCACGTCTACCTGCCGCCGAATCAGTTCAACCGGATCCAGCCGCTCGGCGGCTACGACAGCCCCGACTGCACGCGCGCGATCGGCCCGCGCAACCGCTACGGCGACGTGCCCCCGAACGATGCCCTCGACGTCCCCGCGTTCACCAAGGAGTTCGCGCGCCGCCCGGCCTGCTTCACGTCCGGGCCGAACCTCTACGACGGCACCTTCTACCCGCGCCTGCAGCCCGGCAAGGCGCCGGTGCTGAAGCAGCTCGGCCCCCTGGACGGCTTCCCGCCGGCCACCCAGAACCGCCCCGAGAATCCGAAGTAGGCCGCCCAGGGGGCGAATCTCGATCGACTGGCGCCTTAAGGGGGTTATGACCCCGTCGAGTCCCCACTCGATTGCCGGTGACGCCTGGGAGCTCGCTCGATCGCAGCACGACGTGATCGCTCACTGGCAGCTGCGCATGCTCGGCTACACCCAGGAGGCGATCCGCCACCGGCTCCGCACCGGTCGGCTGTTCGTGCTTTGGCACGGCGTGTATGCCGTCGGGCGGCCGACCGTGACCGCGCACGGGCTCTGGAAGGCCGCGACGCTCGCGTGCGGCCCGGGGTCGGCATTGGACGGAGAGTCCGGCTTGGCCCTGTGGGATGTGAGGAGCAGTGAGGGGAAGGAGATCGAGGTGGCGGTCCCTGGCGACGGTGGCCGCCGCCGCGCGGGCATCCGAGTGCGGCGACTGGGCGGGCTCGCCGACCAGATCACCGAGGTCGATGGCATCCCAGTCCTCTCACTGCCTCCGTTGTTCGTGCAACTGGCCCGCCGGGTGAAGCCGGGCGCTCTGGAGGCCGCGATCAACGAAGCGGACAAGAAGGACCTGATCCACGTGGAGCAGCTGCGCCGCGAGATCGAGGCATTGAGGGGGCGGCGAGGAGTGGCCGCGCTACGCCGGGTGATCGACCGCGCCACCTTCCGCTACACCGACTCGGATCTCGAACGGGCGATGCGCCCGATCTACCGCGCCGCCGGCTTGGGCGAACCCGAGACCCAGGTGTGGGTGAACGGAAAGCTGGTCGACTTCTACTGGCCCGAGTTGGATTTCGTGATCGAGACCGACGGTGGGCGCTTTCATCGCACCGCCTTCCAGCAGGCCAACGACCGCCGCCGGGACCAGGCCCACACCCTCGCCGGCACCGCCTTCCTCCGATTCACCCACGGCCAGATCCGCTACGAACGGGCCTACGTGAAGTGGGCCGTGACCAAGAAGGCCCGCGACCTCAGGGCATCGAGTGGGGCTTTATCGGGGTCCCAACGCCGTTGAGTCCCCACTCGATCGACCGGGTTGGGCGGGATCAGCGACATCGTCAGGCCACCGCCTCGAACGCCTCCGCCGGGGTCACGGTGACCTGGCGCTCGGGCGGAGTGCCACGGAAGACGGGCTCGACGATCGGGACTGTTCGCGGCGAGATCAGCCCCAGCATCGCGAGCCTGAGCGCGGTGCTGGTGTGGGCGATCCGGAACGAGACCTTCATCACCGGCACGACCAGCGCGTCCGCCAGGCGCGACTGGCGCAGGCCGGCGAGGCTGCGCTGCCAGCGCGGCATGGTGGCGATCGTGGCCGTGCGCAGAACCCGGCTGACGATGCGCGCCCCGGGTCGCAGCACCCGCGGCAGCTCGGGGAAGATCACCGAGGCGGTGAGCAGGTGGTCCATCATCGCCTGGGTCGCCTCGGAGGCGGCCAGCCGCGGCCGCACCTCCTCGAAGTACTCGCGCACGCCCTCGCGGGTGCGCGGCACCTTGTCCGGATCGCAGGTCTGCAGCTCGGCCGCCACCGCGCACGCCTCCCAGTAGCCCCGCTCGTCCTCGGGACTGAGCCGCCCGGGCCCGTAGCGCTCGTAGGCGTAGAGCACCGAGTGCCAGCCGGTGAGCAGGATCCAGAGCTGGGAGTCGGGGTCGTTGGCGTCGTACCGCAGCCCCGACAGAGGCTCGGTCCCCACCATGCGCGAGTGAATCCGCATCAGCGTGGCCGACGCCTCCACCGCGGTGCGCGAGTCCGCGAACGCGACGGTGGCGAAGTAGCGAATGGTGTTGTCGTAGCGCCCGCGCGCCTGGGTGCGCACACGGTTGGTCGCCTCGACCGAGGCGAGCAGGAACGGGTCGAGCTCCTCCACCACGACGGCGCGCTGGAAGCCGACCGTGAGCGACGTCGGGTAGCCCCACACCCGCCACGCGACCGAGTCCGGCCCGAAGAAGCCGTAGTCCTCGTGTCGCTTCTTACTCACCCCACCCATAAAGCTACATTACTGTAGCAAAGGTCAGGGAGCGTCGCGCTCGACGCGCGGGAACACGCGCGTGTTGCCCCGGAACGTCCACTGGCCGGCCTCGCGGCAGCCGGGGGCGCTGCCGAGCGCCGGCAGGGTGATCGGGTTCGAGGTGTTCGAGCAGCCGAACGCGCGCAGGCCACCGCTTTGGAAGTCGCGCAGGCCGCCCGGACGCAGGTAGGGGTTGAAGCGGTTGGTGGGCGAGCGGTGCTGCGCGCCGACCAGGTTCTCGCTGGTGATCGGCAGCAGCGTGCGCAGGTAGTGCCGCCCTTCGTGGGTCGCCGAGGTGGCGGCGCCCGCCTTCGCGAACGAGCTCACCGTGTCGGTGCCGAACGCGTTGAAGTAGGAGAAGATCGGGCCCAGCTCACGGCTGGCGGGGTAGACGACGCCGAACAGCGGCTCCGTCGCCTTGAAGATGGCGGTGGCGGCAGGCAGGCCGCGGTCGGCGGCGCGCAGCACGGGGCGCAGCTCCTCGAAGAACGCGCCGAACTCGGGCGACAGCCCGTCGAGTGCCGTGAGCGAGGTGGTCAGGCGGGGAGCGAGCTGGCGCAGGGTCCGGACGTCGGGCGCCACCTTCGTGCCGGCGCGGTCGAGCCGGCGCAGCGAGCCGCGCAGGTCCACCAGGAAGCCGGGGAGTGCGCGCACGGTCTCGGTGAGCTCGCGGTTGCGCGCGGCGGTGGTGGAGAACACGTCGTTGCCGGCCGAGACCAGGCTCTGCAGGTCACCCTCGCGCCGGCCGACCGCCGCCAGCACGGTGGCGGAGTCGCGCACGAGCCCGCGCACCTCGGCGCGCTGGAGGTCGAGCAGCCGGACCAGGCGGTCGACATTCGCCGTGACCGGCTCGGCATGCCCGAGCGCGGAGTTGAGGTCCTGGCCGCGGTCGTCGACGGCCAGGGCGAGCTCGGACACGAAGCGCCGCAGCGCCAGGCGGGTGCGCTCGTCGAATCCGCTCAGCACCTGGTCGAGCGCCTGAGTCGGGGCCACCTGGCGCGCGGACAGGCGCCCGCCGTCGGCCAGCTTGCGCGCCTCGCGGTCCCCGGGCGAGAGCTCCACGAACGCCTCCCCCAGCAGCGTCTTGGACCGCACGATCGCGCGTGTGTCGGCGGGGATCGGCGCGTAGCGCGACTCGAGCTCGACGGTCGCGTCGGTGCGCTGGCCGAAGCGCCCGACGGCCACCACCTTGCCGACCGAGACGCCCGAGATCCGCACGTCCGCCCCGCGCGTCATGTTCGGCGCCTCGGCGAACGAGACCTGGAACCGGTAGCCCTGCGGCTTGAGCGGCACCGAGCCGCCGAACTGGATCCAGAAGAACAGGACCAGGCAGAAGCACGAGAACGCGAACGCCAGCGCCGCGAAGATCGAGCCGCGGCTCACCTCGTTCGGCCTCATCGCCCCGACCTCTTGCCGGTGAGGAACTGCTCGATCGGGGCGAGCTTGCGCTGCTTGCCCGCGGTGGTGATCGCCCCCGCGCCCCCCGCCACGAACAGGCCGCGCGAGATCGCGCCGTGGGCGTCCTGACTGGAGAAGACCGAGTTCACGTTGTGGAAGAACCACGCGGTCCAGTAGAGGTAGCCCTCCTCGGAGCCGGGCGGGTTGTACGCCACCGCGTTCGCCACCCGGTCGAGCAGCGCGAACGAACTGCGCAGGTCCGGCGCGACGCGCTCCAGACGCCCGGTGGCGCTCGCGATGTCCCGCGAGACCGGCTGGCTCTCGCGCAGGAAGGGCCGCAACTGGGCGAGCGTGGGGTTCGCGCTGTCGAGCATCCCCTGAGTGGCGCGCAGCGCGCCCGGGAGCTCGTGCGCGCTCTCGGTGAGCGCGTTGAGCGTGGCGGGCAGGCCGTCCGCCAGGCGCTCGGCGCGACCCAGGCTGGTGCGCGCCGAGGTGAGGGTGCCCGGCAGCAGCTCCAGCGATTCGCGCAGCGCGGTGTCCTCACGCGCGAGCGCCCCCAGGGTCGCGTTGGAGCCGCTCACCACGCCGCGCAGGTCGCGCTCGCGCGAGCCCGCGGCGCGCATGACCAGCGACAGGTTGCGCACCACCCGGCGGATCTGGCGCCGCCGCGCGGCCAGCGAGCCGTTGAGCTCGCGCAGTTGCGCGGTGGTGGGCCCGAGCGCCTCGAGCGCGGCCCGAAGATCCTTGCCGCGCCCGCGCGACCCACGCGCGACGGCCGTGATCAGCCCGTCGAGGTAGGCCCGTGTGTCGGCGTCGAGGATCGCTGTGAACTCCTCCGAGTCGACCGCGACGTCGGTGCGGGACACGCCGACCAGCCCCCCGTCGGGGATCTCCCCGGCCGCGCGCCGGCCGGGGTAGAGCTCGATCTGCATGTCCTCGAGCGGGGTGTTCGGCCGCAGCGCGGCACGGGCGTCGCGGTACACGTGCGGGAGCCGATCGCCCTCGATCGAGAGCGTGGCGACCGAGCGCCCGTCCTCGAGCTCGGTCGAGACGATGTCCCCCACGCGCACCCCGGCGACGTTCACCGGCTGGCCGAGACCGGCGGTGAGCGACTGCGTGCTCTCGAACGTGACCCTGAGCTCGTAGCGGTCGGCGAGCGGCGTGCGCAGACGCTGGTTCACGAAGATCCACGTTGCCGCCGTGCCCGCGAGTACGGCGAAGAACGCGATCGCGATCAGCCACTTGCCGTGGTAGCGCAGCTGGCGGCGCATCAGGGCCTGCCCTTCCGCGGCCGCAGCACCCGGCGGATGTCCGCCAGGCCGGGCGGCCGGTCGGTGGCGGCGCGGCGCGCGGCCGCGCCCGGGCCGCCGCTGCGCGCCGCGAGGTTCGGCGCCGCCTGCTCGCTGCACGGCGCGTCGGGGCGGTACGGCGGCGGCGCCACTCCCGGCCCGCGCCACACCGGCCGCGCCCCGGTCGGGTTCGGCGCGGGAACGCTCGCCGAGTCGGCGGCGAACAGGTAGCGCATCCAGAGGCCGTTGGCGTCGTAGCTCTGCCCGGAGCTCGCGAGCCCGACGAGGCCGTGGAGGAAGTCCTGCCACACCGGCCGCCCGCTCGACAGCGCCCCGTCGTCGAGCTTGGTGTTGAGGGTCGGCGCGAGGTTGTCGCGCACGCACGGGACCACCGGGCCCACCACCGGGTAGAGGCCGCGCACGAGCAGCGAGAGCTTGGGGATGTCTCGCAGCGCCGGGCGCAGCCGCACGAGCAGGCGCGGGAACTCCGACGGCTTGGCGGGCGATCCCGCGACCGCGTCGAGCTGGCGCCCGAACGTGCGCAGGCGGGTGAGCGTCGGCGTGACCAGCGGCAGGCTCGGCAGCGTGGCCGCCTGGAACCGCCGCAGCGGCCCGAGCGTGCGCTCGAAGGCGGCCAGGGCCCCCGGCACCGCGGCCAGGGTCGGGTCGAGCTCGCGCACCGATGCCGCCAGCTCCACATCGTGGTCGGCCAGCGCCCCGGCGGTCCGGTTGAGGTTCTCGACCAGCGGCGCTAGCTCGCCCTCGCGATCGGCCAGCGCGCCGGTCACCCGCGCGGCGCCCGCCACCAGCCGCGACAGGTCGCGTGGCTGCTCGCCACGGGCCGCCTCGGCCACCACGGCCAGGTCGCGCAGCGCGGGGGCGGCCTCGAGCGCGGTCTGCTGCAGCGAGGCCGCGGCGCCGCCCTCCGTGCCCGTCCTGAGCTCCGAGAGCGTGGTCTTCAGATCCTCGCGCGTGGGCGTGTCGAAGGTGGCGAGGATCTCGTCGAACTGGACCGGGCGGGCGGTCTGGCTGAGCGGGATCACATCGCCGTCCTCGAGCTCGGGCGCCGACGGGCTCCCCGGTTCGAGCGCGAGCGTGAACCCACCCTCGAGGAACAGCCGGGGGCGGATGGCCAGGCGCGCGTCCTTGTGAACCGGCCGGCCCTCGTCGGAGATCTCGAGCTTGAGCACGGTGGTGTCCCCCGGCCCCCGCGCGATCCCCGTGAGCTTGCCCACGTCCACGCCCGCGATCCGCACGGGATTGCCCTTGCGAAGCTCGTTCGAGCTCGTCACCACGGCCTCGATCTCGTACTTCGAGTCGAAGGGAAGCCGCTTGGTGAACGCGCCGTAGGTGAACAGCAGCGCGGCGACCGCGACCAGCCAGCCCAGCAGCTCGTACCTGGGTGTCTGGCCCGGCCTCATGGGCTGCCCGATCCGCTGCCCCGGCCGGTAGGCCTCGTTGCCGGCCTCGCACGCCGTGGCGTCCTCGCGCGGGTAGAAGTTGAGGTGGAGCTCGGGGTCCGGCTGGCTCGACTGGGTCATCTGCTGGAGCCGGTTGATCGGCAGCATCGAGATCCAGGATCCGGCGGCGTCGCCGTCGCTGGCGATCGACGCGAGGTTGCGCGCCCAGATCCCGAACACGTTGCAGTGCACCTGCGCCGCCGTGATCTTGCCCAGCAGCGGCTCGAGGTCGGCGAAGCTGTCCTGGGTCTTGCGCACCGCCCCGGCGGATGCGGGATTCTCGGCGAGGCTGGAGAACGCCCGCACCAGCGGGTCGAGCCTGCCGCGCGGGCGCGCGCGCAGCGCGGCGGTGCCGCTGACCAGCGATCGCGACAGCCGCTCGCTTGTGCCGGGCAGGCGCGCGGCGGCCGGGCGCAGCTCGCGGGCCAGCGCGGCGGCGTCGACGAGCACCGGGGTCAGGTGGGTCAGCGTGATGGTGCCGACGCGCTCGGTGGCGGGCAGCTCCCCGATCGCCCGCCCAAGCGGCTCGGACGCCGCGCTCAGCGCCTCCAGCGTGGTGGCGCCCTCGGCCACGAGCCCTCCCAGCGGCTCGGCCACGGGCGCCAGCGCCCCGGTCGTCTGCGCGGTCGCCCGGATCAGGCCGCGGAGGTTGGTGTCGCGCGCCACCAGGGTGCGCAGCACGCGCTCGAGGCGAGGCAGCAGGGTGCGGGTGGACTGCAGCGTGCGGTTGAGCCCCGCGCCGCGACCGGCCACCGCCTCCCCCAGGCCGCTGGTCGCGGTGCCCAGCCCGCGGCGCGTCTCCTCGTCGAAGATCTGAAGCGCCTCGTCGAGATCGACGGTGGGCGTGGCGCGCGCGACGCCCAGCGTGCCGCCGGGCTCGATGCCCCGGCTCGACCTGCCCTCCTCGAGCGCCAGGTACTTGCCGCCGAGGATCGACACCGGGCGCACCTGGGCGCGGCTGTCGGCCGCCAGCGGCTGGAGGTCGGGGTTGAGCGCCAGCCGCAGGCGAGCCACCGGCGGGCCGCCGCCGGCCCGCTCGACCGCCGTGACCTCCTGGACCTGGCCCACGCGGGCGCCGCCGACGCGCACGTCGTCGCCCTTGACCAGCTGGGCCGCGTCCGGCACGTCCACCGACACGTCGTAGGTGGACAGGAACGGCAGGCCCTCGTTCGCGTTGTAGGCCACGAACACGCCGATCGTCGCGATGAGGATGGTGAGCGACCCGATCAGGGTGTCGCGGCGCGCCACGGCTGTCGCTCGCCGTCTCATCCGAGGAGGTAGTCGAGGAGGTCCTCGAGCTCGTCGGGGAACTGCTCGGGCGAATCGCCCGGCAGCGGGACGGGGAGCGGCAGCGGGCGGCGGCGGCGCGGCGCGGGCGTGGGCCGCTGGGGCTCGGGGGCCGGCCCGGCGGAGGGCGCCCTGGGCGCCGGCGCGCGCCTGACCGGCGCCGGGCGACGGGCCGCGCGGCGCTTGCGGCGCCGGGCCTGGGGCGCGCGGGTGGCCGCGTTACCCGGCCGCGCCTCACAGCCCGCCACCGGGCGTGGTGGCGTAGAGGCCGCAGCTGGGCAGGTCGAGCAGCCGGGACGGCAGGATGTGGCCGTACTGGTCGTATCGCGCCGACATGGCGGCGCCGTAGTAGAAGAGCTCGAGCAGGTTCTTGGGGAAGCCGCGCCGGTCGAGATCGCCGAACAGGTCGGCGACGAGGCCGATGGTCGGCGGCGCGTCGCCGAGGAAGCGGTTGAGGCGGCGGGTGAACGGCGCAGCCGTGCTCGCCGCGCGGCGGCCGCGCACCAGGGTGGAGCGCAGGCCGCGCAGCGGCTCGGCGCTCGTGCCGGCGAACGTGCGCAGCTCGCGCAGGCTGCGCGCGACGCCCGGCGCCGCCGCGCGCACCTCGGTCAGGAGCGGCTCGGCATCGGCGCTGAACTGATCGAGGGCGCGCAGCGCGGGCTGCGTGGCGCGCAGCAGCCCGGGCAGCCGGCGCACCGCCTCGCTCAGCTCCGCGTTGCGGCTGCCCGTGACCTCGGTCACGCGCGCCGCGCCGCGGATGAAGTCCTTCACGCGGCCGCGGCGGCGCGCCAGCGACGCCGCCACGCGGTCGGTGGAGCGCACGATCTTGTCCAGGTCCGCCCGCTGGGCGTTGAGCAGCTCGATGCCCCGGCGGGCCTGCTGAAGCGCGGGGTTGGTGCGGCGCAGGATGGCGTTGAGGTCGTCGCCGCGGGACATCAGCCCGATCCCGAGCTCGTTGATCAGCACCCGCGCGCGGTCGCGGACCGGGACGCTGGCCAGCTCGAACAGGTCCATCAGGCCCACCGGCAGGGTCGTCCGCTCCACGGGAACCGTCGGCGGCCGGCCACCGCCGCTGCGCAGCGGGCGGGCTCCCGCCGTTCCCGGGTCGCACTGCACGAAGTACTCGGCGATCAGGCCCTCGGGCTGGATGCTGCAGCGAGCGTCGGCCTTGAAGGGCGCGAACCGCGAGTCGACCTCGAGCTCGATCCGCGCCCTGTAGCCCGGCGTGACCTTCACGTCCTTGATCGACCCCACCGGCGCGCCCGCCACCTTCACGAGCTGGCCCGGGATCACGCCGCGGGCGCTGTCGAAGATCACGTCCACGCGGTAGTCGGACGCCGCCCCCGCGCGCGACCCGAGCACGAGCGCGGCGGCGCCCGTCGCCACCAGCACCATCAGGGCTGTCGCCACCAGCCGCCTCATGGCCGCTTGTCGTGGCTGCGGTCGCACAGCTTCGGGTCATCGACCCAGGGGTTCGAGCCGTCCGCGGCGGGCTCGGCAGCCGAGCCTGGGCAGCGCGCGGTGAGCCCGGTCCGGTAGCCGCCCGCGGATCCGCCCGGCAGCGAGTCGTTGGCGAACACCGGCGCGATTCGCACGTAGTGGCCGTTGGCGTCGTAGTAGCCGCCGATCGTGCCGAAGTACGCGCCGCCGAACCCGCTCACCACCTCCGGCGTGTAGGGACGCAGGGCGGTGAGGATCGGCAGCATCCCGCGCGCCATGCGGGTGGTGTCGCGCAGGCTCGGCACGGTGGTCTTCGCCAGCGGGGGGAACGCGTTGAGCGTGCGGCGCAGGTCGGGAAGCACCGGTCGCAGGTCGCGCACCAGCGGCCGGCTCTTCGCCAGCACGGGCCCCGACTCGGCCAGCAGCCGCGCCAGCGGCACCGTGTCGCTCACCGACTCGATGCCGTCGCTCAGCCGCCCCAGCCGCCGGCCGGATGTGCGCAGCACCTCGGGCGCGCGCGCCAGCGTCCGGCCCAGCGCGTCGCGCTCCGACGCCACGGCGCGCAGCGTGGCCGCGGTGTTCGTCACGCCCTGCTCGATGTCGGTGTCGCGGGACGCAAGCGCACCCGACACCGTGGCCGCGGTGTCGGTGAGGCGGCGCAGCGCCGCCTCGTCGCGCACCAGCTCGGAGGTGAGCGCGGAGGTCTGGGCGAGCGCCGGGTTGAGGTAATGGAAGGCCTCGTTGACCTGCCGCCCCGTGCCCGCGGACGCGCGCTCGCCGAAGCGCAGCAGGCCCTGGAGGTCCTTGCGCGTGGCCGGATCGAGGCCGTTGAGCACGGCGTCGAGGTCGACCATCGCGCGCGTGCGGTCGAGGCCGATCACGCCGCCATCGGGGATCTCGGGCGCGTCCGGCGGCCCCGGCCGCAGCACCACGAAGCGGTTGGCGACGCCCGCCAGCCCACCGGTGCGGATCTGCGCCCCGGCGCCGCGCCGCATCGGCAGCGCGTCCTCGTCGGAGATCTCCATCACGACCTCCGCCAGCCCGTTCTTGGTGAGCCGGATCTCGCTCACCTTGCCCACCGGGCGGCCGGCGACCTGCACCTGCGCGCCGGTCACCAGCTGGCTGGCGTTGGAGAACTGGGCGCGCAGCTCGTAGCCGCCCCCGCCGCCCAGGAGCACGATCGACACGACGACGATCGCCAGCACCAGTGCGGTGACGGCGATCGCCCTGGCGCGCGTGGTGGTCGCCCCCCTCATCCGCCGATCGGCGAGCGCGGGTTGCCGCCCCAGAAGATCTGGGTGCCGAGCAGGCCGATCACGTGGATCCCCAGGATGTTCACCACCATCGATTTCGCGGTGGCCGTGCCCACCCCGACCGAGCCCCCGGCGGCGTGGTAGCCGTAATAGACCCCGACGAGCACGACGAAGGTGGCCATCGACATCGTCTTGATGCCCGAGTAGAGGAGGTCCACCGGGTTCTGGAACTGCCAGAAGATCTGGAAGTAGCCGCCCACCGATACCTGCTCCACCTGCACCACCACCGCCAGCGCCGAGGCGAGGAACCCGACCGCGACCGCCGCGACGAAGACGAACGGCAGCACCATCCAGACTCCCAGCAGCCGAGTGGAGCACAGGTACGGCACCGACGGGACGCCGATCACCTCGAGCGCGTCGATCTCGTCGCTGATCCGCATCGCGCCGATCTCGGCGACCATGCCGGTGCCGACCTTGGCCGCCATCATGTAGCCGAACGCGTACGGGGTGACCTCGCGCAGGTTGCACAGCGCCGTGAACGCGCCCGCGGCCGACTTCGCCCCCACCGTCTGGGCGCCGTAGGCGCCCTCGATCCCGCACTGGAGGCCGAGGATGCCCACCAGCGCCAGCACGATCAGCACCGAGCCGGTGATCAGCAGGCCCGCCTGGCGCAGCGCCTCGCCGAAGAAGCGCAGCACGCGGCCGGAGTAGACGTTGCCCATCGTGCGCGCGAAGAACCAGGCCATGTGGCCGGTCCGGTAGGCGAGGTCGCGGCCGGGCGCGCTCACCGGATCATCGTGAGCTCGGGGACGAGGGCGAGCATCGCCTGGGTGAAGACGTAATTGAACGCGCCCAGACCGAGGAACGCGATCACCACCGCCTGGTTCACCGCGCGGCCGACGCCCTCGGGGCCGCCGGTCGCGTTCATGCCCTTGTAGCAGCAGACGATCGCGATGATCGCGCCGAACACGGTGGTCTTGACCAGCGAGCCCAGCAGCTCGACCGTGGTCGCGTTGTTGAAGTAGGTGGCCCAGAACGGGCCCAGCGGCGCGCCGTTGCTGAGCGTGGCCAGCACCCCGCCGACGGTCCCGAAGATGATCGCGTAGATGTTGAACAGCGCGGTGACGAGCATCAGCGACAGAAAGCGCGGCACCACGAGGCTCTTGATCGGGTCGATCCCGAGCACCATCAGCGCGTCCAGCTCCTCGCGGATCTTGCGCGCGCCGAGGTCGGCGCACATGGCCGTGCCCGCCACGCCCGCCATCACGATCGCGCACACGATCGGGGCGAACTCGCGGATCACCGCGAGCACGAACAGGCCACCGAGCCGATCGATGGCGCCGAACAGGTTGAGGAAGTTGCCCGCCTGGATCCCGGACGGCCCGAAGCTGATGGCGATCGAGGTGACCATCATCGGGAACCACCCCAGCCGCAGCGCGAACAGGAACTGCTGCAGGAACTCCTCGCCGTATGAGTACGGCGGGCGCACAGCAGCCACCAGCGTCTTGCCGGTGAGTGCGACCATCGCCCCTACCTCATCCACAAAGCTCTTTGTGGACACATACGCACGCACTCCGCCAACGCCTCCCTTCGTTGCGGCCGGCCATATCCTACACCTCAGTAGGAATTGGCCTACACGGTACTCCTAGACGCTACCGGCGCGCGCTGGGCGGCGCGCCGGCTCAGTTCGCGGAGGCGCCCGATCGGGGTTAGGGTGGTTCATCCGAGCGCGATCCCCTGTGCTGCTTGTCGGCGGCGTCCTGGCAGCGTTACTCGCAAGCGCCCCGGCCGCCGAGGCCCAGGGCTACGGGCTCGTCACGAAGTGGGGCGAGGGAGCCGGCTACGGACAGTTCGAACCCGCTGACCTGGCCGCCGACCGTGCCGGCAACATCTACATCGCCGACCATTACTACGGTCGCATCCGGAAGTTCACCTCCGGCGGGGCGCTCATCGCGACGTGGGGCACCCAGGGACCCGGGTACGGACAGTTCCTATCCCCAAACGGGATCGCCATCGACCGCTCCGGCAACGTCTACGTCGCCGACACGGGCCGGGACCGAGTGCTGAAGCTCACTTCGACAGGAACCTTCATCGGCGAATGGGGGTCCAAGGGATCCGGGAACGGACAGTTCGAGTCCCCGACGGGCATCGCGACCGACAATGCCGGGAGCGTGTACGTCGTCGATGGGGCGCGCATTCAGAAGTTCACCGGCAACGGCGCCTTTGTCCGCACGTGGGGCACACCTGGAAAGGCCGATGGGCAGTTCTCAAGTCCTTCGGGCGTGGCGACCGACGCCGCGGGAAGCGTCTACGTGACGGAGATCGGCAACAACAGGATCCAGAAGTTCACGCCCAACGGGGCCCTCACCGCGAAGCTGGGAATCGGGGGCATCGGCATCGCCACGGACACCGCCGGGAACGTCTACGTGGCAGACGGAAGTGACCGAATCCAGAAGCTCACGTCCAAAGGCGCATTCCTCACGCGTTGGGGCGACGACAGCGTCGAACATGTGCGTTACGGAGGGGTGGAGACCGACAGCGCGGGAAACGTCTACGCGATCGACTGGGAGAGCGACCAGGTCCAAAAGTGGGCCCCGCCCACGTCTCGCCCGGGCATCGGACGGGCCCCCAGGCGCCGCACCCGCAAGCGCTCCGCGGTCTTCACCTTCCGCTTCCGCTCCAAGACGCCCGGCGTGCGCTTTCAGTGCCGCCTGACCGGTCAGCGCGTCCCGCGCAAGCTGAGGCGCTGGCGGGGATGCCGGTCGCCCAAGCGCTACCGCAACCTTCGGCCGGGCGCGAAGAAGTTCTGGGTGCGCGGCATCCGTGCCGGCCTCGTCGGAAAACCGGACACGCACCGCTGGCGGATCGTCCGTCGTTAGACGGTAGTTCCGGACGCCACCGACGCGGGCTTCGCGCCGCGCCGGCCGAGCCGCCCGACACCCAGCGCGACGCCCGCGACGAACAGCGCGTAGAACGCGAAGATCACGCCGATCGCGGTCATCCACAGCCACGCCGCGCGGTCCGCCGACTGCTCGCGCAACATGATCCGGCTGTCGGGCCCGAACGCGCGTGTGAAGCGCGCCGGCGCCTTCAGCTCCGCCCCGCGGGCACCCAGCTCGGGGTCGGGCGGAAGGCGCACCGGGACAGCACCCCGGCCGCGCCCGCGCTGCAGGCGCAGGCCGACCTTCCAGGTGCGGTTCAGCGGGATCGGCCGGGTGGAGCGGTAGAGGCCGTCGCCCACGCGCTCGAGCCGGTCGACCACGCGGTCGCTCTTGCCCTGCCAGCCGAGCAGGTAGAGCCAGTTCGCGTCGTCGGCCGCGTCGGGCGGATCGAGCCGGACCTCCGCCAGGGCCTCGCGCTCGGGCGCCGGCCGCGTGTCGGTGAGCACCAGCGTCGCGCGCGCGTCCGGGGTCTCCTTGATCCCGGCGTTGATTCCCAGGGCGACCAGCAGCGCCAGCGCGCCGCACGTCACGGCGCGGGTCACGCGCGGCGACGGCAGCTCGCTGCGCAGGCCGCACGCGAGCAGCGTGCCGAGCAGGCCGCCTGCGAGGCCGGCGGCGATCGAGGTCGGCAGCGCCTCCGCGATCAGGCCCGGCTGCCACGGCAGCGGCATCACCAGGTGCGACCAGCCGTACTCGGCGGCGAACCCGACCGTCCCGCACGCCAGCCCCGCGATCGCCCCGAACACCAGCGGCCGCACGCGCGGCGCGGCGGCTATCGCCGCGAACTCGACGCACACCGCCGACGCCAGCAGCAGCGGCATCGCCGACGGCGAGCGGCCCGCCAGCACCGGCATGAGCGTGGCCAGCAGCCGCACGATCGCGTAGATGCCCCACGCGCCGAGCGCGCCGCCGCGCCCGCCCCAGGCCCGGGCCGCCGTGAACACCAGCGCCGCCGACGCGGCCAGGAAGAGCGGCTGCCAGACCGCGCGGTAGAGAGGGACGCCCCAGTCGTACTCGGCCAGGAACGCCTCCATCCCCACGAGCATCCCGCCCAGCAGCGCCACCCGCTGGATGCGGATCCAGACGCGGCCGATCGCGGCGCCGATGCCCTCCGGTCCGCGGGCCGGCCGGCCGGGAGCGCGCCCGCCCGCCCTCGCTCACCAGCATCGCCATGCCGATCACCGAGAACGTGGCGCCGCCGAGGAGCATGAAGTGGGTGGGCGACCACAGCGTCACGTCCTGCCCGAAGATCCGGTGCCAGACGTCGTCGAGGGGCAGCGCGGCCAGGCCGAACGCCGAGCAGAAGATCATCAGCGCGCCGCCGACCGGCATCCGCCAGCTACCGCCGAGGCGGATCCAGGCGGGACCCGGCTCCTCGCCGTGTGCCAGCCCGAGGCACAGCACGCCGGCGGCGAACGAGCCGAAGAAGCCGAACAGCATCGGCCAGTGGCCTGGGTTGCCGAGCGGGCCGTCATCGCGCCCGTAATCGATGTGGTAGCCGATGTCCCAGAAGCCGCCGCACATCACGGCCAGCAGCGACACGATCCCGATGAAGGTCGGCAGCGCGGCCCACGGCGGCAGCCGGAACACGAACGCGGCCGCCGCCCCGGCGCGCGCGAGAAGGCGGGTGCGCCCGCGCCGGTGCGCCTCGACCAGCCACAGCAGCGCCGCGCTGCCGCCGCCGTAGAGAACGCTCAGCACGGCCAGCTGATCGAGCGGGGCCCCACCGGCCGACGAAGCCGCGGCGGAGATCACGTGACGGGTGTACGGGACGCCGACATTCCTACGGTGCTGTAGCTTCGATACCGTAGCATTGTCCGGTGGTGAGCGCCACCAAGCGCAAGTACGCCCCGCGGCTCCCCCCGCAGGAGCGCAAGGAGCAGCTGCTGGACACGGCCCTGGAGATCATCGCCCTCCAGGGCTACCCGGCGGTGTCGATCGACGCTATCGCCCGCAGCGCCGGGGTGAGCAGGCCGGTGGTCTACGGCGTGTGGCCCGACCTGGACGCGCTGCTCACAGAGCTGCACCGCCGCCAGGAGCAGCGCGCGATGAGCCAGGTGGCCGAGGCGATCCCGCCCGGGCCCGGCGAGCGCGATCCCGACGACCTGCTCGTGACGAGCTTTCGCAGCTTCCTCGAGGCGGTCGCCAGCGACCCGCTCACCTGGCGCCTGTTCCTGCTGCCGATCGAGGGCATGCCCGCCGCCGTGGCGCGGCGCGCGGAGAAGACCAGGGCGGCACTGCGCGGGCAGGTGACCCAGCTCGTCGCCTGGGGGGTGGAAGAGCGGGGCGGGCCGCCCGGCCTCGACAACGAGCTGATGGCCCACTTCCTGCTCTCCACCGGTGAGGACGCCGGCCGGCTCGTGCTCTCCGACCCGGAGCGGTTTCCGCCGTCGCTGCTGGCGGACAACCTCGCGGCCGTGCTCGCGGCGCTGAAGCGCAAACGCTAACTAAGGTTCCGCCGATGGCCCAGCCCGACGAGCTGGCCGTCGTGATCAACGGCGCCACCAAGTCCTTCCGCATACCGAACGAGCAGCGCCACACCCTCAAGGAGAGGGTGCTTCACCCCCTGCGCCGTCCCGGTGACCATCAGCTCGACGCGCTGCACGACGTGAGCTTCGAAGTCGAGCGCGGGGAGTTCTTCGGGATCGTCGGGCGCAACGGCTCGGGCAAGAGCACGCTGCTGAAGTGCCTGGCCGGCATCTACCGCCTCGACAGCGGCCGGATCGACGTGGCGGGGCGGATCTCGCCGTTCATCGAGCTCGGGGTGGGGTTCCACCCGGACCTGGCGGCGCGCGACAACATCCTGCTCAACGGCGTGATGCTCGGCCTGACGCCGGGCGTCGCCGCCGAACGGGTGGAGCGGGTGATCGAGTTCGCCGAGCTCGAGGACTTCACCGACCTCAAGCTGAAGAACTACTCGTCGGGGATGCACGTGCGGCTGGCGTTCGCCGTGATGATCCAGGTGGACGCCGACGTGCTGCTGATCGACGAGATCCTGGCCGTGGGCGACGCCGCCTTCCAGCAGAAGTGCTTCGACGTGTTCTTCAACCTCCGCGAGGAGGGCAAGACGATCGTGCTCGTGACCCACGACATGGGCGCCGTCGACCGCTTCTGCCATCGCGCCGTGCTGATCGAGAAGGGCGAGGTGGTGTCCATCGGCCGCCCGCGCGAGGTGGCCGACCAGTACCTGGAGCTGAACTTCCGGCGCGAGCTGGGCGACCCCGAGGGCGGCGGCCCGGCGCGCGGAGGCACCGGCGAGGCGCGGGTGGTGGAGGCCTGGATGGAGGACGAGCACGGCGCCCGCAATTCCACCTTCGCCCAGAACGCGACGTGCACGTTCAATGCCCGCGTGGAGTTCACGGAGGAGGTGCCGGACCCGGTCTTCTCGGTGACGTTCGTGAACCCCCAGCTGCAGAACGTGTTCGTGGCCAACAGCGCGCTGGAGGAGAAACTGCCCGGCACCTTCGGCGCAGGCGACACGGCGTTGTTCAGCATGACCTTCGACAACGCCCTGGCGCCCGGGCGCTACGCGCTGTCGACGGTGGTCGCCCGGCGCGGCAGCGGCGACGCGGTGATCGATCGCTGGGAGAACCTGGCGACGATCGTGGTCACCGGCGTGCGCGCCGGCGGTGGGTTGGTCGATCTCGAGCACGAGATGCGCATCGAGCGCGGATGAGCGCCGTCGGCACAGCCCGGCCGCTGCGCCAGGTGACCGGCTCGACGGCCTTCGGTGGCCAGGGCCGCCGCTTCATCGATCTCACGGTGACCCTCGCCGTGCTCGACTTCAAGGTGCGCTACTTCGGCTCGGCGCTGGGCTATCTGTGGCAGCTGATGCGCCCGCTGATGCTCTTCGGTGTGCTCTTCATCGTCTTCACCGAGTTCGTGAAGTTCAACGAGGGCGTGAAGTTCTTCCCCGCCTACCTGCTCACGTCGATCATGCTCTTCACCTTCTTCTCCGACGCCACCGGCGGCGCCGTAACGGCGGTGCTGGACCGCGAGAACCTGGTGCGCAAGATCCAGTTCCCGCGCGTGGTGATCCCACTGGCGTCGGTGCTCACCGCCGTGTTCAACCTGCTCACGAACCTCGTGGCCGTGGGTGCGCTGGTGCTGGCGACGGGCGTGCGGCCGATGTGGACGTGGCTCCTGGTGCCCCTGCTCGTGGCTCTGCTCTGCACCCTGGCCACCGGCCTTGCGCTGCTGCTCTCGGCGCTCTACGTGCGCTTCCGTGACGTGGAGCCGATCTGGGAGGTGCTGCTCCAGGTGCTCTTCTACGGATCCCCGATCCTGTACGCAATCGAGATCGTGCCGAGCGACACCGCCCGCCAGCTGATCATGTGCAACCCCATCGCCACGATCCTCCAGCAGATGCGGCATTGGCTGATCGACCCGAACGCCCTCAGCGCCCCTCAGGCGATCGGGAGCTGGACGATGATGATGATCCCCATCTCGATCTCCGCGGTGATCTGCTTTTTGGGCGTCTGGTATTTCACCCGGGCGGCACCGCGCATCGCCGAGGAGCTGTAGGGCGGCTTCGCCGCAACAGCTCAGAGATCCTCAAAGGGGGGCAAACATGCCCCCCTTTGCAACCCCCCTAACGGCTCCCGCTTCGCGGGACGCCTAGCTCTCCTCCCGGCCGTGGCTGTTGGTCGGCCTTCGGCTCGGGCACAGCCCCGCT
Organism: uncultured Thermoleophilaceae bacterium; assembly: GCA_963808105.1. GTDB lineage: Bacteria > Actinomycetota > Thermoleophilia > Solirubrobacterales > Thermoleophilaceae > JAAYBF01. The sequence goes on along the minus strand of CAWEEH010000002.1, from coordinate 659,316 downwards.
CGGGGCCGGCGGGTCCTGGTCGGCTATGCGGTTGAAGAACTCCTCCATCTGGTCGATCCGGCGCTCCCAGGCGTACTCGCCCACCGTCGCCAGTCCGCCGGCCACCAGCTTCTCCCGCAGCGCGGCGTCCCCGAGCACGCGCTCGAGGCCGGCCGCCACGGCCGCCGGCTCGGCCTGGACCATCAGGCAGTTCTCGCCGTCGATGCAGAAGTCGCGGTTGCCGTGGGCGTCGGTGCACACCACGGGCGTGCCGGCGGCCATCGCCTCCAGCGGCGGCAGGCAGAAGCCCTCGTGCCTGGAGGTCTGCACGAACACCGCTGCCTCGTTGAAGAGCTCGTTCACCTGCGCGTCGCTGGGCCCGTAGACGTACTCGGCGTCCAGGCCCTCGGCCGCCTCCGGCTCGACGCCGAACAGCTTCAGCGGGGGCCGCGGATTTAGACGCTCCCAAGCGGCCACGGTGAGCGGGAAGTTCTTCAGGTGGCTGGTGCGCCCGAGCGCGAGGATCGTGTCGTCGCTGCGGGGCGTGCCGAGCACGCGGAAGTTGTCGAGGTCGATGCCGGGCGGAATCAGCTCGGCCTCGCGGCCCATCTCCTTCAGCGCCTGCTGGCTGTGGCGCGAGATCGTGATGTAGGCGAACTCCTCGCGGTAGCCGGCCAGCACCTGCCGGCGCGACATCACCGCGCGGTGGTCGTTGGTGCCGTAGTAGGAGGTCTCGATGTCCTGTACGAAGAACACCGGCCGGCCCGTGCGCGCCGACCCGCGCCACACCGCCGGCCCGGTGCCCCACCAGGTGGCGACCTTGATCGCATTCTCCTCGGCCAGCGCGAGCGCCACCTCCTCGAAGTCCTCGAACTCGCGCACCTGGCAGCCCAGCGGAAACCACTCGGGCTGGCCCTCGAGCGAGAACAGCTCCACCGAGTGCCCGCGCGCGGCCAGCCGGTTCAGGTGCTCGAAGATGTCGCGGTGGCCGCCGCCAACGCCGGTGTCCTCGGTCACGTAGATGATCCGCAGCGCGCCGTCGGCGGTGCGCACCGGCCGCTCGTCGAACCAGCTGCCCCAGCGGCCCCAGAACCGCTGCTGGGAGATGCGCTCGCGGTCGCCGACGTCGGTGCCGCGGGTGGGGGACTCGAGGTGGGTGAGCGTGGAGCCCGGCTCGTAGCGCACGACGCGTCCCTCGTCCCAGGCGCGCAGGCAGTAGTCCACGTCCTCGTAGCCCATCGGGTAGCCGTCGTCGAAGCCGCCGATGGAGTCGATCAGATCGCGGCGCAGGTACATGCAGGCACCGGTGACGGCGATCGCGTCGGCCTCCACCAGCGCCTGGGGGTGGTCGGCGGGCCTGAACCGGTAGCGGTGGTCGAACCACTCGGGCGCGCTCGTGTTGCGGTATGAGCCGGCGGACTGGATCCGCCCGTCGGGGTAGAGCAGCCGCGGGCCGACGATGCCGGTGATCTCGGCGTCGTACGCGGCCTCCTGCAGCCGCGGCAGCCAGTGCTTGCCGGCCAGCACGTCGTTGTTCATCACCACCACGTCGTCCTCGTCCCCAGCGCGCTCCAGGCCGAGGTTGACCGACGCGGAGTAGCCCCCGTTCTCCTCGGCCAGCACCAGCTCGGCGCCCTTCAGGCCCTTCAGGCGCTCCTGGTGCTCGGGGGCGCTGGCGTCGTCCACCACCACGATCCGCACGCTCTTGGCGTCCACGGTCCGGCGGAGCGCCTTCACCGCGTCGAACGTGATCTCGGGATCGCCGTAGGTCGGCATCACGATCGTCACCGGCCGGCCGTCGGTCATGTACCAGAGCAGCGTGGCCTTCAGCTCCCGCCGCTCGCGCAGGCGGTCGCGGACGCCCTTCTGAAGGCCGAGGAGCCGCAGCGGCGCGGTGACGAAGCGCAGCAGCAGTTCCCCCCACCCGTAGGTCTCCACGGTGAGGCGCGCGCGCTCTCGCAGGCTGGTCGGGATCTCGTCGGTCATCGTTCGCCCTGGGCTCGAAAGCCTCCGTGGCCTTCGAGGGAGAGGAACCGCCGCGCGCGGCCGGGGATGCGGTCGGCGCGACCGCCCAGCGCGCCGCCGAGCGCGCGGGCTCCGTGGTGGGCCAGCGAGCGCGCCCACAGGCTGATCCCGGGGGTGCCCTCAGCGCGCGCCATGGCGGCGTCGTCACGCACCGCCCGCTGCACCGCGAGCGGCCAGGCGGCGAGGGAGTGGCCACGGAACCCGTTCACCTCGAGCATGCCGCGGCCCTCGTCGAACGAGCGCTGCACCTGCTTGCGGAGGGGGTACTCGTGTGAATGGATCACGACTGCGGCGGGATGGTAGGCCTTGGACCAGCCCGCCGAGAGCATGTCCCTCGCGAGCATCCGGTCCTCGGCGTAGGCGACCTCGCGGAACCTCACCCGCTCCCAGGCGCGCCGCGCCACGCAGCCGTTGGCGCTGCTGAAGAACGGGCCGTCGTCGAGGCGCGGCTCGTCGCCGAGGGGCTCGAACACGGCCGCCAGCTCGCGCCGGACCATCACGCTCGCCGTGGGCTGCGCGCGGTAGGGGCCGAACGCGAGCGCCACGTCGTCGGCAAGGTCGAAGGCCGCCACCAGCCGCGCGAGCCAGCCGTCGTCGGCCGGCAGCGCGTCCTGGGTGAGGAAGGCCACGTGGTCGCCCCCGGACTCCTCCATCAGCCGGTTGCGCGTGCCCCCGTGGGAGAACTCGCCGGGCGGGACGTCGATCACGCGTGCGCCCGCCTGCTCGGCGGCCTCCCGCGAGCCGTCGGAGGAGCCCGAGTCCGCCACCACGAGCTCCAGCTCGCGATCGACCTCCTGATCCCTTACCGCGGCCAGCACCCGGCGCAGCGGCGGCCCGCCGTTCAGCACGGGGATCGCCACGGTGACCATGCCGGCCATCAGCCCCGGACCAGCTCGATCCAGTCCCAGCTCCTGGCGCAGAGGCGGCGCGCATCGCGCGGCGCCACGGAGACCAGCTCCGGCTCGGCCGCCGACTGGAGGTTGAGGGGGCCCAGGTGCCCGCGGAACGAGTCTCCAGGCCCAGCCGAGGCGCCGGCGCGCTTGACCTCCACCCTGTGCCGGCCGGGAGACAGGTTCACGGAGCCGGCGTCGAGCCATTGCGAGGGGGTGTTGATCTGGCCCACGTCTCCGACCCGCCGGCCGTCGACGAACACCGTGACCTTGCGGCCTCCGCTCATGTTCAGCCACACGAGGGTCGGCCCGCCGACCCTGGTGGTCACATCGCCGCTCATGGTGCCGGGCCCCGACGGGAGGACGGTGCCCGGGATGGTCGAGGCGGCAGCGCTCCACGCTCGCGGGCGCGCCGCCAGCAGGGGGCTGAGGGCGGCCACGGGGGCCGGCCGGGCGGCGACGAGGCGATCTCCCGGCTCCGCCTGCGCGGCCATCGCACGCACGCCTTCGCAGCGGGCGGGATAGGTGGCGCGGTAGGTGCCCTGGAGAGGCAGGTGCCGGCGCACGGTGACGCTCGGGTCGCGCTTCCACAGCTCGTAGTAGCGATTGCGGTAGATCCTCGTGAAGCTTGCGGGCGGCCGGCTCGCCTCGGGCGACCGGCGGACGACGATGCCGTCGAATCCCTGCACGTAGGAGAGCTTCTGCTGGTCGAGGTCGAACCAGCGCCCGAACGAGCTCTTCACCGGCCGGCGCAGCTGCACCGGCTTGGGGGAGTCGCGCTCGCTCGCGGCGTTGATCCGCGCCGAGCGCATGAAGAACTTGCCGAACTCCTCCCACTCGTTGAAGAGCCAGAGCCCATCGCCCGGGATCCGGTCGGCCGCGTTCTCCATCGCATCCATCCGGTCCAGCGGCGCCAGCTTCGTCTCGCGATAGCCGAACAGGTCGGAGGCCAGGACGCCGGCGGCCAGGAGCGCCAGGCCGATACCCCCCACGACGCGCGGCGCGGGGCGCGGCAGCTGGATGAGGGTGAGGGCCGCGAACGCCGCAAGCAGCACCACCGCGGGGGTCACGGTGACCAGCAGCTTCGCCTCGATGTAGGGGGTCACGAACGGCGCCAGGGCGAGCGCTGGGAGAGCCACGGACCCGAGCAGGATCAGCGGCCCCGGGCGGTTTCGCGCGATGCAGTGCACGAGCCCGCCCGCCGCCATGACGATCGCGGCCGTGACCAGCACCACGTTCAGCTCGTCGTACGACGACTCGACGGCCTCGCGGTAGTCCCGCGCCAGCCAGACGCCCGAGCCCTCCGTGATCGGGAGCGGGCGGGTGAGCTGACCGAACGCGTCCTGCGCCGACGCGGTCGAGGAGGAGAACACGTCCGTGACCACGTCCACGAAGTCGAGCGTGGAGCCGAGCATCGGCAGCAGCGCCAGCAGCGTGACGCCCGCCGCGACCGCGCCCAGCCGGCCCAGGTGGCGCCAGTCGGGGCCGTCCGCCGCGGTGACGGCCGCGATCAGGACCACCACCGCCAGCCCGAGGGCGTACACGCCGGCGGCCGCGCTGAAGGCGAACACCATCGCCAGGCAGCAGACCGCGATCAGCGCCACGAACCGGATCGGCAGCCGCCGCTCGAGGGCCACGACCGCCAGCGCCGCGGCAACGGCGCACAGCGCCGTGAGCACCACCTCCTTGATCGCCCCGTGCTGCGCGTAGCGGTAGAACAGGACGCCGCCCATGGCCAGCGTCGCCGCGACGGCGGCCGCGAGCGGGCGCAGGCCGGCGCGACGCACGATCTCCGTGAGCGACATCGCCGTGAGCGCCGCGACGAGCGCGAGGAAGGGCTGGTACAGCGCGTCGACCGGCACCCCGGCCAGCGGCCGGGCGGTGGCCGCGAGAGCGTTCGATCCGATCGGATAGCCCGAGGTCGCGAAGTAACCGGCCACCTTGCCCGTGGTCGAGTCCGGCGCCGGGGCGGTGGCCCCGTGGTGCTCGAGCAGGTCGATCAACACGAAGTTCGAAGCCGTGTCGTTCACGAAGTTGTAGCCCGCCCAGGTCGGGTCTCCGGACAGCGCCACGGGCAGCATGTGGAGCAGGTAGACGGCCCCGGCGGCGCCCAGCGCCGCGGGCGCCCACATGCGCTCGCGCAGGTTCGCCCGCGCGAGGACGAGGCCGGCGCCGCCCGCTATCAGCAGCAGCGGAAGCGCCACGGCGGCCGAGGCTCCGAAGCGGTACACGGGCGTGACCAGCACGATCGCGATGCCCAACCCGAGCGGCGCGAGCAGGGCGTTCGGCAACTCGGCGGCGAGCAGCCTCTCGGCCAGCAGGCCGAGCCCCAGCAGCACGACGTACAGCGCAAGTGGCGCCCAGGCCCACGCCAGCAGAGAGGTCATCAGCCGCCGAACGTATAGCAATGCTCTACGGTGCCGATCCGTGACCGAGAACCGCCGCGCGCTCATAACCGGCATCACCGGACAGGACGGCAGCTACCTCGCGGAGTTCCTGCTCGAGAAGGGCTACGAGGTGCACGGAATGGTCCGGCGCTCCTCGACCGAGACCTTCCAGCGCCTCCACAACTGCCGCGACCAGCTGACGCTCCATACCGGCGACCTGCTCGACCAGCGCTCGCTGGTTGACGTGATGCGCGAGTGCGAGCCGCACGAGATCTACAACCTGGCCGCGATGTCGTTCGTGGCGGCATCGTGGAACCAGCCGGTGCTCACGGCCGAGTTCAGCGGCGTGGGCGCCACGCGGATGCTCGAGGCCATGCGCGAGGTGGCGCCCGACGCGCGCTTCTACCAGGCGTCCTCCTCGGAGATGTTCGGCCAGGTGCTCGAGGTGCCGCAGACAGAGACGACCCCCTTCTACCCCCGCTCTCCCTACGGCGTGGCCAAGGTCTACGGCCACTTCATCACGGTCAACTACCGCGAGTCGTATGACCTTTTTGCCTGCTCAGGAATACTTTTCAACCACGAGAGCCCTCGCCGCGGGCTGGAGTTCGTGACGCGCAAGGTGACCCACGGGGCCGCCTCGATCAAGCTCGGCCTGTCCGAGAAGCTGGCGCTGGGCAACCTCGACGCCGAGCGCGACTGGGGCTACGCCAAGGACTACGTGGAGGCGATGTGGCTGATGCTCCAGCAGGACGAGCCCGAGGACTTCGTGATCGCCACCAACGAGACGCACAGCGTGCGCGAGCTGGTGGATCTCTCATTCGAACACGTGGGCCTCGACCCCGCCGACCACGTGGAGATCGACCCGCGCTTCCTGCGCCCGGCCGAGGTGGAGCACCTGATCGGCGATCCGGCGAAGGCGCGCGAGAAGCTGGGTTGGGAGCCGCGCACCCCGTTCGCCGAGCTGGTGAAGCTGATGGTCGACTCCGACCTCGAGCTGCTGGCCAGCGGCGTGCCTCAAAAGCAAGCGGGCTGACCGCTACGCCGCGATGAGCAGCGATCCGCGCGGCGAGTGCGATCTGGCTATCGTCGGCGGCGGAATCCTGGGGCTGGCCGTGGCGCGCGAGCTGCACCGCCGCCACCCGCAGAGCTCGATCACGCTGCTCGAGCGCGAGGAGGAGGTCGGCTTCCACCAGACCGGCCACAACAGCGGCGTGATCCACGCCGGCATCTACTACAAGCCCGGGTCGCTCAAGGCCAGGCTGTGCGTGGAGGGCGCAGCCGAGATGTACGAGTTCTGCCAGGAGCACGGCGTGGCGCACGAACGCTGCGGCAAGGTGATCGTGGCGCTGGACGAGTCCGAGGTGCCGGGCCTCGACGAGCTGGAGCGCCGCGGCCGCGAGAACGGCGTTCCCGACCTGCGCCGCCTCACCGCCACCGAGCTGCGCGAGGTGGAGCCGCACGCGGCGGGCGTGGCGGCGCTTCACTCGCCCAACACGGGCATCGCCGACTTCGGCGGCGTGGCTCGCGCGCTGGCGCAGCAGCTGCGCGACAGCGGCGTCTGGATCGCGACCGGGGCGGGCGTGACCGGCGTGTCCGTCAACGAGGGTCGCGTGCGGCTCACCCACTCCCGCGGTGAGACCCGCGCCCGCTTCGCGGTGTTCTGCGCCGGCGGCTGGTCGGATCGCCTGGCGGTGATGGCCGGAGCGCCGGCCGAGCCCCGGATCGTGCCCTTCCGCGGCGCCTACCTGCGGCTGCGGCCCGAGAAGCGCGAGCTGGTGCGCTCCCTGATCTACCCGGTGCCCGACCCGAGCCTGCCGTTCCTCGGCGTGCACCTCACCCGTCACACCAACGGCGACGTGCTGGTCGGGCCGACGGCGCTGCTGGCGCCGTCGCGGGACGCCTACTCGCTGCGCCGAGTCCGGCCCCGGGACGTGGCCGCCACCGTGGCCTGGCCGGGAAGCTGGCGGATGTTCCGTCGCTGGTGGCGGACCGGTGTGACCGAGCTCCGGCACGCCACGAGCCGGCGCGCCTTCGTCGCGGCGGCGGCGGCCTACGTGCCGGGCCTGCGGCCCGGCGACGTGGAGTTCGCGTTCGCCGGCGTGCGCGCCCAGGCGCTCGCCCGCGACGGATCGTTGGTGGACGACTTCGTGGTGCACGAGACCGAGCGCGCGATCCACGTGCGCAACGCGCCGTCTCCCGCGGCCACATCGTCGCTCGCGATCGCGCGGCTGATCGCGGATCGCGCGGAGGAGAGCCTGTGAGGGTCCTGCATCTGACCCCTGAGCTGCCCCGCTGGCCGGGGGGCACCGGCGGCTCCACCCGCCAGTTCCATCTCCTGAAGCGCCTGGCGGAGCTGGGCCATGAGGTCACCGTGGTCGCCCCGGTGGCCGACGATCAGCGGAACTCGCTGCCCGGGCTCGAAGCCGCCGGCATCGCCACGAGCACGGTCGATCGGCCCACGTCCCGCGTGCGCGAGACGCTGGGCGCACTCCGGAGCCGACCCTCGCTCGTCACGTCCGCCGCCAGCAGCCCGGTGCTGGCCTGGCAGGTGGGCGTGTTCTGGGCGACCCTCCGGCCGGTCGCCCAGCGCGCCCTCGAGGAGGTGCGCCCCGACGTGCTGAGCGTGGAGCACGACAACGCCGCGCGCTGGCCCGCCGATCTCGAAGGCCCTCCGCCGGCGGTCCTGACACTGCAGAACGTGGGCTGGCACTACTACGAGAACCGCGCGAAGGCGGCGTCGGGCGCGACCGCCGCGGCCCTCCGGCTCGAGGCGCGGCGCTTCCGCCGACACGACGCACGCCACTTCGGCCTCTATCGCACGCTGGTCGCGATGTCGGAACGCGACCGCCTGGATCTGGGAGCTGTTACTCAGGTGCCGGTGGAAGTCGTGCCGAACGGCGTCGCAACCGACCAGTTCAGCCCCGCGCCGCCGGCCGCCGGCGATCGCACGCTGCTGTTCACCGGCACGCTGAGCCACCCGCCCAACGCGGAGGGCATCTGCTGGTTCGCCGACAACGCGTGGCCGCGGGTGCGGGCCGTCGTGCCGGACGCGCGCCTGGTCGTGGTGGGCCACGATCCACCGCGGAGGGTGTCGGCGCTGAGCGGCCGCGACGGGGTCGAGGTGATCGGACCCGTCCCCGACATGGCACCGTGGTTCGAACGCGCGACCGCCGTCGTGGTGCCCCTGCTGTCCGGCGGCGGCACGCGGCTGAAGGTGCTCGAGGCGATGGCCAACGGACGCGCGGTGGCGTCGACGCGCGTCGGCTGCGAGGGCCTCGACCTGAAGCCGGAGCGAGACATCCTCGTGGCCGACGGTGCCGACGATCTGGCCGCCGCGTGCATGCGGCTCCTCGAGGATCCCGAGCTGCGCGAGACACTGGCGGCCGCCGGGCGCGGCGTGGTGGAGCAGCTCTACGACTGGCGCATGCTGGGGGACCGGCTGGCGGCGGTCTTCGAGGCCGCGGCAGGGGGAGCGCGGATACCCTCCACGCCAGGATGACCCCCTCGGCGGAGCACGGGCGCGTGGCGGCCGTGGTGCCGACGCTCGACCGGATCGACGACCTGACTCGATGCCTGGATGCCGTGGCGGCCCAGACTCGCACGCCCGATACGACGATCGTGATCGACAACGGCTCGAGCGATGGAACCGCGGATCGAATGACCGCCCGGAGCGATGTGGAGCTCGTGGTGGCCGAGGAGCGGCTCGGGGCGCCCGGCGCCTTCGCCCGGGGCATCGATGTGGCCTTCGGCGCCGGGGCCGACTGGGTCTGGCTGCTCGACGACGACTGCGTCCCGGCGCCGGCGGCGCTCGAGGAGCTGCTCGCGGTCGCGAGCTCCGGTGAGCGGGTGGCCGGCGCCGCCCCCACGGTCATCTTCGGTGACGGGCGGCGCGAGACGGGGTGGCACTGGGGAACCCGGGCGGCCGCCGGCCATGGCCAGTCGCCCAACCGCGCCCCGGGCGAGATCGACTGGGCCCCATTCGCCGGTCTGCTCCTGCGGCGCGAGGCGTGCGATGACGCCGGCGAGGTGCGGGCGGACTACGTGCTCTCGCACGCCGACGTCGAGTTCTGCCTGCGCCTGCGGGCAAGGGGCTGGCGACTGCTGGCCGCGCCCGCGGCCGAGGTCACCCATCCGTCAGTCGACCTGGTGCGGAAGCGGGTGCTCGGACGTACGGTTTCGGTGGGCAGGGTGGCCCCCTGGCGCGAGTACTACGACACCCGGAACATGACGCTCCTCCGCCGCCAGGTACGCGGCACTCCGGTGGCTCAGGGAACCTCGTTCCGCCGGAGGCTGGCCACCGCGTTGACGTACGACGTGGCGGTGCTGCTCGCGGACTCGGCGGGACCGCGGAGGGTGGCCATGCGCGCGCTCGGACGACTCGACGCGGTGCGGGGCCACATGACCCGCCACCCGGAGCGCGGATGAGCGGGGCCGCCGCCGCGCCCGTCGCGCGTGAGCCATGGCCCGACCAGGACCTCGAGCGCGTGGAGCGCTGCCCGGCCTGCGCAGGCGCAGACCGCGAACCCCTCTACGAGGGCCTGGTCGACCCCCTGTTCGGCACGCCGGGCGAGTGGTCGCTCTGGCGCTGCCGCGGCTGCGGCTCCGCCTTCCTCGACCCCCGGCCCACCCCCGGGAGCATCGGCCGCGCCTACAGCCACTACTTCACCCACGAACAGCCCGCTGAGGAGGAGGCCCGCGGGCCGTTGGGACGGTTCCGCAGGCGCGCCCTCCACGGCTTGCTCAACGCCAGGTACGGCTACCGCCTGGAGCCCGCCTCTGCCTGGGGCGCACGGCTGCTCCCGCTTGTGCCGCGCACCACCGCGCTCACCGATCGCTGGGTCCGCCACGTTCACCGCTCGCAGGAGCCCGCGCGCCTGCTCGACGTGGGCTGCGGGAACGGGGAGTACCTCCTCCGGATGCGAGGACTCGGCTTCGACGTCCGGGGGATCGACGTCGACCCTTCCGCGGTCGGTGAGGCGAATCGTGCCGGGCTCGACGTCCGGCGCGCCACGCTCGGCGACCTGGACCCCGGGCGGGAGCGCTACGAGGCGATCACGCTCGGCCACGTGATCGAGCACCTCCCGGACCCCGCGGAGACGCTGCGAAGGGCGCACGCCCTCCTGAGCCCCGGCGGGATGCTGTGGCTGGCGACCCCGAACGTCGACGCCGTCGCCCATGGCGTCTTCGGGCGCGACTGGTACGCGATCGACTCGCCGCGCCATCTCGTCCTGTTCTCGCGCGGCGCGTTGGCCAAGCTGCTGGAGGCCGCCGGGTTCGACCGGGTCGAAGCCCTGACGCCTCCGCCCGCCGCGGGCCAGTCCTTTCCCCCGAGCGCGGCGATCGCACGCGGGCTCAACCCGCTGGAGAATGAGCCGGCGGTGCCGATCCGGCTGAGGGCGCGGGCGATGGCAGCCGACATCCTCAATTCGCGCCGCCCCGAGGTGGCCGAGGAGCTCATCTTCGCCGCCTGGCGGGGGCCGTCGTGAGCCTCACGGTGGGAGTGCTCGGCGGCATTCCCGCTCCGCTCGGCGGCGGAGGACTCGAGCTCCAGCTGGCGCGAACAGCGGCCGCGCTGGAACGTCGCGGGCACCGGGTGGTGCACGTCGACCGTGCCGAGGCGTCCGAGGGCTTCGACGTCCTGCACGTCTTCGGGAGCGAGCCGTCGGCCTGGCACCACCTCCAGCACTGGACCCGCAACAGCGCGCCGCTGGTGGTGACGCCCATCGTTGTGGTGAGCCCCGGCGCAAGCGAGCTGGCTCTCCGGTTGTCCGCGAAGGTGCCGCTGTTGATGACGGGCGGGCGCATGCGCACCCAGCTGCTGCGCCGCGCCGACGCCGTGGTGGCGGGCACGGAGTACGAGAAGCGGCTCGTCACGAGGTCCTTCGGCGCCGATCCCGCCCACACCGTGGTGATCGGAAACGGAGCGGACAGGATCGAGCCCGGCGAGCCGCCGCCCGGAACGCCCGAGGGGGATTTCGTTTTGGCCCTCGGCGCGATCACCCCACGCAAGCGGGTGGCCGAGGTGGCCCGCGCCCTGGCCGGGCACGTGCCGCTCGTGGCCGCCGGGCGCTTCGCCGGTGATGCGCAGGACCTGCCCGCCTGGGAGCGCACGATCGCCGACACCGGCGCCGTATGGCTCGGCGAGGTCCGGGAGCCGGAAGCGGTGGCTGCCCTGCAGAACCGCGCGCTGGCGCTCGTGCACCTGAGCGCGGCCGAGGTGCAGAGCCTGGCGGTGGTCGAGACCCTCGCCCACGGGACGCCCGCGATCCTCAGCGACATCCCGAGCCACCGCGAGCTCGGCGAGCGCCATCCCGATCACGTTCGGCTCGTGAAGGGTCCGGCCGAGGTGCCGTCCGCCCTGGCCTCGCTTCGTGACGCGGGCGCGCAGGACCCGCCCCCCATACCCACCTGGGACGACGTGGCGGCCGAGCTGGAGCGCGTGTACGCGGGCGTGCAAGAGAGGTGAGCACCGGGCTCAGGGTGTGGTGCGCCGGGACGCCCGAGGGGCTGGCGCTGGCGCCGGGTCGCGACCTCGTCCTGCACTCCACGTCAGCGGACCTCTCGCGCATGCCGCGGGGCACGCTGGGTGACGACTTCCTGGACGCGGCCACGCGCGCGCAGATCGACGCTCGCTCGAACGAGGCGCTGGTCGAGTGGCGCACGGAGACCGAGCAGCTCCTCACGGCCGAGGACGTCTCGCTCGGATGGCTCTTCGAGGGTGAGCTGTATCCCGACGTCTTCCTCCGCGAGCTACACGGCCTCACCGGCCTCGAGGCGGCGCTGGAGGACCTGGGCGCAACCAGCGTCGAGCTCCTCGGGTGCGACCAGGACCTGGCGCCGGCACTCGAGGCCCGCCTCGCCACCCGCGGCGTCTCGGTAACGGTGGCCGATCGGGGCCCGCGGCCTTCGTACCCGATCGCCTACGCGACCTCGGTGGGTCGGGCGCGGCCCATTCTGTCCCGCCTCCGAGAGCAACTCGGGGCCCCAGCGGTGCTTCGCGGCGAGGTGCTGCTCATGCCCGGCGCGGTGATCGAGCCCCTCTGGGGCGGGCTGACCGGACGCGGTGTCACGCCCTGCATGGACCTGGCCAACCCGCCACGCGCCCCAGCCGGGACCCTCGCTCGGCGGCTGGTGTCGGGCGGGTGGATCGCCCATCCCGGGCGGCGTCCGCGGGCTGCCGCGAGGCGCGCGGTGGAGGATGCCGTGGCACGGCTCGAGACCGCGGACCGGCCGGGCGACGACCCCCTCGGGTGGCTGCAGCGCCGCAGGGCCGCCGGCCTCCTCGCCGACCGGGCGCCAGAGGTGGTCGCGGGCCTGATCACCCTGCGCCGCACGCTTCGGCGCAAGCGCCTTCGCGCCGCGGTCGTGCCGTCCGACGGCACCGCGGCCGGCAGGGCGCTGATCGCGGCCGCCGGGGACGCGGAGGTCGCGGTCACCCACGTCCAGCACGGGTTCTTCAGCGACCTCTGGCGGCTGGGCGACGACCTGGCGCCCTACGTCGACGGCCTCACCGCCCCCCGCGCCGCCGTGTGGTCGGAGCAACAGCGCGAGCGCTTGGAGCCACAGGCCGCCGGGCGCGTGGCGCTCACCGGCAACCCGGCTGCCACTCACGTGCCGAGCGTCAGCGCAGATTCCAGCGGCCCGGTGGTGGTGCTCGTGCAGGGCCCGCCCACGGTCAGCGCCCGGTTCGACCGCCGGATCCCCGAGCGCTACGTGAGCGCGGCGCTCGAGGGGATCGCCGCCGGCCGGCCGGGCGCCGAGGTGATCCTGCGCCCGCATCCGCTGGATGCCGGGGAGTACGGGCCCGGCGAGAGCAGCCTTGACGTTCGCGTGGAGCGCTCAGCACCCCTTGACGACCTGCTCGCGGCGGCCGGAGCCTGCGTCGGCCCGGTCTCCACCGGCACCCTCACCGCGGCCGCCATGGGCGTGCCAACCGTCCACCTGGACGTGACGCAGATCCCGCTCCCGCACCCCTTCGACGGCGGCGGCGCCCTGCGTGGGGCCGCCTCGGCGGACGAGCTCTCGCGCGAGCTCTCGTCGGCTCGGTCCGGTGAATCAGTGGAAGCTGCCTGCGAGGCACTCGGGGTGCGCTCGGATGCGGTTGAGCGCGTGGTCGACCTGGTGCTCTAGCGCCGTCCGAGCCGGAGCGCGCCGCCCGCCACATCGCGTACGAGTGCCCGCTCGTGAGGCCTCATCACCAGCGCGTAGAACGCCACCCAGAACAGCACGGTTCCGCCGATCACCGCGGCCAGCACCGCGGGCACGGTCTCGGGCGGAGCCGCCACCCGCAGAACCACCAGGGCGCCGGCCAGCGCCAGGCCGAGCGCGTACGCCGGGAGGAACGACTCACGGAAGAGGGCCATGAACCCCACCGGCACCACGTGCGTGACCTGCCGGAGCGTGAACGGGAAGACCGCGAAGTAGGGCAGGGCCGTCCCGATCGTCACACCCTCGAGGCCAAGCCAGGGGGTCAGCGCCAGCGAGATCGCGAGGTTGGAGAGCGCGACGATCCAGGCATACCGCGCGAGCACGTGGGCGCGTTCGCCGGCGACCAGGATGGCGCCGAGCACTCCCGTGCAGCCGTTCACGAGCCAGTAGCTCATGAGGATCGCCATTGCCAGACCACCCTCGCGGAACTCCGGGCCGAGCCAGACGTCGAGGATCGGCGCGGCGAGCACGATGCCGGTGACCACCAGCGGCACCACCAGCGCGAGCGTGTAGCGGATCCCGCGCATCAGCAGCTCTCGCAGCCGCGGCTCGTCGGCCTCGCTCACGAAGCGCGACGCGGTGGGCAACACCGTCACCGTCACGGCCGCGTTGAGTGAGCGGACGAGGTTGTGCGCCCTGACCGGTCCCTCGTACAGGCCGACCGTGGCGGCGTTCTTGAACAGGCCCAGGATGATCCGGTCCATCGCGTAGATGAGCGTCCCGGCGATCTCGGCCGCCGACACGTAACCGGCCAGGCGGCCGAACTCCTTGGCCTCGGCGCGAGAGAACCGGTGACGGCTGAAGTGAAACGGCAGCCTCCTCGCGCGGGCCGCGATGAAGCAGCCGATCCCCGCCAGCAGCGGAATCGCGCCGCTCGCCGCGACAACCACGGCGATCGATGCCCCGCCGAACGCCAGGCCCAGCACCAGCGCGGCGTAGACCACCAGAGAGACGACCTCGATGCTCGCCGCCAGCACGAAGTTCTGGCTCGCGCGCAGCGCGTCGCGGTAGATCGTGATCGGCAGGCCGACCGCCGTGACCACGCCGAGCAGCACGGCACCCAGGCGGGCGTCGTGTTCGAGCGACGCTGACAGGTCCACCGTGGCCGACAGCACGAGGCCGACCAGCGCCACCAGGATGCCCGTGAATGCCCCGGCCGCGATGTAGATCACCACGGCGGTGGAGAACGCCGTCGAGCGCGCCTCGTCGTCGAGCGCGGCCGACATGCTCCGTACGGCGGCGCTCGCCGCCGCGTTCTGCACCACCAGCAGGTAGCCCGCGAGCGACGCCAGCAACCCGTAGACGCCGAACTCCGGCAGCGTGTACTCCCGCGCCAGCACCGTGATGATCGCGAACATGGCCAGCAGCCCGGTGACCTGGGAAATCTGCTGGGCCAGCGAGCCCGAGGCCAGCCGGCGCGCGTGGCCGGGCTCGCCCGGAGTGTTCGGATCGGTGTTCATGCTGCGGGTACTCTCCCCTATCGCCATGCCGGACCTTCCAGACGCAGAGCGGCTCGAGAACCTGTGGGCAGGCGAGTTCGGCGACGCCTACAGGGAGCGCAACGCCGACCCCGAGCGCGGCAGGGAGCCCTTCTGGACCGCGCTCGTGGAGCGCCTCCAGCCGCGCAACGCGCTCGAGGTGGGCTGCAACATCGGCGGCAACCTGCACTGGCTGGCGCGACTGCTGGGTGAGGAGAACTGCGCCGGCATCGACATCAGCGAGGGGGCCGTGGCCACGGTGCGGGAGCGGCTGCCGGGCGTGGATGCACGGGTGGCCCAGGCGCGCGACGTGCCCTTCGATGACGGCTCGTTCGATCTGGCCTACACCGTGGGCGTGCTGATCCACCAGCCGCCCGAGTCGGTCCGCCAGGTGATGTCCGAGGTGGTGCGCTGCTCACGTCGCTGGGTGCTGTGCGCCGAGTACGCGGACACCGACGAGGTCGAGGTGCCCTACCGCGGCCAGGAGGGCGCCCTCTACCGGCGCGACTACGGCGGGCTCTATCAGGAGTGGTTCCCCGAGCTGACGCTGGTGGACAGCACGTTCATCCCCCGTGGCGAGGACACCACGTGGGACGACACCACGTTCTGGACCTTCGAGAAGTCGCCCGGCTAGGGCAGGGCGCGACTCAGCTCCTCCACCACGCGCCCCACGTTGCCCTCATCCATGCCGGGGAACATCGGCAGCGAGATCAGCCCGGAGTAGAGCTGCTCGGCATGCGGGCACTCGTCCTGCGGGTAGCCCAGCGTGTCGCGGTAGTAGGGCAGCCGGTAGACGGGGATGTAGTGCACCTGCACGCCGATGCCGCCGGACCGCAGCGCCTCGAACGCGTGCAGCCGCGCCTCCGCGCCGGCGCGGACCCGGATCGGGAACAGGTGGTATCCGTGCAGCGACCCCTCCGGCGCGGCGGGCGGCAGCTCGATCCGCTCCTCGCCCGCAAGCGCCTCGCGGTAGATGCCGGCGATCTCGTTACGGCGCTCGACCCAGCCGTCGAGGCGGGTCAGCTGGCTCAGACCGAGCGCGCACTGAATGTCCGTGATGCGGTAGTTGAAGCCCAGCGCCTGCATCTCGTAGTACCACCCGCCGTCGAGCGGCCCGGGGCTGGTGCCCTCGCGCGTGATCCCGTGCGTGCGGAAGGCACGCAGACGCCGAGCCAGGTCGGGGTCCTCCGTGGTCACCGCGCCGCCCTCGCCGGTGGTCATCGACTTCACCGGGTGAAACGAGAAGCACGTCATGTCGGCGCCATCCGGGCCGCCGACCGGCGCGCCCCCGCGGTGGCCTCCAAGGGCGTGGCAGCCGTCCTCGATCACGGTGAGGTCTCCGTCCAGCGGCCCGAGGTCCACCGGCAGCCCCGCGTAGCTCACGGCCACGGCCGCCCGGGTGCGCTCGCCGGCGGCCGCGGCGGCGGCCGCCGTGTCCAGGTTCCACGTGGCCGGGTCGATGTCCACGAACCGCGGCCGCGCGCCCACGTAGAGCGCGCAGTTGGCCGAGGCGGCGAACGTGATCGGGGTGGTGATCACCTCGTCGCCGTCCCCCAGGCCGGCGGCGTGGGCGGCGCCGTGCAGCGCCGCGGTGCCGCTGGAGAACGCCACGACGTGCGCGGCGCCCAGGCGCTCCCCCAGCGCCTCCTCGAACTGCTGAACGCGCGGCCCCTGGGTGATCAGCTCGGAGCGCAGCGCCTCCGTCACGGCCTCCACGTCGGCCTCGGAGATCTCCTGACGGCCGTAGGGGAGCGGCTCAGTCACGCGGCGACGCGCTCAGGCCACGGCCTTGACGCCGGCCGCCATCTCGCGCAGCTCGTCGACGCCCAGCCAGCTGTCGTTCAGGTCGCTCGTGTAGCGGAAGCCCTCGGCCATCCGGGCACCGCCCTCCACCTCGCGCAGAGGCCAGGAGGCGTACTCGGGCAGGATCACGTAGCGGTCGGGGAGCTCGAAGCTGTGCCGCGACTCGTCCTCGGTGACCAGCATCTCGTGCAGCTTCTCCCCGGGCCGGATGCCGATCACGCGCCGCTCGGCGTCCGGGGCGATCGCCTCGGCCATATCGGTCACCTTCATGCTCGGGATCTTCGGCACGTACACCTCGCCGCCACCCATCGTGCCCAGGCAGTCGAGCACGAACGCGACCGCCTGGTCCAGGGTGATCCAGAAGCGGGTCATGCGCTCGTCGGTGATCGTGAGCACACCGGTGTCGACCTGTGCCTTGAACAGCGGGATCACAGAGCCGCGACTGCCGACCACGTTGCCGTAGCGGACGCTGGCGAAGCGGGCCGGGCTGTCGGTGGAGTAGGCGTTGCCCTGGGCCACGATCTTCTCGGCGCAGAGCTTGGTGGCGCCGTAGAGGTTGACCGGGTTCACGGCCTTGTCGGTCGAGAGGGCGAGCGTGAGCGGCACGTCGTTCTCGATCGCCGCCGCCACCACGTTCTCGGCGCCGACGACGTTGGTCTGGACGGCCTCGAACGGGTTGTACTCCGCAGCCGGGACCTGCTTGAGCGCGGCGGCATGCACGATCACGTCGACGCCGCGGGTTGCGCGCGTGAGGCGCGGCAGGTCGCGCACGTCGCCCAGCAGGTAGCGCACCCGGGTCTCGTCGGCGAACCGCCGCTGCAGCTCGGACTGCTTCAGCTCGTCGCGGCTGAAGACGCGGATCGAGTGAGGATCGTGGTCGCGCAGCAGTGTCTCGACGAAGCGCGTGCCGAAGGAGCCGGTGGCCCCGGTCACGAGAATCGTCTTGCCGGTCAGGTCCATGTCGGGGCGGATGCTACGTCACGACTGACATCCTGTTCGCGCATGCCAGAGGCCCCAGCGCACACGGTCGTGACCGACCCGACCTACGGCTACCGGCGCCTCGACCCCGTTCCGGACGAGGCGGAGCTGACCGAGTTCTACGAGAGCCGCTACTACGACTCGCTGCGCGACCGCTCACGCGGGACGAGCCTCAAGCACCTGTTGGCGGGCGGCGAGGAGGCCGACCGCGAGCGGGCGTGGCTGCGCGACGGGCTGTACGCGGACGTGCTTGCGATGCTCGAGCGCCACGCACCCGGAAGGCGGGTGCTCGACGTGGGCGCCGGCATGGGCGAGTTCGTGTCCGCCGCCGCGGACGCGGGCTTCGAGGCGTCCGGGGTCGAGCCGTCGGAGGAGGCGGCGGCCACCGCCCGGGAGCGCGGGCTGGAGGTGGCCGCCACCGACCTGGCCGGTCTGACGGGCGCCGAGGGCTCGTTCCACGCCGTGGTGCTGATCAACGTGCTCGAACACGTGCCAGACGCCGCCCTCACACTGCGGCAGATCGAGGCGCTGCTGGCGCCCGGCGGCGTCTGCTTCGTGCAGGTGCCCAACGACTTCAACTCACTCCAGCTGGCCGCGCAGGAGAAGCTCGGCCTGCCCAGCTGGTGGGTGGCCGTGCCCGACCACGTGAACTACTTCAGCTTCGAGTCGCTGGCCGGGCTGGCGGCGAAACTCGGCCTCGACACGGTGGAGATCAGCACCGACTTCCCGATGGAGATGTTCCTGCTGATGGGGATGGACTACGTGTCGGACCCCTCGCAGGGCCGGGTCTGCCACGGATACCGCGTGGAGTTCGAGCGCTCGGTGCCGGCCGGCACGCGCCGCGCCCTGTACCGCTCGCTCGCCGGGCAGGGCATCGGGCGTCAGGTCCAGGCGCTGCTGCGGGCGGCCGGTTGAACGCCCTCGTAACGAGCCTCTCGCGCAAGGTGCCGCTGGTCGAGGCGCTGCGCGGCGCCGTGGGCGAGGCCGGCCTGGTGTGGGGCGCCGACAACGACCCCGAGTGCGTCGGGCGCCACTTCGTGGACCGCTTCTGGGAGATGCCGCCACTGGCCGAGGCGGACGTCGCCGGGTTCTGCGCCCGCGAGGCGATCGGCCTGGTGGTGCCCACCCGCGACGGCGAGCTGGCCACGTTCGCCGAGTTGCGCGACGGCCTCGACGGCACCTGGGTCGCCGTCGGCACGCCGGCCGCGGTGGAGACCTGTCTCGACAAGCTGGCCTTCCACGAGCATTGCCGTGGGGCCGGCGTGCCCACCGCCGCCACCGCAACGAGCCTGGACGAGCTCGACGCGGAATCACTCGTGGTGAAGGGCCGCCGCGGGGCCGGCAGCCGTGGGCTGGCCGTGGGCGTGGACCGCGCCGCCGCGGCGAAGTTCGCGGAGGGCCTGGACGAGCCGATCTTCCAGCCGCTGCTGGAGGGCGTGGAGCATTCGATCGACCTCTACGTGAACCGCGACGGCGCGGTGGTGGAAGCCGCCCCGCGGACCCGGATCCGGGTCCACGACGGCGAGTCGACCGTGACCGAGACGGTCGAGCATCCCGGCCTGGTGGAGGCCGCGGTGCGCCTGGCCGAGAGCCTGGACCTGCGCGGGCACGTGGTGATCCAGGCGTTCGCCGACGGCAGCGACGTGACCGTGCTCGAGTGCAACCCGCGCGTGGGCGGCGCTTCCACGCTGGGCTTCCACGCGGGCGTGGAGTCGCCGCGATGGGCGGTGGCGGAGGCGAACGGCGAGACGGTGGAGCCCCGGCTCGGCGCCTACCGCCGTGGCCTGCGGCTGGTGCGCTATCCCTCCGACCGGCTGATCGAGCCGTGATCGTCGCGCTGGACCTCGACGACACGCTCTATCCCGAGCAGACGTTCGTGAAGAGCGGCTTCCGAGCGGTGGCGCACGCGCTCGCGGAGCGGTGGGGCGTGGACGAGGACGAGGCGTTCGGCGTGATGTGGCGCTCGCTCGAGGAGGGCGAGCGGGGCACGCAGTTCGACGACGTGGTGGAGCATTTCGGCGTGCGCCAATCCGTGGCTGAGCTGGTGCGGGTGTACCGCCACCATCGCCCCGCCATCGCCCTTCCGGACGAGAGCCGCCGCGCGCTGGAGGCGCTGGCGCCCCGGCCGCTTTACGTGGTGACCGACGGCCACAAGGTGGTGCAGCAGAACAAGATCGACGCCCTGGGCATAGCGCCCCTGCTCCGCCATGCCTACGTGACCCACCGCCACGGCATCCGCCACCGCAAGCCCTCCACGCGGGTGTTCGAGCTGATCCTCGGGCGGGAGGGCTGCGCCCCCGGCGAGCTCGTATACGTCGGCGACGACCCCGCCAAGGACTTCCGCGGGATCCGGCCCCTCGGAATCCACACGATCCGCGTGCTGACCGGCCGCCACTCGGTGGTCGAGGTGGCGGCGGAGCACGACGCCGAGCTGACGGTCGCGGGCATGGCCGAGGTGCCGGCGGCGGTCAAGAGACTGGAGGCGGCGTGATCAAGGTCGCGGTGATCGTGCAGGCGCGAATGAGCTCGAGCCGCCTCCCCGGCAAGGTGCTGATGGACCTGGGCCCCGGCACCCCGCTCGACCTGATCTGCCGCCGCCTGAGCCACGCCACGGAGCCCGACACGCTGCTGATCGCGACCTCGGAGGAGCCCAGCGACGACCCGATCGCCGACGCCGGGCTGCCGGTGGAGGTCGTGCGCGGGCCGCTCGACGACGTGCTGGAGCGCTACCGCGGCGCCGCCGAGCACGCGGGCTGTGACGCGGTGGTGCGAATCACCTCCGACTGCCCGCTGGCCGAGCCCTCGCTGGTCGACCGGCTGGTGGCCATGTGGCGGTCCGACGAAGCGCTCGACTACGTCTGGAACACCGGCGAGCCGCGCACCTACCCCGACGGGCTCGACGTGGAGGTTGTCTCTCGCCGGGCGCTGGAGCAGGCGGCGGCCGAGACCTCCGAACCGTACGATCGCGAGCATGTCACGCCGTTCGTCCGCGACCGCCCGGAGCGCTTCCCCCAGCGCGACGTGCGCCTCGAGCCGCCCGTGAGGGGCACCAAGTTGAGCCTGGACACGCCCGCCGACCTCGAGGCGATCCGCGCGTTCATCGCCAAGGTCGGCCCGGACGCCGACCTCGAGACGATCCTCGCGGCGGCATGAGCCTGCCAAGCCAGTTCGAGGTCGCCGGCCGAACGATCGGCGGCGATGCGCCCTGCTACCTGATCGCCGAGGCCGGCTCGAACCACAACCGCGACCTCGGGATCGCGAAGAAGCTGATCGACGTCTCCGCGGACGCCGGGGCCGACGCCGTGAAGTTCCAGACCTACTCGGGCGACCGGATCTACTCCAAGCGCGCGGAGAGCAAGTATCTCGACCAGTACGGCGCGGACAGCCCGGCCGAGCTGCTCGAGCGGATCGCGCTGCCGCGGGAATGGCACGCCGACCTGGCCGCGCACGCCCGCGACCGCGGGATCCACTTCTTCTCCAGCCCGTTCGACCACGAGGCGGTGGACGAGCTCGCCGAGGTCGGGGTGCCGCTGCTGAAGATCGCGTCGGGCGAGATCGTGGACCTCCCGCTCATCCGCAAGGCGGCGTGCACCGGGATCCCGCTGATCGTCTCGACCGGCATGGCCACGCTGGATGAGGTCGGCGACGCCGTGACCGCCGCCGAGGAAGCGGGTGCGACGGCGCTCGCGCTGATGCAGTGCGCGTCGGTGTATCCCGCGGCTCCGGAGCTGATCAACCTGCGCGCGATGGACACGCTCCGCCACCGCTTCGGGGTCCCGGCGGGGCTGTCGGACCACACGCTGGGCACCGCGATCCCGGCCGCGGCCGCGGCGCTGGGCGCGGCGATGATCGAGAAGCACATCACTCTCGACCGCTCGATGGAGGGGCCCGACCACTCCTTCGCGATCGAGCCGGACGAGCTCGCGGCCATGGTGACCGCGGTGCGAGACGCCGAGGCCGCGCTCGGGGACGGGCGCAAGGAGGGGCCGAGCGAGGAGGAGCGCGACGAGAACTACGTTCTGGCCCGCCGCAGCCTGATCGCCGCCCGCGACCTGCCCGCGGGCACCGTGATCGAGGCCGGCATGCTCACGGTGAAGCGGCCCGGCTCTGGAATCGCGCCGAAGCATTTCGACGACGTCGTGGGACGCACGCTGGCCGCGGACATCGAGGCCGACGACGTGCTCACGTGGGAGATGTTCCCCGAGTGACGGGCTACTCCTACCCGCCGCTGCGGCATGAGGACATCCAGGCGCTGCGGGCGTTCCGCAACGAGCAGATCGACGTGCTGCGCCAGGCGGAGCCGATCACCGAAGAGCAGCAGGAGCGCTGGTTCGAGGAGCAGGTGGTCCCCGCTCAGAGCGACCCTCGCCCGGCGCAGGTCCTGGTGTCGATCCTCGATCCGGAGGGCGCGTTCGTCGGCTACGGCGGGCTGACCAACGTTCGCTGGGACCACCGCCGCGCCGAGGTGTCGTTCCTGGTCGACCCGAGCCGTGCGACCGACGAGGAGGTCTATCGCCGGGACATGCGCGCCTTCCTCGACCACCTCGCCGCCCTGGCGTTCGGTGAGCACGGCCTGAACCGCCTGTTCGCGGAGACGTGGGCGTTCCGCGAGTTCCACATCTCGATCCTCGAGGACGCCGGCTTCAAGTACGAGGGCCGGATGCGCGAGCACACCCTCGACGCCGGCGGCCGCCCGGTCGACAGCGTCCTGCACTCGCGGCTGGCCTCGGAGTGGACGGCATGAGCGCCTACGACGGCGCCGGCGCGCTGGTGACCGGCGGGGCGGGCGTGATCGGGCGCGAGTTGATCGCGTCGCTCGTGGCACAGGGCGCGCGCGTGATGTGCGCGGACCTCAAGCCTCGCCCCGAGTGGACGGACGCCGGCGTCGAATACGTGGAGGGCGACGCGAACGAGCTGACGCTCGAGCGGATCCAGGAGTTCGCTCCGACGCACGTCTTCCACCTGGCGGCGACGTTCGAGCGCACCGAGGAGACGGAGGGCTTCTGGGAGGAGAACGACCGCCACAACGTGCGCCTCAGCCACCACATCGCGACGCTGGCGCGGCAGACGGAATCGGTGAGCAGGTACGTGTTCGCCTCGAGCTACCTCACCTACGACCCCTCGCTGTACCTCTACGACGAGCCGCGTGCCGAGCCCACCCCGCTGGCCGAGGGCGCCGCGGTGCGCCCGCGCAACCTGTGCGGCGGCGCGAAGCTGATGCACGAGGAGGAGCTGGACTTCCTTGCCCTCTTCGACGGCACGCCCTTCACCTCGGTCTCGGCACGGATCTTCCGCGTCTACGGGCGTGGATCCAAGGACATCGTCTCGCGCTGGGTGCGGTCGCTGATCGACGCCCCCGAGCAGCCGCTTGCCGTGTTTCGCGCCGAGGGGATGTTCGACTACGTCTTCGCGGGGGACGTCGCCGAGGGGCTGCTTCGCCTGGGCGCGTCCGACGTCACCGGCGCGATCAACCTCGGCTCAGGACGCGCGCGCCGCGTCTCCGAGCTGCTGGAGATTCTCGCCGCGCGCTTTCCCGGCGCGACCTGGGCCGAGGAGCCGTCGGAGATCCCGTTCGAGGCCCACCAGGCGGACCTCGCCCATCTCGAGCAGGCGCTTGGCTGGCGCCCGCCCACGGCGCTTGAAGACGGCGTGGATCTGCTCATCGAGTTCGAGCGCGACGGCGCCTGAGCACGCGGTACACCAGCACGATCAGCCGGCTCGTGACCGCGTTCACCGCCACCGCCAGGCGGTGCCCCTCCCCGTGCCTGCGGGCCACCGCGGCGTGCTCGGCGAACTGGCGCTCGAAGCCCTCCATGCTGATCGTGCCCTCCACCATGCGGAAGCTCGACAGGTAGCGGCGCAGCACCACCGGATCGCCGTGGCGGGCCACCCGCAGCCACAGGTCGTAGTCGTGTGAGATCGCATATCGCTCGTCAAGCGGGCCGGCCTCGCGGAGCACGTCGCGGCGCACGAACGTGGCCGGGTCCGAGACGAAGTTCTGGGTGAGGTAGAGGCTGTAGGAGAAGCGCCGCAGAAACGCGTTCTTGTAAGCCGTCACCCCCTTGCGGATCTCCTCGCCCCGGCCGTCGATGATGCGGCAGTAGCCAGTGGCCCATGGCGCCTGCGGCGACCGGGCGAAGGCCTCGCCGACGGCCAGGAGGGCGCCCGGCTCGTAGCGGTCGTCGGCGTTCAGCCAGCCGATCACCTCGCCGGTCGCCATCTCCACGCCCTTGTTCACCGCCTCCACGCGGCCGCCGTCGGGCTCGGAGACATGGCGCACGCCCTCCGCCCGCTCGAGGATCTCCAGGGTTCCGTCGGTCGACCCGCCGTCGATCACGAGGTGTTCGACCGACGGGTAGCCCTGAGAGCGCACGCTCTCAAGGGCCTCCTCAATCGTCGCGGCCGCGTTCAGACAGGGCGTGACGATGCTGATCGACGGCAGCTGCGAGCTCACCTGGCCGTGACCACATAGACCTGGCTGAACCCGAGGTTGCGATGCTCGGCGATGCGGAAGCGCTCACGCAGGTGTCGCTCGAGCTTGCGGTGGTTGAAGCCGAGGTGGTCCTCGCTCGTCCAGCGGGGCTCGAGCGCGTCCGTGTTGCGCCTAACGACGGCGTTGAAGAGGTCGCGCGCGTTGATCGGCTCGCGGTGCATCCGGCCCGCTGCGAGCGCCGCGCGTTGGGCCAGGAACGGCAGCCCGACCATCGTCGGCACCGAGATCACGAGGCGCCCGCCAGGTGCAAGCAACCCGAGCACCCCCTCGACGAACTCCACCTTGTCCCGCCACATCGTCTCCGCCTCGCCGATGTGCTCGAGCGTCTCGAGAAGGAACGCGACCCGGAAGTCGCCGCTCGCCGTGTCCTCCGCGAGCGAGGCGAAGTCGCGGTCCTCATTGCATACGACCTCAACGTTGGCGAGGCCGAGCTCGTCCTTGACCTGGTTGGCGACGGCGACCATCGACTGCCGCACGTCGACGGCGTAGACGCGGTTGAACAGCCGCGCCAGCGACGGGAGGAGAACGCCGTCGGCGCAACCGAAGTCAACCGCGTCGCAGCTCCCGTGCAGGTCGCGTGTGAGCTCGAGCGCCGCCTCGAAGTGCGCGGCCTTGACCCGCGCGACCGGGCCGCCGCCGAGGTAGTTGTAGCTCGTGTACGTGGCGAATCCCGGGAGGTACTCCCCGTCACCGTCGGTAAAGACGCGCGCGCTCGGCGGCTCGAAGTACCTGGGCCTCCTCAGCACGGGCGGGAGGCTAGCCTGGCGCGGTGCACCTGGGCTTCGCGCTGCTCACGCTGTTCCCGGGCCGCGTCGGCGGGTCGGAGACCAACGTGCGGGGGCTGCTCGGCGAATACGCCGCCGGGAACGGCCCGGAGCGCGTCACCGTGCTGGCGAACCGCCACGTGATGGCCGCCTACGAGCCCTCCGGGCCCGTCGGGCTGCACGAGGTCGGCTCCTACCGGCCCGGCGACGGCACGCTCACCCGCGCGCTCGCGATGTCCGCCGCGCTGGCGCTTCCCCGGCTTGCCGCTCGCGACGTCCCGCCGAACCTGGACCTCGTGCACTACCCCGTCACCGTCCCGATCCCGCGGACCTCCCTGCCGTCCGCGGTCACGTTGCTGGACGTCCAGCACCACGACCTGCCGGGCTTCTTCTCCCGCGCGGAGGGCATGTTTAGGCGCCGAGCCTACGACCGCGCGGCCCGCGACGCGGACGTGGTCCTCACGATCAGCGAGTTCTCGCGCGAGCGGATCGTCGAGGTGCTCGGGGTGCCGCCCGACCGCGTGGTGGCAGTGCACCTAGGGGTCGATCACGATCGCTTCAGCGCCGAGGGGCCCGGCAGCGACCTCGACCTGCCCGAGCGGTTCGTGTTCTACCCCGCCAACCTGTGGCCGCACAAGAACCACGAGCGCCTCGTCCAGGCGCTGGCGCTGGCGCCCGGGGTCGAGCTGGTGCTGAGCGGCCAGGACTACGGCCGGCTGCCGGGGTTGATGGAGGCGGCCCGCGCGGCGGGTGTGGCCGAGCGCGTGCGGCACGTCGGTCACGTGGCCCACGGGGGCGTCGCGGCGCTGTACCGATCCGCCACGGCGGTGATCTTCCCGTCGCTGTACGAGGGCTTCGGGCTGCCCCCGCTCGAGGCGATGGCGGCCGGCTGCCCGGTGGCCGTGGCGCGGGCCGCGTCGCTTCCCGAGGTGGTCGGCGACGCCGGGCTGCTCTTCGACCCGCGCGACGCCGAGGCGATGGCGGAGTCGATGCGCTCGCTGTGGGACGACGACGCCGAGCGCGAGCGCCTCAGCGGAGCCGGGCGCGAGCGCTCGCTGCGGTTCTCGTGGCAGGCGGCAGCCGAGCGTCACGTTGCGGTCTACCACGACCTGCTGGGCTAGAACGGGTCCAGCGGGCCGCCGCTGAGGAAGCTCACGATCGCGGGCGTGCCGGCGACGGGGCTCGTGCGAAGCACCACCCCTCCGCCCGCGGGAACCGTCACCACGACGCCGGCCCGCGTCCCGTCGAGCCGCAGGTACCGGCGGTCGAGCGCGACCCGCCCCGGCGATCGGCCCGGCCTGCGCACGAGCACCACGCCACCATCGAATTCGCGCCGGAGCACGCCCTGGTCGGAGAACGCGGGGCCCTTCGCGGAGCCCAGGTCGAGCTCCCATCCCTCCCTCCACCAGTTGCTCGGCAGCCGCCTGTAGGAGTGGCCGATCAGATCGCGGCCGGTGGAGTCCATGAGGTAGGTGGCCAGCGCGTACTCCGGGTTGGCGGTGCCCTGGTCGTGCACCGCGCCCTTGCCCCGGGAGTGGATGTATGAGATCCAGCTGCGGAGCGTGTCCCAGCCGAATCGCCCACGGCCGGGGACCAGGCCCGCGTCCGTGTAGGAGCCCTCGACCTCGATCAGGTCCGCCTGCTCGATCGCGTCGCGCACATATGGCGACACCGGCGTGCCCTGCGCCATGCCGCCGGCCTGGAAGTAGCGCTGGTTGTGCACGATCTCCTCGCGGGGGAACGCCTCCCGGATCTCGCGCATGAAACGCGCCATCGCGGCCTGCCACCGACCGATCGTGATCGCCCGGCCGTCGCTGCCGACCGGGGACACCGCCGCCGAGCAACTCGCCCCCACGTCCCCGCACACCAGCAGGTCGAAGTTCACGTCGTCGACGAAGATGCCCCTGTGCTGCGGCAGCAGCTGACGCTCGCGGAGCTCGGCGATCCATGCGGCCCGGTAGTCGGCGCTGGTGATGTCGAGCGCGTACTGCGGGCAGGCGCCGTCGGCTCCGCAGGCGTAGTCCAGGTGCAGCGGGCGGCCGCCCGTGTCCTTCAGCACGAACCGTCCCATCGGGCCGGCCAGGTCGCGGGCCAGGAGCCCGTACGCGTTCTTGTAGAGCCACGCCTGCGGGTACCAGCGCACCCACGCGCGGCCCGCGGAGAAGTCGTAGGTCAGCGACCGCGCGTATCGCGAGGTGATGAAGTCGCGCTCGGCGCCCGGGCCGGCGGAGTCCGCGGCGGCGAAGAACGCATCGCTGTCCGCGTACTGCGAGGCGAAGAACCGGACCCTGCCCTCATCGGCGGCGAGGGCCGGGGCGGCCGCGAGCAGGCAGGCGATCTGCCCCACAGCGATCGCCACGCAGAGCCGGGAAACCACCCGGAACAGAGTGGCAGGCGCGCAAGAACCGTCTCGTCGTGCGTCGCCGCGAGGCGTCACCGGGCAATATATGAGTGCGCGACCGCAACTTCCCCATCCGCGGCGCGCTTCTAGGAGGCGATGGAAGCGAGCCGTTCACACCTCGCCGTAGTCCCGGCGTACAACGAGGCGGAAACCGTGGTGCGAGTCATCGACTCGCTGCACGAGCATGCGCCCGATTTCGACGTCCTCGTGGTCGACGACGGCTCCACCGACGGCACCAGAGAGCTCGCGCTGGACGCCGGCGCACGCGTGGTGCGCCACCCGTTCAATCTCGGGATCGGCGGCGCCGTGCAATCGGGCTTCGTCTACGCGCTCGAGCACGGCTACTCGCGAATGGTCCAGGTGGACGCCGACGGACAGCACATGGCCGAGGAGCTGCAGGTCCTGGTCGACCGCATGGACGCCGATCCCGGCGTGGACCTGGTCTGCGGCTCCCGCTTCCTGACCGACAAGGGCTACCCCGCGACGATCAGCCGGCGCACGGGGATCCACATCTTCGCGTTTCTGCTGTCGCGGATCATCGGCCAGCGCGTGAGCGATCCCACGTCGGGATTCCGGCTCTACAACCGCCGTGCGATAGCCCTCTTCGCGGGTGACTACCCGCATGACTACCCCGAGGTCGAGGCCGTGCTGATGGTGCACTTCCACAGGCTGCGGCTGCTGGAGGTGCCGGTGCGGATGCTCGAGCGCGGCGGTGGGCAGTCCTCCATCCGCTCGGGCAAGTCGCTCTACTACATGGTGAAGGTGCTGCTGGCGATCTTCGTCGGCCTGCTTCGCCGTCGTCCCGTCCCCGAGCCCGGCGACGAGGCGCCGGTGGCCGCCAGCCACGCGCTCTGATGGACGCCAAGCTCCAGATCCTCGCGATCGTCGGGTCGGCCGGCCTGCTGCTGCTGATCCTCGAGCTGGTCCGCCAGCGCCGGCTGCTCGAGCGCTACGCGCTGCTGTGGCTGTTCAGCGCGGTGGTGCTGCTCGCCCTGGCCGTGTGGCGGGACTTCCTCGAGACGATCTCGGACACCGTCGGGATCGCAACGCCGTCGAATGCGTTGTTCGTGATCGCGTTCGGCTTCGTCCTCGTCCTGCTGCTGCATTTCTCGATCGCGGTTTCGCGCCTGGCGGACCAGTCGAAGGTGCTGGCCCAGCGCACCGCTCTGCTCGAGGAGCGGCTGAAGCGGGCGGAGGCGGCCGAGCGGGACGACGCTGAGGAGGCGATGAGGCGATGAGCTCGGCGACAAAGCTCGCGGGGCCGATCGTGATCGAGCCGGTCGTGCACGGCGACGAGCGCGGCTTCTTCTGCGAGACCTGGCGCGAGAGCCAGATGGAGGAACTGGGAATTCACCACCCTTTTGTTCAGGACAACCACTCGCGCTCGGCTCGTGGGGTGCTGCGCGGCATGCACTTCCAGGTCGGCGGGGGCCAGGCCAAGCTGGTGCGCTGCGCCCGCGGCTCGATCCTGGACGTCGTGGTCGACCTTCGCCGCAGCTCGCCCACCTACGGCGACTGGGAGGCGTTCACCCTCGACGACGACGAGATGCGGCAGGTGTACGTGCCGATCGGCTTCGCCCACGGCTTCTGCGTGACCAGCGAGGTGGCGGACGTCGTGTACCGCTGCTCCTCCTACTACGACGCCGAGCAGGAGCGCACCATCCGCCACGACGACCCCGCGGTGGGCATCGATTGGCCCGACCTCGAGCTCACGGTGTCCGAGCGCGACGCGGCTGCACCACTGCTGGCCGATATCGCGGCCGAACTGCCCTTCGACTAGACTGCTCCGGCCGTACCACCGGGGCAGGGATGTCGGGGAAGAAGCGCCGCGGCCGTTTGCCGCCTCACGACAGGAGCCCCGAACCGCTATGGAACCGATGAAGGTCAGCAGCGCCCTAACCGTTGCCCGTCCGGGAGCGTCTGTGCGCCGTCGCGACGTGCTCGGCATCCCGATGGCGATGACCGACTACTCCGGCGCGATGGACGTGATGGACGAGATGGTCGAGCACCGCGAGCGCGGCTGGATCTGCGCCGCCGCGGTGCACTCGGTGATGGTCGCCCAGGACGACGCGCTCATGCGCAAGGCGCTCACCGACGCCGTGATCACCGTGCCCGACGGCATGCCGATCGTGTGGGCGGCGAACATGCTGGGCGAGGACCTTCCCAACCGGGTCTACGGGCCCGAGCTGATGCGCCGCTACTGCGAGCGCTCGGTACAGCGCGGCCACCGCGTGTGGCTCTACGGCGGCCGCGACCAGGGGGCGCTGGTGCAGCTCGCGCTGACCCTGCGCAAGAAGCACCCGGGCATCCAGATCGTCGGCGGGTACTCGCCGCCCTTCCGGCCTCTCACCGAGGAGGAGGACGAGACGATCGCCAAGCAGATCAACGAAGCCCGGCCCGACGTGCTGTGGGTGGGGATCGGCGTGCCCAAGCAGGAGAAGTGGATGGTCCACATGCGCGAGCGTCTCGACGTGCCGGTCATGTGCGCCGTCGGCGCGGCCTTCGACTTCCACGCGGGGCGAGTGTCCCAGGCGCCCGGCTGGATGCAGGAGCGCGGCCTGGAATGGACCTACCGGATCGCCCAGGAGCCGCGCCGGCTGCTGCCGCGCTACCTCTACACCAACCCGCGCTTCATGCTCTCGTTCGTGCGCCAGTACATCGCCGAGCGCCGCGCCGGATCCATACAGAGAGGCGCTTAGACTGCGGCGCGTGTCCTCACGCGCCCCCGCCAAGCAGGAGGCTCGGCTCGGCTCCGTGCTCGTGACCGGCGCCGGCGGCTTCGCCGGCGCCCACCTGCTGCGCGCGCTAGAGGGGCGGGCCGAATCCGTGGCCGCGCCGTCGCGCGCCGAGCTCGACCTGACCGACTCCGCGGCGATCGGCGACGCCGTGGCCGGCGCCGACTGCGTCTTCCACTTGGCCGCGTTCAGCTCGCCGGGGCTGTCGTGGGAGCGCCCGCGCGACGCGCTGCTGGTGAACGTGGAGATCAGCCTCAACCTCCTCGAGGGGGTACGGGCAGCAGCTCCGGACGCGACCGTGGTGCTGGTGAGCTCCGGGCAGGTCTACGGGGCCCCCGATCAGCTGCCCGTGACCGAGGAGGCGCCGCTCGCGCCCGGCAACCCCTACGCGGTGTCGAAGGCCGCCTGCGACCTGCTCGGGGCGCAGTACGCGGAGGCATACGACATGCACGTGGTGCGGATCCGGCCGTTCAACCACGCCGGCCCCGGCCAGTCGGACGAGTACGTGCTGGGATCGCTCGCCCGCCAGGTGGCGGAGGCCGAGGCCACCGGCGCCGGCGAGCTGGTGCTGCACACGGGCGACGTGAGCGCGAAACGCGACTTCACCGACGTCCGCGACGTGGTCGAGGCCTACGTGCTGGCCGCCGGAGTCGAGCCCGGCGCCTACAACGTGTGCAGCGGGCGCTGCGTGCAGGTGGCCGAGCTGATCGAGGCTCTCGCCTCCGAGGCGGGTGTCCCCGTCCGCAACGAGGTCGACCCCGCGCGGCTGCGCCCCAACGACGCTCCCGAGACGCGGGGATCGCACGATCGCTTCACGTCCGCAACGGGATGGGAGCCGGTCATTCCGCTCGGCGACACCGTGCGGGACACGCTCGCGTGGTGGCGCGAGCGTCAGAGCGCGGCGTAGAGCTCGAGCAGCTCGCTCATGTAGCGCTCCTCACCGTGGCGCTCCCGCGCCCGGCTGAGCAGCTCCTCGCCCTCGGCCTCGCGCAGCCGCGGGTCGGCCCACAGCGCGGCGAGCTGGGCGGCGAACGCGTTGGTGTCTCCGAGCGCAAAGCAGCGCTGAGCACCCACCAGCTCCGGCAGCCCGCCCATCGCGGTCGCCACCACGGGCACGCCCCTCGCCATCGCCTCCAGCGCCGAGTAGCCGAAGAACTCGTGGCCGCGCGAGGGCACCAGCACCACGGCCGCCCCGTCGAGCTGCTCGCGCACGTCCTCGCGGTGCCCCAAGAACGTCACGTCGGCGCCGGCGGCGAGGGCCTCGAGCCGTGCCCGCTCCGGGCCTTCGCCCGCCACGCGCAGCGGCACCCCCGCCGCCTTCGCCGCCTCCACCGCGATATCCACCCCCTTTTCCTCCGAGAGCCGCGCCAGCACCAGCGCGTACTCACCCTCGGCGGCGCGCGAGGCGACGGCGAAGGACTCCGCGGGCAGGTAGTGGGCGAGGGTGGTCACGCGCTCGCGCGGCAGCCCTCGGCGGGCGAGCGCGTCGGCGGCGGCGTCGGCCGGCGCCACGAACCGGTCCACCGCCCCGAGCAGCTTCGGTTGGTGCAGGGAGAGGCCCGCGGCGTACACGGCGGCCTCGGGCAGCGAGCCGCGGCAGTTCAGGCGCAGGCCCGGGAGGGTGTTGCGACCGCGGCAGCGCTCGCAGGGCGCGCCGTCGCGCATGCCGACGCCGATGGCGCAGAACAACCTCACGTTGTGGAGATGGAGCACCACCTTCGCCCCGGCGTCGCCCGCCGCCTTCAGGCCGCGCGGGCCGATCAGCGGCTGCACGTTGTGGAAATGCGCGACATCGGCCCCGAGCTCCCGCACGGCGTCCGTCACGCCCTCCGCGTCCGAGCCCCCGCGCAGCATCGCGGCGGCCGCACCGGCGCGGCCGGAGTCCGCGGAGCGGCGCTCGTAGGAGGCGTGGGGGATGCCCGCGCGCGCCATCGCCTGCAGCTGGAGCTCTGCCGAGCGCTCCTCCCCGCCCACCGCGCGGTAGCGGTTGTGCACGACGAGCACCCGGGGATTGCGTTCCTGGGCCACGGAGCGGTGAAGGCTAGGGGCACATGGCCCTAACCTTCCCGCGCCATGCAAGCGCCCGCGGTCTCCGTGATCGTGCCCACCCGAAACCGCGCCGACTACCTCGAGGTCGCGCTGGGGTCGCTCCTGCGGCAGGACGGCGATGTGCCGCATGAGCTGCTGGTCGTGGACGACGGCTCGAGCGACGCCACGGGAGACGTGGCCGAGCGGGCGGGGGTGCGGGTGGTGCGCCTGGATCCCGGCCGGGGTCTGAATGCCGCGCGCAACGCGGGGATCGCGGCCACCTCAGGCGCCGTGGTGGCGTTCGTGGACGATGACGTCTGGGCGCCGCCCGGCTGGCTTCGCTCGCTCGCCGAGGGAGCCGAGCGCCACCCCCATGCGGAGGCATTCGCCGGGCCGATCAGCGCCCGGCTGGAGGGCCCGGCGCCGCGCAGCTGTGGCCGCGAGGCGGCGCCGATCACCACGCTCGACCTGGGCGACGCCGATGTCGAGTCCGACCGCGCGTGGGGCGCGAACTTCGCCGTGCGCCGCTCGGCCGTCGAGCGTGTGGGCGGCTTCGACGAGGATCTCCCGATCTACGGAGACGAGGAGGAGTGGATGGGCAGGCTGCGGGCCCAGGGCGGCACGATCGAGTATCTGGCCGCCGCCGGCCTCGACCACCGGCGCGCGGGCGACGACGCCCGGCTGCGCTCGCTGGCTCGGGCCGAATACCGGCGCGGCCGCGCCTCGCGGCGGATCGATCGCCGCAAGCACACCGAGCCCACGATGCCCCGCGAGCTGCGCAACCTCGCCGGCGCGGCCTGGCACACGGTCCGGTACGCGTGCCCCCAGGGCCTGATCATGGGCGCCCATTCCGCCGGCCGGCTGGCCGAGGCGCTGCGCCCGCGGTGAGCGAGCTGCCGGACCCCGCGGAGTACCTGTCGGGCGACGCCGGCCAGATCGTGGGCCCGCGCCTCAGGACGCGTGCCACCCTCTCCGACCTCGCCCTGAACGCCCGCGCGGCGCTGGCCCTCAACGGCCGGCGCCTCGACCGGCTCGCCAAGAGCGCGCCGCGGCGCGAGGTGCTGGTGCTGTCGATCTACCGCCCGGACTCGCGCCTGCCCGCCGCTCTGGACGCGCTGCGCTCCCAGCGCCACGACGTGCGCCTCGCCCTCGGCGCCACGTCGCCCGGCGCCGACCCCGCGCTTGCCACCGACACCCTGCTCACCGGCCTCCACGGGGGCAAGTTCGAGAACCTCAACCGCGTGCTGGCGGCCGCGGGGCGGACGGCGGACTGGGTGATCGTGGTGGACGACGACGTGAAGCTGGCGCCGCGCTTCCTCGACAGATTCGTGGCCATCTGCGAGGCGCTCGAGCTCGACCTCGCGCAGCCCGCGCAGACATCGCTCAGCCACGCCGCCTGGGCGGTCACCCGCCGCCGCCCCGGCATCGCCCGGATCACGAACTTCGTGGAGATCGGCCCGGTCACCGGATTCTCCCGTCGCGCCGCGGAGGAGTTCCTGCCGTTCCCCGAGCTGCGCTTCGGCTGGGGCCTGGACAGCCACTGGGCCGCCGTGGCCCGCGAGCGCGGCTGGCGCCTCGGCGTGATCGACGCGCTGCCGGTGCGTCACGAGTGGCAGAGGATCGCCACCACCTACACCCACGCCGAGGCGATCGAGGAGTCGCGCGAGTTCCTGGCGGGCAGGCCGTACGTGACGCGGCGGAGGCGCTGAAGACGCTCCAGGTCATCGGGCGTGTGCCAACGGACCGTCTGGCATGGAGACGCGGGGGTCCGAGGCGTGCCCGAGTCGATCATGAAGATCCTGGTCGTTCCGAAGTGGTTCCCGTGGCCGGAGCAGCCGGTGTTCGGCATCTTCTGCCGCGAGCACGCGCGCGCGCTGGCCACGCGCCACGAGGTGGTGGTGCTCGCCTCGCTGGCCACGCCCAGGCCGGACTTCGGGCTCTACCGGCTGACCGACGAGGTGGAGGAGGGCATCCGCACCCTGCGGGTGCGCTACCGCCGGCCGTGGCTGAGGCCGTTCGCCCTGGTGTGCCAGACGCTCGGCATGCTGGCCGCCCGGCGGCGCCTGCGCCGCGACGGCTTCCGGCCCGACGTGGTGCACGCGCACGTGTTCTCCGCGGGGCTCCCGGCGCTGGCGCTGGCCCGGCTGTGGCGAGCCCCGCTGGTGGTGACCGAGCACTACACCGGCTTCCAGCGCGGGCTGGTGACCGGGGCCGACCGGCTCACCGCTCGTGTGGCGTTCAACGGCGCCGCCCTGGTGGCGCCCGTGAGCCGGGAGCTGGAGGGACACCTGCGCGAGATCGCGCCGCGGGCCCGGTACGAGGTGCTGCCCAACACCGTCGACACGGACGTGTTCACGGTGGCCGACCACGACGGCCACTCACCACGGCGGCTGCTCAACGTGGGCACCCTGAGCGAGAAGAAGGGCCAGGCCTATCTGCTCGAGGCGCTCGCAAGCCTCGATGACGTCCACCTCGACGTGGTGGGCGACGGGGAGCTGCGCGCCGCCCTGGAGGCGGAGGCCCAGGGCGCTCCGGTCACGTTCCACGGCGAGGTGCCCAAGGAGGAGGTGGCCCGGATGATGAGCGAGGCCGACCTGTTCGTGCTGCCGAGCACCCACGAGACCTTCGGCTGCGTTCTGATCGAGGCGATGGCCAGCGGGCTCCCCTCGGTGGCGACGGCCGTGGGCGGCGTGCCCGAGGTGCTGGACGAGGAGGCCGGCGAGCTCGTGGCGCCGCGCGACGCCGCGCGCGCTGGCAGCCGCGATCGAGCGCGTGCTGGCGCGTGAGTTCGACGGCCACGCCCTGGCGCGCCGCGCCGAGGAGCTGTACGGATACGACGCCTTCGCCGAGCGCTGGACGGGCGTCTACGAGCGGCTGCTGGCCACCAGGCGCGGCAGCACCTCGGCCGCCACGTGGCGGCGCAGCGACGCCTCGGAGTAGGGCTCCAGCAGCTCCCTTGCGCGGCGCGCGTAGTCCTCGCGCTCGGCCTCGGTCAGCGCGAGCCCCGTGCGCAGGACGTCGGTCAGCGCCGGCGCGCTGTGATCGGCCGCCACCAGCTCCGGCGCCAGCTCACGCGCAAGCGGCAGAGCCACGTTGGGCCCCGCCGTCGGCACGGTCACGAGCGGCGTCCCCGCCGCCAGCGCCTCCATCTGGGCGATCCCCCAGTCCTCGAACCGCGACGCGTTGAGGAACACGCGCGCACCCGCCACCAGCGCCCGCCAGCGCTCCGGGTCGACCCGCGGCAGCCACTCCACCCCGTCGGGCTCGGCCACGCCCTCGCGGTCCAGCGCCCGCAGGCCCTTGTCGCGATCCGCGCCGCTGATCACCAGCCGGGCGCCGGGCGGCGCCGCGGCGGCCCACGCCTCGCACAGCAGCGCCAGGCGGCGCTTCTTGGGGTCGGCGCCGTAGGCGACGGCGTCGGGCGCGTCGGGCGCCGGGCCCTCCGCGCGCAGCACCGGCGGGGACACCACGACCGAATCCTCCTCGCGGCCCGCGGCGGCCCCGGCGGCCTCGCTCGAGGGAAGCAGCACCGCGGCTCGGGCCAGCACCTTGCGCTCGCGCCTGCGCTGCCAGGCGCCGCCGAGCCCGGGCCGGTTGGTGGCCGCCAGCCCGTCGAAGCGCACCGCGAAGGGCGCGCGAGGCGGCTGGAGCAGGGCGGCGGTGATCGTGGAGTAGATCACGAAGGAGGCGTCCAGCCCGCGCGCGGAGCGGCGCGCGGCGAGGGCCTCGACGATGTCCGTGACCGGCATCATCCGGCGCAGCCGGCCGCTGGCGCCGATGTGCACGGGCACGATCCGAACGCTCGCTCCGGCGTCCTCGAGGAACCCGGCCAGCGTGCGATCCGCGTGCACCAGGCCCATCGTGGTGCCAAGGGACACGATCGCGATGTCGGGCGTCCCGGCCACGGCGCGAAGCCTACGACGGACCGGCCCCCTCCCTACGATCCTGCCTCGATGTCGCGCCCGATCGCCCTGGTGACCAGCGTCGTCTCCCCGTACCGGCGCGAGCCGTTCCGCCTGCTCGCGGAGCGCCAGGGCGCCGAGGTGATCGCGTGGCAGGAGGCGTCCGTCCCGGTGCCCGGCCTGGCCGTGCACCGCACCTCTCAGGCGAGCGGGGCGCGCCTCGCCGGCTCGGGGCGCTACCGGGCCGTGGTGTGCGCGCTGGGCGGGCGTGTCGCGCTGCCCGCCACCTACGCGGCCGCGCGCCGCGCAGGAATCCCGTTCGTGCTCTGGGCGAGCATCTGGGCCCATCCGCGTACCGCCGCCCACGCCCTCTCGTGGCCGGCGACCCGCCACCTGTACCGCCACGCGGACGCGGTGGTGACCTACGGACCCCACGTGAGCCGCTACGTGGAGCGGTTTCGCGACCGCGGCAACGTCTTCGTGGCGCCGCAGGCCGTGGACGTGGATCACTTCGGCGCTCCGGTATCGGACGCCGACAGGGCCGCGGCGCGCGAGCGGGCCGGCGGGCCCGGAACGGAGCTGCTGGTGCTGTTCGCCGGCCGCCTCGAGAGGGAGAAGGGCGTGGATGTGCTCCTGGACGCCTGGCGAAAGGCCGCGCTCTGCGACGGCGCGCGGCTCGCGCTCGCCGGCTCGGGACCGCTCGCCACCGCCGTCCCCAGCGCGGGGACGGGCATCCGGGGCCTCGGGTACGTTCCCGAACCTGAGCTGCCGGCGCTGTACGCGGCCGCCGATGTGCTCGTACTGCCCTCCGCGCGCACCGCAACTTTTCAGGAGCCGTGGGGGTTGGTCGTTAACGAAGCCATGTTGCAGAACACACCAGTCATCGCCAGTGACGCTGTCGGCGCCCTCGCCGGAGGGCTCGTGCGCGACGGCCACAACGGCCTCTCCTTCCCGGCCGGGGACCCCGATGCCCTGGCCGCGCGCCTCAGAACGCTCGCTGCAGCGCCCGAGATGAGGGCTGAGATGGGGCGTGCCGCCGCCGGCGACGCCGCCGCTTTCACCCCCTCAGCGTGGGCCGACGGCGTGACAAATGCGTTGGAGTCCGTGTCAGTGGGTAGGAGGAGATGAAGTTGCTAGCCTGCCAGGCTGGTTTCAGGGGCACGCTCGCGCCAGGAACTCCATGCCGCGCGGGCAACCGCAGTTTCTTGTAATGACGAAGAGCGTTAGACATATCGTCGCGCTGTGCGTCGCTTTTGCGGCGCTGGCGCTGCCTGCCATGGCGCAGGCCGATCCCGACGCCGTCGTGCGCGATTGCGCGGCGGACGGCTCCGTGGACGGCAAGCACTCGGACGGCGACAAGAAGGCCGCCCTGGACCGGATCCCCGCGGATCTCGACGAGTACAGCGATTGCCGATCGGTGATCGCCGCGTCGATCAAGGGTCCCAAGGCGGGTGCGTCGAGCAGGGGCGGTGGAGACGGTGACGCCTCCGGTGGCGTCGCGGGCAAGGCCGACAAGGTCGCGGCCGCCAAGAAGCGCAGGGCGCGGGCAAAGCGCCTGAAGGAGCGCAAGCAAACCGAGCTCGCGCTCGGAGGCCGCAAGGCGGATCCGAAGGACCCCGCCGTGTTCGAGGCGTCGAACACCTCGAACGGGCTGCCGACCCCGGTTCTGCTCGCGCTGATCGCGCTCGGCCTAATGGGAGCGGCGGGCGGCGTGATGGCCCTCGGCAGGCACAACCGGCGATTTGCTGCAACGCTGCGCCGTGTCTCGCTTCCATTCCTTCGCCGCTAGCGCCGCGCTCGGCGCGGTCTTCGCGGCCATAACTTTCGGAGTCGGATCGGGCACAGCGCTCGGCCGGACCTCCGAGATGCTGGTGGCAATCGTGCTCGGAACGGGCGTCGCGCTGGCCGTCGGTGTGGTTCGCTCCCGGCCCGGGCCGCTCTACGGCGGCGCCGCTCTGTTCGCGTTCACCGCCCTCGCGATCGTGACCGCCCTCTCGCTGGGCTGGTCGATCGCGCCGGACGCGACGCTGGAGGACGTCTCGCTCACCTTCACCTACCTCGGCGTGTTCGCGGCCGGCCTCGTCGCGGCCCGGGTCGCCCCGCAGGCCACCCCCACACTGCTCTGGGGAGTGCTGATCGGCACGGTCATCGTGGCCGGCTGGGCGCTGCTCACACGGGTGTTCCCGGGCGACCTCGGCGGCCAGGTGCTGGCCGCCCGCCTGTCGGAGCCCTTCGGCTACTCCAACGCCCTGGGCTGCATGGCGGCGATCGGCATGCCGGCCGCGCTCTGGCTCGGAACCCGCCGCGGCGCAGCGGCCGCCGGCAGCGCCCTCGGCTACCCCGCCCTCGGCATCCTGCTGCTCACCGTGCTGCTCACGCAGTCCCGCGGGGCGCTCGTCGCCGCGGGAATCTGCGTGCTGCTCTGGATCGCGGTGGTGCCCCTGCGCCTGCGCTCGGTGACCCAGCTGGTGGTCACCGCAGTCGGCGTGGCCCCCGTCGCCGCCTGGGCCCTGTCCAAGGACGCGTTCACCGAGCTGTTCCAGCCCGACTCCGCGCGGGAGGCCGTGGCCGGCGATTTCGGCCTGATGCTGCTCGCGCTGGTGGCCGGGCTGTTCGCGGCCGGGCTGGTGATCCACGCCGCCTCGTCGCGCCGCGCCCCCTCGCTGCCGATGCGGAAGCGCGCCGGGCTGGCACTGGCCGTGGTTGGCGCTGCTCTGGTGCTCGGCGGCCTCACCTCAGTGGCGGCGAGCGACCGTGGGCTGGGCGGCACGGTCTCGGACCGGGTCGACGACCTCCGCGACGAGCAGGTCGGCCCGCCGAAGGGCGCCAGCCGGCTCGGCTCTGTGTCGAGCGCCCGCGGCACCTACTGGCGGCAGGCCTATCGCGTGTTCAAGGAACGGCGCACGGTCGGCCTGGGCGCCGGCGCCTTCGGCCTGGCGAGCCTCAAGCACCGCAGGGGCCCCGCCGGCGCGGAGCATGCGCACGGCTTCCTCGCCCAGACGGCGGCCGACCTGGGTCTCGTCGGCCTGGGCGCGACCCTGCTCCTGTTCATCGCGTGGCTGACGGCCGCCGCCCGCGCGTGCGGAGTGCAGCGCAAACGCCCCCGGCCGGAGTGGAACGACGAGCGCATTGCGGTGGTCGCGCTGGTGCTCTGTCCAGTGGTGTTCGGGATCCACTCGATGGTGGACTGGGTCTGGTTCACGGTGGGCCCGACCATCGTGGCCATGGCCGCCGCCGGGTTCGTCGCCGGTCGCGGGCCGCTCGGCCGCGCCCTGCCCGCCGATCAGGGATTCCGGGCGAGCCCGTGGCGGCTGATCGCCGCGGCGGGCGTGATGGTCACGGCCGCTCTGTGCGCCTGGGCGGTGTGGCAGCCCGAGCGCTCGGCGCGTGCGAGCGAGAAGGCGATCGAGCTGGTGAGCGAGGACAGGACCGACGAGGCGCTGGAGGAGGCCGACCGTGCGCGCGATTTCAACCGCTACTCGGCGGACCCGCTCTACACGCGAGCCGACGTGCTCGAGATCGCCGGGCGGCGAACGGAGGCCTACCGCGCCCTGGAGCAGGCGGTGATCGAGCACCCGCGGGACCCGGACACATGGCTGCGGCTGGCACGCTTCGAGTTGGACGTGCTCGACCTGCCCGCCCGAGCCCTGGCGTCGGCCGGCGGGGCGTTGCGCGCGTTCCGCTACTCGCGGAAGGCGAGCCAGCTGCAGCAGGACGCGACTCGCGCCGCGACTCCCTAGCGACTCAGGCTGCTGGCCTGGACCGCCCGGCGGGGTCGGCGGCGCGCTCGAGCTCCGCGAGGCGGTCCATCGGCAGCGGCCCGTGGCTGCCCGATTCGGACACCTCGAGCAGCAGCTGCTCGTATGCGGCCGCCACCGCGTCCCAGGAGTACAGCTCGGCCCGCTCCTTCGCACGGTCGCGATAACCGGCGACGCCCTCGGGGTCGGCCAGCAGGCGCTCGAGCTGGCGGGCCAGGTCGGGGACACCCTCGGCTCCTGAGAAGTACACGCCGGCGTCGCCCACCGTCTCCGCGTTGGGCCGGTAGTCGTTCACCAGCACGCAGTTGCCCGCCACGAGGGACTCGAGGATCACGGGGTGGGTGCCCCCCACCTCGGTCGGCGCGCAGAAGAGATAGGCGTTTCGCTGCAGCTCCCAGTAGCCGGGACCGAACACGT
Organism: uncultured Thermoleophilaceae bacterium; assembly: GCA_963808105.1. GTDB lineage: Bacteria > Actinomycetota > Thermoleophilia > Solirubrobacterales > Thermoleophilaceae > JAAYBF01. The sequence goes on along the minus strand of CAWEEH010000002.1, from coordinate 619,070 downwards.
AGCCGGGGAACACCACCCGCGGATCGGCGGCGCAGCGAACCTTGTTGATGTATTCCGACGCGTACGGGGCGCCGCCCACCACGACCAGCTTCATGCCCTTGGTCACGCTGCTGGGGATCCGGGCCCACGCCTCCACCAGCAGGTGCGGGTTGTTCTCCGGCTCCAGCCGGCCGACGAAGAGGACATACCGGCGCGGCTCGAGGCCGAGGCGCTCGAGCACGTCGCTGCCGTGCTCCTCGGGCAGCTCGGCGCCGTAGGGCACCACGCCGATCTCGCGGCCATAGCGGCGCTCGTAGAGGGAGGCGACCGCGTGGGAGTCGGTGATCGCCCTGGTGGCCATCCGCGGCGACAGCCGCTCGGCGGCCCGCAGGTAGGACTTGGCCACCCGGTTCCACTTGCGCCGGTCGGAGTCGGACCCGTCGACGTTGATCACGGTCGGGATCCCCGCGAGCCTGGTCACCAGGCAGAGCGGGCTGTTGCCCGCGATGAAGAACAGCGCCACGTCGGGTTTCACCCGGCCGGCCGCGTGGATGCTGGAGAAGAGCGTGTGCACGAACGTGTCGAGGTACTTGTTGCGCACCGTGGGCAGGTGGACGAGCTCCGCGCCCTTCCAGTGCGTGATCGCCGGGTCCACGACGTGCGGGCGGCAGTAGACGACGACCCGGTGGCCGCGCTCGGTGAGCCGGCCGGAGATCTGCTCCACGGCGGTCTCGAACCCGCTGTATGACGCGGGAATCCCGCGTGTTCCGAGGATGGCTACGTTCATGAGGCTCGTCCCTGAATCTCCCGCGCCAGCGTATAGGCCGCCACATGACGCCGCGCCGACTCCTCCCAGCTGAAGGCGGCGGCCCGCTCGGCTCCCGCCCGCCCCAGCCGCGCACGCAGGGCGGGGTCGCCCGCCACGCGGGCCAGCGCGTCCGACAGCCCCTGTGCGTCGGTGAGCAGCGCCGCATCCCCCGCGATCTCCCGCACACCCGCGCTCGAGACCGCGACCACGGGCACGCCCGCGCCCATGGCCTCGAGCAGCGTGAGCCCGAAGCCCTCGTGACGCGACGGGTGCACCAGCGCGGCCGCCCCTGCGAGCAGCTCGGCGAGCCGCGCCGGGGACGGCTCGGCCTCGCCGCGCACGCCGTCCCCGTTCGCCACGGCCGCGGCGCGCCCGGCCAGGACCAGGTCAAGCGGAAGCTCGGCGCCAGCGCGATAGGCGGCGTACGCGTCGAGCAGGCCCGGCAGGTCCTTGCGCGGCTCGGCGTCGCCCACGTAGAGGAAATGCCGCGGGCGCTCCGGTGGCTCGGCCGCGGGCAGCCGCTGGCCGGGCCCGTGCCGGGCCACCACCAGCCGCTCCTGCGGGGCGCCGAGCAGCGCCACCGCCTCCTGCGCAGTGGTGTCCGACACGCACACCACCGCCTCGGCGCTGCGCACCGCCCGCGTGTACAGCCTGCCGTCGGTCAGGCGCCAGGCGCGCCCGTAGCCCTCGGGATGCGCCGCGAAGGCGGCGTCGTGCAGAGTCACCACCTGCGGCAGCGCCAAGCCGCGGGAGAGCACCGGCAGAGGGTGGTGCACCACGTCCGCGCCGGCGGCCCGAGCGGCGCGCGGCAGCCCGCGGTGCAGCCAGGCGCGGTCGCGCACCGCGTTGGCGGCGCTCCGCACCGGGTTGCCGGCGCCCCGCGGCCGGCGGCCCGAGCGGCTCGCCTCCACCACGTCCACCTCCCCGCCATCGCGCAGCGCCTCGAGCAGGCGCTCCGCGTAAACGCCCACGCCCGATGGCCCCCGGCGCGCGTAGCTGGTGTCGAGCAGCACCCGCACGTCAGCGGGTGGCCTGCGCGAGCAGCGTGCCGGAGCGCCGCTCGATCGATGCGATGTCGAAGCCCATCGCGTCCAGCAGCCGGCGCAGCGAGCGAGTGTTGAAGAAGCGGATGTGCGGGGACAGCGGGTCGAGGGTCGTGCCGCGCCGGTGCGCCGGCGTTGTGAGCGCGAGGCGACCGCCCGGGGCCAGCACGCGCCGGATCTCCGACAGCAGCAGCTGCACGTCGCGCACGTGCTCGATCGTCTCGGCGCAGAGCACGAGCTCGAACGCCGAGTCCCCGAGCGGCAGCGGCGCGTCGGGCTCGAGCTCGACCGCCTCCGCGTGCGGCACGCGCTCGCGGGCCCGCCCGAGCGCCACCGCGGACACGTCCGCCGCGGTCACGTGCTCGGCCCGCAGGAGCCCTGTGAGCGCACCGTCCCCGCAGCCGAGGTCGAGGGCGCGCCCGACCGGATCGAGGCCGGCCACAAACCGTGCAAGGTGCTCCGGCGGGGGGCCCCGGTCGTCCGCCACCAGCTCCCAGAGCTCGTCGTCATACCGCGAAGCCAACCGGCGGAAGGCTACAGTCGCCGCGATGTCCCGAGTTCTCATCGTCGGCGCCGGATTGACCGGGGCCACGCTCGCCCACCGACTTGCCCGCGAGGGGGTCGCCTCGCTGCTCCTCGAACGGGAGCAGGTGCCCGGCGGCCTGATCCGCTCCGAGCACCTGGAGGGGGTGCTGTACGAGCCGCACGGGTCCCACATCTTCCATACCGAGGACCAGGAGGTGTGGGAGCTGGCGAACGCGATGACTCCGTTCAACGACTACCGCCACCGGGTGGACATCCTGGTGGACGGCGGCATCTACAACTGGCCGATCCTGGTGTCGGACATCGAGGCCCAGTCGCGCAGCGAGGAGATCAAGGCGCAGCTCGCAGAGCGCGAGGGCATCGACGCCGCGGCGCGGGCTGAGGCGTCGAACTTCGAGGAGTGGTGCCTGGAGCTGATGGGCCCGGTGCTCTACGAGCGTTACGTGAAGCCCTACACCGAGAAGCAGTGGGGCCGCCCCGCGCGCGAGCTGACGGCCCAGTGGGCTCCGCGGCGGGTATCGGTGCGCCGGGATGACGACCCTTACCTCTTCCCCGACCCGTTCCAGGGCTGGCCCGCGGGGCCCAACGGCTACACCGACCTCATCGATGGCCTGCTCGATCACGAGCTGATCGCGCTGCGCACGGGCGTGGACGTGACGCTGGACACCCTCGCCTCCCACGCGGGCGACGCGGACGCGATCGTCCTCACCTGCCCGCTGGACGTGTTCTGCGGACACTCCCTCGGCAGCCTGGACTGGCGCGGGATCCTCGTGCGCAACGTGCACGTCCCGCACGTCGAGCACGCCCAGGGCGCGATGACCGTGAACTACCCGGGCCCCGAGTTCCCGTTCATCCGCATCCACGAGACCAAGCACGCCTCGCGCCAGGAATGCGAGGGCACGGTGCTCGGGTTCGAGTTCACCGGCGCGCCGACGCGCTACTACCCGATCGAGCTGCCCGAGAACAAAGCGCTGAACGACCGCTATCAGGACCACCTCCGCGAGCAGGCCGGCGACCGCATCCACTTCGCCGGGCGGCTCGCGAACTACCTCTACATCGACATGGATGACTGCATGCGCCAGGCGCTTGACGCCGCCGAGGGCGAGGTGCTGCCCGCGCTCGCCCGGGCATGAGGCCGAACGTGGACGTGGTCGTTCCGTTCCGGGGCGACGAAGCGGGCCTGCGCGAGCTGACCGCGCGGCTCCAGGTGCTCGAGCTGGGTGAACGCGACAGCCTCGTGGTGGTGGACAACACGCCGGGGGTGCAACGCGCCGGCACGCTGCACGCACCGGAGGTCCAGACCCCGGCCTACGCCCGCAACCGCGGCGCCGCGGTGGGCAGGGCCGAGTGGCTGGTGTTCATCGACGCGGACACCGCCCCGCAGGCCGACCTGCTCGACCGCTACTTCGACACCCCGCCGCAAGAGCGCACCGCCCTCCTCGCCGGGGGCGTGATCGACGAGCCGGTGCCGCGCGGCGCCCCCGCCGTGGCCCGGTACGCCCACCTGCGCGGGTTCATGCACCAGGACAAGACGCTCGTGTGGGGCGAGTGGGCGTTCCCGCAGACGGCGAACGCCGCGTGCCGGCGCGAGGCCTTCGAGGCGGTCGGCGGCTTCACGGAGGACATCCGCGCCGCCGAGGACGCCGACCTCACCTACAGGCTGCGGGCCGCCGGCTGGGAGGTGGAGCGCAGGGAGCCCGCCGCCGTCGTGCACCTCAGCCGCACAAGCGCGCGCGGCTTCGTGCGCCAGCGGATGCTCCATGGCGCCGGCGGCGCCTGGCTGAACCGCCGCTATCCGGGATCGGTGCCGGCCAAGCGCTGGCCCGGCCTGCTCTGGTGGAGCGCGCGCACGACGGCGAAGGGGCTCGTCCAGGCGGCCATCGCGCGCGACCGCGACCGGGCGGTGATGGCGCTGTTCGAGCCGCTCGACAACGTCGTCTACGAGCTCGGCCGCAGGCGCGGGAACGAGCCACCCCGTCCATAGACTGCGCTCGGTGCAGCGGCCAGCCGTGGACGTCGTGGTCCCCTTCCGGGGCAGTTCGGAGTCCCTCGGCTCCCTGCGCGGCCGGCTGGCCGCGCTCTCTCTGGGCGAGGGTGACTCCGTGCTCGTGGTGGACAACACGCCGGGCGACGCCCGGGACGGGACCCTGCACGCCCCCGAGATTCCCACGCCCGCCTACGCGCGCAACCGCGGCGCCGCCGAGGGCGGGGCCGAGTGGCTGGTGTTCATCGACTCCGACGCCACGCCGCCACCGGACCTGCTCGACCGCTACTTCTCTCCCCCGCCGGACGAGCGCACCGGGCTGATCGGAGGCGGGGTGCGAGACGAGGAGGCCCCCGCCCACGCCTCCCTGGTCGCCCGCTACGCCCACCTGCGCGGGGCGATGAGCCAGGACGACACGTTCGACTTCGGCGAGTGGGGCTACCCCAAGACCGCGAACGTGGCCTGTCGCCGGGCCGCGTTCGAGCAGGTCGGCGGCTTCCGCGAGGAGGCGCGGGCCGCGGAGGACGCCGACCTCACCTACCGCCTCCGGGCCGCAGGCTGGGCGGTCGAGCGCCGCGAGCAGGCGGCGGTCGTCCACGCCAGCCGGACGACGCTGCGCGCTTTCCTCGTCCAGCAGGCGGTGTGGGGCGCCGGCGGCGCCTGGATCCAAGGGCTCTACCCCGGCTCCGTCCCGCTCGTCGGGGGCGCGGGGTTCGCGCGCTGGGCGCTCAGCGCCGGCCTCGGCGGGCTGCTGCGCGCGGCGCGCCGGCGCGACCGCGACGCGGCCATCCTCGCCGTGTTCCGCCCGCTCGAGGGGCTCGCCTTCGAGTTCGGGCGGCGCGTGCTGCCCAACACCCGCCCCGTGCCCGACTCGTCGCTTCGGAAACGGCTGGGCCTGATCCGATGACCAGCCCTGCCGTGTCACTGCTGATGCCCAACCGCGACAACGCGCCGGTGCTCGACCTCGTGCTCGACCGCCTGGCCGCCAACACCGGGTACGGGAACTTCGAGCTGCTGGTGGTGGACGACGGGTCCACCGACGGCAGCCTCGAGATCCTGCGCCGCTGGCGCGACTCGGGACGCCTGCCCCGAGCTCGAGTTGATCGAGCGCGAGCACGGCGGCGTGGTGGAGGCGCTGAACGCGGGACTGGCCGCGGCCACCGGCGATCTGGTGGTCCAGCTGGATGCCGACGCGTCGGTGGAGAGCCCCGGGTGGATCGAGAAGATGGTCGACTTCTTCGCCTGCGACGAGCGCGTGGGCGTGGTCACGGGGAAGATCGTGTTCGACTGGGGCGAGATCCACACCTGCGGCGTGGACATGATCGGCCCCGACGGACTTCCACGACCGCGGCGCCGTGATCACCGAGCCCGAGGGGCGACGCACCTACCACCAGCGGATCGAACGGCGCAGGGAGGACGACTGCCCCGTCTGCGACTCCGTCGCCGAGGTGGACGGCGGCATCGGCTGCTGCATGATGTACCGGCGCGAGGCGGCGCTGGAGCTCGGCGGCTACGACCCCAGGCTGGGCGCCCGTGTGGTTCGACGACCTCGACCTCACGATGTGCATGCGGCGCGAGGGCCTGAAGGTCTTCTACCTGCCCGACGTCCGCGTGATCCACCACGTGGGCCGGCGCCTGGCCGGCGAGCCCGTGGCGCGCCGGCTGCGGACCAGGGCGCAGAGGCTGGTCGGCGCGACCCTGCCCGCGCCGCTGAAGCGGCGCATCTCCCAGCGCCTGCGGCTGGACATCCCGCCGCCCGACAAGTGGGCGCGCCTGCAGCACCACTACGCCTACTGGCGGGAGAAGTGGGGCTTCGACATCCTCAACCCGGACATGGACGCGGTGCTCGAGCGCTGGGGTGAGACGGAGGTCTGCTGGCGCCATGACAGCGAACGGCGCGAGGCCGGCGAGCGGATCGTGGCCGCCTACGAGTCGAGCCGCGCCCGCCCGTGAAGGTCAGCGTCGACGCCCGCCCGCTCGACATCGAGAACCTGCGCGAGCAGGGGATCGGGCGCTACGCGCAGGGCCTGCTGGGCCCGCTCGCCGACGTGGCCGCCGAGCGCGGCGGCGAGCTCACCCTGCTCCGGCTCGCGGACCTGCGCCGGCCACCCCTGCCGGCCCGGGCGGTCGAGCCGGCCGAGCAGCTTTTCCTGCCGCGTGCGCTGCGCCGGCTGGCGCCGGACGTGCACCACTCGCTGTCGCTCTACCGCACCCCGCTGCGCTGCCCCGCCCCGCTCGTGGTGACGATGCACGACGTGGCTCCGCTGCAGTGGCCCGAGCGGCACCTGCGCACCGGCTTCGTGCATCGCATGCTCTACCGAGCCGTTCGGCGGGCGGCGGCGGTGATCTGCCCCTCGCGGGCGGCCGCGGGCGACGTGGCCGAGCACCTCGAGCTCGATTCCAGCCGCGTGACCGTGATCGGTGAGGCCGCGGACGAGCGGTTCGCTCCCGTGGCGCGGAGGCTCGAGATCGAGCCGCCGTACCTGGTGTACGTCGGGAGCCTTGACGATCCGCGCAAGGACGTCCGCTCGCTCGCGGAGGCCTTCGCGCGGTGGCGGACGGCGGAGGGCAGGGAGGAGACGCTCGTGCTCGCCGGGCGCGGGACCGCGCCGTTCGCTGCCGGGAGTGGTGGCCGCCGGCTTCGTCCCGGACGCCGACCTGCCGGCGCTCTACTCGGGCGCCGAGTGCCTCGTGACCGCCAGCCACTACGAGGGCTTCTGCCTCCCGGCGCTCGAGGCTCTGGCCTGCGGCACGCCGGTGGTGGCCTACGACGCCGGCGCCATCCCGGAGGTGGCCGGCCCCGGCGCGCTGCTCGCGCCGAGCGGCGACTCGGCCGCCCTGATGGCCGCCGCCGCGCGGATCTGCGACGAGCCCGGAGCTGCGGGCGAGGCTCTCCGAGGCCGGGCGTGGCCACGCGGCGGGCTTCTCGTGGCGCGCTGCCGCCGAGGCGACCTGGGACGTCTACGAGTCCGTGGCTACGCTCCCGCGCCCGTGAGAATCGGCATCCCGATCATCTCGACGAACGAGGCCGAGCTGCTGCGCCACGCGCTTCCGGCCGCCCTGGCCCAGGACAATGTGGAGGTGGTGGTGCTCGACAACGCCTCGACCGACTCGACGCAGGAGGTGGCCGCGGAGCTCGGCGTGCGCTGCGTGGCGCTCGAGGCGCGTCACTCCTTCTCGCGCGCCATGAACGTCGCGGTGCGCTCGGTGGACTGCGAGGCCGTGCTGTTCGTGCAGCCGGACTGCTTCCTCTCGCCCGGCTTCGCCGAGGCGGCCCGCCGCTGTCTCGACGACCCCGGCGTGGGCTCGGTGGCGCCCAAGCTCATCCGCACCGAGGGCCCGGCAGCCGAGCAGCGCCTGGACGCCATCGACACCGCGGGCATGAGCCTGGACCGGCGGCGCAAGAACGGCCTCGTTGGCCACGGGCGCCCCGCGCTGGCGTTCGACACACGCGGCGAGGCGTTCGGGGCGGACGGCGCCGTGGCGCTGTACCGCCGCGAGGCGCTGGACGACGCCGCGGTCGACGGGCAGGTGTTCGACGAGGATCTCGTGGTGATGCACGACGGCGTGCCCGCCGACTGGGCCGCCGACGCCGACCTGGCCTGGCGCACGCGGCTGATGGGATGGCGCTGTATCTATGAGCCCGCCGCCGTGGCCCACCACATCCGCCGCTACAGCCCCAGCACCCGCGGGACCATGCCGCAGTGGCAGCGCGCCGTGCAGTTCCGCAACCGCTACCTGATGATTGCCAAGAACGATCCGCTCTCCTCGCTGGCCCGCGACCTGCCCCGGATTCTCGTCTACGAGGTGCTCGCACTCGGGTTCGCGGTGCTGCGCGAGCCATCACTGCTGCGCGGATACGCGAGCGCCGTGCGCGCGCTGCCGCGCATGCTGCGCAAGCGGCGCGTACTGCAGCGCCGCCGGCGCGGTCGCGGCGCTCCCCCACCGCCATATGGGCTGGAGCCGGTGCCCTGATGTCTACGCTGCGAGACATGAGCGGGCCCCCGGCCACCCCGAGCCGGGGCACCACCGAGCTGTTCGGAATCGACGTGGAGACGGCCCCGCCGGCCGAGTTGCTGCGCACCATCCTCGGCTGGGCCGCCAACGGCGGCCGCCACCGCGTGAGCTACGTGAACGCCCACGTGCTCAACCAGTCGCTCTCGAACCCCGAGCTGCGGCGGGCGCTGCGCGACTCCGACCTCGTCTACTGCGACGGGTACGGCGTGCGCCTGGCGGCGCGGCTGATCGGGCTGCCCGTGCCCCACCGCATGACCGGAGCGGACTGGATCTGGGGCATCGCCGCCATGTGCCAGGAGTCCGGGCGCTCGATGTATCTGCTGGGGTCGGAGCCCGGCGCCTCCACCGAGGCCGCGACCAGGCTGCGGCGCTGGTATCCGCGACTGGACGTGCGCGGCACCCACCACGGCTTCTTCGACCTCGGGGCCCGCACTCCGAGCGCGTGCTCGAGCACATCGCCGAGAACCCGCCGGACGTGCTGCTCGTGGGCATGGGCACGCCGCAGCAGGAGATGTGGGTCGAGGCCAACAGCGACCGGATCGAGGCCTCGGTGGTCTGGACCGTGGGCGCGCTGTTCGACTACGTGGCCGGGCGCGTGCCGCGGGCGCCGCACTGGATCGCCGACAACGGGCTGGAGTGGATCTTCCGCCTGGTCGTGGAACCGCGCCGGATGTGGCGGCGCTACCTGCTGGGCAACCCGGCGTTCCTGTTCCGGGTGCTGAGCGAGCGCCGCCGCCGGCGCTCGAACTGATGCAGGCGCTGGCGGCGGGCGCCGTCGCCATCGCCGCGCTCGCCATCGCCGCCAACTGCGGCGTGAAGGGATTCTCCGCCGTCCCCGAGGTCGTGCGCGGAAGCGCGGGGCTGCTGGTGCTCGTGTCCGCGGCCGGCTACGCGCCCGCACGGTTGCTGGTGCCGCGCGCCATGTGGCCGAACATGGCGGTGCTGGTGCCCCTCGTCGGCTGTGCGGTGGCCGGCGTCGCGCTCAGCATGCTCGGCTTCGTCCGCGTCCCGATCGAGGCCTCGGTGGCGGTGGTGCTGATCGCAGGCGTCGCGGCCGCCGTGGTGGTCCGCCGCAGGCTGGGCCCGGCAAGGCCGTCGGCCGAGGCGCTGCAGGCCGAGGGCGGACGGCGCTTCACGCTCGCCTGGCCGGGCTATCTGGCGCTGGTGCTCGCGTGCATCCTGCTCATCCCGATTCTTCAGGCGGGTTACGCGACGGTCCCCGGCACCAACCCCGACGCGATGCTGGCCGTGGGTACCGCCGAGCTGCTCCAGCACACGGCGCCCGGCGAGGTGGAGAACTCGCTGCCGGTCGACGAGATGCCGCCGGTATGGCGGTCGAAGTACCCCGTCTACTACGTCCTGGCGGGAGCCTCCACGCTGTCCGGGCTCGACCCGGTCGAGAGCTTCGCGGCGGTGGCCGCCATGCTGGCCGTGCTGGCGGCCGCGGGGTTCATGCTGCTAGCTCGTCACGGCCTCCGGGCCTCCCCGCCCGCGGCGGTGGCGGTGATGGGGACGGTGGGGCTGTGCAGCACCGTCGGCTATCTGGCCGTCCATCCCTACTTCAACCAGCTCGTGGGGCTGCTCACTCTCGGGCCGATGCTCCTGTTCGGCCTGCGCTTCATCGACTCACCGGACCGCCGCGACGGCGCGCTGCTCGGGCTCTTCGCCGTGCTCGGCCTGGCCGCCTATCCGCTGATGGCGCTGTTCCCGGCGGTGATCCTCACCGGCGCGGCGGTCACGGCGCGCCGGTCCGGCGAGCTGCCCCTGCCGGCCCGGCCGCGGCTGCCCCGCGGGCGGGGGGCGCGGGCGGCGCTGATCGTGGCCGGCGTTGTGGCGGCGCCGGCCGCCGTGTTGATCGCAGCCGGGATCCTGGAGAAGGCCGTCAGCGCGGCGGGCCTGCTCCTCACCGGCGAGTCGCTGGCCGAGTGGCGCGGCGACCTCGACTTCTACTTCGCGCCTGGCTTCTTCGTCGGCGTCCCCGGCCCGCTCGGATATGTCCTCGCGGCGGCCGTGCTCATCGCGGCGGTGGCGTCCCTGCGCAAACTGCCCCGGCCCGTCGCCACCGGCCTGGCCGCGGTGTTCGCCATCGCCATCGCCGTGGCGGTGATGTTCCGCGCGCGTGAGTTCGGCGAGTACTTCTACTTCAAGGTGCTGGCCTTCCTCGGCCCGCTGCTCCTCACGGCGGCGGTGGTCTGGCTGGCCTCGTTGACCGGGCGCGGGCGGACCGCGGCCATGGCCGTGGGAGCGACGGCCACCGTGTTCCTCGCGTTCCAGTTCGTCGGAATCCGCGACGAGGTGGCCGAGGCGGGGCGCCAGGCCGACCGCCCGGTGCTCGAGCTGCGCGCCGCCGCGCGCGAGCTGCCGCCGGGGGCGTCGATTCGAATCGACGTGCCACCGGGCGGCGCCCATCTCTGGGCCGCCTACGCGCTCAGCGAGCATCCGCTCACCACCACCTGGCCCCTGCTCGGCACCACCTATCCCAGCGTGCCGGCCGGGCGCAGGGCCGACTACCTGGTGAGGGACAGGCGGGAGCCCCTCAGCCGCGATGCCGAGCGCCCGCCGGTGTTCCGCAACAGCCGCTTCGAGATCTACCGGATGCGGCCGGGCGTTCCGGGCCCCGACCGCTCGTCCCGGCGGATGGTGCCGGCCGAGATCGGGCCGGGGGCCTAGGTCACCGGGCGGCGGGCGACCAGCAGCAGCGTGTGCCCGAAGCGGGCCGTCAGCCGCCGCGATCCCAGCGCCCGGTCGACCGGCCACAGCGCACGCTGCGCGAACCGCGGCAGCCGCCGCCAGCTGTAGGTCACGGCGTGCAGCTCGGGGTCGAGCCCAACCGCACGCGCCTGCGCCATCAGGGAGCGCGGTGAGAGCGGCACGTCGTCGGGCGTGCCGTGCACCGCGTTGCCCAGGCCGAGCGCATTCGCCGCGGCCAGGCCGGCGCCCACCGGGTGCAGCGAACCGGGCTCGACTGCCACCAGCGCCCCGCCGGGCCGCAGCAGCCGCGCCGCCTCCTCGAACACGGGGGCGAGCGAGCCCTCGAACGCGATGTGGTGCAGCACCAGGCGATAGAGCACCACGTCGAAGCTCTGAGGCTCGAACGGCAGCTCCCCCGCCCGGCCGGCCATGCCCGCTTCGATCGCGCCCTCGGCCAGCAGAAAGCGCGGGCGCTCCTCCTCGACGTCCACCCCGGTCATCCGCCAGTCGGGCGCGGGGAACGCGTGGCGGCCGGGATGCCAGCCGCAGCCGACCGACAGCACGTCGCCGCCATCGAGCCCCAGGCGCCGTCCCAGCAGCTCGGCCTCGCGCCTGAACATGTGGTCGTACTGCAGCTGCAGGGTGGCCCGCGAGGTGTGGCGGTCGAGCAGGTTGTCGGGGTCATAGGCCTCGCTCACGAGAGTGCGGCCTCCACGGCGGCGATGACCTTGGGCCTGGTCCGCTCGGCGGAGAGCTCCTCCAGCTGCTCGCGCCCGCGGCGCCCCATCTCCTCCTGCAGGCCGGAGTCCTCGGTGAGCATCGCGATCAGCTCCGCCGCCATCGCCGGGTCGTCGGCCCAGAGGACCGCGTCGCCGCCAACCTCCTCCATGGCTCCCGCCCGTCGAGCGACGACCGGCACGCCGAAATGGAATGCCTCGAGCAGCGGCACGCAGAAGCCCTCGTGCTCGGACATGTGGAGGAGCGCGTTCGCGCTGGCGTACGCACCATTCACGGCCGCCTGCTCCACCGGCCCCGTGAAGGTCACGCCCGGGCCGGCCAGGCCCGCGATCAGCTCGCCGAAGGCGGGCGTGATCGGCTCGCCGATCACGGTGAGCGTCGCGTCCGGCGCGTGCCGGGAGCGGAGGCCCTCGAACGCGGCGAGCACCAGGTCGTGGCGCTTGTTGGGAGCGACCCGGCCGACGCTCAGCACCGACAGCGGGTCCGCGTGCGACGTCTGCTCTGGGCTGTCGTACCGCCCGCGGTCGAACACGATCGGCACCACCTCCACCCTCTCCGCGCCGGCCTCGCGCAGCTCGGCCGCGTTGAACTCCGAGTCCGCCACCGCGAGGTCGGCCCGGCGTGCGAATGCCGGCAGCTGCAACCGCCCCACCGCGCACTGGGCCGCCACCGTGGCGCTGTGGTTCCAGAGGTATCCCGCGGGCGTGATGTTGTGGTAGACGAGAAGCATCCGAGCGCGCGTCTCCAGCAGGTCGGCAAGCGCCGGTGACCAGGCCGAGTAGCGCAGCACCACGAGGTCGGCCGGGTCGATACGGCCAAGCTGCGCGAACTCCGCCGGCGTGCGCGGGTCGGTGTGCGCCACGAAGTCCCGGCCGCCGTAGCCGGCCTCGCCGAGCAGCCGGCGCCAGACCAGCGCCTGGGTCGACACGGCGTCATAGGGGCCCGCCGAGGCGAGCACCTGATGGACCGCTGTCACTTCCCGCCGGAGCGCTTCTCGAGTTCCTGCAGCTTCGCCACGACGGCCAGGTTGAAGCGGGTCTGGCGCGCCTCGACCTCCACGAAGTACTGGCGCATCAGCCGCAGCAGCAGCCGCTTGAAAGCGGTCACCGGCGCCCCGCCGCGGCGGGTGGAGTAGAGGGCGGTGTGATCGACCTCGATCACCGCCAGCTCGCTCAGCCGCTCGACCGTCGGCGCCTCGAACTCGAACGTGTCGTCCAGCGCTCCGCCCTGGGCTCGCTGCCCGGCCGCGCGCTCGCGCGCCTTCTCCTGGGCCTCCTCGGGCTTCACCGCGCCTCCCGCACCGGGTCGGCCGCGGGTGCGCCGGCCACCGTCCACGTGCCGCGCAGGTCGGCGATGCCCTCACCGTCCAGCGTCTCCGCCACCGAGAAGCGCGCCACGCGGTCGAGCGTCCCCGCGGGCGGCGCGTCCTGGTCGTAGACGCCCACCACCACGTCGTAGTCCCCGCCGAGCAGCGCCAGCCGCTCGACGTCGAAGGTCACGTTCACGCGGCCCGACACGGCGCCCAGTGTGGCGTCTGTTCGAAAGCAGCGGTCTCCGCCCGAGTCGCGCACCTCCAGCGCCGCCACCGCCCTGTCTGCCGGAGTGCGGCAATCGACCGCCAGCGCCACCCGCAGGTGCTCGCCGGAACGGAACATGTGCCGCCGCCGGCCGTCCGCGTCCTGTACCTCCACCTCGGCGATCTCCACCTCGCCCCGCTCTCCCGTGGGGCGCACGCTCTCCGATGCGCCGTGCTCGGTGCCCAGCAGCCGGTGGTAGAAGAGCAGCCCGTCGGCCACGTCGCCATCGAAGCGCACGCTTCCCTCCTCGAGCACCACCACCCGCCGGCACACGCGCTCGATCGCGGACGGGTCGTGGGAGACCAGCACCAGCGTCGCGCCGGCCTCCATCCGCTCGGAGATCCGTGCCAGGCACTTGCGCTGGAAGGACTCGTCGCCGACGGCCAGGATCTCGTCGATCAGCATCACGTCGGCATCGAGGTGGGCGACGATCGAGAAGCCCAGCCGCAGCTGCATGCCGGTGCTGTAGGCCTTCACCGGCGCGTCGATGAAGCTCCCGAGCTCGGAGAACTCGATGATCGCGGCGATGCGGTCCTCCATCTCCTCGCGCCCGAAGCCGTGCAGGGCGCCGCCGAGCATGATGTTCTCGCGACCGCTGAACTCCGGGCCGAAGCCCGCACCGAGCTCCAGCAGCGAGACCGTGCGCCCGCCGCACTCCGCCCGTCCGGAGTCGAGCGGCACGATGCCCGCCAGGCAGCGCAGCGTGGACGTCTTGCCGGCGCCGTTGCGGCCCACCATGCCCACGGCCTCGCCGGGCTCGATCCGCAGGCTCACCGCGTCCAGCGCTCGCACGCTGGTCCGCCCCTCCCGGCGCCGGCGCACGAACAGCTCCTTCAACGTGCGGCTGCGCTCGTGGAGGAGTGAGAACGAGCGGGTGGCCTCGTCGAGCACGATCTCGCCCGGCTTCAAACCACCACCGCCAGGTCGCGCTCCATGCGCCGGAACAGAAGCACCCCGAGGCCCAGCGCCCCGGCGCCCGCGGCTACGAGATAGAGCAGGTGGCCCGCCGACGGGGCCGCGCCGCTGAACAGCACGTCGCGCACGGCGGCGATGAACGGGGCCACCGGGTTGCCCCACTCCAGGGCGTCGCCCACCCACGGGTGGTCGGTCACGCCGGGCATGTCGTCCACGGGCAGGAAGATCGGCGTGAGAAAGAACCACGGCAACAGCGCCGCGCTGAGCACGGGCTCCACGTCGCGATAGTGGGCGTGCAGCACCGCCACCGCCAGGGAGAGGCCGAGCACCAGGCCGAACAGGAGCACCACGATCAACGGCAGCAGTGCCAGCGCCGGGTCGAGCGACTCGCGCAGCACAAGCGCGACGGGCATCACCACGGCGAGCATCACGAGGAATGTCGCAAGCTGCACGGTCGCCACCGAGGCGGGAATCGCCTCCCGGGGAAAGCGCACCTTGCGCACCAGCGGCGCGTTCATCACCAGGCTCGGAGCGGCGGCCAGCAGCGCCTGAGAGAAGAAGACCCACACGATCAGCCCCACCAGCAGGAACAGCGGGTAGTCGGGGATGTCGGCAGCCACCTTGAGCAGCACGCTGAAGATCAGCGCGTAGGCCCCCATCAGCACCAGCGGGTTCACGAAGTACCACAGCACCCCGAGAGCCGAGCCCTTGTACTTCTGGCGCAACTCACGCCGCACCATCTGCTCGAAGAGGAAGCGGTAGCGCAAGAACCTCAAAGGGGGGCGAACTCGCCCCCCTTTGCAACCCCCCGAACGGCGCCTTCGCTCACGCTCGGCGCCTAGCCCATCTCGTGGGTTCCGCGTCACCAAGCGCCGCGCGCCCTGAAAACGGCCGGAATCGTCTTCAGCAGGATCGTGAGGTCGAGGAAGACCGACCACCGCTCGAGGTAGAGGAAGTCCAGACGCACCAGCTCGTCGAAGTCGAGCTCGGACCGGCCCGACACCTGCCACAGCCCGGTCATCCCCGGCAGCACCAGGTAGCGCTTGCGGTGCCAGTCCTCGAGGCGGTCGTAGTCGCGCTCGGGCAGCGGCCGCGGGCCGACCAGCGACATCTCGCCCCGCAGCACGTTGATCAGCTGCGGTAGCTCGTCGAGCGACCACCGCCGCAGCACCGCGCCGACGCGGGTGACCCGCGGGTCCTCGCGGATCTTGAACAGCGCGCCCTCCATCTCGTTGTGTTCCTCGAGCTCGTCCTGGAGCTCCTCGGCGTCGTGGCTCATCGTGCGGAACTTCAGGCAGGGGAAGAGATTCCCGCCGATGCCGGGGCGCTTCGAGTGGAACAGGATCGGTCCGCGCGAGTCGAGCTTGATCGCGACGGCGATGACGAACAGCACCGGTGACAGCAGCACGAGCAGCAGTGCCGAGCCGACGAGGTCGAATGCCCGCTTCACCACGTAGTCCACTCCGTCGAACACCGGTGGCTTGAGCTCGAACAGCGGCAGCGACTGACCGGGCACGAACTCGACCCGGTCCATCAGGATCTCCATGGTCGACGGCGCCACCCGCACGCGGATGCCGTGGCTATGACAGCGGTCCACCAGCTCGAACGCCTCGTCCTGCGGGAACGCCGGATCGGCGATCAGCACCTCGTCGATGGCGTCGAAGTTGCGTTCGAGGTTCTCGAGCGAGCCGAAGTCGCGCAGGCTCTCGCTGGAGCGCGTGGACAGCGACACGTACCCGAACGCCTCCACCTCACGGCTCTCGCGCAGAGCGTGGGCCACGGCGTCGATGTGCGACCCCGAGCCCACCAGCACCGCGCGGCGGCGGTAGCCCGCGGCGCGCAGCAACCGCCCGCTCGCTCGCTCGAACACCCAGCGGAAGCTCGACACGTAGATCAGGGCGAAGAACAGCGAGCCGTAGAAGATGTAGTACGAGGAGAACTCGAAGCCCTCGATCACCGCGTAGAGGGCGATGACCACCGTGACCTGGAACAGCGACGAGATGACCGTCGCGAAGCCGGGGCGCTGCGGGCGGTCTCGGTAGAGGCCCGAGCGGGCGAACAGCAGCAGCATCACCAGGCAGGCCAGCGGCGCGTAGTCCTTGGCCGCCGCGAACTGCTGGTCCACGAGGTCGGGCTCCTGCGCGACGGTCTTGATCACCAGGGCGGTCCAGATCGCCAGGAACATCCCCGCCACGTCCAGGGCGGCGAGGCCGAGCACGCGGCCTCCGCGGCGCGCCGTCTCGAACCGGACCAGCCCACCCAGGACGGGGACGTTGCTCGCACGCACGTCACGGGTTGGGAGCGTCTCCGGCTCGGCCGGCTTGACCTCCTGCAGTTCCTTTGCCAGACCGTTGCCCATGCGATGCCCCGCCTTGTGAAACAGCCGAACCCCCGGAATGTAGCGCGGAGGGGGGCGAATTCGACCCGCGTCGGGACTACAGGGGTAACGGCATTGCGGTGAGAGAGGGGTTCGGTTGAGACGTGCAAGACGACGGCCAGCGGACGCGACGGCGGCCAAGCTGGCGCTGCTGGAGCGCTACTCCTCGCAGATGCTGGCCACGGCGCGGCGCTACTCCGACAACCTCGACGATGCCGAGGACGCGTACCAGCGCGCCGCCGAGATCCTTCTCACCAACGCCCCGGACCGCCACCCCGACGACATGTGCCGCTGGCTGCGCACCACCGTGAAGCACGAGGCGATAGCCATCCGGCGCCAGCGCGAGCGCACCGTGCCGATGGGACCGCCCGAGCTGGTGCCCGAGCCGGCCGGCGGGCGGATGAGCACACACGAGCGGGTGGAGCGCTTCGAGCAGCTGCAGCTCGGCGCCCAGGCGCTGCGCCGGCTCAAGCCGCAGGAGGTGCGCTGCCTGGTGCTCAAGGCGCAGGGCTACACCTACAAGGAGATCTGCGCCGAGACGGGCTGGTCCTACACGAAGGTCGATCGCTGTCTGAAGGAGGGCCGCAGCGCGTTCGCCGCCCGGCTTGCCGGGATCGAGGCGGGCGACGAGTGCGGCCGCGTGGCCCCGATCCTGTCCGCGTTGGTGGACGGCGAGGCCACCGCCGAGCAGATCGCCGAGGCCCGGCCGCACCTGCGGACCTGCCTGGCGTGCCGGGCCCGGCTGGTCGAGTACCGGGCGGCGCCGGCGCGCGTGGCGGCGCTGGTGCCGCCGGCGGCGTTCGCGGCCGCGGGCGGAGGGGGGCTCCGGTCCCTGATGGAGTCGGCCGTGGCGGCGGTCGGTGATCGCGGGCATCAGTTCGCGGAGCTGGCCGCGGGTCAGAAGGCGGCCGCCGTGGCGGCGTCGGCAGCGGCTCTTGCGGGCGGAGGCGCCGCGAGTGTGGATGGCCTGGCGGGGCGGCCGGTAGAGGCGGCCGCGCCTTCGGTGGAGGCCGCGCCGAAGATGAGCGAGCCGCCGGCGCCGCCGGTGGTGGCCGCGCCTTCGGAGCCCGAGCGCTTGCCGGCCACCTCAGTCGCCCCCGCGCCCATGCCTCAGGCAGTGAAGGGGGAGCCTCGGCCTGCGCAGGAGTTCGCTCCGGACGCGGCTGCGGCGCCGCCGGCTCAGGGTCCCGCCGCCGGCGCGGAGTTCAGCCCGGGCGGTTCCGGGGCGCCGGGCGGCGGCGAATTTGCGCCCTAGGGCCTTTGTCAAATCTTTTGGGTCCTCAGCGGGGCTCTGGCCCCGTCGAGGGCCCACTCGATCGCTGGTAGCTCGTCAGGCAGCCACGGCGACCGGGTACGCGCGTCGCTCCACGCGGTTACGGCCCTGGCGCTTGGCGTCGTAGAGCGCGGCGTCGGCCGCTCTGAGCAGCGGCCCGAAGACGATGGCGTCGTCGCGGGCGGTCGCGACCCCGAACGAGCACTCGACGTCCAGGCCGGCGGGATGGAGGTCCTCGATCGCCTCGCGCAGGGTCTCGGCGACGCGCGCGGCGGCCTTGCCGTCCATGCCCGGCAGAAGCAGCAGGAACTCCTCGCCGCCGAGGCGGTAGATCAGCTCGAAGGTGCGCAGGTTGCGGCGCATCTCGTAGGCCACGTCGCGCAGGACTGCATCGCCCACGGCGTGGCCGTTCTGGTCGTTGATCCGCTTGAAGTGATCGATGTCGGCCACCACGACGCTGACCGGCTGGCCGGTGAGTGCGGCCTGCTCGGAGACCTCCGCGAAGCGCGGCTCGAGGCCACGGCGGTTGAGGAGGCCCGTGAGTTGATCGAGCGTGCTGTCGGCGCGGTGGCGGACGTCGGAGGCCACGAGCGGCCGCATGTAGACGGTGATGCAGAGAACCAGCGCTAGCGGTCCGGCGAGCGACTCGGGGTGGGATGCCACATAGCCGGCGTCGACGCCGAGGGTGGTCGCGACGATCAGCAGTGCGCTGAGCGGGGCGCCGACCGTGAGCCCACGCGTGCTGAAGCGCGCGCCGCCCATCACCAGAGGCAGGGCGATCAGATAGATCAACGCCGATTCGGGGCCGCCGGTGAGCACCGCGCCGAACGCGAGCATCAACTGGATGTTCACGACGGTCGAGAAGAAGATCCACAGCTCGGGACGCCGGCGGCGCTCGAGCCGCCACCCGCCGACCAGAGCGACGGCGATCATCACGCTCGCTGCCACCAGGAGGGTCCAGCCCGAGCCCGTGGAGATCGCAAGCGTCACGCCGAGCAGGACGCCCACGACGATCGTGACCACGCGCGCGAGCTTCAGGCGCTCCTGCATGTCCAGGAAGCGCTCGCGAGCGTTGGGGGTAGGGCAGAGCCAGGAGAGCGTTTGCTCCATCTGTCTGCATCGCCGCATTCACACGGCGACTTGAATCGCCGCCTCACAGGTGTGATCGAATGGCCGCGATGCCCACGGCGACAATCGAGCTGACCGGTGACCGTGTCGATCGCGACGATGTTGTGGCCGTCGCGCGCCACGGCGCCGAGGCGCGGCTGTCGGACCAGGCGCGCGCGGCGATGGCCGAGAGCGCGGCCGTGGTCGAGCGGCTCACCGCGTCCGACCAGCCGGTGTACGGGGTCTCGACCGGCTTCGGCTCGCTCGCCGGCACCTGGATACCGGCGGAGCGCCGCGAGGAGCTGCAGCGCGCGCTGATCCGCTCGCACGCCGCCGGAATGGGGCCGCCGGTGGAGCGGGAGGTGGTCCGCGCGATGGTCTTCCTGCGCGCCCGCTCCCTGGCCATGGGCCGCTCGGGAGCGAGGCCGGTGGTGGCCGACACGATGCTGGCGCTGCTGGCCGCGGGGCTGGACCCGGTGGTGCCCGAGCACGGCTCGCTCGGAGCCAGCGGCGACCTCGCCCCGCTGGCCCACTGCGGACTCGCGCTGATCGGCGAGGGCGAGGTGTTCGACGCCGCGGGCGAGCGCGTCCCGGCCGCCGAGGCGCTGGCCGCCGCGTCGATCGAGCCGCTCACGCTGACCGCCAAGGAGGGCCTGGCGCTGATCAACGGCACGGACGGCATCCTCGGCATGCTGCTGCTCGCCCTGCACGACGTGAGCCGGCTGGTGAAGGTCGCCGACGTGACGGCGGCGATGTCCACCGAGGCGCTGCTGGGCACCGACCGCGCCTTCGCCGCCGACCTCGTGGCGATGCGCCCCCAGCCGGGCCAGGCGACCAGCGCGGCCAACCTCACCCGGCTGCTGGCCGGCTCGGCGATCGTCGCGAGCCACCGCCACGACGACCCGCGCGTGCAGGACGCCTATTCGGTGCGCTGCGCGCCGCAGGTGAACGGGGCCGCGCGCGACACGTGGGCGCACGTCGAGAGCGTCGCCGCCGCGGAGCTGGCCTCGGCCATCGACAACCCGGTCGTGCTGCCCGACGGCCGCGTGGAGTCGTGCGGCAACTTCCACGGCGCCCCGGTGGCGATGGCCTGCGACTTCCTGGCGATCGCTGCCGCGGAGGTGGGCGCGATCGCCGAGCGCCGCACCGATCGCATGCTCGACACCAGCCGGTCCTACGGCCTGCCGCCGTTCCTCGCCGAGGACGCCGGTGTGAACTCCGGGCTGATGCTCGCCCACTACACCCAGGCCGCGATGGTCGCCGAGAACCGCCGCCTGTGCGTGCCCGCGAGCACCGATTCGCTGCCCACGAGCGCGATGCAGGAGGACCACGTGTCGATGGGATGGGGCGCTGCGCGCAAGCTGCGCACCGTGATCGCGAACGTAGGCCGCGTCCTCGCGATCGAGCTCACCTGCGCGGCTCGGGCGCTCGATCTGCGCGCCCCGCTGGAGCCCGGGCCGGGCACGGCCGCGGCACGCGCCGCGGTGCGCGCGGCGATCCCCGGCCCGGGGCCGGACCGCTGGGTGGCTCCGGAACTCGCGGAGGTGGAGGCGCTGGTGGGCTCGAGCGACCTGCTCGAGGCGGTCGAGGAAGCGATTGGGGAGCTCAAGTGAGCGCGCGCGAGGTCCGCGCCCCGCTCGGCCCGGAGCTGTCGTGCCGGGGCTGGCACCAGGAGGCGGCGCTGCGGATGCTGATGAACAACCTCGACCCCGACGTGGCGGAGCGGCCCGACGACCTCGTGGTCTACGGCGGCACCGGTCGCGCGGCGCGCTCATGGGAGGCGTTCGACGCCATCGTCCGCACGCTGCAAACGCTCGCGGACGACGAGACCATGCTCGTGCAGTCCGGGAAGCCGGTGGGCGTGTTCCGCACGCACGAGTGGGCGCCGCGGGTGCTGATCGCGAACTCCAACCTCGTGCCCGAGTGGGCGACCTGGGACGAGTTCCGCCGCCTCGAGGAGCTCGGGCTGACGATGTACGGCCAGATGACGGCCGGCTCGTGGATCTACATCGGCAGTCAGGGGATCCTCCAGGGCACCTACGAGTGCTTCGCGGAGATCGCCCGCAGGCGCTTCGAGGGCTCGCTGGCCGGCACCATCACGGTGACCGCCGGCCTCGGCGGCATGGGCGGCGCGCAGCCGCTCGCCGTGACCATGAACGAGGGCGTCGCGCTCTGCGTGGAGGTCGACCGCGAGCGCATCCGCCGCCGGCTCGAGACCCGCTACCTGGACGAGGAGGCCGACGATCTCGACGACGCGGTGGAGCGCTGCCTGGCGGCCAAGCGGGATCGGCACCCGCTCAGCGTCGGCCTGTGCGCCAACGCCGCCGAGGTGCTTCCCGAGCTGCTGCGCCGGGGCTTCGAGGCCGACGTGGTGACCGACCAGACCAGTGCCCACGACCCGCTGGCCGGGTACGTGCCCGGCGGCGTCACGCTGGCCGAGGCCGAGAAGCTGCGCGGCGACGATCCCGACGAGTACGTGCGCCGCGCACGCCGCTCCGCGGCCGCCCACTGCTTCGCGATGGTCGGCTTCATGGACGCGGGCGCGGAGGTCTTCGACTACGGCAACAGCCTGCGCGCCGAGGCCAAGCTGGGCGGCTTCGAGCGGGCGTTCGACTATCCGGGCTTCGTCCCGGCCTACATCCGGCCGCTGTTCTGCGAGGGCAAGGGGCCGTTCCGGTGGGTGGCGCTGTCGGGCGACCCGGAGGACATCGCCGCCACCGACCGCGCCGTGCTGGAGGAGTTCCCCGACGACGAGAGCCTTGGCCGCTGGATCCGGATGGCGGGTGAGCGGATCGCGTTCCAGGGGCTGCCGGCGCGGATCTGCTGGCTCGGCTACGGCGAGCGCCGCCGCCTGGGCCTGCGCTTCAACGAGATGGTGCGCAGCGGCGAGCTGAAGGCGCCGATCGTGATCGGGCGCGACCACCTCGACTCGGGCTCGGTGGCGTCTCCCTACCGCGAGACGGAGTCGATGGCCGACGGCTCGGACGCTATCGCCGACTGGCCGCTGCTGAACGCACTGGTCAACACCTCGGCCGGGGCGTCCTGGGTGAGCATCCACCACGGCGGCGGCGTGGGCATCGGCCGCTCGATCCACGCCGGGATGGTGTGCGTGGCCGACGGCTCCGAGCTGGCCGCCGAGAAGCTCGACCGCGTGCTCACCGCCGATCCGGGCACCGGCGTGATGCGCCACGCGGACGCCGGCTACGACCGCGCGGGCGAGGTCGCAGAGGAGCGCGGCGTGCGGATCCCGATGCGCGAAACCGACGCGTGAGCCGGCGCGAGATCGTTGAGATCGGACACCCCGTCCTGCGTGAGCGGGCACGCGAGGTGACCCCGGAGGAGCTGCGCTCGGAGGACGTACAGGAGCTGATCGACGACCTGATCGAGACCCGGCGCGCGGCCCACGGCGCTGGGCTGGCCGCCAACCAGGTGGGCGAGACGCTCCGGATCGCTGTGGTCGAGCTGGAGGAGGGCAACCCGCGCTACCCGTACAAGCCGCCGATCCCGCTCACCGTGATCGTGAATCCCGTGATCGAGCCGCTCGACGACGAGACCGAGCAGATCAACGAGGGCTGCCTGTCCGTTCCGGGCCTCCGGGCGGAGGTCCCGCGCTTCGTGAACGTCCGGCTGCGCCACCTCGATCGCGAGGGGCACGAGCAGGAGCGGATCGTGCGCGGGCTGACCGCCGGAACGTTCCAGCACGAGCTCGACCACCTGGACGGCACGCTGTTCGTGGACCGAGTGACCGACCCGGCGACATTCACCACCTGGGAGCAGTTCGACCGCTTCCACCGCGACGCGTTTGTTGAGCGCGCGCGAGCGCTCGTGGAGCGAGTCGGCTCGTGACCGCCTACTGGTGCGAGCTGGCGTGGCTGGGCGGGAACGAGGCCGAGTCCGGCGTGGTGGTCGAGATGGAGGACGGGCTGATCGCGACCGTGACGAGCGGAGCGCCGTCCCCGCCGCCCGGCGCCACCCGCCTGGACGGCCTCAGCCTGCCCGGCCTGGCAAACGCGCACTCCCATGCATTCCACCGGGCGCTGCGCGCCCGCACCCAGCGTGGGAGCGGCACGTTCTGGACCTGGCGCGAGCAGATGTATCGCGTCGCGGAGGCACTCGACCCGGAGAGCTATCTGGCGCTCGCCCGAGCCACCTACGCCGAGATGGCGCTGGCGGGTGTGACCGCCGTGGGCGAGTTCCACTACCTCCACCACGCGCCCGGCGGGGGGCTCTACGACGATCCCAACGAGATGGGCCGCGCGCTCATCGCCGCGGCGGCGCAGGCCGGCATCCGGATCACGCTTCTCGACGCCTGCTACCTCCACGGCGGCCTGGATGAGGAGCTGCGCGGGCCACAGCGGCGATTCTCCGACGGCAGCGCCGAGGCCTGGGCGCGGCGCGTCGACGCACTCGACGACGGGCAGGCGGTGCGGATCGGCGCGGCCATCCACAGCGTTCGCGCGGTGGATCCCGCCGCCGCAGCCACCGTGGCGGCCTGGGCGGCGAAGCGGGACCGCCCGCTGCACGCCCACGTCTCCGAGCAGCTCTCCGAGAACCGCGTGTGCCTGGAGGCCCACGGGCGCAGCCCGACCCGGGTACTCGACGAGGCCGGCGCGCTGGCGGCGCATTTCACGGCCGTCCACGCCATCCACCTGGAGAGCGGGGACGCCGGGTTGCTCGGCGGCCCTGGCGCCTGCTGTTGCTCCTGCCCGACCACCGAGCGAGATCTGGCCGACGGCATCGGCCCGATGGCCAGGCTGGTGGAGGAAGGAGCCTCCCTCGCCCTTGGCAGCGATTCCCACGCGGTGATCGATCTCTTCGAAGAGGCCCGCGCGGTGGAACTGGACGAACGCCTCGCCACAGGCGTGCGCGGGCGGCATTCTCCCGCCGCGCTGCTGCGCGCCGCCACCGAGGACGGCCACGCGTGCCTCGGCTGGCCCGACGCCGGGCGGATCGCTCCCGGAGCGCGCGCCGATCTGGTCACGGTCGGCCTCGACGGTGTGCGCCTGGCCGGAACGGAGCCCTCGTACGCGATCGCGGCGCTCGTGTTCGCGGCCACCGCGGCGGACGTCCGCCACGTGATCGCCGGCGGGCGCGAGATCGTCTGGGACGGGCGGCATGTGAGCATCGACGTGGCGCGCGAGCTACACGCGGTCCTGAGCGTGACGGCATGAGCACGCTCGTGATTGACGACATCGGCCTGTTGGTCACCTGCGAGCCCTCACTCGGCGAGGGGCCGCTCGGCCTCGTGCGCGACGCGGCCCTGGTGATCGAGGACGAGCGGGTGGTCTCGATCGAGCGCGCGGGCGCGCAGGCCGACGCGCGGATCGACGCCGGCGGGCGCTGCGTGATCCCCGGCTTCGTGGACAGCCACACCCACCTCGTGTTCGCCGGGGACCGCGCCGACGAGTTCGCCGCGCGCATGGCGGGCCGCCCCTATGCGGCGTCGGGGATCAGGGTCACGACCGAGGCCACTCGGGCGGAGAGCGAGGAGAAGCTGCTCGAGCTCGCGCGGGGCCGCCGCGCCGAGGCCGTGCGGGCCGGGATCACCCACACGGAGATCAAGTCCGGCTACGGGCTCGAGACCGACGCCGAGCGGCGCTCGTGCGCGGTCGCAGCGGAGCTCACCGACGACGTGACCTTCCTCGGGGCGCACGCCGTGCCGGAGGAGTTCGACGGCCGCGCGGACGAGTACATCGAGCTCGTCTGCGGCGAGATGCTCGAGGCGTGCCGGACCCACGCGCGCTGGATCGACGTGTTCTGCGAGGAGGGCGCCTTCGACGCCGACCAGTCGCGCAACGTGCTCGAGGCGGGCCGGGACGCGGGCCTGGGCCTGCGCGTGCACGGCAACCAGCTCGGCCCCGGTCCCGGCGTCCAGCTGGCCGTGGAAATGGGGGCGGCGTCGGTGGACCACTGCACGTATCTCTCCGACGAGGACGTCGCGGCCCTGGCGGCGAGCGAGACCGTGGCCACGTTCCTGCCCGCCACGGACTTCTCGACCCGCCAGCCCTATCCCGACGCGCGCCGGGCGATCGACGCCGGCGTGGAGGTCGCGATCGCGACGAACTGCAACCCCGGGTCGAGCTACACCACCTCGATGTCGTTCTGTATCGCTCTCGCGGTGCGCGACATGAACATGACCCCCGAGGAGGCGCTGCTGGCCGCCACGCGCGGCGGCGCCCGCGCGCTGGAGCGCGACGACGTCGGACGCCTCGCCCCGGGCGCACGCGCCGACGCGGCGATCCTCGACTGTCCCTCCTACACCCACCTCGTCTACCGCCCCGGCGTCCCGCTCGTGGCGACGACGCTGCTCGCGGGCCGCGGCGCTTAGATCGCCCAGTCCACGACCGCCGATGCTGCGCACTGGCTCGCTCGTGGGGCGCGGCGGCTCGGCTGACGACCCGGCGCCAATCCGGCCCGCTCGGGCGCGTGCTGCCGCCACCAATCGATTGCGCACTGAACGGGGCCGCAACCCGGCTGAAGATGCTCAATCGGTCGCTCAGGCGGCGACCGTGTGCCTCCAGTTCCGTGTGAGGCGAATCCTTCCTCGCCAGCCCTGCCCTCGCTGGTCCTGCGTGAGCCTCGCGAGAGCCGCGGAATCAGCCCCTAGCCCGGCGGGGTGCCCTCCACCCAGCGCCCCTCGCCGCCCTCGACCTCCTTCTTCCAGATCGGCGCCTCGGCCTTCACCCGGTCGATGATCTCGCGAGCGCCCGCGAACGCCTCGCCGCGGTGGGGAGCCGACGCGGCGACCGCCACGCTGGGCTCCGACAGCGGCACGTCGCCCACGCGGTGCTCCACCGCCGCGGCGCACAGCCCGTGGCGCTCGATCGCCTCCGCCGCGATCTCCGCGAGCTTCGCCGACGCCATCTCCGCGTAGGCCTCGTACTCCAGCCGCTCCACCTCGCGGGTCACCCCCTGGAAGGTCACGACCGCGCCCGCGCGCGGGTCGCGCACGCGGGCGGCCAGCGGAGTCGAGCGACAGCGGCTCGCCCGTCACGACCGCGTGGACGCGAGCCGCCGCTCACCGGAGGGATCAGCGCCAGCTCGTCGCCGGGGTCGAGCACCTGCTCGGCGGGGGCGTACTCGCGGTTCACCGCCATCACCAGCGGCAGGCCCGGCGGCGAGGTCGCCGAGGCTCTCCAGGGCGTCGCTCACCCGGCGCCGTCGGGCAGGTCGAGCTCGATCTCGCCGGCCCCGGCGCGCTCGCGCAGCATGGCGAACAGGCGGACCGTGACGCTGCATCGGGCCGTATTCTCCGGCCATGGCCACGACGCCCGACAGCAAGCCCACGATCGCCCCGATCGTCGGCCCCGACGACCCGCGCCGCTTCACCGACTCGGGCATCGAGATCAAGCCGCTCTACACGAGGACGACGTCCCGACGACCTCGAGGAGCGCCTCGGCAAGCCGGGCGAGTACCCCTTCACGCGCGGCGATCCACGAGCGGATGTACCGCGACCGCCGCTGGACGATGCGCCAGTACGCCGGGCTACGCGAGCGCGAAGGAGACCAACGAGCGCTTCCACTACCTGATCGACCACGGCTCGACCGGCCTGTCGATGGCCTTCGACCTGCCCACCCAGCTCGGCCGCGACTCCGACGACCCGCTCTGCGAGGGCGAGGTCGGCCGCACCGGCGTGGCCATCGACACGATCGACGACATGCGGCGCGTGTTCGACGGCATCCCGCTCGACGAGGTGTCGACCTCGATGACGATCAACGCCCCGGCCGCCGTGCTGCTGCTGCTCTACGAGCTGGTCGGCGAGGAGCAGGGCGTGGAGTCGGAGGACCTGCGCGGCACGACCCAGAACGACATCCTCAAGGAGTACATCGCCCGCGGGAACTTCATCTACCCGCCCGAGCCGGCGATGCGGCTGACCACCGACCTGTTCGCCTACTGCCGCGAGCGCGTGCCGAAGTGGAACACGATCTCGATCTCCGGCTACCACATGCGCGAGAAGGGCTGCTCGGCCGTGCAGGAGGTGGGCTTCACGCTCGCCAACGCGATCGCCTACGTGCAGGCGGCGCATCGACGCGGGCCTCGACGTCGACGAGTTCGGCCCGCGGCTGGCCTTCTTCTTCAACGGCCACAACAACGTCTTCCAGGAGGTGGCCAAGTTCCGCGCCGCGCGGCGGATGTGGGCGCAGATCATGCGCGAGCGGTTCGGCTCGACGAACCCGAAGTCGCAGACGATGCGCTTCCACACCCAGACCGGCGGCGTGACGCTGGCGGCGCAGCAGCCCGAGAACAACATCGTGCGCGTGGCCCTGCAGGGCTTCGCCGCGGTGTGCGGCGGCACCCAGTCGCTGCACACCAACGGCTTCGACGAGGCGCTGGCGCTGCCCACCGAGAAGGCCGCCCGGATCGCGCTGCGCACCCAGCAGATCATCGCCGCACGAGTCGGGCGCCACCGACACGGTCGACCCGTTCGCCGGCTCCTACTTCGTCGAGGCGCTCACCGACGAGATCGAGCGCGGCGCGCAGGGGCTGATCGACAAGGTCGACGAGCTCGGCGGCTCGGTGGAGTGCATCCCGTTCATCCGCGCCGAGGTCGAGGAGTCGGCCTGGGGCTACGAGGAGCGCTACCGGATCAAGCAGGACATCGTGGTCGGCGTGAACGAGTACGTGACCGACGACGTCGACGAGGTCGAGATCCTGCGCGTGGACCCCGAGTCCGAGCGCCAGCAGGTCGAGCGGCTGAGGCGTTCAAGGCCGACCGCGACCAGGCCGCGGTGGACAAGCGGCTCGAGGAGCTGCGCGAGGTCGCCGCAGGGCGACGGCAACCTGCTCCACCCGATCCGCGCCGCGCTGAAGGACCAGGCCTCGATCGGCGAGGTGTGCGGCGTGATGCGCGAGGAGTTCGGCGAGTACTCCGAGGCGTAGCCGTACCGGCGCTGACCGCGCGGTCAGTTATGTAAGCTGGCGCGCGGGCACAAGTCTCGAGAGCCGCGGGGGTTCTCGAGCAGGGGAGAGACTTGGCAGGGTTCGTACAGGGTCTTACGCGGGAACACGGTTCCGGGCTGGGCGACGCCAGCCGCGTCGTGGGCTGCGCCACGGGCCTGTTCTCGATCGCCGCCGGCGTGATCCACGTGTCGGCGGCCGCCGACCACCAGAACCTGCCGGTGATGATGGTCGGGTTCATCGCGGTCGCGGTGGCGCAGGTGGGCCTCGGCGGCCTGCTGATCTGGCGCCGCCCCGACAAGCTCGTGCTGATCGCCGCGCTCGGCCTGATGCTCGGCTCGGTGGGCATGTGGCTGATGTCCCGCACCAGCGGACTCCCCTTCCTGCCCGGAGGCCACATGGAGCCGATCGGCTTCAAGGACTCCGTGACGGTGCTGTTCGAGCTCGCCACCGTGCCGGGCCTGCTGCTGCTGATGAGTCCCGACCTCGGCGCGGTCCGGCTTCCCTCCGCCCGGCTCGGCACGCAGGGGCTTGCGTTCCTCTCGGCCGGCGCGTTCATGCTCTTCGTGCCCGCCCTGATGCTCGATGGTGGCTCGCACCACGCCGCCGGCGAGGCCGGGCATCCCCACGCCGCGGAGCGAGGGCGGGGATCACGCACGGCGACGGCCAGACGCTGCGAGCCGACGCCGGCGACCACGGCCACGGCGGTGGCGCAAGCGGTGACCACGCTCACGGCAAGGGAGCCGAGAGCGCCTCGAAATCGGGCCACGGCGAGAAGGGGCACGGCCACGAGGGCAGCGGCGGCGGCAACGCGGAGCTGGCGCAGGCGGACACCGAGGCGCCCCACGGCGACCACGCGACGGCCACTCGGGCGGCACCGGCGGCGGGAGCTCAGACGGCGGGTCCGGATCCGGCTCCGGCGGATCGGCGCCCGGCGGGGATGAGCACGGCAGCGGCGGCGGCCACGAGCACGGCGGCACGAACGAGCGCAAGAGCCTGAACAAGGAGAAGGGCGAGGGCGAACGCGGCGCAGGGGGCCACGAGCACGGCAAGGACGACAAGGGCCACGACCACGGCGACGGCAAGAAGGACGACGGCAAGGGCAAGGACAAGGGCGACGGGCACGACCACAGCGGCGGAGGCAAGAGACCGGCGGCGGCAAGGACCCCGGCGACGGCGGCCACGAGCACGGCGGCGGCGAGAGCGGCGGCGACCACGGCGGCGGCGGTCACGGCGGCGGAGGCAGCCACCCCGAGCCCGACCGCAGCAATCCGCCCTCCACCGGGATCGTCACGCAGCGGGTCGGCCAGATCGAGCCGAAGGCGCCGGGCACGCGCGAGACCATCAGGCTCCAGTACGGCCCGTTCACCCTCGCGCCCGGCGCCGACGCCAGCTGGCCGCCGGTCGACGTCGGCGGAGTCGAGGGTTACATGGTCTCGGCCCAGCCGAGCATCCGCTTCGCGGACGGCACGGAGGTCGGCCACAACGACGGCGTGCACCTCCACCACGCGCACCTGTTCCGCAGGGATCAGGACGCGGCGGGCCAGACCGACGGCCGCACCGGCTACCAGTGGATCTTCGGCACCGGCGACGAGCAGACGCTCGGCAGCTTCGAGGCCCTGTCGAAGGGCGACCCGAGCGGCAAGCGCTACGGCGTGAAGCTCAACCGCGAGCCGATGCTCATGGTCTGGATGCCGATGAACATGACCGACCAGGTGAAGGTCGTGTACCTGGAGTTCAAGTTCGAGTTCATCCACGGCAGCGCCGACGGGTCGAGAAGGCCACCGGCGAGCCGATCCGCCCGCTGTCGCCCGTGCTGTACGGCGAGACCTTCAACGTGCCGAAGACCGGCGGCTACTTCGCCTGGCCGCGCGACGCCAAGCTCGAGCCCGAGGACTCGCTTGGCAACAGCGAGGCCGACCCCGAGCAGTTCATGACCGGCGACCCGGCGCGGACCGGCTCGGTGAAGCCGGGCGTGGGCCACATCTGGACGGCCCCGACCGACGGCGAGCTGGTGGGCGCCGCGGGGCACGGCCACGAGGGCCTGATGAACGTGACCTTCTCCAACCTGGGAGCGAGGCGAGCCCCTGCGCGAACACCGACGGGGACCGCTTCCCCGGCACCAAGGTGCTCGAGAGCAGGGCCTTCTACCCGCCGGGGCTGTTCCCGACCCACATGAAGATGGGCACCAGCCAGACGGGCTGGCGGGTGAAGGTGCGCAAGGGCGACCGCATCGCCATCAACGGCGTGTACGACACGCGCACGTACGCCTGGCCCGACCAGATGAGCGTGGTGGGCATGTACTACGACGAGAACGTGACGGTCTCGGACTCCGAGCGCTGCAATCCGCGCCTGGTGAACGAGCCGGACGCCACGCTCGCGGAGGTCGCCGACTCGGTGCCCGCACAGCGCCAGCGCGGGGCGTCGGCGGACGACCTCTTCCACCACATGAGCGCCGACTGCGTGGGCGACGAGTGCAACGACTACGACGCGCCGCCTGCGCCGCGCGGGCCGCACACCAACACGTGAACATCGACGACTTCACCTTCTCGCCCGGCGACCTCTTCCGCGGCTCGATCATGACCGGCCTGCTGGGGCCGACCTCCAGCGGGGCGCCCGTGGTGAAACGGGGGGAGAAGCTCAACTTCGTGAACCACGACTACGCCGCTTCGGCGGCACGCGGCACTCGATCACCTCATGCCACGGCCCCTGCAACGGCCCGGAGTCGATGACCTACCCCAACAGCAACGGCGACTTCTTCTCAGGCCCGATGGGCTATCTGGCGCTGGCCGAGACCGCCTCGAACGAGAACCAGGCCACGCCGACGTGGTCGCTCGACACCTCGAAGCTCAAGCCGGGCTACCACGCCTACTACTGCTTCCACCACCGCTGGATGCGCGGCGCCTTCTACGTCGAGTAGCTAGGAGAGCCAGATCGCATTCATGGATCGACGCTGGCCAGCGCGCGCTGGCCTGCCCTCGCCCTGCTCCTGATCCGGCGCTTCAGTCACCTCGATGGCAGGCGGGTCCGGGCCAGCGTCAGGGCCCGTTCCTTCACCAGCGACCGGACCTGGTCGCGAGGAACGAGAATTGGCCGCAGAACAGCAGCTTCATCGCGTTCACCTGTGCGACGCCGGCGCCGCGCACGCGGGCGACCAGCCCGATCGCCCGGTTCAGGGGTGACTCCACCCCCCACCAGCGATCGAAGAAACGGCGAGTCCCCAGCCCACTGCGTGAGATCAGCGTGAGTGCGTCGATGCCGGGGCGCAGCTCCACGCCTTCGAAGCCGGCCTCCTCCAGCAGGAGCGCCAGACCGTGCGGCGTGTAGTTCCATGTGCTGCGCGAGTGGAACGGCTCCAGCTGCGAGGTCGAGCCGGCCAGCTGCCCGCCGGGCTTGAGCACTCGCGCGGCTTCGGCCAGCAGCGGCGCCGGGCGGCGCACGTGTTCGAGCACCTGGGCGCAGTACACCACGTCGAATCGCCCGTCCTCGAAAGGCAGGTGCTCGCCGTCGAAAATGTGGAACTCGGCGTCATCGCGCGTACGGAGGCGGACCTCGTCCGAGTCCTCGATGTCCACACCCACCCACGAGGCCTCCGGCGAGAGCGACCGGATGATCTCCACCGAGTGGCCCGTACCGCAGCCCAGATCCAGCACCGCGGGCGACTCCCGGCCACTCCAGAGCGCGAGCCGCCATGTGCTCCGCCAGCGTCTGGCGCGAGTGGTCGCCCGGCACGCGGTCGCCGAGCAGCTGCCGAACGTCATCCCCGATCACGGAGCGCAGTCAAGCATGCGGCGGGAAGGCTTTCGCCCGGAAGGACTCCGGCTCGGGCGAGCGAACCCGGATTCGATGACAGATCTGAGCGTGAACCGCACCCTCGTCAAGTCCCCGCCCGAGCTCTGGAGCGAGGTGAGCGAGGTGGAGAGCCTGGCCCGCCACCTCGGCGAGCTGGGCGAGATCAAGATCAGCCGGCTCGAGCCGGAACACACGGTGGCCTGGGAGGGCGAGCGGGCTAGCGGCACCGTGGAGATCGAGGCTTCGGGGTGGGGTACCAAGGTGACGCTCACTGCTGAGGTGACGTCAGACCTCAGACCTCAGACCTCAGGGGTTGCGCCCGAGCCGGCGCCGAACCCGAGCCCGAGCCCGAGCCCGAGCCCGAGCCCGAGCCCGAGGCTCCGCCGGTCATGGCCTCGTCCCGGGCCGGGTTGTTCTCCCGCTGGTTCTTCAAGCAGCGCACGGAGCGTCGACCTCGAGCCGGAGCCCGCAGCCGGAGCCCGAGCCGGAGCCCGAGCCCGGAGCCCGAGCCCGAGCCCGAGGCGGACCATGAGGAGATGCTCGCGCTGCTCGAGGGCACCCTCGACAGTCTGGGGTCCGCGCACCACCGGCCCTTCTCGCGCGGATAGCGCGCCGGCGCCAAAACCGCTCTGTACCCTCGGCCGGGTGCGGCGGATCACGACCGTGGTGGGCTTGGCGTGCGCGTGCCTGCCGATGCCGGCCCACGCGCAGACGCCCTCGCCGGCCACACCGGAGCTCATCCAGCGGGCGCTCGACCGCGGGGCGATCGACTCGGAGCGGGCGAGCCTGCTGCGCGTCTACGCGCTGAGCGCGGACTCGCGGCTGCCCGAGGCCTACCGGAGCCGTACGCCGTGGCGCGGCACGCTGCTCGCCCGCCAGATCGACCGCGATCAGCCCGCCGTGCGGGCGATCCCCCCGGACCCCAATGTGGGCGCCACCTGCGCCACCAGCGTCGGCGGCACCACCCTCGCTCCAGACTACCCACTTCTACATCCAGTACACGCCCGGCACATTCGGCACCAGTGGCCTGACCATCAACGACTACGCCGCCTCGCTCGAGGAGGCCTGGGATACGGAGGTCGGGACCTTCGGGTGGGCCGCGCCTCCGCTGGATCCCGAGATCGACGGCAAGTACCACGTGATCGTCGATCCCACGATCACGGCGGAGTCGCTGTACGGGTTCGTTAGCCCCGAGGGCAGCTACACGGAGGGCCCCGCGAACAACCCGAACACCAGCTGGGACGACGGCGACGCCGAGGCCTACCTGCATGGTGCTCGCGTCCGACTACTCGGAGTTCCCCGGCACCCCGCAGCAGGCGCTCGACGCCACCACCGCCCACGAGTTCAACCACACGCTCCAGTACGGCTACGGCGCGCTCCGACCACGACCTGGAGGTCGGCGACGACGACCATGTCGTGGAGGGCGGCGCGACGTGGATGGAGGACGAGGTCCAGGACGCCTCGAACGACAACTACGACTACCTCTACCCGGAGTTCACCGACTCGCTGGGCTCGCACGACGAGGGCGACGTCTACGCCTACTGGCTCACCTTCCGGGGGCTGACCGAGCGCTTCGGCACCGGCACAGCGGGCGGCGGGCAGCAGGTGATGCGCGACTTCTGGGAGGACGTGAGCCAGTTCGGCGGGGACGGGATGCTCGACCACCTCGACAACGCGCTCACGGCGCGTGGGAACTCCCTGGCCGCGGCCTATCACGACTACGCCATCGCGGCGCGGTTGATGCGCCCGTGCGGCGGCGGGTTCGTGCTGCCGTTCTGCTTCCAGGAGGCGGACGGATACGTGGAGTCGGCGGGCACGACCGACGCCCAGGAGACGATCAACCTCGTCGGCGGCTCGGCGTCCGGGTCGGTCGAGGACAACTACGCGCTGAACTGGGTCGACCTGCCCACCGGCGCGGTCTACGACCTCAGCCTCGGCAAGGCGTCCTCGGGCGGGCAGCTCCGGGCCACGGCGATCTGCTACATGGGCACGGCGCTCACCACCCGCGCCGTCACCGGCTCGCTGTCTGGCACGGGAAGCGTGGTCGCCATGGACTACGACGCGCGGGGCTGCACCCAGGCCTCGCTGGTGATCACCAACCAGGCGCAGACCTCGGCAAACCCCTCGTCCTCGGCGGCGCGCGACTACACGGTCTCCACGCGAGTGCCGGATCCGGCCACCCCGCCGGCCTCGCCCGCGCCGGCCGGCCCGCGCCAAGACCTGCCGCCGACTCAAGCCCCCGGTGCTCCCGCTCTCAGCCTCTCCCGCCGTCGCTTCCGCGCCTTCAGCTCGGGGCCGAATCTCCACCCGCCGCGGCACCCGCCTGCGCTACCGCCTCGGTGAGAGAGCGACGTTGCGCATCCGTCTTCAGCGACGCAATCCGCGTGGGCGGTGGGTCACATTGCGCGGTTCGGCCATCGACCGCGGGTTAGCGGCGTTAACTCGTTCCGCTTCAGCGGGCGCTGGAAGGGCAAGCGGCTGGCGCCGGGGTTCTATCGGCTGCGGATACAGGCGAAGGACGCCTCGGGCAACGCGAGCAGCATGCGCACGACCCGCTCGCTGCGAATCGTCCGCCGCTAGGACAGCAACTAGAATCCGCCGCCCCATGCGGCAGAAGGCAGCCGAGACATACGAGGAGAAGCTCGCCCAGCTCAACGAGCTGCGCGAGCAGGCGATCCACACCAATCCCCAGGCGGAGGAGAAGCAGCACGCCAGGGGCAAGCTCACGGCTCGCGAGCGGGTCGAGAAGCTGCTCGACCCGGGCTCCTTCCAGGAGCTGGACACGTTCGTGCGCCACCGCACCACCGAGTTCGGGATGGAGAAGAACAAGCCCTGGGGCGACGCCGTGGTCACCGGCCACGGCACGATCGACGGCCGCCCGGTGTGCGTCTTCTCCCAGGACTTCACCGTGTTCGGCGGCTCGCTGGGCGAGGTGATGGCCGAGAAGATGGTGAAGATCATGGATCTGGCGGCCAAGATCGGCTGCCCGGTGATCGGCATCAACGACTCGGGCGGCGCGCGCATCCAGGAGGGCGTGGTCTCGCTCGGCGCCTACGGCGACGTGTTCGTGCGCAACGTGCAGTGCTCCGGCGTGATCCCGCAGATCTCGCTGATCATGGGCCCGTGCGCGGGCGGCGCCGTCTACTCGCCCGCCATGACCGACTTCATCTTCATGGTGAAGGAGACCTCGCACATGTTCATCACCGGCCCCGACGTGATCAAGACCGTGACCGGCGAGGAGGTGGAGTTCGAGGAGCTCGGCGGAGCGATGACCCACAACTCCAAGTCGGGGGTCGCGCACTTCGCCGTCCGAGGACGAGGAGGCGTGCCTGGAGGACGCGCGCTACCTCATGTCCTTCCTGCCCCAGAACAACCTCGAGCTGCCGCCGAAGATGGACTCCGGCGACCCGCACGACCGGATGGACCCCGAGCTGGACACGATCGTGCCCGACAGCCCGAACAAGCCCTACGACATGCGCGACGTGGTCACCCGGATCGTCGACGACGGCGACTTCTTCGAGGTGCAGGAGCACTTCGCGAAGAACATCATCATCGGCTTCTCGCGGCTCGGCGGCCGGCCCGATCGGCGTCGTGGGCAACCAGCCGGCGCAGATGGCCGGAGTGCTGGACATCGACGCCTCCGAGAAGGCCGCGCGCTTCGTGCGCTTCTGCGACGCCTTCAACATCCCGCTGCTCACGTTCACCGACGTGCCCGGCTTCCTGCCGGGCACCAGCCAGGAGTGGGGCGGGATCATCCGCCACGGCGCCAAGCTGCTGTACGCGTTCACCGAGGCGACGGTGCCCAAGCTCACGGTGGTCACGCGCAAGGCCTACGGCGGCGCCTACGACGTCATGAACTCGAAGCACATGCTGGCCGACTTCAACTTCGCCTGGCCGCAGGCCGAGGTGGCCGTGATGGGACCCGAGGGCGCGGTGAACATCATCTACCGCCGCGACATCGCCAACTCGCCCACCCCGGACGAGCGCCGCCAGAAGCTGATGGACGACTACAAGGCGCGCTTCGCCAACCCCTACTCGGCCGCCGAGCGCGGCTACATCGACGACGTGATCGAGCCGCACGAGACCCGCCCGCGGCTGATCAAGGCGCTCGAGACGCTGGAGACCAAGCGCGTGGCCGCGCCGAAGCGCAAGCACGGCAACATCCCGCTGTAGCGGACTAGGGGGCAGTCCGCCGGCGGACCAGAGTGTGCTCCAGCACGAGCGCGTCCAGGCCGCCCCTCATGAAGCACTCGAGCGCCTGCTGCGGCGACTCGATGATGGGCTCGTCGCGGTTGAAGTCGTGTTGAGCACGATCGGGATGCCCGTCCGCTCCTGGAACGCTCGGATCACCTCGTGGTAGATGGTGTTTGGGCCAGCGGTGACGGTGTGCGGGCGGCTCGACCCGTCGACGTGGGTCACCGCAGGAATGGCGCCGCGCTTCGCCGGACGGACCCCGTGGACCTGAACCATGAAGGGGTCGGGAACCGCGTTCTCGAAGTACTCGCCGAGCGCGGACTCCAACACCGATGCGCCGAACGGCCTGAACGACTCCCTGGCCTTCACGTTCGAGTTCAGCCGATCCGGGATCTCGGGACGCCGCGGATCGGCCAGGATGCTGCGCGCACCCAGCGCTCGGCCGCCGACCCCGATACGGCCGCGAAACCAGCCGATGACCATAGCTGTCCGCGAGCAGCTTCGCGGTCAGCCGGGCGAGATCACCGTCCGGCGGGGAGGTGAAGCTCGCCGCCGACCCCCCGACGCGCGGAGCGCCTCGAGACCTCGGTCGATCTCGCGCCGCCCGTGGGCCGTGCCGAGGTACGCATGCGCCATCGTGCCGCGCTCGCCGCCACCGACCGAGAAAGCCGCCCCCAGCGCGGTGCCGGCATCGCCGCCGGCGGGCTGTACGAACAACTCCTCGAACGGCGTCTCGCTCGAGAAGCTTGCCATTCAGGACGCTGTTCATGAAGCAGCCGCCGGCCACACACAGACGAGGGCTGCGCGTCCTTCGCCAGAGGTCGTGGAGCACGTGCAAAGACCGCGCGTTCGAACACCGTCTGGAGGGAGCAGGCGATGTCCTCGTGCCTTGCCTCGATGGGATCCTCGCGGGCGCGAGCCGGGCCCAGCATCCGTTCCAGCCGGGGGCCGTGGAGGCGGCGGGCCACCGGACTCCGTCCGGAGCGAGGCCAGGATCGCCCCGGCTTGGCACAGAAGAGGTGTCCAGCCGATAGCCGCCGCCCTCGCGCAACTGACGAATTCTGGCCAGCTCGTCCACCGCCGTCGGTGAGCCGTACGCCGCGAGGCCCATGTCCTTGTACTCCTCCAGAGGCTTGGGTGAACCCGCGGTATTGGGTGACCGCCGTGTACAGGAGGCCAAGCGAATGCGGTCAGTAGGTCGCTCGAGGACCCGGATGTCCCGCGCTCGCCTGCGCCAGCGCGGTGCAGACGCAGTCGTCGACGCCTCGATCGAGCAGACCGCCGCTTCCTCGACGGAGAAGCGAGGTAGGCGCTGGCCAGGTGCGAGACATGCACTCCACCGCTGGCGTGCGGGGATCCGCTGAGGAGGAAGCGAGAGCGCGTTCGCGAGCACCTCCTGACGGCGTCTCGCCGGGTCCCAGCTTGCGGATCCGGCTCAAGGCTTGGCCGGGGGACGGCGAGATGGACGGGCCATGAAGAGCGCGCGCCTCTCGCGTTCGCCCGTGGTGTCCCGTTGAGCGCGATCCGGTCGACTCCTTGCGTCGATGCCTGCTATCCGGAGACATCCACGGATCGCAGAGGTGGGAAGCCGGTCGTCTGCTTGACCCCGTTGAAGCGCTCCCTCGAGCGCCGCCACGACCTGTCCGTCGTGACGAGGGCCGCGGACACGTCCGTCTGGTCGTCATTGATCCCGAGAATGCGCAACCAGGCTCTCCGCTCAGCTCAGCTCGAGGCTCCGGCCGTGACTCGTCGACGCGCACGGCGACCAGAGGCGAGTGGGGATCGTCCTCGGGCGTCAGGCCCCACTTGCGCTTGTAGCGCGCGATCCCATCGCTGCCGTACGCCCCGGTCCGCCCCAGGTTGATGCGCTGCATCCCGGCGGCCTTGGCCCATTCGACCGTCATGGCGTAGGTGGCGGCGAGCGCGCCGTTCCGCATCGTCTCGACGTCGCCGCCGGCCACACCCAGGATCGGGACCCAGGCAACGCCGTCGCGGCACAACACGCAGGCCCCGGCCACGCGCCGCCCCTCTTGCTCGAGGAACAGGATGCGGGCTTCACGGCGCAGGGCGCGCATCAGCGCCGGCGACGCAATCAAGGCGTCCGCACCAAAGCGCTCCCGTGCGTAGGGGACGACCATCCTGTCCTCGAACTCGCGCCAGTCCTCCGGCGTCCCGAGCGACTCCTCGAGCGTGTAGCCGCCCGGGCGACCCTGAGCAGGTCCGACTTCAGGCTCTTGCTCGGTGCCGCAGGCGGGATGTCGGCAAGCCAGCCCCGCCAGCGAACGAACTCGGGGAGGATCAGCCAACCGCGACGGCGAAAGGCGCCCGCCAGCCAGGGGCGAACCTCGGCCGCCACGAGATCGGCGTCGAGTCCACGCAGCGTCTGCGGGAGGGCGACGGCCCACCTTCGGGTGGGCGACCCGACGGGCGCCCCGCGAGCGGAGAGCCTCCGCATGAACGGGCGGACTCGGTCCTCGCGGCCACGAAGACCAGACGATGCTCATCTCCGTCGCGCCACAGGTGGTAGCGGCGGCTCTGCGGGCCCAGCAAGAGCGGCAGCAG
Organism: uncultured Thermoleophilaceae bacterium; assembly: GCA_963808105.1. Classification (GTDB taxonomy): domain Bacteria; phylum Actinomycetota; class Thermoleophilia; order Solirubrobacterales; family Thermoleophilaceae; genus JAAYBF01. The sequence continues at coordinate 580,572 of CAWEEH010000002.1, read as the reverse complement.
CAGGGCCGCGTGCCCCATTTGCCAGAGGAGCGCGCGCGAAGAGGTCTGCACGCGGACCAAGAACCATTCACTCACGTCCGTGGTCGACCTGAGGAACCAGCGAGCGGAGGAACGGCCGTTCGCGGTCGCTGAGGTCACCGCCGCCAACGGTACGGAATATTCCCTTCCAGCGCCGGCAAAGCACCGGAGTCGGGCGTACGCTGTGGAAGGACGTGACCAGCCCGCTCCGCCCTAACCACTGCTGACAGACTCGGGCCGGCGTGATCGGCCTGGCCTCACTGGCGGTCGCCGCGGCGCTCGGAGCGCCCGCGCCGGCCGACCTCACTCCCGCACAGCTCGCGGGGCAGCGCGTGGTCTTCGCCTACGGCGGGGCCACGCCGCCCCGGGCGCTCGTGCGGCGGATCGAGCGCGGTGAGGCGGCGGGCGTGGTGCTGTTCTCGCGCAACGTCCGGTCGCGGGCGCACCTGCGGCGCACGCTCGCCGGCCTTCAGCGCGCCGCCCGGCGATCGCCGGTGAACGCGCGCCTGCTGGTGATGGTCGATCAGGAGGGCGGCCTGGTCCGGCGCCTTCCCGGTGGGCCGCGCCACAGCCCGGCCGTGGTGGGGCGCACCGCCACGGCGGTGGCGGACGGTCGCAGCGCCGGCTCGGCGCTGCGGGCTGTCGGCGCGAACGTGGACCTCGCCCCGGTGGCCGACGTGTGCCGCCCGGGCAGCGCCCTGGAGCGCGAGCGGCGCTGTTACGGGCGCTCGGCGGCGACCGTCACCCGGCTCGCCGGAGGCTTCGCCCGCGGGCTGCGCTCACGCGGCGTCGCCGCGACGCTCAAGCACTTCCCCGGGTTCGGAGCGGCCGGGGTGAACACCGACTTCTCGGCTCAGATGATCCGTACCTCGCTCGGGCGCCTGAGGGCGCTCGACCTGCGGCCGTTCGCCCGGCTCACTCGCGGCGCACCGTTGGTGATGCTCAGTACCGCTGTCTACCCGGCGCGCAGCCGCCGGCCCGCGGCGCTGGCGCACCCCTGGGCCACACAGGAGCTGCGCGGGCGCCTGGGCTTCCGCGGCGTGAGCGTGACCGACGCCCTCGACACGCCGGCGACGGCGCGCTTCGGCGGCGCCGGGCGGCTGGGGGTGGAGACAGCGCGGGCGGGCACCGACATCGCGGTGTTCGGGGGGAGCTACTCGGCGGGAGACCGCGCCGCCAGGGCGCTGGCGTCGGCGCTGCGGCGCAGGCGTCTGAGCCGCATGGTCTTCGAGCAATCCGTGACGCGCGTTCTGGCGCTCCGCGCCTCCTTCGACCGCAACTGATCTCAGCGGGCCATCGCCCGCACGTGCACCGGCGCCGCCGGCCTGGGCGGGGCCGTGGGGACCGCCTCCGGCCCCGGGCCGGCGGGCTCGAGCTCGAACCGCTGCGCGACCACGGAGGCGAGGGTGACCGTCTCGACGAGGGCGAGCTCCCGCCCGATGCAGTTGCGCGCGCCCGCGCCGAACGGCAGGTAGTGGAAACGAGGCCTCGCCTTGCGCGCGGCAGGCCCGAACCGCCCCGGGTCGAAGCGGTCCGGGTCGGGGAAGTGCGCCGGGTCGCGATGAAGGATGAGCGGGCTGATGAGCATCTTCGTACCCGCCCGCACGGCATGGCCCGAGGGCAGCTGGTCGCGTTCGCGCGCGTGGCTCACGATGAGCGGGGATGGCGGTCGCAGCCGCAGCACCTCGGCGACCACGGCCCTGGTGAACTCCATCTCGCCACGCTCGCGCCCGATGCGCTCTGCCATCTCGGGCCGCTCGGCCATCTCCCACAGCGTCCAGGCCTCGCCGCGCGCCGCGGCGCCGCTCCCGGCAGTGAGCGTCATCAGCACCTCCGCCCGCACCTGCGCGGACGGAATCCCGGATGCGACGAGGGCCGACAGCAGGTCTCCTGTCGGCTCGCGGCGCCGAGCCTCGATCGCCCGGGCGAGCTGCCGCTCGCCCTCCGTCATCGAGCTGCCCCCAGGGGCGAGCGTGCCGGGCCGCCGCGCAAGGCCGACCAGCCCGTTCCGGAAGTGGCGGCGGCGGCGTGCGAGCATCGATTGGAGCTCCGCCGGGGGCTGATCGCCGAACAGAATCCGCGTGCGAATGGTCCGCTCGAGCGTGCCGAGCTCGCCCATCAGCTCGACCACCTCGCCCGAGCGCCACCGGCTCACCCGCTCCTCCATGCAGTCCCGGACGACAGGGCCCATGTCGGCGATCGCCGACCGCCGGAACGCGCCCTGCACCGGCCGTCGCATCGAGGCGGCGTCCGCGTTCGCGGCCGTGAACAGCCCGTGCCCGAGGGTACGGCGCCCGTAGCGGGCCGTGAGCCGCGGCGTCTTCTCGTAGTTCGCCCCGTTCACCATCAGCACGTGCCCGACGTCCTCGGGGCGCTTGAGCACCAGCGCCCTGGCCCCCACCCGCAGCTCACCCACGTCGCCGGGCTGCTGCGCGGCGGTGAGGAGCACGCCCACCGGGTCACGCCGGAATCGCATCAGATCGCCGACGCCGAGCACGGCGATCAGAGCTTCGCGCTGCCGGCCGAGATCACGCCGGCGCGGTGGGCCTCCAGCACCGCGAGGCAGATCGCGACGTCCTGGATGGCCAGGCCGGTCGAGTCGAACAGAGTGGTCGCCCCGGGTGATGAGCGCCCGCGGGCCCTCCCCGTGAGGACCTCGCCCAGCTCGGTGACCCGGTCCCTTGCCACCAGCCCGGCTTCCACCGCACCCGTGAGCTCGCCGCCGTGGCTGGCCTGGTGCCACTCGTCGCAGTACAGCTCGCAGCGCTCGACCGCCTCGACGTCGGCCTCCGCCTTGCCGGGGCCGTCCGCCCCGAGGAGGTTCAGGTGCGCCCCGGGCGCCAGGTCGACTGCATGCACCACAGGCTCCGCGCCCGGGGTCACGCACGTCACCACATCGCACCCGAGCGCGTCCTCACGGCTGCCGGCCTCCCAGCCCAGCTCGCCGGCCAGCGCCCCGGCTACCTCGGGGTCGGGGTCAAAGCACACGCCCGGTCCGTACTCGGCCGCCGCCAGGCAGCGAGCCGCCCAGGCGCCGTGCAGCCCGCACCCGATGATGCCCACGGTGCTCGCGTCCTCGCGCGCCAGCTCCTGCGCGGCGACCGCCGCGACGGCGCCGGTGCGGAGAGCGGTGACCGAGCGCACGTCGATGAGCGCCAGCGGCTCACCGTCCTCGGCGCTCGACACGCAGATCACGCCCATCACCACCGGCAGGCCGGCGGCGGGGTTGTCCGGAAAGGAGGTGACCCACTTCAGGATCGCCAGACCCGCCCCGCGGGCGGGCATCGCGCGGAAGTCGCCGTGCGGGGAGGCGTCGAGGTAGACCTTCGGCGGCATGGTCCACTCGCCGCTGGCGTACTCCACGAAGCCGTGGCGCACGCGCTCGATCGCCTCGAGTGGGTCGACGGCGGCGAGGACGGAGTCGTGGTCGAAGACGGGGATCTCGGGCACGCCTGAACGGTACGGTGTCGGCGTGTCCGGCAACGGGAAGCAATCTCCGCCTCGACCGCGGATCGAGATCCAGGCAGCGGCCTCCCCCGAGGAGGCCGCCGCAATCGCCGCCGCGATCGAGCAGTTCCTGCGCGACACCGCCCCGGCGCCCCAGATCGCCGAGCCCTCGGAGAGCCCGTGGCTGCGCGCGGCGCTGCGCGAGGGCGCCGGGCTGGACGCCGGTGGACCGTGGGGCCGTGGCGCCGGCTGACCCGCGCGCAGTGATCAGGCGCGTGTGCGAGGCGTGGAACGCCCGCGACATCGACGGCGCGGAGAAGCTCTACCACCCGGACGCGGCGGCGCTTTGCGAGGGAGGTCGACGAGGACTGGGCCTCCTTCGAGGTGCCGGTTCATCGCGCTGCTGAGGCCGCGACTCTCTGGACCATCCGCGACGGCCAGGCGGTCCACGCGAAGCTATTTAGGGACCGCCGCGACGCCTTCGCCGAAGCGGGCATTCCCTACCCGCAAACTGAATAAACGGAAACCCGATCGGGTTTTGCTACTTTCACCTGATGGAGCCGACCGCAACGCCCAAGGGGCGCAAGGGATCTCTTGCGAACCCAGAGGTAATCGAGAACGTCCCTGGCCACGTCATCCCGATCCTCGAGCGCGAGTTCGACGACTTCGACAACGAGGCTGAGAAGTTCCTCGGCGGCGAGACCGAGGAGAACGACTTCATCGGATTCCGCCTGAAGCAGGGCGTCTACGGCCAGCGCCAGGCCGACGTGCAGATGATCCGCATCAAGCTGCCGATGGGCGGCATCACGCCGGAGCAGTGGGAGACCTTCGCGGACGTCACCGAGGAGTACGCCCCGCTGAACAAGTCGCACATCACCACGCGGCAGAACATCCAGATCCACCACATCCCGCTCCGTGACGCGGCCGAGCTGATCCGCAAGATCTCCGACTCGGGCCTCTCTTCGCGCGAGGGCTGCGGCAACACCGTCCGCAACGTGACCGGCGATCCCTACGCGGGCGTGTGCGACGACGAGCTGTTCGACATCACCCCGTGGGCGGGCGCGTACGTGCGCTACTTCGTGCGCCACCCCACCACCCAGCTGATGCCTCGGAAGGTGAAGACCGCTTTCACGGCGTCCGACGCCGACCGCGCGATCACCGGCATCCACGACATCGCCTTCATCCCGCGCGAGCGCGACGGCGTGAAGGGCGTGGAGGTCCGGGTCGGCGGCGGCACCTCGATCATGCCGCGCGTGGCCCCCACGCTCTACGAGTTCGTGGAGCTGGAGAACGGCGACTACCTGAAGGTCTCCGAGGCGGTCTTCCGCATCTTCGACCGCCAGGACTGGCTGCGCGTGAACCGCGCGCGCGCCCGAATCAAGGTCCTGATCGACAAGATCGGCATCGACGAGTTCCGCGACCAGGTGGAGGAGGAGCTCAAGGGCGATTGGGTCGCCGAGCGCGATTTCGACCCCACCGACCTGCTCATGGTCCACGACGAGGAGGCCAACGCCCCCAAGCCCGGCCTGGATTACGTCTCGCCCAACGGCGACCTCACGGAGTTCGAGCGCTTCAGCGCCTCGAACGTGAAGCCCCAGCGCCAGGATGGGTTCTCGACGGTCGACGTCCGCGTCTACCGCGGCGACCTCACCCCGGAGCAGATGCGCGGCATCGCGGAGATCCAGCGCAAGTACTCCGGTGGCTACGCCCGCACCACGGTCGAGCAGAACTTCGTGCTCCGCTGGGTGCGCGACGAGGCCGTCTACGAGGTGTGGCAGGCACTCACCGAGCTGGGTCTCGGCGAGGGCGGGTCCGGCGAGATCATCGACACCGTCTCGTGCCCCGGCACCGACAGCTGCAAGCTGGGCATCACCAGCTCGATGGGCCTGAACGCCGCCATCAACAAGCGGCTGAAGGAACTCGACATCCAGGACCCGCTTACCAAGAAGATCCACATCAAGAACTCAGGCTGCCCCAACGGTTGCAGCCAGCATCACATCGCCAACATCGGGTTCTACGGCGCGTCGATCAAGGTCGGCGACAAGACGATCCCGGCCTACATCGCGCACATCGGCGGCACCTACGAGAACGGCGAGGTGCTCTACGGCACGCGGCTGAAGTCGCGCCTGCCCTCCAAGCGCGTGCCCGACGCCATCGAGCGCTGGCTGAAGTACTACGAGTCCGAGCGCGAGGAGGGCGAGGAGTTCAACGCCTTCGCCGAGCGCGTCGGCCCGGAGAGCTTCACCGCGCTGGTGAAGGACCTCTCGATGCCGCTGGAGTTCAACGTGGAGAACATGGACTTCTTCATCGACTGGCAGCGCGACGAGCTCTACGAGGTCATCCGGGGCGAGGGCGAGTGCGCGGTGTAGCGACAACCGCCGAGGGCGTGCTCGAGCGCGCCCTTGCCGAGCACCATCCGCGGATCGCGCTCGCCTGCTCGTTCCAGAAGGAGGAGTCGGTGCTGGTGCACATGCTGCTCCAGCAGGTGCCCGACCCGCGCGCGTTCATGATCGATACCGGCGTGCTCTTCCCCGAGACCTACGCCACCTGGCGTGAGTTCGAGGAGCGCTTCGGCTTGAAGGTGGAGGTGTTCGACGCCGTCTCGCCCACCGCCCCGTGGACCGCGGACAACTGCTGCGGCACGGCCAAGGTCGCTGCGCTCGACGACGCGCTCGGCGGGCTCGACGCCTGGATCACCGGCATGCGCTCCGAGCAGGCGCCCTCCCGCGCCGCCGCCACCGAGAGCTCCTACGACGAGGCGCGCGGGGTGTGGAAGTTCAACCCGCTGGTCGACTGGACCGAGAAGGACGTCTGGGCCTACGTGCACGAGCACGAGCTGCCCTACAACCCGCTGCACGACCAGGGCTACGCGTCGATCGGCTGCGCGCCCTGCACTCAGCCGGGCTCCGGCCGAGAGGGCCGCTGGGCCGGCACCGACAAGACCGAGTGCGGGTTGCACGAATGAGCATCGCGGTCAGAGCGCCCGAGCATCTGGAGTTGACGCACCTGCGCGAGCTGGAGTCCGAGGCCATCCACCTCTTCCGCGAGGTGGCCGCCGAGCGCGAGCGGCCTGTGCTGCTGTTCAGCGGCGGCAAGGACTCGATCGTGCTGCTGCGGCTGGCCGAGAAGGCGTTCCGGCCGGGCGGTTTCCCGTTCCCGATCATGCACGTGGACACCGGCCACAACTTCCCGGAGGCGATCGAGTTCCGCGATCGCCGCGTGGAGGAGCTGGGCGAGCGGCTGATCGTGGCGTCCGTGCAGGACTCGATCGACTCCGGGCGCGTTACCGAGGAGACCGGCCCGCGCGCCTCGCGCAACCGACTGCAGACGATCACGCTGCTCGACGCGATCGAGGAGCACGGCTTCGACGCCGCGTTCGGCGGCGCCCGCCGCGACGAGGAGCGCGCCCGCGCGAAGGAGCGGATGCTCAGCTTCCGCGACGACTTCGGCCAGTGGGACCCCAAGGCTCAGCGTCCCGAGCTGTGGAACCTCTACAACGGCCGCATCCGCAATGGCGAGCACGTGCGCGTGTTCCCGCTCTCGAACTGGACCGAGCTGGACGTGTGGCGCTACATCGCCGAGGAGGGGCTCGAGGTGCCCTCGATCTACTTCGCCCACGAGCGCGAGGTGTTCGAGCGCGACGGCATGCTCTACGCGATGTCCGACTTCGTCGAGCTGATCGACGGCGAGGAGCCGTTCAGCACGTCGGTCCGGTACCGCACCGTGGGCGACATGAGCTGCACCGGCGGCGTGCGCTCGGAGGCGGCGACGATCGACGAGGTGGTCACCGAGATCGCGGCGACGCGGATCACCGAGCGCGGAGAGACGCGCGCCGATGACCGCGTTACCGAGGCGGCGATGGAGGATAGGAAGCGTGAGGGTTACTTCTAGTGGCTGTTGTAGCTCGCAACGCTGAGCTCCTGCGGATAGCGACATCGGGCTCGGTGGACGACGGCAAGTCCACGCTGATCGGCCGGCTGCTGTTCGACTCAAAGACCGTGCTGGCCGACCAGATGGCGCACGTCGAGGAGGTCTCCGAGCGCCGCGGCGACGGCTTCGTGAACCTCGCGCTGCTCACCGACGGCCTGCGGGCCGAGCGCGAGCAGGGCATCACCATCGACGTCGCCTACCGCTACTTCCACACGCCGCGGCGCAAGTTCATCATCGCCGACACCCCCGGCCACGAGCAGTACACGCGCAACATGGTCACGGGCGCGTCCACGGCCGAGCTGTCGCTGGTGTTGATCGACGCCCGCGCCGGCGTGGTCGAGCAGAGCAAGCGCCACGCGTACATCGCGTCGCTGCTGCGCATCCCGCACCTGGTCGTCTGCGTGAACAAGATGGACCTGGTGGACTGGAGCGAGGAGCGCTTCGAGGAGATCCGCGAGGAGTTCACCGCGTTCGCGGCCGACCTCGACTTCGAGGACGTGCTGTTCGTCCCGGTGAGCGCGCTGCTGGGCGACAACGTGGTGGACCGCTCGGAGAACACGCCCTGGTATCAAGGCCCCGCGCTGCTGCACCACCTCGAGCACGTGGAGGTGGCCTCCGACCGCAACTTCGAGGACGTGCGCTTCCCCGTTCAATGGGTCGTGCGCCCGCATCCCTCCGAGCGGCCCGACTACCGCGGGTACGCCGGCCAGGTGGCGGGTGGAGTGCTCACGCCGGGCGACGAGCTGATCGCCCTCCCCTCCGGGGTCTCCACCCGCGTCGCGGCGATCGACTCGTACGACGGCGAGCTCGACGCCGCCTACCCGCCGATGTCCGTCACCGTGCTGCTGGAGGACGACCTCGACCTCGGCCGCGGCGACATGCTGGTGGGCGTCGAGGACGCGCCCGAGCCCGTTCGCGAGCTGACCGCTGACCTCTGCTGGATGGCGAACGAGCCGCTGCGCCCGCGCTCGCGCTACACGATCAAGCACACGACCCGCACCGCCCGCGCGGTGGTCGAGGAGATCGAGCACCACGTGGACATCCATTCGCTGGAGCCGGTGGACGCGGCAGAGCTCGGCCTGAACGACATCGGCCGCGTGCGCCTGCGGCTGTCCGAGCCGCTGGTGGCGGACCCCTACTCCCGCAACCGCCACACCGGCAGCTTCATCCTCATCGACGAGTCGACCAACGACACCGTCGGTGGGGGCATGGTCGTCGGCTAGACCCGGCGCTACCTAACAACCCTGAATTTCACGCGCTTGGGCTTCGACCGGTTGCGCGCGCCGTCGGTGGCTGTGGCCACCAGCCGGTAGCGCCCCACCCGCAACCTGCGCCCGCGCCAGCGCCCACTGAACTTGAAGCTGTTGCGCCCCGCGCGCCCGCGCCGGCTGAGGCCCCCCTTCAGCCTGCGGTAGCGGCCGCGGCGCAGGCGCTCGACCGTGAAGCGGACAGTGGCCCGCTCGGAGAGCCGGAAGCGCATCCGCGTGCCGGTCCGCGCCCTGAAGCGTTTGCGAGAGAGAGTGAAGGCGGTCAGGCGGGCGGGGGTGCGGTCGCGGGCCGTACCGGGGCCGGGGAGCGCGGGCGCGACCGGGAACAGCGTGGCCTCACATCCGGTGATCGTGTCCACCCCCGGGGCGTCGGTGGTGACCTGGTCGGTGCCGTCGCCGCAATCGGCCGTATCGAGGCCGCCGTCGCGGGCGTCCAGCATGTCGGCGCCGTTGCGCCCGGTCAGCGCGTCCACCCCGCCGCGTCCCACGAGCCGGTCGTCGCCGCCGGAGAATCCGTCCAAGATGTTCGGCCCCCCATCCCCGAGGAGCACATCCGAGAACGGGGTGCCCCTCAGGTTCTCCACGCTTGTCAGCGAATCGCTGCCGCTTCCCCCGGTGTCCTGGGGACCGGACACGGCCAGATCCACCCGAACGGCGGTCTCCGAGGAGCCGTAGTCGCCGATGTCCGAGCCGGCGCCGCCGTCAACGACGTCGTCTCCGCCGCCCGGTGCGAGCGCGTCAACCGCGCCCATGCCGAACACGCTGTCCGCATCTGCGCCGCCGAAGAGGGTGTCGCCGCCCTCGCCGCCGGTCACCACGTCGGTACCTTGCGAGCCCTGGAGGAGGATCGGGTCCGTGAGGGCGTTGCCCGTGCCCGCGCCTCCCTGGGCCGAGAGGGTGTCGGCCCCATCCCCGCCGAAGCCGCGCATGTCGAGCACCCCCGCCGGGAAGATGTCGGCGTCGGGAGTGCCTTCACCGGCCGTCGCGTTCGGGTTGATCCCGGCGTCTCCGAACCGGATGGCGTTGCCCGCCGCGGCCGCGACGACCTGGAGGGTCGAGCCGGATGCGTCATTCAGGGTGGGGAAGATCTCGATCTCGTCGTCCCCTGTCTCGGCTGTCGCACCAGGCGCGAAGTCGCCCGCGCCCGAGATGGTGATCGAATGGTTGATCAATCCTGGGTGGTTGAACACCGAGATCGCGTTCGTGTTCGTGGTCGTGGGCGGGCCACCGGTGCAGGCGACGACGGTCCCACCGGTCTGCCTGACCTCGATCTCGCCGCCGGCGACCACGGTCAGCAGGGCCTGGTCGCCCGACGCGCCCAGGTCGACCTGGAGCACCTGGCTCGCGTAGTCGCAGGTTGTAGCGGCGGGTGCGGTGGCCGGCGCCACGAGCAGCGCCGCCGCGACCACGCCTGCCGATCCCAGCGTTCGCCACGTCACGGCGCAATCCTGAAACCGAGCCGCTTGGCGCGCGAGTGATTGCCGGCGCGGTCGGTGGCGGTGAGGGTCGCGCGAAACAGACCGGTGCGCGCCCTCACGCCTCGGATCCGGCCCGAGAAGAGGTGGCGGTTGGTGCCCTTGCGCGCCCGCCGGGCCAGGGTCCTCACCGTCCGGTAGCGCCGGCAGCGCTTGCGCCTGAGCCGGACGCAGCGCTGGACCTTGAGCCTCATCGTTCCGGACTCCGACAGCCGGTAGCGGAAGCTCGAGCCCGCGGCCGTCACCGCCGTGCGCCTGCGGCCGAGCTTGAAGCGCTTGGCGATCTTCGCGCGGCTGATCGAGGGGCGCTTGGTGTCGACCGTGAACGTGCGCGCGGCCGGAGCGAGGTCCAGTGCCTCGAACACGTCCCGCGCCGCCACCCTCAGGCTGTGGACGCCGTCGGTCAGGCGGGGCGTGGTGAGCGTTCGCGGGCAGGCCGCGAACGCGGCCGAGTCCAGCGAGCACTCGAACGCCGAGCCCGGCTCGCTCGAAGAGAACGCGAACGTTGGCGTCGCGTCGCGCGTGGGACCGCTTGGCCCGGACGCGAACGAGGTGTCCGGCCGCGTGTTGAAGTCCCGCGCTTCGCAATCGACCCCGGTCGTGTCGACACCCGCGAGATCTGCGATCACCGTGTCCGCTCCGGGGCCGCAGTCAGCACGATCAGGACCGCCGTCCCGCGCGTGCAGCACGTCGGACCCGTTGTTGCCGCCGAGCTCGTCCGGTCCACCGCGCCCCTCCAGCTCGTCGTCGCCGTCGGTGCCGACGACGACGTTCGGCCCGGAGTCGCCCCTCAGGACATCGGCCGAGGTCGTTCCCTGGAGGTTTTCGGCGCCCACGATCCGATCGATGCCGCTGCCGCCCGTGGCCTGTGGGCCCGTGAGCGCAAGATCCACCGTCACACCGGCCGCGTGGTCGGGGTACGCCGCGGTGTCGGTGCCGCCACCGCCATCCACGAGGTCATCGTCCCTCCCTGGGAAGAGGCTGTCGCTCCCCGACAGGCCGTAGATCGTGTCCGCGCCGGTGCCGCCGGCGAGCGAGTCGCCGCCGGCACCCCCCGTGAGGACATCCGCGCCGCTCCCGCCGGAGAACGTGATCCTGGACTCGAGGGGGTTCCCGGTGCCCAGCCCACCCTGGGCGCCGAGGGTGTCGGGCCCGGTGGTGCCGGAAGCCTCCATCGTTGCGACGCCCGCTGGGAAGATGTCCGCGTCCGGGGTTTCCTCGGCGACGGTCGCGTTGGGGTTGATGCCGGCATCGCCGAAGCGGATCCCGCCGCTGAGCGAGTCGAAGACCAGGCGCGAGCCGGGCGCATCGTTGAGGGTCGGGTAGATCTCGATCTCGTCGCTGCCCGGCTCCGCGATCAAGCCCGGAGCGAAGGCGCCCGCGTTCTGGATTCGGATGAGGTTGTTGCTCGAGCCGGGGTGATTGACGACCGCGATGGCGTTGGTGTTCGTTACCGTCGCGGGCCCGCCCGTGCAGGGGACAACACCGTTGACGAACACCTGGATCTCGCCGCCGGGCGCGACGGTCAGCGTCGCCTGGTCGCCCGCGGCCCCGAGGTCGACCTGGAGCACCCCAGAGGTGAAATCGCACGTTGTGGCCGCGGATGCGTTCGACGGCGCCGCGAGCAGCCCAAGCAGCACGGTGAGAAGGACCCGACGCCTCATGGCGGCGAACCGTGCCCGACCGAGGGGGCTGGACACCATCGTGGAAACCCCGTATCCGGGGGCGGCCGAACGCTCAGGCCGAACCGGCTACCCGCTCGCGCTCGATGGCGGCGGCGAGAGCGGTGCGGCCAGTCACGGCAAGCTTGCGAAAGGCGTGTGTGAGGTGGGTCTCGACCGTGCGCTCCGACAGGTAGAGCGCGGCGGCGATCTGCTTGTTGGTCCTGACCCTGGTGCACGAGCTGAGCGATTTCGAGCTCGCGCGGGCTGAGCGATCCGAGCCCGTCCGCGGCCGCCGTCGTCCTGCGCGGCACGCGGCGGCCGAGCTGACGCAGCTCGCGTGCCGCCTCGTCTCGCGGGCCGTATGCGCCGCACTCCTCGAGCTCGGCCCTCGCGCGCTCCAGCACAGCGATCGCGGGCCCGCGCTCGCCGGCCGCTCCCAGGGCAATACCGTGGAGCGCTCGGGAGCGCCCGGCCTCGATCCGGTTGCCGGCGGCGCCGAATGCCGCCACGGCAGCGAGTGCGACCGAAGCCGCGCGCGCCGCCTCCCCGCGGGCAAGTAGGAGCCCGGCGCGGGCGTGCGTCGCCCAGCCCGTGCGGCCCGGCAGCTCGAGCCCGCCGGCGGCCGCCTCCGCCCGCTCGACCCAGCCCTCGGCGCGGTCGACCTCCCCGAGCGCCAGCTCGGCACGGCTGAGGACCCCGTACCAGCGGGGCTGGTAGAGCCGCTCGTTCAGCGGCAGCTCCGGGCCACCGCCGGCCTCCAGGATCCGCTCGCGGCAGCCCGCCGGATCGCCGGCCTCGAGCTCTGCCTCGGCGAGGAAGAAGCCGACGACCGCGCTCACCTGGTCGGCCCGTCCGGCCGCGACGTGCAACCGCGCGTTCGCCCGCAGCGAACGCCGCATCCAGGTCGCCTGCCCGGCACGCCGCCCCGCAGCGCTGCCCCAGCGCCCAGAGGAGGAACTCGTTCTCGCCCGTGAGCTCGGCGCTGGCGATCGCGTCCTCGAAGCATTGAACCGCGGCCGGCAGATCCCCCTGCCAGAGAAGCGCGTCGCCCAGGAAGAGGAACACCTCGACGAGCACGTAGCCCTGCCCGCTCGACCGCGCGACAGCGAGCGCACGGTCCATGTGCCGCTGACACGCATCGCAGCGCTCGAGCATGGTCTCGACCAACCCCAGCCGCGCGAAGGTCTGGAGCCACGGCGCGAGCTCGGCGTCGCCAAGCCTGTCGAAGGTCTCGGCGGCGGCCTCGATCTCGCTCGTGGGCCTGTGCGACGGTGCCGAGCGCGACTCCCACAGAGCGCAGAGCACGCGCGCCGACGCTTCGAGCGGGCGGTCGCCGTGAGCCACGGCCTGCGCGAGCACGTCGCGGGCCAACCCGCGTGCCTGCCCGTAGTCGAGCTTCCAGAGACTGACCCACGCGAGCGCGAGCTTCAGCGTCGCCGCCTCGGCGGAGCGCTGATCGGGAAGCTCGACGAGCGTGCCCATCCAGCAGCGATCGTGCCTCGTCGGACCTGCCGAGCAGAAACTCCATCTCGGCGCATGCGGCGATGAGACGGACCGGCTCCGCGCCGGGGTCGTCAGGGACGAGCGCGATCGCCTCGTCGCAGGGCGTCACGGCTCTCCGCGATCCGGCCCGCAGCACCGAGGGCGGTGGCCATCGGCGCGAGCAGCTCGAACCGCCGCGCGGCGTCGTCGGACGCGAGCAGGCGCAGCGCAGCGTCGAACCGGTGCGCGGCGGTGGCGGGCGCCCGCGCGGCGGCGGCATGCCCGGCCTGGGTCAGCAGCGCGATGGCGCGCTCGTCACCGACCGGCGCCGAGCACTCCACGTGGTGCGCGCACGCGCTTGGCGACGCTCCCCGGTCATGCAGGGCCGACGCCACCCGTCCGTGGGCGGCGAGCCGCCAGCCCGCCTTCGCCGACTCGTACACCGCCCTCCGCACGATCGGGTGACGGAAGCGGAACAGGCGCGGCAACTCCGTCGTCCCCACGAGATCGGCGGCGATCAGCTCGTCCAACACGACCAGCGACTGCGCTTCGTCGGCGTCCGCCGCGACCCCGGCCAGCTCGGGATCGAACGGATCCCCCACGACGGCCGCCCCTTCCAGCAGCCTCCGGCCGTCCGGGCTCAGCGCGCCCAGCTCGCTCCGAAGGGCTGCCATGACGGACCGGGGGACGCCCTCGGCCTCCGGCGCCGGGCGCCGAGACGCGACCGGCGCCCGCGGCGCCCGCCCGGAACAACGCCTGGAGATAGAAGGGGTTGCCGCCGCTCTCGCGGTGCAGGTCCGCCCGCGCCCCGGTGGGCAGGCTCTCGCCGAGCAGTTCGTCCGCGTCGGCCGGGCTGAGGGGGCCGAGCTCGACGAGCTCCCCGTCGTCCGCCGCCTCGAGGGCGGCAACCAGCCGAGGCGAAGCCTGATGCTTGCGGTAGCCGAGCGCCAGCAGCACCCTCCCGCGCGGTCTCCGGCGCAGCAGGTGTGAGAGGAGCTCGATGGAGGCGTCATCCGCCCAGTGCACATCGTCCAGCACCAGCACCAGGGGCCGGCGGCCGCCCAGCAGCTCCAGTAGCGCGCCGACGGCGCGGTGGGATCGGTAGCGCTCGTCCGGAAGCCCGCCCGCGGGATCCCCCGCGAGCTCCGCTACGGAGGGAAAGACCGAGGCGAGCTCCTCGATCGTGCCTCGGCCAAGGCGATCGAGGCGGCGCGGGTTGAGCGAGCCGAGGTGATCGTCGAGCGCGTCCACGAACACGCCGAACGGATGCTCGCGCTCGAACTCCGCGGCGCGGGCGCCGAGCACGAGTAGCTCACGAGCCTCGGCGCCCTCCCGCAGGGCCTCGAGCAGTGCCGTCTTTCCGATTCCCGGCGCGCCCGTTACCGCGATGATCGATGCGGCGCGGGAAGTGAGCGCATCGAGACTGCGCTCGATGACGGCCAACTCGCTTGTCCGTCCCACCAGTCGGGTGGTTTGCAGCGTGGTCAGTTGCTCCTCCCACGACCACGATACGGCTACTTGATCCCGACCACCATCGAGTCGGGCCCGACGAGGTGCTCCACGCGGCTCTCGCGAAAACCCGCCTCCTCCATCCAGGCGCGGCAGTCGGCGCCCGTGTAATCGAAGCCCCCCTCCGTCTCGATCAGCATGTTGAGGCTCATCAGCAGCCCGAACGCGTTGCTGCGCCGGTCGTCGTCGATGATCGCCTCGTACACGATCAGCGCGCCGCCATCGGGCAGCGCGTCGTAGGCCTTCTTCAGCAGGACCCGCTTCTGCTCGAGGTCCCAGTCGTGCAGGATGTGCCCCATCACGAGCACGTCCGCCTCCGGGAGCGGGTCGGCGAAGAAGTCGCCCGGGCTGAAGCTCAGGCGTTCGCCCAAGCCCATGCCGCCGACGTGCTCGTTGAAGATCGGCTCGAGTGGGGGGAGGTCGAAGCCCCCGCCGGTGATGTGCTCGTGCGCCATTGCGATGTGAGCGGGCACCGCGCCCTCGGCGCAGCCGATGTCGATCACGGTGCCGTGGTCCTTCCACGGGAATTTGGCGGCGAGCGCGAGCGCCACGCCGGTGCTGATGGCGGACATCGCCCGGGCGAACTGCGCGAGGCGCTCCGGATCGGCGTAGAGCACCCCGAAGAAGTCCTCCCCGGCCTTCGCCTCGTTCTGCGGCTCGCCTGTGCGCAGGCCGTCGGTCAGGGTCCCCCAGAAGCCGTAAAGACGGGCGTCGGCCATCTCCAGCATCCCCCCGATGTAGGAGGGCTTTGCGCGGTCGAGGAACAGATCGGCCTCCGGAGCGTTGGAGTAGCGACCGTCCTCGCGCTCGAGCATGCCCAGCGCCACGAGAGCGTCGAAGAAGTCAGACGCACTGCGGGCGTGCAGGCCCAGGCGCTCGCGCAGTGCCTCGCCGTCGAGGGGGCCCGCCTCGGCCAGCTCCGAGAAAACGCCGAGTCCGACGGCGCTCAGCAGCGTCTTCGATCCCCAGAATCCGAACCCGAGCTGCATGATCGAGTCGGGCGTCACAGTGGGTCCACCACTCATCCCTACCTCCCGTCCTAGACAACAGATCCTCGGCCCAACCATTGCATCTCAGCCCTGTTAGGGTGCCCTAATTAGGTACCCCTAACAGGAGGCAGTCTCCAGTGAGAACCACAGGTCGGGCCCTGGCCGTTGCGTTCGTCATTTCTGCCGCGAGTGCGGTCCCCGCACACGCTCAGCTGACACTCGACTCGCGCCAGGTGAACGTGTTCAACAGCGGCGCCCCGGCGGACACCGAACGCACGTGGTTCGGCTACGTGACGAACCCGACCCCGTTCGCGGGCTCGCAGGGCGAGGTCTCCGCCGTGCTCCCGAGCACGGGCCCCACCGTGACGAAGCTGTCGCCGCGCGGCCTCGACCAGGTGCACACCTACAGCCATACGGCGACCGTCAACCTGCTCAACCTCCAGACCCGTACCGGGAGCGCCCAGTTCTCGGGCGGAATCAAGTTCTTCTCGCCCGGGCCGGCGCCCGCCGCTGGGCACGACTTCACGATCACGATCGAGAACCCGCGGATCGTGCTGGCGGGGACCACGGGCCAGCTCTACGCCAGCGGCACGAACTCCGACGGGCCGTACAACGACACGCAGCCGATCTACAACCTCGACCTCACCAAGGCGAAGTTCAGCACGGAGACCGACGGCACCAAGATCCTGTCCTGCATCTCGCCCTCGATCGCGACCGCGGGCCTGGTCTACCCGGCCGCGAGCTACCCGGCCGGCCACGGGCCCAACCGGACGCCGAACACCTTCGGCTCGTTCACTCTGCGGGACGGCGCGATCTCGGCCTACCCGTCGTGCGCCGCGACTCCGCCCGGCACGCCGGCCACTCCTCCGGCCGGGACACCCACCCCGGCCAAGAAGCCGGCCAAGCGCAAATCGCGCAAGCTCGCCATCACGTTCAAGCGCGTCCTGTTCAGCAAGCGCCGCCGCTCCGTGACGCTGCGCACGCGCCGCAAGCGCCTGCTTGGCACTGGGGTCGCACAGGGCCGCAAGCTGCGGATCAACCTGCGCACGACGAAGGCCCTCAAGGGCGCCTACGTGCTGCGGCTCAAGCACCGCAGGCGCGGGGAGCCGCGCACGGTGACGATCCGGATCAACTGAAGCCGGGCGCCGGGAGGCACACCCCGGCGCTTAAGGGGAGGTAAGCGGCGCGGGCTTCGACGAGGGCCCGCGCCGCTCCCGCCAACCCCCGAGGAACAACAGCGTGAGCGCGGCCAACCCGCCCCAGACGCCCGGCGGCACACCGAACCCGCCGGACTCCGCGGCCGCCGGCTTCACCCGGCCCGTGCGTGCCGCCCGGGCGGCGCGCTCGGCGGCACTCGGCGACGCGTCTGCCAGCAGGACTCCCTCCACCCGGTCGCCGCGAGCGGCGGCACGCCGCTTCGGCGCCCTGCGCGGCGCGCGCCGCGCGGGCGGGGCGGCGGTGCCCCCGCCGCCCGACGCGGCGCCGCTGTCCGGCGCGGCGGCGTCCGAGTCGGTGCCTCCGCCCTTGCGGTCCGGCCCATTCGCGGGCTTGCCCACGGTGACCGTCACGATCGCGTCGGTGCCCCTGGGGTCGCCGGCCGTCGTGGCGCCCACCACCACGTCGTAGGTGCCGGGCTCCTTGAAGCGATGGGTCACGCGCGCGCCGCGGCCGTGGCCGCCGTCATCGAAGGTCCACGAGTAGGCGATCGTGCCGGACCCACCCTTCGCGCTCGCGCTGAAGGTGACGGCGTCACCCCGGTTCACGCGCGACCTGGAAGCCCTGGCGGTCAGCTCGATGTCGCTGGTGCGCACCATCCTCACCCGCAGCTCGGGCGCGCCGGCCCGGCGGGCCGCGCGGCCGTCGGTGGCGGCGGGCAGGAGAAAGAACGCCCCGCCGGCGTCCTCAGAGAAGACGGCGGGCCCGTCCGGGAACTCCGAGCCGGTCACGATCTCCGAGCGCTGGACCGGCACCGTCGCGCCGCCCGCCGTGACCTCCGCGCGATCGAAGCCGAACGGATCCACCCCGGTGGCCCGGAGCACGGCGTCGAGGGAGATGCCGGTGATCCTCACGGGCTTGCCATCCGGTCCTCGGTAGGGGCGGTCGCGCACGTCGTACTTGCCCGCCAGCGCGGACAGGGTCACGGCCTTCTCGGCCTCGCCGTCGGGCGCGACGACGATGCGGCCGTCGGCCAGTGCCGTGCCCGGGAGGGCCAGCGCGACGAGCGCGGCGATGAGGAGGGCGCGTCCCGTCACGGCCGGGTGAACGAGAACGTGATGCAGCCGAACGGCTCGCCCGGCTGGTAGAAGCCGGCGAACACGCTGGTCGCCGCTCCCTCGGGGACCTTGCCGGGCACGAGCGCGTAGGTGATCGTGCGCCCGCCGTTGCTCACCGTGCGCGTGCTCGACGTGATCGAGGACAGGTCCACGAGCTCACCCCGCCGTTCGGCCTCCGCGGCGTTGCGGGTGCGGAACAGCGCGCGCGAGTGCGTCCCATTCAGCTCGAGCTCGGGCCCCCGCGCGCGCAGGTCGATGCCGCGCTCGGAGTAGAGGAAGCGCACCCCGCCCGTGTAGGCCGCCATGCCGGTGTTGCTCGGCGGGTCGTACCACCCCGAGGCGAACTGCATCCGGAACGCGTAGACCAGCGGCTCGGCGAACGGGGCGCCGCAGGGCGGGTCGAGCGTCGGTGCGTCGGCGGTGGCGCCCTCGAACACGCTGGTGCCCTCGCCCGAGTTGATGTAGCGGATGAAGGTGTCCCTCACGTGCCACTCGATCGTGGCCCCGGCCAGATCGACCGCGCCGGGCGGACGGGTGAGCACCGAGTTGTCCGTGGGCGGCGGAGGAGGCGTGCCGCGGCGGACGCGAGCCGCGATCGTCGCCCGGCCCAGCCGGCGCGTGGACGGACGGCGCGTGCGAAGCCTGCGGGCGATGGTGCGAGCCGCCGTTCGCGTGAGCGCCACCGACGCGCGCTCGATCGAGACCAGCCCGAGCGCGGCGTTCAGCGTGAGCGGACGCCCCCGCGCCGCGCTGATCGTGAGCAGCCGGAGCCGGGTGCGGCCCAGCTTCCCGCTCACATACCGACTGCGGCCGGCGTGGGTGCGCAGCGTGGTGAACACCACCCTGCGCCTGCCGCGCTTGAACGTGACGCGTCCGCGGTGATCGAGCACTCCGCTGGTGCCGTTCACCAAGCCGCCGGTCACCGGCAGCTTCAGCTTCCCCCGTCCCAGGGTCGCGCCGCGCGAGGCGCCGACGCGGATCTTCTTCGCCTTCAGGCTCTTGAAGCCCGGCCCGCCGAGCGAGATCTCGGTGGCGTCCGCGCTGGCGGGAAGAGCCAGGGCGAGCGCCATCAGGGTGAGGGTCGTCTTCTTCATGTCGTAGCTCCTGCCATCGGTTCCTTTCCAAGCCAGTCCACGTGCAGGGCGGTGCGAGCCCCTTCGCCGTGCTCGAGCCGCGCATCCACCTCCCACACGCCCGCCACGAGCTCCGGCACCAGCGCCTCGGCGGGCGCCCCGGCGGCCACTGTCCGCCCGCTCGCCATCACCACCACCTCGTCCGCGATCCCCGCCGCCAGCGCCAGGTCGTGCACCACCAGCAGCACGGCGATGCCCTCGTCGGCCAGGCCGCGCAGCAGGCGGCCGATGGCCACGGCGGCGCCGAGGTCGAGGTGCGAGGTGGGCTCGTCGGCGATCAGCGCGGGCGCCTCCTGGGCCAGCGCCACCGCCACCGACACGCGCTGGAGCTCGCCTCCCGAGAGCGTCGTGAGGCGGCGGTCGGCCATCTCCGCCACGCCGGCGCGCTCGAGCGCGCGGTCGACGGCGTCGTGATCGACGCGCGTGGCCCGGCCCAGCAGCGGGATGTGGGCCGACCGGCCGATGCGCACGGCCTCGGCCACGGTCACACCCTCCGGGACGCTCGGGCGCTGGGGCACGAACGCACGGATCCGCGCGAGCGCGCGGCCGCGCAGCTCGCCCAGGGCGCGCCCGCGCCACTCGATCGTCCCGGCACGGGTGCGCTGCAAGCCCGCGATCGACCGGACGAAGGTCGACTTGCCCGCGCCGTTGGGGCCCACGATCGCGACCAGCCGGCCGGCCTCGAGGGTGAGGTCCGCGTCCTGGAGCACGGGCGCGCCGCCGAGCTCCACCGCCACGCCACTGGCCCGCATCAGCGGCGCGCTCATACGGCCTTCCTCAGCAGCCACAGGAACAGCGGCACGCCGATCAGCACCATCAGGGGGCCCACCGGCAGCTCGATCGGCGCGGCCACCACGCGGGCGGCGGTGTCGCCCGTGAGCAGCAGCAGCGCGCCGGCGACGGCGGACACCGGGATCACGAAGCTGTGCGCCGACGTGCCCCCCGCCAGCCGGACCGCGTGCGGGACGATCAGGCCGAGGAAGCCGAGCAGCCCCGCGAGCGCCGCGGCCGCGGCGGCCAGCAACGCCGCCGAGCCCGCCGCGCAGAGGCGGATCAGCCGCGGCCGCGAGCCCAGCGAGGCCGCGACGTCGTCGCCGAGCGCGAGCCGGTCGAGCGGGCGGATCAGGGCGATGGAGGCCACGAACCCGACGGCGAAGTAGGGCCACGTGGAGCGCAGCTCGGTCCAGCCGTCGGAGGCAAGGCCGCCCGCCAGGAAGAAGATCGCCGACGGCACGCGGTCCGGATAGGCGGCCATCAGGCCGGTGGTGGCGGCGGCGAACATCGCGCCGATCGCGATGCCCGCCAGGATGATCCGGCTGATGCTGCCCCCGCGCGGGCCGGTCCAGGCCACGACGAACACCAGCGCGGCGGCGGCCAGCCCGAAGACCAGGGCGCCGACGGGCAGCAGAGCGATGCTGCCCGGGAACACGAGGATGATGAGCAGCGCCCCGAAGCCCGCGCCGCCCGTCACACCGATCACGTCCGGCGACGCCAGCGGGTTGCCGAGCGCCCCCTGGAGCAGGGCGCCGGCCACGCCGAGGGCGGCGCCCACGGCGATCGCCTCGACCGTGCGCGGCAGTCGCAGGCCGGTCACGATCTGCTCCACGGTGGCGTCGCTGACGCTCCCGAAGAGAGCGTCCAGCACATCGGAGACGGGGATGTCGATGGCGCCCAGCGCCAGCGAGGCGGCCACCGCGGGCACCAGCGCCAGCGCCGTGGCGACGGCCACCAGGCCGCGACGCGCCACCATCAGCGGTTGCGCAGGTAGCGCGCCCTGACCTTGCGGATGACTCCGGCGACGTCGGTGCCCGGCTGGAGCAGCGAGTTGTCGACCGAGACGTGGATGCGCTTGTCTCGCGCGGCGTCGGTGGTCTGCCAGGCCGGGTTCTTGGAGAGGTACTCCTTCAGCGCGGGCACGTCCTGCTCGCGCGCGTGCGGCACGGCGATGATCACCTCGGGGTTGGCGGCCACGACCGCCTCGTCGGAGATGCGCGCGTAGCCGCCTCGCGCCTTGGCGCCGGCCGTGAGGAGCTTCCCTCCTGCGCGGCGCACCAGGTCGCCGCCCCAGCTGTTGGGCAGGAACGCGTACGGAGTGCGCCCGACGCCGAGCACCACCAGCACGCGCGGGCGGGCCTTGATCCTGCGCGTGTTGAAGCTGATCGAGCGCTCGATGCCCGCCGCCAGCAGGCGCGCGCGCCCGCGCTTGCCGAGGAGCTTGCCGATCCGGCGCACCTCGCGGGGCACCTGGCTCACCCGCTTGGGCTCGCGCACGGCCACCTTCAGCTTCAGCCGCTTCATCGTCTGGTTGCCCTTGGCCCAGCCGTAGGACGAGAACACCATGCCGGGCCGCAGCCGCAGCAGCTGCTCCATGTTCGGGCCGTTGGGGTGCGCCAGCGGGAGCGTGCGCACTCCACGCAGCGAGCGCACGTAGCGCTCGCGCCCGCCCAGCGTCTGGCCAATCGCGATGGGCTTGGTGCCCAGCGCCGCGATGGTGTTCGCCGCAAAGGGGGTGATCGCGACGATTCGCTTGGGCGCGGCCTGCGCCGGCGCCGCGAGCGTCACCGCGAGTCCTGCCAAGACGGTGGCGGCCACCCCTGCCTTCGTCCTGAACATTAGGTTACCCTAACACAGACTTAGGGATGCCTAACGACCACGAAATACCGGATGGCGCGGCACCTGCGGCGGTAAAACCGCTGGTGGGCGTCGAGCCCGCGCCGCGTGCGGGCGCCGCCGAGCAGGCGCGCACGCTGCTCGCCGCGAACCCTGTGTCGACGCTCGCCACCCTGTCCGAGGACGGGAAGCCGTGGGCGTCGCTTGTTGCCCACGGAGCGCTGGAGGACGGCTCGCCGGTGCTGTTCATCTCGACGCTGGCCGAGCACGCGCGCAACCTCGAGCGCAACCCGGCGGCGTCGCTGATGGTGGCCGACCCCGAGCCACCGCGCGACCCGCTCGCCTGCGGGCGCGTGACGCTTGCCGGTACGGCCGAGCAGCCCTCGGATGCGGCCACCGACGAGGCCTGGGAGGCGTACATCGCGGCCGTCCCCTCGGCCAAGGCCTACTCGACCTATCGCGACTTCTCGCTCTGGGTGCTGAAGGTGGAGCGCGTCCGCTGGGTCGGGGGCTTCGGGCGCATGGCCTGGGCGAAGCCGGACGTCTACGCAGAGGCACGACCCGACCGCGTCTCGGCGGGCGCAAGCCATGCGATCGCGCACCTCAACGCCGACCATCCCGACGCCCTCCTCGGCATGGTCCGCGTGCTGGGCGGCCATCCGGACGCCACCGAGGCCACATGCGCGGCCATCGATCGGCTCGGTATCGATCTCGAGGCGGTCACCCCGCGCGGTCCCGCGTTCGCGCGACTGGCGTTCGTTACGCCTGCGGAGGTCCCCGCGGACCTGCGCGCGGCGACGGTGCAGCTCGCGCGCCGCGCCCGCGGAGAGTGACCTTGTTCCTCGCCGACATCGAGAGCGACGTGATCTTCCGCGTCGCCGACGCCCTCCGGGTTCCGGTGCTGGTGCTCATCCTGGCGGCGCTCGCGCTGGTGCTCTATGAGCTCGGCAGCTTCGGCGTGGAGCTGTCGCGGCGCCGGAGGCGCGACTTCCGCCGGCTCGAGGAGGCCGCCGGCGCGGCCCACCGCGTGCTCACGGAGAAGGACGATGTGGTGACCGCTCGCCGCGAGGTGAGCGCGATCGCCGCCAGCGGCGCGATGGCGCAGACGCTCGACTTCCTGGTTGCACAGTGGAAGCGCCCCGACCGGGAGAGCCGGATGGCGAAGGCGCTGGCGGACTTCGACTTCGGCTCGCTTCGGCGTCTGGAGCGCACGCGCATGCTCGTGCGCGCGGGGCCCGCGCTCGGGCTGATGGGCACGCTGATCCCGCTCTCCCCCGCGCTGGCCGGCCTCGCCGGCGGCGACGTGCAGCAGCTCACCGACAACCTCCGCGTGGCGTTCAGCGTGACCGTGCTCGGGCTGCTCATCGGCGCGATCGCGTTCGCGGTGTCGCTGGTGCGCGACCGCCTCTACGGCCAGGACCTGTCCGACCTGGAGTACGTGGCGTCCGCGCTCACCCAGGCGCCGGCCAAGCCGTGATCGAGGTCCGCCGGCGCGCGCGCACGCACGCCGACCGCGGCGGAGACCCGCTCGACGGCCTGGTCAACCTGTTCGACCTCGGCATCGTGCTGGCGGTGGCGTTCCTGCTGGCGGCGCTGTCCTCCCTGAAGCTCGACGCGCTGCTCACAGAGGAGAACGTCACGGTCGTCCGCTCTCAGCCCGGGGCAGACACCGTGATCGTGAAACGGGGCGACCGGGTGAAGACGGTGAAGCTGAGCGGCAAGAAGGTGGTCGGCGAGGGGAAGCGGGTCGGGTCGGTTTACCGGCTATCGGATGGGCGGACGGTGGTGGTCGAGGGCGGCCGAGCGGGCGAATAGCCCCTCGATGATCTCGGCGACGCCGACCACCTTCAGGCGTACGGACACGCTCCTGCCACCCAGGCGCCCGGTCACCCGGCCGCGCCTCACTCGCAAGGTGCCCCGCGCCGCCGCCCGGCCCGTGATCCGAAGCGCCCCGCGCATCGCTCGCTCGTAGGGGGATCGAAGCACCCCGCTGACGCTCACGCCGCGGACGAGCGCGACCCGCTTCAGCACGAGCTGCTCGCCGTCCTTGCCGCCGGCGGTGATGATGCCCCCGCGCAGCCCGCCCACGGCGAACCTCGACGGGTCACGCCCGGTGAAGATCTCCTCGAAGGCCTCGATGAAACCCGTGATCGCCTCGCCCGCGGTGAAGTCGAGCGTTCGCTCGACCACCGACACCATCCGCCCGGCGCGACCCGGAACTCCCCGCTTTCGCGGCACGTCGCGCACGGTGACGGGCAGGCGCCGCAGCACGGGCTTGCGCCGTGCGCGAGGGCACTGCCGGAGGGCCAGGGCTCCCGCGAGGAACCTCCGCGTGGCACGGGTGAAGCAGCCCGTGGAGTCCTGGCCGATCACGTCGTGCCCGCTACCGCGGGCCACCAGCACCCGGCCGCGGGGGAACGCCGTGGCCACCCGACGGGCAGACGCCAGTGGAGTGCGGGCGTCGGCGTCCCCGTTGAGGATCAGCGCCGGCACGTCGGGCAGCGAGCCACCGCCGATCAGGGGTGCGGCCGGCGCCGCGGGCCATCGCTCGCACAGATCGAGGAAGTCCGTTTGGAGAGCGGTCGACGGCCCGAACGGCCCGAACGCGGACGGCGGCAGGCGGGACACCAAGGCGCGGGCCTGCGCGCGGCGCGCGGCAAACGGAGCGGTCCGAGCCCAGGGCAGCGCGAGCTCCTCGCACGCGGTCGCCGTGTAGGCCGCCGCGCTCAGGTCGCGCGGGTCTCCCAGCTCGCCCTCGACCCGCCTCGCCGCGGCCAGCAGCCGGAGAATCGGCGCCGTGTCGCCGCGAAGCGCCGAGCGTGTGGCGGCGGGCACGGCGAGCCGCACGGTGTCGTCCAGGTCGCCTACGAGCAGGAGCAGGCTGAGGTCGAATCCACGCATCGTCGTGCGCCGCTTGCGGCCCCGGCCATCGACGACGAATCCACGCAGCGAGCGCCGGTCGACCCGCCGCGCGAGCCGGCGGAGATCACCGCCGGCGTCGCGCGTCACACGGGCGCAGCCTGGGCGGCAGCGAGCGCGCGCCACCGCCGGTGCGCTGACCAGCGACTCCAGCTCGAGCGGGCTCGGGCCGTCCAGGGCGACCACCGAATCGAGCACGATCCGGTCAACCCGGTCCGGATACGTGCGCGCGTAGGCCAGCACAACCTTCGTCCCGTAGGACGTGCCCATCAGCGCGATCTTCGGCGCCCCCAGCTCGCGGCGCACGGCCTCGATGTCCGCGACCGTGTCACGCGTGGTGTAGAAGGCGCGCCGGGGGCCGAGCGAGGTGGCGCACTCCGCGGCGGCGTCGCGGGCCGACAGGATGTTCGATCGCTCGAGGCGGCGGCAGCGCAGAACGTCCGAATCGCCGGTGCCGCGCTGATCCATCACGATCACGTCGCGCGCTCGCGCCTCGGAGCCGAGCAGGTCCTGCACGACCCTGGGATCGAAGCCCCTTGTGGCGGACTGGCCGGGGCCGCCGGCGAAGAGGAACAGCGGCGGGCGGATGGCGCGCCGCGCGCGGCTGCGCTCCACGTGCAGGCGGACGGTGCCGGCCACCTTGCCCCGGTGGTCGAGCGGCACGGCCAGCCGCGCGCAGCTCCGTTCCGAGGGCGAGCAGAAGTCAATCGCGGGCGCGGCCGCCGGCGCCCCGAGGCCGCACGCGGCCACGAGCACGAAGATGGGTGCCCGGCGGCGCCTCACCGCCCCAGTATCCTCCCCGCCGCATGTTCTCGAAGGTCCTGGTCGCAAACCGCGGTGAAATCGCGATCCGCGTGATGCGCTCGCTCGAGGAGCTCGGAATCGGCACCGTCGCCGTCTACTCCGAGCCCGACCGCGAAGCGCCCCACGTGCGTCGCGCGGACGAGGCGTACCTGCTCGGCCCCGGGCCGGCCACGGAGAGCTACCTGGTGGTGGAGAAGATCATCGAGGTGGCCAAGCAGGCCGGCGCCGAGGCCATCCATCCCGGCTACGGCTTCCTGGCCGAGAACGCCGCCTTCTCCCGCGCCTGCGACGAGGCCGGGATCGTGTTCATCGGCCCGCCCGGCGACGCCATCGACGCCATGGGCTCCAAGACGAAGGCGCGCGAGCTGATGAAGGAGGCCGGCGTCCCGATCGTGCCAGGCACCACCGACCCCGTCGACTCGGTGGCGGACGCGAAGAAGATCATCGGCGCCGACATCGGCTACCCGGTGGCGATCAAGGCCGCGGGCGGAGGCGGTGGCAAGGGCTTCCGCGTGGCGCTCGAGGAGTCCGAGCTCGAGGACGCCTTCGAGGGCGCCGCCCGCGAGGGCGAGAAGTTCTTCTCCGACTCCACGGTCTACATCGAGCGCTACCTGCCCGACCCCCGGCACGTCGAGGTGCAGGTGCTCGCCGACTCCCACGGCAACGTCGTGCACCTGTTCGAGCGCGACTGCTCGGTGCAGCGCCGCCACCAGAAGCTGATCGAGGAGAGCCCCGCCCCGGCGGTAAACCCGGAACTGCGACAGAAGATAGGCAAGATCGGCACCGACGCCGCGCGAGCAGTGAATTATCGAGGCGCCGGCACGATCGAGGGCCTGCTCTCGGAGGACGGGGAGTACTTCTTCCTCGAGATGAACACCCGCGTGCAGGTGGAGCACTGCGTGACCGAGATGGTCACCGGGATAGACATCGTTCGCGAGCAGATCAAGGTCGCCGCCGGCGAGGAGCTGTCGTTCGGCCAGGACGACGTGGAGCTGCGCGGGCACGCGATCGAGTGCCGCATCAACGCCGAGGACGCGTCGAAGAACTTCGCGCCGGCGCCTGGCTCGATCACCACATACGTGCCGCCCAGCGGCCCCGGCGTGCGGGTGGATTCGGGCGCCGAGGCCGGCTACGACGTGCTGCCGCTGTACGACCCGATGATCGCCAAGCTGATCGTGTGGGACGTCGACCGCGAGGCGTCGACGAAGCGGATGCTGCGGGCGCTGTCGGAGTACGAGATCGGCGGCCTGAAGACGCTGATCCCGTTCCACACCGCCCTGCTCGACACCGACCAGTGGCGCGCGGGCGAGACCTGCCGCGACCTGGTGGAGAACAAGAAGTGGCTGAAGGAGCTCGCGTTCCCCAAGCCCGAGAAGCCGGCCGAGGGCGCGGGCGAGGAGCCCAAGGTCGAGCGCGACTACGCCGTGGAGGTGTCAGGTCGGCGCTTCGACGTGAAGGTGATCGGTGAGGCGTTCGCGGGTGGCGGAAACGGCGGAGCGCCCGCGCGCAAGCCGCCCAAGCGCTCCGAGCGGGCCACGTCAGCAGGCGGTGGCCCCGACGAGCTCACCTCGCCCCTCCAGGGAAACATGTGGAAGGTGAAGGTGAAGCAGGGCGACACCGTCGAGGAGGGCCAGCTGCTCTGCATCATCGAGGCGATGAAAATGGAGAACGAGATCACGGCCCACAAGGCCGGCAAGGTCACGGCGCTCCCTATCGAGGAGGGTCAGCCGATCGGGGCTGGCGATCCGATCGCGACCATCTCCTCCGCGGACTAGACCTCAGACCTCAGACATCAGGGCCGCAGTCCGCGTGCTTTCGGCCCCTCCGCTACCTCCATCGCTATGAGCTCGTGCGCTCTTTCTGCCCAGTCGCAGAGGATTGGGCGCGTGTCGCGGGGGTCGATGATCTCCTCCACGCCGAAGCGCTCCGCCGTGCGGAAGGGTGAGCGGACCGCGTTCAGGCGCTCCACGATCTCGGCACGTAGCGCCTCGGGGTCGTCCGCCGCTTCCAGCTCGCGCCGGTAGGCCGCCTCGATGCCGCCCTCGATCGGCAGCGAGCCCCAGTCGCCCGAGGGCCAGGCGTAGCGCAGGTTCAGGCGGGAGTGGTCGCCGTGGGCGGCGCCCGCGACGCCGAAGACCTTGCGGACGAGGATCGATACCGCGGGCACGGTGGCCTGGTAGATCGAGTACATCGCGCGGGTGCCGCGGCGGATGGTGCCGCGCCGCTCGGCGTCGGTGCCGATCACGAATCCCGGCTGGTCGACGAAGTTCACCAGCGGCAGATGGAACTGGTCGCAGAGGTCGACGAAGCGCGTTGCCTTCTCGGATGCGTCGGCCGTGAGCCCGCCGCCGTAGTGCTTCGGATCCGAGGCCATCACGCCGACGGGGAGGCCCGCTAGCCGGGCGAAGCCGGTGAACAGCGAGCGCCCATACGACGCCCCCATCTCGAACACCGAGCCGGCATCCATCACCAGCTCGAGTACCTGCCTGACCTCATATGGCTGCCGGGCCGAGCGCGGCACGATCGAGACGAGTTCCTCCTCGCGCCGGTCGACGGGGTCCGAGCTCGCCACCGCCGGCGGCGCCTCCCACACGCTGCCCGGCAGGTAGGAGAGGAACCGGCGCAGCTGATCGAGCGCGTCGTCCTCGTCGGCGGCCACGTTGTCCACCGCGCCCGCCCGCGCCTGCGCCCGGGCGCCGCCGAGCTCCTCCTTGTCGGGCGTCTCGCCCATCGCCGCCGCCACCACCGGCGGCCCGGCGACGAAGAGCTGCGCGGTGTCGCGCACGATCACCGAGAAGTGCGACGCCACCACGCGCGCGGCGCCGAGGCCGGCGACGGGCCCGAGTGCGGCCGCGGCCACGGGGACCCGCGAGAGGTTGGCCACGGTGAGCTCGAAGCCCGGGACGAACGGCACGTAGGTGAATCCCATGTCCTCCAGCGACTTCACGCTGCCACCGCCGCCGGTGCCGTCCACGAGCCGCACCAGCGGGAGCCGCAGGTCGTGCGCCATCCGCTCGGCGTGCACCATCTTCTGCCAGATGGCCGCGTCGGCGGCGCCGCCGCGCACCGTGAAGTCGTCGCCCTGCACCACGGCGCGGCGGCCGTCGATGCGCCCCTGGCCCACGACCATGTTCGCCGGGAGGAAGTCCTCGAGCTCGCCGTCGTCACCGTAGGTGCCCTTGCCGGCGATCCCGCCCGTCTCGTGAAACGAATCGGCGTCGAACAGGCGCTCGATGCGCTCCCGCACGGTGAGCCGTCCGCTCGCGTGCTGGCGCTCCACGCGCTCTTGGCCGCCCATCTGCCGCGCCAGCTCCTCGCGCCTGCGCAGCTCCTCCAGTTCAGGCTCCCAGCTCACCGGCGCACCGTAGCCTGTCGCGGTGCCTTCCCGGACCCGCAGGCTGCTGCCGCTCGTGCTCGCCACGACCGCCACGCAGGCGTCGATCGTGGTGCTTTCACCGCTGGTGGTGGAGATCGGGGCGGACCTGGGCGCGTCGGTGAGCGCGATCGGCGTCGCCCGGTCGGTTCTGTCGGGCACCGCCGTGGCGGTGTCGCTGGCGATCGGGCCGGTGATCGACCGGGTGGGCGTGCGACCGCTGATCGTGCGCGGGGCGGTGATCGCCTTCGCGGGCGCGCTGCTCACCGCGGCTGCGCCGAACCTGGGGTTCTTCTACGCGGCGAACGCGGTGTCGGGGGTGGGCGTCGCCTGTCTGCTGTCGGCGGGGTTCGCGGGCGTGGCGTCGTCGTTCGCCGATCACGAGGCCCCGTGGGCGATGGGCTACGTCGTGGGCGCCCAGTCGCTCGCCTGGATCGCGGGCAACCCGGTGATCGGGCTGCTCGCCGACTCGGGCTCGTGGCGGCTGTCGTACGCGGTGCCGGCGGCGATGGCGCTCGCCGCCCTGGCCGCGGGGCTCACCGCGCCGGAGGCGAGCAGGACCGTGGCGGCGCGGGGAGAGGACCGCTCGGTGCGCGCGGGCCTGACCGCCGTGTTCCGCGACCCCTCCGCGCGGCGGTGGGCGATCGCCGAGCTGGTGGCCTACTCCGCGTGGACCGCTGAGCTCACCTACGCCGGTGCCTTCTACATACGCGAGTACGGTGTGTCCGAGACCGAGGTGGGCCTGCTGCTGGCGGCCGGCTCGGTGGTGTTCCTGGCCACCTCGCTCAACGCGCGCCGGCTGAATCACCGCTACGGGCGGCGCCGGCTCGTGGTTGGCGCCTCGGTGGGGATGGGGATCATGCTGATCCCGGTGCTGAACGTGGCGCCCTCCGCGCTCGTCACGCTCGGCTTCTTCAGCGTGCTGGCCGTGTTCGCAGCGGTGCGATCGACGGGCTCGAGCACCATGGGCCTGGAGCAGCTTCCCGGGCGCCCCGGGAGCATGATGGGCGCCCGCACGGCAAGCGCCCAGCTCGGCTACATGCTCGGCGCAGCGGGCGGCGGCCTGGTGCTGGCGGTGTCGGACTTCGGCACGCTCGGGTTCGTGCTGTTCACGGGGATGCTGTTCGCCGCCTACCTCATCTCGCGGGTGCGAGACGTCGTGCCCGCCTAGTCCCCGGCGAGCTCGCGGATGCGGGCGAGGCCCGCGCGCGCAGCCGCCTCGTTCTCCTCCGCGCGGGCCAGCAGGGCCACACGCTGGCGCTCGGCGATGGCCGCGCCGTCGCTGACCGCCGCCGCCAGCGCGGCGGCGATCTGGCGCGGATCGCCCGGGTCGGCCACCGCGTGCTCCTCGGGCGGCAGGCATGACACGCCGGGCGCGGTGATCGCGGGCACGCCGGCGAGCACGTGCTCGGCCGCCACGTAGCCGTAGCTCTCCGACAGAGTCGCGGTCAGGCCGGCATCCATCGCCGCCACAAGGTCGAGGTAACCCTCGCGCGGGAGAAACCCATGGTCCACCCAGGCGATCCCGATCAGGTCGAGCCAGCGCCCGTAGCCCGGGCGACGTTCGGTCTGGCCGGCGAGATGGAGGCGCCAGCCGCCCCCGGCCTCGCGTGCGGCGATGGCGGCGCCTGCCGACTGGGCCATCAGGTTCTTGCGCCCCCGGGCCTCGCCGAACAGCGAGATCGCGGTCCCGTCGTCCCTCGATCCACGCGCCCCCGGCGAGGCGACCAGGTCGAGCACGTTGGGCAGCGCGACCACGCGCTCGCGTCCGAGTGCCTCCGCCACCGCCGGATCGTCAACCGCCACCGCGGGCACCCGGCCCGCGTCGAGCAGCTCGACCTGGCGGGCGAGCTTCCACCCCTCCTCCGAGAGCTCTGTCTGCAACAGCGGGGAGTGCCAGCGCGGGACGATCGTCGCCCCGCTCTCAAGCAGCCCGTCGTAGGACGGATGCCACGAGGACAGCACCACGAGCCCTTCCTCGAGTGCCGCGCCTTCGCCCGGCAGGGTCTCCGCCTCTCCACCGAGAACGGCCGCCGCATGACGGCCGGAGGCCACGCAACCCGCGAAGCCCTCGAATGAGGCCCAGCGGATCATCGACCCACGGCGGGGATCAGCCGGTCGGCCGCCGCCTCCAGGCCCTGGCGATCGCCGGGTTCGATCCCGACCCGGGCCCGCACCGCGGCCTCGTCGAGCAGCAGCTCCGGAGCACCCGCCTCCAAGGCCGCGGCGAACAGGCCGGCGCGGGCAGCCGAGAGCAGCCCGGCCTCATCGTCCCCACCGGCGGCACGCCACGCGCGGTGCTCGGCCACAGCCCGGCGGGCCGTCTCCCGTGCGGAAAACCCGGGCAGCTCGCGGAACGCCGCCGTGGAGCTGCCGTCGAGCAGCGCGAGCACCACCGGATCGGTGGCCGGGCACTTCACGCTGCGCATCACCGAGCGAAAGCGGGCGAAGAGGACGAGCCCGGGGGCGAGCTGAACCGCCGGAAGCACCACGAGGGGACCGCGCCTCAGAGCACGCCACACACCGTCGCGCTCGGCGCTGAGCGCGGCCGCCACCGCGGGCAAGTCGGCCGGATCGCCATCGAGGGCCGCGAACCGGTCGCCGATCGAGCCCGGCAGCGCGACGCCCTTCCAGTCGGCCAGCGGCAGCGCCCCGGAGCGATCGCCGGTCAGGGCCACCTCCGTTGTCGCCGCGGCCGCGAAGGCGGAGGCCACCCGCTCCGTGAACAGCGCCAGGCCGTCGAGCGCCGGCCCGAGCTCGGCGGCCTCGGTTGTGCCCAGGCGGGCGTGTGCCGCGAGCGCGGCCCGAAGCGGGCGCTCCGCCTCGGGAACCAGGTCCAGGGCGCGACGCAGCGCCTGGGTCCTCGACGCCACGCGCTCTCCTCGCTCCAGCCACAGCCAGGCGCGCGCGGAGTCGGACACCAGCTTCACCGCCATGTAGGGCGCATAGAGGCCGCTCGGGTCGGCGACGAGCTCGAACGCGTGGCGCCAGAGGGCATCGAGCTCCGCCCAGGCGATCGCTTCCCTGGGCTGCTTGCCGCGGGGCGCGGGACGGCGCTCTGGGCCTCTGACCAGGCGCCAGCTCGACAACGGCTCGAACGGTCCGGGCCGGACGCGCAGCCAGCCCGGGTCGCCCGCCGCCGACTCCGCGAAGGCCACCGGCGGCGGGTCCACGGCGGGTGCGTTGGAGGGCGCGGACCGCTCCGCCGCCGCCAGCTCCGCCTGCTCGGCGAACTCCATGTCCACGTGGCGGCCCAGCGCCCCTCTGGCAAGTCGCTTCCAGCGAGCATGGAGCTCGACGCTGTGGGCGCCGCCGGCGTCCGGCGCGACGAGGCAGAGGTCGAGGTCGGACAGCCCCGGGACCGGGTCGCCCTCCGCGAACGAGCCCACCACGTACAGGGCGCTGTCGCGCGGCGGCCGCACCGCCCTGAAGGCCAGCCGGGCCAGCAGCCGGTGCGCCGGCGGCCACAAGCGGCCGAGTGGCCCGCGACCGGTGCGGACAACTCCGGCGCGCAGCGCGGCCATAAGATCGCGGCGCATGCGCGTGCTAGTCGTCGGCCCGGTCACGCCGGACTCCATGGCCGACAACCTCGTCATGTCCCTCCGGGACGCGGGCCACGATGCCGCCGGCGTGAGCGCGTGGTCGGGCGGAGGCCGGCTTCAACGGCTCGGCGCCCTCCAGTCGCACGTGTTCGAGGAGGCGGCACGCCGGCCGCGGCTCGCCGCTCGTGGGCAGGGTCGTGTGGTGGATGCGGCCGAGGAGCACCGCCCCGAGCTGACGCTCGTGACCGACCACACCCTCTCCCCGGCGTTGGTGCCGCGGCTTCGCGCCCTCGGCGGACCGGTGGCGCTGTGGTTCCAGGACGCCCTCAGCGCAATCGGGCGCGAGACCTGGCTGACCGCGGGCTACGACGCCCTGCTCTTGACCGACGCGGAGGTCGCGCGGCGCTACCGCGAGCTGCGCGGGGTGAACGCGCACCTGATGCCGGAGGGGTGCACACCACGCTGGCACCGCCCGCCCGCCGGGGAACACCCGGGCGACGCGGGCCCGGAGATCCTGATGCTGGGCAGCGTCTACCTGAGCCGCTTCGCCCTGCTGCGCCGGCTGGTCGCGGCGGGCGTTCCGCTGGAGCTGCGCGGCGGTCACGTGGGCCGGACGGTGCCGCGTGAGCCCTGGCTCGAGGAGGTGCGCGCGGGCGGGGAGCTCGAGCGCGAGGCGAAGGCGCGCGCGTTCCGGCGCGCCGCGGTGGTGCTGAACGACCTCGGCACGGCTGAGGGCAGTCATCTCAACGCGCGCCTGTTCGAGGCCGCGGCGTCCGGAGCGGCCGTCGTGACCGAGTGGCGTGACGGCCTGCCCGACCTGTTCGAAGCCGGGTCCGAGGTACACGCCTACCGCACCTTCGACGAGCTTGTGGGGCTCTCGCAGGAGCTCCGAGAGGATCCCGAGCGCGCCCGCGCGGCGGGCGACGCGGCGTCCGTCAGGGCGCATGCCGAGCACACCTGGGTGCACCGGTTCGACGCGATCGTCGCTCTGCTCGGACGCGGCTGAGCCCACGCGCGGCCACGATAGAGTCAGCCGGTGCCTTTCGGTCCTCTGGAAGACGGCTCCGGGCTGACGATCGTGAACGAGCAGCTTGCCGAAATGGGGGGCGCCGAGCGCATCGTCGAGGCCCTGCGGAGCCGGTTCCCGCGCGCGCTGCTGGTCGCCCCGCGCGTCGACCTGCCGCCGGGATCGTCGCCCTCGACCTGGGACGATCCGGTCCGGCTCGTCGGCCCCGGCGGGCGCCGCACCCCGTTCCGCGCGCCCGTGCTGTCGCGGCAAATGGCACGGGAGCGCCTGGCTGGCCTGGTGCTCGCGGTGGGCTCGAATTCCTGGGCGCACGCCTTCCGCCTGGCTCCGGGCGCCCGCCATGTGGCGCTCGTCCACGGCCTGCCGAGAGCGCTGTACGGGCACTGCGACCGCTATCTATCGGTCGAGCGGCCGCTGATCCGCCCGGCCTTGCGGGCCGCGCGGCCATTCCTGCGCCGCGAGTACCGCCGCCGGATGCGGGCGCCACACCGGCGCATCGCCGTCTCGCACTGGTCGGCCGCCGAGCTGGAACGCGTGCACGGCGTGCCCTGGGCGGTCGTGAACCCGCCGGTGGACAGCGCCCGGTTCACGCCCTCCGCGACGGGCAGGCGCGCCGACGGGCCAGTGCTGATGACGACTCGGCTGGTGCGCCACAAGCGGATCGACGTGGCGATGGAGGCTGTCCGCGGACTCGACGTGGAGCTGCTCGTGGTCGGCGGAGGACCGGCCCGGAGGGAGCTGGAGGCGGCGGCGCCTCCCAACGTCCGCTTCGCGGGGGTGGTCACCGATCGCGAGCTGCTCGGCCTGTATCGCTCCGCCTCGCTGTTCGTGCTCGCCTCGAGCGAGGAGTTCGGGATCGCCGTTGCCGAGGCCCAGGCCGTCGGGCTGCCCGCGATCGCGCCCGCCCGCGGGGGCACAGCGGAGGTGATCGTGCCCGAGACGACCGGCCTGCTCGTGCCCGAGATGACCCCGGCCTCCCTGAGGGCCGCCCTAGTCGCCGCCCGCGCTCGCGAATGGGACTCCGCCGCCTGTCGCCGGAACGCTCTGCGCTTCACACCCGAGCGGTTCATCGCGGCGATCGAGCAGACGCTTGCCGAGGAGGCCGAGAGGCTGCCCCAGCGGCGTCGAGGAGCGTTCGTTCCAAGCTCGCAAGCGGCCGCTGCCTGAGCACAGCGGCGGCCGCCTCGCGGGCGCGATCCGAGACGGCGGCGAAGCCCGCGGGCTCGGTGAGCCCTGCCACCCGATCCACCCATTCGGACACTGGCGCTCCGGGCTCGATCAACCCCTCGGCCGGCACGAACGACGGCAGGCTGCCGACAGCGGAGGCGGCCACCGGCACGCCGGCGGCGAGCGCCTCGAAGGCGACGCGCCCGAACGGCTCCTGCCAGCGCGACGGGACCAGCAGCACCGCCGCTCCGGCGAGCAGCTCGGCCACCGGGGCGCCGGGCAGCCGCACGTTTGGCAGCACGGCGAGCTGCGCCCGCCTTACGCCGAGGCCGCCGGGTGTGATCACCACCTCGCGCGGCGCCAGGGCCTCTGCCAGCGGCACCAGCAGGTCGGCCCCCTTGTGTGTGGTCCAGCGGGCGGCGGCGAGGAGTGCATGCCCGCCGGCGTCCGGCGGCCTGGACGGGATGGGCGGTGCCGAGGCGACGGGCGAGATCACGGCCGCTTTGCGCCCCGTCCATTCCTCGCAGGCGCGTGCAACCGCGGGCCCCACGGCGACCAACCGGGCCGCGCTCGCGAGCGCCTCCGTGTGAGCGGCGCGTGATGCGAGCATCGCGACGCGCTCGTCCGGCGGCAGCCTGTGCGCCGCGGGGCAACTCGTGCAATCCCGGGCCGGAGAACAGTCGGAGTCCGCGTGAAATGCGTGCTTGCACAGAGCCTCGTAGCTCGGCAGTACCACGACGGCCGGCACCCCCGCCGCCTCGATCGCCGCCGGGACGGCGTGGAGCTGCGTGAGCAGCACGTCAGGGCGTGCGCGCGCTACCTCCTGCGCAACGGCCTCGCCGATCGCGCGACCGCGCAGCGCCTTCGTACCCCAGTAGCCACTGGCGCTACCCGTAACGCGCACGGGACCGCCATCGACGCCCGCCGGCAGCCGGGTCGTGCGCCACGGCACCGGCTCGCCGCCGTCGATCCACAGCGCGCGAGTCGCGTGACGCTTGGAGAGCTCCTCGAGCGCCTCCAGGACCCACATCTCGGCGCCGCCGTGGGGCGGGAGCAGGTGCTCGGCGGCGAAGAGAATCCTCACCGGCGGCGAAGCAGCCGCGCGCTGCGGCGGGCGGTGGCACTCGCGCCGTCGCCGTCGGTCACGCTGAAGGTGAGCCGCACCCGGCGCCCCTTTCGCGCGTGGCGGCGCATCACCCGGCGCCCGTAGCGGGTCAGGCGCAGCCGCACGCGCTTGCTGCCCGCGCGCATCGCGACCCGGCCGGCGGCCACCGCGCGCCGGCGCCGGGCGCGACCGATGGCGATCGTCGCGGTCACGACACACGCCCCCACGTCGGCTCCCGTGGCGGTGCAGCGGGTGAGGTAACGCTGCCGTCGCGGCCGCATCCGCCGGCCGGCCTTCCCGCGCACGCCGAGCGGGGTGCAGTCGCGGCTGCTCACGGTGCCCCGGCCGGGCGCCAGGTAGATCGGGGTCGACACGGTCTCGATCGTCTGCCCGCGCTGCACCTGAAGGCGGTAGCGGCCGGGGGCGGACGCCGTGAAGGCGTGGCGGAACGAGTCGC
Organism: uncultured Thermoleophilaceae bacterium; assembly: GCA_963808105.1. Lineage (GTDB taxonomy): Bacteria > Actinomycetota > Thermoleophilia > Solirubrobacterales > Thermoleophilaceae > JAAYBF01. The sequence goes on along the minus strand of CAWEEH010000002.1, from coordinate 544,380 downwards.
CCGACACCGGCACCGTCTGCAGCGTCTGGCCGTCCTTGATCACGAGCAGCGTGCGCCCGGAGCCGCCCATGACGCGCACGGAGAACGCGGCCGAGCCGGCGCGGACCGTGTCGCCGAACGTCGCCGGCGCGCCGGCGAACCCCGGTGGGCGCGCCTCCATGCGCACGTCCGGCCCGCCCGCGCCGGTCACCTTGGCGTAGGTGTGGCCGGCCTCGACGCCGCATTCGACGGCCGTCTCGGACAGGTCCTCGGCGAGCACGGCGGTCGATCCGGTCCCGATCGGCGACGACGTGGGCCCGTCGGCCTCGCCCGCGTCGTGGGAATCGCTCACCCCGAGCGCCGCGATCCGGAAGCCCTGTGCCAGCCGCTGCTCCCAGAAGGCGATCGCCGTGACCGTGAAGGGGTTGGGACCCTGACCCCCGATCCCGGCGGGACCCGTGGCGACCTCGATCGCGTCCACGTTGGAGTAGCCGGTCTGAGCCGGCGGATAGCTCCAGGAGCAACCGCGACAGAGGTTGGCGAACGCCGGGATCTCGCTGGGGAAGATCGTCGGGTGGTTGATCTGGTTGAAGCCCCCGGCCCGCTTCACGTCGCGCAGCACCTCCGACGCGCCGCGGGCGGGGCGGCGAAGCGTGAGGCGGCCGAGCCGGCCGTCCGCGCCGATCGCGGCCACATAGACCGCGCCCGTCCTGTGGTCCACGTAGCGACCGCTGCCGTGATTCATCATGTGGCCGCGGAAGGTCGTGACCTCGGCGCCGCGGATGATCAGCTTGCCGGGATAGCGGTTCTGGAAGGCGCCGATCTCACCCCACGCGCTGTCGGTGTTGTGGTCGGTGAGCGAGAGGAAGTCCAAGCCCGCCCCTCCGGCAGCGAGCGGGCGGAAGCCGAAGTCGAACGCGTCCTCCATGGTCGCGCCGCCCTCGGAGTGGTCGGCGTGCACGTGGAGGTCGCCCAGGTACCAGTCGCGCTTGCGGCGCACGGGTGCGGTCCGGTAGGTGGCGGCGCGGTAGGGCTGGTCGGCGAACGAGCGGTCCTGGATCAGGTCGATCTCCACCCGGAACGCAACCTTGCCGTCCAGGTCTCCCCCCAACTGGTCCACCACCGCCGCCACGGGCATCTGCACGGCCCATTCGCCCGGCTTGATGGGCCCGGGCCTCATGCTCCGCGTGGTGCCTCCGGGCACCCCGTGGCGATCCTCTGACAGCGTGACCTGCGGCCGCCCGCTCTCGCCCTCGCGCCTGGCCGAACCGCTCGAGCCCCGGAACTCGCGCTCACCCCAGAGAGCGCCCGGCCGGCGCGGCCCGTAGACGTCCAGGTCGAGGGTGTGCTTGAGCTGGGCGGACAGCGGCGTCTCGGGCTGGTCGTGGCAGAAGCGGATGCGAAGGGCGGTCTGACCCGCGGGCACCTGGAAGGGCAGCAGCACGTAGCTGCCCTGGAGCGAGCTGGCGAACTCGCCCTTCACCACGCGGTCGGGCGCGGTAAGCCCGCAGCTCCCCGGCGCCGCCGCGTTCGCGGGCGAAGCCAGGAGGAGGGCGGCGAGGCACGACCCAACCAGCGTTCGCGCGACCGTCACAAGCGCGTCTTGTTCTCGGCGTGGATGTTGCGCTGCGACTTGGTCTCGCGGCCCTCGGGAAGCTCGTCATCGCCGCGCTCCAGCGCGTCGAGGTAGGCGGAGTCCTGCTCGATCAGCTCCAGCGCGCGCTCACGTGTGTGCGGGGTTCCGTGACCGGGCACCACGACCGCCGCCCGCCCCACCACGCCGGCCAGCCGCCCGAGCGTCCCGCGATAGGCCTCCAGGTCCCCGCTCTCGTGCATCCACGGGATCTCCACGTCGGATACGTAGTCGCCGACGCAGAGAACGCCCAGCCATGGCGCGAAGATCGCCATCCCGTCCTCCACGTGCCCCGCCGTCGGATGCAGCTCCAGCTCCTCCTCGCCCAGGCCGAGCTTGCCGGGCACGGGCAGGGCCTGCGCCTTGCCCAGGCCGAGCGGGCCCGGGCGCGTGACGTAGGTGTCGGAGTCCTCGTCGCGCAGGTCGCGCTGAGCCTCGCCCGGCTTCTCCCGGATGCGCGCCATGGTGCTCTCCGCCAGGCCAAGCGACATGCCGGGAAAGGCGAACGGCGCGAGCAGGTGGTCGAAGTCGCCGTGGGTTGCCAGCAGCGCCGTCGGCTCGAAGCCAGACTGCGCCAGCACCGTCGGCAGGAGCTCGAGCTCGTCCGGGAAATAGGGCGAGTCGATCAGCATCGTCTCCCCGCCCGCGCGGATGGCCGTTGCCGTGGTCTGCCACATGAGGCTCGTGACCACGATCGCGTCCTCGTGGACCGACACCGCCTTCATGTTGCGAGGCTAGACGGCTTTCAGCAACTTCGCTGCATCGCGGAAGCTCTTGACCTCCGCGGTCGGCTTCTTCTGGCCCGACTCGAGCTTGCGCCCTGACCGGTTCACCCAGATCACGGCCACCTTCTGCTTCAGGCACGGCTCGACGTCGGTCTCGTACCCGCTGCCGATGTGCACCCAGTTCTTCTTGCGCTTCTCGATCCGGCGCGCGCACTCCTTGAAGTGGGCCTCGTCGGGCTTGTAGCTGCGCACCTGCTGAGCCGTCACCACAAGGTCGAAATCGGTGCGGAAATGCCGTCGAGTCGCGCCGAGGAGCTTGTCGTCGATGTTCGCCAAGACTCCGGTCTCGAACTTCTTCGCGAACCGCTCCAGCTGGGCGTTCGTCTCGCGGAAGGGCATCCACCGCGGCACGCTGTCGGGCAGGAACTGGGCGCGGGAGGACTCAAGCTCCCACTCCAGCTCGGCCGCGACCTTCACGGCGGTGCGTCGCAGCACCTCGGCGTAGAGCTCGTAGGAGCCGCTCTGGATCTCGTGCTGGATCTCGATGAAGCGGGGGATCAGCACATCACGATCGATGGTGAAGCCATCGCGGTCAGCCTCGGTCTGGAACGCGTCGTACACCCCCGTCTCCCAATCGATGAGGGTCCCGTAGCAATCGAAGGACACGAACTGGACGTCTTTTGGCAGTGGCATCGGCGCGCCATATTACGCGGGCCCTCCTATACGCTGCCCCGCCGCCTCATGGATCTCCTCGAATACCAGGGAAAGCAGCTCTTCGCCAAGCACGGCGTTCCCGTGCCGGAGGGCAGGCCCGCCAAGACCGTCGACGAGGCGGTATCCGCCGCCGAGGCGGTCGGCTACCCGTGCGTGATCAAGGCTCAGGTGCTGGTCGGCGGGCGCGGCAAGGCCGGTGGGATCAAGCTCGCCCAGAACGGCGACGAGGCCCGCGAGCACGCCGAGGCGATTCTCGGGATGGACATCAAGGGCTTCACCGTGCACGAGCTGTACGTGGAGGCCGCCAGCGAGATCGACGAGGAGTACTACGCGGCATTCGTGTTCGACCGCTCGGCCAAGAAGCCGATGGCGATGTTCTCGAAGATGGGCGGGATGGACGTGGAGGCCGTCGCCGAGGAGGACCCCGAGGCCATGCGCACCCTGCACGTGGACCCGCTGATCGGCTTCCAGGACTTCCAGGGCCGGCGGCTCGCGTTCGAGGCCGGCATCGCCGCCGACGTGATCCGCCCGGTCGGGGCCATGCTCTCCAAGCTCTACGACGCGTTCGTGGCCGAGGACGCGATGCTCGTGGAGGTCAACCCGCTCCTCATCACCAAGTCGCGCGAGGTGGTGGCGCTCGACGCGAAGGTCACGGTGGACGCCAGCGCGCTCTTCCGCCACCCCGACCACGAGGACTTCCAGGGCGGCGCCGCGGAGGACCCCCAGGAGCAGATGGCCCGGACGCGCGGGCTGACCTACGTGAAGCTCGACGGGGACATCGGCATCCTCGGCAACGGCGCCGGCCTGGTGATGTCCACGCTCGACGTGGTCGCCCAGGCGGGCGGCCAGCCGGCGAACTTCCTCGACGCCGGGGGCGGCTCCAAGGCGGAGGCGATCACCCAGGCGGTGGAGGTCATCCTCTCCGACGAGAAGGTCAAGGCGGTGCTGTTCAACATCTTCGGCGGCATCACCCGCTGTGACGAGGTGGCGAAGGGCCTGATCGAGGCGTTCGCCCAGATCACGCCCACGGTGCCGTTCGTCGTGCGCCTGAACGGGACCAACGAGGAGGAGGGCCAGAAGCTGCTGGCCGAGGCAGCCCTCCCCAACGTCCACATCGAGACGACCATGGACGGCGCGGCCGCCAAGGTCGTGGAGCTCGCCGGATGAGCGTCCTGGTCGGCAAGGACACCAAGCTCGTCACGTCCGGCATCACCGGCTCCGAGGGCACGTTCCACACGCTGAACAACCGCAACTACGGCACCGACGTCGTGGGCGGCGTGACACCCGGCAAGGGCGGACAGGACGTGGAGGGCATCCCCGTCTTCAACACCTTCCACGACGCCGTGGGCGAGACCGGCGCGAACACGGCGATGATCTTCGTGCCGCCGCGCTTCGCCGCCGACTCGATCCTCGAGGCCGCCGACGCCGGCATCGAGCTGATCGTGGCCATCACCGAGGGCATCCCCGCCCACGACGAGCTGCGTGTGTACAACCACCTCAAGCGCGGCAGCTCGCGCCTGGTGGGGCCCAACTGCCCGGGAATCCTGTCGCCTGGCAAGGCCAGCGTGGGGATCATCCCGGCGTCCTTCTTCAGCCCGGGCAACGTCGGCGTGGTCTCGCGCTCCGGAACCCTCACCTACCAAATTGGCTACGAGCTGGCCCAGGCCGGGTTCGGGAACTCCTCGATCGTCGGCATCGGCGGCGACCCGGTGCCGGGCTCGTCGTTCGTGGACATCATCGCGCTGTTCGAAGCCGACGACGAGACCGAGCTGATCGTGATGTCCGGCGAGATCGGGGGCGATGCCGAGGAGCAGGCGGCCGAGTACATCGCCGACAACGTGAGCAAGCCGGTGGTGGCCTACATCGCCGGCTTCACCGCGCCTCCCGGCAAGACGATGGGCCACGCCGGCGCCATCGTGTCCGGCTCCAAGGGCACCGCGGCCGCAAAGGCCGAGGCTCTGGAGGCGAAGGGCGTGCGCGTGGGCAGGACTCCGACCGAGGTCTCCAAGATCGCGGTCGAGATCCTCGGCGGCTGACACCCCGAACAGTGGCGAGGGTCCGCCGTCTGGGTTACGGTGGCGCGCGGCAGACTCGCAAATCTCCAGGGAGGTCTCAAATGAAGCTGCGACCGGTGCTGACCGCGCTTGCGCTCGCATCCATGCTCGCCCTCGCCGCCTGCGGCGACGACGATGACGACGGCGGCAGCAGCAGTGGCAAGGCGGACCCGCAGTCGGGCAAGGCCATCTTCACCATCTCGGGGTCCGGCAAGAGCACCAAGGTGTCGGGCCCGAGCGAGGCCCGCGCGGGCGTGCTCGAGTTTCAGGTCAAGAACACCGCTAAGAAGCCCGCCGGGCTCCAGATCGTCGGGGTCGAGGGCGATCACGATCCCAAGGAGGTCCTCAAGGCGGGCAACGCCTGGGGCGAGGGCTCGGCGCTGCCCAGCTACATGACGCTCGTGGGCGGGATCGGCAACGTCCCCCCCGGCAAGACCGGTGTGGTCAGGCAGTCACTCAGCGCCGGCAAGTACCTGGCGGTGAACATCGACAACGACGCCTACTCGGAGTTCGAGATCACGGGCGACGGCACCGGCTCGCTGCCATCGACCACCGGGACCATCACGGCGTCGGAGTACGCGTTCGAGACCGGGCCCCTGACGGCGGGTGACGACGTGCAGCTCACCTTCGCCAACCCCGGCAAGGAGGCGCACCACATCGTCGGCCTCCCGATCAATCCCGGCAAGACGATCAAGGACGTCGCGGAGTTCCTGAAGGAGGAGGAGTCCTCCGGGCCGCCCCCGTTCAGCGAGGAGGGCGGCTTCGACACCGCGATCGTCGACGGCGGCGCCGAGCAGGCCTTCGGCGCGAACCTGAAGGCCGGTAAATACGCCCTCGTCTGCTTCATCCCCGACCGCGCGGGCGGGCCGCCCCACGTGGCGAAGGGGATGGTCTCGGAGGCAGTCGTCGAGTAGCCGCGGCAGCTCGGCGCTGCCGTCCGCCCCGTTCTTCAGCCTTCCTCTCGGCAGATTGTCGAGAGGAAGGCAGGGGATGGAAAGCCGAAGCAGGAACCGGTCCGCCCGGGCGGCGGCGGCGTGCGCGACTGTCGCGTCGCTGGCGCTCCCTACGGCGGCCGCCGCAGACGTGCCAGGGCAGGTCGCCGACGTGCAGAAGACGGTGGGGGAGGCGATAGGGCAGGTCCTGAGGGCCCCCGAGCCCGCACCCGCACCCACCGCGGTCGTCCCGCCGGCGCCTGCGCCTAAGCCAGCGCCCGCGCCCGCGCCGGAGCCCGCCGCTTCCGCGCCAAAGGCGCAGTCGCAGGCGGCGACCCGGTCGTCGACGGCCCGTGCGACCGCCGCCGGCGCTGGAGCGAGATCGACTCAGGCGGCTCCGGCCGCGCCGAAGCCCGCCGCGGCGCAGGCAGCCCGCGACACGGGCACGACCGAAGCGCCGGCGACCACGGATTCCGCGAGTCGCCGGGAGCTCGTGCTGGCGGGCGATCTCGGTACCGATGCCGGGGAGGAGAGCCCAGCGACGCTGCCGTTCACCGGGCTCGCGCTGCTACCGCTGTTGGCCATGGGACTGCTCATGGTCTTCGCGGGGATCGGGGTGCGCCGGGCAACGAGGTAGTCAGGAGCCGAGAGGCAGGCCGACCGCCGCGAGCGCGTCGGCCTGCTCCTCGTATACGTCCATCCGCACCGCCTGGCGTCGCGAAAGGTCCACACCCAGGCGATGTGGTTGTCGACCTCCAGCCCGCTCCCCCGGCCGCGGCCGGTGGTGTGGATCAGGCCGCCGGGCGCCTCGAGGTAGCCCTCCGCCTCGAAGGTCATGTCCTCAAAGGACTCCGACAGCTCGCTCAGCGGCTCAAGGGGCGCGTTGGGTAGGTCCCGAGCTCGGCGCCCCGGCTGAACGCGTCGATCGCCTCGCGGAGCCGGTCAACGCGCGACATCACGCAGGCGGGCGCTCGTACGCCTCGCTCATTCCCTCCGCGAGCACGCCAACCTCCTCGCGCAGGCCGCGCACGTCGGCGGCGAGCTGCTGCTGGTTGGCGACGTCCGTGGACGCCGAGACCGAGACCAGGTTCCCGCGCACCGTGTCCAGCTCCACCAGGATCTTCTCCATCTCGTCGTAGAAGGCCTGGAGCTGGCCCTCCATCCGGCGCTGCACCTTCAACTGCCCGGTGAGCGCCGCCACCAGCTCGGCCTTCGACGCGTCGTTTGGGTCGAGCTGGCCGAGGCGCTGCTCCACCGCCGCGGGCGGGCTCTCCGCCAGCGCGTCGTAGAGCAGCTGCGCCCGTCGCGCGGTGCCCTCCATCGTCCGCACGAAGCCGTCCACCTCGCCGAGCACCTCGGTGTAGGGCAGCTCGGCGCCCTCAACGGCCTCGCGGATCCGCGCCTCGCGCTGCAGCGCCCCGCGGAGCAGGCCGCCGATCGGCGGAGCCAAGACGGCCGGGTCGATCCGCTTCTCGCCCGACTCGAGCGCCTCGCGGCGCTTGCCACGCTCGCGCTCCAGCACGCGGTTGGCAACGTCCTCGTCGAAGTAGGTGCGCGCGGCGGCGGCGGCGTAGAGCACGAGGCCCACCGGCAGCAGGATGCCCAGCGCGCCGAGCAGGATGCCCGCCACGGCGACCACCGCGAGCAGCACGATCGCGAACGGATCGAGCATCGCGTTTACGACCAGCGCCCGGTTGAACTCCGAGCGGGAGTAGGGGCGCTCTTCAGCCACAGGTGTCTAGAAGAATGACGAGATGCTGCGGTACACGGTCTCGATGTCGTCCGTGTCGCCCGTGTAGGCCTGCCCGCCGGATGCCTGCGAGATCCGCTTCAGGGCGTCCGCCGCCCCCTCCGCGCCCGCGCTGTAGGCGATCGTGAAGACCCTCACCTTGTTGGACGAGTCGCCCTGGCCCGACGCGCGGCGCACCACCTCGTCGGCGCTCAGCGACGAGTCCGTGTCCTCACCGTCGGTGAGTACCACCACCGCGTTGATGCGCTCCTTGTCGCGCAGGTTCTTCACGATCTCGATCGACTGCGCGGTGGCGTTGTAGACCGCCGTGCCGCCATCGGCGATCAGGCGGTCGACGAGCGGGGCCAGCTCGGCGCGGCGCTCGCCGATCGGGATCAGGGGCTGCACCCGGTCGGAGAAGATCATCAGCCCGAGCCGGTCGTTGGGCGAGACCTCGCGCAGGAAGGTCTTCAGCCCGTCCTTGGCGCGCGCCAGGCGGTTCTGGTCGTTCATCGAGCCCGAGACGTCCACCACCAGCAGCACGTTGGCCGGCTTGCGGTCCTCGCGCCACGTCTTTCGGATCCGGTCGAGCACGCGCGGCTCGGGCAGCCCGAGCACGCGCTCGGGCTGGGCCGGGTCGACGCCGTTCTCCTTCGTCACCCGCCCGGCCGGCTTGGCCTTCAGGTCGGCGGGGCGGAACCCGAACCGGCCCGCGGCCTCGGGGTCGATCTCGTCGGCCAGGAACTCCTGGAATGCCTTCGCGCCGTCGCGCTCGGCCTTCGTGTTGTACTCGGCGTCGATGGTGATGAAGGGGTTGTCCGAGTAGAAGGTGCCCTCGGGCGGGTAGAGCGCGACGAGCTTCGGCTGGCTGCCGCGATTGCGGTTGAAGTCGAGCAGCGTGACCTCCTCCATGGCGACGGCCGAGGCGTAGCCCGGGCCCTCGCGGCGCATCTGATCGGCGATGAAGAGGGTGGTGTCGCCGTAGTGCACGATCGACCGCTCGATGTCACGCACCTCCTTGCGGGCGGCCGAGGCGGTCACGTCCTTCTCGGTCAGGCCCTCCCGCTTCCCGGTCGCGGCGTAGTACTCGGCCACCACCGCGGACAGCCCCGAGGTCGAGAAGTCCGGGTTGGTGTGCACCAACTTGAACCGGCCGAACTCGGGCTTGCCGAACTCCGCGAAGCCCTGGTTGGACACCGCGAGCTTGGTGAGCTGCTCGAACCCGATCTTCTTCTGCGGGTACCCGAGCGCCTTGGCGAACGGCTCCCACATGGCGATCACCAGCGGCGTGCGCACGATCGACGGGTTGTCGGCGGGGGCCAGCGGCCGGTCCGCCTCGAAGTTCAGCAACCGGCCCCAGAGCGACGACGAGGGCGACCACGCCACCGGCTTGAGCGTGCCCTTCGCGATCTTCGTCTGGGCCTCGCCGGAGGCGATCACCTGGCCCTCGATGAAAACCGGGGCTCCGGCGACCTCCTTGCCCTCCTCGTTGAACTTCTTGATCAGCGGCGTGAACAGCTTCTCCTTCTCGGGCGAGTAGGCGAAGGTCACGCGCAGCGCGCCCGATGGAGCCTTCTCGGCGGTTGTGCCGCCCTTCTTCTCGTCATCGCCGCCACCGCCACCGCCGGCCGAGAGCAGCGCCACCACCGCCACGGTGATCGCGGCCACCACCGCGATCGCTATCTGACTCGGCTTCATTGCAAGTCGGAGAGTGGCAGGCGCAGCACGCTCTGACCGCTGTGGTTGCGGTTGTCGTCCGCGGGCTCCAGCGAGATGTCGACGAAGCGGTAGCTGTCAGCGCCCTCCGGCAGCTTCGCGCTGAGCTCGAACTCCCGCCCCGGCTGGGGGCTGTTGAGCGGGCGCGCGTCGGACAGCGAGTTGTAGAGCCAGACCTGGTAGCCGGCGCCTCCGGGGTCCGGCAGGCCGGAGACGCTCAGGGTGAGCGTGCCGTCCTTGATCTCGGCGGTGCCCTCGCCGCTGCCGCCCGCGACGGGCTCGAGCTTCCCGGGCTCGCCGGCCGGCGCCGGGGCGGGGGCCGAGGCGGGCTCGTCGGCCGGCGCGGGATCCTCCTCGTCGTCGCCCCCGGAGAGGGCGAGCACCAGTGCCACGCCCGCCACGATCACGCCGCCGAGCAGCAGCGGAAGCAGCCGGCGCTTGCGCTTCGCGCCCGGCTGCACGACCGGCGGAGGCGGCTCGGGCTCCGGCTCCGGCTCCGGCTCCGGCTCAAGGTTCGGCGGCACCGCGGGCGGCCCGTCGTCGGCGCGCCAGCGCACCGCGGGCAGCTCGCGCATCTCGCGCACCAGGATCCCGACCTCCTCCGCCGAGTCGGCGCCGAGGACGGCCGCGAGCTGCGCCAGCGCGTCCTCGCGGCGACCGCGGACGGCGCTCTCCTCGGTGCCGAGCAGGCCGGCGATGTCGTCGTCGGCCACCTCGCGGATCACCGACAACTCGACCAGCGCCCGCGACTCAGGCCCAAGGCCTGCGAGCGCGGCCTCGATCCGATCCGGATCCACGGCTAGGATTCCCGTCCGATGCGTGCGATGGGACGAATGCGGGCGGTGGCAGGCGTCATCGCGACAGGGACGATCCTACTTCTGCTCCCGGCCGGTCAGGCAGCCGCCGAGGTGAAGGTGAACCTTCTCCATGCCGTTCCCGGCGCCGGTGACGCGATTCTCAAGGTGACCGGCGGCTCGGGCACACCCGGCTCGGTGTCGGGAGTCGGCTTCGGCGAGGCCTCCAAGCAGGTGAGCGCTCCCAGCGGCAAGGTCACCGTCACGCTCACGGTCGGCGGCAAGCAGGCCGCGCAGGTCAACCCGAGCCTCAAGGACCGCGCTGGCTACACCGTCGTTGCCGAGCCCGGCAAGGGCGGCAAGGTCGAGCTCAAGACGGTCGAGGCCGGAGAGGCCACCGCCGGCACCGCACGCGTGCGCGGCGCGCATGACGCCGTTGAGCTGGCGAAGGCCGACTTCAAGGTCGGCGACGAGATGCTCGGCACGCTCGACCGCGGGGACGAGGGCGAATACGTGTCCGTCGAGCCAGGCGCCTACGACCTCACGGTCACACGCCCGGGCAGCGACGACGCCGTGATCTCCAAGAAGGGCGTGAGCTTCGCGGCCGGCACCGCATCCACCGTCTACGCGGTGGGAAGCGGTGGCGAGCAGGCCCGCTTCGTGGTCGTCCAGGACGCCGTGGATGCGCCCGAGGGCGGCCCCGCCACCGGGCTCGGCGGGCTGTCGGACGACGGGACCCCCTGGCTCGCCGCGCTGCTCGCGGCGCTCGCCGCCGGCACGCTCGGCGGCATCGCGTTCACGCGCGCCTCGCGCCGTGACCACCGCGCCTGAAGCGCAACGCAGCCCGCGGCGGTCGCGCTACCTGGCAGGGCTGATGGCGGCCGTGCTTGTGCCCGCGCTGGTCGCGGGCGGCGCCGTGCTGGCACTCGGCAGGGACGACGTACCGGACGAGAGCGCAGCCGGCTCGGTCGCCGAGCTGGCGCGCAAGGCGGAGGCGCCCCGCACGCTCGGGCCCCGCGCCAGCCAGTCGCTGCGCCCGATCCTCGGAGATCGCGGGCAGTCGAGCGTTCAATCGATCCCGCTCGAGGGGCTCGAGGGCGGCGTTCGCCCCGCGCCGCCCCAGCGCATCGCGATCCCCGATGCCGGGGTGGAGACGATCATCGACGCGGTCGGCACCCGCAAGGGAGAGATCGAGGTGCCCAAGCTCGGCCGCGCGGGCTGGTTCGAGGGCGGCCCGCGCCCGGGCGAGGTGGGCCGCGCCGTGGTGATCGGCCATCTCGACACCAAGCGCGGTCCGGGCCTCTTCGCGCGGGTCCCAAAGGTGCCGGTCGGCGCGGGCGTGCGGATCACCGATCGCCGCGGCGAGGTGCATGCCTACGAGGTCGTCGGCCGCGCACAGGTGCGAAAGGACCGCTTCCCCACCGCCGAGGTGTACGGCGGGTCGTCGCGGCCCGTGCTTGTGTTGGTGACCTGCGGCGGCCCCTACACGGAGGGCCGCGGCTACCGCGACAACGTGCTGCTCTTCGCGCGCGCGGCCTGACGATAATCTCAGGGTCAATGACCACAGCCACCTCGATCTCACTCGCCCGCGGCGCCCCCTCCATCGACATCGTGGCGGTGGACGATCTGCGCGCCGCGGCCGACCGCGCCTTCGAGAAGGACCCGGCCGGCGTGTTCTCCTACGGCACATCGGCCGGCTACATGCCGCTGGTGAAGTGGATCGCCGAGCGCCAGGGCGTGGAGCCGGATCAGGTGCTGGCCACCAACGGCTCGATGCAGGCCGACGCCTTCCTGTTCCAGACGCTGGTCGAGCCCGGTGACGTGGTGGTGGTCGAGGCGCCCACCTACGACCGCACGCTGCTGGCGCTGCGCCAGATGGGCGCCGAGGTGCTGGCCATCCCCCTGGAGGCGGACGGCATCGACGTGAAGGCGCTGGAGGAGGCGCTCGAGGGCGGCGCGCGGCCCAAGCTCGCCCACGTGATCCCCAACTTCCACAACCCCGCGGGCTGCACGCTCTCCCAGGACAAGCGCGAGCGGCTGGTGGAGCTGGCGGCGAAGTACGACTTCGTGCTGTTCGAGGACGACCCCTACGTGGAGCTGCGCTTCGACGGGGAGCAGCTGCCCACCATGCTCTCGATGGATGACGGCGGCAACGTGGTGTACGCGTCGTCGTTCTCGAAGACCGTGTGCCCCGGGCATCCGCGTCGGCTACCTCGCCGGGCCGGCCGAGCTGATCGGCCAGACGCGCAAGCTCGCCACGAGCACCTACATCTCGCCGAGCATGGTGTCCCAGTCGATCGTCGCGGAGTTCTGCGAGTCCGGGGCTATCGACAGGTCGATCGAGACCGTGAAGAACGCGCTGCGCGAGCGCCGCGATGTGCTCTGTCGCGCGCTCGAGGAGCATCTGCCCGAGGCCGAGTTCGTGGTGCCCGAGGGCGGCTACTTCCTCTGGATCGACCTGCCGGAGGGCACCGATGTCGCGCGCATCGAGCAGCTGGCCGGCGAGCGCGGCGTGGTGTTCGTGAAGGGCACAGACTTCCTGCTCGAGGGCGGCGAGAACTCGCTCCGGATCGCCTACTCGGGCGTGCAGGCGGACCAGATCGGCGAAGCGGTGTCTCGCCTGGCGGGCGCCTACCGGGACGCCACCGGCGCCTAGAAGTGGCGGGCGGGCAGCTCGAGCTCGCCCGGCAGAGAGACCTGAGCGCGCTCGTCTCGGACACGTTCGGGGTGATGCGCGACCACCCCGGGCCGCTGCTGGCGATGGGAGCGGCGATCGTGATCCCGGTGCAGCTGATCGTCTCCGGGATCGGCCTCGAGCGGCTCACGTCGGAGTACCGGGCGGACGTGACCCAGGCCGAGCAGGCGATCCCCACCGTGCTCGGCTTCTTCGTGATCGCGCCACTGATAGGCGCCGCGGTGATCCACCTGCTGCGCGCCGTGGACCGCGGCGAGACCCCGAGCGCGGCCGCCTGCCTGCAGGCCAGCCTGGACGTCTTCGCGCCGCTGTTCCTGGCGGTGCTGATGACCGCGGCGGGGATCGCGGTCGGCCTGGCGGCGCTGATCCTGCCGGGGATCTACCTCCTGATCCGGTGGTTCTGCGTGGCCCAGTGCGTGGTGATCGAGGACAAGCGGGGATTCGACGCGCTGGCGCGCAGCGGCCAGCTGGTGCGCGACAACTGGTGGCGCGTGTTCGGCATCGTGGTGGTCAGCCAGCTGATCGCGGCCATCCCGGCGCTCCTGATCGGGGTGCCGCTCACCGCGGTGGCCGACTCGGTTGACCTGGACGTGATCGCCCTCGCGGGTGAGATGGTGGCGAGCATCATCACGGCGCCGCTGGTGGCCATCGTCACCACGCTGCTGTTCTACGACCTGCTCACCCGGCGCGAGGAAGTGCTCGCACAGCGCGTGTAGCTAGCGCCCCCAGTGCTCCTTGCCGAGCACCAGCTGGTCGGGCAGCGCGGCCCGCGGGGGCGGCGATGGATCGGCCACCACCGAGACGGTCTCGGCGACGCTGCGGGTGACCGAGTAGGAGTCGCCGTTCGACTTGATCGTGACCACGTCGGTACCGGCGTCGGCCAGCTCGCCCTCCAGGCCCGGGGTGAGCCCCGAGTCCTTGAGGTAGTGCAGAAGGTCCTCGGCCTCGTTCTCGAAGCGCAGCACGCGCACCTTCGCTCCCTCCTCCACGTCGGCCAGGGGTACCCCGGGCACACGCTTCTCGCTGAAGATGGGGTGGCCGTGGGGACAGGTGTCGGCGTCGCCGATCGCCTTGAGCATCTTCTCCTCCACCGTGGGCGACATCCAGTGCTCGAGGCGCTCGGCCTCCTCGTGCACCTGGTCCCACGGAATGTCGAAGACATCGGTGAGAAAACGCTCGATCAGGCGGTGGCGGCGCACGATGTTCTCGGCGTGCTCGCGGCCGGTGTCCGTAAACGAAAGCGACTTGTCGTCGGCCCTCGTCACATAGCCGTCGGCCTCCAGGCGGCCGATCATCTCGTGCACCGTGGGCGCGGACACCTGCATCGCCCTGGCGACGTTGGCGCCGGTCATCGGGAGGCCCGCCTCCTGGAGCCAGAAGATGATCTGGAGGTACTCCTCCTCGGCGACGGTTGCGTGATCGTGGGACATGAATGGCATGCTACCCATCGTGCCGAAGCTGCCTTTGAAGCCCCCGATCAAGCCTCAGCTCGCCCGCTCCGCGAAGGCGCTGCCCGAGGGCGACGAGTGGCGCTACGAGCCCAAGTGGGACGGCTTCCGGACCCTCGCGTTCAAGAACGGCGACGACGTGTACCTCCAGAGCCGCGGCGGCAAGCCGATGAACCGCTACTTCCCTGATGTGGTGAAGCTCGTGGAGAAGATGGCCGCCGACCAGGTGGTACTCGACGGCGAGATGGTGATCGACGTGGACGGGGTCCAGGAGTTCGACCTGCTCAGCCAGCGCATCCACCCGGCGGAGTCGCGCGTGACGATGCTGGCGGAGAAGTACCCCGCTGACTTCATCGCCTTCGACCTGCTCGCCGCCGGCGGCAAGTCGCTGATGGACCTCGGCTACGAGGAGCGCCGCGAGCGCCTGGGCGAGCTCGACCTCAAGCCGGTCCAGATGTCACCGATGGTCAAGACCCCCAAGGGCGCCGCCAAATGGCTCACCGGCAACTCCGAGGGCGTGGTGGCCAAGCAGGCCGAGGCCAAGTACCTGCCCGGCGAGCGCAAGGGCATGGTGAAGATCAAGCGCATGCGCACGGCGGATGCCGTGGTCGCCGCCTTCCGCTACGGCAAGGAGGAGGGCACACTCGGCTCGCTCATCCTCGGCCTCTACGACGACGACGGCCAGCTGCACGTCGTCGGGCACACGAGCGGCTTCAAGGCCAAGGAGAAGCGCGAGCTGCTGGCCAAGCTCGAGCCCTACATGACCGGCGAGAGCGGCCCGGGCGAGCCCAGCCGCTGGAAGTCCGACGAGGAGCTGGTGTGGCAGGGGCTGAAGCCCGAGCTGGTGGTGGAGGTGACCTACGACCACGTCACCGGCAACCGCATCCGCCACGGGACGAAGCTGGTGAGGTGGCGGGAGGACAAGAAGCCCAGCGAGTGCAAGCTGGAGCAGCTGAGGGACTGAAGCTGGCGCTTTAGCCCAAGTGGGTGGCGGGATTGCCGGTTCGGGGTTACGGTGGGCCCCCGCTGCAGAGGTTGGCGGCGACCGTCCACGCAGGGGAGGCACCCGCCATGCAGGGCTCGATCGCCGGACGCGCGCTGCGCGCATGCCTCCTCGCTTCGCTGATGACGGTCGCGATCGGCGGCTCGGCCGCCCAGGCGGCACCGACGTTCGCTCCCCCCGTTGCGAGCCCGTTCGCGGCGGGCACGAACCCCTACTCGGTAACCGGGGGGGACTTCGACAAGGACGGCGACACCGACCTCGCCACCGCAAACGAAGGCTCGGACGACGTGTCAGTGCTGATCAACGACGGCGACGGAACCTTCGCCCCCGCAGCCCCGGTCGCGGCCGGCACGGACCCCCGATCGGTGACCGGGGGAGACCTCGACAACGACGGCGACACGGACCTCGCCACCGCAAACAACGGCTCGAACGACGTGTCGGTGCTGCTCAACGACGGCGACGGAACCTTCGCCCCCGCACCGCCACTGTCCCGGCCGGCACCCGCCCCTACTCGGTGACCGGGGGGGACCTCGACAACGACGGCGACACCGACCTCGCCACCGCAAACGAAGGCTCGCACGACGTGTCAGTGCTGATCAACGACGGCGACGGCACCTTCACCCCCGCCACCCCTCTCCCAGTCGGCAATAACCCCTACTCGGTGACCGGGGGGGACCTCGACCGCGACGGCGACACCGACCTCGCCACCGCAAACCAAGGCTCGGGCAACGTGTCGGTGCTGCTCAACGACGGCGACGGCACCTTCACCCCCGCCGCCCCGGTCACGGTCGGCGGGTTCTGGGACCCCCTCTCGGTGACCGGGGGCGACTTCGACAACGACGGCGACACCGACCTCGCCACCGCAAACTTCTCCTCGGGCAACGTGTCGGTGCTGATCAACGACGGCGACGGAACCTTCACCCCCGCCACCCCGATCCCGGCCGGCGCGAACCCCCGATCGGTGACCGGAGGGGACTTCGACAACGACGGCGACACCGACCTCGCCACCGCAAACCAAGGCTCGGGCAACGTGTCGGTGCTGGTCAACGACGGCGACGGAACCTTCACCCCCGCTAGCCCGGTCACGGTCGGCTCAGGCCCTTTCTCGGTGACCGGCGGGGACCTCGACAATGACGGCGACACCGACCTCGCCACCGCAAACATCTCCTCGAACACCGTGTCGGTGTTCCTCAACACCACCGACACGATGCGGCCGAACACCTTCCTCCCGGCGCTCGCGAGCCCGTTCGGCGCCGGCACCAACCCCCGGTCGGTGGCGGTGGGGGACTTCGACCGCGACGGCAACCCCGACCTCGCCACCGCCAACCTCAACTCGGGCAACGTGTCGGTGCTGCTCGGCGACGGCGCCGGCGGATTCGCCGACAAGACCGACCACGCCACCGGCACCAATCCCTACTCGGTGGCGGTGGGGGACTTCGACCGCGACGGCAACCCCGACCTCGCCACCGCCAACATCGGGTCGGGCAACGTGTCGGTGCTGCTCGGCGACGGCGCCGGCGGATTCGCCGACAAGACCGACCACACCACCGGCACCGGCCCCTACTCGGTGGCGGTGGGGGACTTCGACCGCGACGGCAACCCCGACCTCGCTGTCGCCAACTACAACTCGAACAACGTGTCTGTGCTGCTCGGCGACGGCGCCGGCGGGTTCGCCGACAAGACCGACCACACCACCGGCTCCGGCCCCTTCTCGGTGGCGGTGGGGGACTTCGACCGCGACGGCAACCCCGACCTCGCTGTCGCCAACTCCAACTCGGCCAGCGTGTCGGTGCTGCTCGGCGACGGCGCCGGCGGATTCGCCGACAAGACCGACCACACCACCGGCACCGGCCCCTACTCGGTGGCGGTGGGGGACTTCGACCGCGACGGCAACCCCGACCTCGCTGTCGCCAACTACAACTCGAACAACGTGTCTGTGCTGCTCGGCGACGGCGCCGGCGACTTCGCCGCCAAGACCGACCACACCACCGGCACCGGCCCCGCCTCGGTGGCGGTGGGGGACTTCGACCGCGACGGCAACCCCGACCTCGCCGTAGCCAACGCCGACGCGGACAACGTGTCGGTGCTGCTCGGCGACGGCGCCGGCGACTTCGACCCCAAGACCGACCACACCACCGGCACCACCCCCGGCTCGGTGGCGGTCGGGGACTTCGACCGCGACGGCAACCGCGACCTCGCCGTAGCCAACTTCAACTCGGACAACGTATCGGTACTGCTCGGCGAGCGGGGCGGGGTGGCTAGCGATGACGCCGAGACCGTGGCCGAGGACGCGGCCGCGACCACGATCGACGTGCTCGCCAACGACACCGCCGCGACCGAGATCACCGCGGTCACCCAGCCCACCAACGGCACGGTCGTGCGTGCCCTCGACGGCTCCGACCTCAGCTACGAGCCCAACGCGGACTACTGCAACAGCCAGGCCGGCGGAGCGCCCGACACCTTCGAGTACACGATCAACGGCGGCGACACCGCGACCGTTTCGGTCACGGTCACCTGTTCGGACGACGCCCCGACGGCGGTCGACGACTCCCCGGACGCGGTCGGCGAGGACTCCGGCGCGACGACGTTCACCGTGCTCGCCAACGACACCGACGCCGAGAGCGACGCGATCGAGATCACCGACGTCACACAGCCCACCAACGGCACCACCAGCGTGGTCGACGGCTCCCCGGACCAGATCTCCTACACCCCCGACGCCGACTACTGCAACAGCCAGACCGGCGGGACGCCCGACACCTTCGACTACACGATCAACGGCGGCGACACCGCCACCGTGTCGGTCACCGTCACCTGCTCGGACGACGCCCCGACCGCGGGCGACGACTCCCCGGACGCGGTCGGCGAGGACTCCGGGGCCACGACGTTCACCGTGCTCGCCAACGACACCGACGCCGAGAGCGACGCGATCGAGATCACCGACGTCACACAGCCCACCAACGGCACGACCAGCGTGGTCGACGGCTCCCCGGACCAGATCTCCTACACCCCCGACGCCGACTACTGCAACAGCCAGACCGGCGGGTCGCCCGACACCTTCGATTACACGATCAACGGCGGCGACACCGCCACCGTGTCGGTCACGGTGACCTGCGTGAACGACAACCCCAACGCGGTGAACGACGACCGCACCGTCGCCGAGGACTCCGCCGCCACCAGCTTCAACGTGCTCACCAACGACACCGACGCCGAGAACGACGCGATCGAGATCACCGGCGTGACCCAGCCCGACAACGGCACGGCCACCGTCGTCCAGGGCTCCCCGGACCAGGTGTCCTACGTCCCCGACGGCGACTACTGCAACGACCCCGGCGCCGCACCGACCGACGACTTCACCTACACGGTCACCGGCGGCGACATCGCCACCGTGGCGGTCACCGTCACTTGTGCAGACGAGGACCCGGTCGCGGTGGACGACACCGAGACGGTGGCGGAGGATTCCGGTGTGACCAGCATCGACGTGCTCGACAACGACACCGGCGCCACCGAGGTCACCGATGCCGAGCAGCCCGAGAACGGGACGGTGGATGTCGCCGACGACGGGTCAGACCTGGCCTACACCCCGGACCCCAACTACTGCAACGACCCCGGCGCCGCCCCGACCGACGACTTCGACTACGAGATCGACGGCGGCGACACCGCGACGGTGTCGGTCACGGTCACCTGTCTGGCCGAGGCCACACCGCCGGCGTCCAAGCCGCCGGTCAAGACGGCCCCCGCCCCGAAGCAGTGTCGTGGCCTGACGGCGACGATCGAGGCCAAGCCCGGCGGCGCGCTGACCGAGGGCACCGCGGGGCGTGACGTGATCGTCGGCACCTCCGGGGCGGACCGCATCCGCGGCCTCGGGGGCGACGACGTGATCTGCGCCGAGGGCGGCGATGACCGCGTCACCGGCGGCTCCGGAGACGACCAGGTCTCCGGCTCCTCAGGCGCCGACCTGGTCTGGGGCAACTCCGGGAACGACAGGCTCCATGGCGACTCCGGCGCCGACCGCCTCTCCGGCGGATCCGGGAGGGACTTCATCCAGGGCTATGGCAGCGCCGACCGCATCAACGGCGGCTCAGGCGCGGACCGCCTCTCGGGCAACTCCGGCAACGACCGCATCACCGGCGGCACCGGCCGCGACCGCATCTGGGGCCGCACCGGCGCCGACCGCATCAACGCCGCCGACGACGAGCGCGACCGCGTGAACTGCGGCGACGGCACCGACACCACCACCCTCGACGCTCGGGACCGAACCAACAGCTGCGAGAGCTAGGTGTCCCGGACCGACTCCGGGCTGCACAGCACCGTCACGCGGTAGGCGACGCCCAGCGGCGGCCGGACGGCCACCGCATCCGGCATGGGACGAAGCTGGTGAGGTGGCGCGAGGACAAGGAGCCGCGGGAGTGCCTGCTGGAGCAGCTGCGGGCTTAGCTCGCGGATCACCCACTTCGCTGGTACGTTGGTTGCTCGTCCTGCCCCAACCCCTGGCAGGGCGATTCGTTCCGGCTCCAGACCCCTGGTCGGCGCAGCGCGGTTGGCTCGCCGAGCCGACCTGACCGACTTGTTATGGAAGCGGGCAGGCAGTGGGATTCTCGAAGCGTTCGTTTCAGCAGCGTGCGCTGGGCGCCTGCGTCCTCGTTGTCGCGGCCCTGAGCTTCGCGGGTTCCGCTGAGGCGGCGACGTCGTTCGCTCCCGCCGTTGGGAGCCCTTTCGCGGTAGGCGCCGCCCCCCACTTGGTGGCGGTGGGGGACTTCGACCGCGACGGTACCCCCGACCTCGCCACCGCCAATGGGGACTCCGACGACGTGTCGGTGCTGCTCGGCAACGGGACCGGCGCCTTTCCCATCAAGACCGACTACGCCGCCGGCACCGACCCCGTCTCGGTGGCGGTGGGGGACCTCAACCGCGACGGCAACCCAGACCTCGCCACCGCCAACTCCTCCTCGCACGACGTGTCGGTGCTGCTCGGCGACGGGACCGGCGGGTTTGCCCCCAAGACCGACTACGCCGCCGACAGCACCCCCGTCTCGGTGGCGGTGGGGGACCTCAACGGCGACGGCAACCCAGACCTCGCCGCCGCGAACCTCTTCTCGGACAACGTGTCGGTACTGCTAGGCGACGGGACCGGCGGGTTTGCCCCCAAGACCGACTACGCCGCCGGCGCCTTCCCTGCCTCGGTGGCGGTGGCGGACTTCGACCGCGACGGCAACCCCGACCTCGCCACCGCCAACTCCGGGGCGAGCGACGTGTCGGTGCTGCTCGGCAACGGGGACGGCACCTTCGCCTCCAACACCGACCACGCCACCGGCACCAGCCCCCGCTCCGTGGCGGTGGGAGACATTGACCGCGACGGCAACCCAGACCTCGCCACCGCCAACGCGGACTCGAGCGACGTCTCGGTGCTGCTCGGCAATGGCGACGGCACCTTCGCCTCCAACACCGACCACGCCACCGGCACCAGCCCCCGCTCGGTGGCGGTGGGAGACATTGACCGCGACGGCAACCCCGACCTCGCCACCGCCAACGAGGAGTCCGACAACGTGTCGGTGCTGCTCGGCGACGGCGCCGGCGACTTCGCCCCTCACACCGACCACGAGGCCGGCGACGGCACCCGCTCGGTGGCGGTGGCTGACATTGACCGCGATGGCAACCCCGACCTCGCCACCACCAACCTCTTCTCGAACAACGTGTCGGTGCTGCTGAACACGACCGACACGATGCGGCCGAACACCTTCCTGCCGGCGCTCGGGAGCCCGTTCGGCGCCGGCACCGCCCCCGTCTCGGTGGCGGTGGGGGACTTCGACCGGGACGGCAACCCCGACCTCGCCACCGCCAACGAGACCTCGGACAACGTGTCGGTGCTGCTCGGCGACGGCGCCGGCGGCTTCGACCCCAAGACCGACCACACCGCCGGCAACGGCCCCTCCTCGGTGGCGGTGGGGGACTTCGACCGCGACGGCAACCCCGACCTCGCCACCGCCAACACCCATTCGAACAACGTGTCGGTGCTGCTCGGCGACGGCACCGGCGGCTTCGCCCCCAAGACCGACCACCCCACCGCCAGCGGCCCCCTCTCGGTGGCGGTGGGGGACTTCGACCGCGACGGCAACCCCGACCTCGCCGTAGCCAACTTCAACTCGAACAACGTGTCGGTGCTGCTCGGCGACGGCGCCGGCGGCTTCGCCCCCAAGACCGACCACACCACCGCCAGCGGCCCCCTCTCGGTGGCGGTGGGGGACTTCGACCGCGACGGCAACCCCGACCTCGCCGTAGCCAATTTCGGCCCGAACAACGTGTCGGTGCTGCTCGGCGACGGCACCGGCGGGTTCGACCCCAAGATCGACCACGCCGTAGGCGCCGACCCCTTCTCGGTGGCGGTGGGGGACTTCGACCGCGACGGCAACCCCGACCTCGCCACCGCCAACCAGACCTCGAGCAACGTGTCGGTGCTGCTCGGCGACGGCACCGGCGGGTTCGCCCCCAAGACCGACCACGCCACCGGCACCGGCACCACCCCCAGATCGGTGGCGGTGGGGGACTTCGACCGCGACGGCAACCCCGACCTCGCCAGCGCCAACCTGAGCACGAGCAACATGTCTGTGCTGCGCGGCGACGGCGCCGGCGGCTTCGACCCCAAGACCGACCACACCACCGGCAACCAGCCTCGGTCAGTGGTGGTGGGTGACTTCGACCGCAACGGCAACCCCGATATCGCCACCGCCAACTTCGGATCGAACGACGTGTCGGTGCTGCTCGGCGACCGGGCGGCCGTGGCCAATGGCGACACCCGCACCGTCGGCGAGGACTCGGGGGCAACGTCGTTCAACGTGCTCACCAACGACACCGACGCCGACGACGATCCCATCGAGATCACCGCGGTCACACAGCCGACCAATGGCACCGCAAGCGTGGTGGACGGATCGCCGGACCAAGTGTCGTACACCCCAGACGCGGACTACTGCAACGACCCCGACGCCGAGCCGACCGACGACTTCACCTACACCGTCAACGGCGGCGACACCGCGACCGTCGCGGTCACCGTCACCTGCTCCGCCGACAACCCAGTCGCCAACAACGACACCCGCACCGTCGCCGAGGACGCCAGCGCGACGTCGTTCAACGTGCTTTCGAACGACACGGACGCAGATTCCAGTGACGTGATTGAGATCACTGCGGTCACCCAGCCGACCGACGGCACTGTAAGCGTGGTGGAGGGCTCGCCGGATCAGGTGTCCTACACGCCCGATGCGGACTACTGCAACGACCCCGGGTCCGCCCCGACCGACGACTTCACCTACACGGTGACCGGTGGCGACAGTGCCACCGTCGCGGTGACCGTGACCTGTGGCGACGACGACCCGGTGGCGGTCGATGACGCCGAGACCGTGGCCGAGGACGCAACGGCGAGCACCTTCGACGTGATCGCCAACGACACCGACGCCGAGGACGATCCGATCGAGATCACCGATGCGGACCAGCCCGACAACGGCGCGGTCGTGCTCGCGAGCGACGGATCTGATCTCACCTATGAGCCGGATGCCGACTACTGCAACGACCCTGGCGCCGCACCCACTGACGACTTCACCTACACCCTCAACGGCGGCGACACCGCGACCGTCGCGGTCACCGTCACGTGCGTCGACGACCCGGCGGCGACCCCACCCCCGGCCGATAACGGCAAGCCAGCGACACCGCCGAAGCGCTGCCGCGGGCGGGCGGTGACGATCGAGGCCAAGCCCGGCGGGGCGCTCACGACCGGCACTTCGGGTCGTGACGTGATCCTCGGCACCTCCGGCGGTGACCGCATCCGTGGCCTCGGCGGCGACGACGTGATCTGCGCCGAAGGCGGCGATGACCGCGTCACGGGCGGAGGAGACGACGACCAGATCTTCGGATCCTCGGGCGCCGACAGCGTCTGGGGCAACGCCGGCGAGGACAAGCTCCGGGGCGACTCCGGCGCCGACGGCCTGTCAGGCGGGTCGGGCGCCGACTTCATCCAGGGCTACGGCAGCGCGGACCGGATCAATGGCGGCTCCGGCCGGGACCGGGTGTCGGGCAACTCCGGTGATGACCGCCTCTCCGGCGGCAGCGGCCGCGACCGCATCTGGGGCCGTGCCGGCGCCGACCGCATCCTTGCGCGCGACGGCCAACGCGACCGCATCAACTGCGGCTCCGGCGACGACAACGCCAGCCTCGACGACCAAGACCGCCGCCGCCGCTGCGAGAGCTAGCCCGGTAGGTTGCGGCGATGGCCTACCTGAAGCCCGGGTTCTTCCCCAAGCTGTTCAACCGGGTCGCGCTGCGGTTCGGCACCGGCGGGGCCAAGGGCCTGGTGGTGAGGGGCCGCGTGAGCCGGCAGCAGATGCAGGTCCCCGTGATCCCGGTCGAGCACGAGGGTGAGCGCTACCTGGTGTCCACCCGCGGCGAGTCCGAATGGGTCCGCAACATCCGCGACGCCGCGGGCGGTGAGATCGACGGCCAGTCCTTCCGGGCGGTCGAGATCCCGGTGGAGGAGCGCGAGCCGATCATCGCGGCCTACCGCGAGGTGGCCGGCAAGTCGGTGAACGGGTACTGGAAGAAGCTGCCGGACCCGGCCGACCACCCGGTGTTCCGGGTCGACGCCTCCTAACCGGCCTATCCTCCGCGCCCATGGGCAAGGGCGACGCCACGATCTTCCCGGCAGCGACGCTCGCCGTGCTCGTCGTGCTCGCGCTCGCGGCGCCCGCCCAGGGGGCGGTTCGCCTCCAGAAGGTCGCCGACTTCGACGCGCCCGTCTATGTCACGCATGCGCCCGGCGACTACAGCCGGCTGTACGTGGTCGAGAAGGCGGGCACGATCCGCGTGGTGCGCAACGGGGCCAAGCTGGGCCCGGCGTTCGCGGATCTAAGCAGCCTGGTCGACGACGCGAGCGAGCGGGGGCTGCTCTCGATCGCCTTCGCCCCCGACTTCGCGCGCAGCCGGCTGGTGTACGCCTACTACACCGACAACCAGGGCGACATCCACGTGGACGAGCTGAGCGCGCCCGGCGCCGAAGGTACCGACCCCTCGTACCGCCGCGTGACCATCGAGATCCCCCACACCGCGGCCGCGAACCACAATGGCGGCACGGCGGCCTTCGGCCCGGATGGCATGCTCTATCTCGCCCCGGGCGACGGCGGCAGCGGCCAGTCCGGCAACGCCCAGAACACGGGCTCGCTGCTCGGCAAGGTCCTCCGCATCCAGCCCATCCCCGGGGGCGGCTACCGCGTCCCCGCCGGCAACCCGTTCGGGAACGCCGTGTGGTCCTACGGGCTGCGCAACCCCTTCCGGTTCTCGATCGACCGCGCCACGGGCGACCTCGTCATCGGCGACGTTGGCGCGGGCGCAACGGAGGAGATCGACTTCGCGCCCGCCTCCACCTCGCGCGGGCGTGGCTGGAACTACGGCTGGGATCCCTGTGAGGGGAGCTTCGCGCAGGGCAGCACCTCGACGCCCTGCCCGCTCGCCGGAGCGGTGGGCCCGGTGCTCGATCGCTTCCAGCCCGACTGGACGACGATCAACGCCGGCGTGGTGGTCCGCGACCGGTCGCTGCCGTCGTTGTTCGGCCGCTTCATGTACGGGGATACGAACGGCGGCCAGCTCCACTCGGCGGTCCTGCGCCGGCCTCGGGTGACCGACGACCGCCGGGAGGGGATCTCGCTCGCCGGGGTGGCCGGGTTCGGCGAGGACGCCGCCGGCTGCGTGTACGCGGCGTCGCTCAACGGCGGCGTCCACCGCTTCGTGGAGACCTCGACCCAGGTCCCCTGCCCCGCGTCCCCGGCGTCCGCCGACCGCACGGCGCCCCGGATGCGCTGGCGCCTCCCACGACGCCAGCGCGTCCGCAGGAACCGCGGCACGATCGCGTACGCACGCTGCGACGAGCGCTGCACCGTCTCGATGTCGGGACGCCTGCGAATCGGCAAGCGCTCCTACAAGCTGCGAACCACACGCAGGTCCGTGGGCCCCAACCGGCGGCTGAAGCTGCGGGTCAGGCTCACGCGGCGCGCCTCACGCGCGCTGCGCCGCGCGCTGAGACAGCGTCGCCGCGCGCGGGTGGGCGTGGGGCTCCGCGCTCGTGACACGGCGGGGAACCCCACGCGCCTGGTGCGCCGGACGGTGCGGGTGAGGCGCTGAGATGGCCAAGAGCTGACGCCACGATGGTCGACGCGGGCGGTCGCGAGCTGCGGGTGACCAGCGCCGACCGCGTGATCTTCCCGGCGGCGAACGGCACGCCGGAGATCAGCAAGCTCGAGGTCGTCGAGTACTTCCTGGCGGTGGAGGACGGCATCATGCGCGCGCTGCGCAACCGGCCGACCACGCTCGAGCGCTGGCCGAAGGGCGTGCACGAGGGCATGACCATCTCCACGCGGGAGGGTCACAAGGGCGAGGCCTTCTACCAAAAGCGGGTGCCCAAGGGCGCGCCCGACTACCTGGAGACGGCGCGGATCGAGTTCCCCTCCGGCCGCCACGCCGACGAGGTCTGCCCGACCGAGATCGCGGTGGTCGGCTGGTGCGCCCAGATGGGCACGCTCACCTTCCATCCCTGGCCCGTGCGCAACGCCGACGTGGATCATCCCGACGAGCTGCGCCTCGACCTCGACCCCCAGCCCGGCACCGACTTCGAGGACGCCCAGCGCGTGGCCGCCGAGGCTCACACGCTGCTGGACGAGCTGGGCTACCGCGGCTTCCCCAAGACATCCGGCGGCCGGGGCATCCACATCTACGTGCGGATCGAGCCGAAGTGGACCTTCACCGACGTGCGCCACTCCGCGATCGCGTTCGGGCGCGAGCTGGAGCGCCGGATGCCCGACGACGTGACCACGAAGTGGTGGAAGGAGGAGCGCGGCGAGAAGGTGTTCATCGACTTCAACCAGAACGCCCGCGACCGCACCATCGCCTCCCCGTACTCGATCCGAGCGAAGCCGGGCGCTCCCGTGTCGGCGCCGCTGCTGTGGGACGAGGTGCCCGACGTCGCGCCCGAGGACTTCACGGTGGCGACGATGCCGGCGCGCTTCGCGGACGTGGGCGATCGCTTCGCCGAGATCGACGAGGTGTCGCACTCGCTGCAGCCGCTGCTGGACATGTACGAGCGCGACGAGCAGGGCGACATGCCCTACCCGCCCGACTATCCGAAGATGCCGGGCGAGCCCAAGCGCGTGCAGCCCTCGCGGGACACGGACCGCAAGAAGTGAGGATCGAGGTGCTTCAGGCCGACGTGACCACGCTGGAGGTGGATGCGATCGCGAACGCCGCCAACACCCAGCTGCTCCACGGCGGCGGCGTGGCGGCGGCGATCGCCCGTGCCGGCGGACCGGCGGTGGACGAGGAGTCGCGGGCGGCCGCGCCGATCGGGCTCGGCGAGGCGGTCGAGACCACGGCCGGCGACATGCCGGCGCGATGGGTGATCCACGCAGCCACGATGGAGCTGGGCGGGCCGACGTCCGCGCAGATCATCGCCGACGCCACGCGGTCGACGCTGGCGCGGGCGCAGGAGCTCGGCGCGCGTTCGCTCGCGCTGGTCGCCTTCGGCACGGGCGTCGGCGGATTCCCGCTGGAGGAGGCTGCCGACCTGATGGTCGAGGAGGTGAAGCGGCATGAGTCCGGATCCCTGGAACGCGTCGTCTTCGCCGTCCACGGCGACGAGGCCGAGGGGGCGTTCGCCGCCGCCGTTGAGTCGTGACCCGGCCCGTCCTCGTAGCGCCGGACTCGTTCAAGGGGACGTTCTCGGCGTCGGAGGTGGCGGCCGCAATCGCCTCGGGGCTGCGCTCGGCCGGTCTCGACGCGATCGAGATGCCCGTGGCGGATGGCGGTGAGGGAACCGCCGCCGTGCTCGGTGGCGATGAGGTGTCCGCCACCGTCTCCGGCCCGCTCGGCGATCCCGTCGATGCGTCGTTCGTGCTCCGCGAGGATGGCTCCGCGGTGGTGGAGTGCGCCGCCGCCAGTGGACTGGGGCTCGTGGATGAAGCGGAGCGCGATGCGTGGGCGGCCTCGACCTACGGAACCGGGGAGCTGATCGCCGCAGCGGTGGAGGCCGGCGCGTCGCCGGTGCTCGTGGCGGTCGGCGGTTCGGCGACGACCGACGGCGGCGCGGGCGCGATCGAGGCGTTGAAGGACGCCGGCGTCGAGCCGCGGCTTCAGGTTCTCTGCGACGTGAGGACGCCGTTCGAGGACGCCGCGCGCGTATTCAGCCCTCAGAAGGGCGCGGACCCGGCGATGGTGAAGCGGCTGTCGAAGCGCCTCTCGTCGCTCGCCTCCTCCCTGCCGAAGGACCCGCGCGGGGTGCCGATGAGCGGCGCCGCCGGCGGCCTCGCGGGCGGGCTGTGGGCGCAGTTCGGCGCGACGCTGGCGCCGGGCGCGCCGCACGTGCTCGAGGCGCTCGGCTTCGACGAGGCCATGCGCGCCGCCCTGTTCGTGGTCACCGGCGAGGGGCGCCTGGACCGGCAGTCGCTCGCGGGCAAGGCCGCGGGCGAGGTGGCCACGCGCTGCAGGCAATCCGGGGTGGCCTGCCGTGCGGTGGTGGGATCGGTCGAGCTGGACGAGTTCGAGCAGCGGATCCTGGACCTGGAGCGGGTGGAGACCGCCTCCACCCTCGCCGAGCTGGAGCGGGCGGGATGTCTACTCGGACAGCCGCACGCCGCTGCGTAGGGCCACCGACTCCGCGTAGGCGACGTGGCGGAAGCTCACGATCGGGTCGTCCGACAGCTCGATGCCGTCGCAGACCCTCACGGGGTCGAACACCAGGATGTCGTCGCCGGTCTCGCGCTCGGTCTCCGGTCCGGTGAGCACCAGCCGGCCGGCGTCGACCGTCTCGCGGTCGTCGGGCCACACCTCGGTCGGATCCGAGGTCGAGTCGTCGTCGGTGCCGAGCACCACCACCAGCCGCCACGCGGCGCCGCCGGCGCCCGCGCGCTCGAGGATCTCCTCCTGCAGGTAGTCCGCGCCGAGCTCCGCGGCGGCCTCGGGCTCCAGCGACCGCTCGCCGTCCTCGGGCTCCCAGCGCCAGCGCACCTTGCCCGCCCCCGACCAGAGGAACGTATGCGGGTTCACGAACCGCACCGTGGCGTAGCTCTCGGGCGGCTTCAGGGTGACCATGTACTGGATCACCGCCATCGCCTCGGGGTGCTTCTCGATGTAAGCGCCCACCACCGCGCCGTCGGGGTAGCCGGTCTCCGGATCGGGCTTGCGCGCGCGGGTGAACTCCACGAACTCCTCCGGCGTGCGCGCGATGAACGCCGGCAACGAGGTCGTGACCATGTCTGTGGTCGACCCGTCGGGCAGGGAGAACTTCACCGCCAGTCCGCGCCCGTCCACGTCGAAGTCGCGAGCCTCGGGGTTGCCACCGCCGTTGGACACACGCGCGACGACGGGCGTCTCGGCGTGAAGGAACGGCGCGCTCGAGAGCGCGGCCGCCTCGGGGGTGGGCGTGAACGTGCCCTTGAGCAGCGTCCCCTTGGCGTGCACCGCTCGGCTTCCCTCATGGCTTCCGTAGATGCCATGAATCGCGTCGACTGCCTGGGCGGCGAGGTCGGAGGCGGCGGCCACGCCTCCGACCCTAACGCCTCAATTACGCGCGCGTCCCGACCGACACCAGGTACTCCTTCTCGAACCGCGCCTGCTCCGAGGTGCCGCGGTTCCACTCGTCGCAGAACGCGTCGAGCGCCTGGTCGAACTCGTCGGCGCGCCCATCCTTCTCGGCGTTGGCGCGGGCGGCAATCGTCGGGCCGTACTTGGCCTTGAAGTGCTCGCCGTAGTCACGAGCATGCTCGAACGCGGTGATCTCGAGCTCGTCGCGGTCGAGCGTCGTCCAGTTCACGCGACCGCCGAAGAGGCCACGCAGATGCTCCTCGCTGCCCCACAGGGGCGGGGGCTGCGCGCCGGGCGGTGGCGGCGGGGCGAACGGCCCAATCGTCTTGAACAGGTGCCCGAGCATGCCCTCGGGGGTCCAGCTGAGCAGGGCGATCGTGCCGCCTGGGCGACAGACCCGCACCAGCTCGTCGGCCACCTCCTGGTGATGGGGCGCGAACATCGCCCCGATCGAGGACATCACCACGTCGTAGGACTCGTCCTCGAACGGCAGGTTCTCCGCGTCCGCCTCGGCCCACTCGAGCGTCAGGCCCGCGGCCTCGGCTCGGGCGCGCCCGGCCTCGAGCAGCTCCGGCGTGAGGTCGCTCGCCGTCACGTCCGCTCCGCGCTCGGCGGCGACGATCGCCGCGTTCCCGGTCCCGGACGCCACGTCCAGCACCCGCTGGCCGGCTTCGATCCCGCTCGCCTCGACGAGGCGCGGGCCCAGCGGCAGCAGGAAGGTCTCCACCATCGAGGGGTAGTCCCCCGACGCCCACATCTTGCGGTGTTTGTCCTTCAGCTCTGTATCGGTCATGACTGGCATTCCTACTCCTTTGGTGTCATCGAGTTCAAGTGCGTCGGGGCAAGCTACGCCCGGGGTCGTGCCGATACATCGGGAGAAATCCCTATCTGTTCCCCGCCCTCTGCGCTGCCGCCTCGGTGCGGTTGCGCACCCCGAGCTTGGAGAGGATGCGGCTCACGTGGTGGCCCGCGGTCTTCTCGGTGATGACCAGGGTCTCGGCGATCTGCGCGTTCGACATTCCCAGCGCCACCAGATCGAGGACCTCGTTCTCCCGCGCGGTCAGCTCGCCCTGGCTCCTGGCCCGGGCACCGGTGGCCTCGCCGAGCTCCCGCAGAACGGCTCCGGCGGCGTCCATGGCCCGCGATGCCCCGAGCTCGCGGAAGGCGGCCAGCGCGGTGCGAGCCTCGTCGCGCGCGATGTCGGGAGAGGACTTCACCAGCGCACGAGCGAGCGCCAGCCGCGCCTCCCCGACGTGAAGCGGCATGCCGAGCCGGCCGAACGCCGTGAGGGCCAGGCGCGCGGGGTCCGCGGCCTCATCGGGGCGCTCCGCCGCGAGGCTGACATGCGCGGCGGCGAGCCGGGCCCGGGCCTCGACCACCCGGATGCCGGAGCTCTCCGCGAGATCGGCGAGCTGCCCGGCGGCAACGCCCGCACCCTCCAGGTCCCCGCAGGCCAGACGGGCCTCGACCAGCGGTGCGAGCAACTGCGTCATCCGGATGGCGTTGCCCTCGGCAACGGCGAGGGGCCGTTCCAGCAGCGCGGCGGCGACCTGCGGATGCCCGTCGGCGATCCGCAGGTGCGCGAGCGCGCACAGCGATGACGGATGCTCCTCGCGCCCGGCGAGCAGCTGCTCGGCCTCGGCGAGACGCCCCTGGCGCACGCGCAGCTCGGCCATGCTCGCGACGGTCGGCGCTCCCATCTCGGGCACGAACCGCGCATGGGTCTCGAGTGCGGTCTCCAGCGCGTGCTCCGCCTCGGGCCAGTGGCCTCTCGCGACGAGAACGTCCGCGTGGATCGTTCGGCACACTCCGAGCAGGGGCACCGTGCCGTGCTCGCGCGCGAAATCGTCCACCAGCTCGCACCACTCCGCCGCGCGCTCCCAATCACCCGCGTTGGTGGCGGCCATGATCAGGTTGCAGTAGGCCTCTGCCAGCGTGTGCACGTTGCGAACCTTCCCGGCCGACGCCGCCGCCATCGCCTCCTCCAGCAGCTGCATCCCGTTCTCCAGGCGGCCCTCGTTCACCTCCGTCAGACCGAGCAGGCTGAGCGCGTAGGTCTCCAGGTCGGCGTTCCCCGACTCGCGCGCGATGGCCATGGCGCGGCGCGTGTGCTCGGCGCGCTCCTCGTGGGTCTCCGCATGCCGCGCCCGCTCGATCGCGACCCAGCCCTGGCCCTCGCACTCCGCGCCCGCCACCGAGCGTTCCGCTCGGGCGAGCCAGCCGCGCGCGGCGGAGGCGCGCCCTGAGAGCAGGTACTGGTGCGACACCCACACGCCCACGCGCGCGGCCTCGTCGCAGCGATCCGCCTTGACATACGCCTCGAACGCGCGCTCGCGCGCCGCGATGCCATCCTCGACGCTCCCCAGGAAGAACAGCGCCAGCCCGATCCCGTCGTGGGCGTCGGGCGTCTCCTCCTCTTCGAGCTCTGTCTGGAAGGCGTCCCGGGCAGCGGCCCAGCGCGCCTCTTCGAGGAGACGCAACCCCTCCGAGCGCTCCACTTCCGCCACGCTCCGACCCTACTCCACCAGGGACTGCACCACGGCCTCGTAGAAGCCCTCGCCAAAGCCCGATTCGGTGCGCGTCACGTTCGGCCCGCCCACGGCCGAAGGGCCATTCGCCACCATGAAGAAGCGGCCAACGACCGGCGCCACGCCGAGGTCCTCGAGCGAGTCCCCCACCGCGATGCAGTCCTCGGGCGCGAACGCGCGCGCGCGCATGTGCAGCTGTACCGCCGCCGCCTTCGACGCCGTCGTGGGGATGAGGTGGTAGGTGCGCCCGCCCTCCGCGGCGGCGCCGTTGTCCACGAGCCGCAGCCCGTCGTGACCCTCTCTCGCCAGCAGATCGTTCGCCTCGGCCACGTCCGCCACGCCTCGATAGAGGTGCGAGACGAAGCGGTCGACGTGCCAGGGCGCGTGCGGCTCGATCCCGAACTCGCGCTCGAGCAGCGCGGGCGCGCCCGTCGCGGCGATCAGCTCGTGGGGAGTGCGTCCCTCGCGCGGCGCGAAGGCGCCGCACAGCAGCTGCTCCTCCCCGTCGATGACCAAACCCGAACCGACCTCGAAGATGTACGACGTCTGGCCGATCAGCCGCGCGTCCTCCATCACCTGAGCCTTGCGCCGGCCCGACTTCAGCACCACCTCCACCCCCGCGCGGTGGCACGCCTCCAGCGCCCGGGCCGGCAGAAGCGTGAAGCCGCCCTCGCCGTCGCGGAACAGCGAGGCGCCGGCGCCGACGAGGGTGCCGTCGATGTCCGTGTAGACGCAGCGCAGCGCCATCAGGCGGCGGCGCGCAGCGAGGCGAACGGCGGCCGTTCCACGATCGGCGAAGCGGGCGAGTCCTCAACCAGCCGGCCGTCGGCGCGCAGCCGCTTGCTCACCGTCCCCAGCACCGCGTCCGCCATCGGGCGCAGGGCCTCGAGGGGCTGGTGGAAGTTGCGCCGCTCGCCCAGGTCGACCTGGGCGATGGCATCTGGGCCCACGGTGTCGTGCACGTCGAGCAGCATCGCCATCTCCACCGCGTAGCCGGTGGCGAACGGGATCCGCTCGAGCACCTCGCGCGGCGCGGCCACCTCGCCGGCCAGCGGCTGCCTCAGGTCGGCCAGGCTCGGGTAGAAGGCGGCCAGCAGCGGCCGCGCCATGAGCTGGCTCACGCGCCCCCCGCCGTCGGGCACCTCGACGCCGCCGGTCACGAACGGGCGCCTGTACGCGGCCTTCACGAACCGCACCCCCTCGGCGGCGATCAGCGGCCCCGCCAGGCCGGTCACGAACTGCGGGCCGAAGTCGCGCGTGTCGGAGTCGATGAAGGTGACCAGGTCGCCGGTCACGGCGGCCTGCGAGCGGTAGAGGGCGTCGCCCTTGCCGAGCACGGGCCCGAGCTCGGGGAGCAGCGACGCCTGGGAGCGCACCTCGGCTCCCGCCGCCGCGGCCACATCGGCGGTTCCGTCATTCGAGTCGGCGTCCACCACGAGCACCTGGTCGACCAGGCCCTGCAGGGACAGGATGCGCTCCACGATCAGCCCCACCGTGTCGGCCACCTCCCGCGCGGGGAGCACCACCGAGAGGGTCGCCCGCTTGCACTCGAGCAGCAGTTCGAGCGGAAACTCGGCGTGTTCAAAGGATCGGATCACGCCGCACGTACTATGGCGAACTGGATGCCTGTCACTCGCGAGCCGATGCCCTGGGAGCCGATTCTCGATCGCGGTGAGGGCGAGGAGCTGGTCGCGCGGTCCAAGGAACGCGCCCAGGAGGCGCTCACCGAGCCGGTGCCGGAGACCCTCCATCACGAGTTGCGCGAGGCGCTCGATCGCACGGGCGTCACCAGCCTCTACGCCCACCAGGCCGACACGCTCGCCTCCGCGTACGAGGGCCACACGATCGTGACGACGGGAACGGCGAGCGGGAAGTCGCTGGCGTTCAACCTGCCGGTGCTCGACACGCTCAGCCGCGACCGCTCGGCCCGCGCCCTCTACCTCTACCCCACCAAGGCGCTGGCCCAGGACCAGGCGCGGGCCCTGCACGCGCTCAAGCTGCCCGCGCTGCGGCCGGCCATCTACGACGGCGACACCCCGCGCGAGGAGCGCCGGGCCATCCGCGCGAAGTCGAACCTGATCCTCACCAACCCCGACATGCTCCACGTGGGCGTGCTGCCCAACCACCGCCACTGGGGCGACGTGCTGGCCAACCTCGCCTGGATCGTGGTGGACGAGGCGCACGTGTACCGCGGCGTGTTCGGCTCACACGTGGCGAACGTGCTGCGGCGCCTGCGGCGCCTGGCGCTCGCGTACGGCACCGAGCCCCGGTTCGTGCTCGCCTCGGCCACCATCGCCAACCCGGTGGAGCTGGCCGAGCGGCTTACCGGCTGCGACGTGGCGCTGGTGGACCGCGAGGGGGCGCCGCGCGCGGAGCGGCGGATCGCCATGTGGAACCCGCCGCTCACCGACGAGCGCACGGGCGCCCGCGGCTCGCCGCTGGCCGAGGCCGCCGACCTGCTCGCCGACCTGATGGAGAAGGAGGTGCGCACGATCTGCTTCCTGCGCTCGCGCCGGGGCGTGGAGCTGATCCAGCGCTTCGCGCGCCAGCGGCTCGAGGACCGAGGCCGTGCGGACCTGGCTGAGCTGATCGCGCCCTACCGCGCGGGCTACACGCCCTCCCAGCGGCGGGAGATCGAGCAGCGGCTGGTGGACGGCGAGCTGCTGGCGGTGGTGTCCACCGACGCCCTGGAGCTGGGCATCGACATCGGTGGCCTGGATGCGGCGATCTGCGTGACCTTCCCGGGCACCGTCGCAAGCCTGCGCCAGATGTGGGGTCGCGCCGGGCGCCGCGGCACCGGCCTGGCGCTGTACGTCGCCGGCGCCGACGCCCTCGACCAGTTCTTCTGCCGCCACCCCGAGGAGTTCCTGGAGCGGCCGGTGGAGTCCGCGATCCTCGACCACGAGTCCGAGGAGATCTTCCTGGCCCACCTCGCGGCGGCCGCCTACGAGCTTCCGCTCACCCCCGGCGACGAGGAGTTCCTGGGCGATGGCTGGGAGCCCGCCGCCCGCAGGCTGGTGTCGCTGGGCATGCTGCGCGAGCGCGGCGGGCGCTACCTGCCGCGCGGGGAGGGCTTCCCCGCGGCGAAGATCGCGCTGCGCTCCTCGTCGCCGGATTCCGTGGCGGTCGTCGAGAGCGAGGGCGGCGAGGTGATCGGCTCGGTGGAGTCCGCGCGCGCGAGGGCCTCCGTGCATCCCGGCTCGATCTACCTCCACATGGGTCGCGCGTATGAGGTCGGCGAGCTGGACTTCGACGGCCGCACCGCGCTGGTCGCCCCCTTCACCGGCGACTTCTACACCCAGCCCAAGAAGGAGATCGACACCGAGATCGAGGAGGTGCGCGAACGCCGAGAAGTGGCCGACGCGACCCTGTCCTTCGGCACCGTGTCGGTCACCGAGCAGGTCACCGCCTTCCAGCGCAAGCGGGTATCCGACCACGAGGTGCTCGACCTGGTGGCGCTGGACATGCCCGCCGAGCGCTTCACCACCCAGGCGCTCTGGTACGAGCTGCCCGAGCAGGCGCTGGCCGACGACTTCCCGCTCGACGTGCTCCAGGGCTCCCTGCACGCGGCGGAGCACGCCCAGATCGCGGTGCTGCCTCTGATCGCCATGTGCGACCGCTGGGACATCGGCGGCCTCTCCACCGCCTTCCACGCGCAGACGGGGCGGCCGACGGTGTTCATCTACGACGGCCACCCCGGCGGCGTGGGCATCACTCGGATGGGCTACGAGCGGTTCGAGCGGCTGGTCACCGACGCCATGCGGCTGATCAGCGAGTGCCCCTGTGAGAAGGGGTGCCCCTCCTGCGTGCAGTCCCCCAAGTGCGGGAACCTGAACGAGCCGCTGAACAAGAACGGCGCGCTCGAGCTGCTCACGCGGCTGCACGACTGATTGCAGTCCCTTTCAAGGGCTAGGGTGAACGGCCGACACGAAGAGGGATGCGCCGCATCCTCCCCCTCATCGTCCTGCTCGCCTTCGCCACGCCTGCCTCGGCCGGCACCGGCGGCTCCGACGTTCCCCCCGGCAACGGCCCCGTGACCGGCGACGGCGGCGGCGCGGTGTACGAGAAGCCCAAGCCGAAGACGACGAAGAAGCCCAAGAAGGCCGCCAAGCGCAAGAAGCGGGCGACCGGGCCCGTGCTCTCGTCCTTCGCGGTGCGCTCCAAGCGCCTCTACCTGGCGGGCGCTCCCGCCACCGTGGCCTTCCGCATCGACTCCCGGCGGGCGCTGCGCGACGTGCGGCTCTACCTGGTGCCGATCGGCTCGCGGACCCCGGCCAGCACGATCAAGCTCGGAGCGCTCGCGCGGGGCGCCAACCACCGCATCCGCGTGACCGGCGCCGAGAACGGCGTGCTCGCGGAGGGCACCTATACCGTGCGCATGGGCGCGAAGGACTCCCGCGGGCGGCGGTTGCGCCGCGGCGCGGGCATCAGCTCAACCGCATCGCTCACCTACCTCCACCACCGCTTTCCGGTAGCCGGGCCGTTCTCCTGGGGCGGCGCGGACGGGCGCTTCGGCGCGGGCCGCAAGGGCCATCGCCACCAGGGCCAGGACCTCGCTGCCGCCGAGGGCACGCCCGTCGTCGCGCCGCGGGGCGGGACGATCAAGGCGATCCAGTACCAGGCGAACGGCGCCGGCCACTACGTGGTGCTCACCGCCTTGGGCGAGGGCCGTGACTACGTGTTCATGCACCTCAGGACGGGCTCAATACCCGTGACCCGCGGCCAGACCGTGCGCACCGGCCAGCAGATCGGCCAGGTGGGCAACACCGGGCGCTCCTTCGGCGCGCACCTGCACTTCGAGATCTGGACGGGCGGCGGCTGGTACAGCGGCGGGAAGCCGGTGGACCCGCTGCCGTATCTGAAGGTCTGGGCGCGCTAGTCGAACGTAACCGTCAGCTTGCCGCTGACGCCGTCCTTGGTCGCCCGGGCCGAGCCTGTCAGCTCGTCCAGCGGGCCGGCGATGAGTTGACCGCCGAGCGCCTGGCCCAAGCCGCCGCCGAGGCCTCCTCCGAGGCTGCCACCCCGGCTGCGTAGCGCCTCGAGGAACAGCTCCTCGGCGTTCGCGTTCACCACGAACGCGCCCTTCGCGCCGTCGACCTCCTTCGGGGTCTCCCCGGCGAGCTGCTTCACGCGCGCGGGCTTGTTCGAGAGCAGGATCGCGCCGTCCTCCACCTGGTAGGCGACGCTGTCGCCGTCGGCGCTGCGCAGAACGCTCACGTCGCCGGCGCGGGTGAGCCGCGTGGGCGAGCCGCCCGTGCTGGAGATCAGCTTGGGCAGCTCCTTCTCCAGCTTCGCGAGCGTGTCGCTGAACTTCGCCTCGTCCGCGAGCTCGATCCGAACGCCAACGTCGCCGCGGGTGGAGACCGAGACCGACGCGTCACCCTCGAGCTGGGCGATCAGGTCCTCGTCGATGTCGATGCCGAGGCGGCGCTCGGCAGCGGCCTTGGTCTGCTGGTAGTCGGCGTACTGGGCCGGCTCCACGGCCTGCACGGCGCTCTCGCCGAAGCGGAACACCTGCGCGGGGTTGCGCAGGCCGATGCCGATCTCCTTCGGCAGGTCGAGCACTCCGGGGCTCTGGTCGCCCGTGGCGAGCGGGAGGTCCTCGTCCGAGAGCTCTCCGCCATCCGTGGCGACCTTGAAGTCCAGGTTCACGCGGTCGTCCTTGACCGACAGCGCCGCCCCGAACGTGCGCAGCGCGGCGACCCACTTGACCTTGGTCGCCGCCTTGCTCTCCGGGTCGGATGCGATCAGCCGCTCCAGGTTGCCGCCCACCTTCACCAGAGCCTCCTTCGGCAGGCCGTCGACCGTCTCGTTGAACTTCTTCTCGGTGAGCCGGTCGTCGCCGTCGCGCTGCTCCAGCGCCTCGTTGAGGCGCTCCCGGCTGTCGGCCACCACGAGCACGTCGTCTTCGATCGCGAAGGCATCGCCGTCGTCGTCCTCGTAGATCTTGGCGCCGGACTCCTCGCCCTTGTCCTCGCCCTCCTTCTTGATCAGCTCCTCGAGCTTGCCCTTGTCCTCGACCTGGATCGCGCCGACGAAC
This sequence comes from uncultured Thermoleophilaceae bacterium, assembly GCA_963808105.1. Classification (GTDB taxonomy): domain Bacteria; phylum Actinomycetota; class Thermoleophilia; order Solirubrobacterales; family Thermoleophilaceae; genus JAAYBF01. Next base: position 506,785 of record CAWEEH010000002.1, on the reverse strand, counting down.
TCGTCGTCCTCATCGCCGCCACCGTCGAGGCCGCCTGAGGAGCCCCGATTCACGAGCGAGTTGACGTCGGTCGCCCCGACCACGAACTCGTTGCCGAGCAGCGGCTTCACATCGTCTTCGAAGGAGACATTGCCGCTCTCGAGCCGGCCCTGCAGCTGCTTCTTGATCTGGCCCGCGAAGGGGAACCTGTCGGCGATCTTGTCGACCGATTTGAACTGCCCGCCCTCCACGTCGGTGTCGATCGTGATCACCAGCGGCGCGTCCTGGGGCAGGTAGCCGAGCGCGTTGTCGAGCGGACCTGCGCCGGAATCGGAGTCGCCGCCGCAGCCGGCGATCGCGAGAATGGCCATGACGGGGAGTGCGCGCGCAAGGAAGGGCATGGGCGCGCAGGGTAACGAGCGCAGTGGTCTGCGGCCCTCCGGGTTAAAGCACAGCCTGGAAATGCCGATAGCGAACCATGGGCCAGACGAGGTACGCCCGCCTCACCCGCGCCGCGCAGCAGAAGTTGCCGCGCGGCGGAGACCTTCCATGCGAGGAGTGGTCACGCCGTCACAAGGCGATGACCACCCTCCTTTGGGCCGCCGCAGCCGTCATCGGCCTCTACTCGGCGGTGCAGGGCTACGCGGTCTGGCACACGGCAGTCGACGCCAGCGCCGTGGTGGTCGGGGCGTTGGCCGCGAGCATCTCTCAGCTCGGTCGCCGGGCCCGGACCCTGGCCTGCTCGTTCGGCCTGCTCACCGCCGCCGCCATGGGCGTCCACGTCTCCGGCGGCGTGACCGAAGCGCACTTCTCCTTCTTCGTCATCGTGGTCCTGCTCACGCTCTATGAGGACTGGACGGTGTTCGCGCTGGCGGTCCTCTACACCCTTCTGCACCACGGCCTGCTCGGCATGTTCGCTCCACAGGACGTCTTCGTCTCCCATCAGGGCAACCCATGGGGATGGGCGGCCATCCACGCGGTCTTCGTGGCCGCCGCCGGCGCAGCCGGCGTCGTGGCGTGGCGGCTCAACGAGGACGTGCGCCGGCGGATGCGCGTGACGCAGGAGGACCTGCGCGTGGCGGCGATGACCGACAGCCTCACCCAACTGCCCAACCGCCGCCGCCTGATGGACGACCTCGAGGCGGCGATGGAGACGGGTCACGGCGCGCTCGCGCTGTTCGACCTCGACGGCTTCAAGGCCTACAACGACACCTTTGGCCACCTGGCCGGCGATGCCCTTCTCACGCGCCTCGGCCACCGCTTGCGCGAGACCGTGGCCGCGTCCGGGGCCGGCACGGCCTACCGGCTGGGCGGCGACGAGTTCTGCGTGCTGGCGACCGGCAGCTCGAGCACCGTGACGATCGAAACGGCGGGGGTGGCATTGGAGGAGCGCGGAGGCGCCTTCGCGATCGGCAACTCATACGGCGTGGTGACACTGGGCGAGGTGGACAAGCCCGAGGACGCCCTCCGGGTGTCCGACCAGCGGATGTACGAGAAGAAGAACGGCGGCCGCCGCTCTGCCGGCGACCAGAGCAAGGCGGTCCTGATCCGCGCCCTCTCAGAGCGGCACCCCGAACTCAGCGTCCACAGCGCCGACGTGTCGAAGATGGCCGAGCTGGTCGCCCGCGAGCTGAACGTGGCCGAGGACCAGCTGGAGCCCATCCGCCATGCGGCCGAGCTGCACGACGTGGGCAAGGTCGGCATCCCCGACGCGATCCTCAACAAGCCTGCCGCACTGGACGCCGAGGAGTGGGGCTTCATGCGACGTCACACCATCATCGGAGAGCGCATCATCGCCGGCGCCCCCGCGCTCGCCCAGGTGAGCCGCCTGGTGCGCGCGAGCCACGAGCGCTGGGACGGCTGCGGCTACCCCGACGGCCTCGAGGGCGCACAGAGCCCGATCGGCTCACGCATCATCGGAGTCTGCGACGCCTTCGACGCGATGGTGTCCGAGCGCCCCTACAAGGCCGGGCGCAGCACCACCGAGGCGCTGGCCGAGCTGCGGAGCTGCGCGGGCACCCAGTTCGACCCCGACGTCGTCGAGGCGTTCTGCACGGTGGTTCACGAGGAGCTCGCGAACCCAGACGTACCGCCTGCGGCCGCGGCGATCCCCGCCTGAGCACTCAGCGGGGAAATGGCGAGGCGCCGCAGTCGTCCTGATGGCGAGGGCCGGAATCGAACCGGCGACACCACGATTTTCAGTCGTGTGCTCTACCAACTGAGCTACCTCGCCAAGCGAGGGCATGGTAGAGGCGCTGCCCCCCATTCCGCGCGCCGACCCAGAGTTCACGTCCTGCCACCCGCAGGACCTCGCCTCGGTCGCTCTCCCCGCGCACGAGCGCCCTAGCCACAAGCCGTGCGAACCGGCGCGCCGTCAGCAACTTCGCCGGGCGCACGGTGCGGGAGAAGACGTCGAGGAACGTCCTGCCGAGCTTCCGGTCGCCGTCGCCGAGGCGGTAGAGCTCGGCCTCGATGGGGTTCATCGCCTCCGCCCGGCCGACGAGGTTGGTCCATTGGTAGACCTCGAGGCATGCCCGGTCGCGGCGGCGCTCCCACGCCTGCAGCGCCCGGTCGAGCGCGCGCGCGTCGTCTAGTGCCGGAGCCACCGCCTCGCCCAGGAGCCGCCCGAACCGAAGCGCGTCCCGGATGCCCTGCGCGGTGACCGGGTCCTTGAAGTGGCCGGCGTCGCCGGCCAGCGCCCAGCCCGGACCGGACGAGCGGCGGAAGTACGACATGGTCGAGGGCGTGTGGCGGACCTTGGTGGTGCGCTCGCATCCCTCCAGCCGCGCGGCGAGCTCCGGAACGGCCGCCACCGTGCGCTCGTACTCGCCCTCCAGATCGCCCTTGAAGGCGCCGGCGCGCTCCACGGGCGGCATCAGGAGGACGAGCAGCAAGCCGCCGTCGCAGGGGAATGCGGTGACCAGCTCCTCTCCCGCCCGCCACTGGGCGGCGATTCCGCGCCACTCGGGCCGGGCGTCGCGCCAGTAGGCGAAATAGCACCCGCGGCCGTTCTCGTTCGACAGGGCGGGGTCTTCGGCTCCCACCTCGCGCCCCACCAGCGACCGCCGCCCATCGGCGCCGACGACCAGCGGCGCGTGGAGCTCGCGCTCCTCACCGTCGGGATCGCGGTAGCGGACACCGGCCACGCGGCCCCCGTCACGGAGGAGCTCCGTGGCCGTGCACTTCTCGAGCACGTCGGCCCCGGCCGCTCGCGCGGTGTCGACGAGCGCCGCGTCCAGCCCGGGCCGGCGCACGCAGAGCGCGTAGTCGATGCCCTCGATCGGCGTGTAGCCACCGCGGATGTCGTGCCCCGACCAGCCCGCGAGCGCCTCGGAGAGATGCGGCGCGCCGAGCGCCTCGACCCGCTCGAGCGCACCGAGCCGCTTCAGCTCGGCCACGCCGCCCGCCCAGATGAGATGGGTCGACAGCGTGTCCGACGGGAATCGCGCCCGGTCGATCGCCACCACCCGGCGCCCGGCTCGCGCCAGGGCGATCGCCGTGGCCGCGCCGGCACAGCGAGCGCCGACGATCACCGCGTCGGCGTGCTCGCCGGCTTGGTCAGCCAACGTCGAGCGCGTTTCGCAGCCCCTGCTTGTACAACTCGCGATCGACCGCCTTGACGGCCTCGAACTCGGGCGGGTCGTAGAGCTTGTACATCTGCGGCGGGGCGGCCTTTGAGCCCGCCTCGTCAAGCAGGGCCGCTACGGCGGCGCGCCCGGTCTCGTTCGCGCCCTCCATTGTCGCCAGGTCGATGTCGTTCCGGACGTAGTCACCGGCGACGAACAGGTTCGGCAACTTCGTGCGGGCCTCGGGGCGATCGTTCCAGGAGCCCACGGTGTTCACGAGCAGCGGCGTCTGGTTGGTGTTGCGCTTGCGCTTGCGGTTCCACCTGATGCCGGGATCCAGATGCCAGGAGTGCAGGATGCCGCTGGGCAGGTAGGAGTCCCCGCGATCCTCGAGGTGGGCCTTCATCTGCGCCCAGACCTCGCGCTTGATCTGGGGCCGCGTGCAACGCTTCGCCGGCTTTCCGTAGAGGATTCCCGGCGTGTCCCAGTCGGAGATGTCGACCGAGAGACTGTCCACCGCCTTGCCGTCTCCGTAGTCCGCCGCGAAGTTGCGCTCGCCCCAGAACTGGGCCTGTGTGAGCGCCGTCAACGCCCACGGCGCGTCCACAAAGGTCACGTGGCCGTGGGTGATGTCGACCGGCTTGCGGAGATAGAACTGAGCACCCACCATCCAGTCGGTCTTGAGCTCACGGATCCGGGCCAGGTCCGGGTCCTGGGCGATGACCTTGCGCGAGAGCAGCCTGCGCACCCGCTCGGCGGGCATCGCCGAGACGAACCAGCTGGCCTCCACCCGCCGGCGCCGTCCGCGCCGGTCGGTGACGGTGGCGGCGGCGATCCGTCCACGCCGGTCGACGTGGAGCCGCGTGGCCGCCTGTCCCATGTGGAAGCGCACGCCCATCCGCCTCAGCATCCGCACCCAGGGCCTGATCCAGGCCTCGTTGGTGGGCGCGTCGAGCACGCGGTCGAGGGCGCCGTCGTTCCCGCGCTGCAGAATGTTCATCACGAACGCCTCGGCCATGTTGCCGATCGTCCGCGTGGACGCGACGGTCTCCTTGGCGGCGACCAGCGAGCGCGTGAGCCCGCGCGCGGCCACGCGCTGGTACTCCTCGGAGCGCTCCGCGGCGCCGATGAACTTCCACCAGGCCACGTTCTCCCACTCGCCGAAGCGGCGCTCGTCGCAGCTCGTGAGGAACACCATCAGCCGCTCGACCAGGTAGCCGGCCTCGTGCGGGGGCAGCCACTTCTGCTTCACGATCTCCTCGACGAGGATGTTCTGGAGCCCCTGGGGGCTGAACGCCTCGGGCGGGTTGTAGAGCATCCCCAGGAAGAGGGCGTCGGGACGGCCGTTCGCGCGCACCGATTTGCCCTCGCTGGTGTCGACCAGGTTGTCCCAGACCCCGTTCGCATTCTTGCCGTACGGGATCCGGCGCATGGAGTCCGGGACGTGGTGGTAGAAGCCCGGGAAGAACCGGAAGCCGTGCTCGCCGGGAAGCCGGCCGCGGCCACCGCGGGCGGTGCCAGGCACGCCGATCGAGCGGGCCTTGCCGCCGAGCGCCACGGGCTCGTAGACGTCCACCTTGAAGCCGCGCTCGGCGAGCTCGTGGGCCGCGGTGAGGCCGGCCATGCCGCCTCCGAGGACCGCCACCCGACGGCCCTTCTTCGAGCCGGCCAGCGCACGCGCGAGCAGCGGGTTCGCCGCGATGCCTGCGCTTGCGGCGCCGGCGGCCGCCCCTGCCACAAACGTGCGCCTCGTCAGTTCGTTCGTCATCGCTCCCTCTCCCGTTCGAGCGTGAACGCTGCACCCTAACCAACAGGTGTGTTGGTTGTCAACCGGGCGAGCTAATCTACCCCTGTGTCAGTGGATACCAAGGCTGCGCCGCCGCGGCGCCGCATGTCGGCCGCCGCCCGTCGCGAGCGGATCCTCGCCGCGGCGCTCGACGCCTTCGGCAAGGGCGGATACGGGGCGACCTCGATGGGCGACGTGGCCGGCCGGGCCGGCGTCACGCGCGCGGTCCTCTACGACCACTTCGCATCGAAGAAGTCCCTCTTCCTCGCGGTGATCGAGGAGCAGAACACGATCTTCCTCGGACACGTCGGTGCATCGATCTCCGGCTCCGGCACCCAGCGCGACCGGATGCGCGAGACGATGAGCGCGGTCTTCGGCTTCGCCCAGGAGCGCCCGCAGACCTGGAGCCTCCTGTTCGGAAACGCGTCGAACGGCGACGGGGAGGTCGACGACGTCGTGGCCGAGCTGCACCGGCGCCGCGCGGCGGCCGTCGGCCTGCTGCTCTCCTCCGATTTCGAGGATGCGGGCATCGACCCGGATGGCCGCCGTGCCGAGATCATCGTCGAGATGCTCATCTCCGCCCTCCGAGGCGCGGTCGAGTGGAAGCGGGGCAATCCAGGGGCCGGAGCCGACGACCTGATCGACGCGGGCACGGACCTGCTCTGGACCGGCCTCGGGCACCTCGGTAGCTGAGGATGATTGCGCGCGAGCTGCGCGAGGCCGTGAGCAGCGGAGACTTCACCCGGCTGGGCGAGCTCCTCGCCGCGGACGCCGTGCTTGACACCAGCAGCGAGCGCGGGCGCTTCCTCGTCAGGGGCGCCGATGCGATCGTCGAGCACCTCTCGGGCCCCGGCCCCGGCGAGGTGATCGACTGGGACGCGAGTGAGTGGGAGACCGGTGCCGCGATCACGTTCGAGTGGCACGGCCCCGGGGGCCCGGATCGGCGGCGCTGGTACGTGCGCCGCGACGCCGGCGAGATCGTGGCGGTGAACAGTTACGCGGCCCGGCCGAAGAGCGGGCCTGCCGAGGACGCCGAGATCCCGGCCGACGTACTGGAGCGCCTCGACGCCGGCGCGCAGCGCGAGCCGCTCGACCACGCCGGGAACTCGGGCGCCGCGCTCGAGCGCGTTCTGCTCACCGACGGCACCGGTCTGATCGCCAAGCGCGTGGGGCCCGGCGCGGACTGGCTGGGGCGCGTGACGCACGACCGCGGCCGCACGGCGCTGCTCTGGCAGGCCGGGGCGTTCGCGCGGATGCCCGCCGAGCTGGACCACGGCATCGAGACCGTGATCGAGGACGGCGACGGGTGGTGGGTGGTGATGCGCGATCTCTCGCACACGTTCCTCGGCGATGACCGGCGGATCTCGCGCGCCGAGAGCAGGCGTGTGCTGGAGGCCGCCGCGGCGATGCACGCCACGTTCTCGGGCGAGGTGCCGGATGGCCCGGCGAGCCTGGCCGACCGCATCGGCATGGCGTCGCTACGGGTGGCCGAGGACCAGCGGTCGGGACCCGATCTGCTGCCCAAGCAACTCGACGCGGCCTGGGACGCCTTCGCGGATTCGGTGTCACAGGACGTGGCGGGCGAGGTGATGAAGGCGGTGCGAGATCCCTCCCTGCTGGCCGGCGCGCTGGAGAGCACCGGCCCGCTCACGCTGCTGCACGGCGACCTCCGCGACGACAACCTCGGGCTCACCGAGGACCGGATCGTGCTGCTCGACTGGGACCTGGCCACCGCGGGAACGCCGACCGTGGAGTTCGCCTGGTACCTCTGCCACGACGCCTGGCGGACCGACGCGACGCACGACGAGCTCGAGCAGGACTTTCGTGACGCCGAGGGAGACCGCCTGAATCCCGCCGAGGTGGAGCTGGGCCTGCTCTCCGGCCTCGTGCAGTACGGCTGGATCTTCGGCCACTCCCTGCGGATCCATCCCGACCCGGCGGAGCGCGCCTGGGCGAAGGAGGAGCTCGACTGGTGGGTGGCTCGCACACGCCGGGCCCTCGAGTCGATGTGACAAGGCAACCCAAATGGTGGAAACTCAGCCCCGGGCAGCCGGATGGGGTACGGGGAGATCGAACACCTACGCGTGCTGGTCGCGAACGAGCGGCAGGATCGGCTGGCCCTGCTCGTGCCGATCGTGGCCGAGCTGGGCCATGAGGTGATCGCGCACGAGGTCGACGTGGCCGAGGTGGCCGCGGTCACCGCGAGGGAGCAGCCCGACGTCGCCCTGGTCGGGCTGGGGCAGAGCTCCGACCACGCGCTCGGCATGATCGACCAGATCGTGCAGGAGGCGTCGTGCCCGGTGATCGCGCTGCTGCACGCCCCCGATCGGGAGTTCGTGAACGAGGCGTCCAAGCGCGGGGTGTTCGCCGCGATCACCGACCGCGAGCCCGAGGAGTGGCAGAACGCGCTCGAGATCGTGCTGCGCCGCTTCGCCGAGTACCACGATCTCGAGGCCGCGTTCAGCCGCCGCTCCGCAATAGAACGCGCGAAGGGGATTCTCATGGAGCGCCACTCGGCGAGCGAGGAGGACGCCTTCACGATGCTCCGCGAGCACGCCCGTGAGGCCAACCGCAGGCTTGTCGACGTCGCCGCGGCCGTGATCGACGGCCACGCGCTGCTACCGAAGCAGTCGGGCTAGCGCCGCAGCGTCACCGTCGACGAGGCCACGCTGGAGCGGCCTCCGCTCTTGAGCGTCACGGTCACCTTCGTCTTGATCTTCCTGTTCCTGCGCAGGATCTTCAGGGCCTTGCGCGACAGCTTGATCTTCAGCGTCACCTTGCCCTTCTTCGACGCCTTGAACGCCTTGCTGGCCAGAGTCGCGCGCGCCTTCTTGCTCACGCGGACCTTCTTCAGGCTGCGGAAGACGGCCTTGCCCTTCAGGCCCGCCCCGGCGCGGAAGCTGTAGGTGAAGCGGCCCTTGCGGCTGACCTTGATCGACCGCTTGGAGCCGCGGAAGCTGGCCTTGGCGAGCGTTGCTCCGCCACCTCCGGCGGCGGCGACGTTCGTCCTGTTGATCTTGTTGCAGAGACCGCCCGCGCTGTCGAACTGATCGACATTCGCGGTCCCCCCTCCGCTGCAGTCCGCGGTGTCGGCCTCCCCATCGACCGCGAACAGTGCGTCGCCCAGGTGGAAGTCGCATTGGTAACCGCGGCAGCCGGCCTTGACGCCGTAGAGCTTGTCCCTACCCGCGCCGCCCTCGATCCTGTCCGGCCCCAATCCCCCTTCGAGGGTGTCGTTCCCGGCGTCTCCGAAGATGGTGCTGCTGCCGTCGCCGCCTTCGATGTAATCGTCGCCGCCGCCGCCGTGACTCTCGTCGTTGCCACCGCCGCCGTCGAAGTGGTTGGGCGCCGCGTTCCCCCTGAAGACGTCGTTGCCCCCGGTGCCGACGTACAGTTCGAAGTCCGACCCGACGTTGTCCCCTTCGCCGTCGTTGGCCACGCCGTCGAGGCTGATCGCCATCCCACCGACGTGCTCCTGGAGGATGAGTGAGTCGTGGCCGCTTCCGCCGCGATACGTGTCCGCGCCCTGGTCGTTGTCGTACTTCTCGGCGGCTCGGTAGTAGCCGACGAAGTCGTCGCCCGGACCGCCGTCCTCGACGTCGTTGCCGGCGCCGCCCAGGATCTCGTCGTTGCCACCCTCTCCGAAGAGCTGGTCGTTGCCGCCCTCGCCGAGCAGGACGTCCTCGCCCTCGCCTCCGCGGACGATGTCCCTGCCGGGCCCGGCGAAGCTCGCAGTCGGGTTCACCTCGTCGTCGCCCCCGCCGGCATTGATGGTCATCGTCGTGCCCGCGGAGCCCCCGCGCAGGCTGTCATTCCCCGAACCCGAATTGATAGTCCCCGACGCCGTGCCCCCGCAGTCGTGGTTCATGAAGTTCTCGTTGGTCCCATTGCCGAGGTTGAGCACGTAGCTGCCGAAGCAGTCGCCGGCGCCCTGGTTGAAGTAGACGGTGTCGTTACCGCTGCCGAGCTCGACCCGCACCGCGTTGGAGCCATCGCAGACGATGTGGTTGGCGTCGAACGCCGCACACTCGGGAGTCGGGTAGGACGTGATCGCGTGGTTGTCGAAGATCTCGTCGAAGCCGGGATCTGTGTCGTTGAACCTGAACTGAACCTCGTGGCTGAGATTGTCGCCCGCGCTGTACACGAGGCCGGCGCCGTCGAAGCTCACACTGCTGGCCACCGCGGTCGGCGCGAACGCCCCCAGCGCGCACAGCATCGTGAGCACCAACAGGGCTGTCCTGTGCTTCGAGACTCGCATTCCGACCTTCCACGCAACCTGGGGGCGAGTCGGCTCGGCGAGCCGACTGTGATGCGCCGACCATGGTCTGGAGCCGGAACGAGCACCCTTGCCGGGGGCCAGGGCGAGGGCAACTTCTAAGGTACCACCGCTATGTCAAGTGCGCCAACGGAGATCGAGCGTGTCGGGCACATCCCGGACTCCCTCTGGCAGCAGATCAAGGCGCGCCCGGAGCGCTCGCCCGAGCTGCTGGCGCTCGCCGCCGCCGAGCGTTTTGCCGGGCCGGCGGAGGAGTGGGTCCGGATCGCCGGCGCCGGCCACACGCGACAGTCGCTGGCGAAGCAGGCCTACAAGAAGCACGTACGCCTGGCCCGTGTCGAAGGCCTCACGCTCGGCTTCGGCGGCTTCACCACCAGCGCGCTGAACCTGGCCGGCCTGGGGTGGATCCAGGCGCGGATGGTGTTCTACATCGCCGCCGCTAACGGCTACGACCCCCGCCACCCGATGCGCCCGGCCGAGCTGCTGGCGCTGTGGGAGGTCTACGAGACGCCGGCTGAGGCGCGCGAATCGCTCGACGGGGTTGGCAAGACGATGGCGGCGTCCGTGATCACACGCGGGCTCAGCCGCTCGGCCGACCGGAAGATCTCGGAGCGCCTCATGAAGTACGCGGTCAAGCGAATGGCCAAGCGCGGCGCCGGTCGCCTGATTCCGTTCATCGGCGCCCCGATCAGCGCGATTCAGAACGGTGGCTCCACCAAGGACCTGGGGAAGGCCGCCCTGTCCTACTACGGCGGCGAGACCAAATCGAGACCTGACTGATACTGACGGGGGACCCCTTCCGGGCGTAGCTTGGCCGCGGCTCGTAACCGACTGAAGGGGAAGAATTCATGGTGAAGCGACTTGCACTGCTGTTTGCGGCGCTGATGGTGCTCGGCTTCGTGGTCGCCGGTTGTGGCGATGACGACGACGATGGTGGCGACTCGGGCTCATCCGACACACCGGCCCAGACCGAGAGCAAGGACTCGGGCGGAAGCTCCGGCGGCGGCGGGAACTCCGCTGCGGCAAAGGCCGCCAAGGATGGCTGTGAGGCAGGCATCAAGAACAACGCCGCGATCGATGCCAGCAAGCAGGAAGAGCTGTCCGAGGAATGCCAGAAGGTCGCGGACGCGGCCGCCTCAGGCGACCAGGGCGAGTTCAAGAAGGCCTACACCAGCTACTGCAACAAGCTGGCCGAGGCGCTGCCCGAGGCCGCGCGCGACGCAGCGAAGAGCGCGTGTCAGCAAGGCGCTGACGCGATCCCCGCGGGTTAGTTCGTTAGCTAGAGCTCGCAACGAGAAGGGTGAGAACCACAAAGGGGGGGCCAACTGGCCCCCCCTTTGCATCCCCCCGAACGGCTCGCCTTCGGCGACGCCTAACGCTCGTCAAGCGTTCCCGTAGACGGGGATCGCGGCGCCGCTCGTCGGCCTCGAATCGTCTGAGATCAGGAACCTGATCACGCGGGCGATTTGTTCGGGCGACACCCACTTCGACCAGTCGGAGTCGGGCATCGAGTCGCGGTTGGCGGGGGTGTCGATCACGCTCGGGAGCACGGCGTTGCTGCGCACACCGGCGCCGACGTACTCCGCGTCCAGGGCCTTCACGAACGCCAGCACGGCCGCCTTCCCCGTGATGTAGCCGGCCGCGCCCGGGAACGGCTGCAGGGCCGCTCGCGCCGACACGCACACGAACGCGCCCGAGCCGCGTGCGGCCATCACGGGCATCGCCGCGCGCGCGAGGTTGAACGCGGGCACCAGGTTCAGCTGCAGCATCCGTTCGAAGTCCTCAAGCGCGGTGTCCTCGACCTTGGGGCCCATCGCGAAGCCGCCGACGAGGTTCACCACCGCCTCGAGGTCGCCGACCGACGCCACGACCTCCGCCGCCGCCGCCGTGTCGAGCAGGTCGACCGGGGGTTCGCCCGCGCGGTCGGCCACCGTGACCTCGTGGCCCGCGTCGCGCAGATCGCTCACCACGGCTCCGCCCAGCGCGCCGATCCCACCGGCCACGAGAACACCCATGTCAGGGACCGTATCCCGTCCGCGACCACCTCTACCTTCATGAACCCGATGGACCAGCCACAGCTTCTCGCCACCAAGCAGTTCGTGCGCGACCTGGCAGACGGCCAGGCGGTCGACTCGGTGTTCGAGGTGCGCGAGCTCACGCGGCGCCAGAAGAAGAACGGCGAGCCGTTCCTCAAGCTTCAGCTGGGCGACGTGACCGGCGCCATCGAGGGCGTGGCCTGGGACTCGGTGGACGAGATCGCCGCGATCGCGGCACCCGGCAGCGCCGTCCACGTGTCCGGGCGCTTCTCCCAGGACTCACGCTACGGCGCGTGCATCACCGTGCGCGGCGTGCGCGCGCCGGAGACGAGCGAGTACGAACCGGCCGACCTGCTCGAGTCCGCACCCATCCCCTTCGAGCAGATGTGCGCCGACCTCGGTGAGCTGGTCGCCACCGTTCAGCAGCCCCATCTCCGCGAGCTGCTCGAGCGCCTGCTCGGAGAGGACACCGAGACCGGCGCGCAGTGGCGCGTGGCGCCCGCCGCGAAGGTCTACCACCAGGCCTACCGCCACGGGCTGCTCGAGCATTCGCTGTCGGTCGCCCAGGGCGTGAGCGCCATGGCGTCCACGTTCCCGGGCATCGATCGCGACGTTGCCGTGGCGGGTGCGCTGCTGCACGACATCGGCAAGATCGAGGCCTACCAGCAGACCGGCGGCGCCATCGAGCTGTCCGACGCCGGCAAGCTCCACGGCGAGATACCGCTCGGCTACTACCGCGTGCATCGCGAGATCGACGAGATCGCTGACTTCCCGCCCGACGTCGCCCAGTCCGTGCTCCACATCGTGCTCAGCCACCACGGCAAGCTCGAGCACGGCAGCCCGGTCACGCCCTGCACGCGCGAGGCCACGCTGGTGCACATGATCGACAACCTGGGCGGCACGCTCGGCAGCTTCGACCGGATCGAGAAGCGCCTGGCCGACGGCGAGACCTGGTCCTCGTTTGACCGGGCGTTGTCCGGATCGGCGTACTTCGGATCGCGCGACGACGGTCGCAGCCCGCAAATAGCGGCCTAGCGCCGCTGGCCAGACAGCCCCGCCCGCGTATCCTGGGCCGTTCGTGGCCAAGGACACCGAAAAGCTGATCCGCCAGCTCTCGCTGATCTCGTTCCTGATGGCGGAGTACCGGCCGGTGTCGGCGCTCGAGATCCGCCAGGACGTCGAGGGCTACGCGCAGATGACCAGCGACGAGGCGTTCAACCGCCGCTTCTACGCCGATCGCGCCGAGCTGTCGGAGCTTGGCATCGAGCTCAAGATCGAGAAGCAGAGCGAGGGCAGCTACGAGGCGGAGACCTACACGCTGCCGCCCGAGAACTTCTACCTCCCCGCGATCGAGTTCTCCGACCAGGAGCTCAGCGCGCTGCGCACGGCGCTCACCCTGCTCGACGGGGAGTTCGCCTACGCCGAGCCGCTGAGGCTCGCGCTCCAGCAGCTCTCGTGGGGCAAGCCCTCGCCGCTCTCGGCGCCCGAGCAGCAGTCCGTGAAGCTCGCCATGACCGCCAGCTCCGGCGGGCGTGAGCTGTCGCAGCGCCTGTCGAAGATCGAAACCGCGATCTTCCGCCGCAAGACCATCGTCTTCGACTACTACACGATGGGCCGCGACGCCCAGGAGAAGCGCAAGGTGGACCCCTACCACCTGCTCTTCCGCGGCGGGCAGTTCTACCTCGTGGGCCACTCCCACGAGCGCGACGCGGTGCGGGTGTTCCGCCTCTCTCGCATTCAGGGCAAGGTGGGCTACAGCTCGAAGGCCGAGCACGACTTCCGCCGGCCCGAGGACTTCGACCCGCGCAGCTACGCCACCCGGGCCGACTGGCAGCTCGGCGAGACGCAGGGCACCGCGCGGATCTGGCTGTCGGATCGGATCGACTGGCTCGTGCGCCGGCACCTCGGCCCGGATGTCGGGGAGATCACCGAGGTCGACGGCGGCGTGGAGTTCGAGACCAAGTACGGCGACGCCCGCCAGCTCATCTCATGGGTCCTCGGGCTGGGCGACCGCGCCCGGATCATCGAGCCGCCCGAGCTGGTCGAGGAGGCCGACGAGCGCGTGCGCGCCGTGGTGGAACGCCACTCCGAAGCGATCGAGCTTGCCAAGCCCGTGAAGCGCCGCACCCGCGAGCAGGCGCCGGACGACGGCAAGCGCGAGAGCACCATCCGGCCGGAGCGCTTCGCCCGGCTGGTCACTCTGGCCGGCATCCTGATCGAGGCCGCGCGCGCCGGCAGCAAGCTCGACCTGATGCAGCTCTGCGAGCGCCTGCAGGTGTCCGAGGCCGAGCTGCGCCAGGACATCGAGGTGCTGAACGTCGTGAACTTCGGCGGCGGCAGCTACGTGCTCTACGCCGAGGTGCAGGGCGACATGATCGAGGTCGACCCCGAGCCCTATGGCGACAACTTCGCCCGCCCCGCGCGGCTGCTCCCGCTCGAGGCCAAGGCGCTGGCCGCGGCCATCGACCTGGTCGGGGAGCACCTGCCCGAGGGGTCGCTCGCCTCCGCGCGAGAGAAGATCGTGGAGGCGCTGGGCCGCGACCCGGCCACCGACGGCCTGCAGATCACCACCGCCAAGGGCGACGACTCCGAGATCGCGCGCGTGGTGACCGGCGCGATCGCCGACCGCAAGCTGCTGGAAATTGAGCACTACAAGGAGGACGAGGACGAGTTCACCTCGCGCACGATCGAGCCCTACCAGCTGATCAACGGCGCCGAGGGCTGGTACGTGCACTCCTTCGAGCCCGCCAAGGACGCGACCCGCTCATTCCGCCTGGACCGCATCCGCTCGGTCACCGTGCTCGACGAGACCTACGAGCCTCGCGACGGTGTGGAGCCCGAGATGCAGGGCTGGCCGACCACCGGCGAGGTGCCCGCCTCCGAGAGCGCGCGCGTGTGGATCTCGCCGGAGCGCGCGCGCTGGGCGCGTGAGGACCGCCGCGTGGTGGAGGAGCTCGCCGACGGCGCCGTGATCGTGGAGCTGCCGTTCGGGGGTTACGACTACCTGGCGCGCGAGATCCTCAAGGAGGCCGGCGACGCCGCCGTGCTGGAGCCCGAGGATGCGCGCGAGGCGGTTCTGGGCGCAGCGGAGGCGCTTGCGGGTACCGTGCGCCGCTGAGTGGCGTCGAAACGCGACCTAATCAAGCTCACTGACGATGAGCTGCAGACCCTCCTCGACGAGGAGAAGGTCATGACCTGCGCGACCATCGGGCCCAACGGGCGCCCGCATCTGATGCCGCTTTGGTTCGTCGCAGGGGAGGGCCCGGTGCTGCGGGGCTGGACCTACGCCAAGTCGCAGAAGACGAAGAACCTCGAGCGCGACCCGCACGCGACGCTTCAGATCGAGACCGGGGTCGAGTACCAGGAGCTGCGCGGGGCGATGATGGAGTGCGACGTGGAGGTCGTGAGGGAGGGCGTGGCGGACTTCGGCACCGCGCTGTTCGAGCGGTACGCGCCCGGCGTCGACGTGGGCGACATGATCAGCCAGCAGGCTCCGAAGCGCGTCGGCCTCATCTTCAACCCGACCCGCATCGTGACCTGGGACCACCGCAAGCTGGGCGGCACGTATTAAGGGATTGATCCTCTCCGGCGGCAAGGGCACCCGCCTGCGCCCGCTCACCCACACGTCCGCCAAGCAGCTCGTGCCGGTGGCGAACAAGCCCGTGCTCTTCTACGGGATCGAGGCCATGGTCGCCGCCGGGATCGAGGAGGTGGGGATCATCATCGCCCCCGAGACAGGCGACGAGATCCGCACCGCCGCGGGCGACGGCTCGCAGTTCGGCGTGGCCATCACCTACATCGAGCAGGACGAGCCGCTCGGGCTCGCCCACGCCGTCCTCACGGCTGAGAGCTTCCTCGGCGACACCCCCTTCGTGATGTACCTCGGCGACAACCTCCTGCGCGACGGCATCACCGAGCTGGTGAGCACCTTCCGCGAGGAGGCGCCCGACGCGCAGATCCTGCTCACCCCCGTGCCCGACCCAGAGCACTACGGCGTGGCGGAGCTCACCGACGGCCGGGTGTCGCGCCTGGTGGAGAAGCCCACCGACCCGGCCACCGACCTCGCCCTGGTGGGCGTATACATGTTCACCGCCTCGATCTTCGACGCGGCGCGCTCGATCGAGCCCTCGGGACGCGGCGAGTTGGAGATCACCGACGCCATCCAGGCGCTGGTGGACGGCGGCAGCCGCGTGGATCCTCACGTTGTGCACGGCTGGTGGAAGGACACCGGGCAGGTGGCCGACATGCTGGAGGCCAACCGCCTGATCCTCGACGACATCGAGGAGCACAACGACGGCGAGCTGATCGAGACGCGCGTGGAGGGCCGCGTGGCGATCGAGGCCGGCGCGAAGCTCGAGCGCTCCACCGTTCGTGGCCCGGCGGTGATCGGCGCCGGCGCCCACGTCTGCGACGCCTACATCGGCCCCTACACGGCCATCGGCGAGAACGTGACGATCGACCGCGCCGAGCTGGAGCACTCGATCGTGCTCGCGGGCTCGACCATCCGCGACCTCGAATACCGCATCGAGGCCAGCCTCATCGGACGCGACGTGACCATCAAGCGCGGCCCCGGCCTGCCGAAGGCCTACCGCTTCGTGGTCGGCGACAGCTCCGAGATCTCGATCCTCTAGCCGCCGTTCCGGCCACCGATTGGGGCTTTGACCCCTCTATGCGTCCCTAAAGCCCCAACCGTCGCGAGGAGGCCGGCCGCCGGGCCCAATTGGCCCGGCCGCCCGGCTGCCTGGCCTAGCGCGCCTTCGCCTTCGCGGCCTGGCTCTGCCCGCCGCACACGTTGCCCACGTCCACGCGCTGGCCGCGGTCGACCACGACCGCCCGTGAGCCCACCTCGCGCCCGTTGGGCCGCATGCAGCTGAGCTGCCACTTCTCCTGCGGGCCGTAGGTCGTGGGGTTCGGGCTCGCGAACGTGACCTGGCCTCCGCTCCAGTCGTCCACCGGCTCCTGCACCTGGTCGTAGTTCACGACGTGCGCCGTGTACTCGCCCGGGGGCGGGTCGAACAGCGTGGCGTCCTCGGTCGTGTCGCCGAACGACGCCGACTGTGTGACCACCTCGCCCTCCGAGTTGACGATGAACAGGTCCCAGTCCGTCTCCGGATTGGACCATTCGATATGAACGGTCATCTTTCCGTTGTCCACGTTCGGCGGACCCTGCACCGTGAACGGGATCGCCTCGTAGGGCTGATCCGGGTAGCTCACGTTCTCGGCGGGGACGCCGTCCGGATTCGCGAGGTCGACCGCCTCCTGGGCCGGTCCGGTGGCGTCGCGACCGAAGCGTCCGCGGACGTACGGCCTGGTCGACGGATTCACGTCCCATTCGAACCGTCCGCCCTTCGAGCGGTACTCCGACGAGAGGGTGTCCGGGAACGTGATCGGGTTGCCGATGTCGGTGCCGAAGTCGTTGTTCCACACCGGTGATGTGGAGCTCATGAACGACTTGCTGATCCGCAGCCGGTAGTTCTCCGGCGCGCGGCCGGTGAGCACCGAGTGCATGCCCTGGTCGGCCGTGGCCTCGAGCATGTCGTAGTAGGCAGCGCGATTGCCGCCGTTGCCCGCTCCCTCGGCCGGCGCGCGGCCCAGGTACTCGGCCACCACGCCGGTCTCGTACGGCGGATGGAACTCATCCGGCCCGATCTCGAACGTGTAGCCGAAGCCGCCGGCGCTCCAGAACGTCCAGTCCTCGGTGCCGCCGGTGGTGTCGTACAGCCCGAAGCCGGGGATGTTCGCGTAGCCGTTGCGCGACGTCATCCGCGCCCCCAGCTCCTTCGCCTGCGGCTCCTCGAGCGGGAACCCGGCGTCGGCCACACCCGGCGGGCGCAGCACCAGGTTCGAGTAGGTGTGGTTGGTGATCAGGTTGGTCACCTGGCGCTCACCCACGAGCTTGCGCACGCCCTGCGTCTCGGGCTCGGAGAACGGCGCCGGGCCGCGGTAGACGTCGTTGAGAGGCTCGACCGACGCGCCGCTGCCACCCCAGAAGGTGCCGTAGTTGCGGTTGGGGTCGGTCCCGATCAGGCGTCCAGCCGTCGCGTTGTTCTCGCACGGGCCGGGATGGTCGGGGTTGGGCCGGCAGTTCTTGCGCTTCATCTCGTAGTCGAAGCGGCCGAACTCCGGGGTGCCGGGCGGGCGGATCGCCTCCCGGGAGATGTTGAACCCGTCGACGTTGATGATCGGGATCACGATGTTGCGCGTCGCGTTCACCAGCCGCGTGGTGCGGTTGGAGTTGCCGTAGTTGCGCAGCAGGTCGTACGCCCACTCCATCGCGTGTTCCGAGGACGGCCACTCGCGCGCGTGGTGCACGCCCATGTTGAGGAAGATCGGCTTGCCGTCGCCCGTGTTGAACGGGTTGCGGGCGATCTCGATGCCCATGATGTCCCGCCCCAGGTGGGTGCGGTAGGCGAGGGTGATCGGCTTCACCAGCTTCGGATAGCGGCGAGCGAGCTGCTTCAGCTCGAGTTCGTAGTCCGCCAGCCTGCGGTAGCTGTCACGGCCGCTCGGCAGGTCGCTGGCGGCGGTCTGCGCCGCGTAGGCAGCGTCGGCGCGCTTGTTCGCCGCCGTCCTGGCACGCAGGTCCGCGATCCGGACCGTGTAACGGAACTTCGCCGCACGGAGCTTTGCCGCGTCCTCGGCACCGTGGAGCACGACCTCCAGCGAGTTGCGGTCACCGTGCTCGGTGAGATCGAGGCCGAGGCCCTGGAGGCGCTTCTTGGCAGCGCGGTCGGGGGTCGCCACGTCCACCACCTGCGTGGTGCCGCCGCCGCCCTTCGGTGCGCCGAGGAAGTCCACCGACAGGCGCGCGGAGCGGGCCTTGCCGCGGAAGCGGCAGGCCTGGACGACCAACCGCTGGCCCTTGGTCACGAAACCCTCGGCCAGCTCGTTGGACCTGAAGCCCGCGGAGGCGGCCACGCTGCGCCGGGTCTTGGCGTCGAACACGCCCACGTCCCAGTCGCCCCGGCCCTTGAGCCGAGCACGCACCAGCCCCGTCTTCGTTGCCGTGGTCCGCACCACCTCGCTGCCGGCGCGGTCGCCGAGGAGGGTCTTGAAGCAGGAGCGCGCCTTCGCCTGCGAGTCGGTCACGGTGCGCTTCACCGCGGCCTCAGCTGTGGGCACGACGAATACGGCCAGCGCCAGGACGCAGGCAAACACGCGCGTGAACGACATAGGTTTCTTCCCTCCGGTTGAACTTTTTCCCACTGACCGCACTACCCGGTTGGGGAAAAGCGTCTACATCGGAGGCGCTACTGCGGGCCGCGCTCGACCTGGGCCGCACCCTCGAAGTGCGGCGCCCACGGCAGCGCGGAACTGGTCCAGACCTCCACTCCCGGCTCGACCCACGACGCGTCGTCGAGTGACCCGGCCTTCACGAAGGCCATCTCGGGCAGGGCCGCCGAGATGCTGAAGACCGGTGCGCCGCACGCCGAGCAGAAGCTCCGCTCGGTGTCCTTGCCGTGGTCGTCTCCGGTCGTCGCGTACGTCGCGATCGTGTCGCCCTCGACCTTCAGGGCATCGCGGGGCACGGCGACGATCACGGAGAACGGATTGCCCGTCTGGCGCTGGCAGTCCGTGCAGTGGCAGGCGGCCTGGGCCACCGGCTCGGCGTCGATGCTGTAGGACACCGCGCCGCAGAGGCAGCGCCCGTGATCGGCCTGGGCGGCTCCATCGGCGCGGATGGTAACCCCTCGCGGGTACCCTCGCGCGGTGCGCCGGCTGACGATCGTTCTCGCTCTCACCGCCTTCGCCGCCCTCCCGGCGAGCGCCGACGCGGCGGGGCTGCGCGCCGGCGTCGGGAAGGCCGACATCACGCCGCGGACCGGCTACTACCTGGGCGGCTGGACGCGCGCGGACCGCCTCTCCGGCGGCCAGCACACGCGGCTGTTCTCCCGCGCGCTGGTGCTCGAGCGCGATGGGCGAAAGATGGCCCTGGTGCAGGTCGACCTGTTCATGGTCCCTGCGGGGATGGTGCAGCACATAGGCGAGGCACTCGCCGCTCGCGGCTTCTCCGAGCGCAACATCCTCATCTCCGCGTCCCACACACACTCCGGGCCCGGCGGCTACGCCAACTTCCCCACGCTCAACACGGCGGCGCCCAGCCTGCAGACCGTGAACGACCCGTTGTCGTTCTTCCGCTTCCTGAGTCCCAACCCCGCCGACCGCCAGCTCTACACGTTCCTCGTGCGTCAGATCACCGCGGCGATCACGCGAGCCGACGCCGACCGCGGCCCCGCCGAGGCGGGCTGGGGCTCCTCGCGCATCATGGGCCTGACGAGAAACCGCAGCATCGAGGCCCACCTCGCGAATCACGGCAAGCAGCTCGAGTACGGCCAGGGCAAGGAGTCCGACGACCCGGGCGGCTACGAGCACACCATCGACCCGGCGGTGAACGTGCTGCGCGTGGACAAGATCGTGCGCCGGCGCGTGGGACGTGGGAAGCGGCGCCGCACGCGGCGGGTGAGAGTCCCGATCGGGGGCTGGTCGACCTTCGCCGACCACGGCACCGTGACCAAGTCGACGTTCCGGTTCTACAACGCCGACCACCACGCCTCGGCGATGCGGGTGTTCGAGGCCAGCGTGCGCAAGCTCGGCAAGGTGCCGCGCCGCCAGGCCGTGATGAACGTGTACGGCAACTCCAACGAGGGCGACATGTCCGCGGGGCTGGACCGCCACGGGCCGGCCGCCTCGGACTACGTGGGCCGCGTGGAGGCCGCGGCGATGGTGCGCGCGTGGCGGTCCGCGCGGCGGCAGCTGTCGCGCACGCCCGCGCTCGACATGCGCTGGACGCGCATCTGCTTCTGCGGCCAGGACGTGGACGGCAGACCCGTCGCGTCGCAGTCGGCGGTCGGCCTCCCGTTCCTGACCGGCTCCGAGGAGGAGCGCGGCCCGCTGTTCGACATCACACAGGAGCACTTCGAGGGCCGCCGCCAGCCGGTGGACGACGGCGGTCCGCACGGCCACAAGATCCGGCTCGATACCGGCGGCGTGCCGCGGGGGATTCCGTTGCTGGCGCTGCGGGTCGGGCGGCGGATGATCGTCTCCGTCCCGGGCGAGGGCACCAAGCAGGTGGGCGAGCGCATCCGCCAGGCCGCGGGCGCGGCGATCGCGGGGTCGGGCATCGAGGGCGTGGTGGTCTCAGGCCTGGCGAACGAGTTCGTCCTCTACCTCACCACCCCGGAGGAGTACGACCGCCAGCACTACGAGGGAGGCAACACCCACTTCGGCCGCATGTCGTCGGTGCTCGTGCAGCGCGAGCTGGCAAAGCTCGCGGGCAACCTGGCTCGCGGAGAGCCGGCCGCCGCTCCGTTCGCGTTCGACTCCAAGAACGGCGTGGCTCCCGACGGCCCGCCCTACCCCGCCGGCGCCGCCACCGGCGCGATCACCGCGCAACCGGACTCGGGCTACGGCCGCCTGCAGCGCGCCACGCTGGCCTGGAACGGCGGCCCGCAGGGCCTGGACCGGCCGGTGGACCGAGCGTTCGTAAGCGCGCAGCGCCGCAAGGGCCGGCGCTGGGTCACCCAGGACTCGGACCTCGGGCTGGCGATGCTCTGGAAGGTCGACGACAACGGTCGCCACTCGGTGGCCTGGGAGATCCCACTCGACGTCCCGCGCGGCACCTACCGCTTCGTGGTGACCGCGAAGCGATACCGGCTCACCTCGCGCACCTTCCGTGTGCGCGGCAACGGCGCCCTGCAGGTGGTGCGGGTCCCGGCTCGGCCAGGCCGGGTGGCGGTCGGGCTCCAGTACCCGGGCGCCAAGCGCGACGTGGACCTCACGCACCGCCCGCAGTTCGCGCGCGGCGGCGTGGTGCGCTTCCGTGTGGGCAACCGGACGGTGCGCGTGAAGCGGAAGGCCGGAAGGTTCTTCTCCGTGAAGGTCCCGGCGGGCGCAGGGGTGCGGGTGGAAGCTCGCGGAGCGCGCGACCGCTTCCGCAACGTGAATGCCCGCGCGAGCGCTATTCAGTAAGCGACGCTGAGATGAAGCGGGCGGTCGTGCGGCGCTCGCCGCCCACGGTCAGTGCCACTCGCGCGGACTCCTCGATCGGGCCGCGCAGGTAGCCCCGGCCGACGCCAAACCAGGTGGCGCCGTCGGAGGAGACCTGGAACAGGAAGCGGTTGCCCCGGGCGACCATCCGCACGTGCTCGA
Source organism: uncultured Thermoleophilaceae bacterium (assembly GCA_963808105.1). Lineage (GTDB taxonomy): Bacteria > Actinomycetota > Thermoleophilia > Solirubrobacterales > Thermoleophilaceae > JAAYBF01. The sequence goes on along the minus strand of CAWEEH010000002.1, from coordinate 484,993 downwards.
CGCGCGTGCCCGGAAGCAGCTTCACGGCGCGCTCGCGGAACCGACCCTTGCGGCGCTGCCAGACCACGGCCTCGCGATTGCCGACGGCCACGCCGATCGCCTCGAAGCCGCTGCGGTAGGAGGCGATGCCCGCCTTCGCGCCGCCGGACAGCTTCTGGCTGCCGGCGAGCGAGGTGCCGTCGATCGTGGCCGTGGCCGTGTAATTCACCGTGCCCGTGCGACGCGCGATCACGCCGCCGTCGAGCCGCCGCTTGTTCGCGCGGTGCGCGCGCAGGCGCAGCCCGCCGCCGGTGCGGATGCCCGGCGGGCGGCGCGCCGACCACTCCCACTCGGGCGCCAGCGACGCGAAGTTGTCCGTGAAGGCTGACCCGGCGGCGCCAATCGCGGGCGCGGGCGGGCGCCCGGTGCCGATGCGCGGCCACCCGTTGGGCGCGTAGGTGAACGGCGCGGCGAGCATCTGGCGCCCGGCGATGCGGCCCTCCCCGGCGCGGTAGGCGTGGAAGAAGGCGGTGGAGCCGCCGACCACCGTGGCGTGGCCGGGGCAGCGCCAGCCGTTGCCGCTGCGCAGGATCGGGTTGCCGGAATAGCGCCGCCACGGCCCGATCAGGCGCTTGGCGCGCGCCACGCCCACCGCGTAGGCGCATTTCTTGGTGCAGCACAGCCCGCCCGAGTAGAGGAGGTAGAAGTAATCGCCGCGGCGCTCCACGTGGGCGGCCTCGATCACGTTGCGCTCCCACGTCCGGGGCCGGTTGCGGATGAGCTCCCGCGGGCGCCCGAGCAGACGCGTGCCGCCCTCGCTCAGCCGCTGGGCGAAGATCGGCGTGGGCTTGTCGAACGCGTTGCCGTCCTGCTTCCAGAGCAGGTGCAGCCGACCGCGCTCGTCGCGGGTCGGGTACGGATCGATCGACCCGAGCTTGTTGCAGCGCAGCGGCCGCCCGAGATCCCGCCACGGGCCCTCTGGAGCCTTCGCGGTGGCCACCCCGAGGCAGTACCAGGACTTCTTGTTGCGGGGCATCGCGCTGTAGTAGACCGCCAGCCGGCCGTCCTTTAGCCGGGTGATCTCCGGCGCCCAGAAGTCGGTCAGCGCCCAGCGCGGCCGCGTGACGAACACCGACCCCGCGATCCGCCAGCTGCGCATGTCCGGCGAACGCAGGACCCTGAAGATGGGCGCGTATCCGACGCTGGTGGCCACGGCCACCGTGTCGTTGCCGTCTTTGATGGCCGAGGGATCCGGCCAGTCCCCGGCCACGATCGGGGCAGGCAGGGCCACGGCGAGGGCCACCGCGGGCCGTGAGAGCCAGGCTCTGAGCACCCGGCCCACTGTACCCGTGCTATTCATCGGCGGGTGAAGGTGCTCGTTTTCGGCGCGGGCGGCATGCTCGGCCAGGATTTCCTGCGAGCGGCCAAACTCGCCAACCACGAAGTCGAAGGTCTCGTCCGCACGGACGTGGACATCGCTGATGCCGCGGCTGTGGAGCGCGCCGTGGCCTTCCATGCGCCCGATGCCGTGGTGAACTGCGCGGCGTACACCAACGTGGACGGCGCGGAGGACGAGCTGGAAGAGGCGATGCGCGTGAACGCGGACGGCGCGCGCAACGTGGCCGCCGCGGCCGCGAAGGTCGGCGCCTCGGTGGTGTACCCGTCCTCTGACTACGTGTTCGACGGGTCCAAGGACTCGCCCTACGTGGAGTCCGACGAGCCCTCCCCGCTCTCCAAGTACGGCAGCTCCAAGCTGGCCGGAGAGGTGGACACGTCGGCCGTGAACCCGCGCCACTTCATCGTGCGCAGCTCCTGGCTGTTCGGGGTGGGCGGGCGCAACTTCGTGGAGACGATGATCGACCTGGGCACCGAACAGCCCCAGGTGCTGGTGGTGCGCGACCAGACCGGCTCCCCCACCTATACGGCCCACCTGGCCGAGGGCCTGGTGCGGCTCATCTCCACCGAGGCCTACGGCCTTCACCACATGGCCGCCGGCGGGGAATGCACCTGGTACGACTTCGCCGTGGAGATCTTCGAGCTGGCGGAGGTGGAGTGCACGGTGATGTCGGCCACCACGGCCGACCTGGGCCGCCCGGCGCCGCGGCCCGAGTACTCGGTGTTGGGCACCCAGTACCACGAGGCGATCCACCTGCCCGACTGGCAGGACGGCCTGCGCGGCTACCTGGCGGAGCGCGGCTCGTGAAGCTGCTGGTGACCGGCGCGGCCGGCTTCATCGGCTCGACCTACGTGCACCTGGTGTCGGGCGAGCACGAGGTGACGGTGCTGGACAAGCTCACCTACGCCGGGCGGCGGGAGAACCTCGAGGGCGCGCAGGTGGAGTTCATCGAGGGTGCGATCGAGGACCCGGCAGTGGTGCGCGAGGCGATGGAGGGCGCCGACGCCGTGGTGAACTTCGCCGCCGAGTCCCACGTGGACCGCTCGATCGAGGGCCAGGACCCGTTCGCCATGACCCACGTGATCGGCACCGGCACGCTGCTCGAGGCCGCTCGGGAGCTGGGGGTGCCGCGCTACCTGCAGGTCTCGACCGACGAGGTCTACGGCTCGATCGACTCCGGCTCGTTCACCGAGACGTCGCCGCTGGACCCATCCTCGCCCTACAGCGCGACCAAGGCCGGCGGCGACCTGCTGGTGTCCGCCCACGCGCACACGCACGGCATCGAGGCGGTGATCTGCCGTGGCTCGAACAACTACGGGCCGCGCCAGTACCCGGAGAAGCTCATCCCCCTCTGCATCCTCAATGCGCTGCACGGCGATCCGCTGCCCGTCTACGGCGACGGGCGCCAGGTGCGCAACTGGCTTTACGTCGAGGACTTCGCGCGCGCGATCCACCTGGTGCTCGAGAGGGGCACGCCGGGTGAGGCCTACAACGTCGGCGGTCCGGACGAGTGCGAGAACATCGAGGTGGTGAAGCGCATCATCGAGCTGACCGGCGCTGACGAGTCGCTGATCGAATACGTGAAGGACCGCCTCGGCCACGACCGCCGCTACTCGCTGGCGTCGGACAAGGTGCGCGAGCTGGGATGGGAGGCGCAGACGCACTTCGCCGAGGGCCTCGAGCGCACCGTGCAGTGGTACCGCGACAACGAGCCGTGGTGGGCGCCGATCCGCTCCGGCGAGTACCGCGCCTACTACGAGCAGCAGTACGGACGCCCTCTAGCCTGATTGGGGTGTACCGCGATGCGCCCGCTCTCGAAATACGTGGCCTGACCAAGCGCTACGACGACGGGACGCTTGCGGTCGAGGACTTCGACCTGAACGTGCCCGACGGCGCGTTCTTCGGCCTCCTCGGCCCCAACGGAGCGGGCAAGACCACCGCTATCAGCGCCATCTGCAACCTCATCCGTGTCACCGCGGGCGAGGTGCTGGTGTTCGGCGAGCCGGCCAAGTCCCTCCTGGCGCGGAGCTGGATCGGGCTTGCCGAGCAGGACGTGAACCTCGACCGCTTCCTCACCGTGCGCGAGACGTTGATCTACCACGGCGGCTACTTCGGCATGAGCAAGGCCGAGGCCCATGAGCGCGCGGACGAGATGGTCGACATCTTCGACCTGGGCGCCAAGCGCGACGTGCGCGCGCCCAAGCTCTCGGGCGGGCAGCGCCGCCGCCTGCTGCTGGCCCGCGCGCTCATGCACCGCCCGCGGCTCGTGATCCTCGACGAGCCCACCGCGGGCGTGGACTACGAGCTGCGGCTGGAGCTGTGGCAGTACATCCGCAAGCTGCACGCCGAGGGCACCACGATCCTGCTCACCACGCACTACCTCGAGGAGGCCGAGGCGCTGTGCGAGGAGATCGCGCTGATCCGCGGCGGGCGGCTGATCGCCCGCGACACCGCCGACGGCCTGCGCGACCACTACGGCGGCGACACGCTCGCGGACGTGTACGTGAAGGCGATGGAGCTCTCATGAACGGCAGCGTGGGCCTGCGGTGGCTGGCGCAGCGCGAGACGCTGCGCGTGTCCAAGCTCTGGACCCAGACGATCCTGGCGCCGGTCGTCTCCTCGCTGCTGTTCATCGTGGTGTTCGGGCTGTCGCTGGGAGGCCGCATCTCGGGCGTCGACGGCGTGGACTACGAGGTGTTCATCGTGCCCGGGCTGATCGCCATGGCCATGGTCCAGGCGGCCTATGCAAACAACGCCTCGACGGTGTTCCAGGCGCGCTCGGACCGGTACGTGAACGACATCCTCAGCGCGCCGATGCACCCATGGCAGATGACGCTGGGCTTCGTGATCGGCGGCCTGTACCGCGCGCTTGCGATCGGCCTCGCTCTGCTGGTGCTGTGCGTGGCGCTCACCGGGGCGCCCGTCGAGGAGCCGTTCGCGCTGGTGGCGGCTGTGCTCCTCGGCCTGGTGCTGTTTGCCGCTCTGGGCCTGGTCGTGGGGATACACGCCGAGACCTGGGACCACACGACCTTCATCGCCAACATCGTGATCCTGCCGCTGGCGTTCCTCGGCGGCACCTTCTACTCGGTCGAGCAGCTCCCCTCCCCGTGGGAGGAGCTGTCGCACTTCAACCCGCTCTTCTACCTCGTGCAGGCCGTGCGATACGGCTTCCTCGGCACGAGCGACGTGAGCATCTGGCTGGCGCTCGGCGTGACCGCGGCGCTGGCGATCCCCGCCTACCTCTGGGCCCAGTGGCTGTTCACGACCGGCCGGCGCTTGAAGGCCTGACCGACTGCCGGCTCTGCCCCCGGCTCGTCGAATGGCGCGAGCGCGTGGCGCGGGAGAAACGGGCGGCGTTCTCAGACCAGGAGTACTGGGGTCGGCCCGTGCCCGGCTTCGGAGACCCCCACGCGTCGGTGTACGTGCTCGGCCTGGCCCCCGCCGCCCACGGCGCCAACCGCACCGGACGGGTGTTCACCGGCGACCGCTCGGGCGACTGGCTGTTCGCCTCGATGCACCGCACGGGCTTCGCGAACCAGCCGCTGTCGGTGAGCAGCGACGACGGCCTGAGGCTCGACGACGCGTATGTGGCCGCCGCGGTGCGCTGCGCACCGCCCGCGAACAAGCCGCTGCCCGAGGAGCGCGACAACTGCCTCCCGTACGCGCGCGAGGAGCTCGAACTGATGCAACCGAGGGTGATCGTCTGCCTGGGCGCCTACGCCTGGGACGCCGCCTGCCGGCTGCTGGCGGTCAAGCCGAAGCCCAAGTTCGGTCACGGCGCCGAGTACGCGGTGGAGGACGGCCCGCTGATGATCGGCTGCTTCCACCCCAGCCAGCAGAACACGTTCACCGGCAAGCTCACGGAGCCGATGATCGACGCGGTGTTCGCCCGGGCCTGGGAGTGCTCGCGCGGCTCCCGGGCGGATCGGTTGGAGGGTTGATGTCGCTATGGCGACGGTAAGCCTCCAACCGATCTAAATCCGTCCGATCCGCGTCCCAGAGCGGGATCCGGCCGGGGCGACGAGGGCTAGAAAGACGTTCGCCGAGCAAGTCGCTACCTTCTCGCGCTGCCAGAAATAGCCCAGCCGAATCTCCAGCCGCCCTGCGGCCGGGGAGCGGGGGAACCACCGGCCCGTTCAGGGCCACGGGGCGAATCGCCGCCACAGGCGGCGTAGCGCACTCTTTCAGCGCGAGCCCGACAGCTAACCCCGCAGGCGCCAGAAAGAGAGGGGAAGCACCAGACATGAAGCACGCCCGCGCGGTCCTCGTGGCCGTCATCGCGCTCGCAGCCATGCCCGTCACCGCCGCCGAGGCCCGCTTCGGCGACGAGACCCTGCGCAAGGGCGACTCGGGCCGCGACGTGAAGACCCTGCAGCGCACGCTCAACGACGCCGGTTACGAGACCGACGTGGACGGCGAGTTCGGCGCGCACACCCAGAAGCGCGTGCGTGCGTTCGAGGGCAACGAGGAGCGCCGCGTGGACGGCAGGGTCACCCCCTCCGACGCCCGCGCGCTGAAGGCCGCCGCCGAGCGAGGTCCCGACGAGTCGGCCGACGACGAGCCCGCGACCACCCAGGAGGCGCCCGGCGAGGAGGCCAGCGTGGGCGAGGACGGTTTCGCCATCGCGCCCGCCGGCGCGCCGCAGGCGGTGAAGGACGTGATCGCCGCCGGCAACGAGATCGCCAAGAAGCCCTACAAGTACGGCGGCGGCCACGGCAAGCTGCGCGACTCCGGCTACGACTGCTCCGGCTCGATCTCATACGCACTGCGCAAGGCGGGCCTGATGGACGAGTCGATGCCCTCCGGCGCGATGACCCGCTGGGGCGAGCGCGGGCGCGGCGACTGGATCACCGTCTTCGCCAATTCCGGCCACGCGTACATGGTGGTGGCGGGCATCCGCTTCGACACCAGCGCGCGCAAGCGCGGCAAGACCCGGTGGACCGAGAAGCGCCGCTCGGCGCGCGGGTACCGGGCGCGCCATCCCGAGGGCCTCTAGGCCGCAACTCGGGCCGTCGACGCGGGTTCTCACGCGAGAACCAACCAGCCGAGTCCCCGCCGTCAGTGGAGGGGATCGGGGGAACCACTGGCCTCACCGAGGCCCGGGGCGAATCGCCGCCAGCGTGCGGCGTAGCGCACTTTCGTCAGCGCGAGCCCGTCAGCTAACCCCGTAGGCGCGACGACGAGAGGACGCACCGAGCAACATGACTCGCACGCGAGCGGCGACAGCCATCGCCCTGGTAGCAGCAGCAATGCCGGTCCCAGCCGCCGAGGCACGCTTCGGCGACCAGACCCTGCGCCGGGGCGACTCGGGCCGTGACGTGAAGACCCTGCAGCGCACGCTCACGCGGGCCGGCTTCCGCACCGCGGCCGACGGGGAGTTCGGGCGGCGGACCGAGCGCAGCGTGCGCCGGTTCGAGGCGCGGCATCGGCGGAGGGTGGATGGCCGCGTGACTCCGCCCGACGCGCGCGCGCTGAAGCGTGCCGTGAAGCGGATGCCCAAGCCGGCGCCCGTAGCGCCGGGCGCGAAGGCGCGGCTTGGCTCGAACGGCCTCGCGATCGCGCCGGCGGAGGCGCCACAGGCGGTGAAGGACGTGATCGCGGCCGCGAACCGGATTGCCAAGAAGCCCTACAAGTACGGCGGCGGTCACGGCAAGCTGCGCGACTCCGGCTACGACTGCTCGGGGTCCGTCTCGTATGCCCTGCGCGGCGGCCGCCTGATGCGCGGCGCGATGGCCTCCGGCGGCTTCATGCGCTGGGGCCGCCCCGGCCGCGGGAGGTGGATCACGATCCGCGCGAACCGCGGTCATGCGTACATGATCGTGGCGGGACTGCGCTTCGACACGAGCGGTCGCAAGCAGCGCGGCACACGCTGGTCGCAGAAGATGCGCTCGGCGCGCGGGTACCGCGGCCGCCACCCCAGCGGGCTCTAGGAAACGGCGCACGCGCGGGGCGTGTGCGCATACCATCGCCCCCGTGAGGGAGAGGCTCGTGGCGGGGTTGGCTGCGCTCGCGCTGTGCGCGTGCGCCGTGCTGGCCGGGGCGACATCCGGCGCCGCGGGCGCGGATGGCCCGCGCGCGGGAACGGCCGCGGTGCCCAAGCCGAAGCCCCGCCGCTTCGGCGGTGACCCCACGGCGAACGTGGGCGCCGTGATCCGGCGCACCCGCTACGGCGTGCCACACATCACTGCGAAGGACTACGAGTCGGCCGCCTACGGCCAGGCCTACGCGTTCGCCGAGGACAACCTCTGCACGCTGGCCGAGACCGTGGTCACGATCGCCGGTGAGCGCTCGCGCTACTTCGGCCCGGACAAGACTTGGGAGTTCTCGGGCAACGGGGCGACCTTCAAGAACCTCGACTCCGACTTCTTCTACGGGCGCATCAACAAGGACCGCACGGTGGAGAAGCTGATGGCCAAGAAGCCGCCGCAGGGCCCGCTGCCGGAGATCGAGCAGGGCACCCGGGGGTTCGTGCGCGGGCTACAACGCCTACCTGCGCGACGTCGGGGGAGCGAAGGGCGTGCCCGATCCGCGCTGCAACGGCAAGGACTGGGTGCGGCCGCTGAAGGAGATCGACGTCTACCGGCGCTACTTCCAGCTCGGCAGCCTGGCGTCCTCGGGCGTGGCGATAGACGGCATCGCGCAGGCGTCTCCGGCGGTGGGCGGCAGCTCTCTCACCACCTCGCAGCGCAAGTCGCTGGTCCCTGAGCTCGGGCGCCGCCTGCGCAGCCTCGGCGGCCTGGGCTCCAACGCCTACGGCATCGGGGGCGATGCCACCGACAACGGCCGGGGCATGGTGCTCGGCAACCCGCACTTCCCCTGGGCCGGCGCCGAGCGCCTGTACCAGAGCCACCTCACCATCCCCGGCAAGGCCGACGTGTCCGGCGCGGCCCTGTACGGGGTGCCCGCGGTGCTGATCGGCCACACCCGCGGACTGGCCTGGTCGCACACGGTGGCCACGGCATGGCGGTTCACGCCGTTCGAGATCAAGCTGGTGCCGGGCGACCCCCACGCCTACCTCCTCGACGGCCAGGTGCGACGGATGAAGGAGACGCGCGTGACCGTGAAGGCGCTCGTGAACGGCAGGCTCGAGGACCGCAGCCGCACCCTCTACGAGACCGTGCACGGGCCGATGTTCACGTCGCTGCTCGGGCTACCCCTGTTCCCCTGGACGCCCACGGCCGGGTTCGCCCTCGGTGACGTGAACGCGAACAACTTCCGCTACCTCAACCACTTCATCAAGACCAACCAGGCCCAGTCGGTGCGCGAGTACCACGCCATCCAGGAGCGCTACCAGGGCATCCCGTGGGTGAACTCGCTCGCCGCCGACAGCAGGGGCGAGGCCTACTACTCGATGAACGGCGCGATCCCGAACGTGACGAACGCGAAGGCAAGCCAGTGCCAGACCACGCTCGGCCCCGTGACCGGAGGCGTCCTCGGCCTGCCGGTCCCCGACGGGTCGCGCTCGGCGTGCTCGTGGGGCAGGGATCCGGGCGCGGCGGACGAGGGGCTGCTGCCGAACTCGCGCATCCCCTACCGCTTCCGGCGCGACTACGTGCACAACGGAAACGACAGCCACTGGCTCGCCAACCCGTCCGCGCCGCTCGAAGGGTTCGACCGCATCATCGGCATCGAGCGCGCCGAGGTCACGCCCCGGACCCGGCTCGGGCTGGTGATGATGCGCGACCGCCTCGCCGGCCGCGACGGCCTGCCCGGCAGGCGCTTCAACCTGTCGATCCTCGAACGCGTGGCCCTGGGCAACCGGCAGTACCTCGGCGAGCTGTGGCGCGACCGCATCGTGGGAATCTGCCGGGCGAACCCGACCATCAACGGCGTGGACGTGCGCGAGGCCTGCGACGTCCTCGCCCGCTGGAACCTGCGCGACGACCTCGACGCCCCGGGGGCTCTCCTCTTCCGCCGCTTCGCCGCGCGCGCCTACCCCGCCACGCAGTCGCTGCCGACCGGCACGGGGGGCTCGGCGGAGATCGGCGACCGGGGCTTCTCCGAGCCGTTCGATGTAAACCGCCCGGTGGACACCCCGACGGGCCTGCAGGACAGCAACAAGGTGCGATCGGCCCTGGCGAGCGCCGTCACCGACCTGCGCGGCGCAGGGCTCCCGCTGAACACCTCCTTGAGGAGAGTCCAGAAGGACCGCGCCGCGGGCACGCCCATCCACGGAGGGCCCGGCGGGCTGGGCGTGTTCCAGGCGATCAGCGCCTCGTGGAACGGCAAGGGTCTGAGCCCGGTGGACCACGGGTCGAGCTTCATCATGGCCGCGCGCTTCCAGGGCGGCGCATGCCCCGCGCGGTCGAGCACCTTCGTGACCTACGGCCAGTCCGAGAACCGCAATTCGCCCCACCGCACCGACTACACGCGCGCCTTCTCCGCAAAGCGCTGGAACCACCCGCCGTTCTGCCCCAGCGAGGTGCTGGCAGATCCCACCATCGCGACCACCACCTACGTCGGTAACAGCTGTACGCCGCGAGGCGGCCTGCGCGCGGCGGGGGTGAGCCGCGCCCGCGGCGGCGGCGTTCGGATCGGCCTGCGCCGCGCTCGCCGGGCGCGCGTGCGCGTGGACCTGCTGCGGGTCACGCGTCGCGGCCTGCGCCGGGTGCGCACCTTCCGCCGCACGAAGTCGTTCCGCGTGCGCAACCTGAGGGCGGGCACGTACGTCGCGCGCTACCGGATCAAGTCCGCGAACGGACGAACCGACGAGCGCCGCAGGGGCTTCCGCGTGCGCGCCGGGCGAGTGCGCCGGACCACCACCTTCTTCCGCACCGGCTGTGGATTCGTCCAGCGCCTGTCGCTGGCCTCGCCCGTAACGCGCGCGCGCCGCCCCAGGCTCACCTTCCGGCTGGACCGCACCGCGCGTGTCTCGCTGCGGATCCTTCGCGGGAAGCGCACCGTGAAGCGGGTGAAGCTGAAGACCCGCCGCGGCGAGCGCACCTACTCGGTGCGGCTGCCCAAGCTCCGCCGTGGGAGCTACCGCGTGCGACTCGGAGCGGTGTCTCCGGGCCGCAAGCGCGCGCGCAGCACGCTGCGCTTCATCCGCCGCTGAGACGCGCGCGGACGGCGGTCAGCACCTCGTCCGGCGTCTCCGTCACGTCGCGCCAGGTGAACGTGAGCACCTCGTAGCCTGCATTGCGCAGGCGGAGGATTCGTCTGCTGTCGGCATGAAAGGACGACTCGCGACCGTGGGCAGCGAAGCCGACCGTCTCGGCGATGAGCCGCTCGGTCCGCCACAGGAAGTCGACGAAGTACGTCGTGTTCACCTCGAGCGCTGCGTTCACCTCGGGCCGTGGCAATCCGGCTCCGGTGACCAGGGCGAGGAACCGGTCCTCGAGCTCCGACTTGGTGTTCAGCGATCCGATGGAGAGCTCGTCGAGGACCCCCAGCAGCCTGCGCCGTCCCGGGTGCGCCTCGAGAGCCATCACCTCCCTCAGATCGAAGATTCGACGGAACTCCGCCTCCCTCACCGCCTTCCTCACGGTGTGCGGCCGCGCCGTGGCTGCGAGGTCCAGAAGCGTGCGCGCCACGCTGGTGCACGGAATGCCGTCGCGGATCACGCGCTGAGCGGCGCTGAGGGTGCTGGTGCGGTGCACCCTCAGGCCCGCCTGGGGTCGGGCATTGCGGGACGAAGACACGTCGATCGGCGGGTGATCGTCCAGCAAGCTCCACAGCGCGGCTGCTGCTCGGTGACTCAGAACAGCGCCCTCGCCAAGCGCCAGCACGGCCGCCATCCACCGCCCGCGAGGACCGAGGCGTGGGTGCCCGACGGCGTAGACGCCACGATGTACGACATGCAGGCGCCCGGTCTCCAGGCGCCACCGAATCTCCGCCGTCGTGAGGCCCTCGAGCAGCAACTGCCATCGCGCCACGACGCCGTGCTGGGCCTCCGCCAACCGGGCAATCACCCAGTCGCTCCCACGTTGTGGTTGTTGTACGACCACTAAGTGGATGAAGGTCCCGAGCGCCGGGAGTTCGCCCCCCACGCCAAGGAGTACATTCAGGGGTCGCATGCGTTCGGACCCTCTCGCAGGCTTCACCCCGCAGGTACGTGAGTGGTTCGCGCGATCGTTCGAGGAGCCCACCGAGGCGCAACACCAGGCCTGGCCCGCGATCGCGGGCGGCGAGCACGTGATCGTTTCCGCTCCCACGGGATCCGGTAAGACGCTCGCGGCCTTCCTGTGGGGCCTGGACCGCCTGGTGGCCGAGCCGTCGACCGAGAAGAAGACCCGGCTGGTCTACGTCTCTCCCCTCAAAGCCCTTTCCTACGACGTCGAGAAGAACCTCCGCGCTCCGCTGAAGGGCATCGGCGGCGAGATCGACGTGGCCATCCGCACCGGCGACACGCCGCAGAAGGAGCGCGCCGCGATGCTGCGCAACCCGCCGGACGTGCTGATCACCACGCCCGAGTCGCTCTACCTCATGCTCACCTCCCGCGCACGGGAGATGTTCGCGGGCACCGAGTGGTGCATCGTCGACGAGATCCACGCGGTGGCGCGCACCAAGCGCGGCGCGCACCTGGCGCTCTCGCTCGAGCGCCTCCAGCACGCCTCCGACCACGACGTGCAGCGCATCGGGCTGTCCGCGACGCAGAAGCCGCTCGAGGAGGTGGGGCGCTTCCTGGTCGGCGCAGGGCGCGACTGCAGGGTGGTGGACACCGGCGTGCGCAAGCCGCTCGACCTGGAGGTCCGCGTGCCGGTGGAGGACATGCGCGAGCCCGGCGCCCACGACGTGACCGACCCGGCGGTCGGCGGCTGGGGCACCGCCGCCGGCGGCGGAGACCTCGCGGGCACCGGCCGTGGCGAGCCCGAGGAGTCGGCCAACCGGCGCTCGATCTGGCCCGCGATCTACCCCGAGCTGCTGGAGCTGGTGCGCGCCCACAAGTCCACGATCATCTTCGTGAACGCCCGTCGCGCGGCCGAGCGGCTGGCGGTGCGGCTGAACGAGCTGGCGGGCGAGGAGGACAAGCCGGCCGAGATCGCCAGGGCGCACCACGGCTCACTGGCGCGCGAGGAGCGGCTGGTGGTCGAGGACCTGCTGAAGTCGGGCGAGCTGCCGTGCCTGGTGGCCACCTCGTCGCTGGAGCTCGGCATCGACATGGGCGCCGTCGACCTCGTGCTGCAGGTGGAGTCGCCCAAGTCGGTGACCGCCGGGCTGCAGCGCATCGGCCGCGCGGGCCACAACGTGGGCGACGTCTCCAAGGGCCGGATCTTCCCCAAGTTCCGGGCCGACCTCCTGGAGTGCACCGTGGTCGCGCGCCGGATGCGCGACGGCGAGATCGAGACCACCGTGGTGCCGCGCAACCCGCTCGACGTGCTCGCGCAGCAGATCGTGGCCATGGTCGCCACCGGCGACGACTGGCGCGTGCCGGAGCTGCACGAGCTCGTGAAGCGCGCCTACCCCTACTCCGATCTCAGCCGGGAGCTGCTGGACAGCGTGCTCGACATGCTCGACGGCCGCTATCCCTCCGACGAGTTCTCCGAGCTGAGGCCGCGGATCGTCTGGGACCGGGTGGAGGACACCATCCGCGCGCGCAAGGGTGCGCTCCAGCTCGCGGTGACCAACGCGGGCACGATCCCCGACCGGGGCCTCTACGGCGTGCACCTGCCCGACGGTCGCCGCGTGGGCGAGCTGGACGAGGAGATGGTCTACGAGGCGCGTCCCGGCCAGACCTTCCTGCTCGGCGCCTCCACGTGGCGGATCGAGGAGATCACGCGCGACCGGGTGATCGTGACCCCCGCCCCGGGCGCCCCGGGGGCCCTGCCCTACTGGAAGGGCGACGGCATCGGCCGCCCCGCGGAGCTGGGCCGGGCCATCGGCGAGTTCGCGCGGACCGCCGTCGACCGCGAGCCCGAGGAGCTGGTGGGCGAGTACGACCTCGACCGGCGCGCCGCCACCAACCTCGTCACCTACCTGCGCGATCAGCAGGAGGCGACCCGTGTCGTCCCATCGGACCGCACGATCGTGGTCGAGCGCTTCCGCGACGAGATCGGCGACTGGCGGCTGTGCGTGCTGTCGCCCTACGGCGGGCGCGTGCACGCCGCCTGGGGCCTGGCCCTGAGCGCGCGCATCCGGGACCAGTTCGGCCTCGAATCCGACGCCATCTGGTCGGACGACGGGATCATCGTCCACCTGCCCGACGCCGACGAGCCGCCCGGCGCCGACCTGGTGCTGGTGGAGCCCGACGAGCTTGAGGAACTGGTGGTGAAGGAGCTGTCGGCCTCCGCCCTCTACGGGGCGCGCTTCCGCGAGAACGCCGCCCGCGCGCTGCTGCTCCCGCGCGCCTACCCCGGCAAGCGCACGCCGCTGTGGCAGCAGCGGCTGAAGGCGCAGTCGCTGCTGGAGGTGGCCAAGCGCTACGGCCAGTTCCCGATCGTGCTCGAGACCTATCGCGAGTGCCTGCGCGACGTGCTCGACCTGCCCGCCCTCGAGGAACTGCTGCGCGGGCTGCACACACGCGAGCTGTCGCTGGTGGAGGTGGAGACCCAGCGCGCGTCGCCGTTCGCCTCGTCGCTGCTGTTCGACTACGTGGCCACCTACATGTACGAGGGCGACGCGCCCAACGCGGAGCGACGCGCCGCCGCCCTGTCGCTCGATCGCGACCTGCTGCGCGAGCTGCTCGGACAGGAGGAGCTGCGCGACCTGATCGACCCGGCGGCCCTGGCCGATGTCGAGGACGACCTCCAGCGCCGCAGCGAGCGCACGCGGGCCGCCAACGCCGACGGGCTCCACGACGTGCTGCGCGCGGTGGGCGACCTGACCACCGAGGAGGCACAGGAGCGCTCCCTCCCTGCCGTGTCCGCTCAGCGGATCCTCGACGACTTGGAGAAGGAGCGCCGCGCGATCAGGATGCGAATCGGCGCCGAGGAGCGCTGGATCGCCTCCGAGGACGCCGGCCTATATCGCGACGCCTTCGGCGCGATGCCTCCCGGCGGTCTGCCCGAGGCGTTCCTCGAGGAGGACCCCGAGCCGCTGAACCGCATCCTTCGCCGCTACGCCCGCACCCACGGCCCGTTCACGACCAAGGAGCCGGTCCAGCGCTACGCCATCGACCTCCAGCCGGCGCTGCTGGGCCTCGAACAGGCCGGGGACCTGGTCAGGGGCGAGCTGCGTCCCGGCGGCTCGGAGCGCGAATGGTGCGACCCCGAGGTGCTGCGGCGCCTGCGCCGCGCCTCGCTGGCGTCGCTGCGCAAGGAGGTGGAGCCCGCCGAGCAGCGCGCGCTGGCGCGCTTCCTGCCCGCGTGGCAGGGCGTCGACGCCTCTCCCCCGGGCGGGGCGGGCGTGGATCGGCTGCGCGAGGTGCTCGTGCCGCTTCAGGGCGTGGCCCTGGCGCCGGAGGTGTGGGAGAACGACGTTCTGCCGCGCCGCGTCGGCGCCTACTCGCCCTCGTGGATCGACCAGCTGTGCGCGTCGGGCGAGCTGGTGTGGGTCGGCGCGGGGGCGCTCGGGCGGCGCTCAGGCAAGGTGGCGCTGCTGTTCCGTGAGGACGCCCGCTTCATCGGCCCGCCGACCGTTCAAGGCCGACCGCCCCGAGGAGCCGCTCCACGACGGCCATCCGCGAGCGGCTCGCGCGGGGCGCCGTCGTTCTGGTCGTGACCTCCTTGTGGACATCGAGGACGCACCGGAGCCGGTCGGAGCTCCAGGAGGCGCTGTGGGATCTCGTGTGGGCGGGCGAGGTGACCAACGACGCCTTCGCCCCGCTGCGCGCGCCGCGCCTCTCGCTCGCCCAGCGAGCAGCGCGACCAGGGCCGCCGCTTCGCCCGCCGCCGCCGCCCCGGCGCGCCCCAGGTCCAGGGCCGCTGGTCCCTCACCGAGCGCCTGTTCGCCGACGCCCCGTCGCACGGTCCACGCATGCGGGCGATCTCCGAGCTGCTGCTGGAGCGCTACGGCATCGTCACCCGCGAGACGGTGCTGGCCGAGGGCATCCCGGGCGGCTTCGCCGGCCTCTACGGAGAGCTGTCGAACCTCGAGACGCTGGGCACCGCCCGCCGCGGCTACTTCGTGGAGGGCCTGGGCGGCGCGCAGTTCGCGCTGCCCGCGGCGATCGAGCGCCTGCGCGGCATGCGCTCCGACGAGCCCGCGGGCGCGCTGGTGCTGGGCGCCACCGATCCGGCGAACCCGTTCGGCGCGACCCTGGCATGGCCGCAGCGCGAGTCGAACCGCAGGCCGAGCCGGGTTCCAGGCGCGTATGTGGTGACCCTGGACTCTGAGCCCGTGCTCTACGTGGAGCGCGGCGGCAAGGGCCTCCTGCCGCTGCGCGAGTCCGGCGACTGGCTGCGCGAGGCGCTGGAGGCGCTTGCCGACCACGTGCGCCGGGGCCGAATCAAGCGCCTCGCGCTCGAGCGCTTCGACGGCGAGCCGGTCGTCGGCTCCGAGTACGAGGAGCTGCTGGTGGAGATCGGCTTCCGGCAGAGCCCGCGACGGCTCACCCTCAGCGCATGATGCTGCTGATCGACACCCGCGACCGCGACGCTCAGCCCGTGTGGGATCCCGACTGGGCCGTGTGGTGGCGCGGCACCCTCGCCGCCGCCCTGGGCATCACGGCCTTCTTCACGGCGGGGGGCGTCTCGCTGCTCGCGATGTTGCTTGCGTTCTACTTCGCCTGCTCGACCCTGGAGAGGGCGCTGCCATACCGCCACGGCCTGGGCGAGTACCGGCAGTAGGCGACCCGGCACCGTGGCACTCACATCGTCCGCGGTGCGAGAGCGATGGTCTCCCAGGAAGCGCTGCTCTCGTCGGTATCGAATCGGTCTGGCTCCGGCGCAATGTCCACTCAGACCCTCTCGGGTTTCTGTGAGCGGCATCGAGGGGGCTATGCGGAATGTCACGTCGCCATTCCCACCTCTGACAGTGAAACGGCGGTGTATCGGGTGCGCCGCACCGGGCGGCGCTGCTGGCGGGCGGTGCTGCGGGACGGGCCAGCGCCAGGGCTCGAGCTCAGGCCGCACGGGTGCGCGACCGTGCGCGACCAGCTGCGGCTCTGGTCACGGGTGCTCTAGGCCTGTCAGCCCATCTCGGCGTCGGGCACGTCCCGGGGATCCCGATCGTCGTGGAACGCCGGGTCGGTCTCCGCTTCGGTGGCCATCAACCCCTCGGAGGCGGCCGTCTCGCGCAGCTCATCACGCGTCGGGTGTGCCGGGTCACGCTCGAGGTTCGTTCGCCGCACACGTGCGGACGCCCCGGCGAGGGCACGCACGAGATCCCCGGCGGGAAGCAGCTCATCGATGCGCGCCACGCATTCGCCCGCATAGAGCGGCCCGGCGTCGAGGAGGGAGTCCGGATCGTCAACGGTCGCGGCGCTCGGCCCCAGCATGGGCATCCCGGGCCGCTGCGAGCGCGAGGCGCGCTGGATCAGACCGGCCGGCATGCGCGAGAGCGCCGGAGCCGTGGCGCGGTGCAGCGCGCGCACCCAGCGGGGTCCGCGATCGTCGTTCTTGAGCCAGCGCTCTGTCGCCGCGTTGCGCACGACACGGTGGGGCGCCGGCCAGCCCGCGCCGAACAGGTCTGTGAGCACGGTGTCGTGTGCATCGAGCAACCGGCTCTTGTACTCGGGGTGCGCGTCGCTCTCTTCGGAGAGGAGGAAGCGGGTGCCCACCACGACCGCCTCCGCACCGGCCGCCAGCGCGGCCTCCACGTCGGCCCGATCGGCCACACCACCGGCCAGCCACACCGGGTAGCCCGCCGGCAGCACGTGGCTCGCACGCTCGATCAGCTCCAGGGCAGGTGTGTCGCCACGCACGTGGCCGCCCGCCTCCACGCCCTGCACGATCACCCCGTCCGCGCCTGCGTTCGCGGCCAGCTTGGCCTCGTCCACCGACCCGCACTGGTGCACCCACAAGCCGCCCCTCGGCCCTCGCGGCTTGCCCCAGAACGTCACCACCGCATCGGCCTCATCGGCGGCGTCCCACTGTGCTCGGCGCGCGAACGGCAGCAGCAGATTCACGGCGACGGGACGGTCGCTGCGCTCACGATGCGCGGCCAGCTCCGCCCGCAGCATCGGCGCCGGCATCAGCCCGAGCTGCCCGAGCCCACCTGCCTCCGCGATGGCGGCGGTCAGCCGCGCACGGGAGAGTCCACCCCCTAGTCCGGCGCCGATGATGGGATGCTCGATCCCGAGGCGCTCTATGAGGCTCATGTCAGCGCAGCTGACAGACCTGTGGCGTAACCAGCGTGGCGCTGCGCTTCACGCCCCCGCCCTCGCGCCACTGCATCTCCACGACCCCGCGGATCTTGAAGGTCGAGCCCGCCGGGGCGGGAGCGAAGGTCTGGTTCCAGCCGGTCTCGCTGGCCACCCAGTAGCCCGCGCCGGCGTCCAGCCATCCGGAGCCCGCGCCGCCGACGGGCTGCCAGGCGCCGCTCTTGGCGCTCAGCCACTGGTAGGAGAAGCGGGTGTACATGCGCCGGCCCGCGGCATCGCCGGGCTGGCTGGCGCGCACGCCCACGGTGTGCGAGCCCGAGTCGCAGGTGTTCACGGTCGCCCATTGAGGGCCGACCTCCTGCCACGAGGAACCGCCCGCAGCCTGGGCGCAGGGCGCCCAGAGCAAAACCACGAACAGCATGAGGATGAAGCTGCGGCGCAAGCGAATCCTTCCCTATCGGCTCGGCGCCTCCCTGGGGCCAGCCTAGCGACCTTTCTACGATGGGTCGAGTGCCTGAGGGCGACACCATCCACCACGCGGCGAAGCGCATCCGGGCGGCCCTGCTCGGACGCGAGATCGAGGCGATCGAGACGCCACATCCGCGCCACCGCCTGGATCGCTGGCCCGATCGGCTCGCCGGCCGCGGCGTGGCGGCCGTCGACGCCCACGGCAAGCACCTGTTCCTGCGCTTCGAGGGCGACCTCACCCTTCACTCGCACCTGCGGATGGGCGGGCAGTGGGGTGTCTACCGCCACGGCGAGCGCTGGCGGCGCTCACCCCGCCGCGCCTGGCTGGTGATCCGCACCGCCGACCACGAGGTGGTGCAATTCGACGGGCCCGTGCTCGAGCTGATGACGGAGTCGCGCACCCGCTTCGACCGGCGCCTGGCCGCGCTGGGACCGGACATCGTCGCCGAGGAGTTCGACGAGCAGGCCTTCCTGCGGCGCCTGCGCCAGGACGACCCGACTCGCGGGATCGGCGACGCGCTGCTCGACCAGCGCACGGTGGCCGGGATCGGCAACCTCTGGAAGTCCGAGGCGTGCTTCCTCGCGGGCGTGGACCCGTGGCGGGAGACGGCCGCAATCGAGGACCACGAGGCGTTGGCGATAGTCCGCGAGGCGCGCCCGCTCATGCGCGATTCCGCTGAGCGGGGCGGTCACCGGGCGCCGGCCTGGGTGTACGAGCGCGCGGGACTGCCCTGTCGCCGCTGTAATGCCCTCATCAGATCTCGCGGACAGGGCGACGACAACCGCACGACCTTCTGGTGCCCCGAGTGTCAGGGCTGATCAAGGTCGGCCACAAGGGGGCCGACCACGTGGCCCCCGGGAACACGATCGCGAGCTTCGAGGCGGCGCTGGAGTGCGGCGTGGACATGATCGAGTTCGACGTGCTGCGGCTGAAGGACGGCCGGCTCGTGCTCGCTCACGACTACGAGGACGGCCGCAGGCCCGACGCGCTCACCCTCGAGGAGGGCCTGGACCACTTTGCCGGCGAGGCCTACGGCGACGTTCAGCTCGACGTCGACCTGAAGCTGCCCGGGTACGAGGCCGAGGTGGTGGAGGGCCTCGTCTCGCGCGGGTTGGACGAACGCTCCCTGATTTCCTCGCACTACCTCGAGAGCCTCGACCGGATCGGCGAGCTGGCCCCCGGGATCCGGCGTGGCTGGTCGGTGCCGAAGGTGAGGCGCGACTACACCAAGAGCTACGTGTGGGCGGTGCCCGCATACGCGCTGCTGCAGGTGTTGCGAGCGCGGATGCCCGGCCAGGCCGCGCGCGTGATCGAAGAGGGACGGGCGGAAGCCCTGATGGCAAACCGGCTGCTTGTCACGAGGCGGCTCGTGCGCGCCGTGCACGGCGCCGGCGGGCTGCTCTACGTGTGGACGGTGGACGACGCGAAGCAGATCGCCCGGCTGGAGGCGCTCGGCGCGGACGCCGTGATCACGAATGACCCTCGCCTGTTCCCCGCCTGACGACGCACATCGTGAAGGAGGCCCCGACGGGGTCCGCTGACTGCACGTTGCGCTGCCCCGACCGGGTGATCCGCTCGTACTGCTTCACCACGCGCCAGCGCCGCTTTCCCTTGCGCTTGCGCTTGGCCGTGTAGCGGTACTGGACCACCCCCCGGAGCACGAACTGCTCGCCCTCCGGCGGATCGTCGAAGCGGAAGTTGAACCCCGACTGCGTGGCCGCCGCGCGCCCGTCGCCGACCCTCAGCCAGCGCGAGCTGCTGTCGGTGTCCACGAAGCTCTGCCGGGTCGCGCTCCAGAACTGGATCCGGAAGCGCATGTAGAGGCGCGAGCGGTACTTCGTGCCCGGCATGCTGGCGCGCACGCCGATCGTGTTCGGCGAGCCGGGCGTGTCGCAGCGGTTGACCGTCGACCAGAGATGCTTCACGGGCTTGGCCGCGCCGGCGGGCGCGGGCGCTAGGAGGAACGGCACCGCGAGCAGCGGCACGAGCAGGCGTGGGCCGAGACGCATCGCCGCCATCCTGACACGAGAATGAGCAGATCTGTGATGAATCGCAGGGTTGGCGCGTATTGGTTGCGTGAACGAGGCGATCGCTGAGCCCATGGCCGCCCTGGCCGGAGACATCCCGGAATCGTTCGAGGCGCTCTACGAGCGGACCTTTCCGAAGGTCTACGCGTACGTGGCCTCGCTGCTGCGCGACCGCGCCGCGGCAGAGGACGTCACATCCCAGGCCTACGAGCGCGCCTACCGCAAGCGGCGCACATACCGCGCCGGACGCGGCAGCGCCGAGGCGTGGGTGTTCGGGATCGCCCGCAACGCCGCGCTGGACGAGCTGCGCAAGCGCAAGCGCCGCGCCTCCCTGGAGACGGAGCCTGCAGACACCGCATCGCCCCCACTCGAAGAGAGCGCCGTGCGACGGGCCGTCGTCCGCGACGCGCTCGCCGGCCTCGACGGCACCGAGCGCGACCTGGTTGCCCTCAAGTACATGGGCGGCCTTTCGAACGCCGAGATCGCCCGCGTGCTCGGCATGTCCGAATCCAACGCGGGCACCAAGCTGCACCGGACCCTGACGAAGCTGCGGGAGGCCTGTAATGAACTGGACTGACACCGATGTGGAAGCCGCCCTGCTGGCGGACATGCCCGAGCCGGACCCGGCGTTCGAGGCCGAGCTGCGCAAGCTGGTGGCGGACGGGTTTCCGCGCAAGCGGCGGCTGCCCTCGTTCAAGCTGAACCGGCCGCTGGTCGCCGCCGCGGCATCCATCCTGCTCGCCGTGGCCGTTGCGGTGCCGCTGATCTCGCGTGGCGGCGACGAGGGCGATCAGGTCACCCCTGCGCTCGATGCCGGCGGTGAGGCCGCACCCGATGCGAAGACCCTCGCCCCGAGCTCGACTATTCCGGAGCCGCCACAGGGAGGCGAAGACTTCGCCCCCAACCGCAAGCGCCGCATCGAGCGCTCCGCCTCCCTCACCCTGGCCGCACCCGGGCGACGAGATCGACCAGGTCGCCGACGGCATCACAACCGTCACCGAGCGCTACCGCGGCTTCGTGCTGCGCTCCTCGCTCTCCTCGGGCGAGGACGGGGGCGGCGGCGACTTCTCGCTGCGGATCCCGGCGAAGGACCTCCAGCCGGCGCTGGCCGACCTGGCCAAGCTGGGCGAGGTCAGGTCGCGCAGCCAGAACGGCCAGGACGTGACCCAGCAGTTCGTGTCCGCCGAGGACCGCCTGCAGGCCGCCCGCGCCGAGCGCCGCAGCCTGCTGCGCAGGCTGGAGAACGCCGACAGCGACACCGAGGCGGAGTCCATCCGCCGCCGCCTCGACCTCAACGCCGGTGAGATCCGCGGCCTCCGGGGCCAGGTGCGCGAGCTGCGCACCCGCACCGACTACGCGGTGGTCTCCGTGAGCCTCACCCGTGAGGGCGAGGACTCGGGCGGAGCCGCGAACGACGACGGGCTGGGCGGCGCGATGGACGACGCTCTGCGCTCGCTCGAGGACTCGGTGGAGATCCTCGTGCGCGCGCTGGGCATCCTGCTCCCGCTGAGCCTGCTCGCCGGGGTGGTCGCCCTCGCGGGTCGCGGCTTCAGGCGGCGCCGTCGTGAGGCAGCGCTGACCTGACGGCGAACCCGGCCTCTCCCACCGCGCGGAGGATCTCCTCCCCGTGGCCGGGGCCGCGGACCTGAATAACGAGCTGGATCGCTGTCTCGCGGACATGCAGGTCGATCCCCTCGCGCAGGTGCTCCACGTCCATCACGTTGGCGCCGTGCTCGGCCATCAGGTCGAGCAGGCGGGCGAGCCCGCCGGGACGGTCCGGGACCTTCGTGGAGATCACCATCCGCCGGCCCGCGGCGGTTTCGCCGAGGCGAATGCACTCCGCCAGTAGCGAGGCATCCACGTTGCCGCCGGAGAGCACGGCGCAGGTCTCACCCTCGGATGCGGGCGCCACCTTCCCGTGCAGGAGGGCCGCCACCCCCACGGCGCCGGCGCCCTCCACCACGAGCTTCGAGCGCTCGAGCAGAAGCACCATCGCCTCGGCCACCTCGTCGTCGGTCACGCTCACGATCTCGTCCACGTGGCGCTCCAGCAGCGGCCCGGTCACCGCGCCCGGGCGCTTCACCGCGATGCCGTCGCAGATGGTGTTGACCGGGCTCTCTGGGCGCACGCCCACCACCCTTGCCTGCGGGCACGCGATCGCGATCCCCGAGATCAGCCCGCCACCGCCCAGGGGGACGACGATCAGCCTCGCGTCGGGCGCCTGGCGCGCGATCTCCAGGCCCACGCTGCCCTGGCCCGCCACCACCGCCGGATGGTCGAAGGCGGGGATCAGAACCCGGTCCTCCTCCTCCGCCACCTGCGTCGCGGCGGCCACGGCATCCTCGAACCCGCCCTCGACGAGGCGGACGTCTCCGCCGTACTGGCGCACCGCCTCCACCTTCGCCACGGGCGCGCGCTCGGGCATCACCAGCACGGCGTCGCCCCCGCCGGCGCGGGCCGCGTAGGCCACGGCCTGAGCGTGGTTGCCCGCGCTCGCAGCCACGACCCGCTCGCCCTTCGCGACGGCGGCGAGCGCGCCGCGCACCTTGAACGATCCGGTGAGCTGGAGGTTCTCGGCCTTCAGCACGACGCGCCCGCCCGCGCGGCGCGACAGCTCTCCGGCCGGCAGCACAGGGGTCTCGCGAACGCGTCCGGCCAGGCCCGCGGCCGCGTCGGCCACGTCCTGGGCGGTCACATCGGTTCCGGCGATTGCCATCTATCTGTGATTATGCGCCGATGCAGCGGGGGGATGAAGAAACCGCAACCCTTCTGGCCGAAGTCGAGGTGTTCTCCGAGCTGGAGGAGCGCGAGCTGGCGCAGGTCGCGCAGGTCGCCGTGCCGCGCACCTTCGAGCGCGGGGAGGTGATCTTCCGGGAGGGAGACTCGGGCGAGACTTGCTACGTGATCCGCAGCGGCTCGGTGAGCATCCGCCGCGAGCACCTGGACGGCCGCACTCTGGCGCTGGCGGAACTTCGCGCCGGAGCGATGTTCGGGGAGCTGGCGATGTTCGGGTCTGAGACGCGCTCGGCCACAGCGGAGGCCCTGGAGGAGACCGCGCTGGTCGCCGTGCTCTCGGGCGACATGCAGAGGGTGCTGCGATCGAGCCCCGAGATCGCGGTGAAGATGCTCGGCGCGCTCGCGGACCGGCTGCGGCTCGCGAACGAGCGCCTGCTCCAGCAGTCCTTCCAGACCGTGGCGGGGCGGGTGGCGTCCGCGCTGCTCACGCAGGTGATCGCGCGCCAGGCCGAGGGCGCCGGCGACACCGAGGTGCTCGTGAAGGCCACCCAGGCCGAGATCGCCCATCTGGCCGGAACCTCGCGCGAGAGCGCCAGCCGGTTCCTGGCCACTCTCGAGCGAGAGGGTGTGGTCGCGCTCGGGCGGGGCAAGGTGACGGTGCATGAACCTGAGCGGCTCCGGAACTTCATCCACTGAATTCGCCAAGCGACGCGCGCGCATGGTCGACCGCCAGCTGCGCCGGCGCGGCATCGAGGACGAGCGTGTGCTGGACGCGATGGGCGCCGTGCCGCGCGAGCGCTTCGTGCCCGCGGACGTCCGCGGCCGCGCCTACCGCGACGGCGCCCTCCCGATCGGTGAGGGCCAGACGATCTCCCAGCCGTGGATCGTGGCGAGCATGGCGGAGCTGCTGGAGCTGAAGGGGCCCGAGCGCGTGCTGGAGGTGGGAACGGGCTCGGGCTACTCGGCGGCCGTGCTCGCGCACCTGTGCTCGCACGTGGTCACCGTCGAGCGGATCGCCTCGCTCGCGGCCGGCGCGCGCGGGCTGTTCGATGAGCTCGGCATCCGCAACGTGGAGGCGCGGGAGGGCGACGGCTCGCTCGGAGTGCCCGACCGGGCCCCGTTCGACGCCATCGTGGTGACCGCCGCCTCCGCCGCCGGGCCGCCCGCCGCGCTCCTCGACCAGCTGGCGCCGGGCGCGCCGCTCGTCTGCCCCGTGCAGCGCGGCCGGGACGAGCGCCTGGTGCGGATGATCGACGGCCGCGAGGAGACCATCGCCCCCGTCCGCTTCGTGCCGCTCGTGGAGGGCGACCGGTGAAGCGCGAGTTCTCGGCCGGAGGCGTGGTGCTGCGCGGGCAGGAGGTGGCCGTGGTGAGCCCGCGCCACGGCGTGCTCGCGCTTCCCAAGGGCCATCCGGACGGCGACGAGACGCTGGAGCAGGCCGCCACCCGGGAGGTGCGCGAGGAAACGGGCCTCACGGCCGAGCCGCGGGACAAGCTCGGCGAGGTGCGCTACTGGTACACGCTGCACGGCGAGCGCGTGCTCAAGTCCGTCACCTTCTTCCTCTTCGACTACGTGTCCGGCAGCGTGGAGGACCACGACGACGAAGTGGAGTCGGCATCCTGGATCCCGCTGGAGCAGGCGCCGGAGCTGCTGTCCTACAAGGGCGAGCGCGAGATGGCGGAGAAGGCGCTCGGACGCAGTGCGACATAGACTGCCGTCCGCTTCATGTTCGTCCTCAACTTCTACTCCCCGGTCTTCGTCGACCAGCTCAAGCGTGGCCGCAAGACCGCCACGATCCGGCTGGGCGACAAGCACACCAAGTACCGCAAGGGCGAGGTGGTGCTCGTGACCGTCGGCTTCCAGCACTCGCCGCGGGAGCGGATCTTCGAGGCGGTGATCGACGGCGTGGAGGTCAAGAAGGTCCGCGACCTCTCCCCGCGCGACATCGAGCACGACAACCCCGAGTTCCGCCGCCTGGACGAGACCGTCCACTTCCTCGAGCAGATCTACGGCCGCAAGGTCGAGGAGGACGACATCGTGACCATCGTGCGGTTCTCGAAGATCAGCGACCGTCCCGCGTCGCTCACCGAGCGAATGCAGCCAGGCCCCGCCCAGAACTGACCGGACGTTTGGCACTCCCTTCGCTAGAGTGCCAAATTCATACCGCAAAGCCAGTTCTAGACGGAGGTAGCACATGAAGCTGAAGCCTCTTGGCGATCGTTTGATCGTCCAGGCAATTGAGGAAGAGGAGACGACCGCCAGCGGCATCGTGCTCCCCGACACCGCCAAGGAGAAGCCGCAGCGCGGCAAGGTCCTGGCAGTCGGCGACGGCGCGATCAACGACGACGGCGAGCGCACCCCGGTCGACGTGGCCGAGGGTGACGAGGTCCTCTACTCCAAGTACGGCGGCACCGAGATCACCGTGGACGGCGACGACCTGCTCGTGCTTCGCGAGTCGGACGTGCTGGCCAAGGTCGCCTAAACCACTTAAGAGAGACGGAGGAATACATGGCTCACAAGGAGCTGAAGTACGCCCAGGAGGCGCGCACCGCACTCCAGGAGGGCGTTGACGCAGTAGCCGACGCGGTGAAGGTCACCCTCGGCCCCAAGGGACGCTACGTCGTGCTGGACAAGAAGTTCGGCGCTCCCACCATCACCAACGACGGCGTGACCATCGCTCGCGAGATCGAGGTCGAGGACGTCTTCCAGAACCAGGGCGCCCAGCTCGTGCGTGAGGTGGCCACCGCCACCAACGACGTCGCGGGCGACGGCACCACCACCGCCACGGTGCTGGCCCAGCAGATCGTGCGCTCGGGCCTGCAGAACGTGGCGGCCGGCGCCAACCCGCTCGGCCTGAAGCGCGGTATCGAGAAGGCCGTGGACTCGGTTGTCGAGGACATCGGCAAGCAGTCCAACGAGATCTCCGGCAAGGAGCAGATCGCCCGCGTGGCGGCCATCTCCGCGGCCGATGACGAGATCGGCGACGTGATCGCCGACGCCATCGACAAGGTCGGCAAGGACGGCGTCGTGAACGTCGAGGAGGGCCAGACGTTCGGCATGGACCTCGAGTTCACCGAGGGCATGCAGTTCGACAAGGGCTACATCTCGCCCTACATGGTCACCGACCAGGACCGCATGGAGGCCGTGCTCGAGGACCCGTACGTCCTCATCGCCAACCAGAAGATCGGCTCCGTCCGCGACGTGCTGCCCGTGCTGGAGCAGGTCATCCAGGCCGGCAAGCCGATCCTGATCATCGCCGAGGACGTCGAGGGCGAGGCTCTCGCGACCCTGGTCGTGAACAAGCTCCGCGGCACCTTCACGGGCGTCGCGGTCAAGGCCCCCGGCTTCGGCGACCGCCGCAAGCGGATGCTCGAGGACATCGCCACCCTCACCGGCGGCGAGGTGATCACCGAGGAGATGGGCCTGAAGCTCGAGAACACGCAGCTCTCGCAGCTCGGGCGCGCTCGCCGTGTGGTCGTGGCGAAGGACAACACCACCGTCATCGACGGCGGCGGTGAGACCGAAGAGATCAAGGGCCGCATCAACCAGATCAAGAACGAGATCGAGAACACCGACTCGGACTTCGATCGGGAGAAGCTGCAGGAGAGGCTCGCGAAGCTCGCCGGCGGCGTGGCGGTCGTGAAGGTCGGTGCAGCAACCGAGACCGAGATGAAGGAGAAGAAGCACCGCGTCGAGGACGCGCTGCAGGCCACCCGCGCGGCCCTCGAGGAGGGCATCGTGCCGGGCGGCGGCGTGGCGCTGCTCCAGGCCGAGGCTTCGGTCAAGGTCGACGCCCTGGAGGGCGACGAGCAGACGGGCGCGAGGATCGTGCTCCGTGCGCTCGAGGAGCCCGTCCGCCAGCTGGCGCACAACGCCGGCCTGGAGGGCTCGGTCGTCGTGAACGACGTCCGCAAGGCCAAGAAGGGCTTCGGCCTCAACGCCGACACCGGTGAGATCGTTGATCTCGTCGCGGCCGGCGTGATCGACCCCGCGATGGTCACGCGCTCTGCTCTGCAGAACGCGGCCTCCATCGGGAAGAACATCCTCACGACCGAGGCGATCGTCGCCGAGATCGAGGATCCCTCCAACGGTGGCGGCATGCCCGGTGGCATGCCCGGAGGTATGGACGGCATGATGTAAGCAGCAAAGCTGCTTACTGAGAATCTCAAAGGGGGGGCCAACTGGCCCCCCCTTTGCATCCCCCCGAACGGCGCTTCGCGCCTAGCTCACTATGCAGCTGCCAGCACCGCGCTCATCCTTAATGGCGTCACGCCCAGCGCCTCGGCGTCTGCCGTTCCGCGGGAGGAAATCATCGGCTCCTCCATCAGGTCTGCCTCGTCGGCCGTCGCGAACGTGGCGGGCCCGGTCACGCGCTGGAGCGCCCGCAGCGAGCTCCTGACCACAGGCATCGGCACATGCACCAGCGGGCGGTCCCGTCCGACCGGCCGCAGCGCCGCGTGAACCAGGTCGTCGTAGGTGAGCGACTCCGGGCCGGCGAGGTCGAACTGGGTGCGCGACTCGGTGCCCGGTCGCTCCAGGGCCGCCACGAGGCAATCCGCCACGTCCTCCGCCCAGATCGGCTGGAACCGCGCCTTGCCCGCTCCGGCGATCGGCACCACCGGCAGCAGCGCAAAGCGCTCGAGCAGCGTGAGCCACGGATCGCCCGGCGTGTAGATGATCGAGGGCGTGAACACGGTTGTGGTCAGGTCGGCCGCCTCGACGGCGCGGCGGGCCAGCGCCTTCGACCGGAAGAAGCGGGTGGGCGACTGCAGGCTCGCCCCCATCGCCGACAGGAAGATGAACCGCTTCGCGCCCGACCTCTCGGCCGCCCGCACCAGCCGCAGCGTGGCCATGGCGTTCAGCTCCTCGATCGGCGCCTTGGGCTGGTCACGGATCGAGGCCGCCAGGTGCACCACGGTGTCCACGCCCCGCAGGGCGTTGCGGAAGGAGGCCGCCTCGGCCAGGTCCCCGAGGACGATCTGCACCCGCACCCGGTCCGGGCCCAGGCGCTTGGGATCGCGCACCAGGCAGCGCACCGGGGTGCGCGAGGCCACGAGCCGGCGCAGCAGGGCACGGCCGACCGTGCCCGTGCCGCCTGTGAGCAAGATCACCGGCGCCCGCGCGCGCCGAACGCCAGCGCCATCGCCAGGTTGCTGATGCCGGCCCCGACCAGGGTTGCCCGCGTGCGGGTGTCGCGGAACGCGGGCGAGCGCGACCAGACCACGTCCGTGAACACCTCTGTGCCGCGCAGCCAGGCGAGCGCCCACCAATCCTCCGGCTTCCCGCGTGCCGCCGCCAGAGCGTGGGCAGCGGCGAAAGTGAGCCAGATCGGCCCGCAGCGGCGGAACAGCTCACGGGCGTCGTCGGAGGGCTCAGCGTGCCCCAGAGCCTTCAGGGTGGCGTCGGGAGCGAGAATCGCGCCCGACCCCAGGGCCAGGTCGAAGGCGATCATGCTGCGGTTATGGAGGTCGAGTGCGCCGTCGAAGGTCACCCGCCGACCTTACCGTGAGTACAATGCCGCGTTCTCGCCAGACCCTGACCTTTTGAGGTAACGAAACCAATGGCCTACGTCATCGCAGAGCCCTGCATCGGAGAGAAGGACAACTCCTGCGTCGAGGTTTGCCCGGTGGACTGCATCCACCCCACACCCGACGAGCCCGACTACGACAACGTCGAGCAGCTGTTCATCGATCCCGAGGAATGCATCGACTGCGACGCTTGCGTCGAGGCGTGCCCGGTGGACGCCTGCTTCGCCGAGGATCAGCTCCCCGAGGAGTGGACGAAGTACACCGACGTGAACCTTCAGTACTACAAGCAAGCTGCCGGCTAAGCCGGCGCTACGCCATAGGTAGAGCGGTGCCCGTTACGGCGGGCACGCCCGGGAGTGGCTCGCCTGAGCGCTCCTGGAGCTCCGGGCGCTCCTGCGGCGTCGCCGCTATGAGGCCGCGGGCGGCGTGGAACAGTGCTTGTGCCGCGGGCGCGTCCGGGTTCTCGATCACCAGCGGCAGGCCCTCGTCCGAGGCCACGCGCAGGTCCTCCTCGAGCGGCACCTTGCCGAGCAGGGGCACGTCGAGCTCGTCCGCCAGCTCCTGGCCGCCGCCCTCGCCGAAGATCGCCACGCGGGCTGCCGTCGGGAGTGGTGTAGCCGCTCATGTTCTCGATCACGCCGGTGATCTCCAGGTCGTAGCGCTGCGCGGTGTCCGCCGCGCGCTTGGCCACCTTCTGGGCCGCCGGCTGCGGCGTGGTCACGATCACGAAGCGGGCCTGCGGCAGCAGCTGCGCGAGCGTCATCGCCACGTCGCCCGTGCCGGGCGGGAGATCGATCAGCAGGTAGTCGAGCTCGCCCCACTCGACGTCCTCCAGGAACTGGCGGATCGCCTTGTGGAGCATCGGCCCGCGCCAGGTGATGGCCTGGTCCTCGGAGTCGAGGAAGAACTCGATCGAGATGGCCTTCACGCCGCCGGCGCCGTCGAGCGGCAGGATCTTGCGATCGGCGGTGACCGACGGGCGGCCGTGCACGCCGAGCATCCGGGGAATCGAATAGCCCCACACGTCGGCGTCCATCGCGGCGGCGCTCTTGCCCTCCGCCTGCAGCGCTGCCGCCAGGTTGGCCGTGACGGTGGACTTGCCCACACCGCCCTTGCCGGAGCCGACGCAGATCACGTTCTTCACGCGCGCGAGCGCGCCCTGGGGCAGCGATCCGCGGCCGAGGCGCCCCTGCAGCGACTGCTTCTCCGAGTCGCTGAGAACGTCGAAGTCGACCGTGACCGCCGTGATGCCATCGAGAGCGCCCACGTGCTGGGCAACGGCGTCCTGGAAGTGGGATCGGATCGGGCATCCGGGAGTGGTGAGCGACACGCGCACGTGCACCCGCCCCTCCTCGTTCTGCTCGATCGAACGGACCATGCCGAGCTCGACGATGTCCTTGCGCAGCTCGGGGTCGATGACGCTGCGCAGCGCGTCGCGGATCTGTTCCTCGGTGGGCATCGGAATGAGTCTGACAGAGGCGAAATCGATGCAAAGAAATAACCCGACGGCACCACTTTGGCGCCGCCGGGTTGAGGGAGGAGAGATACTGCATCACTGCCAGCGAACTGGCAGTTTCACCCCGAGCCCGGTCTCTCCAACCGGGAGGGGCTAAGGGCTAGGAGAGGGTCGTGCTGACCTGGTCCTGGACCTTGCCGACCTGAGCCTCGACGTCCTTGCGCGTGGCCTTGACCTGGCGCTCGACGTCACGACGAACCGACTTCACCTGACGCTCCGCCTCGCGGCGGTTGCGCTTCACCAGGCGGGTGGTGGCCGTACGGCGCTGGCGCAGCTCGCGCTCGACGCGCGTGCGGGCCTTCTTGACCTCACGCTGCACCCGGTTACGGGCGGTGGTGCCGCGACGCTCGAACCGCTTCAGCTCGCGCTCAGCCGTGGTGCGGCTGGTGAACGGCTTCGTGGCCTCGACGACCGTGTCACGCGCCACGAGGGCGGCGCCAACAGGGATCAGCACGGCGCGCTCGGCCTGCTGGGCGACGGCTTCAACGGTGAAGACGCCGGCCTGCGTGCCGGTCTGAGCAGCGCTTGCGCCGGTCGAGGCGGTGCGCTTCGCAGCGGTGCGGGTGCGCTTGGCCTTGGCGGCGGTGGTGTTTCGCTTGCGCGTGGCGGCGGCCTTGCGTGCCGCGGCCTTGCGCTGTGTGGGGGTCTGAGTAGCCATTGAGTGTTGCTCTCCTTCCGGGGGTACGTCCGGTATCGGGCTTAACCTTATTAGTTCTAAGGTCAGTAGTTATATACCATCGAACACACGTTTGTAAACCTCTACGTGGCGAGGGTTACAGACGCGCGTCCCACCCATGCCGGGGGATCGGCCAATTCGGCCAGCGAGGGAAGCGACTCAGGCGCCTCCCAGACCCGGTTCAGGAGCCCAATCCCGCCCTCCTCGACCACCGCGTCGCAAAAGGACTTGCCGAGCTCGTACTGGCGCATCTTCATGTCCATCCCGAGCAGCTTCATGAGGATCCGCTCGGGTGCGGAGCGACTGGCGCGGCGGACGTCCATCGCCGCTCGCAGCCCCTCGTGCTCGGGCACGAGCTCGGGCGCAAGGGCGTCCATCAGGTGCTCCGCGTGGCCCTCCACCACGGCCATCGCGGCCTGCACCCGGTCCAGGATCTCGCGCTGCGGGCCGCTCTGAACCAGCGCCGCGAGCCCTCCCTCCTTGAACCGCTCCACGAACGCTCCGAGGTCGGGCAACGACGGCAGGCCGCCCGCGCTGCCGCTGTCGATCCGGACCTCGACCGTGTCGAGGTAGTCGCGCAGCAGGTCACCGAGGTGGCCGCGCAGCCAGGGAACCGACGCGAACTGGAGCGCGTGGACGAGCTCATGGATCGTGACCCAGCGCAGGAAGCTGTCCCGGTCGGCGCCGAGATCGGTGGCCGCGCGATCGAGGTTGGGCGCCACGAACAGCAGCCGCGGCGGGGAGTCGGGCCCGAGCAGCGACAGCTCGTACTGCCCCAGCACCCGCTGCGACATGTAGCCCGTGACCAGGCCCACCTCGGCGGCCAGGGTGACGCCCGCGCCCGCGCGCAAGGCGCCCGCGAACGGGCCCGCCGCGTCGAAGCGACCCTCCAGGCGCTCGGCGACGGGGTCCAGCAGCGAGGAGAGCGAGGAGAGATTCGCCTCCGCCCACTCCTGGCGGCCCACCACCTCGGCCGGCGGGAGCGCGCTGGCCGGCTCGAGCCCCGCGTGTGCCACCACGGCCGGCTCGATCTCGCGCGCGACGGCCGCGATGTCCATGCCGAGGTCGGGCACGTCGTCCGAGCGAGCCGCGAAGCGCGCTATCTGCCGTGCCAGTCCCCAGTCAACCATCGGGGACGAAAGCTAGAGGTCGGGTAGCTCCTGCCGCGTGGCGAGCACTCCTTCGAAGAGGTCGCCGCTCTCCTCGACCCGGTCGAGCATCTCACCGGCGTCGAACACGAGGGCGCCGGCGTCCGCCTGCTCGACCTCGTCCCAGGACAGCGGCGTGGAGACCGTGGGGCGCTCGCGCGCGCGCAGGGAATAAACGCCCACCGTGGTCTTGTGGCGGTCGTTCTGGCTCCAGTCGATGAAGACCTTGCCCTTGCGCACCTGCTTGCTCATCGAGGAGACCACGAGCTTGGGGTGCTGCTTCTCCAGCAGCCGCGCCAATCCGTTCGCGAACGGCTTCGACTCGTCGTAGGTCACCTCGCTGTTCAGGGGCGCGTACAGCTGCATGCCCTTGGAGCCGGAGGTCTTCACGCAGCTCTCGAGCGAGAGCTCCGCCAGCACGTCGCGCAGCAGCACCGCCACCTCGCAGCACTCGGCCAGCCCGGCGGGCGGGCCGGGGTCGAGGTCGAACGCCAGCACCGTGGGGGCGTCCGGGTCCTCGGCCAGCGCCAGCGAGGGATGCAGCTCCAGGTCGGCGAGGTTGGCCAGCCAGACCAGGGTGGGAAGGTCGTCGCAGAGCACGAAGTCGATCGTGCGGTCGCCGGCCCGGATCGGCTCAGACTTCACCCACTCCGGTGCGTGCGAGGGCTTCTGCTTCTCGTAGAAGTAGCTCTCTTCGACCCCGTTCGGGTAGCGCTTCAGCGTGAGCGCGCGGCCGCGCAGGTGCGGCAGCAGAACGGGAGCGACGCGCGTGTAGTAGTCGATCACCTGGCCCTTGGTGAACCCCGTTTCGGGGTAGAGCACCTTCTCCAGGTTCGAGAGACGCAGCTCGCGCCCCTCGACGTCGACCAGTACCGCCTTACTTCTTGGCAGCGGTCTTCTTCTTGGGCTTGGCCTTGGCCTTCGGCTTCGCCTTCGCCTTGGGCTTCGACTGGCGCTTGCCCTGGGCGATCGAGGCCTCCAGGGCCGCCATCAGGTCGGGGACCTCCTCGGGCTCCTCGGGGGCCTCCTGGACCGTGATCTCCTGGCCCTCGGCCTTGCGCTCGATCATCTCCAGCACGGTCTCGCGGTACTCGTCGCGGTACTTGGATGGGTCGAACTCCGACGACAGCGACTCGATGAGCTGCCGCGCCATGTCGACCTCCTTCTTGGTGGCCTTCGCGTCATCCACCCCATCGAGCTCGCCGAGATCCTCCGGCGGCACGACCTCGTCACCGAAGAGCAGCGTCTCCATCGTGAGCACGTTGCCGCGTGGGCGGATGGCAACCAGGTTCTCCTTCGAGCGGATCACCACGCGCGCGACCGCGACACGGCCGGTGGCCTTCATGGCCTCGAGCAGGAGCTTGTAGGGCTTGGCGGCACCGGTGCCGGGCGCCAGGTAGTAGGGGTGGTCGTAGTAGATCGGATCGATCTGATCCATCTCCACGAAGTCCTCGATGTCGATCGTGCGGGTCTTCTTGGGCTCCACCGAGTCGAGCTCCTCGGGCTTGATCACCACGTAGCGGTCGGGGCTGAGCTCGTAACCCTTCACGAGCTGCTCGAACGGCACCTCGTCGCCCGTGTTGGGATTCACGCGCTTCTGCTGGATGCGCGTGTTGTCCTTGGAATCGAGCTGGTGGAAGCGAACCGTCTTCTTGGAGACGGCGCTGTAGAGCTTCACGGGGATATTCACGAGGCCGAAGGAGATCGCCCCGCTCCAGATGGCGCGTGCCATGACCGGCACCGTACCCGGTTTCAGTCTTCTCTCAGTCCCTTGAAAGACGGCGCCCGCAGTGTTCCGGTGCGTGTCCACTCCGCGAACTCGACCACTGCCGTGAGCCGCGGCTCCACGAAGATCGTGCCCTTGGGCGGCTGACGGCCCTCGAATGGCGACTCATCCGTGCGCAGCGGCTCGAGCTCCCGCATGAGCATCGCCAGCGTGGTCTCGGTGAAGCCGGTGCCGACCTTCCCGGCGTACTTCAGCTTGCCGTCCGCGGTGGGAACGCCGACCGCGAGGGCGCCCAGGGTCGCGCCGCGGCGCCCCTCGCCGGGCAGCCAGCCGCCGATCACGACATCGTCCGAGGGCCTGTTCTTCACCTTGATCCAGGACGACGAGCGCTTGCCGGGCTCATAGGGAGAGTCGAGGCGCTTGGCCACGATGCCCTCGAGGCCCTGGTCCACGCTCGCCTCGAGCAGGTCGGCCCCATCGCCCTCCCGGTGCGCTGGAGCACGCCAGCTCGGCCCCTCGAGCTCGAGGCCGGCCAGCAGCTTGCGCCGGTCCGAGTAGGAGAGGGCGAGCGTCGAGTGCCCCTCCAGCCACAGCAGGTCGAAGGCCACATACGCCACCGGCACGTCCTTCATGCGCCGCCTCACCGCCGAGTCCGATGCCAGATGCATCCGCGACTGGAGCAGCTCGAAGCTCGGGCGGCCGCGGTCGTCGAAGGCCACCACCTCGCCGTCCAGGATGAGCCGCCGCGATCCCAGCGCCTCCGCCATCCCCCGGACCTCCGGGTAGCGGGGGGTGAAGTCGGTGCCGCTGCGGCCGGTGAGGGTGAGATGGCCGGCGTCGATGTGGGCCACGGCCCGCACGCCGTCCCACTTGATCTCGTAGCCGTAGAGGTCGTCCTCGCGCGGGAGCTTGCCGTTCTTGGCGAGCATCGGCGCGATCTGGTCGGGCATCGGCTCCGCCGCGGGGTCCGCGGGCGGGTCCATGCGGTGGATCATCCAGTTCTTGCCCTTGGTCTGAAACAGCGCGTAGCGGCCCTGGGCGCGCTCGCCGTGGAGCGTGAGGATCACCTCGTCCTTGCGGAACTTCTCCGCCTCGTACGTGCCGCTGTCCCAGATCTCCATCGTGCCCGCCCCGTAGCTGCCCTTCGGGATCTCACCGTGGAACTCGAGGTATTCGAGCGGGTGGTCCTCGGTGCGCACGGCCAGCCGGTTCTCCTTCGGGTGCGACGGGATCCCCTTCGGGAGCGCCCAGGAGGCCAGCGCGCCATCGTGCTCGAGGCGTAGGTCCCAATGCAGGCTGCTGGCGTGGTGCTCCTGCACTACGAAGCGCCCGCCGTCGGCCTGCGCCTCGCCGCCCGCTGGCTCTGGAGTGCGCTTTAGGTCGCGTTTTGAGCGGTATTCGCCCAGGCGGTCCGACATGTGTCCAGTCTTACGGAGGCGGAGTGGCGAAGTCGGCCCGGCAGCACGACAGGGGGGTTATGAAGTCCCTCCGACATAACCTCCTGCTCCCTGCCCTTGCGGCATCACTCGTCTTCGCTGCGCCTGCCAGCGCCGGCACCAGCTCCGTCTGGGAGATCGCGCCGATGGCGCGTGCCGCCCAGGCCTGCTCGGCCGCCGACACCCGCTCGGGCGACGCTTCCGAAGCCACGCTCGGCCGGTCAGCCGTCTGCCTGATCAACAAGCAACGCGCCCGCCGCGGCCTTCGCAAGCTGCGCATCAACGCGCGTCTCTCTGCAGCCGCTGAGCGCCACACGACGGACATGGTGAAGCGCGGCTACTTCGGTCACACCTCCAGGTCGGGTTCCGACGTGGTTGATCGCCTCAAGCGCACCGGCTACATGCGCGGCGCCCGCGCCTGGACCGTCGGCGAGAACCTCGCCTGGGGCTCAGGCAAGCGCAGCACCCCGCGTGAGATCGTGGCCGCCTGGATGGGCAGCCCGGGGCATCGCGCGAACATCCTGCAGCGTCGCTTCCGCGAGATCGGGATCGGCGTGGCCTTCAAGGCCCCGCAGAACACGAGCTCAGCCGCCGCGACGTACACCACCACCTTCGGCGCCCGCAAATAGCGGAAACCTGACCCGGCAGCACGCTGGGTGCGGAGGGCGTGAGCCCACCGTTCGTATCCTCGGAGGGTGTCTCCCTCCGACGCGCTAACCCACGCTGACGGACCGCTGCTCGTCCTGGGCGGGGCGGGCACCGGGAAGACCCATCTTCTGCAGCGCCGCTTCGCCTGGCTGGTTGAGCAGGGGGCGCCGGCGCACTCGCTGCTCATGCTGGCGTTCTCGGCCCGGGCCGCGTCGGATATGCGCGCGGCGATCGAGGAGCTCGTCGAGCCTCCCTACGAGGAGCTGCACATCCACACCGTGCACTCCTTCTGCGAACGGCTGCTGCGCGATGAGGCGCCCGAGGCCGGCCTGGCGCCCGACTTCGCCGCGGTCAGCCAGAGCGGACCGGGTGGCGCTGCTGCTCGAGTCGATCGACGACCTGACCCTTCGCCATCACGAGATCCGCGGGAACCCCGCGCCGCTGATGGCCGGGTTTGTGTCCCGCATCGACCGGCTGAAGGCCGAGATGGCCGGCCACGAGCAGGTGACCGCCGACGCCGAGGCGCTGGCGGACGAGTCCGACGCCGAGCGCAGCCTCCGCGCGCGCGAGCTCGAGTTCGCGCGCCTGTACGCCGACCACGACGCCCTGCTGGACGAGCGTGGCGCGCTGGACGCGGGCGACCTGGTGCTGCGCACGTTCCGGCTCCTGCACGAGAGCCCACACGTGCGCGAGCGCACGGCGCAGCGCTTTCAGCACATCCTGGTCGACGACCTCCACGAGGCGACCTTCGCCCAGACCACCCTGCTGGCCCTTCTCTGCGCCGAGCACGAGCGCGTGACCGCCGCGGCGGACGGAGGGCTCGAGGAGTTCAAGCGCGCGTTTCCGGCCGCCGAGGTGGTGGAGCTGCGCGAGAGCAGGCGCTGCCCGGCCAAGCTGCTGGACGCGGCGGCCGCGGTGCTCGGTAAGCCCGGTCCCGAGGGCCGCGACGGCGGATCGGTGCGCCTGTGGCGCTGCACGTCCGAGCGGGCTCAGGCACAGGCCGTGGCGGCGGAGTGCGAGCGCCTGGTGGCGGGCGGATGCGCGCCGGACACGATCGCGGTGCTGGTGGAGTCGCTGGCGGGCGACGGCGCGGTGATCGGCTCCGCGCTGGAGGAGCGCGCGCTGCCCTTCCGCCTCACCGGCTCGGCGGCCTACTTCCAGCGCGCGGAGGTGCGCGACGTGCTGGCATGGCTGCGGCTGCTGGCCGACCCGTCGGACTCCGGCGCGGTGGTGCGTGCGCTGTCGCGCCCGCCGATCGGCCTGCACTCGGTGGACATCGCCCGGCTCACGCAGCTCGCGCGCAGGCGCAAGCTCGACATGCCCTCAGCGATGACGGTCGCGCTCGAGGGGCCACAGCTCACACCCGAGGGCCGCGATCGCGCCCAGGCCTTTCTGAGGCTCTTCCGGGGGGCAAGCGCCGCGTTCGAGGACCGCAGCCCCGACGCGTTCGTGCTGCGGCTGATCGAGCGCATCGGCATCCGCCGCCAGCAGGTGTTCGCCACCCAGGCGGACACGGTGGAGCGGCTGCGCAACGTGGCGAAGCTGCCGGACCTGGCGACCGCCTACATGCGCCGCGAGCCGGCGGCCACGCCGCGCGGCTTCGCCCGCTATCTCAAGGCGGTGGCCGACTCCGGGCTGCCCGAGGACGAGGCCGGCGCGCCGCCGGCGTCGGCGGCGATCGAGATCCTCACCGTGGACGCAGCGAAGGGACGCGAGTTCGCGAACGTGTTCGTGGTGGGCCTGGACGCGGCGTCGCACGCGGGACAGGACGAGGCGGAGGCGCGCCGCCGGCTGTACCTCGCGATCACACGCGCGCGTGAGGGGGCGGTGCTGGCGTGGGCCGATGAGCGCCCGTCGCCGCTGCTCGAGGCGGTGGAGGGCACGCCGGAGCGCTTCGAGGAGGAGCTGTTCGGGCCGGGCGAGGGGCTGCACGCCACCTTCCGCGCCATGCGTGACGAGCTGCTCGACGAGGTGTCCCACGTGGGCGGCCGCCTGGGCGAGATGCGCCTGGACACCGGCGTCGACGTGTCGAACGCCGTGGCGCGCTTCCTCGAGCTGGTGAAGGTGGCCGCTGTGATCGACCGGTCGAAGTCGGGCCAGGCGGTGGAGGAGGCGCTGGCGGAGGTGAACGCGCTGGTGTCGCAGAGCGCCACCGCCGAGCAGCGCGAGACCCTCGACGCCTCCCCGCTCGACGCGTGGCTGCGAGAGGGCGGCCGCGACCCCGCGCAGCGGCCCGGGGTGAACGGCACCGAGCCCTCGCTCGACCCCTTCATCCCGCGCCGGGGCGACGGCCTGATGCTGTCGGCCTCCGACATCGAGACCTACCGCCTGTGCCCGCTGAAGTACAAGTTCGCGCGCGTCTTCCGGATCCCCCAGGAGGCGACGATCAACCAGCGCTTCGGGATCGCCATGCACCAGGTGCTGGAGCGCTTCCATCAGTACGGCAGCGGCACGCGCGACGAGCTGTTCGACCTGTTCGAGAGCTCGTGGCGGCGCGGCGGCTTCGGCGACTCCGACGACGAGCTGCAGTTCCGCGAGCGCGCGCTGGAGGCGCTGGACCTCTACTGGGAGGGGTGCCGCGACGACGCCGGCGAGCCCGTCTGGTTCGAGCGCAGCTTCTCGTTCAAGCTCGGCGACCACGTGCTGCGCGGCCGGGTCGACCGCGTCGATCGCCTCCCCGACGGCAGCCACGAGCTGATCGATTACAAGACCGGCAAGCCGCGCACCCCCGACCAGCTGCGCGAGGACGTGCAGCTTTCGCTCTACCAGATGGCCGCGACCGAATCCTGGGGGATCGAGACCTCGGCGCAGAGCTACATGTACGTGATGACCGGCGAGAAGGTGCCGGTCGCACACTCACCGGAGGAACTCGAGCGCGTGCGCAACACCGTGGAGGAGATCGGCGAGGGGATCCTGCGCCAGGAATTCCAGCCGACGCCGACGCCGGAGATCTGCAGCTTCTGCGACTACCGGATCATCTGCCCGGCGGCGGAGCGGTGAGGCGCCCGCTGCGGCAGGTCAAGCATGCGAGCCGCAGGGCCCTCGGGTCGGTCCGGCTGCGCCGCCTGCTCGCCAACTCGAGTCCTCCCTACCGCGTCGAGCTCGGTGCGGGCCCCGTGGACCGGGAGGGCTGGATCCAGACCGACGTCTGGTGGCGCGCCCGGTACCACCTCGATGCCACCGGGCCATGGCCCTTTCCGCCGGGCTCGGTGAGTCACGTGTACGCCGACAACGTGATCGAGCACGTGCCCATCGACGGCGCGCGGGCGCTGCTCCGGCATTCCGTGGACGGCGCTGGAGGCGGGCGGGCGCATTCGCCTCGTCACACCCGACGCCGAGCGGTGCGCCAGGGTCTACCTGGAGGGCGGTGAGATGGCAGAGGCCCAGCTCGATGCCCACCGGGGCGCGGGCACCCGCGTCGAGCACTCCGTGGACATCCTCCGAGGCGTGTTCGTGGAGTACGGGCACGCCGGCGGCTACGCCTGGGACTTCGATTCGCTGAGCGCGGAGCTCGGCGCCGCCGGCTTCACCTCGATCGAGCGCTGCGAGCTGCACGAGAGCAGCGACCCGGTGCTACAGGGGCTCGAGTCACGCGTGCTCCCGGTGGACCGGGTGACGATGCTCGCCGTCGAGGCTACTCGGGCCCGCGCTGCCTGAGAAAGCGCTGAAAATCGCGCGCGATGGTGTCCGCCGACGGGAGGTTCTCGGGGTCGACCTCCTCGTCGTCCGACACCTCGTCCATCGCCGACTCCAGGCGCTCCACGAAGGCCTTCACCTCAGGGTCGCTGGCCACGGCGGCGCTCACCTGGCGGTCGTAGTCCTCGGAGGCCGTCTCCAGCTCGCTGGCGTCGACGATCAGGCCGGCGGCGCCCTCGAAGGCGCGCACCAGCGCCAGCGCCACCTTCGGGTTGGGCGCGGCGGCCACATAGTGGGGTACCGACGCCCACAGGCTCACCGACGGCAGCGTGGCCGCGGCGCACTCGTGATGCAGCACGCCGGTGATGCCGGTCGGCCCCTCGTAGCTGGTGTGCTCGAAGCCGAGCTTGTCCACCAGCGCCTTGTCGGAGGCGATCCCGGTGATGGCGACGGGGCGCGTGTGCGGCACGTCCGCCAGCAGCGAGCCCAGGGTGATGACCGTGCTGGCGTCGAGCTCGCGGGCGACCTCCACGATCGCCTCGCAGTAGCGCCGCCAGCGCAGCGAGGGCTCGACCCCCTGCAGCACCACCAGATCGGCGTCGGCGCCGGGCACCTCGGCCGCGAAGATCTCCGTGTCGGGCCAGTCGATCTCGCGCGTGCGGCCCTCGGTGAGCCTGATCGTGGGGCGCACGGTGGTGAAGTCGAGGAACTCGTCGGGGTCGATCCTCGCCACGGGGGTCGGCTCGAAGCGCGCGCGGATGAACTCCACGGCGGCAGAGGCCGCGTCACCGGCGTCGTTCCACCCACGAAAGGCCGCCACGAGGACGGGCCTGCGAAGCGTTGGGCGCTCACTCCAGATCACGTCCGACACGCCTCTCACGGTATAGGACGTGCAAACGACCGCCGACAGGCAGGAGATCTCGGAGCTGCGCCCCGGTGGCGAGGTGGACGGCCTGTTCGCGTGCTCGCGCAAGGAGCGGCTCACCGCTCGCTCGGGCTCCGCCTACCTGGCGCTGGAGCTGCGCGACCGCAGCGGCGCGATCCCCGCGCGCGCGTTTCGCGATGCCGACTTCCTCGCGGGCCGGTTCGAGCGCGGCGACATCGTGCGCGTGAAGGGGCGCGCCGAGCGCTTCCGTGAGGAGCTGCAGGTGGAGGTCGAGTCGATCGAGCGCGCCGAGGGCGCCGACCCCGCGGAGTTCCTGCCGGTGGCCTACCGCGACATGGAGGAGCTGGACGGCTTCCTCGAGCACCTGGCGCGCGAGGTGCACGAGCCCGGCCTGCGCGCGCTCGTCGCCGCCTTCTTCGACGACGAGGAGTTCCGGGTGACGCTGCGGCGCGCACCCTGCACCCGCGGCGGCCACCACGCCTACCTCGGAGGCCTGCTCGAGCACACCGTGGGGGTGGCGACGCTTGCGCTCGAGACCTGCGCGCTGCACCCGCGCCTGAACTCCGACGTGCTGCTCAGCGCCGCGCTGCTGCACGACATCGGCAAGACGCGCGAGTTCGAGCTCGGCGCCGACATCTCACAGAGCGACGAGGGCCAGATGCTGGGTCACGTGACCCTCGGTCACGGGATGATCGCCGAGCGCGCCCGCGCGGTGGGCGTCGAGCGTGAGCCGCTGCTGGCCGTTTGCCACTGCGTGCTGTCCCATCACGGCCCGAGCCCCCGCTTCCGCTCCGCCGAGGCGCTCGCCCTGTACCGCCTCAACGCGGTCGACGCCGCGGTGAAGGATGCGCTGGAACACGGCCTGAACTGACAGAATCACCGCCGTGGTCGACCTGATCGTCTACGCGATTCCCGCGTTCGTGCTGCTGCTGGCGGTCGAGTACTTCTCGTTCAAGTTCGCGCAGCGCGAGGACCTCAAGGGCTACGAGCCCCAGGACACGCGCGCCAGCCTCTCGATGGGACTCGGCAACGTGTTCATCAACGCGGGCTGGAAGCTCGTGGTGCTCGTGATCTTCGCCGGGCTGTACGAGCTCACCCCGCTGCGCATTCCCGAGGAGGCGGTCTGGGCCTGGGTGCTGCTGTTCTTCCTCGACGACTTCGCCTACTACTGGTTCCACCGCATCAGCCACGAGGTGCGTGTGTTCTGGGCCAGCCACGTGGTGCACCACTCCTCGGAGCACTTCAACCTCTCCACCGCGCTGCGCCAGACCTGGGTGCCCATGACCTACTTCCCGTTCTGGATGCCGATCGCGCTGCTGGGCTACCCGCCGTGGATGATCTTCACTATGCAGGCCGTGAGCCTGATGTACCAGTTCTGGATCCACACGGAGCGGATCGGGAAGCTGCCGCGCGCGTTCGAGTTCGTGTTCAACACGCCGTCGCACCACCGCGTCCACCACGGGGCGAACGACATCTACCTCGACCGCAACTACGCGGGCATCCTGGTCATCTGGGACCGCATGTTCGGCACCTTCCAGGGCGAGGAGGAGAAGGTGCGCTACGGGCTGACCAAGAACATCGGCACCTTCCGCCCGTTCCGCGTGGCGTTCCACGAGTACCAGGCGATGTGGCGTGACGTGAGGACCGCCACCAGCTGGCGCAACCGCCTCGGATACGTGTTCGGCGGGCCCGCGTGGCAGCCGGGTGAGGGCCGCGGGCTGGCCCACAACGAGCACGTGTCCTGACGTTGTTCCAGGACCAGCCGATCCGCCCATGGCTGGCCGCGCTGCGGGAGCGCGTGCCCGGCATCGAGCTGTTCGACGCGCACACCCACATCGGCCAGAACGACCCCGACGGCTTCACCTCCACCACCGAGGAGCTGCTTGAGGGGCTCGAGGGCGCGGGCGGAGCGCGCAGCGCGGTGTTCCCGATGCACGAGCCCGGCGGATACGCCGCGGCCAACGACATGGTGATCGCGGCCGCCGCGGAGTCCGCGGGCGTGCTCACGCCGTACTGCCGCCTCGACCCCCGTGCCGACCCGCTCGCGGAAGCCGAGCGCTGCCTGGCCGCCGGCGCAGCGGGCATCAAGCTCCACCCGCGCGCGGAGAACTTCCCGCTCGACACGCCCGAGCTGGAGCCGGTCTTCGCACTGGCGGACGAGCGCAACCTGCCGGTGCTCGTGCACGCGGGGCGCGGCATCCCGGCCCTGGGGCGACACACGCTCCAGGTCACCGAGCGCCACCCAGGCCTGCGCCTCATCCTCGCGCACTGCGGCATCTGCGACCTGGCCTGGATCTGGCGGGAGGCCGAGAACCACCCCAACCTCTTCTTCGACACCGCATGGTGGGCGCCCACCGACCTGCTCGCCCTGTTTGCAATGGTGCCTCCGGGGCACATCGTCTTCGCCAGCGACGCGCCGTACGGCACGCCCGCCTTCGCCGGCTCGCTGCACCTGCGCTATGCCCTCCAGGCGGGCCTGACCGACGACCAGGTCCGGCTCGTGTTCGGCGGCCAGATGGCGGGGCTCCTCGCGGGCAATGAGCCGGCCGACGGCGGGCCCGCTCCGGGGCCTGGGAACCTCGCCAGCGACCCCCTGCTCGACCGCCTCCACACGTTCCTCGTAGCGGCGATCGGCCTGATGTTCAACGGAGTGGAGCCCACCGAGCAGCTCGCCCTCGCCACGCTGGCCTGCAAGGTGGATGACGATGCGCCCCAGGCGGCCCTGTGCGCGGTGGTGCTGGACCTGATCGAGCGCCAGGCCAGTGCCGGTCAGGACGGCCGGCCCGCGCGGTTCGTGCCCGGCCTGCCGCTGATCGTCGCCGCCGCGGGCATCGCCCGGACGCCGGACGTGCCGCTGCCTGGACGCGCGTAGGAGCGCACGGACGCCACGGTCGAGTCCGGGGCCGCCACCGCCGACTACTGAAGGAGTGGAGGGCCTAGTCACCGCTGAGCCGGAAGCGGGGACCTCCGTCACGGAGCTCCTCGCACCAGTGCTGCGCGCGGACTTCTTCCTCACCGATGGCCGCGGGCTCGTGACCCGCTGGGGCGCCCGCCCCGCACGCGCCTTCGCCCGCGACGCCAAGGACGTGATCGGCCGCCCGGCCTTCGAGGCCGTGGTGACCGGCGCGGGCGAGTGGAAGCGCCACCTGGCGGGCGAGGCCGAGCGCCCGGACTCGCGCGTCTCCGCCACGGCCGCGGGCGAGGGCTTCGAGCTCGAGCTGCTGGTGCTGCCGGTGCTGCTCAACACGAGCATCGACGTGAGCCGGCTGCTGGAGGCGCTCGGATCCGATCTCACACCGGAGCAGCGGCTCGCGCGGCTCGAGCGCGATCACGCCGAAGCTCTGCGGTCGCTGCGCAACCCTCCCTCTGACGGTCGGCTCGCCGGGCTGGTGATCGCCTACACGGCGCCCGACCGCCCGGCGGCGCCGTCGCCGGTGGTGGGCGAGCCCGAGGAGCGCCTTTCGCGCATCGGCGAGCTTGAGCGCGAGGTCGCCGAGCTGCGCGACAGGACCGACGCCGCGCTGGCGCTGGCCGAGCACGCGATCGCCCTTGCGGATCACCGTCCTGCTCCGTCGCGGCCGCCACCGGCGACCACCGAGGGCCAGGCGATCGGAACCATCGCCCTCGACGGCCGGTTCGAGGGGATCAACCCCGCGTTCGAGTCGCTGGTGGGCTACACCGAGGCCGACTTCAGACATGCACGCTGGCCGTCGCTGGCGGATCGCGACAACGTGACGGAGCACCGGGCGCTGCTGGCGCGCCTTGCCTCCGGAGAGATCGAGAGCGCGCGGATCGAGACCGTCTACATGCACGGTCAGGGGCTCACGGTGCCGGTGAAGGGAACGCTCGAGCTGGTGCGGGCCGACGACGGCTCGCCGCGGCACCTGCGCCTGTCAGTCGACCACGAGGTGACGAACTCGGTCGCCGTATCGCTCCCTAGCGCCGGAGACGACGCCGTCTTCTAGCCAGTTGTGCTCGCCCTCTGGGTGCGTGACCAGCACGATCTCGTCGGCCTCGAACGTCGCCAGCGCGTCCTGGATGGCGAGCAGCGGATCCGACTCGCCGGTCTCGCCGACGGCGTCGACCCCGTCCTCCTCCATCCGCTCCTCCGTTTCGGTGGCCACGTTCTCCGCCCGGTCGATGGCGGGGTCGGGGTCCGACAGCCAGAAGCGGGTCTTGGTGTTGAGCGCGGGCGCCACGACGAGCACTTCGGCATCGTCGGTGCCGACCGCGGACTTGAGCGCTTCGCCGCTGATGGGCTCGGCGGTGACTGCCAGGATCTTCTTTGT
This sequence comes from uncultured Thermoleophilaceae bacterium, assembly GCA_963808105.1. Lineage (GTDB taxonomy): Bacteria > Actinomycetota > Thermoleophilia > Solirubrobacterales > Thermoleophilaceae > JAAYBF01. The sequence goes on along the minus strand of CAWEEH010000002.1, from coordinate 440,756 downwards.
CATGACGGGGCCTTACCCCGGTCACGGGCCTCTACGCGACGTCGCGCAACGCGTCGATCTCGCGCCGCTCCGACAGGTGCTTCAGCGCCCGCGACTCGAGCTGGCGCACGCGCTCTGCGGACAGGGACAGGATGCGCCCCGTCTCGCGCAGCGGCTTGGGCTCGTCGCCGTCGATGCCGTAGCGCAGGCGGATCACATTGCGCTCGGGCTCGGGTAGATCGGCCACGGTCTTGCGCAGCGTTTCCTGCGCGAGACTCACCTCGATCTCCTCCTCGACGTCGCGCTGGTCGCTCGGCAGCAGATCACCGAACGACGTGCCGCCGTCCTCGCCCACCGGGCGGTCCAGGCTGGTGATGGTGCGGGCGGCCGCGCGCACCTCCTCGATCTGCTCCACCGGCACCTCGGCCTCCTTGGCGATCTCCTCGTCGGTGGGGTCGCGGCCGAGGCGGGCGGACAGGTCGCGCTCGGCCCGGGCGACCTTGCGCTCGCGCTGGCCGATGTGCACCGGGATGCGAATCGTGCGCGCCTTGTTCGCCAGCCCGCGCTGAATGGCCTGGCGGATCCAGAACGTGGCGTAGGTGGAGAACTTGAACCCCTTGCGGTGGTCGAACTTCTCGGCTGCCCGGATCAGGCCGAAGATCCCCTCCTGGATCAGGTCGAGCAGGGAGAGGTCCTGGCCCTGGTACTTCTTGGCGATCGACACCACCAACCGCAGGTTGGAGTTGATCATCCGCTCCTTGGCCTCGAGATCGCCCTGCTCGATGCGCTGCGCCAGCTCGATCTCCTCGTCCTTGGTGAGGAGCGGGTAGTTGCGGAGCTCGTTCAGGAAGAGCTGGAGCGCGTCGGTGGTAGTGCCGGCCAGGTCGCCGGGCTTGAAGTGGGTGTCGCTGACGCCCACGCGGCCGCAGTCGTCGGTGAGCACGACACCGGCCTCGTCGAGCTGCTCGTAGACGGCCGCGGCAGCGTCGTCGGAGAGCGACTCGATCTGCTCCTCCAGCTCGGAGAGGTTGATGCAGCCCGCCTCCGTGCCTCGGGCGACCAGCGCCGACAGCTCAGACATCGCCGGCGCCGTTGACCATGTCCAGGCGTTCGTCTAGGCGGGTGATGGTGAACACGCGGTGGACGGTCTCGGGGCCCTTCACGATCGCCAGACGGCGGCCCGACTTGCGGGCACGCTGGTCGGCGGTGACGATGGTCCGGAGACCGGTCGAGTCGAGGAAGGAGAGCGAGCTGAGGTCGATCACCACGGTCTCCGCGCCGTCGCCCTCCACGCGCCGAAGCTCGTCCTCGACCTTGTCGACGGTCGACAGGTCGAGCTCCCCCGTGAGCGCGAGATGGACAGTGCCGTCGTCCTCCCTGGTCTGCACCTCGAGAATCGTCACCGAGCGGAATCTACCGTTCTGCGCACCAGTTGGACGGCCAGAACGAGCTGGAGGCCCGCGAAGGAGAGCTCGAGCGCGCGCTCTCCCACCGAGTTGGCCAGCACGACACCGACTATCACCCCAATCGGGGACAGCGCGCCGATGATCAGCCCGTCCTTGAGCCGGAGATTTCCGTACCCGTGCTGGCGCCTGGCGCCCACCACTCCGACGAAGATGATCGCGACCAGCGACGTGGCCTCGGCGGTGAGGTGGTCGAGCCCGACGAAGATCGCCAGCGCGGGGACGAACAGGACTCCGCCCCCGACGCCCACCATGCCTCCGAGCATTCCGCCCGCGAACCCGGCGACGAGCAGCCCGATGACCTCTCCGGTCTCCATCAGAACACCAGCGCCACGGCCGAGGCCACCAGGAGTACGGCGAACACCGCTGACACCGCCCGCTCGGGCACGCGTTGCTGGAGGGCGGTGCCGGCCACCACTCCCGCCGCCGCCGGAATCCCGATCAGGATGCCCTTCGCCACGTCCACGTTCCCGTACGCCCCGTGGAATCCCGCCGCAAGCGCGGCGATCACCACGATCGCGGCCAGCGAGGTGCCGGTGGCCTCGCGGTCGCCGTAGTCCAGCCACAGCACGAGCAGGGGCACGATGATGGTGCCGCCACCGACCCCGAACAGGCCGCTGAAGGCGCCCGCTGCCGTGGCGATCACCGCCAGCCGGAGGAGCCTCGGCGACATCGCGGGCATACTAAGGCGCGTGTCCGCTCCAACGGCCGACAAGCTTGCGGAGAGCCTCGCTCCGCTCACCGGCGACCCGTCCCGCGCGGCGGTGTTCTGCGACATCGACGGCACGATCGCCCCGATCGTCAGACGCCCCGAGGACGCGCACGTGCGCGAGGAGGTGGCGCTTCAGCTCGGCAGGCTCGGACGCCGCTACGCGCTGGTGGCCTGCGTATCGGGGCGCCCCGTGGCGGAGGCGCGGCGGCTGGTGGGGGTGGGCGCGATCGGCTACGTCGGCTCCCACGGCGCGGAGGTCCAGCTCCCGGGGGAGAAGCGCCCGAAGCTGATGGAGGCGTTCGCCAGCTGGCAGGGGCGCGTGCGGCGGTTCGTGCGCGAACGGGAGAACTCCCGCGACCTCAAGCTGCTGCGCATCCGGGTGGAGGACAAGGGCCCCATCAACGCCTTCCACTGGCGCGGCGCGCCCGACGAGGAGGCCGCCGAGACGTGGCTGTCGGGCGTGGCCAACGAGGCCGAGGCCGCCGGCTTCGACATCCACTGGGGGCGCAAGGTGCTGGAGATCCGCCCGCCCGTGCCGGTGCACAAGGGCCTGGGGATCACGGCGATGATCGAGCACACCCCCGTGCGCGCGGCCCTCTACGGCGGCGACGACGTGACCGATCTCGACGCCTTCGACGCGCTCGACTCGCTCGGGCTCGATCACGTGGTGAAGGTCGGCGTCCGCTCCGAGGAGGGGCCGGCGGCGATCGTCGAACGCGCGGACGTGGTGGTGGACGGCGTGCCCGGCTTTACCGGCGTGCTCGCGGCCCTGTGAGATTCACCGACTTCCTGCGCACCGCGGTGCTGCTCTTCGCCGGTGCGGCCACGGCGCTCGCGGTGGTCGCCATCGCCGGGGCCTCCAATGACGACGACACCACGGCGATCGCGGTCGCCGTCGGCTGGTGGGCGCTCGCCGCCGTTGGCGGGCTGTGGCTGGGCCGGCGGATGGCGCCCACTCCGGGCATCGCAAAGCTGCTCGCGGCCGCCCGCGCCACGAACACCCTTCCCGAGGTCGAGCCTGGCTCGGTGCTGTTCAACCGCCTGTGGCCGCTCGCGCTGTTCACGGTGGCGTGCGGGGCTGTGGCCTTCCTGATCCCGCAGGTCCCGGCGATCGCCGCGGGCTACGCCATCGGAGTGGCGCTCACCTGGCGCCGGCAGTCCGCGGCGGTGCAGGCGATCGAGGACCGCGACGGCGTGCGCTTCTTCCTCGACAAGAGCTCGCCGTTCGGCGAGCCGAAGCTGATGCGCACCCCGTGGGCGCGGAAGATCGAGGCGCCGGCCGTCTAGCAGCCGCTGTCGCGGTCCGAGGCGTCCAGCGATGCCACGTCGGCGCCGCTGCCGCAGTTCACGCGGTCGCGGCCGCCGTCGCGGGCGAAGATCCGGTCGCGGCCCGTACGGCCCCAGATCCGGTCGCGGCCCGTCCCGCCGGAGATCCGGTCGTTTCCGGAGCTGCCTGATAGGCGGTCGTCACCGGAGTTGCCGGAGATCCGGTCGTTCCCGCCGTAGCCCTGCACGAAGTCCTTACCCGAGCCGCCTGCCAGCCGGTCGGCGCCTGAGTCACCGCGCAGCCTGTCGTTACCTGAGTCGCCCCATATGCGGTCCTTGCCGGACCCGCCGAGGAGCTGGTCGTCGCCGCCGTTGCCGTGCACTCGGTCGCTGCCGCCCGCCGCGCAGATCACGTCGTCCCCGCCCATTCCCTGGATGCGGTCATCGCCTGTGGTGCCGACGATCACATCGCGGCCGGCCGTGCCGCTGGTCAGACCGCCGCCGGGCTTGACCTCGATCGTCGCGGCCAGCCCGGCGCACTTCGCAGGGGCCGGCCCAGCGGTCGGGGCCTTCGCGGCGCAGGTGACCTTCACCGCGACCGTCGCCTGCGACCCGCCGTCGAGCGTGTAGGTGAAGCTGTCGGGGTTCCCGCCGGCCTGCGAGTTGCAGTACCCCAGATCCGGGCGGTAGGTGAGGCTGGCGCCGCCGCCGGTGACCGCCACCGTCCCGTTGGGCGGCTGTCTCACCGAGGCGATCTGCTCCAGCTCGCCGTCCGCATCGGTGTCGTTGGCCAGCACGTCGAATGACGTGTCGCCCGAGCCCTCGGCCACCGTGCGGGCGTCATCGACCGCATTCGAGTCGTCGGCCACGCACGTCACGGTGATCGCAACGGTGGCCGTGGCACCCCCGGTGATCGTGTAGGTGAAGTCGTCCGTCGGGTCCGCGCCGGGGTCGTTGCAGTAGTCCGCGTCGGGGGTGTAGGCGACCCGGTCCGGGTCGCCCTGCACCACGCTCGCCGAGCCGTGCGCGGGGTTCGAGACCGACGTGACGTGGTACTCCAGACCGTTGTCGTCGTCGTTGTCCTCCACGTCGATCTCGGTGGCGGCGGAGTCCTCGGCCACGGTGGCCGAATCCGCCCTGGCCTCCGCGGCGCAGGTCACCGTGACCGACACCGTGGCGGTGTCGCCGCCGTTCACGGTGTAGTCGAAGTCGTCGAGGATCACCTCGCCGCTGTTGCAGAAGTCAGCGTCAGGCGTGTACCTCACCTTGCCCGCCACGATCGACGTCGTCCCGTCGGACGGGTCCCCGACGTCCGTAAGCGAAATGTCGTCGACCGCGTCCGCGTCGGTGTCGTTGGCCAGCACGTCGAAGTCGGTGGCGCCGCTGTCCTCCCCGACGGTCCGGGAGTCGTCGACGGCGACCGGGGCGTCGCCCACGCAGGTCACCGTGACCGAGATGGTCCCCTTGTCGCCGCCGTTGAGCGTGTAGTCGAAGTCGTCCGTGGGCGCCGCGCCGGGGTCGTTGCAGTAGTCCCCGTCGGGCGTGTACCTCACCTTGTCTCCCTCGATCGACGCCGTTCCGTTCGACGGCTTATCGACGGCCGTGAGCGAGATCTCGTCCACGGCGTCCGCATCGGTGTCGTTGTCCAGCACCTCGAAGTCGGTGGCGGCGGCGTCCTCCGCCGCGGTCTCCGGGTCGTCCCCCGCCACCGGGGCATCGCCCACGCAGGTCACCGTGACCGAGACGGTCCCCTCGTCGCCGCCGTTCAGCGTGTAGTCGAAATCGTCCGTGGGCTCGGCACCCGGGTCGTTGCAGTAGTCGTCATCCGGCGTGTACCTGATCTTCCCGGCCTCGATCGACGCCGTTCCGTTCGACGGGTTATCGACGTCCATCAGCGAGATGTCGTCCACGGCGTCCGCATCGGTGTCGTTCGCCCGGACGTCGAAGTCTGTGGGCCCGCTGTCCTCCCCGACCGTCTCCGCGTCGTCCACCGCCACGGGGTCGTCGCCCGAGCACGTCACGGTCACGGCCACGGTGCCGGTGTCGCCGCCGTTCAGCGTGTAGTCGAAGTCGTCCGTGGGCTCGGTGCCGGGGTCGTTGCAGTAGTCGGCATCCGGCGTGTACGACACCTTGCCGTCCTCGATCACCGCGTCGCCGTTGGCGGGGTTATCCACGGAGGCCAGCTCGACGTCGCGCGTCTCGTCGGCGTCGGTGTCGTTGGCCAGCACGTCGATGGGCGTCGCGTCGGCGTCCTCCGCCACGGTCTGGGTGTCATCCACCGCAACCGGGTCGTCGGCCTCGCAGGTCACGGTGACCGCGACGGTCGCGGTGTCGCCGCCGTTCACGGTGTAGTCGAAGTCGTCGGTCGGGTCGGCGCCCGGGTCGTTGCAGTAGTCCGCGTCGGGCTCGTAGGAGATCTTGTCGGAGCTGCCGTCCACCAGCGACGCCGTGCCGTTGGCCGGGTTATCGATGTCGGTGATCTCGATCGCGTCGGACTCGGCGTCGCTGTCGTTCGTGAGCACCTCGAACTCGGTGGGCTCCGCATCCTCGGCGACCGTTTCGTCGTCGTTCTCCGCCACCGGCGCGTCGTCGATGCAGTTCACGGTCACCTCAACGGTGCCCACGTCGCCGCCGTTGATCGTGTAGTCGAAGCTGTCCGGGATGCTGGTGCCGCCGATGTTGCAGTAGTCGTCGTCGGGCTCGTAGGTGAGGCCCGTGCGCGCGCCGTCGGTGCCGCCTGTGAGCACGACCTCGCCGTTCGGGGGATCGGTCGCAGAGACGATCGTGATGTCGTCGGTGGCGTCCGGGTCGGTGTCGTTGGCCAGCACGTCGATGGCTGTCGGCGGCGAGTCCTCGTCCGGGGACGCCGTGTCGTCGAGCGCCGTCGGGTCATCCGGCGAGCACGTGACTTCGATGGCGATCGTGGCCGTGTCCCCGCCCGCCACGGTGTAGACGATCTCGTCGTCGGGATCGTCGCCTTCGGTGTTGCAGTAGTCGGTGTCCGGCTGATAGCTGATCTCGTCGGGGCTTCCGTCCAACAGGACCGCCTCGCCGTGCTCGGGCTGCTCGATCTCGGTGATCTCGACGTTCTCGCCGTCCACGTCCTCGTCGTTGGAGGTTGGGTCGAGATTGGTCGGCCCGGCGTCCTCGTCGACAATGCGATCGTCGTCGTCGGCCACGGGGTCGTCGCCCGAGCAGGTCACGGTCATTGCCACGTTGGCCGTGTCGCCGCCGGCGAGCGTGTAGATGAAGTCGTCGGTGGGAGCGCCACCGACGCTGTTGCAGTAGTCGGCGTCTGGCTCGTAGGTCAGGCCGCTGCCGTCGCCTGCCACCACGACGCTGCCGTTCGCCGGCTCTTGTGCGCTGGTGATCACGAACTCGCCGGTGGCGTCGACGTCCGTGTCGTTGGCGAGCACCGCCACCGGGGTCTCGCCTGAATCCTCGGCCACGGTTGCCTCGTCGTCCTCGGCGACGGGGTCGTCGCCCACGCAGGTCACCGTCACGGCCACCGTGCCGGTGTCCCCGCCGTTGAGCGTGTAGTCGAAGTCGTCGGTCGGGTCGTCGCCCTCGGTGTTGCAGTAGTCGTCGTCGGGCTCGTAGGCGATCTCGTCCGGCGAGCCCTCCACCACGGACGCCGCCCCGTGGTCCGGGTCGCCGACGGCCGTGATCTCCCTCTCGCCGCCGTCCTCGTCGGTGTCGTTGCCGAGCACGTCGTGGTTGGCGGAATTGGAGTCCTCGTCCACGGTGAACTCGTCGTCGGTCGCCGCCGGGTCCGCGTAGGTCGTGCCGCCCACCACGTACGCCCTGCCCGGGCCCGTCTCAAACGGGGCTCCGATCGCGATGTCGTTCGCCCCGTCGCCGTCGAAGTCGATCCGGCCGCCCACGTCTATGGAGGTGTAGGCGTTCGGGGCCGCGCCGGTGATCGTGAAGCGCCTGCCGGTGTCGGCGGCGTTGAGGTTGATGTCGGCCGGGTCGGCGTCGGTGGTGCCGTAGATCACATCGGTGGTGCCCGCGGCGTCCAACCGCTGCAATGAGGCCACCGCGGTGTCGTCGCTGCCGTCGTCGTTCACGTCGCCCAGCCCGTTCACAGCGATGCCGGTGAGGTCGGACGCACCTCCGTCGATGCGCATCAGGCGGGCCGCCCCCGCCGCGAGGGGCAGGTCCGCGGGGTCGGCCGTGTCCTCGCCGTAGACCACGAAGGCCGAGCCGGACTGGCCGGCGAACCCGATCGCGCCGACCAAGACGTCGTCCACACCGTCGCCGTTGAAGTCCCCGGCGCCGCCGACGTCCCAGCCGGCCCTGCTGTTCGTGTACCCGCCGAAGCCGACCGCTCGCGCTGGATCCGTGGCCAGACTCAGATCGGCCGGGTCGGCGTCCGCGCTTCCATAGACGACGTAGGCGGCGCCGGTGGCGCTCGCTCCCAATGGCGCCCCGATCGCGAGGTCGTCGATCTCGTCGCCGTTGAAGTCGCCGGCGGCGGCGAGCGACCAGCCGGCGCCGTCGCTGCCGGCAGCACCGTTCACCCGCGTGAAGCGGCCATCGGAGACGGCCAGCTGAACGTCGGACGGGTCGGCGGCGTCCTGGCCGTAAACGACGAAGGCGGCGCCCGAGTTCGCGCCGTTGGAATCGGCCGACTCCGCGCCGACGGCGAAGTCGTCGATCCCGTCATCGTTGAAGTCGCCTGCGGCCGACACTCCGCGCCCGGTGAAGTCGCCGGCGGCGGCGCCATCCACACGCTGGAAGTCCGGCGCGAGCATGGCGGCCAGGTCCACGTCGGCGGGGTCGGCGGCGTCCTGCCCGTAGACCACGTAGGCGGATCCGGATCCCGAGAGCAGGTTGCTCGCGTACGGCGCCCCCACCAACACGTCGTCCACGCCGTCGCCGTTCACGTCGCCCGCGGCGGAGACGCCGTAGCCCGCCCGCTCGCCCGCCTTGCCCATGATCCGGCGGCCCTTCTCCGGCTCCAGCGCCTCGAGCGCTGCCAGGCTCAGGTTCCCGGGCGTAGTGCCGCCGTAGACGATGTAGGCCGCGCCTGAATTGGTGCCCGCGACGTCGGCCTGGGCTGCGCCCACGATCACGTCGCCAAGTCCGTCGCCGTTCACGTCGCCCGCCCCGGCGACGGCCATCCCGGTCTCGTCGCCCGAGGCGAGCCCGTCCATGCGCAGGTCGTAGCCGCCGGCCAGGCTCACGTCGGGGTTGTCCTGGGCGCTCGCAGCCGCGGGGAGCGCCAGAGCAGCAGCGGTGAGCAGCAGTGCGGCGAGTCCTGTCCTCAAGCGTGTACCCCTCTCGCCCCTTCGGGCGCATCCGTGGCCCGTCCTGGGTCAACGTAGGCGCGATTCCCGGATCGCGCCAGTCGGCGTCTCGTTTGCGCAGCTTCTGGAGCTGTTCGACCTAGCAGCCGCTGCGCCGGTCGAGGGTGTCGAGCGCGGCCAGGTCCGCGCCTTGGCCGCAGCTGACCCTGTCGCGAAGGCCGTCGCGTGCGTTGATGCGATCCGCGCCCGAGCGGCCCCAGATCCGGTCGCGCCCTCCGCCGCCGGACATCCGGTCGTTTCCGGAGTTACCCGACAGCCGATCGGTGCCGCCGCCGCCCGAGATCCGGTCGCCACCGTCATTGCCCTGCGCGATGTCCCTGCCGAGACCGCCCGACAGCCCGTCCGCCCCGGAGTCGCCCCGCAGCCTGTCGTCGCCGGCGCCGCCCCACATGCGGTCATTCCCGGCCCGGCCCGACAGCCGGTCGTTGCCCTCGTTGCCCTGGACGCGGTCGTCGCCGCCCTCCGCGCAGATCACGTCATCGCCGCCCAGCCCCCGGATCCGGTCGTTGCCGGAGGTGCCGGCGATCACATCCGCGCCCGCGGTGCCGCTGGTAAGGACGCCACCGGGCTTGACCTCGATCGTCGCCGGCCGGCCCTGGCAGGTGCGCGGGGCCGGTGTGGCGGGCAGGGGGCCAGGCGTGGTCCCCGTCGTCGGCGGCGCCGGTGTGGTGTTGAGCAGCACGGACACCGTCCCAGAGTTGTTAGCCGTCACGAGGTCGAGGTCCCCGTCGCGGTCGAGGTCGGCCTTCGTCACCGAATAGGGGTTCGTGCCGACCGCAAATGCTCCCGAGGGGGCGAAGGCGCCTACTCCGTCACCGGCAAGAACCGACACGTCGTTCGACACGAGGTTCGCGGTGGCGAGGTCGAGGTCTCCGTCGCGGTCGAGGTCTCCGCTCGTCACCCCCTGGGGAATCTCGCCGGTGTCGAACGGGGTGGGCGCACCGAAGCCGCCATCCCCGTCGCCGACCAGCACCGACCCGTCGTTTGAACGCTCGTTCACGGTGGCGAGGTCGGCAGCGCCATCCTCGTCGAAGTCTCCGCTGGTCACCGAGAAGGGCCCCAGGCCGGCCGCGTATTCGGCCGACGTGAAACCGCCGCTCCCGTTGCCGAGCAGCACCGACACGTCCTCCGAGAGGACGTTCGGGACCGCGAGGTCGAGGTCGGGGCCACCGTCGAGGTAGCCGCTCGTGATCGAGACCGGGTTCGTGCCGGCTCCGACCGGGGCGGCGGCGGTGAACCCGCCCGCCCCGTCGCCGATCAGCACCGACACGTTGTTCGTGCCGAAGTTGGCGGTCGCAAGGTCGAGGTTCAGGTCCCCGTCGAAGTCCCCGCTCACCACCGAGGCGGGCTGTACACCGGTCGCGACCGTGCCGGCGGGGGTGAACCCGCCGGTCCCGTCGCCGAGCAGCACCGACACGTTGTCCGACCCGAAGTTCGGGGTCGCGAGGTCGAGGTCGAGGTCGCCGTCGAAGTCGCCGCTCGTGACCCAGATCGGCTGGGTGCCGGTCGCGACCGGCGCGGCGGCGGCGAACCCGCCGGCCCCATCGCCGAGCAGCACCGTCACGATGTTCGAGTCGACATTCGCGGTGGCGAGGTCGGGGTTGGCGTCACCGTTGAAGTCGCCGGCCGCCACCGCCCGGGGGCCGGCCGCCGCTGGGAACGACGTCGCCGGGGCGAATGACACGGTCGCGGCCTCGGCCGGAGCGGCGAAGCTCAGAGCCGCCACGGCGAGGTGAATCGAGCGCTTCGAGAATCCCACTTCGGTCCGCTTCCGTGACACGTCGGTCAGGTCGACTCGGCGAGTCAACCGTGCTGCGCCGACCGAGGGATTGGAGCCGGAACGAATCGCCCTGCCGGGGGTCGGGGCAGGACGAACAGTCAAGGTAACACCGCTCCCTCCGATTTACGAGCGGCCTAGCGTTTGCGCAGCTTCTGGAGCTGCTTCCACGAGCGCGTGTTCGCCACGTCGGCCTTCGTGAGCCACCCCCGCCGCGCGGTGGCCACCCCGTAGCGCATGTTCGCGAGCGTCTCGCACCCGTGGGCGTCGGAGTCGATCACGATCTTCGCCCCCGCCCGCGCCGCCTCGCGCACGTAGACGTCGTTGAGGTCGCGGCGGTTGGGATTGGCGTTGATCTCGAGGAAGGTGCCGGTGCGCACCGCCGCCTCGATCAGCTTGTCCACGTCCACCGCGTAGGGCTCGCGCCTGCCGATCAGCCGTCCGGTCGGGTGACCGATCGCGTCGATCAGCGGATGCTCCATCGCGGCCACGATCCGCTTAGTCATCTCCTTCTCTGAGATGCGGAACGACGTGTGGACGCTTCCAACCACCCAGTCGAGCTGCTCGAGCAGGTCGTCCTCGTAGTCCACCGTCCCCTCGGGAAGGATGTTCGTCTCGGTGCCCGCGAGCAGGTCGAAGCCCTTGATCTCGACCTTGCGGATCTTCTCCATGTGGCGCTTGAGGTCATCGGGCGTGACGTGATTGCCGAACCCGTGGGTCGCGGAGTGGTCGGTGATGGCCAGGTACTTGTAGCCCCGCTCCTTGGCCGCGGCCGCCATCTCGCCGATCGTGTTGCGCCCGTCGGAGGTGGTGGTGTGCGAGTGGAGGTCGCCCTTGATGTCGCCGAGCTCGATCAGCTCCGGCAGCCCGCCGTTGCGCGCCGCGTCGAGCTCGCCCCGGTTCTCGCGCAGCTCGGGCGGCACGTACTCCATGCCGAGCAGCTCGTAGACCTCCTCCTCGGTGGAGCACGCCGCCGTCTCGCCGGACTCGTCATTGGCCACGCCGTACTCGCTCACGTGCAGCCCGCGCTTCACCGCCTGGGTGCGCAGCGCCTCGTTGTGCCTGCCCGAGCCGGTGAAGTGCTGGAGCAGGTTGCCGAAGTTCTCGTCGGGCACGATCCGCAGGTCGATCGGCAGGCCCGAGTAGGTGAGCGCCTTGGCCCCGGCGGTTCCTGACGTGGTGACCTCCTCGACCGCCGGCAGCTCGGCGAACGCGTCCACCAGCGCCGCGGGGTCGGAAGCCGAGGCGACGATGTCCAGGTCCTTCACCGAGTCCGCCCAGCGCCGGGCGCTGCCCGCCAGCTCCACGCGGTTGGACGCCGGGTGGTCGCGCAGCCCGTCGACCAGCGCCTCGCCGAGCTCGAGGGCCTTGGACAGCAGCGTGCGCTCGACCTGCGGGCCCTTCGCGAGCGCGGCCATCACGTTCTCCTCGGCCTTCTTCCCGAAGCCGGGCACATCCTCGAGCCGGCCCGCCTCCGCGGCAACCCGCAGGTCGTCGAGCGAGGTGACGCCGATCGCGTCGTGCAGCTGACGCACCCGCTTCGGCCCCAGCCCCGGGATGCGCGTGATCTCCACCAGCCCCACGGGGATCTTCGCCTTGAGCTTGGCCGCGGCGGGGATCTCGCCCTCCTCGAGCAGCGCATCGATCTTCTCGGCGATCGTCTTGCCCACGCCGTCGAGCTGCACCGCCCGGCCCTGCTTCGCCATCTCCGCGACGGACACGCCGGACTCGCGGATGGCCTTCGCGGCGTTGCGGTAGGCCAGCACGCGGAACTTGTCCGCCCCGTCCAGTTCGTAGAGCACGCCCAGCTCGTCGAAGTGGGCGGCTATCTCCGAGTTCTTCATTGCCCGGACTAGGGTACGCGCCGATGCCCGGCGCCTGGCTCGTCCTGCCGACCTTCAACGAGGCCGAGAACATCGAGCCCATCATCCGCGCCGCCCTGCCGCATCTGGCGTCCACCGGACTGGCCCACACGATCCTGGTGGTGGACGACAACTCGCCCGACGGCACCGGGTCGATCGCCGACCGGCTGGCCTCCGAGATCGAGGAGGTCGAGGTGCTGCACCGCGAGCGCAAGGAGGGGATCGGCCCCGCCTACCTGGCGGGCTTCGACCGCGCCCTGGCGGGCGGCGCGGACCTTCTGCTCGAGATGGACTCCGACTTCTCCCACGACCCCGCCGATCTGCCGCGCTTGGTCGAGGCGTCGCGGGACGCCGACCTCGTGCTCGGGTCCCGTTATGTGCCGGGGGGAGGCGTGACCGACTGGGGCCTGTTCCGCCGGCTCATCAGCCGCGGGGGGTCGCTCTACGCGAAGCTGCTGCTCGGCATCCCAGTGGACGATCTGACCGGCGGCTTCAAGTGCTTCCGGCGCGAGGTGCTCGAGCGGCTCGACCTGTCTGGCATCGGAACCGACGGGTATGGCTTTCAGATCGAGATGACCTACCGGACGGTGAAGTCGGGCTTCCGCGTGGTGGAGGTGCCGATCCTGTTCAGGGACCGGCGGGTGGGATCGTCCAAGATGTCTGCGAGGATCGCTGTCGAGGCGTTCTGGAAGGTTCCAGCTCTCCGCTTCAGGATCGGGAAGTCCGACGCTATACTTTCTGAAGTAACTACTACGAAGGAGCCCTAGTGGGAGCAGTCACAGAAGTCTCTGACAACAACTTCCAGGCCGAGGTGGTCGAGTCCACCCAGCCGGTGCTCGTCGACTTCTGGGCTCCGTGGTGCGGTCCGTGTCGCATCGTCGCCCCTCATCTCGAGGAGCTCGCGGGTGAGCGCGACGACATCCGCGTCGTGAAGCTCAACGTGGACGACAACCCGCAGACCGCGGCCACCTACCAGGTGATGTCGATCCCCACGCTCCTGCTCTTCAAGAACGGGCAGGTGGCGCACCAGATCGTGGGCGCGCTGCCCAAGAACCGGCTCCTGCAGGAGCTCGAGCCGGCCCTCGCGGCATAGCCGTGCCGTACGTAACCATCGAGTGGTTTGAGGGCCGCTCGGACGAGCAGAAGAAGGAGATCGCCGAGAAGTTGACCGAGGTCCTGTCCGAGGTCGGCAAGATGCCCGCCGACCAGGTGTGGATCCGGTTCGTGGACTCGTCCAAGGCCGACTGGGCCATGGGCGGCGAGATTCAGGGGTCCTAGACGGGTTTACGCGCCGGGCGCGCGGTACTGGACCTCGCCGGCCTTGCGCAGGGCGTCCATGGTTTCCTCGACGCTCAGCAGCACCGTCGTCTCGAACGAGCTCAGTGCACCGCCGCAGCTGATCGCCAGCGCGACGGCGGACATGGACACGTTGTCGGGCGCCTCCCACAGGTTGTAGCCGTCGTGGGTGCCGAACGCGTACCAAAACCCGTGCAGCTTCCCGCCGACCGATTCGATGTACGACTGCGCGGCCTGTCTCCGGTCCTCCGGGTTCTCGACCAGCTTGGCCCAGGTCTCCGGGGTGTAGCTGAACCTCGATAGATAGAGCGGCATCGTCCCTCCTTGCGTTCTGGTTTAGGCCCTGCTCACCGCGATCCGTAGCTCGCGGCCCTCGATCTGCGCCTCGCTGCCCGAGGCGCCGTCGCCCAGCTCGAGCGACGTTGCGAGCGTCTCGCCGGTCACATAGTCCTCGTGCGCGCGCACGGCCGCGAGCAGGTCGTCGTCGCCGCCCAGCGCCAGTGAGATCCGGTCCTCCACGTCCAGGCCCGCCTCCTTGCGTGCGTTCTGTACCGCGTGGACGACCTCGCGCGCAAGGCCCTCCCGCAGCAGTTCGTCGTCGAGCTTGAGGTCCAGGGCCACCGCGTGGGAGCCGGAGCGCTCCACCTGGTAGCCCTCGAGCGGCTGCAGCACCAGCTGGACGTCGTCGGCGCCGATCGCGTGGTCCTTGCCGTCGACGTTGATGTGCGCCTGGCCGCCGTCGCGCAGCGTGCGGGCGGCACGGGCGGGGTCGAGACCGGCAACGGAGGCCGCCACCTTCGGCATGTCCTTCCCGAAGCGCGGCCCGAGAGCGCGGTAGTTGGGCTTGATCTCGAACCGCCCGAGCTCGTCGGCCTCGGACACGTAGCGCACCGTCTTCACGTTCAGCTCCTCGAGCAGCACGGGCTCGAACCGCTCGATCGCCTCGCGCTCACGGCCGGCGGCCACCACCACCGCCTCCCGGAGCGGCTGGCGCACCTTCAGCTTGCCGTGCGCGCGGGCCTCGCGGCCGAGGCCCACGGTCTCCCGGGCGATCGCCATCTCCCACTCCAGGGTGTCGTCGCGGTCACCGGGCTTCGGGTAGTCGCACAGGTGCACCGAGGGCTCGGAGCCGTCGAGGTTGCCGTAGATCGCGTCGGCGATGAACGGGGTGAGCGGGGCAAGGAGCTTCGCTGTGGTGACAAGACACTCGCGCAGCGTCGCGAACGCCGCCGGGTCGCCGTCCCAGAAGCGGCGGCGGGAGCGGCGGACGTACCAGTTGGAGAGATCGTCGACGAACGCGGCGATCTCGCGGCCCGTCGTGGTGGTGTCGTAGTCCTCCATCCGCACGATCGCCGTGGCCGTCGTCGCGTGCAGGCGCGAGAGGGCCCAGCGGTCGAGGTCGGTGAGCTCCACGTCCGCGGTGGCGACCGGCTCGACGTCGTTCACGTTCGCGTAGAGCACGAAGAGGCTGTAGGTGTTCCACAGCGTCTTCATGAACTGGCGCACCGACTCGCCCACGGTCTCCACCGAGAAGCGATAGCCGTCCCAGGGCTGCTTCGAGGTGAAGTAGTACCACCGGAACGCGTCCGCCCCGTGGGCCTCGAGCACGTCCCAGGGCACCACGACGTTGCCCTTGGACTTGGACATCTTCTGGCCTTCGGGATCGAGGATCAGGCCCAGGCAGAGGCAGGTCTCGAACGACGAGCGGCCGTTGAGCAGGGTCGACACGGCGAGCATCGAGTAGAACCAGCCGCGCGTCTGGTCGAGGCCCTCGCAGATGTAGTCGGCCGGGAAGCTCGCCTCGTACTTGTCCTGGTTCTCGAACGGGGCGTGCCACTGGGCGAAGGGCATGCAGCCCGAGTCCCACCACACGTCGATCAGGTCGGGCACGCGGCGGAAGGTCTTGCCGCCGCGCTCGAACGTGGCGTCGTCGATGTACGGGCGGTGCAGGTCGTCGGGCACCTCGGCGCCCAGCTCGCGCAGCTCGTCGCGCGAGCCCACGCAGATCGTCTCCTCCCCGTCCTCCGAGCGCCAGACCGGCAGCGGTGTGCCCCAGTAGCGCTCGCGCGAGAGCGCCCAGTCCACGTTGTTCTCGAGCCAGTTGCCGAAGCGACCGTGCTTGATGTGCTCGGGGTACCACGTGACGGCCTCGTTCGACGCGAGCAGCTCGTCCTTCACCTCGGTGGTGCGCACGTACCAGTTCTGCTTCGCGTAATAGATGAGCGGCGTGCCGCAGCGCCAGCAGTGCGGATAGGAGTGCTCGTAGTCGCCGGACTTGAACAGCCGGCCGGACTCGCGCAGCGCCTCGATGATCTCGGGGTCGGCGTCGCGCACGTACATGCCGGCGAAGGGGCCGGTGCGCTCGTCGAACGTGCCGTCCGGCTTCACCGGGTTGTGGATCGTGAGCCCGTTGTCGGTGGCCAGGCGGAAGTCGTCCTCGCCGAACGCCGCGCCGGTGTGGACCACGCCGGTGCCGTCGTCGATCGAGACGAAGTCGCCGGGAAGGACCGTGTGCCCCTTCTCGCCGTAGTCGGCGATGTAGGGAAACGGCGGCTCGTAGCGCAGCCCGAGCAGCTCCGACCCGGCGAAGCTCGACTCGATCTCGGCGTCCTCTCCCAGCGCGCGCTCCACCAGCGCCTCGGCCACGATCAGAACCTCGTCGCCGAGCTTGGCGCGCACGTAGGTGACCTCGGGGTCGACCGCGATCGCCGCGTGGGGGACCAGTGTCCAGGGCATCGTGGTCCACGCCAGCAGCGACGTGCCGGGCTCCTCGAGTAGCGGGAAGCGCACGTACACGCTCGGGTCGACCACGTCCTTGTAGCCCGACGCCACCTCGTGACTGGACAGCGCGGTGCCGCAGCGCGTGCAGTAGGGCACCACGCGGTGGCCCTCGGTGAGCAGGCCCTTGTCCCACACCTGCTTGAGCGACCACCAGACCGACTCGATGTAGTCGTCGTCGAGCGTGTAGTAGGCCTCGTCGGTGTCGATCCAGAAACCGATCCGCTCCGTGAGCTGCGTCCACTCGTCGATGTAGCGCAGCACGGACTCGCGGCACTTGGCGTTGAACTCCGCCACGCCGTAGCGCTCGATGTCCTCCTTCGACTTGAAGCCGAGCTCCTTCTCGATCTCCAGCTCCACCGGCAGGCCGTGGCAGTCCCATCCGCCCTGGCGCTTGGCCTGCTTCCCGCGCATCGAGTGAAAGCGCGGGAACACGTCCTTGAACACGCGCGCGAGCACGTGGTGGGAGCCCGGGCGCCCGTTGGCGGTCGGCGGCCCCTCATAGAAGATGTACGGCTCCGCTCCCTCGCGCCGGCGGATCGACTCGTGGAACACGTCGCGCTCGCGCCAGCGCTCGAGGATCGTCTCCTCGAGAGCGGGGAACGACTGCTGGGGATCGACTGCGTCGTAGCGGGCCACGGGCCCAGCGAGTCTAGGCGGCGAGCTTCCTGCAGATCTCGGCGAGCGAGCGCTTCTCTTCCTCGTCGAGCGCGGAGAAGGCTGTGCTCACGCGCGTCGCGTGGCCAGGGAACAGATCCTCGACCAGTGCACGGCCCGCGGGCAACAGGTCGACGGCGACGGCTCGGCGATCGCTCGCGAGGCGGCGGCGCAGCACCAGGCCGCGGGCCTCGAGCGTGGCGGTGACCTCCGTGGCGTTGGCCTTCGACCAACCCAGGCGGCGGCGCAGCGCGCGCAGCTCGAGCGTGCCGCCGGCGGTGGTGAGCACCACCAGCGATGAGAAGCCGGCTGCGGAGACGCCCTCGCGCTCGAGTTCAGCCGCGAGCGCGCGGCGCACCGAGGTCTCGGCACGAAGAAGTGCCTGCAAAGCGCGGTGAGCTAGAGGGTCCGCGACCTCGAGGGTCATGGACCAGATGCTTACTGAGCAGCCAGACGGATCTTGGGCTTGTCGGTGCTGGGCTCGACCTCGGCCTCAACAACGACGACCTGCTCGAGGCGTCCTGTGTCCACGTACTGCTTCAGGCGGTCGGCGGCCTCGGTGGGCGTGGAGCCCAGCGAGGGGATCGCGTGGTCGCCCGTGACCGGCATCGACTCGCGGTACTCGAACACCGGGGCGGCCGAGCCGACCTGGCGCACGGTGTAGACGAGACGGCCGAGCACCTCGAGCGTGGCCTCGCCGCCGCAGAACACGAAGGCGGTGGGCTCGACGGCGCGCATGGCGCGAGCGACGCGCTCGGGCGGAAGGTCGAAGGAGAGGAGCAGTGTGCGGAACCCTGCGCGGCGGATCGCCAGCTCGAGCGCCTGAACGTGCAGCGACTCGTGATCCAGCTGCTCGGAGGAGTCGAAGAGCAGGACGCCCTGTGAGCGCGAGGCGGCCGGCACCACTCGGCGCGCGGCATGCAGCCATCCGGTGCCCCAGCGGCAGGCCATCTCCCACTCGGCCTCGCGGGCGTCGCGATCCTGGGCCATCTCGATGGCGGGAAGCAGGACCTCCTCCACCGTGCGGTCGACGGAGCGAACGGCGAGGCTCTCTTCCATGATGCGGTCGGCGCCGGCCTCGTCGAAGTGATCGAACGCGTCGAGCAGGCGGCTGGGCGAGCTCGGGCCCTCGCCGCGCTGACGGGCCACCTCGATCGCCGACGAGATGTTGTGCGTCTCGAGCAGGGCCCGGCGCAGCGATTCGAGCTCGACAAGGTCGTACTGGCGGTGGCCGCCGGCCGTCCGGCGGGGCTGGGGGTAGCCGAAGCGGCGCTCCCAGCTGCGCAGGGTGTTGGGGCTGACGCCGAGGAGTTCCGCGGCTGCGTTTGTTCGGATTCCGCTCATGGTGGGGAGGGTTTACACCGGCTCGCCCAGGAGTCCGCCGGAAAGTTCATACCTGCACAGGTTCTCGGCAGAACCTGCTCAGTTGGTGAGAGCTTTCTCGCGCAGTTCGGCGTTTTTGGCAACTACTGCAGGGCTTTTTGCACTAGCTCGGGCGGCCGAAACCGCTCGGTTCGACCGTTACGAGCGCCGCGCGGGGCGGGCCACAGGTCGAAACCCTGGCAGCGAGCATGCCGCCGCGAAACGCCTTGACGGGCAGTACGACGGGGTCGCGCGAGCGCACGGCGGCGCCCGTGACGATCTTTCCGAAGTGCCCGTCGCCCATCGGGCTGGTCAGCAGATCGAGCAGGCTCTGCCCGACCACCGTCTGCTCGGGCCCGAAGATCGCCTCGGCGCCCGCGCTGACCGCGTTCACCTTCAGCTCGGCGGTCGCGATCACGAAGGCGGCTCGCGCGCCGGGCAGCGCCTCACGCGTGCAGCTCAGAAGCACGCCCATCCCGCAGGCGTCGCACACGCGCGCCTGGGAGATCGGACCCTCGTCGGCGGGCGGCGTCTCGGCCGGCTCTCCGCAGCGGGTGCAGAAGCGCAGAATGTCGGCCCGCGCAGCCCTCGTCGTAAACGAATGATCGATCTTTATGAGGGCGGCCATTCCGCGATAACACCACGGGATCTGACAAAGCGCCCACCCATGTCGGGAATTGCGCTGGTTACGATCCGGTTCCCGTGCGGCGACCCCCGGTAGTGCTGATCGCCTGTCTCGCGCTCGTCGCCTGCAGCAGGGAGGACGAGAGCACCCCCGCCGGCTGTCTCGCCGGTGACGACGCGGTGCTCGCAGCGCTCGAGTCCGCTCCGAAGCCGGTCGAGCTGGAGGGCACACCGCTCTCGGAGTGCCTCTCCGACACCACCGACGGCGGCGAGCTGCAGGAGGTGGGCGTGGCGTATGTGGACGCTGCGTCGAAGCTGGCCGGTCGCGCCGCCGCGGACCCGGAGGGCGACGCGGCGCTGCAGCTCGGCTACCTGCTCGGCGCCGTGAAGCGCAGCGAGGCCGGCGCGCAGGGCGTGGGGTATGAGCTGGGCCGGCGCCTGCAGGCGGAGGCGGCGCGAGTGCCCGCGGGTTCGAGCGCGTTCGCGCGCGGCAGGCGGGCGGGAGCCGAAGGCGGATAACCTCAAGGAGATGGCTGTTCAACAGGAACTGTGGGGCTCGGAGACGACCAAGGCGGTCGAGAACTTCCCCGTTTCCGGGCAACCCGTGCCGACCCCCGTGATCCGGATGCTGGGCGCGATCAAGGCCGCCGCGGCGCGCACGAACGCCGAGCTGGGGCTGCTCGACGCCGACCTTGGCGAGCGCATCGCCGCCGCGGGCGACGAGGTCGCCGCCGGCGAGCACGACAACCAGTTCCCGATCGACGTCTTCCAGACCGGGTCCGGCACCTCGTCCAACACGAATGCCAACGAGGTGCTGGCCAACCTCGCGGGCGAGGGCGCTCATCCCAACGATCACGTGAACATGGGGCAGTCCTCCAACGACGTGTTCCCGTCGGCGGTCCATCTGGCAGCGGTGTCGGAGGCGCGCGAGAAGCTGCTGCCGGCGCTCGAGAAGCTGGCCGGCTCCCTGGGAGGGAAGGCCGAGCAGTTCGCCGATGTCGTGAAGTCCGGGCGCACGCACATGATGGATGCCGTCCCCGTGACGCTGGGGCAGGAGTTCGCCGGCTACGCGACCCAGGTCCGCCTCGGCGGCGAGCGCGTGACAGACGCCCTGGCGCGCGCGGAGCAGATCCCGCTTGGCGGCACCGCCACGGGCACCGGCCTCAACACCCACGCGGACTTCGCCGCGGGCGTGCGCGAGAAGCTCGGCATCGGGACGCCCCCCGCCGATCCGTTCGAGGCGCAGGGCAGCCGCGATGCGCTGGTGGAGTTGTCCGGCGCGCTGAAGGTCGTGGCCGTGTCGTTCACCAAGATCGCCAACGACCTGGTGCTGATGGGCTCGGGCCCGCGCACGGGGCTCGCGGAGCTCGCGCTGCCGGAGCTGCAGAAGGGCTCTTCGATCATGCCCGGCAAGGTCAACCCGGTGATCTGCGAGGTGGTGCTCCAGGTCTCCTGCCAGGTGATCGGAAACGACACCGCGATCACCATCGCCGGCACCCAGGGCAACTTCGAGCTGAACGTGCGGGTGCCGATGATCGCGCGCAACCTGCTCGACTCGATCGGGATCCTCGCCAGCGCAGCGACGCTGCTGGCGGAGAAGTGCATCGACGACGTGGAGGCCAACGAGGAGACGCTGCGCCGTTACGCGGAGTCCACCCCCGCCATCGCCACAGCCCTGAACCCGCACATCGGGTACGACCGCGGCACCGAGATCGTGAAGGAGGCCGTGGCCTCCGAGCGCACGATCCGCGAAGTGGCGATCGAGAAGGGCGTGGACGAGGCGACGCTGGACGAGGCGCTGGACCTGGGCAAGATGGCCCGGCCCAACGGCTAGTCCGTCGGGCGGTCGGCCAGCACGCGCAGGTCGATCCCGGGCAGCTCTCGCATGAGCCGCTCGGTGAGCGGTTCGCCCAGGCGGCGCAGCCCCTTCGCACGCTCGGGCTGACCGATCATCACGTAGGTGGTTCCGCGCTCGGCGGCCACCCGGCCGGCCGTCTCGGCCAGGTCGTCTCCCTCCTCCACGAGAAGCTCCGCGCCCAGGTCACGGGCCAGGCTCTTGAGCTCCTCGAGGCCCTCGCGATCCGCACCGCGCGGAGGCTCGCCGGGCTTGGTCACGTAGAGCAGGTCGAGCTCGGCTCCGAGGCGCTGCGCGGAGCGAGAGGCGCGCCGCACGAGCCGGCGCGAGCGCGCGCTGGGCGTGACGAGCGCCAGCAGCTTCTCGCGCACCGCGCCTGGCGGCTCCTGAGCCGGCATGTCGTCCCGCGTGCCAACGGCCTCGGGCACGACGATGCGCTTGGACTCCACCTCCTCGGCCACCTCGCGCAGGGCGACCTCCCGCAGCGTTGCGAGGTTCTCGACGCGGAAGAAGCTGTTCAGCGCCTTCGGCACCCGATCGGCCGGATACACCTTGCCCTCCCGCAGCCGCTGGATCAGGGCCTCGGGGGTGAGGTCGATCAACACCACCTCGTCGGCGGTCGCGAGCACCGAGTCGGGGAAGGTCTCGCGCACGCGCACGCCCGTGAGTTCGAGGATCCGGTCGTTCAGACTCTCGAGGTGCTGCACGTTCACGGTTGAGAACACGTCGATGCCGGCGTCCAGCACGTCGTCGATGTCCTCGTGGCGCTTGCGGTGCTGGGTGCCGGGCGCGTTGGTGTGCGCCAGCTCGTCGATCAGGCACAAATCGGGCGCGCGCTGGAAGATCGCGGGCAGGTTCATCTCCTCCACCGTCAGGCCGCGATGCTCGACCTCGCGCCGTGGCAGCACCTCGAGGCCCTCGGCCTGCGCGGCCGTCTCGGGCCGGTCGTGCGGCTCGAGGTAGGCGATCACCACGTCGCGGCCGGCCGCCGCCTCCGCGCGCCCCTCCTGGAGCATGCGGTAGGTCTTCCCCACCCCCGCTGCCATGCCGAGGAAGATCTTGTAGCGCCCGCGGCCACTCGCTGCCATGGCGGCATTGTCCCCCTGCGTCAGGCGCCGAGCACGTTGTGGATCAGGAGATCCAGCAGCTTGATGCCCACGAACGGCGCAATCAGCCCTCCGAGGCCGAACACCAGCATGTTGCGGCGCAGCAGGGCCGTGGCGCCGATCGGCCGGTACGCGACCCCGCGCAGGGCGAGCGGTACGAGCGCGGGGATGATCAGCGCGTTGAAGACGATCGCGGAGACGATCGCCGACTCGGGCGTGCCGAGGGCCATCACGTTCAGAGAGTCGAGGGGACCGGTGGAGTCGCCCGACGCCGCGTAGCTCGCCGCGAAGATCGCCGGCAGGATCGCGAAGTACTTGGCCACGTCATTGGCGATCGAGAAGGTGGTGAGCGCGCCGCGCGTGATCAGCAGCTGCTTGCCGATCTCGACGATCTCGATCAGCTTCGTCGGGTTGGAGTCGAGGTCGACCATGTTCCCGGCCTCGCGGGCGGCCTGGGTGCCGGTGTTCATCGCCACGCCGACGTCTGACTGAGCG
Organism: uncultured Thermoleophilaceae bacterium; assembly: GCA_963808105.1. Taxonomy (GTDB): domain Bacteria; phylum Actinomycetota; class Thermoleophilia; order Solirubrobacterales; family Thermoleophilaceae; genus JAAYBF01. The sequence goes on along the minus strand of CAWEEH010000002.1, from coordinate 418,212 downwards.
AGCGCCGGAGCGTCGTTCGTCCCGTCGCCCGCCATCGCCACCAGCCGGCCCTCGGACTGCTCCTTGCGGATCAGCTCCATCTTCTGCTCGGGCGTGGCCTCGGGCAGGAAGTCATCGACGCCCGCCTCCTCGGCGATCTTCGCGGCCGTGAGGCGGTTGTCGCCCGTGACCATCACGGTGCGGATTCCCATGCTGCGTAGCTGCTCGAAGCGAGCGGACATGTCGCCCTTCACGATGTCCTTGAGGTAGACCACGCCCAGCACCTGGCTGTCGCGGGCCACCGCCAGTGGCGTGCCGCCCTCGCGGCCGATCCGGTCGAGCTCTGCGGCGAGCTCAGGCGGGGCGTGGCCTCCCTGGCCGTCGATGTGGGCGATGACGGCGTCGCCCGCGCCCTTGCGCAGGCTCGAGCCGTTCAGGTCCACACCGCTCATCCGCGTCTCCGCGGTGAAGGGGACGAAGTGGGTGGTGCGCGGGTCCAGCTCGCGCTCGCGAATGCCGTACTGCTTGGCCAGCACCACGATCGAGCGTCCCTCCGGGGTCTCGTCCGCCAGCGACGCGAACTGCGCCACCTCGGCGAGCTCGCCCTCGGTCACGCCCGGCATCGGGATCAACTCCGTTGCCTCGCGGTTGCCGAGCGTGATCGTGCCGGTCTTGTCGAGCAGCAGCACGTCCACGTCACCCGACGCCTCGACGGCACGCCCCGACAGGGCGAGCACATTGCGCCGCACCAAGCGGTCCATGCCTGCGATGCCGATCGCCGACAGCAGCGCGCCGATCGTGGTCGGGATCAGCGACACCAGCAGCGCGATGAGCGTGGCTATCGACGCCTCCGTGGACGCGAACTCGGCGAAGGGTCGCAGGGTCACCACCACCGCCAGGAACACGATGGTGAGGCCCGCGAGCAGGATGCCCAGGGCGATCTCGTTCGGGGTCTTGCGCCGCTCGGCGCCCTCCACCAGCGCGATCATCTGGTCGAGGAAGCTCTTGCCTGGCTCCTGGGTGATCTCGACGACGATGCGGTCCGAGAGCACTCGCGTGCCGCCGGTCACCGCGCTGCGGTCGCCGCCCGACTCACGCACCACCGGCGCCGACTCGCCGGTGATGGCGGACTCGTCCACGGACGCGATGCCCTCGACCACGGTGCCGTCGCCGGGGATGAGCTCGCCGGCCTCGACCACCACCAGGTCGCCCTTGATCAGCTCCGCCGCCGGCTTCTCGCCGCCGTCGCGAAGGTGGGCGACGGTCTCGGTGCGCATGGCGCGCAGCGATGCCGCCTGGGCCTTCCCGCGGCCCTCGGCCAGCGCCTCGGCGAGGTTTCCGAAAACCACGGTGAGCCACAGCCAGCTCGCCACGGTGAACGTGAACCAGGCCGGCTCGCTGCCGCCGCCGAGCGGCTCTCCGCCGAAGGCCTGGATCAGCCAGCCGACGGTGGTGATGAGGGCGCCGATCTCGACCACGAACATGACCGGATTGCGCACCACGTGGCGCGGGTCGAGCTTGCGGAAGCTGTCGAGGACGGCGGACCGCAGGATCTCTGGCTCGAAGGCCTTCATGAGCGCTCCTCGTCCAGCGCCAGGTTCAGCTCGAGGACGTTCACGCCGGGCTCACCGAGAACGCCGAGCGAGCGGCCGTCGGTGTTCTCCTCGATCAGCTCCTTCACGCGCTCGAGCGGCCGGTTGCGCTGCTCAGCCACACGACGGGCCTGGATCCGGGCGTTCTCCTCGGAGATGTGCGGGTCCACACCGGACGCGGTGGTCTGCACGGCGTCCTCGGGCACGTCGCCGGGATCGACCCCCTCACGCTTCGCATAGGCGGCGAGGTTCTTCCTGAAGGTGTCCGACAGCTCCTTGCTGTTCGGGCCGAGGTTGTTGAAGTAGGTGTAGGAAGGGTCGTAACCGGTGACCGACGGGCGGGGCTGGAAGTAGCCGCGCCCCTTGAACTCCTGGCCGATCACGTGCGAGCCCACGACCTTGCCGTCGCGCTCGATCTGCGAGCCGTCCGATTTGTTCGGGAAGGCGATCTGGGACACCGCGGTGGTGGCCAGCGGATACGCCAGCCCCAGCGCCAGCGTGAGCACGAGGATCGCGAGCAGTGATGTGGTGATGTCCTTGCGCATGTCCTAGAAGAGGTGGCCGGTAAGGCCCTGCACGACCGGGCCGAGCAGGAACGCGGGGAAGAGGGTGAGCGCCGCCACGATCACGATCACTGCGATCAGGAGGACGACGAACGTGGGTGAGTCGGTGCGGAAGGTGCCGGCGCTGACGGGCGCGACCTTCTTGCCCGAGAGCGCGCCGGCCACCGCGAGCGCGAGCACCAGCGGCACGAAGCGGCCGAACAGCATGGCCACGCCGCCCAGGAGGTCGGCGAAGGTGATGCCGAACGCGCCGACGTTCCCGGGAGAGTTGGGCTGCACGTAGCCGGTGAAGCCGGCGAACGCGGAGCCGTTGTTGTTCGCCTGGGAGACGTAGGCATAGAGGGTTTCCGAGAACCCCTGGGGCCCGGGGTTGTAGATCGATGGGGCGCCGTACTTGGTGGCCACGGCCAGGGCGGTGGCGAAGAGCACCATCAGCGGCACGGCCAGCGTCCCGAGCATCACGAGCTTCACCTCGCGCGCCCCGATCTTCTTGCCGAGGTACTCGGGTGTACGGCCCACCATGAGGCCGGCGATGAACACCGCGAGCAGGACGAACAGCAGCATCCCGTAGAGGCCGGAGCCGACCCCGCCGAAGATCACCTCGCCGGTGCCCATGTTGAACATCGGCACGAGCCCGCCGATGCCGGTCAGCGAGTCGTGGGCCGAGGTGACCGCACCACAGGAGGCGACCGTTGTGATCACCGTGTACAGAGCGCTCGTGGCCTGGCCGAAGCGCACCTCCTTGCCCTCGAAGTTGGTGCCCGCGACGCCGGCGGCGTGCTGGGCCGGTGAGCCGTTGGTCTCGGCGATGTAGACCACCGCCACGGCGACGATGAACAGCGTGAACATGGCCGCGTAGATGGCCCACCCCTGGCGGCGGTTGCCGACCATGCGACCGAAGGTGGCCGTCAATCCGGCGGGGAGCGCCAGGATCATCAGCATCTGGAGGAAGTTCGTGAGCCCCGAGGGGTTCTCGAACGGCATCGCGCTGTTCACGTTGAAAAAGCCGCCGCCGTTGGTGCCGAGGAGCTTGATCGCCTCCTGCGAGGCCACCGGCCCGAGGGCCAGCGTCTGCTCCCCGCCCGTGACGGTGGAATAGGTCACGTAGTCGGACAGCGTCTGGATGGCGCCCTGTGACACGAACACCAGAGCGATCAGGAACGAGGCGGGCACCAGGATGTAGAGCAGCGCTCGGACCAGGTCCTGCCAGAAGCTGCCGAGGTCGCCGGTGTCGCGCGCCGCGAACCCGCGGATCACGGCGACGCACACGGCAAGGCCGGTGGCCGCCGACAGGAAGTTCTGCACGGCGAGGCCGGCCATCTGCGTGAAGTAGGAGAGCGTGCCCTCGCCGGCGTAGAACTGCCAGTTGGTGTTGGAGACGAAGGAGGACGCCGTGTTGAAGGAGACGTCCCAGGTGCCGGAGTCGTAGCCCGCCGGGTTGAACGGGTGGATCCCCTGCGTGCGCAGGATCAGGTAGAGCAGGAGGAAGCCGGCCGTGCTGAAGATCAGGACGCTCCTGGCGTAGGCGCGCCAGTCCTGGCCGCGGTCAGGCTTGGCGCCGATCGCGCGGTAGGTGAGACGCTCGACCGGACCGGCGATGGGCGTGAGCAGCACGTGCTCGCCCCGGAACACGCGGTACATGTACGCGCCGAGCACCGGCGTGAGCGCCGTGAGCGCCGCGCCGTAGAGAGCGATCTGAAGCCAGCCCTGCGCGGTCATCTAGAGGTTCTCGCCACGCAGGAGCGCGTAGCCCAGGTAGGCCAGCAGGGCGACCGAAACGATCAGCCCGAACAGCTCCGCGCCGCTCATACCCGCTCCAGCAGGTCGACGAGGAGGTAGGCGAGCGCGAAGAAGACCAGCGCGATCGCGATGGAGATCAGGTCCATGCCGACCAGTGTGGGTCGGCCGCCGTCAAGGCCGCGTGATGGAACCGGCCCGGCGTATACAGATTTCGTTAAGAGCCGAAGCGGTAGCCGACACCCGGATCGGTTGTGATGTGTGCCGAGCCGATCTTCTTGCGCAGGTTGGCGATATGCACACGCAGCACCTGGGTGTCGTGCTCGTACGCGCCGCCCCACACCTCGGTGAGCAGGGACCGGTGGGTCATCAGGCGACCGTGGCCGCGCACGAGCGAGCGCAGGAGGTCGAACTCCGTCGGTGTGAGATGGACCTCCTCCCCGTTCAGGCTCACCCGCCGCGCTGGGAAGTCCACCTCGAGCCCGTCGGCGGTGAGCACGGGCTTCTCGGCCTCCTTTGGCCCGGCCCGCCTCAGGGCCGCCTTCAGCCGCGCGATCAGCTCCGGCGGGCTGAACGGCTTGGTCACGTAGTCGTCAGCGCCCGCCTCCAGCGCCCGCACCTTCTCCGCCTCCTCGCCCACCGCCGAGAGCACGAGGATCGGCATCTCGCTCCACTCGCGGATCGACCGGGTCACCTCGATGCCGTCCCCATCCGGCAGGAGCAGATCGAGTATCGCGGCGTGCGGAGGCCTGACCGCCACCGCGTCGAGTGCCTCCTCGGCGGTCGCGGCGGTCACGACGTCGTAGCCCGCATCGCGCAGGATCACACGCAGCGCGCGCAGGATCTGCGGCTCGTCGTCGCAGACCAGGATGCGCTGGGCGCCCGCGGTCATGTCGTCGGGGCTTCGACCGGCACGGGCAGCTGGAAGAGGAAGGTGGTGCCCTGCCCGGGTAGCGACTCGGCCCGCAGCCGACCGCCGTTGGCCTCGGCGAATCCGCGCGCGATGGCCAGTCCGAGGCCCGCACCGGCACCGCCGCCCTCGCGTGCCCGGTAGAAGGGCTCGAAGATCCGCTCGAGCTCCTCCTTGGGCAGGCCGGGCCCGCGATCGCTCACGCGGAGGTTCAGCATCGTGCCCGCGGTGCGCGCGCGGATCGCCACGGGCTCGGCCTCCGCCATGCCGCACGGCGTTGCCCAGCACGTTGGCCAGGGCGCGCTCGAGCTGCGACGAGTCGGCACGGATCATCGGGAGGTCGCCGTCCAGACTCCACGTCGAAGCCGCCCGGCGAGGCGGGCAGGGAATCGATCGCCGCCGCCACCACCTCGTCGATCGAGCACCAGTCGGCGCGCGGCTCGGCGGCGCCGCTCTGAAGGCGCGAGAGGTCGAGCAGGTTCTCCACCAGGCGCGAGAGTCGCTCGCTCTCCTCGCTGATCACCGCCGAGAGCTCCCGGCGTTCGTCGGGTGAGAGCGTGTCGGATCCCAGGCCGCTCGCAGCAGTGGTGATCGCCGTGAGCGGGGTGCGCAGGTCGTGGGACACCGAGCGCAGCAGGGTGGTCTTCACCACGTTGCTTCGGCGCAGCGCCTTCGTCTCCACCACCTGGGTCTCCAGCTCCTCGCGCTTGCGCGCGGCGCCGATCAGCGCTTCGAGCGACGGGATCACGCGGTCCTGCAGGGCCTCGAGCACGCCGTCATCGGTGTCGCTGGGCACGAGCAGGGTGCCTGCCCGCTGGCCGTCGGCCAACAGCGGCAGGGCGCGGCGACGGTCGTCGCCGCTTGTCCACGCGAGTTCGAGCGAGACGGAGGGGAGGTCGTAGGCCTTCGCTATCCGCTGTCCCACCGCGCCTAGCGAGTCCTCGGTGCTCGCGCCGCTCAGCAGCAGGCGCGCCATCTCGGCCGACAGGTCGGCCTCCCGCCGGCGCTGCTCGGCCTCCTCGGCCCTGCGCCGGGCGGCCTCCGCCAGGGTGCCGGTGACCACCGCCGCAACGAACAACACGCCGAGCGCCACCCAGTTCTCTCCGTCCGCGATCGAGAACTCGCCGGTTGGATGGATATGGAAGAAGTTGAAGGCGGCCGCGCTCATGACCGCCGTCACGAGGCCGAGGCCGAGGCCCCAGTAGCCGGACACCAGCAGCACGCCGAGCAGGTAGACCACCCCGGTTGAGAGCACCGGCACGGCCTCGCGCAGGCCGAAGATCGCGCCGGTGATCACAGCCACCGATACGACGGCGACGACGAGTCCCGTGGTGAGGCGTGGCTGCGTCATGCGAGCGCACGCCGACGATACTCAGAGAGTCAGCGGGCGCGGGCTACAGATTGACCGCGACGTACTTCGTCTCGAGGTACTCGTCGATGCCCTCGAAGCCCCCCTCGCGGCCGACGCCTGACTGCTTGACGCCGCCGAACGGGGCGCCGGCGTTGGAGACCATGCCCTGGTTGAGGCCGACCATGCCGGTCTCCAGGCCCTCGATCACGCGCAGCGCGCGCTTGAGGTCCTGGGTGTAGACGTAGGCCACCAGGCCGTACTCGGTGTCGTTGGCCGCGGCGATGGCGTCGTCTTCCGAGTCGAAGCCGATCACCGGGGCCACCGGGCCGAAGATCTCCTCCTTGAGCAGGCGCGCGTCGGGCGAGACGTCGCCGAGCACGGTGGGCTCGTAGAAGTAGCCGGCGCCGTCCACGGCCTTGCCGCCCACCAGGGCCTTCGCGCCCTTGCCGACCGCGTCGTCCACCAGCTCGGCGACCTTGGAGCGCTGGTCGTCGTCGATCAGCGGGCCCACCTTCACGTCGTCCTCGGTGCCGCGGCCGATCTTCAGCTCGCCCATCTTGGCCGCCAGCCGGTCGGCGAACTCGGAGGCCACGCCACCCGCGACGTGGAAGCGGTTCGCCGAGGTGCAGGCCTCGCCGATATTGCGCATCTTCGCCAGCAGCGCGCCCTCCACCGCGGCGTCCAGGTCGGCGTCGTCGAACACCAGGAACGGCGCGTTGCCGCCCAGCTCCATCGACACCTTCAGCACCTGGTCGGCGGACTGGGCGATGAGCTTGCGGCCGACCTCGGTGGAGCCGGTGAAGGAGAGCTTGCGCGTGCGCGGGTCCTCGATCAGCGGGCCCATGGTCCCGCCCGACGACGAGCTCGTGAGGATGTTCAGCACGCCGCCCGGCAGGCCGGCCTCCTCGAGGATCTTCGCCAGCGCGAGCATCGACAGCGGCGTGAGCTGCGCGGGCTTCACGACCATCGTGCAGCCGGCGGCGATCGCCGGGCCGATCTTGCGCGTGCCCATCGCCATCGGGAAGTTCCAGGGGGTGATCATCAGGCTCGGCCCGATCGGCTGGCGCATCACCAGCACGCGGCTGGCGGCGTTGCCGGCCACGCGGTAGTCGCCGGTGATCCGCAGCGCCTCGCCGGAGAACCAGCGGAAGAACTCGGCGGCGTAGACGATTTCCGACTTGGACTCGGCGAGCGGCTTGCCCATCTCCAGCGTCATCAGCAGCGCCAGCTCGTCGGCGCGGTCGTTGAGGGCTTCGTAGGCCTTCTGGAGGATGTCGCTGCGGTCGTTGGGAGGCGACGCGGCCCATTCGGCGCGCGCGTCGTCGGCGGCGGCGAGCGCGTCCATGGCGTCGTCGGGCGAACCGTCGGCCACCTCGCACAGCGTCTCGCCGGTGGCCGGATCCTCAACCGCGAGCGTCTTGCCCTCGGCGGCATCGCGCCACTCTCCGGCGATCAGCAGCTGCTTCGGCACGGTGTCGACGACGGTCTGCTCCTGGGTCGCAATAGCCATGGTCTGAGCCTACCCAGGGGGGCGAACTTCCATCGGTTGGCGACTGAGGGGGGTGATGGCACCACCGAATCGCCAGAAGATGGTCGCGGCGCTGTGGGCGCTGGTGGGCGCTCAGCACGGCGTGATCAGCTACGCGCAGCTGCGCGGGCTTGGCTACTCCAAGGGTGCGATCCGCCACCGCGTGAGGATCGGGCGCTTGATCCCGCTCTGGCCCGGCGTGTACGCCGTCGGGCGCCCCGATGTGACTCGCCGCGGGCTATGGAAGGCGGCCACGCTCGCCTGCGGCGAGGGCTATGCGCTCGACGGCGAATCGGGAGCGGCGCTGTGGGGCGTGAGGAGCAATGAGGGGAGGGAGATCGAGGTGGCCGGGCCGGGCGGGGCAGGACGTGGACTTGACGGCATCCGGACGCGGCGAATCTGCCCGATCGATGACCACATCACAGAGATCACCGGCATCCCTGTCCTCTCTTTGCCCCTGCTGTTGGTCCACCTCGCGCCGAGGCTGAGCCAGGGCGCGCTCGAGGCCGCGATCAACGAGGCGGACAAGAAGGACCTGATCCACGTGGAGCAGCTGCGCCTCGAGATCGAGGCATTGAGGGGGCGGCGAGGAGTGGCCGCGCTACGCCGCGTGATCGACCGCGCCACCTTCCGCTACACCGACTCGGATCTCGAACGGGCGATGCGCCCGATCTACCGCGCCGCCGGCTTGGGCGAACCCGAGACCCAGGTGTGGGTGAACGGAAAGCTGGTCGACTTCTACTGGCCCGAGTTGGATTTCGTGATCGAGACCGACGGTGGGCGCTTCCATCGCACCGCCTTCCAGCAGGCCAACGACCGCCGCCGGGATCAGGCCCACACCCTCGCCGGCACCGCCTTCCTCCGCTTCACCCACGGCCAGATCCGCTACGAACGGGCCTACGTTCAGCACGCCGTCAGCAAGGTCGGACGCGACTTGATGGCGACTTCTGGCGATCGGGTGGGGCTATAGCGCCGCTCAGACGCCAGAAGTCCGGCGCTGAGGCTCAGGTGGCCACTGTTTCGGTGCCCAGCTCCTCGCTGATCGCAACGTCTATCGAGTAGTCGATCGGCAGCACCAGCAGCGACGGCAGGTCCAGCGTGAGCGCGTGGCGCAGGCGCTGGCCGAAGTCGTCCGCGGAGTCGCAGCGCCAGGCGGGCATGCCGAAGCTCTCGGCCAGCTTCACGAAGTCCGGGTTCGTGAAGTCCACGCCGAAGTGGCGCCCGAACTTGTTGTCCTGCTTCCACACGATCGAGCCGTACTGCTGGTTCTCCCAGACGATGTTCACGATCGGGGTCTTGAGCCGCACCGCGGTCTCGAGCTCCTGGCTGTTCATGAGGAAGCCGCCGTCGCCGTTCACGGTGACCACCTTGCGGTTCGGGTGCACCAGCTTGGCCGCGATGGCCGCGGGCAGCGCGAAGCCCATTCCCGCCAGGCCGTTGGCGATCAGCACGGTGTTGGGCTCGTAGGCGGGGAACATGCGCCCGATCCACAGCTTGTGGAGGCCGACGTCGGAGATGAGGATGTCGTCGCGGCCGAGCGCCTTGCGGATCTCGTACAGGGCGCGCGGGGGCTGGACCGGGAAGCCGTCGTCGTCCTTCGCAGCCTCGAACCGGCCCTGCACCACCTCGCGCAATCGTGTGGAGCCGCCCTGGTGGGGCACGTGGCGGCACTCCTCGGCCAGCCGGGTGAGCACGTGGTAGATGTCGCCGACGAGCTCGACGTCGGGGATGAAGTACTCGTCGATCTCCGCGGCAACGGAGTCGATGCAGACGATGCGCTTGTCGCGGCCCGGGTTCCAGTGCTGGGGCGAGTGCTCCACCAGGTCGTAGCCGATGGCGAGCACCACGTCGGCCTCGTCGAAGCCGGCCATCGAGTAGTCGCCGGACTGCAGGCCCACCGAGCCCAGCGCCTTGGGATGGTCGGCCGGCACGAGTCCCTTGCCCATGAAGGTCTCCGCCACGGGAATGCCCGTGGCGCGGACGAACTCGCGCAGCGCCGGCGTCGCCCCGCCGCGGATCACGCCGTTGCCGGCCAGCACCACCGGGTTGAGCGCACCGCGGATGAGGTCGGCGGCCTTCAGCAGCTCGCGCGCCTGAGGCTCGGGCTGGGTGGTCTTGCGGCGCGGTAACGGGGCTGCGTCGATCTCCGCCTCCATCACGTCCTCGGGCAGCTCGATGTGGGTGGCGCCGGGCTTCTCGGACTCGGCGACCTTGAACGCCTTGCGCACGACCTCGGGGATGATGTTGGGGTCCGAGATCCTGGCGTTCCACTTGGTGATCGGGCGCATCACCCGCACGAGGTCGATGTACTGGTGCGACTCCTTGTGCATCCGCTCGAGGTCGCCCTGACCGGTGAGCGCGACCAGCGGGGCGCGGTCGAGGTAGGCGTCCGCCACCGCCGTGACCAAGTTCAGCGCGCCTGGCCCGAGCGTGCCCAGGCACACCCCGGCGTGCCCGGTCAGCCGGCCGTAGACGTCGGCCATGTACGCGCCACCCTGCTCGTGGCGCACGGGCACGAAGTCGATCGAGGAGTTCGACAGCGACTCGTTGAGGTCGAGCGTCTCTTCGCCGGGGATGCCGAAGACGTGCTTGACGCCCTCGGCCTCCAAGCACTCGACGAACACTTCAGATGCGCGCCGCTTTGCCACGCGCAGGAGCCTAGCCGGGGGTAGGAGGCGAGTAGCCTCAAGTGGCTTTGGGCGCCCAGACCCACTACACGAAGAGCGGCGATCTCCACATCGCCTGGCAGGCGGAGGGACCGGCGGACGCGATCGACCTCGTCTATGTCCCGACGTGGGTGGGCCAGCTCGAGGTGCTGGGCGAGGAGCCGACCATTCAGGCGTTCGTGGAGAAGGTGTGCCGCTTCGCCCGCCTGATCAGCTTCGACCGCCGCGGAGCCGGCCTGTCGGACCCATGGGTGGGCGCGCCGACGCTCGAGGAGCAGATCGACGACGTGCTGGCGGTGATGGACGCCGCGGGGACGGAGCGGGTGGCACTTCTCGGATCCCTGGAGGGCGGGCCGCTCGCCATGACCTTCGCCGCCACCCACCCCGACAAGGTGTCCGCCCTGATCCTGTACGCCACGTTCGCCCGCGCCGCGTGGGCGCCGGACTACGACTGGGCCCCCAAGCCCGAGGATCGCGCCCGCACCCTGGACGTGCTGGTCTCCCAGTGGGGCCAGGGGCTGATCGGGGCCGGCATCGCGCCGAGCAAGGCGAACGACCCGGCGTTCATCGAATGGGCGGGACGCATGGAGCGCTACTCGGCCAGCCCGGGCACGATCCGCAAGATCCAGGACGTGGTCGGCGGCACCGATGTGCGCCACGTGCTGCCCACGATCCGCGTGCCGACGCTGGTGATGCACCGCCGCGAGGACGCCTTCCTCAGGGTCGAGCACTCGCGCTACCTGGCCGAGCACATCCCGGGGGCGCGCTACGTGGAGCTCGAGGGCAAGGACAGCCTCTTCTCCGTCGGCGACACCGACGCCCTGATTGGCGAGGTCGAGGAGTTCCTCACGGGCCACCGCCAGCAGCGCGACCCCGACCGCGTGCTGGCCACCGTGCTATTCACCGACATCGTGGGCTCCACGGAGCGGGCCGCCGAGCTGGGCGACTCGAGCTGGCGCTCGCTGCTCCAGCGCCACGACGCGCTCGTGCGCACCGAGATCGACCGCCACCGCGGGCGCACCGTGAAGTCCACCGGCGACGGCGTGCTCGCCACCTTCGACGGCCCGGCCCGGGCGGTGCGAGCCGCCACCTCGATCGGGGAGTCGGTCTCCCAGCTGGGCGTCGAGATCCGAGCCGGCCTGCACACGGGCGAGCTCGAGGTGCTCGGCGACGACGTTGGTGGCCTGGCGGTGCACATCGGCGCGCGCGTGATGGCAAAGGCGGAGGCGGGCGAGGTGCTCGTCTCGAGCACCGTGAAGGACCTCGTGGTGGGCTCTGGGCTCGACTTCGCCGAGCGCGGGGAGCACGAGCTCAAGGGGGTGCCGGGGGAGTGGCGGCTTTTCTCCGTGACTTAGGAGGGCGCTACCTTCAGCCGAAGAAGGGGTTAGAGACCTTTATGCGCCGCACCGCCCTGCTCACATCCCTGCTCGTCTTGGCCCTGGCACCCGCGTCCGAGGCCGCTTCGCGCATCGTGGTGAAGGGTGCCGGCTTCGGGCACGGCATCGGCATGAGCCAGTACGGCGCGTATGGATTCGCCCAGAAGGGCTTCACCCACGAGCGGATCCTGAAGCACTACTACCGCGGCACCACCCTGACCGATGCGCCCAGCAAGCCCGTGAGGGTGTTGCTGCAGGCCAGCGATCCGTACGTGCGCTTCCGCGGCGCCACCCGCGGCCCGGGGGGGCGTGCGCTGGACCGCACGAAGACCTATCGGGTCACGCGCTCGGGCCGGGGGCTGCGCATCCGGGGCGTGGGCACCTTCAAATCGCCGCTGCGGGTGAAGGGCGCGACGATCCGCCTGATGGGCCCGGCGATCAACGGCGTGCGCAACGGCGTGTACCGCAGCGGCTTCGAGTTCCGGCCCGGCTCCGCCGGCGGGGTGAACGCCGTGAACGCGTTGCCGCTCGACCCCTACGTGCAGGGTGTGGTCGCCGGTGAGATGCCCTCGGACTGGGACCTCGCCGCGCTCCGGGCCCAGGCAGTCACCGCCCGCACCTACGCGCTCGCCACGCGCAAGACGAGTGGCACCTTCGACCTCTATCCCGACACGCGCTCGCAGGTGTACCGCGGGGTGAGGGGCGAGACCTCACGCTCGAACCGCGCGGTGAAGGACACGGCCAAGAAGATCCTCACCTACAAGGGCAAGCCCGCGGTCACCTACTACTTCTCCACCTCCGGCGGCGAGACCGAGAACATCGAGCTGTCGTTCCTGGGCGCTCCACCCAAGCCGTGGCTGAAGAGCGTGGAGGACCCCTACGACGACATCTCGCCCCGCCATCGCTGGACCGTGCGCTTCACGCCGTCGCGGATCGGAGCCCGGCTCGGGTCGCCGGGAGGGTTCCGCTCGATCAAGGTGCTGAAGCGCGGAAACTCGCCCAGGATCGTGCGCGCGCGCGTGACCGGCTCCCGCGGCTCGCGCATCCTCACGGGCGCCCAGATCCGCGCTCGCCTGGGCCTCTACGACAGCTGGGCCCGCTTCACGAAGGTCTCGACCTCTCAGGTCAAGGGCGCCCGCGCGAGCGCCAACGACGGCCGAGTCGCCGCGCGACAGCTCGCAGGCGTCTTCGACCCGGCGCCGCGGTCGCGCATCCTGCTCGTGGAGCGCCGCGTGCGCGGAGCCTGGACGCTCGCCGGGAGGGTCACCACTTCAGCCGGCGGCCGGTATCGCGCAGCGCTCACGGCGAAGGGCGTCTACCGCGTGCGCTCAGGCGCTGTTGCGGGACCCGCTGTGCGGGTACGCTGACGCGCGTGCACAGGGGTACAGTCGCCGCCGCTGCGATCGCGGCAACCCTCGTCCCAGCCGCACCCGCCCAGGCCGCGAAGCCGGCGGTGCTGGCCACCGGCGACTCGATGATCCAGTACGTCGACGTCGCCCTGAAGCGACACCTGAGGAAGAGCGCGCGCGTGCCCAGCGACGCCCAGATCTCCACCGGGCTCTCCAAGACCTCGTTCCTGAACTGGCCCCGCCACGCGGCCGCCCAGACCAGGCGCTTCCACCCGCGAGCGGTAGTGGTCTTCCTCGGCGCCAACGACGGGTTCCCCATGCGCGGGCGCCGCTGCTGCGGCAAGCGCTGGAGCCGGGAGTACGCCCGCCGGGCCGGGCGGATGATGGACGCCTACACCCGGGGCGGAGTCCGGCGGGTCTACTGGCTCCAGCTGCCCCAGGCACGGAGCGGAGACTTCCGCAAGGCCTACCCGGCCGTGAACAGGGGCGTGCGGCTGGCCGCCAAGCGCCGGCGCAAGAGCGTGCGGGTGCTGGCGATGAACAAGGTCTTCACCCCCCGCGGGCGCTACCGCGACGTGATGCGCTACCGGGGGCGGCTCGTTCGCGTGCGCCAGCGCGACGGAATCCACCTCTCCCCCGCCGGCGCCACGATCGCCGCGCGCTTCACCATCCGGCGGATCCGCCGGGACCGCGTCCTTCGCTGAACCGCCCCACGAGGGGATAGAGCCTGCGCAGGCCGCGGCCGAGCAGCCGCGCCAGCCCGGAAGCGCCGCCACGGCCGAGGTGCAGGCCGTCGCCGGCGAACCAGCCTCCGTGCCCGCGCGAGAAGCCGACCCAGTCCAACGTGAGCACCCGACCGCGGTAGCGGCGCTGCGCAGCCAGCATCCGGCCGCGATCGGGACCGCCATTGGTCGGCGGCACCAGACCGACCACCCGACGGCGCCCCGCAATCCGGACAGCCGCGCGGATCTCGCCCGCCGTCACGTCGGAGTTCGCGCCCAGCATGATCACCACGAAGCGCGGCAGCCGCCGCCCCCGCCTGCGCATCACGTTCAGGCCTTCCCTCATCGAGCGGCAGCCGCGAGTGTCGATCTCGAACCCGGCGCGAGACACCTCGCCGAGCGCGCCCAGAAGCACGGAATCACCGATCGCGAGCGGGGCGCGGCCGGGGTTGCGATCCGTCTTCGGGCGCACGTGCTTCACGCCCCCACACGCCGCGTCGGCGGGCCCCGCTGACGCCAGGAGCAGGGCAATTACCCCCGCCAGCGCTATCGGCACCCCCTTCATCGGGCCACTATACGCTGCCGCCGCGCGTGGTCTTCCCCTCTCTCGAGTTCGCGATTTTCTTCCCGCTGGTGCTCGTCCTGTCGTGGGCGCTGATGCCCCATCCCCGCGTCTGGAAGCCCTTCGTGCTGGTGGCGAGCTACGTGTTCTACGGCGCGGCGAGCGCCACTTTCTGCCTGCTCCTGGCCGGCGTCACGCTCGCCAACCAGGCGGGCGCGGTGCTGGTGCACCGGGCGTCGAGCGAGCAGCGGGCCAAGCTGTTCTGCGCAGCGACCGTCGCGATCGACCTCGGCGTGCTCGGCCTCTACAAGTACTACGGCTTCTTCGTCGACGAGTTCAGCGGCCTGCTCGACGGCATCGGCCTGGGCGCCACCACGCCGGTGCTGAACCTGGCGCTGCCGATCGGGCTGAGCTTCTACACCTTCCAGGCGATCTCGTACGTGGTGGACGTGAAGCGAGGGGAGCTCGAGCCGGCGCCCACCATCGACGTGGCCATCTACCTGAGCTTCTTCCCCCACGTGGTGGCGGGGCCGATCGTGCGGGCCAAGGAGTTCCTGCCCCAGCTCACGACCCCACGGGACAAGCGCGATGTGGCCGTTGGAGCGGCCGTGGTGCTGATCGCCATCGGGCTGGTGAAGAAGGTGGCCATCGCCGACTTCCTCGCGCGCGAGGTGGTGGACGACGTGTTCGCCGTGCCCGAGCAGTACGCGGCGCCCGACGTGATCCTGGCGGCGTACGCCTACACGGCCCAGATCTACTGCGACTTCTCCGGCTACACCGACATCGCGATCGGCGTGGCGCTGCTGATGGGCTTCGTGTTCCCGCGCAACTTCCACAGCCCCTATCGCGCGCTGAGCTTCCGCGAGTTCTGGCAGCGCTGGCACATCACGCTCTCCCGCTATCTGCGCGACTTCCTCTACATCCCTCTCGGCGGCAACCGTGGCGGGCCGTGGCGCACCGCGCGCAACCTGATGATCACGATGTTGCTGGGAGGCCTCTGGCACGGCGCGGCCTGGGGCTTCGTGCTGTGGGGAGGCCTGCACGGCGCCGCGCTCGGGATCGAGCGGCTGCTGCGCGGCCGGGTGCCCGCGCCACCGAACTGGGCCCGCTGGGCGATCGTGTTCCACCTGGTGGTGTTCGGGTGGATCCTGTTCCGCACCGAGAGCCTGGACCGCGCGGGCGCGTTCATCGGCCAGCTCACCGAGCCGGGCGACGCCACGCTCTGGTCGTTCCCGGTGGTGCTGGCAATCGTCGCCGTGATCGGATTCCAGCTCCTCCCCGAGCGGCCGCTGGAGCGCCTGCGCATCCGGGCCGCTGATCTGCGCCCGGCCGTGCTCGCCCCGGCGCTAGCGGTGACGGTGGCCATGGTGAGCGCGACGGTGCCCAGCCAGGCCGTGCCGCCCTTCATCTACTTCCAATTCTGATGTCAGACGTCGACCACGTCCCCGATCCCCCGCCCGGCCGCCACCGCCGGGCCCGCGACGGGATCCTGGTCGTCCTGGTGGCCCTGGCCCTGCTGGTGGTGTTCCGGGGCGAGTCGATCCGCAACTCGGGCGAGGAGCTGGACTCCGGCCTCGAGCGCACGGTGGTGCTGGCGGTGGGCAAGCCCGCCGGATGGGTCGCCGACCGCCTGCCCTTCGACGAGGCGGCCTCGGAGGCGCTGGCCTTCCTCGACCCCGACGACGACCTCGGCGACGAGGGCGGCTTCGACTCCGCGGGCACGCAGGACGGGCCGACGGTCGCGGCCCCCAAGGAGCTGCGGACGATGCTGGTGACCGGCGACTCGCTCGCTCAGCCGCTGGACACCGAGCTGGCGCGGCGCATGGCCGAGGAGGGGGACGCGAAGGTGGTGCGCGAGGTGAAGCTGGGCACCGGCATCTCCAAGACGGGGCTGCTGGACTGGGGGAAGTTCTCGCTACAGCAGGCGCGCCGCGAGGAACCCGAGGCGGTGGTGGTCTTCCTGGGCGCCAACGAGGGCTTCCCGATCCCGGTGAAGGGCAAGCAGGTGGAGTGCTGCAAGGCGCCCTGGGTCGCCGCCTACTCCTCCCGCGTGAAGCGGGTGATGGACAACTACCGCCGCCGCGGAGCCACCCGCGTCTACTGGTTGCGGCTGCCTCTGCCAAGGGAGAAGGCGCGCCAGGAGATCGCGACGGCCGTGAACGAGGGGATCGACTCGGCCGCGAAGACCTACGGGGACCAGGTTCGGGTGCTCGACTTGGAGCGCACCTTCACGCCCGGCGGGCGCTACCGCGACGCCATCGGCGGCGAACGGGTGCGCGAGCCGGACGGCATCCACCTCAACGAGGCCGGCGCCAAGAGGGCCGCCGGCGTCGTGCTGGCCGCCATCCGGCGAGACTTCGAGTGAGATGACTCGCCTGATCCTGCTGGCGGCCCTGCTCGCCCTCGGTCCCGGGGCGGGCGCCGCCGTGGCCGCCGACGTCCTGGTGGTGGGCGACAGCCTGGAGGTCGGCACCGGGCCCCACCTGAAGCGCGAGCTGGCCGACCGCGAGGTGGAGGTCGACGCGCGCACGGGCCGACCTAGCCCCGAGGGGCTGCGCGTGCTGCGCTCGCTGCTGCGCCCCGATCACCGGGTGATCGTGTTCGACCTCGGGACCAACGACGACCCGTCGCGCCCGGCCACGCTGCGCACCAGCCTCTCGGGCGCCCTGTCACTTGCCGGGGACCGCTGCCTGGTGATCTCCACGCTGCGCCGACCACCGCTCAACGGCGTGCCGGTGGACGCGCTGAACGCCGAAATCGAGCGCCTTCGCTCCACGCCCAACGTGCTGGTAGCCGACTGGCAGGGATTCACCGAGGAGCGCCCCAGCCTGATGGGCCCGGACGGCGTGCACGCCACCCCCGAGGGCTACGTCCAGCGCGCGGCCCTCGTGGCGAACGCGATCGAGATGTGCGGCGACCAGAAGAAGATCAAGCCGCCACCGCGGCCCAAGGCGCCGCGGCCGGAACCCAAGCGCCCAGCACAACCCCAGGGGCTGAATCTCGACCTCCACCTCGACGTCGTGGGCGCGCTGATCGGCGAGGCCACCCAGGTTGTGAGCGACGCGGGCGCAGCGGCAATGACCGCCGTCCTCGGCCCACCCCCGGAGCCGGTGCTGGGCGCGCCGTCGCCCTAGGCCTTGAGGAGCTCCTTCAGCTCGGCCGCCGTCACGTCGGGCTCGAATGCGACTTCCTCGTAGGTGAAGCGGGCCGGGCGCCACAGGGCCGCGGTCAGTTCGCGGTCGCGTTTCTTGTCGCGCGCGATTGCCTGCTTTGAGGAGTGGAAGGCGTAGCCGTCGACCTCGATCACCAGGCGCTGCTGTGGCCAGACGAAGTCGCGCTCTCTGCCCTCGATTACTTGGTTGACCTCCGGTCTGGGCAGGCGCGCCTTTCGGATCAGCTTCAGGAACAGGCGTTCCAGGTAGGACCTCGCGCCGTCCTGGTCGGGCTGGAGTAGGGCAATGAGGTGGAGCAGTGGGCGGCGACCCGAGCGGTGCGGGTTGCGTTCGAGCACCGCTTTGATTCGGGTCGGGTCGAAGCGCTTGTGGTCCTGCGCGCGCTCGACGAGGCGGCGCATTTCGCGTGGGCTCAGCTCGGCGGCCATGTCGACGACCGTGCGGGAGGGCGTGGTCACACGCAGGCCGTCGAACACCACCCAGTCCCTACGGTCGAGCTTCACGCGCCGCGCCCTGATCCCGTCGTGCTTGCGGCCGCGGTCGCCGGGAACGATCACTGAGAGGGGGAAGAGGTCATCGTGGCGCAGGCCCCACTTCATGGCGGCCGTGTGGTGGCCGAGCACCGCTTCGTCACCGCACGCCAGCAGCGCAGCTTGGCACCAGCCGTCCTGGCTCACCACGGCGTGACCGACCGCATAGACGCCGCGGAACAGCGGCCGCAGGCGGCCGGCCGCGAGCGCGCGGCTGATCGTCCGGTGACTCAGACCCGCGGCGATCAGCTGCCAGCGGGCGACCACCCCGTGCTGCCGATCCGCGATCTCCCCGACCCTCCGATCGCGATGGTTGGGGCCTTTGGGACGCATATAGGGGTAAAGGCCCCACGCGCACCAAGTTCGCCCCCCTCACTGCCCGGTCGCGCCCTCCACGGCGCTCGCAGCTAGGTGTTCTGCGTGTAAATGTGGAAGATCTCGCGTCCGGACTTCTTGCACCGGGCGCGGGCGTCGTACTGGCTCGAAATCTTGTTGAAGCGCCGCTCGGAGCACTTGTAGCCGAAGATCTTGCTCCCGCACTTGCCGTCGCGGCCGCCGTTGCGGTGGCGGCACCGGTGGTAGGCCTTCACGACCTTGCGGCCGTTCGCGCACTTGGTGCCCGAGACCCTGAGCGTGAGCACGTACGTGGTGCCCAGGCCTCGCTGCTGCTTGGAGGTGAGGCCGCACTTCTTGGCGGCGGTCGCCTGCGGCGCGGGGTCGGCGGGAGCACCCGCGGGGAGGACGGCCATCAGAAGTGCCACGACCAGCGCGGCGATCAGGGGGAGTCGCATGCGCGGCACAATGCCATACCTCACTCAGGGCGTGAAGCGGACCGTCATCACATCTCCGTCGCGCATGGGGTAGTCGCGCCCCTCGATCCGCAGCTTGGCCCGCTCGCGCGCCTCTGCGTAGCCGCCTGATTCCACGAGGTCCTGCCAGTTCACGATCTCCGCCGCAACGAACCCGCGCTCGATATCGGTGTGGATGCTCCCCGCCGCCTGGCGCGCGGGTGTGCCGTCGCGAATCGCCCACGCCCGGCCCTCCTTGCCCTCGCCGGCGGTGAAGAAGGTGATCAGGCCCAGCAGCGCCCACGACTCGCGGATCACGGTGGCCAAGCCGGACTCCCCCGCGCCGAGCTCGTCTCGCATCGTCACCGCCTCGTCCACGCCCAGCTCGGACAGCTCCGCCTCGATCCGCGCGGACACCGCCGCGGCCCGCGCACCGGCGGCCGCCGCGTGCTCGGCCAGCTCCGGGGGCGGAGCGAGCTCGTCGCCCTCCCCGACGTTCGCCAGGTAGAGCACCGGCTTCGAGGTGAGCGGCTGGAGGAGGCGCATCGCGTCCGGGGCAGCGGCGGGCGCCGGCACGGTGCGCGCGGGGCGGCCCTCCTGCAGCGCCGCCACGAGGTCCTTCAGCCACGCGCCCTCCGCCACCTTCGCCTTGTCCATCCCCTTCGCCTCGCGAGCCACCTTGTCCAGCCGCCGCTCGGCCTGCTCGAGGTCGGCGTACAGCAGCTCAGTCTCGATCGTCTCCACGTCCGCCATCGGGTCGACCCGCCCCTCGGGGTGCACCACCTGGGCGTCGCCGTGGGCGCGGACCACGTGCACGAGCGCGTCGGTCTCGCGGATGTTCGCCAGGAAGCGGTTGCCCAGGCCCTCCCCCTCGTGCGCTCCGCGCACGAGGCCCGCGATGTCGTGGAACTCGATCGTCTCGTAGACCGTGGGCGTGGCGCCGATCGTCTCGACCACCGCGTCGAGGCGCTCGTCGGGCACCGGGACCACCGCCACGTTGGGCTCCACGGTGGTGAACGGGTAGTTCGCCGCCTCGGCCCCGGCGCGGGTGAGCGCGTTGAAGAGCGACGACTTGCCCGCGTTGGGCATGCCCACGATGCCGACCTTCACGGGATCAGCTCCGTCATCGCCGTGCCGAGGGCGGCACCGGCGGCTATGTCCGTGGGGTAGTGCACCCCGGCGTAGATCCGCGACAGCGCCATCGCGCCGGCGCAGGCGTACAGCGGCGCGGCCGGCAGCTCGCGCGACAGGACCCGGGCCGCGGCAAACGAGGTGGTGGAGTGGGCGGAGGGGTAGGACAGGCTCGTGACCGTGCTCGTGAGCGAGGGCAGCTCATCCAGCGCCGGCCGCTTGCGGCGCACCACGTACTTCATGGCGATGTTGGCGAAATAGGCCACGGTGACCACGCGGATCGCGCGCAGGTAGAGCGGGCGCCGCTGAGGGTCCACCATCGCCGCGACCGCGCTGCCGACCAGCCACAGCAGGCCATGCTCACCAGTGCGAGTGAAGACGAGCACCGCTCGCTCCACCGCGGGCGCATGCCCGCGCGTGCGCATGAAGCGCAGCAGCGCCCGGTCCATCGGAGTGTCAGAACCCGACTTTTTGGTTCCCGCTGTCGCGCCGGATGTAGACGACCTGGGCGAGGTCCACGAGGATTTCGGAGTCGTCTGTCTCGAGCGTGTGCCAGCGCTTGGCCTTGTCGTCGCCCAGCGCCTTCATCAGCTTGTCGTAGGCGTCGATCGGCGACCGCACGGCCAGCACCTGCCCGCCCTGAAAGCCGATATCGAGCCGTCTCAGTTCTGACATGTCAATGCGTTCCTTCCGCAGGTTCAACCACTTCGGTGAGCACGCCACCGGTGGACTTGGGGTGCACGAACGCTACGCGGCTGCCCCTGATGCCCGTTCGCGGCTCGTCGTCGATCAGCCTCATGCCGGCGGCGCGAAGACGTTCCAGCTCGGCCTCGATGTCGTCCGTCCGGTACGCGACGTGGTGCATGCCCGGGCCGTTCTTGTCGAGGAAGCGCGCGACGCCCGTCTCCGGGCCGATCGGGGCGATCAGCTCGACGTGCGCGTCACCGACCCCGAGCAGGAGCGCGTGCACGCCCTGCTCCTCGACAGTCTCGCGGTGCTGCTCGCGCATGCCGAGGCGGTCCCTGTAGAGCGCGGCGGCCGCGTCGATGTCCTCGACTGCGACCCCCACGTGATCAATGGCGCCGAACACGGCGCCGGATACTAGTCCTCGGAATCGAAGCGCTTCATGGCGGCCACGCGCGTCTCATTCCCACCGATCGGCTCCAGGCGGGCCGGGTGGGGCTGGTCGCCTTCGTGCTCCTTGACCAGCCGCTCGATGTCGTCACGCTCGAGCACCTCGTTGTGGAGAAGGGTCTGGGCGAAGGCCTCCAGGAGAGGACGATGCTCGGCGATCATGCGCTGGGCGCGGCGGTGGGCCTGGTCGGCGATGAACTGCTGCTCCTCATCCACCAGCTGGCGCGTGTGGTCGGACATCGAGTAGTCGCCCGCCGGGAGCTGCTTGCTGTGAAGCTGGGAGCCCATGCCGTAGTCGGTGACCATCGAGCGGCTGATCTCGTGCACCTTCTTCAGGTCGTCGGAGGCGCCGGTGGTGATCTGTCCGAACACCAGGTGCTCGGTCACGCGCCCGCCGAGGAGCACCACGAGGTAGTCCATCAGCTCCTCCTGGGTCTTCAGGTAGCGATCCTCCTCGGGGAGGTTCAGCGTGTACCCGAGCGCCTGCCCACGGGGGATGATCGAGATCCGGTGCACCTTCTCCACGCTGGGCAGCAGCTCCGAGCAGAGCGCATGCCCGGCCTCGTGATACGCCACCACGCGCTTCTCGTGGTTGGTGATCATGCGCCTGGACTGCATGCCGGCGACCACCCGCTCGAGCGCGCTCTGGAAGTCGCGCGTGACGATCTTGTCGCGCCGGTCGCGGCCGGCGAAGATTGCCGCCTCGTTGCAGATGTTGGCCAGGTCGGCGCCAGTGAGGCCGCTGGTCTGGCGGGCCACCACATCGAGGTCGATGTCCCCGGCCAGGGGCTTGCCCTTGGTGTGCACGTCGAGGATCTTCTTGCGTCCGCGCAGGTCGGGAGGCGTGACGAAGACCTGGCGGTCGAAGCGGCCCGGGCGCAGCAGGGCGGGGTCGAGCTTGTCGAGCAGGTTGGACGCGCCGATCACCACGAGACCCTCGCGCCCACCGAAGCCATCCAGCTCGACCAGCAGCTGGTTGAGCGTCTGGTCCTTCTCGCCCGAGAAGTCGCTGCCGCGGGCGGTGCCGACGGCGTCGAGCTCGTCGATGAAGACGATGGCGGGAGCCTGCTTGCGCGCCTCCTTGAACAGACGCCGGATGCGGGCGGCGCCCAGCCCGGCGAACATCTCCACGAACGCCGAGGCCGACTGCGCGTAGAAGCGGGCGTTCGACTCGTTGGCGACGGCCTTGGCCAGCAGCGTCTTGCCGGTTCCGGGCGGGCCGTGGAGCAGGATGCCCTTGGGCACCGTGGCGCCCAGCGCGCGGAAGCGCTTGGGATCGCGCAGGAACTCCACAACCTCGCGCAGCTCGTCCTTGGCCTCCTCGACGCCCGCAACGTCGTCCCAGCCGATCGAGTCGGACGACTGCGGCTTGATCTCCTGAGGCTTGAGCTTGAGGCTCGGCATCACCTTCAGCGCGAGCCCCAGCAGGACCACGATCAGGCCCATGAAGATGATCGGAAGCCAGATAACCGCCCAGTCCTCGAACCCCTGGAGACTGAAGGCGAGCGTGGTCATATCGGTGACGTCCATGTCGTCTACCAGGGTAGGGGACCCTTGGCCGTTTCCGCCACTAGGACATTGGTCTAGGGCTTCACGACTGCAGGCCCTCCACCCGCAGGATCTCGTCCATCGCGGCCTCGCCCACGTCGAGCTGCTGGGCCGTCGGCTCGCGGGTGCCGACCACGCGCTGGATCTCGAATCCCGGCCTGCGCAGGAGCTTCGACATCGCCGTGCCGTCATGGCGCTCGGACCAGGCGAAGATCTCCACCGCCACGGCGGCGCTCCCCAGCGCCACGCCGGCCTCGGCGAGCGGGCCCCGCAGGCCAGCTCTGCGCGCGGCCACGTTGCCCACCGCGGCGGCGCCGAGCATGGGCGCCACCAGGTTCGAGCCGCAGCGGTCGTGCTCCTTCTCGGCCTCCGCGGCCTCGCCGTCCTGCTCGTACGCGGCGATCGACTTGTGCTCCACCCCGTGGTAGGCGGCCAGGTCGCCGTTACGCAGCGCCAGGATCGCCGGGGCCATGCTCACGAGGCCGACGGCCGTCTCGCGCGCGAGTGTGCGCGCGCCCGTGGAGCGGATCGCCTGTCCCGCGAGCGCCGCACCGGCCATGGCGCCGATGGTGCGCATGTCCTGCATCGGCAGCCGCGCCGCCGGCAGGGCGCGCTTGACCAGCGGGATCACGGCCAGCGCCTCGGCCAGCTTGGTCACCCCGCGCACGCCCGGGATACCCTCGGTGGCGTTGCCCCCCAGCGAGGGCTTGCGCCCCGAGGCCACCTGGATCTCACCGTGCTTGTCGCGCACCGCCGCGGCCCAGTGGGTCGGGCCGTGCACGAGCAATCCGTTGCGCAACGCCATCCCGCCGAGGCGGAGCTTCTCCTGTTCTTCCTCGCTCACAGTGTTTCCTCGATCAACCCAGAGTAGAAGCGAGCGGCCAGGCCGAGGTCCTCGACCGGCACGCGCTCGTTCGCGCTATGGATCAGCGGCGCGGCCTCGAACAGGTCCATCGCCCTCTGGGGAAAGAAGCCGTACGCCACGCAGTCCGGGAACGCCTCGCGAAACCAGCGCGAGTCGCTGAACCCGGGAAGCACCAGCGGCGTGACCGCCGCGCCAGGGTCCTCTCGCTCGACGAACTCCCGAATGGAGCCCATCAGCGGCGTGTCGATCGGCGAGCGGTTACCGATCACGGTCTCGCCGAAGTCGACGTCGAAGTCGTCGCCGACGGCCTCGCGGATCCGGCTCAGCGCGTGCTCCTCACCCAGTCCGGGCGGCACCCGGCAGTCCACCTTCAAGGTCGCCCGCGAGGGAATCACGTTGATCTTCTCCGAGGCGGTCGCCATCGTCGGCGTCATCGTCACGCCGAGCATCGGCTCCAGCAGGATGGCGATCAGGGGGTTGGTGGCCTCGACCTCTTCGAACGCCTCCGGAAGGTCTTCGTTGTCCAGTCCCAGGGCAGTGAGGAAGGCGTCCGGCTCGGGCGAGTGCTCCGGTGTAACCCGGCCTCCCTTCAGTGCTTCGAGCGCGGGCGCGAGCTTTACGAGCGCGTTGTCGCCGATGCGCGGGATCGACGCGTGGCCGGCGGTGCCGTGCGCGGTGAGGGTGAACCGGAACACGCCCTTCTCGGCGACGCAGACGCCGTACAGGCGCTTGCCGTCGTATTCGAACACCTGCCCCGCGCCCTCGTTCACCACGATGTCGGCGCGCACCTTGTCCGGGTGCTGCTCGCACAGCCACTTGGCCCCGTGCTCCGCGCCCGCCTCCTCGTCAGCGGTGACCACGATCTTCAGCTCGCCCTGCTCGGGCCGCCAGCCGGCCTCGGCGAGCGCGGTCGCGGCCGCGACCTCGGCAGCCACCTGGCTCTTCATGTCGAGAGCGCCGCGGCCCCAGACGCAGCCGTCCTTCAGCTCACCCGACCACGGGTCGACATCCCACTCGCTCGCGTCGGCCAGCACCGTGTCCACATGGCCGAGCAGGCATAACGTGGGCCCGTCGGAGTCGGCCTTCATCGAGGCGACGAGGTTGGGCCGCCCCTCCACCGATGACAGCAGCTCCACCGTGTACCCCGCGCCCTCGAGCATCTCCTTGAGGAACTCCTGGGCGGCCTGCTCGTTGCCCGGCGGGTTGACCGTGTTGAACCGGATCAGGCGCTGGAGCAGCTCTGTGGTGCGGTCTTGGAGGTCGGGCATCGTGCGATCTTCCACCGTATCGGTGGAACATCTCACGCAGCTCGCGTAATTCGCCCCCTCCTAGGCGGTTGGACCGGCATGAACCTCATACGAATCGCATTCATCGCGGTCCCCGCCCTCGGCGTCGTGGCAAGCAAGTTCCTGCTCGCCTCCGGCGGCTTCTAGGCCGGGAACATCCGCCTGGACTTCCACAACCACCGGAGGTCGCCCCGGTAGCGCATCCGTCCCCGCAGCATCAGCTTGCGGGGGTCCTGCCGGCCGGCGGCGACGTCTACGAAGTCCTCAAAGGATGATTTGAGAGTCACGCGCGCCGAGGGCGACAGCCCGCGCTCGGCGCGCGTGTCGCCGTTCGCGATCACGACGTGCCAGGGCTCGGCGTCCCGGAACTGCCACTGGAGCACGCCCGGCTCCGCCGCGGCGCCGGAGTCCAGGCCGCCCGCGATCGTCTCGAAGAAGGTCTGCATGTCCGCCGAGTCCCGCGACGGCGGGCCGAGCTTCTCGCCGAGGTAGCCGGCGCGCACCATCTTGTGTCCGCGCTCGGCGCGCTCGCGGGCGGTGCCCGGCACGGGAAACACGGGCGGACCGGGCAGCTCGTCGATCGGCAGGCCGGCGGAGCGCATCTTGGTCTCGAGCGAGTTGGCGCCCTCCTCGCCGATGTCCTCCAGCGTGAAGCCGAAGCACTCGATGTAGCGCATGTCCCACTCCGGCGGGATCAGCACCGAGGCCGTGTACGGGATCACCTCGCGCAGCAGATCGGCCACGGCGTCGGGCACCTCGGGGTCCATCTCGCGCAGGTCGGAGAGCAGCTTCACGCCGAAGCCGATGTGGCGCTGCTCGTCGGCGGCCACCTTCTCCATGCCCTCGCGGAACCCGGGGAGCAGGTCGCGGTCGGTGAGGTAGCTGGTGATGAAGTGCTGTCCGGGCTGGGCGAGCGTGGCCTCGATCACCACGTGGTAGAGCGTGACCGCGGCCGCCAGCTTCGGGATAGACGGGTCCTTGCGCAGCTCGTCCGACATCGTCACGAGCCGGTCGAAGATCTTGTTGAAGCCCCAGGTGAGCTCGGGCTTGATGGCCTGGAGGCTGTCGCCCACGCTGTCGCCGCCTACCCCCACGACCTCCCTCATGAAGCGGTTGAAGAAGACCGCGTGGCGGGCCTCGTCGACCTGCTGGGTGGTGAGGAAGTACTTCTGCTCCTCCAGCGGAGCGGCGTCGACGTAGGGCGATAGCCCGTCGGCCACGGCGTCCTCGCCCCAGAAGAAGAGGCAGTAGTTCCAGTAGGCGGCCTTGCGCTCCAGGTCGGTGAAGTCCGCCTGCCACTGCTCGGCGTCGCGCGTGAAGTCGATCGACGTGGCCTGCCAGTTGCCGAGCTCCCAGCGGCGGTACAGGTCCTCGTAGGTGATGTTGTCGAGCGGGTTCTGGGTGGTCGGCACTGCGACTGGTGGCATGAGTGGTACCTTTGTTCCGGTTTGTCGGAACGAATGTACCAGAAGGGCGAGCGCCGCAGGGAGGAGATCCTGCGCGCCACGCTGCGGGTGATCGGCGCCCACGGAGCGGACGCCGTGACGCATCGCGCCGTGGCGGCCGAGGCCGGCGTGCCGGTGTCGGCCACCACCTACTACTTCGCCTCGAAGGACGAGCTGCTGGAGCAGACGCTCCTGCTCGCCGCACGCGAGGAGACCGAGCGGATCGAGCGACTGGTGCTCGATTTGGCTCCGCAGGAGCTCTCGGCCTCCGACTGGGCCGCGGCCGTGGCGGCAATGATCGCCCGCGACGTCCGCGACGAGCCCGACCGCCACGTCGCCCTGTTCGAGCTCGGCCTGGAGGCCACCCGCACCGAGGCGCTGCGCGGCGAGTTGCAGCGCTGGCAGGAGGCCCACATCCGGCTGGCCGAGCTGGGCTGCCGTGCGGTGGGGTCGGACGAGCCAGCGCAGGACGCGCGCCTCGTGGTGGCCGCGCTCACGGGGCTCATGCTCGAGCAGTTGGCCTCGGGGCGCGACGACTTCGAGCACGAGGTCCTGCGTCCGGCTCTCGAGCGCCTGTTCTCCCGCCTGGCGGCGGGTGAACGCGCCGCAGCGGTGTAGCCTCGCGGCGGTGCCGGAGTTCGCGGGAATGGCATACCGGGAGGCCGGCCCGCCTGACGGCGGCGCCGTGCTGATGCTGCACGGATACCCGGAGTCCTCGTTCATGTGGCGCGCGCCGCTCGCCGCCGTCGCCGAGGAGGGCTGGCACGGCATTGCGCCCGACCTGCCGGGGTTCGGCGACTCGGACCCGGACCCACCCGGGACGTGGGAGCACCACGTGGAGCACGTGGAGCACCTGCGCGAGGGGCTCGGTCTGGACGACGTCGTGCTGATCGCGCACGATTGGGGCGGTCTGATCGGCCTGCGCTGGGCCTGCGAGCACCCGGGACACGTGCGCGCGCTCGTGATCTCGGCGTCGGGGTTCTTCCCCGACGGGAAATGGCACGGAATGGCGCGCGGCCTGCGCGAGGAGGACACCGGCGAGCAGCTGGTGGCCGACATGACGCGACTCAACTTCGGCGCGCTGATGGCATGGGCGAGCAACGGCATGGACGAGGAGACGATCGACGAGTTCTGGAAGTGCTTCGACGGTGAGGAGCGCCGCGCCGCGCACCTGGAGCTCTACCGCTCTGGTGACTTCGAGAAGATCGCCCCCCACGACGGCAAGCTCGCCGCCCTCGGCGTGCCGACGCTGCTGCTTTGGGGCAAGGACGACCAGTTCTCACCGGTGGCCGGCGCCCACCGCTTCGAGCGCGAGATCCCTGGGTCGGAGCTCGTGCTGCTGGACGGCGCGGGCCACTTCGTGTGGGAGGACTCGCCGAAGCGCTGCTCCGAAGAGCTCGTCCGCTTCCTCGGGGGTATCTGATGGAGCGGCTCTTCGACGAGGACGACGCGCCGCGGGGCCAGACCAGGGTTCCGCCGACCGACCAGCCCCTCGCCGCCCGCATGCGGCCGGCGTCGCTCGACGAGTTCGTCGGCCAGGGGCACCTGCTCGAGGAGGGGTCCGCGCTGCGGGCCGCGATCGAGGAAGGACGACCGCACTCGATGGTGCTGTACGGCCCGCCCGGGACCGGCAAGACCACCCTCGCGCGGTTGATGGCCGTGAACGCCAGCGCGGCCTTCGAGGAGCTCTCGGCCGTGAACGCCGGCCGCCAGGAGGTGCGCGACGTGATGGAGCGCGCCGCCCACCGTCGCGCCACCAGCGGCGAGCACACGATCATGTTCCTGGACGAGATCCACCGCTTCAACAAGGCGCAGCAGGACACGCTGCTGCCCGCGGTGGAAGAGGGCCTCGTGACCCTCGTGGGCGCGACCACCGAGAACCCGAACTACGAGGTGAACTCCGCGCTGCTCTCGCGCACACGCGTGTATGAGCTGCAGGCGCTGGGCGACGCGGACGTGGAGTTGCTGCTGCGTCGCGCGCTGAGCGACGAGCGCGGTATCCCGGACCCACCCGAGGTGGACGACGACGCGCTCGCGTTCCTGGCCGCGCGCTCCGGCGGGGACGCGCGCACGGCGCTGGCGGCGCTCGAACTGGCGGTCGAACGGGGAGAGCGGGTGACGATGGAGGTCTCCGAGGACGCGCTCCAGCGCCGGGCGATCCTCTACGACAAGGGCGGCGACCGCCACTACGACACGATCTCGGCCTGGATCAAGGCCACGCGCGGCTCGGACCCCGACGCCTCGCTGCTGTACCTGGCCGAGATGCTCGAGGGCGGCGAGGACCCGCGCTTCATCGCCCGCCGGATGGTGATCCTCGCCAGCGAGGACATCGGCAACGCGGATCCGCAGGCGCTGGTGGTGGCGGTGGCCGCCGCGCACGCCGTGGAGCACGTGGGCCTGCCGGAGTGCGCCCACAACCTCGCCCAGGCGGCCGTGTACCTCTCACTGGCGCCGAAGTCCAACGCCTCCTACGAGGCGCTCAAGCGCGCGCGGGGCTGGGTGCGCGACCACGGCGCGCCCTCACCGCCGCCCGCCCTGCGCAGCTCGGAGGGCGAGGGCTACGACTACCCGCATGACCACGCCGAGGGGGTCTCGGAGCAGGAGCTGATGCCGCCCGAGGCGGAGGGCGAGCGCTTCCTCGAGCTGTCCGAGCATGGCGAGGAGCGGGAGATGAGAGAGCGATTGCAGCGGATAAGGCGCTCTAGGAAGCGCGATTGACCAACCCTTAACGAGTCCGTTAGGGGCGGCTCTACTGTGCTTTCCATGGCCTCTTCGCCCCTCGCGAACTTCGGCACCCTGCTCTCGACCGTGCACCTGCTCGGCGATGGGCGGCGGGTGCGCCTGCGCCTGGCGCGGCCGGGCGACTCCCTGCCCGCCCACCTCATGTTCTACGACCCGCGCGAGCGGCTGGTCGTGGCCGCCGTGGAGATGATCGGCAGCAGGGAGCAGATCGTGGGCGTGGTCGAGGTTGTCCACTCCGAGAGGACGCTGGACGAGGCCGTCCGCGAGCTGCTCGACGAGGCCGCTGCACGCCCGCGAGCGGCGTAGGCGCGATGATGGGGCCCTCGCGATGGAGTCCGGCACCGCCACCACACCGCTCGAGTCCTTCAGCCCCATAGACGGGCGCAGGCTCGGAGCCGTCGAGACGGTCGCCCCCGAGGGCGTCCAGTCGATCGTGGACGACGTGGCCGAGGTGCAGCCGTTCTGGTGCGCGCTCCCGATCGCCGAGCGTGGCCGGTACATGCGCCGCGCCGCTCAGGTGATCATCGACTCGCTCGACGAGCTGTCCGAGCTGCTCACCCGCGAGCAGGGCAAGCCGCGCAACGAGTCCTACGCGATGGAGCTGCTCCCCACCATCGACGCCCTGCACTGGATCGCCGACGCCGGGCCCGAGATCCTTGGCGACGAGAAGGTGGGGCTGCCCATCTTCCTCAAGCAGAAGCGGGCGAAGTTCGCGTACGAGCCGCTGGGCGTGGTCGGCGTGATCGCGCCGTGGAACTACCCGTGGTCGATTCCCTTCGGCGAGGTGGCGATCGCCCTGATGTGCGGCAACGGCGTGGTGCTCAAGCCGGCGTCGCTCACGCCTCTCATCGGCCAGCGGATCCAGTGGGTGTTCGAGCGTGCCGGGCTGCCCGAGGGCCTCGTCCGCACGGTGCACGGCGGCGGCGCAGTGGGTCAGGCGCTGGTGGAGTCCAGCACGGCCAAGATCTTCTTCACGGGCTCGGTCGAGGTCGGCCGCGGCGTCGGGATTGCGTGCGCCGAGCGGATGAAGGGGTCGGTGCTGGAGCTGGGCGGCAAGGACCCGATGCTCGTGCTCGCCGACGCCAACCTCTCGAACGCCGTGGGCGGCGCACTCTGGGGCGGCTTCGCGAACGCGGGCCAGACCTGCTCCGGAATCGAGCGGGTGTACGTGGCACGGGAGGTGGCCGAGGACTTCACCGAGGCGCTGGTGGCGGGCGCGTCGAAGCTTCGCGTGGGCGATCCGATGGAGTGGCAGACCGAGATCGGGCCGATGGTCTCCCACGAGCAGTTCGAATCGGTCCGCGAGCTCGTGGACGACGCGGTGGCCAACGGCGCCGAGCTGCGCTGCGGAGGACCCGCCGAGGGCGACCACTTCGCCCCCGCCGTGCTCACCGGTGTGACCCACGACATGCGGATCATGCGCGAGGAGATCTTCGGCCCGGTGGTGCCGGTGATCGAGGTCGCCTCGGAAGACGAGGCGATCGACCTGGCGAACGACTCGGACTTCGGCCTCGGCGCCTCGGTGTGGACCCAGGACCGCGCCCACGGCGACCGGATCGCCCGGCGCCTCCAGGCGGGAATGGTGTGGGTGAACGACCACATGTACTCCCACGGCGCGTGCTCCTGCGCATGGGGCGGTGTGAAGGACTCGGGGCTGGGCCGCTCGCACTCCAAGTTCGGCTTTTATGAGTGCGTGAACGTGAAGCTGATCTCGTGGGACCCGTCGCTGGCGCCCAACTTCTGGTGGCACCCCTACGACGCCTCGCTGGGCCGCACGCTCGACTCCTCGGCCAAGCTGCTCTACGGCCGCGACGACGACAAGGCGGACGCGCTGCGGCGCGGGGCGCCGGCGTTCGCGCGCGTCGCGCGCAAGGTGCTCAAGGGCGCACTCCGCCGATAGCCGCTGCGTAGACTCGTAGGGACCATGCCGGCCCAGGCCTATGCAGGAAAAGAGTGCGTCTGCCAGCTCCGCAAGGGGATCTGCGACCAGAGCTGCGTGCAGGGCATGCTCGACACGCCCTTCTACATCGCGTGCCTCAAGCTCACCGGGCGCAAGTGCCTCGTGGTGGGCGGCGGGGACATCGGGCTGGAGAAGGTGGAGGGCCTGCTGGCCTGCGACGGCGACGTGACCCTGGTGGCGCCCGACGCGATCGACCCGCTGCAGGCCCTCGCGCACGAGGGCTCGATCAAATGGGAGCGGCGCGCCTACGGCCCCGCCGACCTGGAGGGCACGTTCATGGTGATCGCCGCTACGAACGACAGCGAGATCAACATCGGCATCTACGAGGACGCCGAGAAGCGGGCGATGCTCGTGAACGTGGTCGACGTGCCGCCGCTGTGCAACTTCATCCTCCCGGCGATCATCCGCACGGGGCCGCTGGCGATCGCGATCTCAACCGCCGGCGCCTCCCCGGCGCTGGCCAAGCGGATCCGCAACGAGATCGCCGACGAGTACGGCGAGCCCTACGCCAAGCTGGCGATCATGCTCAACGAGGCCCGCGGCTGGGCGAAGGCAACGCTGCCCACCTACCAGGACCGCAAGGCCTTCTTCGAGTCGATCGTGAACGGCGAACCGGATCCGATCGAACTGCTGCGGAGCGGCGACGAGGATGCCGTGCGCGACCTGATCGACGCCGCTAGGCGTACTGCCGCTCCCGCCTGAGCTCGCTCACCGCACCCGCCACGAAGATCGCCGACACGGCGATGTGGAGTAGCCCGTCGACCTCGTTGTTGGGGAAGTAGAACAGCCCGCCGGCGGGGCGCTCGCTGGCAAACGCCCAGAGCGCGGTGGCGGTGAGCGACGAGGCGGCCACCAGGAGGAAGAGCGCCAGCGTGCGCGGGTCGCCGCGCAGCAGCGCGAGCGCCGGGAGTGCGACCAGGAAGCCCGACAGCGCGTGCCAGCCGTTCATGTCGGAGCCCAGCACCGTCTCGGACGTGGCGGCGTCGCCGGTGGCGAAGTCGGGGTTCACGATGAGGCCGCCGACGCTCCAGGCCAGCACCGCGAGGGCGCCCGTGAGTGCCGCGATCTGCACGGGCCTCACAGCTCCGCCCTCCGCGCCAGCGGCGGCAGCAGCAGCTTCTGCACGAACGCCGGCGGCGAGCTCATCACCACCATCGGCCGATGTCGCTCGGCGAAGGCGGCCACCTCCTTCAGGGCGGCGTAGCTGGTGGGCAGGCCGAGCTTGTTCAGCTTGCCGGCGCGGCTCATGGCCGCCGCGTCGGTGAGGAACTCCTGGAGGCTCATCGGCGGAGTTGCGCGGCAGCGGATGTGGGCCACCTCGTCGCCGCGGTTGCGGAAGGCATGACGGGTGCCGGGCGGGACCACCACGCCCTCGCCGGCGGGGGTCTCGTGCCATTCGCGGCCGGACAGGAACTGCGCGGTGCCCTCGATCGTCTCGAAGCGCTCCTCCATCGCCGGATGGACGTGGGGCGTCACGCCTCCGCCCGGGTCGATCCAGGTGTCGACGATCAGCGTCTCGCCGTCCTGCTCGAAGCTGCTGCGGATCTTGAAGACCGGATCCTCTACCAGTTCCATCGCGCCTCCTCGCTAACCTAACGATCGTTAGCCAGAGTACCACAAGCCGGAAGCGCCTCACCCGCCCCGAGCGCCGGGAGCTGATCGAGCGCGCGGCGAGGGAGGTGTTCGCCGAGCGCGGATACGCCGCCGCCTCGATCGACGAGATCGCGCGGCGATCAGGTGTCTCGGCGCCGATCCTCTACGACCACTTCGCCTCGAAGCTCGACCTGCACGGGCGGCTGCTGGAGCGCACGCGCGACGAGCTGCTCGCGATGTGGCGCGATGCCCTGGCGGTCGGCGCGCCGGACGAGGAGCGCTTCCCGCTGGCCATCGACGCCTGGGCGCGGTACGTGGAGGCGAACCCCTATGCGGCGCGGATGTTCTTCCGCGAGACCACGGGCGACCCCGACGCGATTGCCGTCCACCAGCGCGTGCTGACCGAGTCGCAGGCGTCGCTGGGCCAGATCCTCGGCGGCGAGCAGGCCGGCGAGCCGGTGGCGCTGGAGATGGCCGCCGTGGTGATGCGCGCGGGACTCACCGGCCTGGCGATCTGGTGGCTCGACCATCCCGAGGTCACGAGGGAGCAGATCGTGGCGACATCGGTGAACGTGATCTGGGTCGGGCTCGAGCGCGTCCGGCGCGGCGAGGTGTGGCAACCCGGCAGTACGCTGGATCGGTGAGCGAGCTGTCCCACCTCGACGAGGAAGGGCGCGCCAGGATGGTGGACGTCGGCGGCAAGCCCGCGACCGAGCGCCGCGCCGTCGCACGAGCCGTCGTGGCGATGTCGAGCGAGACCGCGGCGCTTGCCCGGAGCGGCGACCTGCCCAAGGGCGACCTCTCCTCCACCGCCCGCATCGCGGGCATCCAGGCGGCCAAGCGGACGGCCGAGCTGATCCCGCTGTGCCACCCACTGCCGCTGTCCTATGTGGATGTCGAGGTCGAGGTCGGCGAGGCCGAGGTGGTGCTCATAGCCGAGGCGCGCACCACCGCGCAGACCGGCGTGGAGATGGAGGCGATGACTGCGTGCGCCATCGCCGCGCTCACCGTCTACGACATGGTCAAGGGGGTCGAGCGCGGTGTCACCGTCGGCCCGGTGGAGCTATTGGAGAAGACCGGTGGCAGATCCGACTGGCGCCGAGACGGCTGAGGCCGACCGCGACACCGTGCGGCGCGTGTTCGAGGCGTGGAACCGCCACGACGTCGACGGGATCGTCGCGCTGTGCCACCCGGGCGTGCGCTTCCACACGCTGATCGGAGCGCTCGAGGGCAGCAAGGCGCACCGTGGACACGATGGTGTGCGGCACTGGTGGGCCGAGGTGCAGGGAGTGTTCGACGACCGGCGGATGGAGGTCGAGGAGATCACCACGCGTGGCGAGTGGGTGGTGTGCACCGGAGTGGGGCTCGGCACCGGGCGCGTGAGCGGAGCGGAGGTGCGGTGGCCGTTCGTCGGGGTGGCGCGCCTCGCCGGCGGGCTTTTGTCGGAGTGGCGCCTGTTCTCCGACCCGAAGGACGCGCGGGCGTTCCTGGGTGACTCCGCGTGAGGGCCGCGGTGGTCACGGTGTCGAGCTCGCTCGCCCGCGGCGAGGGTGAGGACGCATCGGGGCCGGCGCTCGTGGATCTGTGCACGGCCGCCGGCCTGGAGACATCGCTGGAGGTCGTGGCCGACGACCGCGACGCGATCGCGGCGGCGCTCCGGCGCCTGGCCGACGACGAGGGCGCGCGCTTCGTGTTCACCACCGGCGGCACCGGCATGACCGCCGACGACGTGACGCCCGAGGCCACGCTCGACGTGATCGACCGCGAGGCCCCCGGCTACGCGGAGACCATCCGTGCGGAGTCGCGGAGGCATACGCCGCTCGGGATCCTCACCCGCGGCGTCTCCGGCATCCGCGGCCGCACGCTGATCGTGAACTTCCCCGGCAATCCGAAGGCGATCGGGCAGTCGTGGCCCGTCGTGGAGCCGACTCTGAAGCACGCCGCAGAAACGTTGAAGCGCGACTAACACAACCTGTTACGATATATCGCGTTCTAACGAAGGAGTATCGATGGACAGGCAATACACACGACATGGCCACTGCGGCCCCAGGGGCAGGCGCCACCGCCACGGCTACGGTCGCGGAGGCCCTCGCGCACGCCGCGGGGACATCAGGGCCACCGCTCTGGCCCTCCTCACGGAGAGGCCGATGCACGGCTACGAGATGATCAAGGAGATCGAGGAGCGCACCCAGGGCATCTGGCGCCCGAGCCCCGGCTCGATCTACCCCACGCTGGCACTGCTCGAGGACGAAGGGCTCGTTCGCAGCGAGGAGTCCGATGGCAAGCGCCGGTTCGTCCTCACCGACGAAGGGCGCGAGCAGGCCGAGGGCAGGGAGGGCGTCTCGCCCTGGGAGCAGGTGACCGCCGGTGTCGATCCCGGCGAGGTGCGGCTCCGCGACGCGTTCCATGCGCTCCGGGCCGCGGTGAAGCAGGTGGGCATGGCCGGCTCGAAGGACCAGGCCGAGCGCGCGCGCGACCTGCTGGAGGAGACGCGCAAGAAGGTGTACGCGATCCTCGCGGAGGACTCCAAATAGGGGCGAGCAAATAGGCTGGGCGGCGCATGTCCGCCCAGCCTGCTCTCGTCCTTCACGGACTCGCCCCCTCGCATCCATGCATGACCGCCGAGGCGGCCCTGCGGCGCAAGGGCCTGGAGTACGAGCGGATCGACTTCCAGCCCGGCCCGCATGTCGAGGAGATGACGAAGATCTACGGCGAGGGCAACGCCACGGTGCCCGGCCTGCTGGTGGACGACGAGCCGGTGCACGGCTCGCGCCCGATTCTCGCGAAGCTCGAGGAGCTGGCGCCCGAGCCCCCGCTGTACCCGGTCCCGATCGCCGACGCCGTGGTCGAGGCCGAGCGCTGGGGCGACGAGGAGCTGCAGGACCTCGGCCGGTCGCTGACCTGGGGCTCGATGTACTTCCGCCCCGAGGCGATGGGGACGTTCGGCGGCGCGGGGGCCCTTGATCCGGCCGGGACCGACTTCGCGATCAAGGTGGTCCGCGCCACCTGGAAGTACCACGGGATCACGGCCGAGCGGCTGGCCCGCGATCTG
This sequence comes from uncultured Thermoleophilaceae bacterium, assembly GCA_963808105.1. Taxonomy (GTDB): domain Bacteria; phylum Actinomycetota; class Thermoleophilia; order Solirubrobacterales; family Thermoleophilaceae; genus JAAYBF01. The sequence continues at coordinate 382,630 of CAWEEH010000002.1, read as the reverse complement.
GCCGGGCTCCCGGCCAAGCTCGACCACATCGATGCCCTCGCCGCCGAGGAAGTGATCGGAGCCGACGAGCCCAACGCCGCGGACCTGCAGATCGGCGCCACCCTGCGGGTGCTGCTCACCATCGCCGACGTCCGCGCTCTGATCGAGGGACGGCCCGGCGAGGACATCGCCCGGCGCTGGTTCCCCGACTACCCCGGCGAGGTTCCCGCCGGAGCGTTCCCCGCCGGCTGGGTACCCGCCCGCGCCTGAGCGCTTGGCCATGCCGGCGATCGCGCTGGAGGGCCTCGAGCGCCGCTACGGCGAGCGCGTGGCGCTCAGTGGTGTCACCGTCGAGGTGCCGGCCGGCGAGACGCTCGTCGTGTTCGGCGCCAACGGCGCAGGCAAGACCACGCTTCTCCGTGTGCTCGCGGCGCTGCTGCGCCCACACGGCGGCGGCGCCCGGGTGCTGGGCGCCTCCCTTCCCGGCGAGGCATGGAAGGTGCGCGGCCGGGTCGGCTACCTCGGCCACGACCCGCTGCTCTACCGCGAGCTGACCGCCCGCGAGAACCTGCGCTACCAGGCGCGGCTGTTCGGAGTGGACGCCGCCAAGGTGGAGGAGCAGCTGCTGGCGGTGGGGCTCGAGCGCCGGAGCGACGAGCCGATCCGGGATTTCTCGAAGGGGATGGTGCAGCGCCTGGCCGCCGCCCGGGCAACCCTGCACGACCCCGAGCTGCTGCTGCTCGACGAGCCGCGCGCCAACCTCGACCCGGCCGCCTCCGAGGCGCTCGAGCCGCTGATCGGGCGTGAGTCCGGCCGCACGCGGGTGCTGATCACCCACAACGTGGAGGGCGGGTTGGCCGAGGCGGACCTGGCTCTCGGGCTGCGCGGCGGGCGCCAGGAGTTCTGCGGCCGCGGGATGCAGGCCGCGCAGGCGCGGGAGCTGTACTCGTGATCGCGGCTGCCGGCGCGATCCTGCGCAAAGACCTCACGATCGAGCTGCGCACCAAGGAGGCCGTGCCCGCGATGGCGCTGTTCACGGTCACCGTCTATGTGCTGTTTCACTTCGGCCTCGACCGCGACTCCCTCGACGGCGAGCTGGCGTCCGGGGTGCTGTGGGTCACGCTGCTGCTGGCGGCGGTGATCGGCGTCACGCGCCTGTTCGCCGCCGAGCGTGAGCAGGGCGGCATCGACGCCCTGCTGCTTGCGCCCGTCGACCGCACCGCGCTGTTCCTGGCAAAGGCCGCGGCGCTGTTCATCTACCTGGTCGCCCTGGAGCTGGTGGCGCTGCCCACGTTCGGGCTCCTGCTCCTGGGGCCGGGCCTGATCGACGCGTTCCCGGAGCTGCTGGTGATCCTCCTGCTGGCCGACATCGGGCTCGCGGCCGTGGGAGCGCTCGTGGCCGCGCTCGCCTCGGAGACCCGCGCGCGCGAGCTGATCGTGCCCCTGCTGCTGCTCCCTCTGCTGGTGCCACTGCTGATCGGCGCGGCATCGGCCACCGAGCCGCTGCTGCGCGGGACGCAGGAGGCCGAGGACCTCGGGCGCTTCCTTGCATTGCTTGGTGGCTACGACGCGGTGTTCGTGCTCATCTCGCTGGCGGTCTTCGACTTTCTCTTGGACGATTAACCTGTAGGCCCGTGTATTCCAAGGGCTTCAGGCCGCTCGCCGCGGCCGCGGTGCTCACCACCGCTCTCGCGTTCTCGCTCGTGTTCTTCTACGCGCCGCTGGACGCCGACCAGGGCTTCGTGCAGAAGATCTTCTACGTGCACGTGCCGATGGCGATCGTGGCGCTGTGCGGCTTCGTGGCCGCCGGGATCATGGCGATCCGGCATCTGCGATCTGGCGACCGCTCATGGGACATGCGCTCCTACGTCACGATCCACATGTCGATCATCCTCGGCATGGGCGTGCTGGTGACCGGCTCGATCTGGGCCAAGGCGGCGTGGGGCCATTGGTGGGTCTGGGACGAGCCGGTGCTCGTGTCGTTCCTGGTGGTGTTCCTCCTCTACTGCGTCTACTACCCGCTGCGCTTCTCGATCGAGGACCCCGATCGCCAGGCGCGCTACTCGTCCGTATTCGCCATCGCCGCCGGCGCATTCGTTCCGATCAACTTCGTCGCAGTCCGCCTCGCCGAGTCGTTCACGCACCCTCGCGTGCTGTCGCAGACCGGCGGCTCGCTGCCCGGCGACATGCGCCTCACCTTCCTCGTCTGCATCCTCGCGATGACGCTGCTGTTCGTCACGCTGTGGAAGCTCGAGCTGACCTCGAAGCGCGCGTCGATGCAGCTCAAGAAGCTGCGCGCCCGGCTAGAAGCCGCCTGACATGCCCGCGCTACCTCTCGACGAGGCCGGCAAGTATGTAGCCGGCGCCTACGTGGTCTTCCTCACCCTGATCCTCATCTACGTGGCGATCATCGGCGCGAAGATCGCGCGGATCGAGCAGCAGGTGGACGAGCTGCTCGAGCTCGCTGAACGGGAGCGTGAGGGGGCGCCGTCGTGAATTTTGAGCTCCTGGCTCTCGGCGTTTCCCACAAGACCGCGCCGCTCGCGCTGCGCGAGCGCTTGGCGCTGCCGGAGGGCCGCGCCGCGGCGGTGATGGCGGAGCTGACCCGTCAGGGGTCGGTGCAGGAGGCCGTCGCGATCTCAACGTGCAACCGCACCGAGCTCTACCTCGTGACCTCCGATGCCGTCGAGGCCGAGACCGCCGCGCTCACCGTGCTCGCCCGCCAGGCCGACATCCGCCCGACCGAGCTCGCCGACTCCCTCTATTCGTTCCGGGACCACGAAGCGGTCACGCACCTCTTCACCGTCGCGGCGGGCCTCGACTCGATGATCGTCGGCGAGGCGGAGGTGCAGGGCCAGGTGAAGCGCGCGTATGAGCTCGCCCTGGTGGAGGGCGCGACGGGCCCCGTTTCCAACAGGCTGTTCCGCGACGCACTGGCCGCCGGTAAACGGGTGCGGACCGAGACGGGGGTCAGCCGGTCGCGCGTGTCGGTGTCATCCGTGGCGGTGGAGCTCGCCGCGGCCACGATCGGCGACCTGTCGCAGCGGCGCGTGCTGGTGATCGGCGCCGGCGAGAACGGAGAGCTCACCGCTCAGGCGCTTCGCGAGCGCGGCGTGCACACCGTGTTCGTGGCCAACCGGCGCTACGACCGGGCGATCGGCCTGGCCGAGCGCTTCGGAGGCTCCGCGGTGCGGTTCGAGGACCTCCCGGCCGAGCTCGAGCGGGCTGACATCGTGGTGAGCTGCACCGCCTCGCCGCACCAGATCTTCGGCCGCGAGGAGCTCGAGCTGGTCGTGGAGGCGCGTGGCCGCCGCCCGATGGTGCTGATCGACATTGCGGTTCCGCGCGACATCGAGCCCAGCGTCCGCGACCTCTGCAGCGGCATCACGCTCTTCGATATGGACGACCTCCAGCGCGAGGTGGCACGCAACCTCTCCGGCCGCGAGGCCGAGGCCGCCAAGGCGCGCACGCTCGTGGACGAAGAGGCGCTGCGGTTCGACCGCTGGCTCGGCACCCTGGACGTGGTGCCCACGATCACGGCCCTTCGCGATCGGGCGGAGGCGATCGTCGAGAAGGTGCTGAGCGAGAACGAGACCCGGTGGGAGTCGCTCTCCGACGCCGACCGGGAGCGGCTGGGAGTGATGGCGCGCTCGATCGTTCAACGGATGCTGCACGAGCCCACGGTTCGGCTGAAGGACGGCGAGGACGTCCACGAGCACCTGCACGCGCTGCGGGAGCTGTTCGGCCTGGAGCCTGAGCTCGGGGCGCCACGCCCCGCCGAGGTCGCCGACCTCGAGTCGCGCCGCCGCCGCCGCGGACTTTGATCCGGCTGGGCACTCGCGGCAGCGCACTGGCGCTGGCGCAGGCGGACCTGGTTGCGGCCCTGATCGACGACGAGGTCGAGATCGTCCGCGTCGAGACGTCCGGCGACCGGGGCCAGGTCGGAGACAAGGGCCGGTTCGTCAAGGAGATCGAGGAGGCCCTGCTGGCTGACCGGATCGACCTGGCGGTGCACTCCGCCAAAGACGTACCGGGGGAGCTGCCCGACGGGCTCTCCATCGCGGGCGTGCCCGAGCGGGCGGACCCGCGCGACGCCATCTGCGGCGCGGCGTCGGTCGCCGACCTTGCCGAGGGCGCCGTGGTGGGCACCTCGAGCCTGCGGCGGCGCTCGCAGCTGCTGGCGCTGCGGACCGACCTCGACGTGCGGGAGGTGCGGGGCAACGTGGACACGCGGCTGGGGAAGCTCGCGGCCGGGGAGTACGGCGCGCTGGTGCTGGCCCGCGCGGGGCTGGTGCGCCTGGGGCGCTCCGAGGGTGAGCCCATTCCCGAGGCCGAAATGACCCCGGCGGCCGGCCAGGGCTGCCTGGCACTGGAGACACGCGCGGACGATGCCCAGACGCGGGGTATCGCGGAGGGCCTCACCCATCGCGACTCGCTCGTTGAACTGACGGCCGAGCGCGCGGTGGTCACGGCGCTGGAGGCCACCTGCGACACGCCGGTCGGCGCCCGCGCGCGGCTGGAAGGCGAGCGGCTGACCCTCGACGCATACGCCGGCCTGCCCGACGGCTCCACCTGGGTGCGCGACACCCTCGAGGGAGAGGTCTCGGACCCCGCCGGCCTGGGCGCCTCGATCGCCGAGCGGATGCTGGCGGCCGGGGCCCGAGACCTACTTGGCTAATCGCTGCCGGCGCTGTTTGCCCGGACGTGAGTGCGGGTGTACGGTGGTCCGCGGACTCGTGACCCGCGCCAGTAGCCGGCTTCTCGTCCTGCTGCTCCTCGCAGCGGGCCTGGCCACGGCTCTGCCCGCAGGGGCCGAGCGAGCCGGATCCGGCCTGCTACCTGACCAGGCCGCCGCGCTCGATACGGGCGGGTCTCACTCGTGCGGCCTGCTCGAGGCCGGGGGAATCCGCTGCTGGGGCAACGGCGACGACGGGCGGCTTGGCTACAACTCCACCGACGACATCGGCGACACCGAGCACCCGGACTCGGTCGGGCCCGTCCAGCTCGGCGCCACCGCCACCGCCATCGCCGTCGGCCTCTCGCACACCTGCGCGCTGCTCACCGGCGGCCAAGTGCGCTGCTGGGGCAACGGTGGGAGCGGCCAGCTTGGCTACAACGCCACTGACGACATCGGCGACACCGAGCACCCCGACTCGGTCGGGCCGGTCCAACTCGGCGCCACCGCCACCGCCATCACCGCCGGCGGCTTGCACGCCTGCGCGCTGCTCACCGGCGGCCAGGTGCGCTGCTGGGGCTCCGCCAGCAACGGGCAACTTGGCTACAACTCCACCGCCAACATCGGCGACACCGAGCACCCGGACTCGGTCGGGCCGGTCCAACTCGGCGCCACCGCCACCGCCATCACCGCCGGTACGAACCACACCTGTGCGCTGCTCACCGGCGGCCAGGTGCGCTGCTGGGGCTCCGGCAGCCTCGGGCAGCTTGGCTACAACTCCGCCGCCAGCATCGGCGATACCGAGCACCCCGACTCGGTCGGGCCGGTCCAACTCGGCGGCACCGCCACCGCCATCGCCGCCGGCGGCTTGCACACCTGCGCGCTGCTCACCACCGGCCAGGTGCGCTGCTGGGGCTCCGGCAGCAACGGCCGGCTTGGCTACAACTCCACCGCCAGCATCGGCGACACCGAGCACCCCGACTCGGTCGGGCCGGTCCAACTCGGCGGCACCGCCATCGCCATCAGCGGCGGCGACACCCACACCTGCGCGCTGCTCACCACCGGCCAGGTGCGCTGCTGGGGCTCCGGCGGCAACGGGCAGCTCGGCTACAACTCCACCGCCAGCATCGGCGACACCGAGCACCCCGACTCGGTCGGGCCGGTCCAACTCGGCGGCACCGCTACCGCCATCAGCGGCGGCGGCAACCACACCTGCGCGCTGCTCACCACCGGCCAGGTGCGCTGCTGGGGCTCCGGCAACAGCGGCCGACTTGGCTACAACTCCACCGCCAGCATCGGCGACACCGAGGAGGTCGACACCGCTGGTCCGTTGCAGCTGGGCGGCCCGCTGATCCGCTCGCGCGGCGACCTTTCGCTGACGGCGAATGCCACACCCACCAGCCGTGTAGTGGGCCAGCCGGTCACCGTGACCGCCACCGTTACCAACACCGGGCCGCACGCGCAGCCGGGCGTGCGGGTGCGGATGGGCATCCCACCGAACCTGGATGTGACAACCGCCACTCCGACCCTCGGCACCTTCACCGGCGACATCTGGAGCGTGCCCGCTCTCGCGTCGGGCGGGAGCGCGACGCTCATGCTCACCACCACGGCAGCGGCACCTGGGTCGGCGCGCGTCTCCGCCGAGCTGACCGCCGCCTCCCTCCCGGACCCCGACAGCTCTCCGAACAACAGCAACCCGGCGGAGGACGACCACGCCTTCGCGCCCGAGGTCACGATCTCGGGAGCCCAGGGGCCACCGGGTACCGGCCAGACCGGCGCCAGGGGGCCAACCGGCGCGACAGGTGCCCGCGGACCGCGGGGCCGCAACGCGAAGGTCACCTGCAAGGTCACCCAGCGCAAGCGCAGGAAGCCGCGGATCCGCTGCACCGTGAGGCTGCGGGCCAGCGGCGCGACCCGTGCAAGCCTCACGCGACGGGGACGCACCTACGCCCGGGTCCGCGTCCGCAAGGGCCGGGTGCGGATCTCAGCCTCGCCGGGCCGCTACGTGCTTCACGTGCGGTTCCGGTCTGGCCGCCTGTCGCACACCGCGATCCGGCTGCGCTGAAGGCAGCAGCGTCGCCCGGGTAGCGTTCCCGGGATGGCCAAGGGGATCGTGTACCTGGTAGGCGCTGGGCCCGGAGACCCGGGCCTGATGACACGCCGCGCGCTTGATCTGATTGCCGAGGCCGACGCGATCCTCTACGACCGCCTGATCCCCGCTGGTGCCCTCGACGGCGCCCGCGCCGATGCGGAGCTCGTCTACGTCGGCAAGGCGCCCGGCGACGTCGCGATGTCCCAGGACGACATCAACGCCCGGCTCGTGGAGCTCGGCGCGAAGGGGCAGCGCGTGGTCCGCCTCAAGGGCGGCGACCCGTTCGTGTTCGGCCGCGGTGGCGAGGAGGCCGAGGCGCTGCGGGAAGCAGGGGTCCCGTTCGAGGTCGTGCCGGGGGTGACGTCCGGCGTAGCCGCCCCCGCCTACGCCGGCATCCCGGTTACGCACCGCGACCTCGCATCCGCCGTTGCGTTCGTGACCGGTCATGAGGACCCGGCGAAGGATGAAACCGCGCTCGACTGGGACGCCCTCGCCCGGTTCCCGGGCACGCTCGTGCTCTACATGGGCGTGAAGAACCTGGCGCGGATCGCTGAGCAGCTCGTGGCGGCCGGGCGGCCGGCGGACCAGCCCGCCGCGGTGGTCGAGCGTGGCACCCTCCCGGACCAGCGAGCGGCGGCGGGCACGCTGGCCGACATCGCTGCTCAGATCGAGGCCGCCGGCCTGCGCGCCCCGGCCATCACCGTGATCGGCCCCGCCGCCGGGCTGGGGGAGACGCTGGGCTGGATCGAGTCGCGGCCGCTCCACGGCAAGGTCGTGGCGGTGACGCGCGCCCGGGCGCAGGCGAGCGGGCTAGCGGCGCGGCTGGCGACCCTCGGCGCGGAGGTCGTGGAGGCGCCCGCGATCCGGATCGAGGCGCTGGCGGTGCAACTGCCCTCGCTCGACTCGCTCGCGCTCGTCTGCTTCACCAGTCCCAACGGCGTGGAGCTCTTCTTCGACGCGCTGGACGGCGACGCCAGGGCGCTCGCGGGCGTCACCGTGGCCGCGATCGGCCCCGGCACCGCGCGCGAGCTGGCCGCCCGGGGGATCCGCGCGGACGTTGTTCCCGAGCGATCGGTTGCGGAGTCGCTGGTGAAGGAGCTCGAGAGCGTGGAGGTCGCGGGCAAGCGCGTGCTCGTGGCCCGCGCCGCTGAGGCACGCGACGTGCTTCCTGATGCGCTGCGCGAGCGCGGTGCGGACGTGGAGGTGCTGGCGCTCTACGAGACCGTCGCCGAGCCGCTCGACGATGCGCAGCGCGAGGCGCTCGGGCGAGCGACCCACATCACCTTCACCTCGTCCTCCACGGTGCGGTTCTTCCTCGACGCCCACGGCGGGCCATTGGACGGAGCGCGCGTGGTCTCGATCGGGCCGGTCACCAGCGAGACGGCCCGCGAGCTCGGCCTGGAGGTGCACGTGGAGGCCGAGCGCCACGACATCGACGGCCTGGTGGACGCGCTGCTGGAGGACGCCGGGTGATCGTCACCCTGCTCACCGACTACGGCCGGGACGACGACTTCGTGGGCGTGTGCCACGGCGTGATCCGCGGCATCGCGCCCGAGGTCGAGATCGTGGACATCACCCACGGCATCCCGCGTTACGACGTGCGCCGCGGCGCGCTGGTGCTGCGCAACACGCTGCCGTTCATGCCCATGGGCGTGCACGTGGCCGTGGTGGACCCGCAGGTGGGCACCGAGCGGCGGGCTGTCGCGCTGCGCTGCGGCGACGGCCGGATGCTGGTCGGGCCCGACAACGGTCTGCTGTCGCTCGCGTGGGAGGCGGGCGGCGGCGTAGACCTGGCGGTGGACGTGTCGCGTTCGCCCCATCGCCTCGAGCCCGTGTCGGCGACGTTTCACGGGCGCGACGTGTTCGCCCCGGTGGCGGCGCATCTGGCGGCGGGAGCCGACCTTGCGGATGCGGGGGCGCCTATCGCGTCGGATGGGCTGGTGAAGGTGGACCTGCCCGAGGCCCACAGCGAGGACGGGGCCCTCGTGGCGCACGTGCTCACCGTGGACCGGTTCGGGAACGCCGGCCTGAACGTCTCGCACGAGGAGCTGGCGGGCACGGACATCACGCTCGGCGCGACCGTGGAGATCGAGTCCCGCGGCGAGCGCTACCTGGCGGCCTACGCCGGGACCTTCGCCGACGTCGGATCCGGGGAGCTGATCGTGTACGAGGACGCCTACCGCTCGCTCGCGATCGCGATCAACCGCGGCGACGCGGGCGCCACGCTCGGGCTGCAGGCGGACGCAGAAGTGCGGCTGCGGCCGCGATGATCGGTCGTCCGCGCGTCCATCACAGGCTCACGGACTCCACCAATGAGCGGGCGAAGGCGCTGGCGGGGACCGGCGCGCCCCATGGAACGCTGGTCACCGCAGGTGAGCAGACGGCCGGGCGCGGGCGTCAGGGGCGGGCGTGGGTGGCGCCTCCGGGGAGCGCGGTCCTGATGTCGGTGCTGCTGCGGGAGTTCGATCCGCTGCTTCCTCTGCGGGCCGCGGTCGCGGTGGCCGAGACGGTGGGCAGCGAGGAGATCAAGTGGCCCAATGACGTGTGGCTCGGCGGGCGGAAGGTGGCGGGGATTCTGGTGGAGGGGCGGCCCGCTGAGGGGTGGGCGGTGCTTGGGATCGGTCTCAACGTCGTGCCGGTCGAGTTTCCGCCCGAGTTGGATGCCGTGGCGCTTGATGATGGGCGGTCGGTGGAGGAGGTGCTGGCCGCGCTGTTGGGCTCGCTCGCCTCGTGGCTCTCCGTGGGGGACCCGCTTCCTGAGTGGCGCCGCCGCGACGCCCTGCAAGGTCAGACCATTGGCTGGGTAGGGGGAGCGGGTGGTGTTGCCGCCGGGATCGATGATTCCGGCGCCCTGCTCGTCGATACGGAGGACGGCCGGGTGGCACTTCAAGCCGGCGAGGTCCACCTGCAGCTCTAAGCAGTGTGCGACTTTCCACCTATGCGGTGGAAAAGCTCACGCTGCTTGGCGATCAGGCCGCGTCTTCCGCTTTCGGCTGCTGCTGTTTGGCCCCGCCGTTCGCGCCCTGCTGGCCGCCCCCGTCCTTGCCGGCACCGCGTCCGCGGCGGCGCCTGCCGCCGCGTCTGCGACGGCCGCCCTTGGGGAAGTTGCGCAGCAGCTCCCGTGCCAGCGCCGATGGCTTGCGCGCCATGCGCATGCGGGCGCCGTCGAGCACCTGTTGTGCCTCCGGCGTATGGGCCAGCGCGGCTGCCAGCAGCGCGGCCGAGAGGCGGCGGTCCTGCTTCTTGGTGGCCTGCACCAGGCGGCGTGCGTTGCGCGCATGTGCGCCGCCCGACGAGTTCACGAGTAGCCCTAGGAGGCGCTTGGTCTCCGGCCAGCGCGACACGGCGTACTCCTCGTGCACCTCGCGGCTGTACTCGGCCAGGTGCCAGATCCAGCGGCTGGCCTGGTCGCGCCTGCCGATCGGCCGCTCGGCCATGGCCTGGAGAAGAGTCTTAACGCCCTCGCGGCGCTCGTCGCGCGACCAGCCGCCCACGATCTCCACGGCCTCGTCGAAGGCCTCTGGATCCTTTAGCTGACCGACCTCGCCGAGCGCGCGGACGCGCAGCTGGGAGTTGCGGTTGCGCTGGAGGCAGGTGATCAGGAATCGGCGGCGCAGCTCGCCCGTGTTGTCGAAGTGCAGCATCGCCTTCGCCCGGCGCCAGTTGTTCGAGGCCACGCGCGCGCCGGCCAGCGCCGCCCACGCGTGCTGCTCGCCCCAGCTGAGGTGCTCCACGGCGATGCGCCAGAGCTCGCGCTCGAACACCTGCGCCCGGCGCTCCTCGTCCGCCGTGACCGGCAGCACCCGCCGCTCCACCCGCAGCCGGCGGCCGCGGCCGCGGCGCACGGGGCCGACCACGATCGCGCCGCCGCGGTAGACGTCGCGGTCCAGCAGCGAGTGCAGCGTTACAACGGGATCGTCGTTGGTGGTAGCCGGGTGCACGAAGTCGACGACGATGCCGGCCTCCTTGCCCTGCTGGCGGCGCGTCACACGACCCACGCGCTGCTGGTAGATACGGCGCGACGCGGTGGGCGCGAGGTGCATGCAGACGGTGGCGCGCGGTGAGTTCCAGCCCTCGGCGAGCAACTGGGCGTTGCAGAGCACGTCGACCTCGCCGCGCTCGTACGCGGCCAGGATGCGGGTGAGCTCGCGCTTGGGAGTCTCGCCCGATACGGCCTGCGCCTTGATGCCCTGCGCCTTGAACGCCTCGGCAACGTTGTACGCGTGGCGGACGCCGGCGGTGTAGACCACGCCCGGCAGGTCCTTGAAGCGCGTCTTGTAGAGGTCGGCAATCGCCAGGTTGAACGGCGTCTGGTCGAGCAGCGCGGCCAGCTCTTCCTGGTCGAAGTCCTGGTCCACCTCGCCCTTGCGCAGCGGCACCTTCGAGATCGACCGCACACCCACGCCCGGCGGGATTCGCACGCAGCGAAGGGGGGCGATCACGCCGCGGCGGGCGGCCTGCGCGAGGTCGAAGCGGGACGTCTGGGTGGGGAAGAGGTCGGTGACGTGGCGGGCTATGAGCGCGCCTGTTGCGGTCATGCCGACGAAGATCGGGCCCTGCCACTGGCGGATCGAGGCCGAGGTCTTCTCGCCGAGGGCGGTGTGGGCCTCGTCGCAGATGACGATCGTGTACGCGTCGGAGATCTTGCCCGCGTTGCGCACGAACCACTGGTAGGTCTCCACGGTGACGGGGCCCTCGGCCGCGGGATCCCTGTCCTTGCCGGCGAGCAGCGGGCCCTGCACGCGCTTCTTGTAGCCGCGGTCGGCGAGCTCGCCGTTGAACTGGTCGACGAGGTTGCGGCGGTGGGTGAGGATCAGCACCCCGCCAGTGCGCGATGCCTCCACGAACCCGAGCGCGGCGACGGTCTTGCCCGCCCCGGTGGCATGCTCGAACCAGAATCGGCGGGTGGCTCCGGGATCCTCCTTGAGGGCATCCGCGGCGGCCTCCTCCTCCGCCTCCTCGGCCTCGTCCCAGTCGAGCGGCTCCTCGTCGTCGGAGAGCTCCTCGTCGCCCTCGATCTCGACCTCGCCGGAGGGCAGCTCCTCAGCGGGGCTGGTGACCTTGCCGTTGCCGTTTCGCAGGGCGGCGGCCTGGACCTCGGCGGTGAGTGCGATCAGGGTTCCCGAGAGGGCATCGACCTGATGGGCGGAGAGGGTGGTGCCGTCGGCGAGCTTGGGCTCCTCGTCGCAGAGCAGCCGCTCGAGACCGAGCAGGAGGGAGTACTCGCGGCGCCACTCGATCGAGGGCACCTCGAGGCCGGCGTCGAGCTCCGCCAGCGCGGCGTCGAGCGCGCGACGGCGGGCCGTGCCGACCGCCAGCGCGGTGTCGGAGTCCTCGCCCTCGAGCACGAACGGCTCGCGCACGAACTCTTCTGCGCGTCGCAGATCGTCGCCGGACACCGGCGCTGATTCAGCCAGGGAAGTGCTTTCAGCCATAGGGGCTTTTTTCTCGGGGAAGGACGCGGGACCGGCTGCCAGCCGCGGAGGTCTGAGGGGGCCATCGCGGACGCAGCAAGGTCCGCCTTCGATCCGCCGCTCATGCGTGTCCCGCGAAGCGGCGTGGGGCGCAGCGCATCCAGAGCGCCGCGTCTGCACGTATTACAGCACACGACGGCACCATTCGGTCTGCCACGCTTAACCCAACTGTGCATCGGCTCTTCCCCATCCTCCTGTGTGCCGCCCTTCTCGCGGGCTGTGGCGGCGACGACCCGGAGAGCGCCGCGCCCGCGCCGGCGAAGCAGGAGGCGGCGCTTGCCGGGGCGCCCGCGCCGCTGGCGCAGCTCCACGCGCAGGCCAACGAGCTGCTCGACGGCGGCGCCGACGCGTTCGACGCGAGGATCAAGGGTCTCAAGGGCCATCCGATCGTGGTGAACAAGTGGGCCTCGTGGTGCGGCCCCTGCCGCGCGGAGTTCCCTCACTTCCAGCGCCAGGCGATCAAGCGCGGCAAGGAGGTCGCCTTCATCGGGGTGGACGGCAACGACAACGACGCCGACGCCCGGAGTTTCCTCGAGGAGTTCCCGGTGAGCTTCCCGAGCTACAAGGACCCCGACCTGAAGATCTCGGCGCGGATCAAGGCGGTGGCCGCGTTCCCCTCGACCGCGTTCTACGACTCCAAGGGCGAGCTGACCTACGTGAAGCAGGGCGTCTACTCGACCGAGGAGAAGCTCGTGGCGGACATCGAGCGTTACGCTCGCTAGATAGAGCTTCGAGCGGCCCGAGACCAGAACGAAATCGACGCCGCGCTGGCGCTTCGCCACCGCGTGTTCGTCGGCGAGCAGGGAGTCGATGCGGCGGCGGACCGCGACGGCCGCGACGGCGATGCACTCCACCTGGTGGCGCTGCGCGACGGCGAGCTGATCGGCACGTGCCGCGTGATCGTGGAGCAGGGCACGGGCCGACTCGGGCGGATGGCCGTGGAACCCGAGCTGCGCGGTCAGGGAATCGGCGCGGCGATCCTCGACGAGGCCGAGCAGGCCTCGGCCGCCGCCGGCGCGCGGCGAATGCGCCTGCACGCTCAGGTGAAGGCCCGCTCGCTGTACGAGCGGGCCGGGTATCAGGCCACCGGCGACGTCTTCCTGGAGGAGGGAATCGAGCACGTGACCATGGAGAAGCCCCTTGCCTGAGCTGCGCATCGACCCGCTGAGCGGCCTCCGCGTGATCGTCGCCGGCGAGCGCGGCGCCCGCCCCGGCGCGTTCATCGACGTCGCCGCCGGCACGGTGGTGGACCCGGAGACGGACCCGTTCCTCGAAGGACACGAGGACCGCACACCGGAGGAGGTCTATGCGCTGCGGCCCGACGGCGGCGCTCCCAACTCACCCGGCTGGCGCGTGCGGGTGGTGCCCAACAAGTTCCCGGCGCTGTCCGCCGAGGGCGGCGGGGACGAGGAGGACGATCCACTAGCCACCGGCCGAGGGCAGCCCGACCTGTTCGCCGTGCGACCCGCGTCGGGCGCGCACGAGGTTGTGATCAACGGGCCGGAGCCGGTCGGCTCGCTGCTCGATCTCGGGCCGGACGGCCTGGCCGACGCCATGGGGGTCTGGCGCGAGCGGATCCGCGCCCACGCGAACGCCGGGTACGTGCATGTGATCGTGAACGAGGGCCAGGCTGCCGGAGCGTCGCTGCCGCACACCCACGCCCAGCTCTACGCGCTGCCGTTGGTGCCCGTCGTCGTCGCGCGCGAGCGCGAGCGCTTCACCGCCTACCGCGACCGCACCGAGGGCAGGAACCTGCTCGGCGATGTGATCCAGGAGGAGGTCAAGCGCCGCGAGCGGCTGGTGGCGGTCGACGACGAGGGAGTGGCCATCTGCCCGTTCGCCGCGATGGTGCCGTTCCACGTGCAGATCGCGCCGAGAACACCCGCGCCGCGGTTCGAGGACGACGGGCCGCTGTGCGCCGCGCTGCTCCATGACGTGTTGCGCCGCCTGGCCGCCGAGCTCGACGGGGTGCCGCCGCTGAACCTGTGGGTGCGGACGGCGCCGCGTGGCGCCGAGACCTTCTGCTGGCGGATCGACGTGCTCCCGCGCCTCGCCCACCCGGCGGGGCTCGAGATGGGTGCGGGAATCCAGCTGTGCGTGCTCGCGCCCGAGGCCGCCGCCGAGCGGCTTCGCGCACACGACCCGTGATCCCCATTGCCGCCGTGATCGCCGCGGCAACCGCCGCCGGCTTCGGCGTGGAGCACCGGCTGGGCGAGCACCGCGCCGACCAGGTGGCCAGGCGCGTGGTGTGGTTGATGCTGTGGGTGCTCGGCCCGCCCGTGGTGTTCGTGCTGATCGCCGCGCTGGAGGTGACCGCCGAGGTGGGGGCGGGAATCGGGTTCGCCTACACCGCGCTCGCGGTCTCGCTCGCCGCGGCCTACGGGATCGGGACCTGGCTGCTGCGGCTGCCTCGCTCCGGCGTGGGAGCCCTGATGCTGGTGGCCGGCTTCGCGAACACGGGCTACCTGGGACTGCCCTTCAGCGCCGCCCTGTTCGGCGCCGACGAGCTGTCGAACGCCGTGGCCTACGACGTGCTGGTCACCACCGTCGGCATCTTCACGATCGGGTTCTCCATCGGGGCCGCGTTCGGATCGGCGGCCGGCGACACCGCGCTGGAGCGCACCGGCGCCTTCTTCGCCCGCAACCCCCTGCTCTGGGCATGCGCGCTGGGCTTCCTCGCCCCCGACGCGCTGGCGCCTGAGTGGGCGGTGGATGCCGCGCAGGTGGCGGTGTTCGCGCTTCTCCCGCTGGGCTTCTTCGTGGTCGGGGTGACCCTGGCGCTGGAGGCGGAGGAGGGCGCCCTGCGCTTCCCGCCGCCGGTCACGGCCGCCGTCGCCACCGCGCTGGGGCTGCGCCTGCTGGTGGCTCCCGCAGTGGTGGTCGGCCTGTCCGCGGCCCTGATCGACGTGCCCGACCCGTACCTCTCGCAGGCCGCGATGCCGAGCGCCATCAACGCGATCGTCGTCGCGCACACCTACGGCCTCGATCGCGGCCTGATCGCCGCGGCGATCGCGTGGTCGACGGCCATCGTGGTGGCGGCCGGGCTGGTTGCGGCGCTCCTATAGGTTCCCGCGCCGGATGCCCCCTTCCGCCAGACCGATAGCCATGTTCGCCGCCGAGCCGCCGCAGGAGCCGCTGCCCTATGGGCGCTGGGCGGAGGCGCTGGGCGAGCACTTCCTCGAGCAGGTCGCGAAGATCGAGACTGAGGAGACGCTCGGCGACCCCGGAGAGATCCAGTGGTTCCCCGACCGCACCTGGAACGGCCGCACGTACGTGCCCGCCACCTGCCTCACCACCGAGGGCTACGAGCTGTTCGGGTACGTCTCGTTCACCCGCGAGCACGAGGGCGCGCAGGCGGAGACCTTCAAGGCCGTCGTCGACTACACCGACGAGACGGCCGACGCCAACCCCGAGTGGACGCTCGATCTCTCCGACCAGGAGATCGGCCACTGGCGCGGCCCCGAGGGGCGGCGCGGCGACGTGACGCTGGTCTGGGGGGTGGCAATGGTGGCCAACGGAGCGGTGGCCACGGCCGAGCTGGGGCCGACCACCACCGACCAGTGCACGCTGGTCGAGGACCGCTTCACGCTGATCTCGGTCGACGCCTACACGGGCGACTACGTGGAGGTGCGCCTCTACGGCCAGCGCGGCGCGGAACTGGCGACAGAGTCGCTCTACGAGGACGACTGATTGGCCGGATCGGCCGATCGACCCTACGGTGGGCGCATGAGGTCGAAGCTGGTCCTGTCACTCGCCGTGTTCGCGGCGTTCGCGATCGCCGCCCCGGCCGCGAGCGCGCGCACCTACTTCCCGGACTGCAACGACGGCTACAAGGCGAAGTACAAGCCCAGAAAGATCCAAGCCTGCGTCGGGATCTTGCGCCAGGTCCAGAGGCTCAAGTGGAGCAGCTGGGGGACCAAGCGCGCCAGCGCTCGCGGGAGCTACCTGTACCAGACCTGTGAGCCGACCTGCGTGGAAGGGAAGACCAAGAGGCTGAAGGCGCGGGTGGTGCTCTACCGCAAGCGGCGGTGCCCCAGCACGGGGAAGAACGTCTTCACACGGATGAAGTTCCTCGCCAAGGGTGAGTCCAGCACACCCGCCAAGCTGCGCTGCCGGCCGTTCTGACCACGGTTTACGTCACGCGATCGCGAGCGCGCCGGTCTCGAGGTCGTTCCAGCGCCCGATGAGGCTCGCCGTCCCGTCGGCATCGAGCGGCTCAGACAGCAGAAAGCCCTGGGCGTACTCGCAACCCAGCGACTGAAGCGTCTCCAGCTGGGCTGAGTTGTCGAGGCCCTCGGCGATGACGTGAAGGCCGAGGCTGTGTGCCAGGGCGATGACCGCGCGCACGATCGCCTCACTGCCCTTGTTGTGGTGCATCGAAGCGATGAATGAGCGATCGATCTTGAGCGTGTCGCCCGGGAAGTGGTGTAGGAAGGTGAGCGAGGAGTAGCCGGTTCCGAAGTCATCGATCTGAGCGTGCACGCCCAGGTTCTCCAGGTCGTTCAGCGCCGCGCTCATCCGCTCGGGCTCATACATCACTGTGCTCTCCGTAATCTCGAGTCTCAGGGAATCGGCAAGCAGGTGGTGCGACTCGAGCGCTGCGACCACGTCCGCGATCAGGTCTGCCTCCCCGAACTGACGGCCGGAGACGTTCACGCTCACGGTCACGTCATCAGCCAACAGCCCGCGCCCTCGCCAGTCGACGAGGTTGGCGCACGCCTCGTTCAGGACCAGGCGGCCGAGAGGTCCGATCAGCCCGGTGTCCTCCGCGACCGGGATGAACTCGTCCGGGTTCACCTGCGGTCCGGACGCCGGCCAGCGGGCCAGTGCCTCCAGGCCGCTGAGTCGCCCGGTGCTCAGGTCGACGATCGGCTGATAGAAGACCCTCAGGCGGTTGCCCTCGATAGCTCGGCGCAGTTCGGTCTCGAGATGCATCTCGCTGACCACTTGGGAGTGCATCCGCTCGTTGAAGACCGCGGTGCGTCCGGCCCCCTCGCGCTTGGCGTGGTACATCGCGATGTCGGCGTTGCGTAGGAGGTCGGCAGCGCGGCTGACGCCCTCGCTGACGGCGATCCCGATGCTGGCGGCCACGAACAGCTCGCGCCCGACGACATCGAATGACTCGCTGAGTCCCTGCTGGATCCGAGCGGCGACCTCGGCGGCCTCGCGCTCCGAGCCGATGCCGGGGAGCAGGATCGTGAACTCGTCCCCTCCGTGCCTCGCCACGGTGTCCCCGGGCCGGACGATGCTCGTGAGCCGCTGGGCAAGAGCCCCAAGCACGCGGTCGCCGACCGCGTGGTCGAAGCCGTCGTTCACGAGCTTGAACCGATCGAGATCCATGAACAGGACGGCACAGCGGTAACTGGACTGACGCTGGGCCTGGGTGAGAGCCAGGGTCAGGCGATCCATGAACAGGGCACGGTTGGGAAGGCCCGTAAGCGCGTCGTGGAGGGAGTTGTGGAGCAGCCTTCCCTCCGCTGCCTTGCGATCCGTGATGTCCGTCATCGATCCCGCCATGCGCGATGCCTTGCCGTTGGCGTTGGGTATCGCGACGCCGCGACTGAGCACCCAGCGGTACGTCCCGTCCCGGTGGCGCATTCGATGCTCGACCTCCAGGTGGGGGGCGTGGCCGTCCAGGTGCGCGCCTATCGCTTCCCGGAGCCCGTCGATGTCCTCGTCGTGTACGCGCCCGAGCCACTCCTGCGGTGAGTCGCCGACGGTGTCGTCGGGGTCCCCGACTATGCGCTTCCAGCGAGGTGACAGGTAGATCCGCTGCGATGGGATGTCCCAGTCCCAGATCCCGTCGTTGGCGCCCCGCACCGCTAGCGCATACCGCTCACGGCTATTTCGCAGCTCTCCGAGGGTCTCGTGATGACGTACGGCATACCGAATCGATCGCTCCAGGACCGCAGGGTCGAGCTGATCCTTGACCAGGAAGTCGGTTACGCCGAGGAGGGTGGCTTCGAGGTCCACCTCGTAGTCGGAGTGACCCGTGAGGATGATGACCGGCGGATTGTGCTCGCCGTTAAACGCCGCTCGCACGAGGTCGAGCCCCGTGTTCCGACCGAGTCGGTAGTCGATCAGGTAGACGTCGTGGCGGCGCTCCTCGACGATCCGCAGCGCGTCCGCGTAGTCGGCCACCCACTCGAGGTCGAAGCGCGTGCGTGGCTGGCCCGCGAGCAGGTCGCGAGTGATCACGAAGTCGTCCTCGTCGTCCTCCACAAGCAGGACGGTGAGATGTCTGGGCGCTCTATGCACGGGACCCAGTCGGCAGGTCGACAAGCTCAAACCAGTAACGCGACAGGCCCTGCACGACCTCCACGAGACCCGCGAACGTGACCGGCTTCGTGATGAAGGAGTTGACGCCCAGGTCGTAGGTCCGAAAGACATCCTCCTCCGCGCGGGAGGTCGTGAGGACGACGACCGGGATGTGGCGCAGCTTGGGATCGGACTTGATCTCGGCAAGCGCCTCGCGACCGTCCTTCTTTGGCATGTTCAGGTCGAGCAGGATGAGCCCGGGCTTGGGAGCCTCGAGCCCGCCGTCCGCGTAGGCGCCCTCGCGGCGGAGGTAGTCCATGAGGTCCTCTCCGTCCACGACGAATCGCAATTCGTTCGAGAGGTGAGACTCGACCAGGGCGTCCTGTGCCATCTGCCGGTCCTCAGCGTCATCGTCCGCCATCAGGATCGTGACGGCGTCTTCGCGGCTAGGCGTGGACAAGCGTCACCTCGGTCTCCGTGGTGGCGCTCCCGTTCGCGGGTGTGATTGGAGGGCCTGCGGGCTGCCTGAGCGGCAGCTTCACGATAAACGTCGACCCCTCTCCCGGGACGCTCTCCGCAGTGATGGTCCCGCCGTGGCGCTCGACGATCCTTCGGCAAAGGGCCAGCCCGATCCCGGTGCCGGGATACTCGCCCTGCCCGTGGAGGCGCTCGAAGACACGGAAGATCCGTGCGACGTGCCGGGGCTCGATGCCGATGCCGTTGTCGGTGACCTTGATCTCCGCCGCCCGGCCGCGCACCTGGCCGTCGATGCGCACGACCGGGGGGACCCCCTCGCGCCGGAACTTGACCCCGTTCGACACGAGGTTCTGGAGGAGCTGTCGCATCCGGAGCGGATCGGCCGAGATCGTGGGCAACGTCCCCACCTGGATCGTCGAGCCGGTTTCGCGGATCACAGCGTCGAGATCGGCCACCACCTCGCGTGCGATCGCTGTCATGTCGACGTCTTGCGCGGGACCGGGGTTCGTCGCGATCCGGGAGAACGCGAGCAGGCCGTCGATCAGCGCCTGCATCCGACGGGCGGCATCGTTCATCCGCTCGAGATAGTCGCGGCCCTGATCGGAGAGCCGATCGTCCTCCTTGAGCGTGAGCTGCTCGGCAAACGTCTGCACCTTGCGCAGAGGCTCCTGGAGATCGTGCGAGGCAATCGAGGCGAAGCGTTCGAGCGACTCGTTCGAACGGGTCAGCTCGCCGGCGCGCCGCTCGAGCGCGATATTGGCGTCTTCCAGCGCATCGTTGACGTCCGACAGCTTCGCCGCGCCGCGCAGCACACGCCGCAGGAGCACGAGCGCGAACGCCGCAGCGACGCCGAAGGCGAAGAACAACGCCCAGGGCACCCACTTGCGGGAGCCGTTCACCGAAGCGAAGAGATTCTTCTCAGACGCGGTGAGTACCACGCGCCAGGGAGCACCCTCGACCTTGGCTGAGGCGAAGTAGTTGCCATCGCCGAATGACCCCCGGCTGTCCGTTGCCGCGGCCGCCAGCAGGCCCTTCTCCCGGACGATCTCGCCGGGCGGCCGGCCCGCCTGCGGGCTTGCGACGAGGCCGCCGCGCGTGTCGAGCACGTAGGCCTGTCCACCTTTGACGTTGGGCACCTTCTCGAGATACCCCCCGAGAAACTGGTAGATCAGCTGAGCGCTGATCCCGGTGACCAGGACCCGCCGTCCAAAGCGAGTGGGGAACGGCTGCGCGTAGCCGAGCGCGGGGGCCGCGAGGCCCGCCCGCTGGACGCCGGAGAGTGCAAATGGCTTGCCGGCAAGGGCCTGACGGACGTAGGCGGGCTGGGCCTGCACCGAGCGCGTGACCGCGTTCGGCGTGCCGGTCGACGCCGCCAGCACCCGGCCCTCCTTCGAGAGAACCAACGCGTACAGGTTCCTCGACTGCTTGGCCTGAGCCGTCAGCGCCGCGACGGACACCCGATCGGTCCCGAATAGCCTGGCGTTCTCCGCGCGTGCGGTGGCGCCCGCGGAGCCGAACAGGGACTCGGTCAGCGACGCGCTCACCTTCGCGCGGTCGCGGAAGCGATCCTGGACGTCCTCGCGCGCCTTCGACTGCGAGTCGGCCAGCGCCACCGCAAACACCGTCATCAGCGCCACCAAGGCGGCGCCTGCGAGTCCCAAGACAATGCGCGATTGACGTCCCATGGTGCGAGTCCTCCTAATTAGGGTCGCCGCCCTCCGCGAGCAGCCACAACATAGGTGGGCCTTTAGCCATCACGCTCGTCCTGGACGGATATTCGATCGCGCTCTGCACAGGTTTCCGTGCAAGGGGGGCCCATCGCCTACAAAATCGCGTCCTTTCGAGGCGCCGGCGCTGTTGTGATCCGGCGGTACGCTCCCAATTGGGCCCCGGTAGCTCAGCTGGATAGAGCGACTCCCTCCTAAGGAGTAGGCCCCAGGTTCGAATCCTGGTCGGGGCATCGAGCGTTGCGCAGGACGAGCGCCCAGGCAAGGCAGCCGAAGGCGGCCGTCGATGCCAGCGTCCGCACGATGTTCCAGGCGATCCAGGGCGTCGCGAAGTCGTCGTGCACCGAGCCCAGATCCCCGATGTGGGCGGGGTCGCCCGCCTTCACCAGGTCGTCGTTGAGCGGGATGTGGATTGCGAACGTGACGACGGCCGTTACCGCGTACAGAACCAGGCCGGCGACGATCCAGCGTGGTCTGTTCCCCGAGCCGGAGCGAAGCGCCTCGGAGAGGGCGACCCCGGCGAGCACCGGAGGGACGAGGAAGGTCAACGGGAAGGCCGGGTTGTCGGCCATCTGTTGCATCGCATCGACAAGTGCGCGGTCATCGGCGGCCACCAGGCCCGGCATGACGGCGACCGAGAAGGCGTAGATGAGCCCCGCCAGCAGGCCCATGGCGATCACGGCCGCGCCCAGCACGATGTCGGCGCGGGTTGTGGTGCTACTGGCCATGTCGGCCTCCTTCCGTCGTGGGGTTCCAGACGCCAGTGGCGGCCGCGTCGCGTGCGTAGTCGCTGAAGTCCCGCGGCTCGCGGCCGAGGGCGCGCTGAACGCCGTCGGCCAGGCGAGCGTTGCGACCGTCGAGGACCTCGCTGAAGAGGAAGCTCAGCCCCTCGGCGACATCGCGCGGAACTCCCTGCTCGAGAGCGGCGGCGGTGAAGTCCTCGATCGAAATCGGGACGTAGCGGATCTCGCGGCCCACCGCCCGGGAGATTTCACTGACCGCCTCCGCGAACGTGAGCAGCCGGGGCCCGGTGAGCTCGTAGAGCTCGCCGATGTGCCGATCGTCGGTCAGCGCCGCGACCGCGACGTCGGCGATGTCGTCGGCGTCGACGAACGGCTCGGCCATATCCCCGGCCGGAAGCGCGACCTCGCTGCTCTGGACCTGTTCCCGCCAGTACTCCTCGGTGAAGTTCTGAGCGAACCAGGTCGAGCGCAGGACCGTGAGCTCGGCGCCGGAGTCGCGCACGGCCTGCTCCCCGAGCTCCGCCTCTACCTCGCCGCGCCCGGACAACAGAACGAGACGCGAAACGCCGCTCTTCACGGCCAGCTCGGCGAACGAGCCCTGCGTGTCCGCGGCGCCCGGAATCGCGTCCCAGTAGTGGGCGACGTAGGCCGATCCAACCCCTTCCAGCGCGGGGCCCCAGGTCGAGCGGTCGTCCCAATCGAAACCAGGCTCGCCCGAGCGCGTGCCGAGGCGAACGGGCACCCCGCGTGCGGTGAGGCGCTCCACCACTCGGCGACCGATCTTGCCGGTGCCGCCGATCACCAGCGTGGGTTCGTGTGTGGTGTGGCGGTTCATGCTCCGACCTCCACCGCGCACGGCACCGATCGCAGCTGACCGCGGCGCCTCGCGACCCAGGCCAGGGGTGCGAGCACGATGCGCTGCAGCCGGCGGGGCGGGAACGCTCCCTGCACCTCGTCCTCGAATTCCTCTGTGAACAGGGCGAGGTCGAGCGGCCGCGGGATGCCGCCCAGCATCGTGCGACCCTCCTCCGCGAGGCCGACCGCCGTCGCGAAGAGCTGCTCCATCTTCAGCGCCGGGCGCACCTCGACGCGGACGAGCGCGTCACCGTCGCCGGCATTCGCGAAGTCGTGCTTCTGGCCGGGAGGGACGACGACCACCTCGCCGGGCCCCGCGACGACCCGCTTGCGCCCCATCCTGAAGCGCATCGTGCCCTCGACCACCTCGAACCGCTCCTCCTGGTTCGGGTGGACGTGCTGCCCACCCGGGACCCGCCGGTTCGCGGGCAGCTCGAGGTCGATCGCCAGCAGCTCGCCGCGTGTGTCCGCCGACGTGTGGCGGAAGGTGATCCGCTCTCCGCTGGCCGGGTTCTCGAGTGTCTGTCCTCTGTGTGCCATGGTCGCTCCGATCTGGTCGTGAATGCAACACGTCCAGCTTTGCGCTGTGGTCCAGGACTGTCTATGTCTGAAAGGCTGTGATACATGCTCGATCGTCCATTGCCCTGGACGACCGGGCCGCCACGGTGAATACTTGGCCTCATGGAAGCCACCGACCCATTCCCGCCGTCGGACCCCCTCGGCGAGGCGCTGCAGTTCCTGCGGATGAACGGCGCGTACTACTGCCGTTCCGAGCTCACCGCCCCGTGGGGACTCACGCTGCCGGCGATGCCCGGGTACCTCTGGTTCCACGTGGTCACCTCAGGCCGGATGTGGCTCGAGACCGAGGAGGACCCGGGATGGATTCAGCTCGGAGACCTCGCGCTCGTGCCGCACGGGGAGGGTCACGTCCTGCGCAGCGAACCGGGCGCGCCTGCGCCGGGGATTCTCGACCTCGAGCGTGAGGTGGTGAGCGAGCGCTACGAGATCCTTCGCCACGGCGAGGGTGGCGCGCCCACCAGCCTCATCTGCGGGGCCGTGCGCTTCGAGCACCCGGCCGCGGCCAACCTCATCGAGATCCTGCCGCCGACGATCCACATCGAGGCGTCCAGCTCGCGCAGGCTGGAGTGGATGCAGAGCATGCTGCGACTGATGGCCTCAGAGGCCGGCGAGCTCCGGCCCGGCGGCGAGGCCGTGATCACGCGCCTCGGGGACATCCTCGTGATCCAGGCGATCCGGGCGTGGATGGAGAGCGATCCGGCCGCTCAGACGGGCTGGCTGGGAGCGCTTCAGGACCCCCAGATCGGCCGCGCCATCTCACACATTCATCGCGACCCCGCGCGGAACTGGACCGTCGCCTCCCTGGCACGGGAGCTGGCGATGTCCCGCTCGGCATTCGCCGCCCGTTTCACCGAGCTCGTCGGCGAGCCGGTGATGAGCTACGTCGCACGCTGGCGCATGCACGTCGCCGTGGCCGCGCTGAAGGACGAGGGCGCCACGGTCGGCCAGCTCGCCGACCGGCTCGGCTACAGGTCCGAGGCCGCCTTCAGCCGCGCCTTCAAGCGCGTCATCGGCGTGTCACCGGGCGCGATCAGGAAGAGCCTGGCGCACGGGTGAAGGTCACATGGGTGACTCCGCTGGGCGAGGACGTGGCCTCCACCTCGTAGTCCTTCTCGAGGCCCTCCAGCCCGTCCCAGAGGCGCACGCCGCGGCCGAGCAGGATCGGGACCACCACGATGTGCATGTGATCGACGAGCCCGGCGGCGAGAAAATCGCGGATCATGCTGGGGCCTCCGCCGAGGCGTACGTCCTTGCCATCCGCGGCCTCGCGAGCGGTCTCGAGCGCCTCGGCGGGCGAAGCGTCGACGAAGTGAAACGTGGTGCCGCCCTCCATCTCGATCGAGGGGCGCTTGTGGTGAGTGAGGATGAAGGTCGGCGTGTGGAACGGCGGGTTGGGGCCCCACGCGCCCTTCCACTCCGGGTCCTCCTGCCATCCGGGCGCGCCGAACTTCCCGGCACCCATGATCTCGGCGCCCACCCCGGGGTCGAACAGCTGGGCGAAGGCGTCGTCGACGCCGCCGCTACCGCCGGCGTCCCAGAACCGGGTGGCGAACATCCACTGGTGCAGCCGATCCCCGGCGTGACCGAAATATGCGTCGGCGCTCAGGCCCTCACCGGTGCCGAAGCCGTCGAGTGAGATGGAGAAGTTTTGGACGCGGGCGAGGGACATGGGTGATGCTCCTTCGGTAGTCGGGGGGCCGTTTCTAGCTAGGTCGCTGAGAAGGGTCGCGGGTTGGACCGCCGGGTTCCATCCCAGGATCCTGGGATGGGAAGGTTCTGTTGGATGCCTCCCGCCCGCACCTCGCTGGCCGTAGTGCTGCTTGCAGCCGCCCTCGGCGCCTGCGCAGACGACGATGCCCCCGAGCGGCCCGCCGAGAAGGCGGATGCACCCGCGAAGCCACCCGCGGGGTGGCGCACCGTGGAGAATGAGGCGGCGGGGTTCACGATCGCCGCCCCGAAGACGTGGGTCGCCGGCACGAAGCGGGGCGCCACCCTCATCCGCTCGAAGGACGAGCTCGTCGCGGTCACGATCGCCGCTGACCGCAGCACGGCCGGCAGGGACACCGAGCCGGGGCCATACGCCGGCAAGGTGGTGGCGGCCCTGCCCGGCTTCCAGGGCGACGTGTCGGTCACCGACAGGAAAATCGCGGGCTCGCCCTACGAGACGGCGATCGCGGTCGGCTCCGGCACGGTGAAGACCAGCGGGGTGCCGCAACGGATCGAGGTCGTGGTCTTCCGCCGCCCCCGGCAGGTCACCTACTCCGCCGTGATCTTCCGCAACGCCCGAGCGCAGCCCGTGCCCGGGCGCAGGACCGTGGCGCGGATGCTGAGCCGCTTCCGGGCGCGGCCGCCGGCTGAGTAACCCTCATTCCGGCGGTTTGACAGTTTTGGGTACCTGTGCGAGCGTGGCGAGGTGCGCGGACTCGCCCTCGCCGCGGTCATAGCTGCGTCGATGATCGCCCTCGGATGTGGCTCAGACGACGAGGATGCGGACAGGCGCGAGCGGGCCCTGAGCTCCCTGAAGCTGGCCACGGAGGCCTCGCGCCTCGAGGGAGAGACCGGCGAGCTGGTGCGGAAGCTGGCCGACGACCCGTCGGCGCAGGAGCGGCGGCGTCTTCAGCGCCGACTCACGGAGCTGGACCGGCAGGCTGAGAAGCTGATGGCTCGCGCCGGGGTGGAGCCGACCTACGAGGTCGACCTTCAGCCCGTGAATGCGTCTGGTGCGAGTGGCAAGGCGAGGCTCGTCCAGGCAGGAAGCCGGCTGGCGGTCGACGGCAAGGTCACCGGTGCCGCGGGCGACGGTCCTCACCAAGTCGCGATTCATGCGCTCAGCGCCGCGGAAGGCGCCTCGGTGTGCCCACCCGCGGAAGCAGCCACGGGCGCCGACCGCCACCTGTCCGACTCCGAGGCCGCGGACTTCTACGGCGCCGCGAAGGTGCGCTTCGCGGCTGTCGAGGGCGCGAAGCTCGAAAGCGCGCGCAAGGATGCGGGCGCGGCGCCCCTCACCGCTCGCGCGCTCGTGATCACCGGCGGCAAGGGCAAGGGCGGGTTCGACCGGCGGCTCCCGATCGCGTGCGGCGTGCCCGTCCCGGCCGCGACCTCAGCGGGCAGGCGGCCCACCGCCTCCGACGAGATAGTGGCCGGCGCCGCCGAAACGCGTGCCGCGGGCGTGGACCTGGCCGTGGTCGCCGCCAACCCCACGTCCAAGCCCGCAGCTCGTGCGCGAGCGCGGATCGAGACGCGGTTCAAGCGCGCCGATGCGCGGCTTGGGCGGGCGATCGACCTCATCGGCGACGAGCTGAAGGGTGAAGGCGACCTCGCCGTGGAGGACCGCCGCGCGCTGCAGGAGTCGCAGACCATCGTCGATGCCTCGGAGAAGGTCCACCAGGCGGCGCTGCTCGAGTTCGAGCGGTTCGTGATCGAACAGAAGCGGGCACAGGAGCGGCGGACGGCGCAGCGGCGCAAGGCGCAGGAGCAGGCCCAGGCGGCTCCCGCCCCGACGCCGGCCCCCTCACCTACGCCGGCACCGACGCCCGCGCCGGCTCCGGCGCCTGCGCCCGGTCCGGCGCCGCCGTCCGTGGTGATTGAGTGAGCGCGCGTCGCGCCTCGCTCGCGGGGACCGCGGTCGCCGTGACCCTCCTCGTCGGCGTGCCCTCGGTCGAGGCGCAGGGCTATGGGTTCATCACGAAGTGGGGCTCAAAGGGCTCCGGCAACGGTCAGTTCGAGTGGCCCCACGGGATCGCCACGGACGCCGCCGGCAACGTCTACGTGACCGACTACGAGAAAGGGCGGGTGCAGAAGTTCACGTCGACGGGCAGGTTCATCAGAGCCCTGGGTAGTTACGGCACGGGCGCGGGGCAATTCGTGGCCCCGACGGGCGTGGCGGTCGACCGCTCCGGCAGCGTGTACGTCGTCGACGAGTTTCTCGACAGCGTCCAGAAGCTCACCGCCGACGGTGGCTGGATCACGAGCTGGCCTGTGGAACCCGACAGCTCCCAAAGCATCGCCGTCGACGGCACGGGCAATGTCTACGTCCACTCCGGCAGCACCAAGAAGTACACGTCGAACGGCCGCCTCATCGCCGATTGGGCAGAGCCGACGGGTACAGGCGACGGGGAGTTCACGAGCGGCCTCGGGCTGGCGACGGACCCCGCCGGGAGCGTGTACCTGGGCGACCTGACCCGGATCCAGAAGTTCACCGCCGACGGGCGCTTCCTCAGCAAGTTCGGGACCGGGCGGCTGAGCCGCACGTACTCACTGGCCACCGACCGCTCCGGCAATGTCTATGCCGGCGACCGGAATGGAATCCTGAAGTTCACCTCCGGCGGTCGTTACATCACGAGATTCGGTCGTCGAGGCGGCTCCGGAAATGGGGGATTCGGCGGCGGGATTCCTGAAGGGCTCGCCACGGACGCCGCAGGCAACGTCTACGCCACCGATCACTTCAACGAGCGAGTCCAGAAGTTCGGGCCACTGCCGGCACGCCCACGCGCGCGGACCTGCAGGAAGCCCGCGCGCAGAACGCGCTCGCGCCGAGCCTGCTTCCGCTTCCGCTCCAGCCAGACCGGCGTGCGCTTCCAGTGCCGCCTCACCGGCCGCGGGGTGCCCAAGCGCCTGCGGCGCTTCCGGGCCTGCACCTCACCCAAGCGCTTCCGCGGGCTGAAGCCCGGCAGAAAGGCGTTCCAGGTCAGGGCAATCAGGGGCGGCGTGGCCGGCCGGCCCGACAAGCGCAGTTGGCGCATCTCCAAATGAAAGGCAGGACGTTGAACCCGAGGAACTGCATGTTGCTGGTGGCGCTCGTGGCGGTGGCCGTGACCGGCCCCGTGGCTCAGGCCTCGGCCGCAAAGCTGAAGGGACCGAAGCGCGTGACCCCTGGAAAGACCGCCACCTTCACGGCGACCGGCTTCGGCGCAAACAAGCGAGTCATCATGAACCTGCAGCCGACGATCAACCGAGGTGGGAACGGCTTCGGGATCGAGATCAAGAAGCGTTTCAAGACGAACTCGAAGGGCAGGGCCACGCTCCGGTTCAAGTGGCCCCGCACCTACAACGGTTGTTCTGGCGCCAACGGGCCGTGCACAAAGCTGAAGTGGAAGGCCGGCACCCGCGCGGACGCCTTCGCACACAGCGTTCTCGGCGCGCGCCAGTATTTCTTCGCGCGCACCACCGTGCGCGTTCGCAAGGCACCGGCCAGCGCCGCGGCCCGCGCCCGCAGCTGCCGGAACGTGACCATCACGCCGAACTCCGGCTACGCCCTGGTGAGGATCAGGGTTCGCGGAATCAGCTGCAAGCCCGCGCGAAGGAAGCTGCTCAAGTGGGCGAAGTCAAAGAACCCGGGACAGTCGCCCCCCGGGTACAGCTGCAGCACGGTCCGCACCTACCCGGCGGGCAACAGTCGCCGGCGGTGCGTGCGCAAGGGTCGCAAGCTGCCCGTGATCGCCTTCGACACGGGGGTCTGACCGTGGGCCTTGGCCGAGTTCTGCTGCTGTTGGTCGCGCTCCTGCTTCTCGGGGCGAGCGGCCCGCTGTCGCAGGCCTCGGCCCTCACGGTCACCGGGCCGAAGCGGGTGACTCCGGGGAAGGGGGTCACCTTCCAAGCCTCCGGCTTCCAGCCGAACGAGAGGTTGACCGTGAACCTGATCCCGACGAGGAACCGCAACGGAAACTGCTGCGGCATCGTGATCAAGAAGGAGATGGTCACTGACGCCGCCGGCAACGCTGTGCTCCAGTTCCGCTGGCCGCGCCGTTATGCGAAATGTGGCTACTACTCCCCCAGGTTCGGGGCGAAGTGCTTCACCCGGTGGAAGCGGGGCAGCAGGGCGGACGTGAACGTCTTCGGGACGGGCGGGCGTGCCCTGATGGTGGTGCGGATCGGCAAGGGCAGTGGCTGCGGGAAGCCCAAGCCGACGACCACCAGCGGTAGCGCCTGTTTCAAGTTCAGTTCCGGCCGCGCGGGCGCGCACTTCCAATGCCGGCTGACCGGCCAGGGGGTCGCGAAGCGCCTTCGCCGCTGGAGCGCGTGTCGCTCGCCGAAGCGCTACAGCGGGCTCAAGCCGGGCAGCAAGGCGTTCTCCGTCCGCGCGATCGATCCGGTCGGCGGCGTCGGCAAGCCGGACAAGCGCCGGTGGCGGATCGTCGGCGAGAAAGCCCAAGCGTCGGCAGCCAAGCTGCAGGGCCCGAAGCGCGTGACGCCGGGGAAGGCCGTCACCTTCGAGGCCTCCGGTTTCACGGCGAACGCGCGCAGGGTCGACACGCACCGCTGGCGGATCGCTTCCTCTTCCGCCGGCGCGGCCGCGAACTGCGGGCACGTGGTCATCACTCCCAGGTCGGGAGACGGGCTTTCCAAGATCAAGGCGCTGGGCATCAGCTGCCGGGCGGCGCGCCGCAAGTTGCGCGCGTGGGGCAAGGCGGGCTACCGGCCACCGGGACCGCGGGGCTATCGCTGTCGCTCGAAAATTCCACCGCGACGATCGGTTTGCAGGCGCAAGGGCCACCGCCGACCGGTGATCAGCTACCTCAGCGGCACCTGATCGTGGGCCGGGCCCGGTGACGGAAGGGGTTATCGGCAGCGAGGTCGGCGGCTACCGCATCGAGGAGCTCCTCGGCCGGGGCGGGATGGGCGTCGTGTACCGGGCGACCGAGGAACGGCTCGGCCGCAGCGTCGCGATCAAGGTCATCGCACCGGAGCACGCGAGCAACCCGTCCTTCCGCGACCGCTTCTTGGCCGAGTCGCGGGCGGCGGCGGCAATCGACCATCCCAACGTCCTCCCCATCTACGGCGCCGGGGAGGAGGACGGCGCGCTGTATTTGGTGGTGCGGCTCGTCGAGGGCTCCGACCTCAAGGACCTGCTCGCCACCGGGGGAGCGCTCGAGCCACGACGTGCGCTTGGAGTGGTCGCGCAGGTCGCGGCGGCGCTCGATGCCGCCCATGCACGGGGGCTCATCCACCGGGACGTCAAGCCCGCCAACGTCCTGGTCACGGGCGACGCCGGGGCGGGCACCGAGCACTGCTACCTCACGGACTTCGGTCTCGCCAAGCAGATCGACGACCAGAGCGGGCTCACCGCGACCGGCCAGTTCGTGGGCACCCTCGACTACATCGCGCCGGAGCAGATCCAGGGCGCGCCGGCGGACAGCCGGGTGGACGTCTACGCCCTGGGCGCCCTGTTCCACCAATGCCTGACGGGCTCGCCGCCGTTCAAGCGCGACACCGAGGCGGCGGTCCTCTACGCGCACCTGTCCGAGCCTCCGCCAACGGTCTCCGACCACGTGGCGGGTGTGCCCGAGGCGGTCGACCCGGCCCTCGCCCGCGCAATGGCCAAGGCGCCCGAGGACAGGTTCCCCACCTGCGCGGAGTTCGTCGCCGAGCTCGGGGCCGCTTTCGACGACAGGCAGCCGGCCGCTCCGGCGGCGACCGCGCCGGCACCGATCGCTCCAGCTCCGCCCACCCGCCTTGCGCCGGTGCAGGCGCCCGGCACCGCGGGCCGCCGCCGGTGGCCGATCGCCGTGGCCGCGGTCACCGCGATCCTGCTCGTGGCGGGCATCGGCTGGGCCGTGCTCGGCTCCGGAGGGGGCGAGGGCGAGAGCGGTGGCGGCTCGACCGTCGCCCTGGAGCTGACCACCGATTCCGTCGCCCTGGCGGGCCAGGTCGGCAGCGAAACCGCACGCCTGGCCGAACGCGTCGGCGCGGATGGCGACACGGGCAGCCTCGCCGCGGGGTTCGAGCGCAGCGAGGCCAAGGCCTCCGACCTCGGCGCGCGAGCGCAGGACGATCTCGCGAGCGGCGACCCCGGGCGGGATGACCTCAACCGCAGCTCGCGTGACTTGGCGGGCGCGTCGGCGACCCTCGCCGAGCTCGCGCAGGACTCCGGCAGTGACGGCGCGGACGAGCTCGCCGCCGGCGCCCGCCGGCGCATGACGGGCGCTCTCGCGGCCCTGGAGCGCTCCCTGGCCGAGCTGGAGCGTGCCTTCAGCGACGAGGGCGCCACCGACGCCGCCACCGCCGTGGGAACCAGCCTCGACCAGCTGCGGACGCGTCAGAGCAGGCTCACGACGCCGTTCGACAACCTCGTCGAGTCGCTGCAGGGCGGCTGAGATTCTCAGTTCGCAGGCGCCGCCTGCTCTCAAACAGCGCGGTCCGGCCGGTCCGGATAGAGGTCGTCGATGGTGGCCAGCGCCACGTAGGGGGCACCCGCCGCCGCCTCGATCGCCTCGCCGCCGCCGGCCAGCCGGTCCAGCACGCTGACCACTCCCACCACCTCGAAGCCTTCCTCCTGCACGGCCTCGATGGCCTTGATGGTCGAGCCGCCCGTGGTGACCACGTCCTCCACGATCAGGCAGTGCTCGCCCGGATCGAGCGGCGGGCCCTCAACCCGGCGCTGCAGCCCGTGCGCCTTGTGGTCCTTGCGGACGAAGAACGCCTTCACGTCGGCGCCTGCCGCCAACGCCGCGCAGGCCACGGGGTCGGCGCCCATGGTGAGCCCCCCGACGGCCGTGGCGCCCAAGTCGCTCCGCCTCGGCGCGCACCAGCTCGCCGAGCGCCAGGAAGCCCGGCCCGCGCAGGATCGCGCGCTTGGCGTCCACGTAGTACTCGGCCTCGAGACCGCTCGAGAGGGTGACCTTCCCGATCACCAGAGCGTGCTCTTGCAGCTCGGCCACGAGCCGCTCTCTTGCAGGGGTCACGATCTGCACAACTGCTGCCGATAGTAGACGTGCGATGGCTCCCCTCGTCCGCTTCGCTGCGATCACGGCGTCCGCCTTTGTGGCGGTCAGCTTCCTCTGCTTCGCCTTCGTGGAACTGCAAGACAGCTCCGACGGTCAGGTGCAGGCGCTCGACGGCACCACGGCTCCAAAGCGCCTCGAGACCGAGATCCAGCGCCCCGACCCCACGGTGGCCGTCGAGACGGTGCGGGAGAACAACCACACGTCCCTGCGCGAGAACATCGACGACGTGAACGACGTCCTGGTCTCGCCCTTCACCAGCTTCACCGACTTCCAGAGCGTGTGGGGCGAGCGCTTCCTGCTTCTCCTGCTGGGCCTGGGGCTCTACCTGGGCGGCGGCCTCATGATCGCCAACTTCTTCCCCAAGCCCAAGAACGAGGCCGGGGACTGGAGAGCGGCGACGCCGTAGTCGCGCAGGTCCTCCTCACGGCGCGGCTGAGTAGCTCTCTCGTGCTGTGGGTATAGCTCCGACTGAGGTCTAAGTCTGGGAGCTGGGAGGAATCATGAGTAGAGGTTTCTTGGCGTCGTGCGGTGTCTTGGCGGGGCTGCTGGCCTTCGCCGGGCCGGCCTTCGGCGCCGGCAAGAACGTCAGGCTGGTGGACAACCTGCCGGAGGCCAAGGACGCCACGGCCATCAGCTTCCTCACCTACGAGGGGAAGCGCAAGAAGTTCGACGTGATGCTCGTGACCGGGCGCTTCGGCCTGAAGTCCTACTCCCTCGCTGACCGCGCGAATCCGAGGCTGCTCGACGAGGTCACGGCCGAGGATCTACGCCTTCAGGGCGATCCGCCGGTGAACTTCGACCCCAACGCCGGCTTCGTCTCGACCTTCTGGCAGAACGAGGACATGGACATCGACCGCCGGCGCAAGCTGGCGCTCCTCTCGCGCGACCCCCGGGCCTACGGCGGCTCGACCACGCGCGAACCGGGTGAGCCCGATCCGAACGGCGCGACCAATATCGCCGGCGTGTACGTGGTCGACGCCAAGGACCCCAGGAACCTGCGGCTGCGGAGCTTCCAGCAGCTCCCGACCGGCCACACCACCACCTGCATCAACGGCTGCCGGCAGCTCTGGACCGGCGGGCCCGCCAGCACCACCACCCAGGCAAGTCAGCTCGGCTGGACCTTCGGGCGACCGATCATCGTCACCGACCTGAGCAATCCGGCGCGGCCGCGCGCGCACCCGATGGACCCCGTCGACCTGTTCCGCCGCGACGGCGTGACGGCCTACTCGCACGACGTGCAGGTGGATGACGCGGGCATCGCCTGGGTGTCCGGCGACGGCGGGACGCGCGGCTACTGGACCAACGGCCGGCACTTCGACCCGCTCGAGGGCCGGACCCGGCACGCCACCGCGCTCGACCCGATCCCCTACGGGGGCGGCGGGCTTCCGTCGAGCGTGACCGCAGATGAGACCGGCGGCTTCGAGCACAACGCCTGGCGACCCGTTGGCCGCAACGCGCCCAAGGGCGACTCGCGCTATCGCCGCGGCAAGCTGCTGCTCGCGACCGAGGAGGACTTCGGCCCGGCGGAGAAGGCCTGCAGCGAGCAGGGGCAGTTCACGATCGCCTCGCTCGAGGGCAGCTTCAACGGGGAGGCATGGCGCTCGACCCCGGAGAAGCCGTTCCGGCTGAAGACGGTCGGCACGTGGAACCCGTTCCAGAAGGAGGGCTCACGGCCTCCAGGCGGGCCATACGACCCGCTGGCGAACTTCTGCTCGGCTCACTACTTCGATGTGGACGGGAGCACGGTGACCTACGCCTGGTACGGCGAGGGCACACGCTTTTTGGATATCTCGGATCCCGAGAATCCGACCCAGTTCGCCTACTGGCGGCCCGACGACGGAATCGTCTGGGCGTCCTACCTGCACCGCGGCTACGTGTACACGGCGGACAGGACCCGCGGCGTCGACGTGCTGCGCCTGAAGAAGGGCGCGGTCCGCGAGGTTGCGGCGCCGGCCCGCTCATCGCGCCAGACGCGCTTCCTGAGCAACAGGGCGGCCCAGTTCAAGCAGGAGCCGGGCACCTCGGGGCTCTGCTTGCTGCGCACGTACTGAGAGAGAGCCAAACGCGTTCCCACGGAGCACGCCGGGCTCGCGCGGGCAAGTCGCGGAGATCGCCGTCATCAGCATCAAACGCTGACCCATCAGCGGAAATGTGGATAACGACTTCCGCGGCTTGACGGGTGGCGCTTCCAGAATCTGTAGGAACGCGTTTGGCTCTCAGGCCACGCGGTTGGCGCTACCGATAAACGAAAATCGATTCGCCGTGCGAAACGGCGTTGAATATCTGTAGCGCGTTGGGGATCGGCACCCGCAGGCAGCCGTGGCTCGCCGGGTAGTTGGGCACCGAGGAGTAACCGTGGATGGCGTATCCGCGGATGAAGTAGCTCGAGTGCACCATGCCCTTGGCGTTCGTGCCGAAGTCCTTGCGGTAGAAGCTGAAGCGGCCGAAGACGGTGGGCGTGGCCGGCGTACCCGACGAGGAGTGGTAGGTCCGCCACGCACGGCCCTTCCTGGCCAGCACCAGCACCTGGCGCGACCAGTCGAACTCCACGTGCGTACCCGCCTTGGGGTGGCGCAGCTTGAACGC
Source organism: uncultured Thermoleophilaceae bacterium (assembly GCA_963808105.1). Lineage (GTDB taxonomy): Bacteria > Actinomycetota > Thermoleophilia > Solirubrobacterales > Thermoleophilaceae > JAAYBF01. Next base: position 348,462 of record CAWEEH010000002.1, on the reverse strand, counting down.
GCCGCGCCCCTGGAGCACCAGTGAGAACACGCGGGCGTCGGCGAAGCCATTACGCGCCATGTTGTTGGTCTTGCGGAACGCGATCACCGCGCGGGCCGTTCCCGCCTCGTAGGCGCCGTTCACCGGGACCGCGAAGCCCAGGCGCCTGAGCCCGCGCTGGAGCAGCACGACCTTGGTGCCGCGCGAACCCTCGCCCGCGCGCAGCACAACGGCCTTGATCCGCGCCGAGCGCGACTTGAACGCCACCTGCTGCGGGGTGGCCGCATGGCGGACCACCAGCCGCAGCACGCCGCGGCGCTTCGTCTTGAAGCGGAACGACACCTTGCCGCCCTTGCGGACCTTCGCGCGCTGGCGCGACACGACCTTGCCCTTGCGGGACACCTCGAGCACGGCGGTCTGGCCGGCCACGAACGGCTTCACCCGGCCGCTGACCCGGACGGCAGCGCCACGGGCGACATAGCGCAGCTTGCGCGTGCCCTGGCCGCCGGAGACCGAGATCTTGACCTTGCCGGCCTTGGGCGGGACGGGTGGCGGAGCGGGCTGCGGCGCCGGGGGCGTCGGGATGAGCGGCGTCTGCGCCATCGCGGCGGGCGCGAAGACGAGCAGCAAGAGCAGCGAGAAAGTGGTGGCGAGCCCCCTCATTCGGCCGACAATCCTAGCGGGCGAACTGGACCCTTCGGGGACCTGACGCCGTGAGCTTCGGCACCACCGCGCAGGCGATCAGCACCAGCGGGCCCGCGACCACCGACACGTACCAGCCGTCGTCCGCCTGAACGGCGAAGGCGAGCGAGTTGTTGAACGCGTGCATGCCGATCACCGGGTAGAGCGAACCGGTCTTCTCGTAGACGAGGCAGAAGATGAAGCCGAGCAGCGCGAGCGGCGGGAGGATCAGGAGGGCGTCCGTGCCCCCGTTGAAGTGGATGATCCCGAACAGCAGCCCGTCCATCAGCGCCGCCAGCACGATCGAGAAGCGCGAGCGCAGGGCGCGGTAGAAGAAGCCGCGGAAGAAGAACTCCTCGACCACCGGCGCCACGGTGATCACCATCAGCCCAGCGATCACCAGCCCGAAGGTGCCCTGGTCCCCGCCCAGCGCCTCCACCACGTCCTGCTCGGCGTCCGGCTGCACCAGGCCCGCGTAGATCGCGCTCACCACGAAGAACGAGAACACGCCGAGCGCCGCCCAACCCAGCGTCGGCCAGAAGGGAGCGCTCCGGAGCCCGAAGTGCCACGGCTTGGGCTTGGCCACCCGGCTTGCGAACCAGACCGCCGTGCTCACGAACACGATTCCCTGCGCGAGCGTCGCGATGACCACGAACTCGGGCGACTCGTCGTCGGCCCCGACGATCGCGGCGGCGGTCCCGACCAGGAGGAGCACGCCGAAGATCGCGACGAGGAAGCCCACCCACGCGAACCACGCCGGCCAGACCGGCAGTCGCTCGGCCCCGTCGGGCATCTCCGGCCGCTCGGGCGGCGGCTTGGTGAGAGAGGCCTCCATCGCCGCCTCAGACTAGGGAGGGCACGTCCTCGAGCGAGCCGACCGTCTCGACTCCGGCCGGGGCCGGCGCGCCCGAGCGGTCGACGAGCACCCCGCGAATGCCCGCGGCGCGCGCCCCCTCGATGTCGTTGTCCAGCGAGTCGCCGACGTGCAGCGCCTCGCCGGCCTCCACTCCCGCGATCTCGAGCGCCGCACGGAAGACAGCCGGGGCGGGCTTGGCCTCGCCGACCACAGCCGAGGAGACGGCGCCGTCCACCAGGTCCCACAGGCCGGCGCCCTCCAGCCACTCGGGCAATGAGCAGTCCCAGTTGCTCGCCACCACCAGGCGCAGGCCACGGGCGCGCAGAGCCGCCAGCGCCGGCGCCGCGTCCGGGAAGGCGCTGAACTCCAGGGCCTCGACCATCGCCCGCCGCACCACCGCGCGGTCGATCTCCTCCGCGCCCAGGGCCTCGTGCATCACCGCCGCGCAGTCGTCGCGCAGCCGTTCGAGGGCCGCCCGGTCGCTTCCCTCCATGTGGTGGGCGAGGTAATGGGCGATCTCGGCGGCAAAGCCGCGGTCGGCCGCCTCCTGCCCGACGTCCACGCCGGACAGCTCCTCCAGCCGCTCGCGCAGCCGCGGCCCCGGCGGCTCGAGGTACACGAGCGTGCCGAGCGCGTCTATCAGCACCGCACGGATGGCCATCAGGCGATGAAGTACCAGGCCGCGAACTGCTGGGTGAGCAGCCCCAGGCCGACCGCGGAGACGGCCACGTACCGGGTCGTTGCGCCGCGGTCCTCGGCGGTGGCGGCGAGCCACATGAAGATCGGGAACAGCACGAGCAGGAAGCGCGGCAGCGACATCAGCGGCTGGGGCTCCACCGGGTAGCTGAGCGGCAGCATCAGCGCGGCGATCACGTACGCGCCGTAGGCGAACGGCAGCCGCCGCAGCACCCCCACCGCGGCAACCAGGCCGAAGCAGAGGAAGCCGAACAGCATCAGGTTGATCGCGGCGACGCGCATCGGGTCCCCGCCCGCCTGCTCGAAGTAGACGGTGTCGGTGGAGCCCGAGACCAACTGGCGCATCCCGTCGAACGCAGCCGACGCTCCGTCCCAGACCCCCACGAGCGGGCCGGCGAACTCCCGGCCCCAGAAATCCTGCGCGCCGAGAAATGCCGTGGCGTCCCCGTGCTCGATGCCGAGCCAGGCGCCATAGGCCACCAGGCCCAGGGGCGCGAGGGCCAGCCAGGCGAAGTCGCGGCGGACCGCGTGGACCGGCCGCAGCGACGCAACCCAGCCGCGCGCCCTCAGGGCGCCCCCCTCGCCCGGTCTGTCCGAGCGCGGGCCGTAGAGATAGATCAGCACCAGCGGCAGCAGCAGGAGCAGCCCGGCGCTCCGGGTGGCCGAGGCGGCCCCCGCGGCGGCGCCCGCCCACGCCCAGCTGCCGGTGCGGGCGGCGTAGAAGGCCCCGACCGAGCACAGCAGGAACAGGCTCTCCGAATACGGCGCGCCCAGGAACAGCGACGCCGGGAACACGCACAGCAGCACCACGGCGGGGCCGGCGGCGCGGCGCCCGAGCTCGAGCGAGGTGAGGCGATGGAGCAGCGCCAGCGCTGCCAGCAGCGCGGCCAGCGACACCAGGTAGGAGGCGATCAGCAGCGCGCCGCGCGAGCCCCCGCCCAGCTCCGCCACGCCGCGCGTGAGCAGCGGGTAGAGGGGGAAGAACGCGGTGCGCGGCGAGTCCGCCGAGTCGTACCCGGTATCCGCGATCCCGAGGAACCAGACCGCGTCCCAGTGCGCGAGCGGGGAGAGCACCACGTCCCCGAAGCCGCCCAGCGCCTGCGTGAGCGCGGGGTCGTCATAGCGGTGCTCGTTCGCGGCCGGCACTCCGCCCGAGCCCACGGCAAGCGCCGAGTAGACCGCCACGGCCAGGATCGCCAGCCTGCTCCACGCAAACGCCCGCAGCGCGAAGCGCAGCGACTCGGACGCCCGCAACCGCGTGGCAACCGCCCGCGTCGCCGAAGTAGCCTCATACGCCATGCCTGTGGCCGATCTTGTCACGGCCTCCTTCCTGGGGGAGGGGAACAACGAGCTCGTCGCGCTCGCGACGGTGCTCGGCGCGTTCGTGGTCGCGGAGGTGGTCGACCGGCTGCTGCTGCGCCGCGCGCACAAGCTCACCGAGGCCGTGTCCGGGCGTCCCCTGTCCGCCGTGGCGGACACCCGCCTGCGGCTCGTGCGGCGCCTGATCTTCAGCGCGATCATCGTGATCGGCTTCGCGCTGGCACTGTCCCAGTTCCCCGAGGCGCAGAAGGTGGCGACCGCCGTGCTGGCCTCGTCCGCGGTGCTCGGCCTGGTGGTGGGCTTCGCGGCGCGTCAGACGCTGGCCAACGCCGTGGCGGGCGTGCTGCTGGCCATCACGCAGCCGATCCGGATCGGAGACCTGGTGTCGGTGGAGGAGTGCACCGGCACGGTCGAGGAGGTGCGGCTGACCTACACCTACCTGCTGCTGGACGGCGGCGTGCGGCTGATCGTGCCCAACGAGCGGCTGGCCTCCAACCCGATCCAGAACCACACCGTGCTGGACCCGAGGGTGGAGACCGAGATATCGGTGTGGCTACCGCTGGACGCCGACGCGGACAGGGCGCTGGACTCGCTCGCCGAGATGCAGGACGCCGAGGCGCGCGTGGCCGAGGTCACCTTCGAGGGCATCCGTATCGCGGTGAAGGCCTGGGCCCCCAGCGCGAGCGAGCGTGGAGGAGTGGCTTCGCGCCTGAGGAAGGAAAGCCTGCGAAAAGTGAGACAGGCCTCTCTATCCTCCGAAGACGGCCTGTAGCACCCTCAGATGACCCATCGGCAGCGAAAGCAGCGGCGCGGAAGGCGCCGACGTGGAGGCGCGACGAAGTTCGCCTTCGCCGTTGGCGTGCTCGCACTCGTCATCGCCGTGGGCGTGATGTCGCTCGCCGGCTACGTGATCGCAGTCGCGGCGACCGCGCCTGACCTGAGCGAGCTCAAGCCCGCCGACAAGGGCAGCAACTCGGTGATCTTCGCCGCCGACGGCTCGCGCCTCGGCTACGTGCAGTCCGACGAGATCCGCACCCCGGTCGCCTGGCGCGAGATGCCCTCGGACCTGCGCGAGGCGGTGATCGCGATCGAGGACGAGCGCTTCTACAAGCACAAGGGCGTGGACTACAACGCGATCGTGCGCGCGGGCGTGAAGAACATCCGCTCCGGCAAGAACGTGCAGGGCGGGTCGACGATCACCCAGCAGCTGGTGCGCGCCCTCTACATCAAGGACCCGGAGCGCAACTTCACCCGCAAGATCCGCGAGGCCAAGCTCGCCTCGGAGCTCGAGGACAAGCACTCGAAGACCTGGATCCTCAAGAACTACCTGAACGACGTTCCGTTCGGCACGGTGGACGGCCGCACGGCCATCGGCGTGGAGGCGGCGGCGGAGACCTTCTTCAACAAGCATGCGAAGGACCTCGACCTGCACGAGTCGGCGCTGCTCGCCGGGCTCCCCCAGGCCCCCTCGCAGTACAACCCGTTCCGCAACCCCACGGCCGCCATCACGCGCCGCAACGAGGTGCTGGAGCAGATGGCCGAGAACAAGTTCATCACCACCGCCGAGGCGGAGGAGGCCGCGGGTAAGCGCCTCGACCTCCGGCGCGGCACCCGCTATACGCGCCGCCGTGAGCCCTACTTCTTCGACTACGTGCAGGAGAAGCTGATCGAGGAGTACGGCGTGGGCGTGTACCGCCGCGGCGGGCTGAAGGTCTACTCCACGATCAACCCCGGCCTGCAGGACGCCGCCCGCAAGGCGATCCAGGGCCAGCTGCCCAACCCCGCCGACCCCAGCGGCGCGATCGTCTCGATCGACCCCAGCAACGGCTACATCCGCGCGATGGCGTCGAGCGGCACCTACAAGGACCGGCGCTTCAACCTGGCGGCGCAGGGGCATCGCCAGCCCGGCTCCGCCTTCAAGACGATGGTGCTGATGACCGCGATCCGGAAGGGCATCGATCCCAACCGCACCTCCTACACGTCGAAGCCGCTGAACCTCAACGTCCCCGGCTATGGCCCGTGGCAGGTGAAGACCTACGGCAACACCTACGGCGGCTCCATGAACCTCGTGCGCGCGACCGTCTCATCCGACAACACGGTGTACGCGCAGCTCATCATCGACGTCGGCCCAAAGGCGGTGCGCGAGACGGCGAAGATGATGGGAATCGAGACGAAGCTCGACGCCCTGCCGGCAGAGGGCCTCGGCGGTCTGCGGCTCGGCGTCTCGCCGCTGGAGATGGCCAACGCGTACGCCACCCTGTCGTCGGGCGGCATCCGAAACGAGGCGAAGGGGATCCAGAAGGTGGAGTTCCCAGACGGAAAGTCCGACGACCTCGGCAAGCCCAAGCGCAAGCGCGTGTTCACCGAGGGCCAGGCCTACGAGGTCACGAAGATCCTCAAGCAGAACGTGACCGGCGGCACGGGCACCCGGGCCCAGATCGGCTGCCCGGTGGCCGGCAAGACCGGGACCACCGACGCGTTCAACGACGCCTGGTTCGTGGGCTACACGCCCAAGCTCTCGACCTCGTCATGGGTCGGCTATCCCAACGCTCTGCAGTCGATGCCCGGCGTGGCGGGCGGCACCATTCCCGCCGGCATCTGGCACGACTACATGATCAACGCGAAGGGCGACAGCTGCGATGACTTCAAGGTGCCGGCCGAGCCCGCCAAGTTCTCACCGTTCTTCGGCAAGTACGCGAGCACCGGCCGCAGCGGCACCGGCTCCTACAACAACTACGGCAACCAGCAGCAGCCGCCGACCACGGGCGGCACCGGCGACAACTCGGCCGGCGGCGAGAACTACCGCGGCGGATACGACCCGCGGCTGTACGAGGCGCCGCCGCAGTCTGCGCCCAAGCCCGTGCCCCCGCCGGCCCCCACCCCCGCGCCAACGCCCCCCGGCAACGGGAACGGCAATAACGGCAACGGCCAGGGCAACGGGAACGGCGACGGGAACTAGCGCTTCTCCAGCGCGCTGACCACGGCCACGTAGGCCAGCTCGATCACCGTCTGGAAGATCCGGAACGCCACGGCGATGGCCGTGGCCACCGCGCCCGCCAGCACCGCGGCCATGGCGGTGGCCAGCGCGGCGTCGCGCGTGCCGATTCCGCTCGGCACCACGAACGTGAGCACCGCGACGCAGAACGCGACGGGGTATGACGCGGCCACGTAGGGCAGGTCCGAGGCGTCGAGCGGGTGCAGCCCCGAGGCGAACGCGAACACCCCGAAGCCGATCATCGCCCAGCAGAGGATGTACGCGCCGCACAGCTGCAGCACGCGGCCGAACGGCAGCACCTGGGAGAGCGGCTCGCGCCCGAGCTTGCGAAAGGCGTAGTTCACGAGCGGCTCGAACACCCGCGGGTGAAAGACCGCCAGCACGACCGGGATCACGGCGAGGACTGCGTAGCGGGCGGGCTGATCGTCCAGGTCGGGTAGCTCGATCACGAAGTAGGCGCCAACGATCACCGCGGTCCCGAACGCCAGGCCAAGCTCGTAGACCACGCTGGTGAGCGTCACGCGCTTTGGCACGCCGTGCTTCTCCGCCATCACCACGCGCCCGACCACCATCAGCACGTTCGTGGGCACGTAGCGCGCGAGCAGCGACTTGCCCCACAGCGCTCTCGACGGAATCGGGTCGATGTGCGCTCCCAACATGGTCACGATCCAGCGCCAGATCTCGGCCTCGGTGGCGTAGAACGCGGCCACGCAGACCGCGGACACCGCGAGCCAGCCAGGCTCGAAACGCCAGTCGAAATCGGGCAGCTGGCTCCACTGCCGGACCACGAACAGGATCAAGCAGGCGAAGATCAGCCCAGCGAAGCCGTACTGCAGCAGCATCTTGCGCCGAGGATTGCCAGAGCCCAGCGAGGACACGCCCGAGGCGGCCTCGCCCGCCCGCTCAAGCAGGGTGGGACGTGTCACGGTCAGACTTATACCGTGGCCGAGCTCGATCTGATCCAGGCGATCCGCGGAGTGCTGGGCGCGCCCGGGCCGCGGGTGCTGCGCTGGACGGGGGACGACGCGGCGGTGGTTCGAGCCCTGCCGGTGGCGGTCACGTCGATCGACACGATGGCGGAGGGCGTGCATTTCGACCGCGCCCGGCACGGCGCCGCCACCATCGGCCACCGCGCGCTTGCGGCCGCCCTCTCCGACATCGCCGCGATGGGAGCACAGGCGGGAGAGGCCTACGTGTCGCTGGCGCTTCCGGAGGGATTCGGCGAGGCCGAGGCCGCCGAGCTTGTCGAGGCGATGGCCGCGCTGGCCGAGCGGCTCGAGGTGACGATCGCCGGCGGCGACGTGGTGAGAGCCGCGAGCCTGGTCGTGACCGTGGCGGTGACCGGCTGGGCGGAGTCCGAATCGGACCTGGTGGGCCGCGACGGCGCCCGGGCCGGGGACGTGGTGGGCGTGACCGGCAGCCTCGGGGCCGACGCTGCGGCAGGGGCCGACCGCCGCTTCGAGCCCAGGCTGGCGGAGGGCAGGGCGCTGGCGGCGGGAGGTGCCACGGCGATGATCGACGTGAGCGACGGGCTGGCGACCGACGCCCGCCACCTCGCCGAGGCGTCCGGCGTGAGGCTCGAGATCGACCTCCCGGCGGTGCCCCTGGCGGACGGCGTTCAGGACGCGAAGGCGGCCGTGACGGGTGGTGAGGACTTCGAGCTGCTGTTCACCGCCCCTGAGGAGCGGTGGGAGGAGCTCGGTGAGGCCGTGGGGGTGCCGCTGACGCGGCTAGGCGGCGTCGCCGAAGGCGGCGGCGTCGTCTTCAGGGATGTGGATGGACGCGAGTTCGAGGGGCTCCGGGGGTACGAGCACGCCTGAGGCCACCCGCCGGATCCGCGCGCGGGTGAGCATCGCGGCGGCCACCGCAGCGGTGTCGACCTCGTAGCCGCCTGAGGCGACCGTTTCGGTGAGCGGCTTGCTCATATGCGGCTTATCGCCGCCGACCACCGCGGACACGATGGGTTGGCCACCCCGTTGGACGAATGGCTCCGGTCACAAGGCGGAGTCGGTGCCGCCCAGCGAGCCCGGACCCGCATAGGAAGCGGGTCCGCGTACCGATGGCGGCCCCGGCTCGTCCTTCGCCCCCGGGCGGCCAGTCCGGGCAGTCCGGGCAATGGCGATCATCGAGCCGAGCACGCCGCCCAGCGCCGCCCACAGCAGCGTCGTCGACGCCCCTATGTGCCCGCCGGTGACCAGGAGGAACAGGTACCAGGCGCCGGAGAGCGGATCGAGGGAGAGGCTGACCAGCACGTAGACGGCGAGCAGGAGCGGTAGCAACAGGCCGGCTCCGACCATCGCAAGCCGGGCGCGCCGGGGCGGGCCGGGGTCGACCAGCGTTGCCAGGGTCCACAGGTGCAGAGCGGGAGCCATCAGGAGAGCGGCGAACGGGTTCACCACCCAGAGCAGGAGCACGGAGACGGCCAGCACCAGCACGGTGGCCACCGCGGCGCCGGGCGCCGACGGGTCCGCGGCCGCGGTGTCCCTGCGGGCGGCCAGGAAGCGCAACCCGTACCACGCGAGCCCCGTGACGACCGCGACCGCCACGAGCACGGCGACCGCCCCGCCGTCGAGCGGATACAGGTCCGGGGCCACCGGCGCCTCGGGCGGCTCCTCCACCACCCCGGTGAGCGCGAGAGCGCGCGCGAGGCCCAGGCCGATAGAGATCGCGAGCGCCCCCGCGCCCACCCAGACCAGCCACGGCAGCACCGGCACGTCGCGGCGGCGCGCACGGGCGAACGCGTCGATGCTCGCCACCAGCACGGGCAGGATCAGGGCGATCGCCAGCAGCGACGGCGCCCATCCGGGCATCACCTGGCTCACGATCGTGATGTGAGTCTTCGGCCCATGCTGGGCCGGCCGGCCCTGGTCGAGCGCCGTGACGGTGCGCAGCGCGGCGCGCCCCAGGCCGCCGAGGCGGTCCTCGTCCACGTCCTCGAGCTCGGTTTCCCCCGACCCGCCCAGCTCACCCGCTCCCGCGATCCGGACGGCGTCGAAGCCCTCGGCGATGAGCGGGCCCTGCGAGCCGATCCCGAGTGGGAAGGCGAGCCGCGCGAGCTGGCCGGTGGAGCTGGCGGCCTCGGCCACCGCGCCCAGCTCCTGGCGGATCGACTCCGCGGCGGTGCGCTGAAGCCCGATGCTGCCGCTCGTGGTGTCGCCCGACCACGCCACCACCGCGGGCCGTGACGACGGGCGCTCCCCAAGCCCGGAGACCACGATCACCCCGTCGACCAGTCCCGGCGACCCAAGCCGCTCCGCCAGACGAGTGGTGCCGACCTCGCCCAGGGTGGATCCGTCGACCGACGCCAGCACAAGCGTCTTGTTGGACGGCCGCCCTTCGAACACCCGGGCGAGCTCGATCAGCGCGGCCGTGTCGGCGGCGCTGCCCGCGGCGTCGGGCACTCCGGTGGCGTCGCGGGGGGCCAGCACGACGATCTGGCGCCTGGAGCTGCCGGCGCGTCGGCCGATCACGTTGACCAGCTCGTCGCTGCCGCGATCGAAGCTGTCCACCTCCACCGTGAAGCCGTGGCCGCGGAACGCGTTCACCACCACACGCGCCGCCGCCCGGTCGCCCGGTCGGCCCGCTCGGCGGTCGCGCGCTGCCGCCACGATCGTGCCCGTGGTGGTCACGGCGCTCTGCCCGGCGAACACCACATCCGCGGGTAGCCCCTGCCCCAGCGGGCGCGGGCGGCTCTCCAGGGAGAACATGGCGAGCAGCACCGCGAGCACCGCGGGCGCGAACGCCGCTCGATAAATGCGGGGCTCGATCACAGGCGCAACCTACAATCAGGACCAGGCTGACAACCCAGGCCCCCAAGATCCTGCTCGTGGACGACGAGCTGTCGGTGCAGAAGCTCCTGGCGTTTCCGCTGCGCCGTGAGGGCTACGAGGTCGTGTCCGCGCTCGACGGCCAGGAGGCGCTGGACCGCCTGAACGACGCGACCTTCGACCTGATCGTGCTGGACCTGATGCTGCCGAACGTCGACGGCTTCGAGGTCTGCCGCCAGGTGCGCGCCCGCAGCTCGGTGCCGATCATCATGCTCACCGCGAAGACCGAGGAGATCGACAAGGTCCTCGGCCTCGAGCTGGGCGCCGACGACTACATCACCAAGCCGTTCTCGGTGCGCGAGTTCCGCAGCCGGGTGAAGGCGGTGCTGCGGCGCGCCGCGCTGGCGAAGGCCGACGACCCGGGGCGCGAGCCGCTCGAGGACGGCGACCTGCGGATCGACTTCGACAAGCGGGCGGTGACCCGCGCGGGGAAGCCCGTGCGCCTCACCTATGTGGAGTTCGAGATCCTCACCACGCTGGCCCGCAATCCGGGCCGTGTGTACAACCGCATGGTCCTGCTCGAGCGAGTCTGGGGCGACGCGTCCTACCGCGACCCGCGCACGGTGGACGTGCACATCCGTCATCTGCGCGAGAAGCTCGAGACCGACGCCAAGAACCCCGAGCTGATCCAGACCGTGCGTGGCGTGGGGTACCGCTACCGAGACCGATGATCCCGAAAGCGCTGCGACTCAAGACGCTGCGCAACAAGCTCGCGCTGGTGTTCTTCGCGATCACCGCCACGGCGTTCGCGGTCATCTACTTCGTGTCCGTACCGCAGCTGGAGTCGAACCTCCAGGAGCGCAAGCTCGACGACCTGGAGGTCGTGGCCAAGGGCTCGGAGTCCGAGCTCGAGAGCCTGATGGGCCGCGGTGACGTGACCGCCCGTGAGGTGGACCGGCGCGTGCGCGCGACGGCCGACGCCGCCAGCGCGCGGGTCACGTTGCTGGGTGTGCAGCAGTCCGGGCTCGAGGAGCGGCCGCGCGGCGACCTGCGCTTCTTCGTGATCACCGACTCCCGCGAGGAGCGCGAGGTGCCCGAGAACCGTGCCCTCGTCGCGCGCGCGGCCATCTCGCGCAAGCTCGTCCGCGGCGAGGGGTCGCTCGGCGGAGAGCCCCTGGGGGAGATCGCCCAGCCGCTGTCGTTCCAGGGGGAGGTCGACTGGGTGGCCCTCTACTCCCGCAGCTTCGACGACGTGGCCGAGACCGTCTCCTTCATCCGCGGCCGGCTGCTGGTGGCGACCGCCATCGCGCTGCTGCTCGCGCTGATCGGCGGATACATGGTGGCCGGGGCGCTCTCGCGCCGGGTGCGCCGCCTCGAGCAGGCCGCCGAGGAGGTTGCGGCGGGGCGCTTCATCGATCCTCTCCCTGTCGACTCCGAGGACGAGCTCGGCCAGCTCACCAGCGCGTTCAACGCGATGCAGCACCAGCTGCGCCAGGTTGACGTGGCGCGCAAGGAGTTCGTGGCCACGGCCTCGCACGAGCTGCGCACGCCCATCTTCTCCCTCGGCGGGTTCGTGGAGCTCCTGCGCGACGAGGAGCTTGACGAGGCCACACGGCGGGAGTTCCTCGACACGATGGCGGAGCAGGTGGAGCGCCTCCAGAAGCTGGCCGTCGACCTCCTCGACCTGTCGCGGCTCGATGCCGGCTCGGTCGAGCTGCAGCGCGAGCCGGTCGATCTCTCGGAGCTCACGCGCGAGATCTTGGGCGAGTTCACGCCGGCGCTGCAGAGCCACGAGACCCAGCCGGAGCTGCGCCTACCGGCCCGGATCAGCGCCCGCTGTGACCGCGAACGGGTCGCTCAGATCATGCGTATCCTGCTTGACAATGCGCTTCGCCACACCCCAGAGGGCACACGCGTGACCGTCTCCTCCAGCCGAGCGAACGGGGCGGCGTCGGTCACCGTGGCCGACGAGGGCCCGGGCCTGCCCGACGAGCGCCAGGTGTTCGACCGCTTCTACACCGGCGACGCCACCCGCGGCGCCGGTCTTGGCCTGGCGATCGCGCGCGAGCTGGCGGAGCGGATGGACGGCAGCCTGCGGGCCGAGGGCCGCGCCCGCGGATCGGCGTTCACGCTCGAGTTGCCGGCGGCCGGCCGGTGAGGGTCGCCACAGCCCTGATCGCGGCGCTCGTTCTCGCGGGCTGCAATAGCGACGACTCGGACGACCCGGCTCCCGTCGCGCAGCAGGTCCAGACCACCAAGGTCGAGGTGGTCGAGGGGCTCGGGGAGAAGGGCTCCTTCGACTCGGCGGCGCTGTACAAGCGCCTCGCCCCCGGCGTGGTGACCGTGATCTCGCTGTTCGGCGACGGCGCCGCCTCGCTCCTGCCGGGCGAGGACGACGGCGAGGGCGGGCAGGGGTCGGGTTTCGTCCTCGACGGCAAGGGCTACATCGCCACCAACGCGCACGTGGTCACCACGGGCGAGCCCCCGCGGACCAAGCGGGCGAAGCAGGTGTTCGTGGAGCTCTCCGACGGCAACCGCGTGGAGGCGAAGATCGTGGGCGACGACCCCAACGCCGACGTCGCCCTGCTGAAGATCGACCCGGCCGGGCTGAAGCTCACGCCGATCGAGCTCGGCCACTCGAAGGACCTTGTGGTGGGAACCCCGGTGGCCGCGATCGGCAGCCCGTTCGGAGAGCGCCAGTCGCTGTCGGTCGGCGTGATCTCGGCCCTCGATCGCAACATCGACTCGCTCACCCAGTTCACGATCGGCAACGCCATTCAGACCGACGCCGCCATCAACCCGGGCAACTCCGGCGGACCGCTGCTCAGCGGCCGCGGCGAGGTGCTCGGCATCAACTCCCAGATCAAGTCCACCAGCGGCGGCGGTGAGGGAGTCGGCTTCGCCGTGCCCGTCGACACCGTGAGCCGGTCGCTGCGCGAGCTGCGCGAGAACGGCAAGGTCGAATACGGCTACCTGGGCGTCACCTCACAGCCGCTCTACCCGCAGCTTGCGAAGCGGCTCGACCTGCCGACCAGCAGCGGCGCGCTGATCGTCCAGGTGCAGGGAGGCAGCCCCGCCGACAAGGCCGGGCTCGAGACGGGCAAGCGCAAGATCGAGTTCCAGGGCCAGCCCGACATTCCCGCCGACGGGGACGTGGTGCTGGCGGTGGACGGCGACAAGCTCACGCGTGAGGCGGACCTGGCCGACCTGATCAGCGCGAAGGACGCCGGGGACGAGGTGGAGCTGGAGGTCTACCGCGACGGCGACCGCAGGACGGTGAAGGTCAAGCTCGGTTCGCGTCCGGAGCGGTCGCCCCAACGCCGCTGAACTCGACGCGGCGCAGCAGCCCCTCCTCGAAGGTCCAGCGCGAGCTCGTGGTGGCCGAGAAGTCGGGGTGCCCGCTGCTGCTGCGCGCCTCGACGTCGCTCACCATCTCCACCGTCTGATCGTCCACCGCCCGCGCCTCGCGCCGGGTAGACGTGAACTCGACGTCCCAGATGGCGAAGGTTCGCTCGATCCACGCGCGCGCGCCCTCGCGCCCCGTGAAGCGGTCGTCCTCGCCGGGGAAGAGCTCGGGGATCTCGAAGATCTCGATCTGGGGATGGCACAGGTCGAGCGCGGCATCGAGGTCGCCGGCGTGCGCGTGCGCGATGAGGGCGTCGATGATGGGCAGCAGCTCGCTCTGCTCGGTCAGCGGGCCGCCGCAGCGCAGGCAGGTCTCTGTGGCCTTGGTGCGCCCGCGGCGGGCAGCCGTGTGCCAGCGGGCGCCGCAAGCGGCGCAGGCGAGCGTCGGGCTCATCGGAGGTCCATGCCTCGCTGGAGGTCGGGCAGGTACCACCCGATGAGAGTGTCCCCGTCGAAGAACGCCATCACGGGCTCGTGCGGCGCCACGCGGGGGCTGAGCTCCGCGGAGATGGGCACGGCCAGCGACCGGCCGTCGCTCAGCCGCAGAATCACGGTCCCTGCCTCGGGCGGCTCCGTCAGCCGCCCGGGCGTGAACTCCTGGCCGTCGAGCACGGCCCAGTGGCCCTCGAGGGGGGTGACCCGGGCGATCAGGCCGTCCTCGAAGTCGAAGTGCCACCGCATCACGAGGTCCACCGGCTTCACCATCCGGCCGCGGACCACCACACGATCGCCGAACTCCAGCAGCTCGAGATCCTCCACCCGGCAGTTCATTCCCTGGTCGACCACCCCCTGCAGGTAGCCGCGCGCGGAGTCGAGGCCGGCGTAGGTGTTCCGTGCCGACGGACCCAGCGAACCGGTCACGTGGAGCTCGATGCGCGGGTGATAAAGCGCCACCAGCGCCTCGATCTCGCCCGCCTCGAACAATCCGAATGCCCTCCGAACGATCTCTGTGTGCCGCGCACGTACGAGCACGTGCTCACCCCCTTTTGGCTATCTAACCTGATTTGGTGGTCCCCATGCGCAGCCTGGTCCGCGACCTCGCGCTCGCCCTCCGCGAGCAGGTGCTCCCGTCACTGGGCTCCCACGCGGCCCGCGCGCACGAGGCTCAGGCGGCCGGCGGTGACGTGACCTTCGCCATCGATGCCGACGCCGAGCGGTTCCTGGAGGAGTGGCTGGCCGAGCGCGCGCCGGAGATGGCCTTCTTCTCGGAGGACCGCGGCCTGGTCGCCCCGCCCGGCGCCGAGGCGGTGCTGGTGGTCGACCCGATCGACGGCACGCGTCCCGCGCTGGCGGGCCTGGAGTCCTGCTGCGTGTCGGTGGCGGCGGCCCCACTGGCCGACGAACCGACGATGGCCGACGTGACCGCGGGGTGCGTGGTGGAGATCCCCAGTGGGGCCGTCTACCTGGCCGAGCGGGGCGCCGGGGTGATCGAGTCGCCGGCCGTGCTGCTGTCCGCCAACGAGCGCCTGGACCGCATGTTCTGGACCTACGGCTTCCGCGGCCGGCCGGCGCGGGCGCTGACCGAGGTGCTGGCGGAGCTGATCGACGCTGTCGTCGGTCGGCGGCGGAAGCTTCGACCTCGGCTCGGCCGCCTTCGACTCCATGTGCGTGGTCACGGGAAAGCTCGACGCCTACGTGGAGCCGGGCCCGCGGATGGTGGCCGACGTGCCGGGGATGCGGGAGGAGTTCGAGCGTGTGGGCGACGGCGCGGTGCTGAACAACAGCCCCTACGACCTGGCGGCATCGGTGCTGATCCTCGAGGAGGCCGGGGCCGTGGTGACCGACGCCTACGGCGAGTCGCTGGGCCCCAACCGGCTGCTCGGATCGGAGGCCGAATTCCAGATGTCGATCGTGGCCAGCGCCAATCGGGCGCTGCACGATTCCATCCTGCGGGAGATCGACGAGGGCATCTCCCGCCTACTTGGGTAACGTGCCCGCGGGATGGAAGCCGGCAGCCGCGACGTATCGCTCACGATCCCCGCGAAGCCCGGGTACCTGGTGCTTGCGCGGCTCGCCCTTTCGGCCGTCTGCAGGCTCACGCCGCTGGACTCCACCGAGGTGGCAGACCTCAAGCTCGCGGTGACCGAGGCGGCCAACGACTTCGTGGACGAGGAGACCGGCGAGGACGAGCAGGTGGACTTCGATTTCCGCCTCCACGACGACAAGCTGGTGCTCCAGCTGGAGGGCTCCGCGGCGAAGCCTCCTCCAATGGAGCAGGAGCTCTCACGCGCGATCATCGAGGCCACCGTCGACGAGTCGACGTTCAGCCCCGGCCGCACCGTTCTGGTGAAGCGCATCTGATGCTCCAGCCGATCGCGGTCGGCCACAAGAGCCTCGCCGACTACACGCACGTCGCCGGAAAGCCGCTGATCGAGGAGATCCGCGAGCTGTCCGCCGAGCTCGAGGGCCTGAAGGTCCTCCACCTGTCCGCCACCGCCTTCGGCGGCGGGGTCTCGGAGATCCTCTACACGCTCGTGCCGCTGATGAACGACGTCGGCATCGACGCTCAGTGGCAGATCATGCTCGGGCAGGAGGAGTTCTACAACGTCACCAAACTGCTCCACAACGCCCTGCAGGGCAACCCGCAGGGCCTTTCGGCGGAGGAGTGGCAGATCTTCGCCAAGTACAACGAGATCAACGCCGCCGAGATGTCGGACGGCTGGGACGTCGCGATCATCCACGACCCCCAGCCGGCGGCGATCCAGCAGCTCGTCCCCGACAAGGCGAGCGGCTGGGTGTGGCGCTGCCACATCGACCTGTCGACGCCGAACGAGACGGCGATCGAGCGCCTGGTGCCGCTCGTGCGCTCCTACGACGGCGCGGTCTTCCACCTCCAGGACTACGTGCCCGCGGGGATGGACGGCACGCCGATCCACATCTGCCCGCCGGCGATCGATCCGCTCTCGCCCAAGAACATGGCCTTCTCCCCCGAGGACGCGGCCTACGTGTGCGACCAGTTCGGCATCGACGTGGACCGGCCGCTGCTGTGCCAGGTGTCGCGCTTCGACCCGTGGAAGGACCCCATGGGCGTGATCGACGCCTACAGGCTGGTGAAGGAGGACGTCCCCGAGGTGCAGCTGGCGCTGATCGGGTCGATGGCCACCGACGACCCCGAGGGCTGGGAGTTCTTCAACCAGACGATGGCCCACGCGGACGGCGACCCCGACGTGCACATCCTCAACAACCTGAACAACGTCGGCGCGATCGAGGTCAACGCCTTCCAGTCACAGGCGGACGTGGTGATCCAGAAGTCCACGCGCGAGGGCTTCGGCCTCACGGTCTCCGAGGCGCTGTGGAAGGCGCGGCCGTTCATCGGCGGCAACGTGGGCGGCATCCCGCTCCAGGTTGAGGACGGACGAGACCGGGTACCTCGTCTCCTCGCCCGAGGAGTGCGCCGAGCGCTCGCTGGGCATCCTGCGTGAGCCAGAGCTCGGGAAGTTCCTCGGTCGAGCGGGGAAGGAGCATGTGCGGCAGCATTTCCTGACGCCACGGCTCCTGCGCGACTGGCTGCGTATCTTCAAAGACCTGCAATGAGCTCCCGACCCCCAACTCGTACTCGTCTCGAACCGCGGCCCCGCGACCTTCGAGAGGACCGAGGACGGGGAGCTGGTCCCGAAGCGCGGCGGAGGCGGCCTCGTGACCGCCCTCACCGGCCTCGTGAACCACCGCGACGCGCTCTGGATCGCGTCCACGATGTCCGACGAGGACGCCGAGGCGGCGCGCGAGCACGGCGGCGGCGCCTTCGACTGCGAGCTCGACGACGTGACCTACCGGATCCGGCTCGTGGAGTCCGACCCCGAGGCCTACGAGTGGTTCTACAACGTGGTGGCGAACCCGATGCTGTGGTTCATCCAGCACTACCTCTGGGACCTCTCGAACGCGCCGGACATCCGCCAGGAGGAGATCGACGCCTACGAGGAGGGCTACTGCGTGGTGAACCGCGACCTCGCCGATGCCGTGCTCGAGGAGATCGACGGCGTCGAGGCGCCGGTGGTGATGCTCCACGACTACCACCTCTACACGGCACCGAAGTACATCCGCGAGTCGCGCCCCGACGCGTTCCTGCACCACTTCGTCCACATCCCATGGACCCAGCCCGACGCCTGGCGCGTGCTGCCGCGCGACATGCGCGAGGACATCTTCGAGGGGATCCTCGCCAACGACATCGTCGCCTTCCATACCCGCGCGTACCGGCGCAACTTCCTCATGTGCTGCAAGGTCCTGTTCGACCTCGAGGTGGACGAGCAGGCCGGGCATCGTCCGGATCGACGACCGCGAGGTGTGGGTGCGCGCCTACCCGCTGCCGATCTCGGCGGCGACCTTCCGCCGCAACGCCCAGCGCGCGGCGGTCCACGAGTACGAGCGCGAGATCCTGCGCCGCCGGCGCGAGCACCTGATCCTCGCGTCGACCGCGCGGACCTGTCCAAGAACGTGCTGCGCGGCTTCGCCGCCTTCGACCTCTTCCTCGACCAGCACCCGGAGTTCAAGGAGCAGGTCACCTTCATCGCCCACCTGATCCCCTCGCGCCAGGACGTGCCCGAGTACGCGGAGTACCTGGAGCGGATCGAGGCGCTCGTGGCCGTGGTGAACCACCGTCACGGCACCACCGACTGGATGCCGATCGAGCTGCGGCTGCGCGAGAACCTCGAGGAGGCGATCGCGGCCTACAAGCACTACGACCTGCTGATGGTCAACGCGATGTTCGACGGCATGAACCTGATCGCGAAGGAGGGGCCGCTGGTCAACGAGCGCCACGGCGTGTCGCTGCTGTCCGAGAACACCGGCGCGCACGAGGAGCTGGCCGAGTTCGCGCTATCGGTGAACCCGTTCGACGTGCAGGAGCAGGCCGACGCCATCCACCGGGCGCTCACCATGTCCGCCGACGAGCGCATCGTGGCGGGCCCAGGGGCTCAAGCGGGTCGTCGAGGCGCGCGATCCGGGGGACTGGGTTGACGATCAGCTTGCTGACATCGAACAGAAGACCGTCAGACCTCAGACCTCAGACCTCAGACGCTTAGGGCTCGGGCGTGAACTCGCCCTGCCGCGGCGCGCCGAGGGCGGACCGGCGGGACGTGGGGCGGCGGCGCCGGCGTCGGGACGAGGCGCCGGCCGCGGGGCGATCGGGCGCTTGGGGCGCGGCTTGGGCTTGCGCCGGGGCGGTTTCGCGAACCGGAGGCGGCGCGGGCTCCTGAGGCTCCGGCTGCCGCAGCGGCGGGTGGCGCCTGCCGTGGGCCTGATGTCTGAGGTCTGATGTCTGAGGTCTCCTCGCCGCGCCACAGCGAACGCGAGCACAACGGCGGCCACGAGCGCGGCGAGGCGCCCAACGTTCCCCCAGCGGATGCGAGACCCGCAGCCCGTCCATGCCCTCGACAGGCGGCGGAGAGCCCCGAGTTCGCCCCCTCTCGCTAGTCTCACCCGTTCCATGCCACGCCTCTATGACCTGATGCTGCTCATCGACTCGAGCGCCCCCGAGGATCGCCAGAAGGCGATCGTGGGCGAGGTCGAGACGCTGCTGAACAGCGGCGGCACGATCGCGGGCTCCTACGACTGGGGCAGCCGCAAGATCGCGTTCGAGATCGACCACAGGCCGGAGGCGGCCTACCAGCTGTTCCAGTTCGAGGGCGACAACGCGCTCCTGGACAAGCTCAACCACAACCTGAAGATCATGGATGGCGTGCTGCGCTACCGGATCGTGCGCCAGGGCCCGAACTCACCCCCCGTGCCGCCGACGCCCGAGCCGATCCGCGCGCAGCGGCCCGACGAGGCCGACGGGAGCCGCGTCGCCGCACGCGCCGCCGCAGACGCTCCACCCGAGTCGGACGAGGCGCCTGCGCAGGCCGAGGCGCCGCCTGCGCCCGCCGAGCCGGAGGCGCCCGCTGAGCCGGCCGCGCCTGCCGAGCCGGAGGCTCCAGCCGCGCCGGAGGCCCCCGCCGAGCCCGAAGCTCCGGCCGAGCCCGAGGCTCCGCCGGCCGCGCCGCCCGCCGCCGAGTAGCCCCTTACGGCGTTACAAGTCGCACACCGGACCCACCGGCGCGCGAAAACCCCCCGACATTGGTGC
Organism: uncultured Thermoleophilaceae bacterium; assembly: GCA_963808105.1. Classification (GTDB taxonomy): domain Bacteria; phylum Actinomycetota; class Thermoleophilia; order Solirubrobacterales; family Thermoleophilaceae; genus JAAYBF01. The sequence goes on along the minus strand of CAWEEH010000002.1, from coordinate 328,705 downwards.
ATCTTCTTGTCAGGGATCGCCCAAAGGCTCCGACGTCGTGGGTACTCTCGATCGTCCTAACTTCAAAGACGTCCGAAGGAGCTTCCAATGGCCGCAACCAACATCAACAGGGTCGTCCTCACGGGCAACCTCACGCGTGATCCGGAGCTGCGCTCGCTTCCGAGCGGCATGTCCGTCTGCTCCCTGCGCGTTGCCTGCAACACCCGCCGCAAGCAGGGCGAGGAGTGGGTCGACAAGCCCAACTACTTCGACGTCACCGTCTGGGGCCGCCAGGGCGAGAACTGCTGCCCAGTACCTCGAGAAGGGCCGCCCGGTCGCGATCGACGGGCGCCTGGAGTGGCGCGAGTGGGACGACAAGGAGACCGGCAAGAAGCGCCAGTCGGTGGACATCGTCGCCGACTCCGTGCAGTTCCTCGGCTCCCGCGACGGTGGCGAGGGCAACGGCTCCCGCTTCGCGCCGCAGAGCGACGTCCCGGCCGACACCAGCGACTTCCAGGGCGCGCCCGCAAGCAGCGGTCCCAGCTCCGGCGAAGACGACATCCCGTTCTGATCCGATCCGGTAACGCGGTCCTACGGAACTCAACAACGCCATCGTGCAAGTCGCGGATGTCCGCCTCGGCGGGTCGCATGGCGATCCTTGGTCCGCTAGGATCCTGCGCTCGTTATGGCTCAGGCAATCCTTCTCCAACCGGTGGAGCAGCTCGGGGAGCGCGGCGACGTCGTCGACGTCGCGGACGGCTACCTGCGCAACTTCCTGGTGCCCCGCAAGCTCGCCCAGCCCGCGACGTCGGCGTCCCTTGCGGATGCCGCGCGGAGGGCCGAGGCGGCGGAGAAGGCCGCGGTGGAGCAGACCGAGCGGGCCGAGGAGAACGCGGCCCTTCTGCGCAAGACCGTGCTCACCATCTCGCATCAGGCGGGCGACGACGGCCGCCTCTTCGGAGCCGTCACGGCGCAGGAGATCGTCGATGCGGTGAAGGCGGCCCGCGGCGTGAAGCTGGACAAGCGCAAGGTCCACCTCTCCGAGCCGATCAAGTCCACCGGGACGCACATGGTCACCGTCGAGGTTGCGGACGGTGTGACCGCCGACGTCAAGACGATCGTCACCGCCGAGTAACTCCGGAGGACAATCGCCCGAGCCCAGGACCGTTTGGCATGGTCGAGCGGGGGTCTGGGGGCGTGAGCCCCCAGTGGATCTCATGAGTGAGCCGAACGGCTCAGTCCCGCCTCAGAATGAGGAAGCTGAAGTAGCCGTTCTGGGAACGGTCCTCATGGCCGAGCAGGCGCTCGACCAGATCCTCGTCGACGTCCATCTGAGCCCGGAGGACTTCTACCGCCCCCGCCACCAGCTCATCTTCCGGGCGATGATCCGGCTCAAGCAGAAGGCCGAGCCGGAGGCCATCGACGCGATCACGGTCTGCGACGACCTCAAGCGCGAGGGCAAGCTGGAGGAGGCCGGCGGCCAGCCCTACGTGCACTCGCTGCCCACGCTCGTGCCCTCCGTCCACGCGGTGCGCGACTACGCCAAGATCGTGCGCGACCACTCGATCCTGCGCAAGCTGCTCGTCAGCGCCCGCGACATCCAGGAGAAGGTGATGACCGACGGGGGCGATCCGCGCGCGCTCGTCGAGCAGGCCGAGCAGGCGATCTTCCGTGCGGGCCACGACGAGGACTCGAGCCAGCTCAAGTCGATCGAGGAGGTGCTCGACTTCGAGGTCGACAAGCTGCAGCGCCTCTCGAAGGAGGGGACCTCGCTCACCGGCACCCCCTCCGGCTACAGCGACCTCGACGAGATCACCGGCGGTTTTCAGCCCGGCAACCTGATCGTGCTGGCGGCGAGGCCGGCAATGGGTAAGAGCGCCCTTGCCGCCAACATCGCCGAGAACGCCGCCGTCGACCATGGCAGGGCCGTCGCGCTGTTCTCGCTCGAGATGTCCGAGGGTGAGCTCGCCCAGCGCTTCATCGCCTCAAGGGGCAAGATCAAGGGCGAGTCGCTGCGCAAGGGACGCGTCAAGGAGGACCAGTGGCCGAAGGTGCTCCAAGCCACCGAGAAGCTCTCAAAGGCGCCCCTGTTCATCGACGACTCCAGCGACCTCGGCGTGCTGGAGCTGCGCGCAAAGGCGCGCCGCCTGCACCAGCGCCACCCGCTGGGCCTGCTGATCATCGACTACCTCCAGCTGATGCGCGCCGAGGACCCCCGCGACGGCCGCGTCGAGCAGGTCGGCAAGATGAGCCGTGGCCTGAAGATCCTCGCGCGCGAGCTCAACATCCCCGTCGTCGCCATCTCCCAGCTCTCGCGCGCGGTCGAGGCGCGCCCCGACAAGCGCCCGCTGATGTCGGACCTACGTGAGTCGGGCAACATCGAGCAGGATGCGGACCTCGTGATGTTCGTCTACCGCGACGACTACTACAACGACGAGTCCGAGAACCCCGGCGTGGCCGAGGTGCTGATCGGAAAGCACCGCAACGGGCCCATCGGAAAGGTGGAGCTCACCTTCCTCGAGAGCTACCCGAAGTTCGTGAGCATCGCGCGCGACCGTCACGCCGCCTCCGCGGTGGCCGCCGGCTGACGTGCTGCGTTCCGCACCAGACCCGGGGGCCAACGAGCCCGCCTCCTGCCGGCTCGGCATCTGCGACGGCAGCGGCTGGATCCTGCGCGACGACGATCTGGCCGAGCCGTGCGAGTGCCGCGAGCGGATGATCGGCCGCGCCATCAGCCGCAACGCCGGCACCGGCATCCCGAAGCGCTTCCGAGGCGTCTCCTTCGACCGCAAGCCGATCGCGGACCTCGACCCGATGGTGCTGCGCATCGTGCGCACCTACGTGGAGCAGATCGAGGAGAACCTCGACGAGGGCAACGGGCTGTGGTTCGCGGGTGACGTCGGCACGGGCAAGACCTCGCTCGCGATGCTGGTCTCCGACGCCGCGGAGCAGCGTGGCCGTTCGGTGGCGATCTACCCCGTCACCCGGCTGCTTGGCCGAGATCAAGGACACCTACGACTCCGATGCCGGGGACTCGTACATGGATCTGTTCCGGCGACTGGCGTCGGTGGACCTGCTGCAGCTCGACGACCTCGGCGCGGAGAAGCGCACGGAGTGGGTGCTCGAGCAGTTCTACTCGCTGGTCAACGAGCGCTGGCAGGATCAGCGCTCGATCGTGGTGACCACCAACTCCTGGGACATGGCCGAGCTCCGTGAGGAGCTGGGCGTGCGGACGGTCTCGCGCCTCACCGAGATCTGCGGCGAGCCGATCCCGATCATGGGGCCGGACCTGCGCATCCCGCCGATGCGGTAGCGGCCTAGACTCCGAGCGATGCCGGGACTCGTGATAGTCGGCGCCCAGTGGGGCGATGAGGGCAAGGGCAAGGTGGTCGACCTCCTTGCCGAGCAGGCCGATGCCGTAATCCGGTTCCAGGGCGGCAACAACGCCGGCCACACCATCGTCCGCGAGGGCCAGACCTACAAGTTCCACCTGATCCCGTCAGGGATCCTGTACCCCGGCAAGCAATGCGTGGTGGGCAACGGGGTGGTGGTCGACCCGCGCGTGCTCAACGAGGAGATCGAGGGCCTCCGGGGGCGGGGGATCGACCTGAGCGGGCTGCGCATCTCCGCGAACTCGCACCTGATCATGCCCTACCACCTGCTCCTCGACCACGCGGGCGAGGCAAAGCTCGGCAAGCGCGAGATCGGCACAACCAAGCGTGGCATCGGCCCCGCTTACGCCGACAAGGCTGCGCGACTCGGCATCCGCATGCAGGACGTGCTCGACGAGAAGATCCTCAAGCAGAAGATCACCGCCGCGCTGGAGCCCAAGCGCCAGCTGCTGCGCGAGTTCTCCAAGGATCCGCGCCTCGACCTACACCAGATGACCGAGGACTACCGCGCCTACGGCGACCGGCTGGCGCCCTACATCGCCGACACGCCGCCTATCGCGTGGAAGGCGCTGGACGAGGGCCGGCTGGTGGTGTTCGAGGGCGCTCAGGGCACGCTGCTGGACATCGACCACGGCACCTATCCCTTCGTCACCTCCTCCAACCCGGTGGCGGGCGCCGCCTGCGTGGGCGCGGGCGTGGGGCCGAAGGCGATCGACGACGTGTGGGGGATCAGCAAGGCTTACTGCACCCGCGTCGGCGCGGGGCCGTTTCCCACCGAGCTCCACGACGAGGTTGGCGACCGCATCCGCGACGCCGGCGGCGAGTACGGCACCACCACCGGGCGGGCGCGCCGATGCGGCTGGCTCGACCTGGTCGCGCTCCGCTACGCCGTGCGCGTGAACGGCCTCACCGGGCTGGTGCTCACCAAGCTCGACGTGCTCACGGGCATCGATCCGCTACCGGTTGCCACGCGCTACACCGGACCCGAGGGCGCCAGCTTCGACGAGTTCCCCTACCACCAGTCCGTGCTGCACCGGGCGAGGGGCGAGCTCGTCGAGCTGCCCGGCTGGCACGAGGACGTGACGGCCGCCCGCACGATCGAGGAACTGCCCGCCAACGCGCGCGCCTACATCGATTTCATCGAGGAGGACCTTGGGATCCCCGTCGTGATGGTGGGCGTGGGACCGGCGCGAGACGAGATGATCTGGACCGACGCGTCCGAGCGTCTGCGCGCCCCCGCCGCGGCCTGAGCGGCGCTACGCCTTGACGACGTGCGTCGAGGCGGCCATGTCGTGCAGCGCACGGTTCTGGTCATCCCAGAGGGGCCAGAGGTAGTTCAGGAGCCAGGGGATGAGCGGGATGATCGATGATGCGATCCCCACCGCCAGGTTCTTGAGCACGATCTCGCGCAGCGCCGCGGAACCGAAGTCGAACGGCTGCCCGCTGTCGCGGATCACACGGATGCCGACCACCTGCTTGCCCCAGGTCTGGCCGTTGTGCTCGCCCTCGCGGCGCATCAGCAGGGGCGCGTACAGGAGGGCGGCCAGGATGAAGGCGAAGAAGCTGATCACGCCGATCACGATGGCGCCGGCGTCGCTGCTGAAGGCCACGAGCACGATCAACAGGATCAGGATGGCCGTCGGGACGAGCAGGATCAGCCCGTCGATCACCGACGCGCCGAAGCGCACTCCCCAGCCGGCCAGAGCGCCCTGCTGCGGAAGCGGTGGCACACCCGGAACCGCCGGCTGGTCCCATCCACCGGGCGGCACGGGCCCACCGTAGGAGGGCGCCTGCGGCGGCGCGCCGATGGTCTCGGGCCCAGGCGGCGGCGGTGGCGGCGGGTAGCCGCTGGGCGCGGGCGGAGGTGGCGCCTGCGGGGGCGGTGGCGCCTGCGGCGCCGGCGATTGCGGCCCGGCGGGCTGCTCGGGCGCAGGGGTCTTCTCGGGCTCGTCGGCGCCCCCCGGGCCGTAGCCGGGTGAGCCGGGGCCAAAGGGCCCGGGTGTCGGGCTCTGCGGGCCCTTGTCGTCGGAGTCGTCCATCGCGGCCACTCTACCTCTCAGCTGCGACAGGCTCATGCTCGAGCACGACCTGCTCTCCGCGGCGCAGGAAGCGCCCCGCGAGCGCCACCGCCGCCAGCATCGCGGCCACCGCGAGGGCGATCTGCACGCTCAGAATTCCCTCCTCGGACCAGTAGACGTCGTCGAGCTCGAGCAGCAGCGCGGACTCGTCGAGGGTGAGGCCCATGCCCACCCCGAACGGGATGGCGAGCTTGGACTCGAGGTCCTCGTTGCGCGTGACGATCGCGGCGGCGCCCGCGCTGAACGCCATCACGATGCCGGGCACGAAATGGTGGATGTGGCGGCGGCCCAGCCGCACGTTGCGAAACGGGCCGACGCGCGGGCGGGAGCGCAGCAGCGTGGTGATGCTTCGCGCGAGGACGAATGCGGTGAAGAACGAGGTGAGCAGGTTGAACATCGCGTTCTCCCGCGTGGAAACCTGCTGGTAGCCGGTCCTGGCGACCTCGGCGGTCTCGGCAACCGCCTCGGCGGCGGCCTGGAGCGCGTCGTCGGCCTCTGTGAGCGGCGGCGCGCTGCCGCGGCTCCACACGCGGCCGATCTCGACGGCCACGACCGCCGCCACGGCCGCGGTGGCAAGCGCGCCGAGGACCAGGGTCCCCCGCCCGAGGGTGAGCGGCTGCTTGCGCAGCCTCATCGCCACCGCTCCAGCAGGTCCTCTTCGGGCACCTCGCGCACCTCGCGCGCGGGCACGCCCATCACCACCGCGCGGGCCGGCACGTCGCGCACCACCACGGCGCCCGCCGCGACGAAGGCCTCCTCGCCGATCTCCACTCCGGGGGTGATAACCACGCCGCCGCCCACCCGGCACGCCCGGCGCAGCGTGGCGCCGCGAAGCTCGAGGTTCGGGGCGTGGCGGCCCATGGTGTCGTCGTTGGTGAGTGTGACTCCCGGCGCCACGAACACGTCGTCCTCGATCGCCGAGTAGGCCGTGATGTAGCAGCCCGTCTGGATCCGCACCCGTGCGCCGATCGTCACGTCGTTGTCCACGGCCGAGCCGCGGCCGACCACGGTCCCCTCGCCGATCACCGCGCGCTCGCGCACGTGGGCCTGGTCGCCGATCACCGCGCCTGCCCCGACCCGGGCGCCCGCGACCACCACCGCGCCTGCGCAGATCGTGGCGCCCGAGCCGATCTCGGCGGGAGCCGGCTCCTCGCGCGGCGCATTGGACTGCGCGCCGAGCACCAGCGGCTTGCCCACGATCGCGCCGTCCTGGATCCGCGCCTCGCCGCCCACCACCGTGCCCTCGTGGATCACCACGTTCCCGCCCACCTCGACCGTGGGCGGGAGGACGACCCCCTCCCCGAGGAGCAGGCCTGGAGCGCGGTCAGACGGTCTGAGCACGGCGGCTCCGGTCGAGCGACCCCTGAAGCTCCTCGAGCACACGCACCACGCGCAGGCCGCTCTCGCCGTCGGAGCGGGGCGTGGTGCCGTCGCGTACGCAGTCGACGAAGTGCGAGCACTCGATCCGGAGCGGCTCTTCGTTCCCGACCCGCGGGCTGTACACGTCGCCGGAGCGGGCGATGTACTCGCCGTGGGAGGTGAAGTCCTCGTCGAAGCCCTTGTCGTAGACGGTGAGCTTTCGCTCCAGCTCCATGTCGTCGAAGGTGGCCATCTTCTTCGACCCGACGACGGTGAAGCGGCGCTCCTTGTGGGGGTCCAGCCACGAGAGGTGCAGGTGCGCGGCGAGGCCGGAGGGAAAGCGCATGAAGCAGAAGACAACGTCCTCCACCCCGCCGCGCATGTAGGACTCGCCGACGGCCGTGCACTCGTAGGGCTCCTCGCCGGCCAGCCGCAGCACCACCGACACGTCGTGCGCGCCCAGGCTCCAGAGCGCGTTCTCCTCCGAGCGCAGCTTGCCGAGGTTCAGGCGATTGCCGTAGATGTAGTGGATGTCGCCGAGCTCCCCGCTCGCGGCGATGTCGCCGAGCGCCGCGAGTCCCGGGTGGTACTCCAGAAGGTGGCCCGACCATCAGCACCCGCCCGGCCTCCTTCGCCGCCTCCACCACGCGCTCCGCATCCGCCGCGGACTGCGCCAGCGGCTTCTCCACGAAGCAGTGCTTGCCCGCCGCCAGCACCCGCTCGGCGAGGTCGGCATGTGTGGGCACGGGCGTGGCGATCGCGACGGCGTCGAGTTCCGGGTCGCCCAAGCAGGTCGTCGAGGTCGCCCGCCGCCCGAGTATCGGGAAACGCCGCTGCCACCCGCTCGAGCACCTCGGCCGACCCGTCGCACAGCCACGCGAGCTCGGTCCCCGGGAGGCGATCGAAGTTGCGAGCCAGGTTGGGGCCCCAGTAGCCGAGGCCGACCACGCCGACCGTCACGGAGTCGTTCACAGGCGCACCAGATTGGGCGCCTCGAGGCCGCGTGTGACGCCGCGGAAGTCCACGACGAGGGCCGCGTCGCGGACCACCCGCTCCACGTCGAGATCCGGATGGGCGGTCACGATCACGGCGCAGTCGGCATCCGCGAGCGCAGAGTCCAGCGACTCGGAGGAGAGATCGAACTCCGCGAGCTCGGGCACATGGTCGTCGTGGTAGACGAGGTCGGCGCCGCGGGTGTCGAGCATGCCCATGATCTTCAGGGCGGGCGACTCGCGCAGGTCCCCGACCCCCGGCTTGTAGGCGACGCCGAGGATCACGATCCGCGAGCCGCGGACCGGCTTTGAGTGGTCGTTCAGCGCGCGGGCGATCCGCTCAACGCAGAACTCCGGCATCCGCTGGTTCACCTCGCCCGCCAGCTCCACGAACTCGGTCGGCTGGCCGTACTCGCGCGCCTTCCACGAGAGGTAGAAGGGGTCCACCGGGAGGCAGTGCCCGCCCATGCCGGGGCCGGGGTCGAAGCGCATGAAGCCGTAGGGCTTGGTGGCGGCCGCGTCGACCACCTCCCAGATGTCGATCCCCATGCGGTCGCACAGCATCGCCAGCTCGTTCACGAGCGCGATGTTCACCGACCGGAACACGTTCTCCAGCAGCTTCGAGAGCTCCGCGGCCTCGGGGTTCGAGACCGTGACCAGCTCGTCGCAGACCTGCTCGTACAGCGCGATGGCGCGCTCCAGGCACGCCGGCGTGAGCCCGGCCAGAACCTTGGGCGTGCTGCGCAGCGTGTAGTCGGTACGGCCCGGATCCACGCGCTCCGGCGAGAAGGCCACGTTGAAGTCGCGCCCCGCCGCCAGCCCGGACTCCTCCAGCAGGGGCACCAGCCGATCGCGGGTCGTACCCGGGTAGGTGGTGGATTCGAGCACCACGAGCTGTCCCGCCTTGATCACCCTCGCCAGCGACGTGCCGGCCGCCACCAGCGGACCGAGGTCCGGCTCGCGGTTTGGGGTGAGCGGCGTGGGCACCGCGATCAGAACCGCCTCGACGTCGGCAAGCGCGTCATAGCTCGAGCTCGCGCTGATCCGCTCGCGCGCGGCGGCCAGCCGCTCAGAGGGCACATCCTCGATGAAGCTCTCGCCCGCGCCGATCGCGGCCACGCGGCGCTGGTCGGCGTCCACGCCGACCACGTCATGGCCTTCCTCGGCGAAGGCCAGCGCCAGCGGCAAGCCGACGTAGCCCAGCCCCACAATGCCCACCTTCATGGTCGAGGAGTGTAGGCGCGTAAGACTTCGGCGACCCGCTCTGCAGCGCGGCCACCGCCGTACAGCTCAGGCCGCTCCCCGCCCGGCGCCGGGTGCTCCAGAGCCGCCACCGCGGCATCCGCGTCGAGGTCCACCAGCGTGTTCCAGCCGGCCTCGACGGTCTCGACCCACTCGGTGGTGTCGCGGAGGGTCACGCAAGGCACGCCGAGCAGGTAGGCCTCCTTCTGCACACCGCCGGAGTCGGTGAGCACCGCGCGGGCGTTCATCGCGAGCTTCATGAAGTCGAGGTAGCCCAGCGGCGGCAACAGCGTGACCGCCGTGGCGAGCCGCTCGCGCAACCCGGCGGCGTCGAGGCTGGCGGCGGTGCGCGGATGCAGGGGCAGCACGGTCGGGGCCGGGAGCGCCTCGAACAGCGCCACGAGCTTCGCGAGGCGCTCGGGCTCGTCCACGTTGCCGGCCCGGTGCGCTGTGGCCAGCAGGTACTCGCCCGGCTCGAGGCCATGGTCGGCCAGGGCCGTGGAGCGCTCGTCGGCGATCGGCCGGAACGCGAGCGAGACGTCCGCCATCACGTCGCCCACGAGGTGCGCCTCTCCGGCCGCCCCCTCGCGCTCGAGGTTCGCCATCGCCGTCTCGGTGGAGCAGAGCAGCAGGTCGCTGCTGTGGTCGGTCAGGACGCGGTTCAGCTCCTCGGGCATCGCCCGGTCGAAGGAGCGCATACCGGCCTCCACGTGGGCCACCGGCACGCGAGCCTGTGCGGCGGCGAGGGCGCCGGCGAGCGTGGAGTTGGTGTCGCCGTAGACCAGCACCAGGTCGGGCGCGACGTCCTCGATCACTCCCTCCAGCAGGCCGAGGATGCGAGCGGTCTGCTCGGTGTTGGAGCCGCCGCCCGCGTTCAGCTCGCGATCCGGCTTCGGCACCCCGAGCTCGTCGAAGAAGACGCGCGAGAGCTCGTCGTCGTAGTGCTGCCCGGTGTGCGCGATCTGCTCCTCGTGCTCCTCGCGCAGTACGCGCGACACGGCGGCCGCCTTCACGAACTGCGGCCGGTTGCCGATGACGGTGAGGATCTTCAAGCCAGGAGCTCGTCCACGTGAGCACGAAACGCTGCCGCCGCCTTGCGCGTGACCTCGCCGGTCTCCGGGAACTCACGATCCTCGATCGCCGAGATCGAATGCACCTCGCGCGTGGTCGAAGCGATGAACGCCTCCTGCGCGTCGAGCAACTCCTCCTTCGTCACGGAGCGCTCCTCGACGTCGAGCAGGTCGAGCAGATGGGCGCGCGTGATCGACGCGAGGATGTGGTCGTCGAGCGGCGGGGTGCAGAGCTTGCCGTCGCCGTCGACCCAGAACAGCGACGACGTAGGGGCCTCGAGCACGCGACCGTGCGGTGTGACCAGCAGCGCCTCGTCGAAGCCACGCTCCTGGGCGATGCGAGTGCAGAGCATGTTGGCGGCGTAGGAGAGCGACTTCACGCTGTCGAGCACGCGCGTGGGTGCGTAGGTGACGAAGGCACAGCGCAGGCGCTCCGGCGGCTGTGGGAGCGGCTCGGTGACAAGCAGCCGGTGGCCGGCGCGGGTCTGCACCAGGCGCAGGCAGCCGTCGAAGCCGGCGGCGTCGCGCCGAGCGAGCAGCTCGCCCGCCTCACGTTCGAAGTCCTCGCGCTGGATGCCGCCCTCGAGGCGCAGGTTCGCGCCCGAGATCTCCATCCGGTCGAGGTGCTCGTCGAGCAGAAACGGAACGCCCCCGTAAACGCGCACGACCTCGAAGGCGCCGTCGCCCCGCAGGAATCCCTCGTCGGTGATCGGCACGGAGGTCTCCCCCGCGGGCGCGACCGTTCCGTCGAGGCTGGCCAACTCTTCGCTCACCGGGCCTTCATACCGCAATCTGGGAAGAAACTCGTGGCGCGTACGCCCGATCGCCCCTAGGGTGGCCCGATCGAAGCACTCACCCCGTTCAATTGCCAACTCACGGAAGAGGGCGGCGAAGGGGTTCGCATGGCTGTTGTAGGCGAGCTCGATCGTGCGACCGTTCCGCGATTCGAGCGCGCTGTGGCGGATCTTGCAGACCCCGGACGCCTCGTCCTCGACCTGAACCAGCTCGAGTTCATCGACGCTGGTGGCCTGCGCGCGATCGTTGACATGGCGCGCAAGGCGGAGCGCTCGGGGCGCTCCCTGCAGCTCGCGAACCCCAGCGCGACGCTGCGGCGTCTCTTCACTCTCACCGGCCTGGAGCGGTCGGTCGAGCTCGTCAACGACGAGCCGCCCAGTTCTAACGGCCGTCGCTAGCCTTGTGCCCCGCACCGGGGCCGTTAGCTCAGTTGGTAGAGCAGGAGACTCTTAATCTCAAGGTCGTAGGTTCGATCCCTACACGGCCCATCAGGGCGCTTAGCCAAATCAAGCGTCTGTGAACTAGCGAATCTTTCCCCCGCTCCTAGGGCTTTCCTAGGAGCTCGCTGAGTTAGCGAAAGTCAGTCCGAGTTCTCTCCGCGCCGGTGGCCCTGGATTAGCGAAAGTTCGAGCCGAGGCTGGCGCACTACCACTCGCCGACAAGCCTGGAATCCGCGTGCGGGCATCGAGAAGTCGAGTGACGCGGGCACAGGTCGACGGCAAGACCGACGGCGCGAGGTAACTCACGCGGCGGCCGAAGCCGAAGCGTCGTCGGCGCCAGCGGCACGTCGCTTCAACCGCTCGGCAACCTCTTCCAGGTCCTGGGCCGTGGGCACACTCGCTGTCAGCAACCCCTTGGCCTCGGCCTCGGCATGGACCTCTTTGTAGACCCCGGTCTCGTGGGCCAGGCGGCGCAAGGTGAACCCGAGCAGGGTCCCGCCCAGCAGCCAGCGCATCTGCTGGTCGGTAGAAACCCAGCGGGCGACTGATTGTCCCTTGAGGCCGATGCCCATCCCCTTTAGGGCCGAGTTGAGCGACTCGGCACTGTTGCGACGCAGCATCAGGGCCGTGCGGCGGGCAACGCGAGTCTTGTGGACTCCCTGGCGCGGGAAGTAGGTGTAGAGCCGGGGATTGGTTTTCCACATGGTGCGGGCGCCGACCGGACACGGCGGGGCCGACGCATCGTCGACATCGCCCACGCACTCCCAGCGGAAGGCGGCCTTGGACAGGTCGGCCACCTCCCCCGGCTCTAGGCCACGCTTGCGCCGAGCAGCAACGTCGACGAAGCCTTCGGACTGGACCAGGCGCATGTCCCCGTGCTTGGAGCACTTGGGTGTGCCTCCGTTGTCAGCCCAGTCGTAAGTCGAGTCCACGGTCCCGGCCCGGCCGCTAATGAGGTGGATGCCGAAGCGTTCTTCGCAGACACGATGGCTGCGTTCGTTATCGAAGTGAGAGTCAGTGACCAGGGCTTCGGGTGTCCATTCCGGCCAGTGGCGGAAGGTCAGGCTGAGCAGCTCGGCCAAGGCCTCGTACTCGGGTCGGCTTCCCTTCTTGACCACCCAGGCCAACGGGAGCCCAGTGAGGATGTCGATGAGGACGATGAGGCGGGGGCCTCTCCAGGACTTGCTAGCGAAGCCGTCGGTGCCGTGGTAGGCGAAGTCGGCGTCCTCGAGCCCGCCGCGCAGGAACTCTTCTTCCTCGGGAAAGTCGGGGTCGAACTGGCGCTGTTCGCGCGGGGCGGGGATGTCGGTGCCGTCAATGGCCACCCAGCGGCCGATGTCCTCGCAGCCGGTGAACTCCTGCAGCTCCTGGATGGCCTGGAGGTTGATGTAGACGCACTCCTCGTCGGACCATCGGTCGAGGGCGGCCTTCATGGTCTTGTAGGTGTTGGTGAAGTGCCGCGCCTCCCCGCGCTCGATGGGCCAGTCGTAGGCCCAGTGCAGCAAGCGGTAGTCGCACTGGAGCTCCTTGAGGTAGCGCAGGACTTCGGGGCGTCCTGTCTCCCAGATGTTGCGCTGGAAGATAGTGGTGCTAACCAAGCGGTCGCTGGGCCGGCCGTCGCCGCAGAAGCGCAGCTTGGACTCGAACTTTTGCCCCAGGTCTAGGCGGCGCATGGCCGCGACCTCGACCAGCTCAAAGATGTCCCGGCGGTCGGGACAGGTGGAGACGGGCGCAGTCGCCTCGTACTGCTTGCGGACCAAGGGGTCTGAGGGCATGAGGTCCAAGAACCGAAGCTCGACTTCGGTCTCCACGGCTTCGTCGTCCCACTTGGGATGTTGGCGCCGGACCTTGTAGCGGATACAGGCCTTCTCGCAGGCCACGCGATGCGGGCGAGCGGTGTAACCAGGGGACCGGCGCCGGCTCTTCTTGGGCTCCTTCTTCTTGCCAGCCGCGGCCGCGGCTGCGTCAGAGCTTGCGGCGTCGTCGGTTACGACCTCGTCGGTCGTTGGGTCGTTGGGCGGGTTCGGCGGTGTGGGCGTGGACACGTTATTGCTCCTCGATGGGGTGGTGGCGATCGAGGAGCGGAGGGATTCGGGTCCGCGCTGACCAAAAACATAGGGTCGATGACTGGCGATCCCGGAAGAATCGCCAAGGAATCTCGTGGGACGGCTTAGGCGGGACTAGAAGGGCAGACCGTGGCGCTGGCAGAAGGCGCCGGCGCCGCCGTTGCGGTCGAGGTAATAGCCCAGCTGGCTGTAGCCCGACTGCGTCAACAGGCGCCGGCCTGGCAGACGGCCGTGGCGGGCTACCAGTTCCTTGGCTTGATCGAGAGCCGCCGTCTCTCGGGCCTGGCCTGGGTCCTGCAGTACCTGCGGGTCTTGCTCGGGAGAACGTCGGCTTCCTGGATAGTCCGCCGGCATTCCCAAAGCGGTTAGGGCAGCGGCGCGGCCGCCACAACGCTTGAAGTAGCCAGCCAACCGGCTGTAGCCGAGTTCCCGCAGGCGCGCTGACCCTGGGATTGCGCCCAGGGCCTCCAGCACCGTCTGCGCATCCGCGCGAGCGTTCGCGTCTAGATAGGGGCTGCGCTCCTGCCGCGGATCCATTTCGCGGCCGAGCTCGCGGGCCCAGAAGGTGGCGCCACCATGGCGCTTGATGGCCTCGCGCAGGTCCGAGCGGCCGAGCGACTCGAACTCTGTGGCCCGCGGCCAGACCCTCGCGGACGTGTACTCGTTGGCGAAGAAGGCTTCGAGCGCTGACCGCAAGCGTTCTGTCGTCCAGCGGTAGGGGGATGCCGGTGACGCCTGGCTGCGCCGATTGGGAGCCGCCAATGTCATGCCTCGGGCTCGACCCATGCAGCAACTGTGAGGGCCGAGTCGACCCCCCGCTGGTTTCTCCGATCAGCATCGGCCCAGGGCCGACGAGCGCGAGCGCCCGCCGACCCCAGCCGCTGTTCACGCCACCCGCTCCAAGCAAAGGACGGGCGCCGGCGCCTCCTCGCGGCCCGCGAGCAGGGCATCGGCATCAAACCCCCAGTGGTCGAGCTCGTGGAGAACATCGAGCGCGGCTTCCAGGACATCCTCAGCCTCTCGGTAAAGGGCCACGACCACGCGGTTGCTTGTGACCACCAGCCCCTCAGAATGGATGTCGGGGAGTACGCGCTCGAAGGCCTCGGCAAGGGTCGCCCCCTCGGCCGGACTGTCGGTGTTGATGACCACTACCACGAGCCACGGAGACTCCGTTCCGTTGCCTGCGCTTCCATCGTCGACCTCGCTCGCATTGACCAGAGTCGGCACGAGGGGCCTGCTTGGGTCCCAGCTGCCGCCAGCCAGAGAGGTGGTGGGGTTGGAGTGCTGCGTCATGGAAACCGCCTTCGGTTGGGTTCAGAGGCGTAACACCACATATGGTGCGCTGCGACCGGGACCAGAAAGGCGGGGACGGGCCTTGCGCGGGCCGTATCTGGGCTCCTCGAACGGCCCGCGACGCGAGGTAGTCCAACGCGCCTCGCGCTCCCGGCCGAGTCGCGCTTGCAAAGGAGAGCAACACCCTCGTCGATCACTCTCGGGTGTGGATCGCGCTTCCTTCGCGCCGGGAGCAGTAAGAGACGGTTAGGCGGCGGTGCTACTCCTTACACGCGAAAGGGGGAGCTTCTAGCGCGGCGGGGGCGCAGGCGTGAGGCCCCCACCGGTCGAGTCGATTATGGGAGATCCCAGGCCAGGCGCTGTGGCGCTTGCGGCGCGGCGATAAACGCCGGCACCTTGTCGACCTCGGCCTGCTCGCCTGCGTGAACCTGCGGATCGGTGAGCATTTGCTTCGCCTTCTCGCCGGAGACGATGATCACCTCTTGTGGCTGCTTGGCCGCGTTGTAGGCCTTCTGAGCCTTGTCTTCCCAGTCGCTACCTACGAGATCCCAGACAGTCCGCCAGAAATACGAAAAGGTCAGGAACCCCAAGACGAAGGCGGACACGGCGATCACCCAGCGCACTGTCGAACTCTCGGTGAGTTCACCGCCCATCAGCCCGAGGGTGGCGAGTTCACCGAGCACAGCGGAGCAAGTCAACGAACACGAGATGAGAAGGGCCCAGGCATACCCAGTGAGCTCGGCGAGCCACGGTTTGTCTGTGGGCGCGAGCACTTTGGGACGAATGGCCTGGAAAAGGAACGGACCGACCACGATCAGCACACCAAAGATGAGGTTCAACTGAACCAGGGTGTCCTTGTCTACCTGGCGCGGGACCTCAGGAAGAGTCACGGCGCCGATCACCGTCCCGAGAATTGCACCAACCGCAGTGAAGGTTGTCGCCCAGCTCTCGAAGCTCCACTTCGCGCCGGGCGCGCGCTTCTTGAGGTTCCCGATCTTGAGCTCTCGGTTCTTGTCGAGTCGCAGCCTTACCAGCATGCCAAGCAAGAGGCCGACGAAAACCGCGATCGTGCCCCACCAGAGGACCCCCACCCAATCGTGGGTCGGCTGTGGCGCCGGCTGAATTTCCACCGCACGTGCCACCGGGGCCTCGCCACCAATGGCAACAATCTGACCCTCGGCCTTTTCCTTAAGGGCTCTCAGCCCATAGAGCCTGACCGGGACGCGTTTCGCCCCCGGCCCAACGATGATCGGCTTCCCGGGTGGAGTGACACGGACATCTTCAGAGCTTCCGGCTTGGAAGGTGATCTTCAGGTTGGCCGCTGTGTTACCTGCGTTCAGGACCGTGAGGTACGCGTCTGCGGTGTCTTGGCCGCTCCTGGCTTTGACCGTGAGCGCCCCTTCGCCCAGTCCTGTGATCTTGGGCTTCGGCACCTGCGCTATCGCTGGAACCGTGCCAGCAACACCCATAGCCACGATAACGAGCGCCCCTGTGAGATACGACTTCAGCCTCAAACCAGTTCCCACACTACAGTCGATCGCACGACCACTCAAGCTCTCCTGAGCAAAGTCAGCTGACTACCACAGCAGGCAGCTGACGACGAGTCCAGCCTAGGCCCGAGATATCGCCCTTGGGGGAACAGAGTTCCGGTCAGCCGAGCTCGCGTTCGAACTCCGCGGCGAGCTCGAAGACCGAAGCGTGGGGTCTACTTGGTGCACAGCGCGCTGTAGTCGTTGCGGTACAGCGGGTGGAACAAGGCGCACTTCTCGAAGTCCACGCGCTCGGATACGAAGGTGGTGAGCTTGCGCTGTCCGTAAGGGGCGTTGTGGGCGCCCTCGATCACCATCCGGTCAGCTTCTGCCCAGTCGTCGG
This sequence comes from uncultured Thermoleophilaceae bacterium, assembly GCA_963808105.1. Classification (GTDB taxonomy): domain Bacteria; phylum Actinomycetota; class Thermoleophilia; order Solirubrobacterales; family Thermoleophilaceae; genus JAAYBF01. The sequence continues at coordinate 312,127 of CAWEEH010000002.1, read as the reverse complement.
CGACCGATCCCTGATCTGGGGTGCGCTGGAGTTCGCCGATCTTGGCCGTTAACTCGCGTGCGTCGACGTTTCCGCGGTTCTGGTTGTTGGTCGGCTGGATCGACTGGCCGTTGACCACGACCATGTAGTTGGCCGGACTCGGGAAGTCGGCGAACCAGTTGTCGACCCCGGTCTGCGCCTGGGTCTTCTCGTCGCCGATGGTCGCGAGGTAGACGCTCCCGTCGACGATCGCCGGTTTGGCCTTGAATCCAATCTCGTTGAGCATGTCCGCGTATGCCACGGTGATCTTCTCGGTCGGGTCTTCGTTGTTGCCCCACACCCGGACCGTCTCGCCGCTGTAACTAGACGCTCGGAGCAGGCTTCTGGCCTTCTTGAGGTCGGGCTTGCCCTTCGGGTTGCCCCAGGGGCACGGGTCGATTCTCTGGTAGCCGGGGATGCCCGGCGGAAGGAAGTTGCAGCCCGGCTCGAATAGACCGCCGCCGAAGAGGCGGGCCAGGCCCGGCTTGTCGATGCCGTAGTTCACGGCTTGGCGCGCCTTCGTGTCGTTGAACGGTGGGAGCTTTTCGTTGAGGAAGAAGAAGTCGGTCGACTGCGTCGTGTAGCTGGCGAAGCGGTCTGAGTACTTGGCCTTGATCTCTGGTTGGAGGTCGGCCGGAGGCGGATCCTGCAGAGCGTCGACATCGCCGCGGATGACGTCCTGGGCGGCGCGATCCAGGTTGGCGACGATCTTGAAGGTGATCTTGCTCGGCTTGCCCTCGGGCACACCATCGATCGGTTCGAAGCTCTTGTTCTTCTCGAGCACAAACTGGCGGTTGGGGTCCGACGACGTGACCTTGTAGGCGCCGGTGCCGGGCGGAGGGGTCGTGGTCTGGTTCTTGAACGGCGTGCTGCTGGGCACGACGCCGGAGAAGTTCAGGCCGAGGATGTGCGGGAAGGTGCCGTCGGGCTCAGTCAGGGTGATCGTGACCTCGCCAGTTTCATCGTTGGTCTCGATGCCGGAGATATCGGCGTGCTTCGGATCTTTGGCCTTCGCGAATTCGTCGGCACCCTTGATCTTGCTGTAGTAGAAGGCCCCGCCGGACACCAGGTTCAGCACGCGCTTGATCGTGTGCTCGAAGTCGCTGGCCTTGAGAGGCGTTCCGTCGGAGTACTTGATCCCGTCGCGGAACGTGAACCTGTAGACCCTGCCGCCCTTGGAGGCCTTGGGCAGCTCCTCAGCCAGCATCGGGCTGAGCTCCACCCCGGCCTTGCCCTCGGCATGCTTGTAACCCACCGGCGGCAGGTAGACGTTCCACATCGCCGACCAGCCGTCCACGGTGTAGCTGAGCGCAGGATCCAAGAAGTCGGGCTGGGTGCTGTAGGCCACCGTGAACTCGCCGCCGGCCCTGCCCTCGCTGTCGCCAGAGGACTCACCTCCGCACGCGGCCACCACAGCGGCCAGGAACAGCCCCAGTACCGCAGTCCCGACCGCCTTCACGAACCCGACTTCAACTAGAGATCATTCCTCGCACCGGCCGCGAGCTCAGACTCAGCCGAGTTCGCGCTCGTACTCGGACATGAGCTCGGACACCGGGGCGTCCAGCGCGCGTGTGATGCGGACAATACGCGCGAAGGAAAGATTGAGCTCTCCCCGCTCTACACGGCCGATGTAGTTGCGGTGCAGGCCAGTCTTGTCAGCCAGCTGCTCCTGGGACAGGCGAGGCTGGTGGCTCTCACGAAGCCGGCGTATTGCCGCGCCCAGGGCCTTGTGCTCGCGGGAGACAACGGGGGCGGCCACGCGGCGCCACGCTCCCAGTCGATCGCCATCGTGTCTACACACGCTGGCGGTGCCACCACAATAGGTGTATACCTGAGGGACCTAGTCCGACGCGGATCGACCGACCTTGTTGGCCGCCGTGCCGACCACGACCATCCTGGGAGGCTGCCGTGCTCACCCGCTCCATCCGTCGCTCGCCAGCGACGCTAGCCAGCGCAGCCCTACTGGTGCTGCCACTGGCGTTCGCCGCTTGCGGAGGTGACGACGGTGACAAGTCGCAGTCCCGTGGTAGCAGTTCCGACCAACAGGCCGAGGCTTCACCCAAGGCCGAGCGACCACCGATGAAGGCCAGTGACCCCGTCATCTGCCTCGAGGCCGGCACCGAGGTCCTCGAGGACTACAGCCAGACCACCGACCAGAAGCTGTTCGCGCGCGTGAAGAAACAGGGGGGCGGACACCTAGACGTCGCGTTCGCCGACATCTACTTCTTCCCCGACGCCGCGGCCGCGCGCAAGGAAGCGCTGCGCATCAACGCCGAGCTACGAAAGCCAACGGGCGTGAAGTCCGTGGACGAGGAGACGAAAGCCAACATCAGCAAGGGCGAGAACCCCTTCGACAATTTCCACGAGCTCCGGGGCAACGTCCTTGTCGACTACAACGGCACCGAACGAGCCCAGGACAAGAGCCTCGTCAACGGCTGCCTCTCCGAAGCCGGCGCGCGCGAGGAGGTCAGCTCGGGCTAGCCCAGTGCCAGCCCGCCTGACGGGCGAGCAAGAAACCCAGCAGAAGGGACTGGCGAAAGCGCAGGGTCCGGGGGACTACTCCGACCAAGGACCCCATGCACCCGTCTTCGCCTCTCGACAACGCCTCCACTGACCTCGACGTCAACCGCCTGCTGATGGCCGGCGTTCGCTGCATCCACGCCACGCCAGCCGAGCTCAGGTTCTCTGACTGCCAAGAGTTCGAACCCTTTGCGCTGCTCGATACGGAGGGAGGGCTGGTGGCCGTGGACGCGCCCTACCTGTGTGCCCAGGACATGGCCGTGGCCGCCGGCTCATGGGACGACTTGCTTGGACAGGTGATTGGGCGCCGGGCCCGGGCGGCGCTGGTGGCCCAACCGGTCTGGGTGGCTCCCAAGGAAGGGGTGCGGGCTAAGGAACACCCAGGGCGCCAAGAGCACGTGGTGCTCACGGCCATTGGCGGTGACGGCCGCGGGCAGGCCCGCTCACTGCCGGTTGACCGCGAGTCCGGCTCGCCGCGGCTGCGCGATCCCATCGACTGGGAACACTCCGACGCCTTCGAGCTGGCACCGCGCTTAGGCCTGGCCTTGACCGAAGTCGAGGCAGCAAGCGCCGACCAAGAGCGTGCTCCCACCAGCCCAACGGCGGCAAGCAGCCCCGACCTTCCGTCGGCGGAGGAACTCCTGGCCGAAGCCGCTACCCGCCTTGACACACACCTCAACACCGGTGCTGCCGTCCACGTACGTGGCTTCGTCGAGACCTTGACGCCGAACGGTCGGCGCCAGTTCGCTTCCCAGGGCCAGGGGGCCGAGCTCGAGTGGGCGCTAGGCCTTCCTCAGCTGGTGCGCGAGACCGCGGCCGAAGCGCTGCTGCTTTCGGGTTGCGAGGTAACGGAGTCGGGTCACGACCGGCCGAGCCTGCGCTTGCACGCGCTCGACGCCCACGGGACCCAGGCCCTGGCGGTCTGCGACCTCGGCCCGGGGCTGTTCCTGCCCAAGGGGATTGGGGACTGGCGACGTGTCGCGCCCGACACAGACCTGACCAGGGCTGTGATGAGCACGCTCGGGAGGGTGCGCCAGCGCCGAGAAGCGTTCGAACTTGCCCTCACCGACGACACCTGAGCACTGATCCCCGGTAGTCGACGACGGCAGCGTCGCCCCAGTCGACGCCATCGGCGCGCGCGACGGCGGTCATTGTTGGAGCCGGTCACGTCGGGCGACCGGCGTACCGTTGCTGCCCGATGACCGATTGGACGACCTTTGCGGCGATCGTGTCGCCACTGGCAGCACTCGGAGGCGCCTGGTGGGGTGGGCGCATCGTTACGCGAGCTGCCCGTGAGACCGCCGGGCGTGAGGAGGCCCGCGCCTCCCGAGCCGAGAGCGTCGCCCTCAGAGCTGCAGCCCGGCTCGTCGGAGAGGAGCTGCGCGGCGTGCTCTCCGTCATCCGTATGTACCTGGAGCACGACCTCTGGTCGGACGCCACGTTCCGACTCGAAACATGGGACACGCAGGCAGGGATCCTCGCCCGCTATCTGAACGACGACGAGTGGAGCGCGGTCAGCTCGGCGGTCGACGCGTGCAGGACCCACGCCAAACTCAGCCCAAAAATCCTCGCGCCCCGTGAGCAGGATGAGGCATCGGCTCAGGACATCCTCGGCAGCCTTCGTGAACGGGTCGAGCTGGGGCGTGACGCTCTCACTGAGCACACGATCAGAGCCGAGATAACCGAGTTCGAGCGGACGGTCCAGAACCAGAGGTAGCCCGGGCGGGCCCTGGGTGTGATCGTGCCCCGCCGACCCCTAGTGCGAACCCTGGGTGTGGAAAGACGCCCAGACGGGGAGCACAAGTGCATGAGGCGCGCCGTGGGAATCGGGCTGGGACTCACCGTGCTGGTCATGCCTGCCACGGCCACCGCAAGCGACTTCAACCCGCAGGGCTACCACCGGTGCGCCGGCGGCTACGACCCGGGCGGTGACGTCGGCGGGCGCTTCTATCGGCGCATCTTCGCGCGGAAGGTGTCGTGCCGCACAGCACGATCCGTCACGCAGGCCTGGACGTCGGAATCCAGGCTCGACGGCACCGACCCGCCCCGCCGGCGTCAAGTCGTGTTCGACCGGCTCGAGCGGCGCTGGACCTGCTTCCACCGCGTCGTCCATCCCGGTGGGGATCTCAACCCCTACGGCCGGATCGTGTGCAAGCGCCGCAGCGGTCAACGCGTGCGCTTCTTCGGGCTCTCGTGAACGCACGGACCTGGATCGCGGGTGGAGTGCTTGTGCTGCTTGCCGGGTGCGGTGGCGCTGACAGCTCACCCGAGGACAAGGCTCGATCAGCGGTCAACGATTTCTTCGCCGCGGTCGATGACAAGGACGGCAAGCGGGCCTGCGAGCAGATGATCCCGCGCGCCCAACTCGACTTCGTTGAACCACTCATTCTCGGGGGCGGCACCGGCGACATCTCGGGGAAGGGAGATCCCTGCGGCGCCGTGATCGACGCGCTCTCAGCCGAAACCCGGCGCCAACTCAAGAAAATCGGAGACGCCGAGATCGAAGACGTCGACGTCGCTGGTGATCGGGCAACCGTCCTCACCGGTGCGGGCAAGTACGGCATCGAGGAGCGCAATGGCGACTACAAGCTGGCGGACATCCCCAATCTGATCGATGTGGCCGAGCGTGCCGAGACCGAAGACCCACGGTGCGTGAAGAGCCCCGGTCTGCCCGGCTGCAAGACAGGCACGGACACCGGTGAATCCGAGGAGCCACCAACCCCACCCAACACCGAGACCAACCGTGACGCCACCAAGGCCCTGACCAACATTCTCAAGGGGTTTTCGAACGTCGAGGACGTCACCGTGAGAGCCAACGGTGAAGCGACCGTGACGGTCTCGAGCAAGGCGGATCTGGAAGCGATCTGTACCGCGACCAGGGTGCCGGACGGGGTCAGCTCAGCGCGCGTTGAGGACCCGGACGGCATTGAGCTGTCCAACTGCGCGTTCTGATGACATCGACGTGGGTGCACTGGCACCTCAACCTCAGGGGCTAGACGCATGGTCCCGCGCCAGCGCCAGCACGGCACCCAGATCTAGCCCCCCAACCGTATCCGCGCCAGCTCAGCGAATTCCGGCGAGAGCTCGATGCCGATACAGCACCGGCCATGCTCGCGAGTGACGAGGCCTGTCGTACCCGAACCGAAGAAGGGGTCGAGCACAACCCCGCCCTTTGGACACCCGGCCAGCACGCAGGGCTCGATGAGCTTGGGCGGGTAGACGGCGAAATGCGCGCCCTTGTAGGAAGTCGGCGACACCCGCCAGACGGTGCGGCGGTTGCGGCCCAGGGGGTGAGCGAAGCGGGTTCCCATCTTCTTGGTGTCGACAGGGGGTATGGCCACGCCGGCGGTGGCGCTGTGGCGATGCTTGAGCCCGTACTCGATGCGCTTGAGCGTGGACTCGGCGTGGGGCTCGCGGATGGCGTCCACGTCGTAGGCGTAGTGGCGTTGCTTGGCCAGCAAGAAGATGTACTCGTGGCAGACGGTCAATCGGTCCTTGACGCTGGCCGGCATCACCTTCTCCTTGTGCCAGATGATGTCGTTGCGCAGATGCCAGCCGTCAGCGCGCAAGGCCATGGCCACAGCCCAGGGAATGCCACAGACATCGCCCGGCTTCAGGCCGGCGAAGTAGGCGCTGTTGGGGTCGCGGTGAGCGCGCTTGGCGTAGCTGTCGCCGAGGTTGAGCCAGACCGTGCCGTCGTCGCGGAGAACTCGGCGCACACCACGCATGACGTCTACAAGCTTGGCTACGTAGTCATCGGGCGAGCGCTCGCCGCCCAGCTGCCCGTCAACGCCGTAGTCGCGCAAGCCCCAGTAGGGCGGGGATGTCACACAGGTGTGGGCAACCGCCGCCGGCAGACGGTCGAGAACCTCACGAGCATCGCCGACGTGGAGTTCGACGCCGTCGAGGTCCCACAGGGGTTGAGAAGGGCGGGGGGCTGCAGCCGACACCCTTGGACCGTGGATGAGCGCACGGGCCTAGAGGACGCTTTGTGCTGCACGATGACTGCAACAAGCATGAGAACCTGTCCCACGCTCGGGTCATGCCGTCGGGCGCGCGCGTTCGCGGGTTCGAGGACCCATGAGTGCTTGGGCACCCGGAAGGTCCCAGACCGCTTCGATGAACTCCGCCGCGAGCGCATCGCCCAGCTTGTACTGCTCGTCTGCGATGAGTTGCTCGATCGTGTCGAACACCTGGCGTGCGGCAGCGTCCTCCGGGGCGGAAGCCAACCGCTCGCGCGCCCAATCCGCAAGGAGACTCATCGTCTGAAACGCCCCCATCTCGCCATCTTCTTCCCTAAGGGCGTCTTGGAAGACCGCCTCGAACTCGGGGACGTTCTGACGCACAATCGCAACCTCCGGCGATGTGACCGCATCGAAGGTCATCGGAGGCCCCTGGCCCGCATCATCTCGTCCAAGCGGTGGTCGCGCGAGAAGTCGCGGTATGCCCCGAACCTCCCTCTAGCAACGGCCTCGTCGGCCGAGCTCAACCCGCCTCGACGCAGAATCCGTCCGTAACGGTCGCGCATCTCGACGACCTTCTCGAGATGGGTGCTGCCTCCGACGAGGTCGCCTGTCCGGACGGTATGACGGGCTGCGTCCAGGGCACTTCCGTCGCCGATCGGGTTGGGTCCGCCGCGGTAGTCGTCCCCAAGCGCACGTCCGAGTCGGGCGTCCGAGACGCTCTGTCGTCCTGCCTTTGCGGCATCCGCGGCTTCTTTCGCGCGCCGCGCCGCCTTCGCAGCGGTCGCTCCGTAGCCGGCAATCGGGATTGCCGAGCCGCAGGACAAACCAGCATCTACCCCCTTGCCTCGACCGGCGTAGAGAGCGCAATTGAACAGATCCGCGGGCTCGCCCACCCCGGGTAGGAGGCCAACGGCGTCGAGGCCTGTGTGTACGACATCCCAGAGACCTCGACCCTTCTTCTTGCTGGATGGCTCAAAGGCGGTCGGCCCACCGGAGGGGCTGCCCCCGCTCGCCGGGTTGAGTTGGGCGGGAGACTCGGGCCGCGGACGAGTGTTTGCTGTAGCCCCAGCGCTTGCACCGGCGCCGGTACCGCCACCGCCGCTCGATGCACCAAGCCCTACACCGGCGCCCACCGGCGCGGGCCGCCGGTAGTTCTTGATTCGCCGCTGACACCCGCTCTTACAGCGTGGGGCTCTGTTGTTGCCATTGTGACCGGAGTGCGTCGAACTACCCTCGTTTGTGTGACCGTCGAATTCGATCCGGTTGACAGGGTTCCCGCCGGCGAAGGCGTAACGGTTCTGAGTAAGCGCATCGGCTTGAAGCGCCAAGTCGCCGCCGGCGGCCTCGAAGCGGTCTTGCGTTAAGAAGCGCCCGACGTCAGGTCGGTAGGCCCGGGCCTGCATGTCATAGGTCTTAAGTGCTGCGTCGTAGTAGAAGCTCTCGAACCGGAACGGGTTCTCCTTGGCGTCCTCACCGAGGGTGGTTTCTTCGTCTTGGAGTTCACCGTAGGGGTCGTAGCGGTAACGATCGGCGCCGCCGACTCCGAACTCGCCGTCAGCGTCCTCGAGGCCTTCCACGGAGCCCAGAGCATCCATGGCATAGCTGCGGAAGGTCCACGTCGACCCCCCGATTGGCCGCGTGGACTGGCCGAGTCGGCGCATCTGCGAGTCGTAGTCGTAGGTCTTGGCTCGTTCGGCGTCCTCCTCGCGCGAGAGTTTCTCGCTTAGCCCCACGTACGACAGGTCGAGGGTGCGCGTGCCGTCCTGCTTCTGGTCGCGGCGGTCCAGGCCGTCATAGGTGTAGACGGTGTCGTCGTCCTGCTGCGGTCCGCGGGCACGGGTCATGCGTTCGAACTCGTCGTGGGTGTAGGTCGTGTCTTCGGTCGTACCTGAGACATCGATCGTCGTCACCTGGCCGAAGTCGTCGTACTCGTAATCCGAGGAGACCGTGACCCCGCCCGTGGTCTCGGTTACTTCGTCGAGTCGGTCGCCGCCGGGGTGGTAGTCGAAGTCGGTCTCTCGCCCGTCGGCCGAATCGACCTTTCGCGTGACCGCGCCGGTGCCGTTGACGGTGTAATCGACGGTGCTCCCAGAGGGCGCCTCCTCGCCGGCATCGCGCGTCCACTTGGTCAGCTGGTCGCGAGCGTTGTATTCGTAATTGCCACGCTCGTCTTCTTCGCGATTGCCGTTGCGGTCGTAGCTGTAAGGCTCGTTCTTGAGTTCGTTCGAGCCCTTGTTGCGCTCCATCCGCGACAGGCGGCCGTCGTTGAAGTACTCGTACTCCTCGACAACGCCGTTCGGCTTAGTCCGTGTCTCCAAGGCATTGTTGTCGTAGTACGTGCTCTGGGTTTCGCGGTCGTGGTTGGTCGCCGTGCAAGTGGTCTGGGCGCCGGTGCAGACATAGGTGCGGTCTTCGCGCCCGACCTCGTCGTAGCGGAAGCCGGTCTTACGACCACCCGCGTAATCTGCCGGATCCTCGGAGGCGCCTGCGGCCTTGCCGTCGGTCAGCCGCTGAGCAACAAGGCCGTCGTGATCGTACGTGTAGACGGTGTCCTTGCCGGCCTTGCGACCAACCTCCTCGAGCTCGCCCCAGGTCTCGTTGACGACCGTCTGGCGCTCGGCATCGTCGTAAGAGATATTGGTCGTGCGGGTCTCATCGACCGTGGGGCGATCGGGGTCCGTATCGACGATCTTCGTCAAGGAGTGGTTGCCGTTGTACTCGTACTCGTACTCGCGCGCGTCGGGATCGCCCGCTGCCTCCGCTCGCCGGATGTGCAGTAGCCCGTTCGGGTAGTAGCTGCGGGTCATAACGCGTCTATCGGCTGAGCCTTTCTGGGACTTCCAGAGTGTTTGGTTGCCGGCGTCGTCGTACTCGTAGGCGAGGCGTTGGTCGTATTGAGGCTTGCCGTTGTGTGGGACCAGCGTGGGATCGGTCGAGCTCGAGATCCATCCCGAATCCAGATGGGAGTATGCGGTCCGGCTGATGGCTTGGGCGGTGGTCCGTGGCGCATCCGCTTGATCGAGTCGTCCCCGCGCGTCGTAACCGAAGGCCTGGCGATAACGCTCGTCGCCTGAGCCACTGATCGGTAGATGGACCGTCGTCTGCTGGTTGTCGGCCGAGTACTCGCGCACGATCGAGTGCGAGAGAGCGTCGTCGGTAGGCGATCCCGTCTGGTCGGAGCTGTCCGCATGCTCTGGAAGAGGGGTCGCGTCCTCGTCTACGCCAGCCGGGCGCACCTCGCGGCGCAGGTTGCCGTTGGGGTCATGTTCGGTGACGGACGTGCGAGCGTGGTCGCCAGTCCCGACGGTTTCGGTCCACGGCAGATCACGCCCGTCATACGCCCTGGTGGTGACGATCGCACCGTCATTCGCCGACGGTGTCGTGATCGTGGTCTCGTTGCCATTGGCGTCGTAATCGAACTCGGTCGTTTTCCCGGCCGGGTCGGTGCTGTGAGTGACCTGGTTGAGCGCGTTGTAGGTCTTCGAGAAAGTCCGGTCCTCGGGGGACGTCTCGCTAGTGCGGTTGCCGACGGCGTCGTAGTCGAAGGTCGTCCGTTCGGAGGCCGGATTCTCCGCCCAATCGAGCCGATCGAGGTCGTCGTAGGTCATCTCCCACGCCAGCGGTTCCGAGCCAGTGCCGCGTGGTGTGTTGAGGAAGCGCAGGTTGTCGTTGGCGTCGTAGGTGTAGCCGGTGACCTCGCTCGGCGACGCCGTCATCCCGGGCGTGGCGGACTCGGTCAGCCGGTCATACTCGTCGTAGGTGAGCAGCGTTGTATAACCCCGCGGGTCGGTCTGGTCGAGCAGGTTGCCGTTCGCGTCGAAGCTGAAGCCCTGGTCTATGCACCGCGCCCCGGACGAGTCGCAATTCCCAGCGCCAGGAATCTCAAGCGGCTGGTGAACGCCTGTCACCCGTCCGACAAGGTCATGGTCGATCGTCGCTGTCTTGCTTGCCACGTCGGTAACGTCGGTAAGACGCATCTCATCGTCATAGGCGAAGCTGGTATCGCCGCGACGAGGCAGCATCGACGGTGCCTGCTGCGGATCGACCTTCCCGAAGTCTCCAAAGCCCTCGCTTTCCGGAAGTTCGATTCTCTGGTTCAGCAACTCCCGCCTTTCCTCATCAGTGCGCTCGCGGATCTCGGGGCCCCCGGCCTGCTCGGGAAGCGCGGTCGGGGTAGCGGGTGCGTCGACCGACAGCCCCATGGCCTCGATCGCGGCATCAGGACCGCTGGGCGAGGCCTCGGCTTCGCGTCCGTATATCCACCACGACGGACGCTCGGTCGTACGCAGGTCACCGGTGTCGTAGAACTCGTTGTCGAACACGTTGCCACGCGCGTCGATAATCGTCTCCGGATCGCCGACCGCATTCCGGAAGTAGGTGACGGCTGCGGCGGCACCGTACTGGCCCGGGGCGCGCGGCAAGCTACGGCTCGTCAGGTGGCCATTTCCGTCGTATTCGAAGTCGGTTCGATAGTGGGTGTAGTCGCTTTCCTCAACTGCACCCGGCGTGCCCTTCGGGGCCACCTGGAACTCCAGCTTGCCGTCTCTGCGGAACCCGAAATGCGCCTTGGCCCCAGTGGGATCCTCGACATCTGTTAGGAGATCGCGCCCGTCGTAGAAGTAGGTGGTGCGGAAGTCTGCGGCCTGATTGCCGGATTCAAAGCCGCGGGGATCGGTCTCGGTCGCCAGGTTGTCGTTGTCGTCGTAGCTGTACTCCGTGCGTAGGTTGTCCCGAGTCGTGCCTGGGTTCTCGATCTGGGCAGTGGGATTGTCAGCCAGGTCGTAGTCGTACTTGAAGCGAAGGTTCGTCTCGGTTGCCGCGTTGGCCTCGGGCTCGCCGCCGCGCGCCTGGTTTGTCCGCGGATCGACGATGCCGGTGACATTGCCGCGCAGGTCGTATGCGAACGACGTCGCCAAGGAAGTTGCTTCGTCGCTCTGTGAATGACGGATCGCCGCGACTTGCTGACCGACTCCGTCGTACCGGAACTCGGTTGCGTAGTCGAGATCAGCGGGACCATCGGCCATGCCCTTGGGAGCGACCCGCCTTAAGACGTTCTCCTCTTCGTCGTACGTCTGGTACGTGGTCTCACCCTTGGGGTTGATAACCCGCTCAGGATCATCCATATCCGTGTGCTCGGCCTCCGTCTCCTGGCCCTCCCCGTCGACCTGCAACGTGTTATTGCCGTTGGCGTCGAACTCCCATCTCCGGGTAATCCGCTGCGCCGGACCGCTGTCTGGCTCGGACAGCTTTGGGCGAACTTCACGCGTCAGCTGGTCGAAGGCGTTGTAGTCGAGCGCGGTGGTGTAGGGCGCCTGACGGTCGTCGGGTCCCGCTCCTGTTTCGCCCCGCGGGTCGGTTGCCGCGGTGACGTTGCCGACGTGGTCGTAGCGGTACTGCCAGATCCCACTCTCGGGATCCTCGACGGTCTTGGGCAGGCCGTTGGCGTCGTAGTCGCGGTACTCGGTCTTGTTGTCCTCCTCATCCTCCTCGAAGGCGATCAAACCGAAACCGCTGGGCACGTACTCGGTCTCGGCGGTGTTGCCTTCGCCGTCGGTACGTGACTCGATGTTCCCGCGGCCGTCACGCGTAAAGGTTGTCGTGTGGTCGCCGGCGTCGGGAGTAACAACCGCTTCTGGCCGCACGATCGAGCTGAGGTCTGAGACGAAGCCGGTTGTCTGCGTGCTGTAGGGAGCGTCAATCGAGGCGCCAGCGGCCTGGCGTTGCGATTGCAGAGAGGCGATGCCGCCACTGTTCGCATAGGTGAGCTCGGTCGTCTTGTCGCGGCCATCTGTGCTGGTCATGGTCTGCCCGTTGTGGTTATGAGTCATCGTCGTAGTCGACGCTTGGGCGGTGTCGGCGGCCCGGGTGATCCGGCTGAGGTTGTTGTCCGCTGGCTGGTCAGTTACCGCGTCCCACGCAAGGCGCGTGATCGCTCCCTTCGGATCGACCGCCTCGGTCGGTCGCGCTTCGCCATCCATCCGGTGAACCCAGTTCTCACCGCGGCCGTCGGTCACGGTGGTTTCGCCGGCGATGACGCCGGTCTGGATCTCGTCGTAGGCATAGCTGCGGTGACTCCCACTGCGCTTTGTCAACGTGGTGACCCGCTTGCGCGAGACCAGGTTGTCGCCGAGCGGGTCCGTCCCGCTGCTCGTATGCGCGAAGCTGGTCGTCGCTCCCCGCGGATCCTCAACGCTGAGAAGTGCCCGCCGCTTCAGCAACGCCTCCGCCGCCGGAAGCGCGTCGTACGTGAACTCGAAGCGGCGTCCAGCGGACTGACGCTCTGGATCGCTGCTGTCGCGCTTGCCGACCAGAATCGAGGTCAGGTACCCAGTATCTCCGGGCTCGTCGTAGTTGAACTCGGTAACCCGATCGTCGTGGTCGATGATCGACTTGACTGGTCCGGAGGCAGACTTGCCGTTCTCGAGCACGTTCGCGTAGTAGTCGATCTTGAGCGTTCTCGCCGCGCGCTTCACGGGATCGGTTTCCCCGACGCCCGCCGGGTCAGTGACCTCGACCACCCGTCTCGGGCAGACCGCGTCGCCGAACGTCGGCGAGTTCGGCGGATCGCCGTTGGGATCCAGTGCCGTGCAGACACCTCCCGCGATCCCGCGGTACTCGTACTTGAACTGGATCTGGTTGCCGTTGCGGTCTTCGATCGACGTCTGGTAGCCAGCGCGGTCAAAGAAGAAGGTCACACCATCAGGGCGGGTTATCGCCCAGGCCTTGTTCGGATCAGTCAGTGCTCCGATCTCGGCCAGGCAGCTGGGAACCAGAGGAGTAGGCCCCGAGAAGCGGCGAAGGTGCAGCTGCACACCCTTCGGCGGCTTAAATGTCTCGCAGCCATCCTCGCTCTCGAAGAGGTGTCTCGTTCCGTCCGGGTCGGTAAACGCGATCTCCTGGCGGGGGCCCATACCCGAAAAGTCGAGTGGCTCATTGAGACGGGTCAGTCCGGAGATCCCAAGCGAGAAGCCCCGTCCTGCCGTGCTGTACTGCCCCAGGAGGTCACCGGCGATGTTCTCCGGGAGCAGCGAGTCCTTCGCTGACTCCTGCGAGTTATAGGTGAGGTTCACGACCGATGACAGCCCCCGGCCCGGGTTGATGATCGGCGTTGAATGCCACACCAGGTTGCCCGTAGCGAGATTGGTATGAGCGACGGTGCCAGCACCGGTCTCCACCGAGTCGTAGTTCCAGAAGTCCTCTAGCCCGAGACGATTCTCGCCGAGCGGAAGCACGCCCCCGAGATCTGTCAGAACCCAGACGCTGAAGTCCTTGGTCGACTGGTGGCCGAGCTGATCTGTTGCTTCGATCCGGATCGTCAGGTGCTTGTTCGCGTACTCGGAAGTGTTGAGGGTCCAGCTCTTCGAGCGCTCACAACTCCCAGGATCGGGGGGACAGTCGATGTCGATTGCTTCCTTCTGAACGAACTGTGACTCCAGCTGCAGGAACTCCTTCACCAGTATTCGAACTCGCTTGGTCCCGGAGCGGTGCTCCGTGCCCGGGGCCGGCGGCGGCAACCCGTCCTTGCCTGTGGCGTTCAGCTGGTAGCTCGGCTGGAACAGGATCGAATCCCGCGCGTCGTACAGGGTTCCGCTGGCCTCGATCGTCGGTGGCGTTCTGTCGACCCGGACCTCGCCATTTGTGGGCGAGGACTCATTCCCAGCCGCGTCCTTGACCTTGCCGACGACGTTGCGGCGACCCTCGTCAGGGAACCGGGTGTTGTTGATGCTGTAGGTGAAGGGCTCCGAAGCAGGCGAGGCGCAGCGTGGCGGAGTGCTGCCGCTGGTCAGGCCGCCGCACGGCCGGTTGACGTCGGCCAGCGGGGACCCGGCCGGGAACCCCAGGCCAGTGAAGGACTGAATCCCCGAGCCGCCATCGGTGGCGTTAACGGTCGAAGTCGCCTGCTCCCCGTCCTTGAGCCACCGGTTCGGGGTCGTGCCCAGTGCCGTGATCGTCGGCGCCGCGCGGTCGATCTCGAACTTGTAGTCCTTCTCCCTGGTGTGGTCGGCCCTGTAGGTGCCAGTGCTCGTCCACAGCTGATCCTTGACCTTGACGTGGAGTGTGTGAGCCCCGTTGAGACCGCTCAGGTTGAGGTTGAACGTCGGGGGAGGCGAAAACGTCGTCGGGCAGCCGCTGGCGGAGCAGCCCGAGTTGTCTTGCCCGTCGGCCGCGACCTGCGCTCCATCCGAGTCCCGGGTGATCGTGTACTCGACCCGCTTGACCCCGGACCGCGAATCGGTCGCGTTATTGACGGTGAGTGTGCGGGCGTCATCGCGGACCCAACCGTTGTTGGATGTCAGCGTCCCGCTGAAACTCGGGTCGGCCGGCTTGGTCTTGTCGACCTTGACCTCCCACCGACCGTTGTCGATGACTTCGTGGGTCTGGTTGCCAACGATGTCCTTAGCCTGGGGAACGACGTAGTTGGTGCCCTCCGACATGCTGTTGGTCGTCCAGGTCAGGCGCGGGAGGTCGGGGTCGCCTGCCGGCGTCGAACCAGGCCTCTGGTTACAGGGAGCCGTGCGGCTGCCATCACACCCCGGGGGCTCGGGCACCTCCCAGGCCGGGTCGGTGCCGGCGACACTGATCCAGACCTTCTCGACTCCGAACCCCTTGTCATATGGATACAACTGCGTGTTGAACGTTTCCCCGCGCTCGTGCCAGCCGGCGACGCTGCTGCCGCCGTGATCGGGTGCTGTTTCCCACACCGGCTTGTCCTGCTCGAACTGGGAGATCATCGCTCCGCCCAGGGTTGCCTCAGCGAAGTTGGTCGGCGCATTCGGCGGCCCGTCAACTTTGAGCCCCCAGACAGCGCGATTCGCCCCGCCGGGCAGGCTGGGGCTTGGGTACGACGGCGACGCGTCACCGCTGCCAAGACAGCCATCCCGCGCGCACGCAAGCCGCATCGCCCCGCTGAGGGCCCCATCCTCTCGGTATGCCTGGGACTCCAGCTCTCCGCTCCAGTAGATGCCGCCTGGCTCGATGGTGACGGGTGAGCCCAATGTGAAGAGTCCGACGACGGAGTCTGAATTGTTCGCCGTGTGTGCCAAGTTCCAGAACTCCGCTTGGTAGATGTAGGCGTTGGCGTGGGCCCGGAACTCGAAAGTCAGGTAGCTGCCCGCAACCGGATTACTCCCGCTCTTGGTAGCCCTCACCTTCCGGTTGTACGACGCACTCTGGTCCGAGAACCCAGCGGGAACGCTTGACCGGATCCAGCCAGCAAAGTTGTTCGGTGCGTCGTACTCCGCTGCCTCACTGCCGAAGCCGTCGAAGACCGGATCGACGTACACCGGAAACGCGACTTCGTCCGGGTTGTAGTCCACCTCCACTCTGACCTTGTCGGGCGCGATCAGTTGGTATCTGGTCGGCAAGTCTTGGCCCTGGGCATCGACTGATGTCGGCGGCTGAAGCTCGGCCATGACCTTGTCGCCCTTCTTGAGTGCTATCCCTGCTGTCTCCCCGGTGTCGCCGGCGGAGGCGGCGGCAAGCGAGTAGCCGCGAGGCAAGGTGAATTGCATCGTGTGCGAGCGCGGGCTCGCGGGCGATCGCAGCTGCATGAACGACTCAAGCCCAGTGCTCGTTGGCGAAAGCAATAGGTCAGAGTCAGTGGCGACGTTTGCGTACAGCACGCGTCCACCGATCCCCTGGCCAGCCACGTCGCCCCCTGGGACGAGGAAGCGAACTTTCACGTCATCTCTGGTGAAGGTCAGTCCGCGTGACAGCTGACGCGGGAAGGTGAACGGCACCAGCGGTGCCTTCGGCGAGAAGTCCGTCGCGCTCTCGATTAGGTCCAGATCGACCGGGACGCGACCACGCCCGCCGTGCTTGGTCCGAAGGGGAAGTTGGCTCGTGACTATCCCGCGAATGCCGTCCGGCTCTTCCACGACGGCAACACGGTCGTCGAGATAGTCGAGCACGCGGCGCCCGGCCCGGCGCGGAAAGGCGCCGACAACCTCAGTGTCAACTATCTCCCCGCCCTTATCCCGTGCGATCTGCAGCACTTGCGCAGCCGTCTTTCCCCGAAAGGCCGAGCGGCTCCGTTGACGCTCGTCCCGAGCCTCAGGAGTCGCTCGGCGACGCCGCCGCGCCTCCTCGCGCTCCTCGGCTTCACGAACGATGCGGATACCTTCCGGCGATTGGAAGAAGGTGTCGATCGATGCCGGCTCCTCGGCACCATCGGCCGCGGCCCGAGGATTCGTACCCGTCGCGGCTAGGGCGATCAGAACGGCGAGCAGCGTGGCTGCCAGTAGCGACCAGCGACCGGGCAAGAACGGCTCCTTCGACGGCTAGATGTCTAAGGAGCTCCCGTTCGTGGGGACGCATCCTCCGTGTCCTGGTCCAGGAATACACGCGATGCGCTGATCGCGCAAATCTTTCTCAGTAATCCGGGGCAAGATGGATAGAGGCGCCGCCCCTGTCGGCCTCAGGGAGCGCGCACGACGTGCAGGCGCTGGCCGGAGACGCTGGATAGCTGTTAACGCGTGAGACGCAGTCGGATCAGTTGTGAGCTCTTGGCGCCTGAGGCCTTCCGGGCTCGTACTCGCACTGTCGCTCTCACCGTGAGCCCGCGACGCAGAGCCCTGCGGACCGCGGCCCGGCGGCGCTTGCTGAGCCTGAGCTTGAGGCGCTTGACACCCGGCCGCTTGTAGCGGGCCGACTTTGGGGCGAACCCCAGCGTGCCGCGCCTGCCCTTGATGCGGACTGAACCGGAGGCTCGGACGGTGCACCCCGCGCTGCACGACGCGAGCAGATCCACGCCGCGGCCGTGGGAGAGGCGTCCCCGAGGCGCCACCCTGGCGCGGAAAGCAGGAGCCGAGGTAGCCGGTCCCGCGCCAGCCGGCGCAGGATCACCGCCGTCGGACGGCGGAAATACCTCGTTGAAGGTCACCTTCGGGTCGCAAGGGGTCGGTGTCTCCGGTGACTCGCGGTCTGTGGCGATCACGGTCGCGTAGTCGTAGTGTTGCGCGACGGCGGCGGCCTGACCTTCCGGACCGAGCGCGATGGAGGACTGGTAGATGGCGGGTGGCGCGCACATGGCGGCCTGCAGTGGGCCGAACTCGGAGGAGAGGGCTGGCTTGCGTGCCACCTCGCGGTGGACCGTCCACATGCGCGCCTGCATCAGCAGGGCATCGCCCCTCGGGTTCGAGTACAGGACGGCCTGCTGCGGCTCCCCGTCGTAGTTCTGCGTTCCCCACCGCTGCGGCGGACTCATCGAGCCGGTGATCGAGCTGCCGAACACAAGCTGTACGCGCTGATCGGGGGCATCGCCGCCGGTCTGGATCACAATCAGCGCCTGGCCGGCATGGCTGACGGCTAACTGTGTATTCACCGTCGGCCCCCCGATCCGCTGACGGCCGCCGAAGGGCCCGTCGTGCGGCTTGTGGCTCACCATCACATCCCCGATCAGTGGGTCCGATGGGTCAGATTCGCTGTCGTGCTTGGGGTCGGCTTCGATCCACACAGCCACCAGATTGCCGTCGGCGTCCGCGGCGATCTTCGGAGCGTGCGCGAACGTCCCAGGCGTGGAGAGCACGGTCGGCTCATCGATCGTCCCGTCCGGTCGCCGAGTCGTTCCGTAGACCCTCTGGCTGCCGTCAGGCTCGTCCGCCTCCCAGACATAGGAGGTCTTGCCGTCGGGCCCCAGCGCCAGGCTGGCCCAGGTCGTTCCGGAATACGGGTGGTGGAAGAGGGGCCCGCTGATCTTCTGGCGGGCGCCGAAGGTCCCGCCGGCCGGGCGGAACACCGTCTGGAAATGCCCATCCGTCTCCGCAACCGCCGCCGCGTCACCCCGAACGTTGGTAGCTACCCAAGGCGCGTCGGCGGCGTGGAGGTCGAGCCGCTCTGCGGGCCCAACCGGCCCGCCCGGCGCCCTCCGCGCCACCTGCATCCGGCCCGCCGTGTCCGTGTACGAGAGGAAGGCTCCGCCGACTTGATCCGGGATCACCTGGAGACCCTCGGTGGATACGAACGAGTCCGATGGGCCAAAGTCGCCCTCTGGGGTCCGCGCCGCGAGCTTGTATTCCGACTCCCCCACGCCGAGCCGGCGGTCGGTCATCCAGCGGGCGAGCAGCTCTCCTTCAGACGTATAGGTGACCTCCGGGTACCACGCCGGCCCCTCGTAATCCGAGGTCACAAAAGGCCCCGGCGGATCCCATATCCGTGACGCCGAAGCCGGCGCCGCCGCGAGCAGGCCGGCGCACAGCAGCGACAAGCCGAGCAGGCCCAACGCCAAAACCTTGGAGAACCCAACTCGGGCCGTCAATGCCATCTGGGGCCAGACTACGTCCAAGTCCCACAAACCGCCAGCACATTGCTCGACATAACTTGCGTAATCGGTGAACCGCTTCCATAGTGGCGGCGTGAGGAGCCGATACGAGCGACGGCTGCGCCAACGAGTCGTGGGCGCAGCCATCGTCACTGCCGTCGCAGTTGCCACACCGGCAGCGCACGCCGCGCATGCCTCGCCCATCGCTCGAGCGGCGGATCGTGATTGCGCCGATTTCTCGACCCAGGCAGAGGCTCAGGACTACTTCCTCCAGAACGGCGGTCCCGACCAAGATCCGGACCGGCTCGACGGAAACGACGATGACGGGCTGGCCTGTGAGTCGCTGCCGTGCCCGTGCAACCGCCCCAGCCAGCGGGGTAAGGGCGGTACTTCACCGAAGCCAAGGAAGCGGAAGCGCGTCAAGCGAGCGCAGACAATCGCCGGTCGGGTGATCTCAGTGACTGATGGAGACACCGTCAAGGTCCGCCCAACCGAGAAGTCGGGCCGGTCCAGCTACACCGCGCGCGTGATCGGAATCGATACACCCGAGACCAAGCGTCCCGGAGTCGCCGTCGAGTGCGGCGGTCCCCAGGCCTCGGCAACGATGAAGCGCCTAGCGCCAGTCGGGGCACGCGTTGTGCTGCGCACCGACCCGACACAGGACACCTTCGACCGCTACGACCGACTCCTGGCCTACATCAAACGAGGTCGGCGAGACCTTGGGCGGACGCTGGTGTCGCGGGGCTGGGCCAAGACCTACGTCTACGGCGGCAAGCCCTTCCAACGCACGTCGGCCTATCGCCGCTCCCAGCGCAAAGCCAAGCGCCTCGGTCGCGGAGTGTTCGGAGAGTGCGGGGGCGACTTTCATTCCGAGCAGTCGCAGACCTCCATTCTGCGGGCCGGGCTAGGGCGTTGAGCATCAGCGTCAGGGTCATGCCGGGCCTGCGGCTGACGGCGTCGGCCCGTGGCTTGCGAGCTGGAATCGGGCCGCGTGCCACGCGAGTACATCTCGGGACCGACGGGTCTACTGGCGTCTCCACTGGTCACGGACCGGTCAGCTACTACAAACCCATTCGCGGTTCTCGGCAGCCGCGCCCGTCGTACCGCGAGCAGGCCCGACGGGCACATGCCGCCAGCGACGCGCAAAGAGCCGTCGAGGCCGAACGTGTCCTTTTCGCCGCCCACGAGGCGGCAGTCCCGACCGCACAACGGCCGGTCGTGCCCGAGCCCCAGCGGACGGCCGCGCCGGAGGTCGTCGGTAACCAGTTGCGGGCGGCGCTCGAGGGAGTGCGCCCTTGGCGGCTGACTGAGAAACGGGAGGCCAAGCGAGCCGCGCTGCAGGCGGCTGACGGGGTCGGGTACCTGCGCTTCCGCGAAGCGAAGTCGGCTGCTGACCAGCAACAGGCGGAACTGGATACCGGCTGGGAACGACTGGTTGCCAATGACCCTGATGTCGTCATCCCCACCCTCGAGGAGGCCTTCGAGGACAACCACTTCCCGGCCGTCCCGGTCGACATCGACGGAGACGAGCTGGCCGTCGCCATGTTGTTCGACTCGGTGGATCGCGTCGTTCCCGAGCGCCGGCCCAACGTGACACCGACCGGGCGGACAACCTTGAAGAAGCGCACCAAGACCGAGCTCAATGAGTTCTATCTCGTCGTTCTCGCGTCCCAGACTATGGCTGCAGTGCGCGAGGCCTTCGCTGTCGCACCTGCCGTGTCCCGAGTCCTGCTCGTTGTCTGTCGCGACGCCGCCGACCGCTCCCTGGAATGTGTCTACATCGGAGACTTTGCTCGCGCCGAAGTTGAGGACGTAAGCGGGCGGGCGACAATCGACGTCTTCGACAACTCGGCGCTGCATCTGTCTATCGGCGGCCGCACCGACGAAATCCAGCCGCTTGACCTCGGCAACGAACCGGAGGTCGAGGCTTTAGTCGAGCAGCTAGCCCAAGCGCGTCAGGGCCAGACGGCCTCGTGAATCCGAACGCCGCGAGCCAATACCGCAAGCGCGTGGCTGCCGCCGGCGGCATCCTCGCTCAGCAGGCGGGCCGCGTCGCCCGTCAGTTCGCCACCAAGCTGAGCAATGACAGTGCGCCACAAATCACCGAGCTCCTTCGAGAGCAGGGCCTGGGTGTCGACCCCGCGCTCGAGGCAGTTACTGAACGCGACTTCGTCCAGCTCTACCTGTTGGAGTCGGCGCCCGAACGCCAACCCGAAACCACCCCCACCGCACGCCGCGCGGCCGTAGACCAAGCCACCGAGGCTGCCACGACCGCAGGGGGTGCGACAGCGGCCATGGTCGGCGCCGCCGCCGTCGCCGGGCTGTTTGCCCTCCTCGGGCTCGGCAGCTTCTGGCTGTATGGACTGCTGTACGCGCTGGCTGGCGCCGCCGGTTTGTGGGTTCTGCGCTTCCGGCTGCAGTGGCTGGCGCGACTGCTGCTGCCACGGTTTCGCTGGCTGCGTTTTGGCTGGATGTTCGGAGCTTTGCCGATGTTCGTTGTCGTCAGCCTGGTTGGTCTGTTCATCGTCAGCCCGATCAGTGCCGAGCGCGATGCTCAGGCGCGCGAGCGCGACGCAAAGGCAGAGATCGCCCGCGCCAACCAGGCCATCAAGCGGGGAGAGCTGGGCCAGGCCCGCGACCACATCAGGCGAGCCAAAGACCGCGACCGCTCCGTGGCCGGCATTGGCGCGACAGAGGAGCGTCTTAGCGAAGCCGTCGAGCGTGCTGAGGACGAAGCTCGCAGCCGCCGTCGTTACGACGGCGCAGTCCAAGCCTTCAGGGAGGACGACTATCTGACGGCAATCGGCAATCTCGAGGAACTCGGCAACTACCGCGACTCGCGCACGCTCGCCGCCCGGTATCGCGTCATCGGGTCCAAGCGCCTTCTAGCCACGGCTCGCAGGGTCTACAAGCCACGAGATCCGCGGGAGGCGATCGAGGCCGCGCGAATGGCCAACGAACTCGACTCGACCAAGGCCACCAAGACCTTCTTGGTCCGTGCGCGCCGGCAATTGGCAAGCGTTCGCCGGGACCGCCAACGAGCGCGTAGGCTCGCGGCCCAACGCCGGCGCGCCGAACGTCAGCGCCAACGGGAGCTGGCTGCAGAACGGCGGCGCCAGGAGGAGCTCGAGGAAGAGCAGGCCGCGGCTCCGCCCCCCGATGACACCGGCGGCGAGGGCGGTGGCGGCATGGGAGCACCATGCGACAACGGCTGGACCATCAACTGGTGCGGCGCCTCACGCGACGGCGACAGCGACGGCTGCTGGTGTGAGGAATAGGCGCCAACCAGAGCCGGTCCGCAGATGGTTTGCTAGAGCGAAAGGGGGAGGTGCGGGCGACCGGTCATCCCGGTTCAACCACCGCGTTGTAGCCCAAAGGGGGCGCGTTAATCGAGAACCATTGGGCTTCATTTCCGAGGTCGCTCCAACCCAGGACTCCGGCATCGAGTTCCAGACTGAGAAGGAAGGCGGTCGTGATCTGCTCGGGAGGGACGGCTAGGGCTTCGAGATCGTCGGCCAAGGCGGACCAGGCGCCCTGCAGCAGCCCGGTGGTCTGCGCGAGCGCGGACGCCGAAGGCGCAGTTGGGAACCAATCGGGCATCCACGCGAGGACGGCCTGCTCGAACTCAATGATGAACGCCGCGACCTTCTGAATCTCGGTGCCGAAGGCCGAGAATGCCGTCGCCTGCGTCTGGGCTTCGCTGCAAAACCCCTCCAGCGCAGTGCCCGCAGCTTTCTGCACTGCCGGGGGCGGGGGCTCGTCGGGTTCAAGCCCGCCGACTAGCTGCTGAAGGCTCTTGAGGCTGGCCAGGTTCGTTTGGCAGGCACCGGCCAACGACCCGGCCTGGTTGACGAAGCTGACATAGGTCGATTCGCTCCATGTCGCGAAGGTGTCCTTGCACTCCTGGCTTACGGGGGCCCAAGTAACTGGGTCACCCGTCGGAGGGGTTGGGATCCCATACGAAGCGGTGCCCCAGATGAAGTTGTTGGTCGCGATCCAATCCGTCTTCGGGATTTGAAAGGTCGCGCCAAGCGAGGGCTGGATGAGTGCGATGCCGGCCGTTAGTGGGACTGCGTTCTCCGTTCTGTCATGCAGCGAACAAACACACACCCCATGTGTGTACTCAGGGAAACCTATATGGTCAGTGTTTCCCGAGCAATATCAAGCGGAGAGGTTGTCGACGTGGAAACCACATACAGCATCGCGCCCGGAGCAGTAGCCGAACCGGGTACGCCCGGCGGCCCTGGCATTGCCCTTGCGGGCCCCCAGTGGCTGGCGATCCAGACCTACGTCACCGATGGGCTGGCGCTACCTATTAGCAACGTGCAGTTCGCGGGCTCGCTCGGGCCCGGAGCTCCGTCTGACCTCTCTGACTTCGACCAGCTAATCACGGCCTATCAGAGCATCTACACGCATTGCAGTACGTGGCAGAACACGGTCTTTCCGGCGACGGTGGCCCTCGCCAGCGACATCTACGACTACGGCACGCACAAGGCTCCGGTCTACTACCCGCCCATCCTGACTCAGGCCCAAATCCTGGTAAACGACCCCGGCAACGTTCAGGCGCAGCAGACGCTCACCGGCATCTTGGAGGTGCTCGAGAATGCCGCGGACGGCTACGCCGCCAAGGCTTCTGCGGTCTTCGCCCAGATCCAGCAATTTGCGCAAGACACCAGCGCCGATCAGACGACGATCGTCGGCCCCGATGGAAAGACGGGACTCCTCGGGTACTACAACGGCAAGTACGGAAGCACGTCGGCAGCAGTCGCAGAACTCAACCAACAGATCACTGCCGCCACCGACGACCTCGCTGCAGCGGACGCGAAGTACCGACACGACGTGATCGTGGCCGCCACCAGCGCCACCTACGCGTGGGTTTGGCCCGCCGGCACCGTTGCCGCCGCAATCGTCGCGGGCATCTACGGGAGTGACGCCACGGCTGACCTGGCCCGGGCCAAGGCAGACCAAGAGTCGATCGACACCTTCGGCGACCAGTTGGCAGTTGACGGCAACTTGATCACCGTGCTCAACGTCGCCACCAAGGGGTTGACGAAGATCAACACCGACCTGACCGCCGCGCTACCGGTCATCCAGGCGATCGAGGGGGCATGGGGCGGCATGCGCGATGACATAAAGGCGATCAGTGCCCTGATCGCAACCGATATCGCCGCGGTTCCGCCCATCATCATGGGCCTCGGAGTCGAGGAGGCGCTCAAGTCGTGGAACGACGTTGCCGTGGCTGCCAACAACTACCGCCAGACCGCTTACGTCAAGGAGTCCGGCGGCCCGGAAACCAGCATGCACCAGTGGAAGCTCGAGCGCCACATCCTGCCTCGCGCCGCCGCCGTGCCTACTTCGCCCGTAGCGGCGTAGGTCAAGCGTCATGGCAACCGCAGCTGGAATCGACTACCAGCAACTCTTTGGTCAGATCGACAGCGCCGGCAATGTTCCCTACGCGTCGAGCGAGTTACTGGACCGCCAGCACGGCGTGTTCCAAGGGATGTACCTCGATCTCTCCGAGATCCAGGAAAAGCTCGGGCAGTCGCAGTTCAAGCCACCGCTGGTGACGGTGTACGCCGACGTCCTGAACGTCCCGGCCCAGACGAGCTGGTCGTCTGATGGCCCGATGTTGTTCGTGATCGCTCGACGCCTTCAGGTGGACGGTGAGCTGCAAGTCGACCTGGATGCCCAGACCGCCGCCTCAGCCACGTTTGTCCTGTTCTGCGCTGAGGTGGAAGGAAGCGTGACGGTCAGTGCCGCCTCTGGGGCCGAAAGCCCGACGGTCTTCGAGATCACTGAGCCGCCCAAGACCGGAGGGGTGCAGTTTCAGTTCGTCGCGTCTGGCCCGGTAGCAACCGGTCGCACCTGGGCTCAGGGAATGGCCAACCCTCCCGCCGATGCCTTTCAGCAGGCGCTCATCACCGAATTCATCTTCGCCACGCTGCTGATGGACAGCCATCCGGCAATCTCGGTCTCCCAGCTGAGCTGGATAAAGAGTTGGGCCGCCGAGGCGCCAGCGCTGCTCGGGCTCTTCTACCGCAGCGGATCGCTCCTCGCACTCCTGACGTCGCAGTTGAACGCCAAGGCCAACCGGGCGGCCTTCGTGCCCTACCTCAGCAAGACGGTCTACGCGAATCTTGCCTCGGCGTTCGTCGCCGAAGCGAAGCAGTACGAGAGCGATTACCGAACCTTGAGCACGCAGGAGGTCGTCGACGACCAGTTCATCGCGCAAGCCAAGGTGTTGCTGGCCAATCAGGTTTCCCAGAGCAAGTACGTCGCCAACCTGCTGGTGCAGGCTAAGAGCAACTACGACAACGCCGTCGCATCGGTCAATGCCGCGGAGGACAAGTTCACCGCCGCGCAGATAACCGCGACGGCAACCCAGATCAAGTTCGCCGACATCGGCGTGGAGGAATGGGAGAAAAAGCAAATCATCGCGGCGGTCTTCACGCTCGCCGGGGCGATCATCACCTTCGGGGCAGGCATCGCCGCAGTTCTCGCCACCGGAGGTGCTTCCGCTGCAGCGAGCGCCGGGGCGGCCGTGGAAACCGTCAAGGCCGTGGAGAACGCCGCCGCGGCCGGAAGCGAGCTGGCCGAGCAGGCCAAGCAGCTGGCGCAAGCGCTCGAAGACCTCAAGCAGATGGTCGACACCTTGGACGCCCTCTACAAGTTCGCCCAGGGCATCGCCACCGCCGCGGGCGACATCGGCAACGCGCAGAGCATCGCCGATCAACTCAAGGCGATGGACCTGACGTCGGGCGGCACCGACGTGACCGACACCTACCAATGGGACATCTATCGCGTGGCCGCCGAGGCCGCGCTGGCCGAACCGGTCGATAAGGGCGTCATGTACGCCAGCGACCTCAAGGTCGCCGTCGATGACGTCGCGATCTACGGCCAAGCGCTCGCAGCGGCAAAGCTGGCGGCGATCACCGCCAGCCAGAACTACGCAGCGGTGTCATGGCAAGTGCAACTCGCTGCCGAGCAGCAGCAGACACTGGAAACCTATGTCGCGTCACTGCAGAGCGGCGAGCAACCGGTCGCGGCCATGATGCAGCAGTTCTATCAGCGGTACATCGACGCCAAGAGCTCGCTCTTCGCCGCCATCGCGGACTACGAAGCCTCGTTCTACTACTGGGCGCTGGAGCCCTCCGGCACTCACCCGGCAATCATCGACGACGTTACCGACCTCGACGCCGGCCTCAGCAGCCTCACGGCCATCCAACTCGACGAAGCCGGCGCACTGCAACGGTTCTCGCCGCCCCCGCAGGTGCTCTCCAACATGGAGATCGTCATCGACGACCCGTCGGTTCTCGCCGCTCTCGCCAGGAGCGGCAGCGCCACCTGGTCGATCGGCCTCGATGAGGAGGCTTTCGACGGACTCGACCGGGTCCGGCTCGCCTGCGTGAGGGTCTGGCTCGAAGGGGCCAAGCCGGGAAGCTCGTCCCGGGTCAGCGTGGTGATGACGACGACGGGCACCTACCTCGATCGCTTCGACGGCTCGAAATTCCAGTTCATGTCGAAGCCACTGGAACGCACATTCGTCTACAGCGTCACAAGCAACGCCAAGGGTCAGCCGGCGTGGGACTTCGACGACGGCACTTTCGGCACCATCGAGGTTGACGGCGAGGTCGACGAAGAGGTGACCTACGCCTACTTCCGGCCTACGCCGTTCGCGTCATGGAGTATTAGCCTCAAGACCCACAACCCCGGACTCGACCTCAGCGGCGTGAAGAAGATCACCATGGTCTTCGCCGGCTCGGTTATCGGGGAGGAGACATAAGGCCGTCCTACCGCCCGGCGTTCAGCGGGTGACACAGGCGGCTTCGAGTCCCCCTCCCGTCGCGGCGCTGGGAAGCGCCGCTGGTACGACCTCGGCTCGCTCGCCGCCCGAGCGCGGATCCGGCGGCTCTCTCATCGCCACCCGTTGCCGGGCCGCGCTCGACCGTGCTTGGACCGACGCTTAGCGCTTCTTGCGACGCTGCTTCTTCGGCTTCGCCGCGCCCTCGTACTGCGCAAGGATCAGGCCCGTCTTGAGTTCGGGGGCGGCCTCGTCCTTCTGCTTTCGCCCCGCCGATTCCGCTTGCAGTTCCATGGCGTACTCCAAGAGTGCGTCCATGCGCTTGGACAGCTTCTTCCAGGCTCGCTCGTCCAGGTTGAGTCGGGTGAAGGTGAGATGGCAATCGGCCCGGCGCTCGAACCCGCCCTCTTCGATCGCCTTCTGAGCATCCTCAAAGGCCTCGGCAAACCAGTAGCCGGCGAAGCCGCGGCGGGCGCTCGGCGGCAGGAGCTCCCAGGCGGCCTCGTCGCCCCACGCTCGCTGAATGGCCCGGTAGAAATGCTCAACCGCGCCCCGACGGGGCTTAGTCTCGACGAGCTCGATGCAGTCGAGCTCGAGCAGGGCACGAACGTGGTAGCTGACATTTCCTAGCGGCTCGGCGAAGGCTTGGGCCATCTCGTTCGGACTCGCCGACCGTTCGTTGAGAAATCCGAGAACCCGCGCGCGTAGCGGATGCGAGAGGGCCTTGGCCATGCGCGTCGCGTCATCGAGCGCAGCCTGCTTGCGCTTCGCGGGTGCCGCCCGCTTGGACCGAGATGTAGAGGAGGCCTTCATCAGAACGAGTCCCGCAACTGCTTACGCAGGCGGTGAAGACGGACCTTAACGGTGCCCTCGGGCATTCCGAGCTCGGTTGCGATCGCGCGTTGGGTCAAGTCAGCCCGGTAGCGCAACTCCAGCACCAGGCGATCCTCATCCTCAAGCCCCTCCAAGGCCCGAGCCACGTCGATCCGCACCGGCGCAAGCGCGATCGCTTCCGCGGCATCGACATCGGTCGCCGTCGCTGGCATATCGCTTAGAACCTCGCGCTTCGAGACGGCGCGGCGCAGGGCTTCGCGGCGCGCGATCGTCGCTACCCAACTTCGACGCACGGCTGGGTCGCGACAGGTCTCCCGCCGGCGCCAGGCGCGCTCAACTGCGTCCTGCGCTGCATCGTCGGCTTCTTCCGGTGACATGAGAATCCGGCCCGCTTCCTTGCGCGCGACCCGAAGCAAGAGCGGCCAATCCCAGTCAGCCGCCGCCGGGTGCCCTATCGGTCACCACGAAAGATATCTGAACACTGAAACGAATCTGAGCACTGTAGGGGTCTACTCAGTGTGGCCGCGACAATCCCAACCGCTGAGGAGGCCTACGCCGCCTGGGCCCCGTACTACGACGAGTTCATGGCCCACCCGGCATACCCAGGGTGGGTCAGACGGCTCGAGGCCCTAGCGTTGAACTGCGCCCCGCGCGGCGAGCGCGCTCTCGATGTCGGCTGCGGGACGGGAAAGAGCACCCAACCCCTTATTGAGCTGGGCTACTCGGTCACCGGCTGTGACCCCTCGCCGGACATGCTCGATCAGGCGCGCGGCCGCCTGGGCGACGGCGCCGAGCTGGTTCGGGCCGCGCTGCCTGACCTACCCAGGCTTGGGACGTTCGACTACATCAGCTGCGTCAACGACGTCGTTAATTACCTACTCGGCTACGAGCAGCTCGTCGCAGGCTTTCGAGCCCTCCGCCTGAACCTGGCCTCCACCGGCGCCCTGGTGTTCGACGCCAGCACGCAAGCGCTGTATCGCTCCTACTACGCCGGGCTGCGGTGGCGCGAGGTCAGCGACGCAGCCCTGCTGTGGAGGGGGCAGACCCCAGCCGACTTCACCGCTGGCGGGGTGGCGACGGCTACGGTCGAGATATTCGCCGCAGACGGCGGCATCTGGCGGCGTTTCTCCAGCCGCCACGTACAGCGTCACCACCCCAACGCCGTGGTCCGCGCCGCCCTCGGCGACGCGGGCCTGCAGGTCGAGGCCGTCTACGGCCAGCACGACGACGGGATCCTCGAACAGCCGCTTGAACCCGACAGTCACACCAAGGCTGTCTACGTGGCAACTCCCTCCACATGACCCCGAGACCAGAAAGGAGAGTGGGACGGTGCTCAAGATCGAGAAGCTGCCGACGCCGGCGATTCCGGTTCTGTCGACCGGCAAGGTCGGCTAACCAAGGGCTGCCCGGCCGCGTGCTTCGCGGCCGGGCGACCGCCCCGGTCCGGCTGTGAATCGTCCAGGCACCGATACCCGCCCCCGCCTGCGGCGTTCCGTCGATCCGCGCCGCACCGCGAATGGAGAGCTGTACATCTTGCGCGGACCCGACCACGGCGACCTGCGCCTCGATGGCCAGACGCACCTGATCGCACAGCTGCTCGGGCGCGCCGACGGAACCTTGACGACCGATTCCCTGGCAAAGGAAATCGGACGCAACGCGACCGAACGGAGCGATGTCACTGACGCGATCGCCGACCTACTAGACGAGGGCGTACTCGACGATGCCACGGCCGAGGCCTCGTACCTCTCGAAGGAAGAGCGAGAGAGATTTCAGCGCCAGCTGGCGTACTTCGCAGATCTGGCGGGGGACAGTCGCGCCGCGGCGGCGGCCCAGCAGCGCCTGGGCCAGGCAACGGTCTGCCTGCTCGGCCTTGGCGGCCTCGGGTCATGGGTGGCCTGGGCGCTGGCATGCGCGGGGGTCGGCAACCTGGTGGGCGTCGATGGCGATCGCGTTGAGACCAGCAACCTCAACCGGCAGATCCTCTACGCCGAGGGCGATGTCGGTGCTCAGAAAGCTGCGAGCGCTGGGCGGCCGCTGACGGCGTTTCACGGCGCGTTGAACTACGAGGCTGTCGATTTAATGCTTTCCGGGGCGCCGGCGATCCAGGAGGTGATCCGCGGCGCAGACTTTGTCGTCGATTCCGTCGACCGGCCGCCGCACGTCATCACGCGCTGGGTGGCCGAGGCCTGCTTCGCGGAGGCCATCCCCTACATCGCCGTCAGCCAACACCCGCCGCTGCTACGCGTCGGGCCACTGTACGTCCCTGGTGAGACCGGCTGCTATGCCTGCCAGGAGGCCGAGTACAGCGAGCAGTTCCCACTGTTCGAGTCGCTGCGCGCCAGCACCTCGCTTAGCCCACCGTCGGCGACCTACGGGCCGGCCTGCGGAATCGTCGGGACCCTGGCGGCGAACGAAGCCGTGGCCTGGTTGACGGGCCTGCACCCCCCGGCATGTCTGGGGCGTGCCGCGCTTATCGACTTGCGCAGCCTTGCGATCGAGTTTGAGCGCATAGATCGACTCGCAGGATGCGACCTCTGCGACCATGCCTAGGTATTGCGCAGTATTCTCTGACTAATAGACAGTTCGTACTGCGCTCCCCCCGAAGTCGCCGACCGCAACCTGGCCACCTGGGATGGAATGCACCGCGGACCGAGAGAGAGAGGACCTATCCGATGGCGAAAGTGAGCCCGTTCCACTCGAAGCTGCCCGGTACCGAGGTGTACCACAACGACAACACCTGCACGGTGGGCAACAACATCGAGAGCTACAACAGGGTGAACGGTACAGGCGGTCTGCGCCTGTGCTCCGAGTGTAAGAACAAGTAGCGCCGATTGAGCAGAGGCGCCGCCGAGCGAGATGCTTGGCGGCGCCTCGCTGTTCGCAATCGCTTTCTCCCTCCGTGGGCGAACGGATAGCCGGCTGTCGGGCTGCTCGGTCACGGCCAACGCGGATCGACCGCGGGCGGCCCAAGCGCCAGGAGGTCCCGGATACCCGGGGTCTAGCTACCCGTCGTCACGAAGCTCCGGCAGACCACTCACCCGCGCGCGAAAATGGTCGTGAGGGGCGAGCGTCTGTCCGAGAATCAAAGCCAGCCTGAGGCTAGGCGAGCCCCACAGGAAGAGGTACTTGCTGTCCTCGAGCCTGAGGGCCGACCGCATTTCGGTCGGGATCGTTATTTGGCCTTTGCTGCGCACCGTAGCCGTGCCGTACTCAGCGAGGTCAGGCAGAGCTGCCAAGAGCTGATCGAGGGAGGCGTCCGGTGGTGGCATTATCGTTGGAAAAGTCAGAAACCTAGATATCTGACTTTACCGCGAAACGGGGTGGTGCCAGTGCCAGTTCCGTCGTCAGCGCCCGTCCGGACAACACGCCCTCGACGCGGGGAGCCAAACCGCATAGTCTTGCGGCGCCAGCGGACGGAAGCCGTCTGCCACAATTTCTACGGCAGCCGATTTGGCGGCAAGCGACGCCGCCGCTCGAGGCGCCGAGGTGGGTCGCCGCTAGGCGACGGGCAGATCCATCGACAAATGCACCTTAGACGCGACATTCGCTCAAGCCACCGCCCCGCGAAGCCGAGAAGAAACGTGCCTTGTCGTGCGCTCTGCCAGGTTCGATCGAAGGTGGTCCTCTGATGGCAAAACGCACACATAGGCTGGGCGGCACGATTCCGCCGGATGTTCGGGCTCGGTCGGCGCGGGCTGGCTTCGCTGAACCCGACTGGTATGCGGGACAGCTGTACCCAAGCGAGGGCGAGGTAACGGGCCACCTCGGTCATGCCCCACCGGACAAGACGGACAGCGACGGCGGCGCGGTGAACAGCGGCCAAGACCGGGAAAGTCAGCAAGAGCCCACTACTGCGTTGCTCACCCGCGAGATGCGGGTGGGGGTCATAGGTCGCGCAATCGCCTTCGTCAGGCGGCTGCGTGCAGCTCTCTGACGCCCCACCACCTGCCGCTCACGAGGCCAGTAGGCGTCGGGCCAGTTGCGTCAGTTCACGCCGCACTCGCCACAGCCTCCATCGAACCATGACCGGCGCGAGGAGACCCAGGCCGTAGCGTCCGACGTATCGCCCCTCGCACACGACTGTCGACCCTTCCGGCGCTGGTCGCACGGTGACGGTGAACTCCCATGACCAGCCGCGGTGTTTCTCCGGAACGGTTGCCTCCCGCATGTCGCCGTCGGCCCGATAGTCGACGGCATCGGCTTTCAACACTGCATCATCGGTCTCGCCAACCAAGTGGTGCATCGCTTCGTGGGGAAGGAGACGCAGGGGTGCCGAGACGCTGAATCGATCGACCGCAAGCGAGGGAAGGCGACCGCGAATGGCGTGGATCACTCGGCGGGGAAACGGATGCGAAAGCGTCCAGTTGAGGAGAATGGCGAGAAATATCGCGCCGGCGATCCCGGCGGCGGGATAGAGGCACTCGGCAAAGGCGTCCGCGCGATCCGAGACGGCCTCGGGATTGTTTCGATCGACGGGGGCGCCGCTGACAGCAAGTCGAACTGCCATGGCGTAGGCGAGGAGCCCGCTAAGCAGGAGCAGCCAGCGTGCGCCGGCGAGCAATCTCGTTGTGAGGGCGTGCTGGTCAGAACGGCCAACGTAGGTCGCGAAGAGGCCGGGAAGCACGACAAGCAACGCCGGTACGCTCGTCGGGTTGGACGCAATCTCGTCCGTGAACAGCGCCAGGGCTAGCAGGAGGAGGGGCACCATTGCGGACGCAAGGACAGCGCCGCCAATGAACCCGGGGCCGCTAACACGGAGCCGGAGCTGTGCTGACGCCCCCCTCGCACGTGCAGCCTGAGGCAGGTAGAGATGTACGCGGCGGTTAAACCCCGAGACATCTTCCGCAACCGGTCTGGTCTCGTCGATCAACCCGGCCCACGTGATCCGCAATCCGTGCGGCGCGGTGATCTCTAGGTGGTATGTCTGCGCGCTTACGAACGGGCTGACAATGGTCACTTCGTACGGCGACCATCCCAGCGAGCCGGTCAGGGGCAAGATGGCGTCGATCGGCTCCTCGTAGGACAGCTTCACGATCCTGCGCTCAATAGAGCTGGCCTCGTACAAGGCGACGACGATCGAGCTGTCCCCGAGCCGGCGGATCCACCATTCCGCCACCTCGTCGTCGAGCAAGGCGGGTCCTATTTCGGGATCCACGTCTGAAGGTAGCGGTGATTCCAGGCGCTCGATCCATCGCAGGGCCTCGGCCAAGGGCGAAACGGCGATCTGCTCGAGCTGGTCAGCGACGCCGTGTGGCAGCTCCACCCCGGCGAACTCCTTGAGCCGTCGAGAGCAGATCTCCTTCAGAGTCGCCGCCGACACCTGTCCGTTGTCGGCGCTCGTCATGAGCGGCAGCGAGCGGTTTCCTTCGTCAACGAAGTCGAAGTTCATGAGCCCGCGGGGACGCTTGTCGAGCAAAACTAATGGCGCGACGCAAATGGACTTCGCGTCATCCGTCTTTCCGAGCGCCGGGTCATCGAGACTCGCCACTTTCGCTGGCAGCGTGAAGTCGATGCTTACCTGGCGCCGTAACGCAGTCTCGTCGAGGATCTCGACCCGCTCACGCCTGCGATGGATCCAGGTGACGTCGTCGCAGAGCAGATCCGCGTTCAAGCTGCCGATGTGAGACAGCGTTTCGGGCATCAGGAGGGGGTTAGGTAGGTCTCGAGCCACTCAGCCTCCCAACGTCGGCCTGCGCCCGCCGACGCTTCGGTGCTGGCGTGCCGCAGCTCGGACCACATCTGTGATGGGTGGAGCCGCCCGCACGGAATACGGGCAAGCGGCGATGGTGTGGGAGGTCTCGCTGGACATTCTCGGGCGCCGTCTTTGGCCGGCTGACGGGCCCTCGTGCCCGGACAACGCGACCGGTCAATTATCTCTGATTGAAATCAACAGCGAGTAGAGCGGACCAGTTGGCGCTCCACACCACCGCCCTGGTGAAGACCGTGCGCCAAACGAGCAACGGTGGATAGCGCGGATCCGTTCTGGGCGTAGGGTCCGCGATTGCGCAAACTTTCTCGTTCGATCAGCACAGGGGATGTACGATAGGTCCATGTCGCACCTACATCGACTGCTTCTCTCGCTCACCGCTGAGTAACGCGTAGCGCGTGGTCAGCTGCGGCTCTGCCGCGCACCGCAGAGTCCAACCGATGTCAGGAGTGACGACATGTCCCACCCTTCAGCACCACAAGAACCGCCTCCCGCACCCCTCGGCAACCGGTGGGCGCCGCGCAGATTGCTGGTGGTCGGAGGGGCTGCTGGCATCGGCGCCTGGCTCGTTCGCGCAGTCTTTTCCACGTCCGGGGCCCGGATAACCGTCGCCGACATCGATGATCGGGCGCTGAGCGTGCACCGCTCAACGTGGGGGGAAGAGATCGAGGCGGTGCGCCTAGAGTCGAGCAGCGACGGCGATCTGCGCGGCCTTCTCGATCCGAGCAGCTTTGATGCTGTGTGTTTGGCCGTGCCGATCAGCCAGATCGCCGTGGTCGCACAGGCTCTCTTTCCCAGCTTGGCTGAGGGCGCGCTGGTCTTCGACGTCGCCTCGGTGAAAGCCAAGCCGATGAGTGAAATGCTCGAAGCTGGCGCAGGGCGGCTGAGTGTCCTTGGCACACACCCGCTGTTTGGTCCCCAGGTGTCCGACATCGCCGGCGAGACGCTCGTTCTGTGCCCAAGCGATACGACTCGGCCGGCCCACCTTGAATGGCTAGAGGGACTGCTCGGAGCGGCGGGCGCCCTCCTCGTCAGAACCGAGGCTGACGCCCACGATGAACTGATGAGTTTCGTTCAGGTGCTTCCGCACTTCATCTATCTGGCTACGGCCGACACGCTTCGCCGCGCGGAGATGAAGCTAGCCCGGCTGTGGGACTTCCAGACACCGCCCTATCGGAGTCTGAGCTCGTTCACCGGACGGATGATGGCCGTACGAACTCCGGCGCAAGCCCGCCTCTACGCCGATGTCCAGCATCTCGCTCAGCGCCCCGAGGTCCGGGCACTGTTCGTCGAAGCCTGCTCAGACCTCAAGGCAACCATCGATAACGGCGACCTGGCGGCTACCTCGAGCCACATCGAAACGCTCTCGGAGCATTTTTCGCACGCCGAGGTCACCTACTGCCAGTCGGTCTCCGGCGCTGCGGCCGACGCCGCGAAGGAGGTCGAGGCGCGTTTGATCGAGTACCGCGACACTGGGCAACTGTGCGGAATCCGTCGGATCGACACCGGGCGTCTGCTCTTTGGAAGAGTCACGAAGGTGGAGCGCACGGAACTTACGCTCGTCGAAGCGACCCATCGACGTGAAGGTGGCTACGGACTCATTTACGACGAGCGATCGCGTCTCGCAGCGGGAGCCCTCGGGGCCCTCCGAGCGAGTCCGAGACTCCCTCGTGGTAAGCCGGCGCCACGTCAAGTTGCTTACGCCGGCGGAGGTCGACGAGTGGAAGCGAACTCACCTACTGCATCACGCGCGACGCCTGAGCGTGTACCTGCCACCCGTTCTGGACCCGCAAGGCATGGCACGGACGTTGGCCAGGTTGGTTGACCCGCTGTTGGCGTGCAACGTCACTGACATCTACGAGCCCACGCCCGGAACCCGCTCGGTGGTGTTTGATGCGACGATCCTGGGCGACTACCCACCGGACGATGCCGTTGCCGAGGTTAAGGACTGCTTGGGCGAGTTGCTTGGGCACGAGGCACGGCCGGGGGTTGTGCCGACGCGCCACGCCGTTTAGGCGACCGAGTCAGGGTTCGAGTGAATTCATCGTTCCGGATGTCGATCGGTTTCGTGGTAGGAGATGAACCGAAACAACTCGTGGGGTGAACCGGTCGCGTACTGCGCACCGTCTTGCCGGTCTTCTCGGCCATTGCCTGTCCGACGGCGTGATGGCCGCACATGCGTTCGCCGACGGTCACTACTTGCGCTTAGCAAGAATTCTTCTAGCGAGCTCAGGTAGATACAGACCGAGAATCGCTCCTAGTGCGACTACGGCACCTGCCCCCTGGAGCAGCGAACTCAAGGGTCCTTGCGGAAGCGCCACTCCGATGACGAGCACGACGGGTCCAGCGACCACCGCCACCAGCGCCGCGTCGTGAAACGTTGCGTTCGAAGGAGGCGGCGGGAGATCCAAGAACGTGAGCTTGCGCGGTTCGCTGGCGTCAGAGGCACGAACGTCAACTCGCTCGGATCTACGCGAAACGACTACTACTGCCCAAAGTCCGACGCAGACCAGCAGGACCGAGGCTACGCCAAGGCCTATCCATGCCCTTGGAAACGGCATGAAAACTGATCCCACCATTGTCGCGAACGCGAGCACAATTATGGTGACGGCAACCCGGCGCTCTACTGAGTTTGCGAGGCCCTCTGACCGATCCATCACTTACCCGACATCCGACCGTAGGTGTGCGCCAACTCGATATATCGAGGGAGGTTTACGTGGGCTACAGCTACGCAATGGGGTCAGCGGCCGAACAGCGAACAGATGAAAGGTTCGCACGACTAGCACCGGTCCTTACGCTGTGCATAGGTCAGTCCCGTCCCGATGGTGACGTCACGGCCGAAGTTCCACGCACCGCCGCCCACGCTCCCGAACGCGCGGCTCACTCCATAGCCAGTGACTCCGAAGGTAAAGCCAGCGCCTACGTTAGCGGCAAAGTGGCCCGGATGAACTTCGCCCGTCTGCGCGGTACTTGAGGCCGACTGCACGCCTCCACCCGCCGCACCGCCGTAGGCGTGCCCAGCACCCGTCCCCCAACTCTTCGCCACAAATCCTCTCATGACCCCATAGCCGGTGATCGTCGCAATCGTAGTGCCACCCGCGATCTGTCCGCCCGTGTACCAGCCTGAGCACTTGTTGACTGAATAGTTCCAGCCGCCCTGGCTGCGAACCCAATTCGTGATGCCGAACGAGGCCATATCGCCGAAGCCGGCCCAGAAGTTGGCCGACTGCTGCGAGGTTACGATCTCCAATCCCTTCCCTGCTGCCTTCTTCACCTCATCCAACGGGTTCCAGAAGAGTCCGGTGGGATCCGTGTAGTTGATGGGGTCGCCGCCGCCGTAGCCGTAGAGGTTGGTATCGCCACCGGCGAACCCGATCGGGTCCTGGCTGGCGAAGCGGCCCATGGACGAGCTGTAGTAGCGGGCCCGGTTGTGCTGCAGGCCGGTGCCGTCGTTCTCACGCGCGGTGTACTGCCACGGGTTATCCGAAGCAGAACCCGACTGCGAGGCCTTGCCGAACGGGTCGTAGGTGTACTCGGTCCCGACTCCGCCCAGGCTGTCCGAGAGGCCGATCACCGAACCGAGCCCATCCGTCAGCATGCTGGCGTTCTCACCGGTCGTGCGGCGCCCGAATACCTGGTCCATTCCCAGCCCGGTCAGCAGAGTCGCCGTGTCGCTCGAGGTCTGCTCCTGGAGAACGTTGGCACCGTCATGGAGATAGTTCTTGGTGTCACTGCCCTTGGTCAGCGCGCTGCGCCGGCCGAAGGGGTCGTAGCCGAAGCTGGCTGGGCCGCCCAGGCCGCTGATCGAGGCCAGCTGGCCGCGGGCATCCCACGAGAAGGTGCTGCCGGCGGCGGCGGTCACGTTGCCGTCGGCATCGTGGGAAATGGCCTGGCCGTTTTCGCTCGTCTGCTGGTTCGCGGCGTCGTAGGTCGCAGTCGTCGCCGCCGGCATCCCAGTGCGGGCGTAGCTGCCCGATACCGACCTTCGCCGACCGGCCGAGTCGTAGCCGTAGTTGAGCTCACCGAGCTGCTGAGCGCCGCTGGTGTAGCCGATCCCCGTCAGCTGCGAGGCGTCATCGTAGGTGTAGTCCTGCACCACACCATTGGGCAGCGTCTGCGAGCTCTGCCGTCCGACCGGGTCATAAGCGAGCCCAACCGAATCCGTCCCACGGGTGACGCCGGTGAGCCGCCCCGCCAAGTCATAGCTGTAGTTGGTCTGGGCCTGGTCGGTCGCGGTCATCGCCATCCGTCGTCCGGCGAGGTCATAGCTGTAGCCGACGGCGCCGCGCGGACCGCTCTGGCCGGTGAGCCGATCGAGCGTGTCGTAGGTCTGGGTGAAGGTGCCGGCCTCCGAGTCGACGACAGAGGTCGGATTGTCCGCATCATCCCAATCAATTTCCGTGGTGCTGTCGTAGCTCTCGGACTCGGGCGATCCGGTCGCGTCATAGCCAGCGAACACCGGGCGGTTCAAGGCGTCGTAGCGGTAGCGGGTCAACTGGCCACGGCGACTGCGGGCACCAACCAGGTTGCCGTTGGCGTCGTGCTCGAGATTCGTCGTCCGGGCGAGCGGGTCGGTGACGGTGTCCGGGCGATCCATCACGTCATAGGTTGCCGTTGTCGACCTGTTGGCGGCATCGGTCACCTCAGTGATATTCCCGTTCGGGTCGTACTCCATGCTGGTCGCCCCGCCCGGACCATCGACCTTCGTTACCAGGTTGTTGGGGTCATAGGTGACCGTCGTCTGGGCGCCCTGCGGATCGGTGACGCTAATCGGCCGGCCGACTGCGTCGTACCCGCGGCGGGTTTCCCTCCCGAGCGGGTCGCGGATCGACAACAGGTTGCCGCGCGCGAACCCGAGCTCGGTTCGCTTGCCCGCCGGGTCGACGATCGCCGCCGGCTCCGGGCTCTCCCCGTCGTACTCGACACTGGTCTCGCGGCCCGACGGATCGGTTTGCGCGGTCAGCCGTCCTTCCGGGTCATATGCCATCTGCGTGACGCGGTTCTCGGGATCGGTGACACTCTTGACGTCGCCGAACGGCGAGAAGGTCATGCTGGTCGTCGCCGCCAACGGCGTCCCCGCGGCGACCGTCTGGTTGGTCACACGACCCGCTCCGTCGTAGCCCAATTGGGTTTCGCGATCGGTGGCCTCGTCGGTGACCTTGATCACGAACTTGGTGTGTGGATCGCGCTCGTAGGTCAGCTTTCGCTCCAGATCGCCCTCGTAGTCGGCGGTGTCGCTGGTCGAGAACCCGAGATCGTCGAACTCCACCCGGCGCTCGTCGCCGCCCGGGCGGGTGACCGTGACTGCGCCGACCACCGCGTCACCGCACTGGACAGCCCCGACAGGTTGCATGGGAAGGCCAGGCGGCGGCGCGACGACGCCACCACCGCTGCTGGGTCCCCGGTAACCGATAGCAGTGCCGGACCCGCCGCCTCCTGCAGGACTGCTACCGCCATTGCCTGCACTGACGGCAGTGGGAGTCGGACACGGTATTTCGTCCCAGTCCCAGTCGAATTCGTAGCTCGATCCATCGGCCTGCTCCTGGCGGACCAGGGCCTTGCCCTCGTAGGTGTTCTTCATGAAGGTGATGCCGCGGTTGTCCTTGACCTCGGTCATGCGGCCGGCCTCGTTGTAGGTGTAGTGGGTGGTCGCGCCGGCGGCGTTGGTCGCGGTCGCGAGCAGGTTGTCAACGTTGTAGGTGTAGGAGGTGGCGCGGCCCCCGTTGTCGATGGCGCCGGTGATCCGGCTGTAGGTGTCGTAGGCGAACTTGATCCAGCGCCCGTGCTCAGTAGTGACCTGGGTCACCCGGCCGGTGTTGCCGTTGGCCCGGGTGATCGTGAGCTTGCGTCCGTGGCGGTCAGCCACTCCTTGGATCGGGCCGAAGTTCCCGAAGGTCAGGACCGAACCGTCGGAGAGAAAGATGTCGAAGCCAGAGATCGAGTTGCGGCGGATCCGCGCCCCGAAGTACTGGCCGGGAGCCCAGTCGGCGAGGTACTCGGCGTCGGCGGTACTCGAGCCGGGGTTGATCCGGCGGAACCGGACCCGGCCGCCGTGCGGCTGCACGAGGTCGATCTGATCCTGATTGAGACCGACGCCCCACAGCCACAGGTCGTACTGACCCGCAGTGCC
The DNA here is from genome assembly GCA_963808105.1 of uncultured Thermoleophilaceae bacterium. Lineage (GTDB taxonomy): Bacteria > Actinomycetota > Thermoleophilia > Solirubrobacterales > Thermoleophilaceae > JAAYBF01. The sequence goes on along the minus strand of CAWEEH010000002.1, from coordinate 272,893 downwards.
ACGACCGAAGGAGTAGGAATTGATGTCCTCGGGACGGTAGGTGCGCTTGACCGCGGCGGGGATCGAATCGTCGACCACCAAGTCCGTCTTCTCGTAGATCTGCAGGCCCGTGGAGAGGTCGACCGGGTCGCCATCCTTCGGGCCGTCGTCAGCCCTAGGCCCATGGTCCGGCGGGGACGGACCGCTCGAGGCCATCGCGCCGGTGAAGTCCCAGATCCGTACGCCCTTGTCCGGCACCATCTGCTTGCCGTCCTTGGTGACGGTGCCTTTGCCGTACACGAACCAGCCCCGGCGCTTGGGATCGTAGTTCCAGAAGTCGACGCGCTGGCCAGGGGCGAGCTGCATGTAGTTGGGGTAGACGACCTGGGCGCCCTTGGAGAGATACACGCCGCCCGGCTGGAGCGTGAAGTAGACCGGCACCTGGAAGTGGGGGAGCGGGAACGGCGGTCGGTCGAGCGGAACCGGAGTGAGGTTGAGCGTTCGGACCTGGCGGCCCCGCTTGTCGCGGACCACCGAGCCCGCTGGCAGTCGCACCTCGAACCCGGGCATCGCGGGGTTGGTGAGCTTGAGCGGGCGGCGCAGCCGCTTAGGCAGGCGGACATCTCCGGCACGGTCCAGTACCGACATCCAGATCGTCGAATCCATCGCCGTCGTCGTGCCCTTGCGCAGGTCGACTCCGACCTGGTGGGCGCCGAAACGCTGTCCGCGCTTCGAGACGAGGCGTCCGTCGACGGTCAGGACGCGATGCCCGGCGCGTAGGCCCGGCACGAGGAAGCGGCCAGACCGGTCGGTGCGGACGCTGCGCGAGCTGCCGCTGACCGAGATCCTGACCCCGGCCAGGGGTGCGCCATCGAGCTTCAAGGTCTGTCCGGCCAGAGCCGTCGTTCCGCGGGGTGCGCGCAGGGCAGGCAGGCGGGAGAAAGGACTCTCCGGGCGCTTGGCGAACCAGCCGTCCTTGCGCGAGCGCTTTCCGGGTCGCCACGCCGCGGACTCACGCGGCTTGAAGCCGAGCTTTCGGGCCGTGGTGGTGCGATGCAGTTTGTGGGGGGTGGCGCGCAGGGTCTGGCCTCGCAGCGGGCGACGGGACCCGGCTCCTCGCCTCGGTGCGCCCCGGCGCCGCTTACGCCTGGTAGCGGCCTTTGCGCCTCGGCGCTTGCGGCCACGCCCCTCACGCCCGATCCGGATTGGATTCGCGGCCAGAGGCTTGGGCCCGAAGCGGGCGCCCTTGTACCGCTTCACCCCCTTCTTGGAGTTGGTGCGGCGGGCGATGCGCTTCGCACGTCCGCCATCGTCTGTGATCTCCACGAAGCGTGGGTCCGTTCCGGACAACAAGGCGATCGGGGTTGTGGCGCTCCCTACGGCGGAAGGGGCGTGCGCCGCAAACACAAACCGCGGAGATGTGACCGATCGGAAGCTTGCGGGCTGGGTCTCGCCGAGCGTCACGGTTGCGGTAACCGAGCCGTCGTCGTAGTAGGTCTCCCAGTTGGGCCAGTAGTTCGTCTCCGGGTTGAAGAAGAGGGTGTAGGTGCCCTCCACCGGCAGCTCAACACCACTGACCGAGACATCTCCCCCGCCCGTTCCGTAGTAGGTCCCGAATCCGTGGTCGGAGCCGACTCGCGTGCCGTCGGGACGCCGGATCTCCCACCGCCCGCGGTGAATCGAGATCTCGGACAGGTCGACGGAAATCTCCTGTCCAGTCTCGCCGGTGAAGCGGATCGCGCCGTTGAGGCCGCGTCCGTTGATATCAAGCGTCTTGGCGGCTCCTGCCGTGGTGGGTGTGATCGGCTCGCCGGGGTCGGAGGAGTAGGCCGTGAGTGAGATGGCCCCCGTCTCGGCATCAATTGGGTCGACGACAATCGTGTACTCGCCGTCCTGGGGCAGTTCGACCGCTTCCGAGTAGTCGCCGTTCTTGCGGATCCCCGCGCCGCCAATCACAGTCCCGTTCGGGCGACGAATGGTGACGTCGGATTTCGCCACGACGCCAGAGGCCTTCAGGGAGACGAACTCGCCCTCCTCGCCTTCGAATGTGAGCTGGCCTAGCTGACCGGAAGTGGCGAAGTCGAGCGTCTCGGTGTCGCCGGCCGCGCTGGGATCGATGGCGCCGGTGAGGTCCTGCGCGATCTCGTTGATCTTGATGGTCACCGATCCGGAGTCGTAGAACTCCCCGTCGGGGAAGGACAGCTGGTTCTCGGGGTTTACGAACACGGTGTAGATCCCGTCCTCGGGGAGAACGGCTGGCTCCAGCGTCTTCGTTCCGCCGTCGGAGAACCAACTGCCGAACAGGTGCGAGTAACCGACCAGATGGCCGTTCGGGCGGCGCAGAGAGTACGTCCCGCGATGAATCGACGCCTGACTCTGCGAAACGTGGATGCGTTGCCCGGCTTGGCCATGGAATCGCACCTCGCCGTTCATGCCTCGCCCGTTCAGCGTGACCTCTTTGGTCACCCCCGAGGGAGTGGGCGTAAGCGCGGCGCCGGAGTCATACGAGTACGCCGTCACGGTCAACTCCCCCGTCTGAGTGTCCCGCGGGTCGACCAGCATCGTGTAGGTGCCGTCCTCCGGGAGCTTGACCGCCTCGCCGTAGTCACCATCCTTGTCAGCCCACATGCCCCCCACGTCCTCGCCCCCGGGGTCGCGGATCATCACAAGCGACTTGGCGGACACGTCAGAGGCCTTCAGGGAGATGTACTCGCCGGCCTGACCCTCGAAGGTGAGCTCGCCGACCTGGCCCGGTGACTCGAAGTCGAGCGTCTCCGATCCGCCGGCCGGGCTCGGATCGATCGTGCCTGTGAGCGATTCCGGGACGTCGTAGACCTTGAGCTTGATCGAGCCCGAGTCGTAGTCCTGCCCGTTGTACCGGCTACGCGGTTCGATGAAGATCGTGTAGACGCCATCCGCGGGAATGACAGTCGGCCCGACGACGCCGCTCGTGTACCCCGGGAGCCAGGTGCCGGCACCGACGGGGTTGCCGATGTTTGAGCCGTCCGGGCGCCGCAGGGAGATGTCGGCCCAGTTGAAGGTCGACTCGGACATTCCGACCATGACCCGCTGTCCCTGCCGGGCTCGGAATCGCAGCTCACCGCGCAGGCCCATCCCGTCGACCTCGATGTCCCGAGCCGTGCCCGCGGCTGTCGGATCCACGACTTCGGACGGGCCGAACTCGTAGGCGGTGATGGTCGCCGACGCTGGCTGATCACCAACGGGGTCGAAGATGAGGGTGTAGGTGCCGTCCTTGGGCAGGCGGATCGCCGGCTGGTAGTCGCCGTTGGCGCGGACAGCCCAGGTCGCCAGCGACTGCCCCTCGGGGCCGCGAACCGTCACGTCCGAGTCACCCGAGACAGCGGTGGCCCTCATGGAGACCAGCTGCTTCGCCTCGCCGTCGAACACGATCAGGGCAGCCTTGTGCGCCGCGTCGACCGAGATCGCCTTCGGGTCGCGGTACTGCATCCGTCCCGTCTGGCCGATATCGGCGACGGTGTACCCGTCCGGCGGGATAAACAGGTCCGGGCCGACGGCGTTGCCCTGGGCGGTCGTCACATCGACCCGTCCGGAGCCCGCAGCGTCTGGCACCTCGATTTGAAGTTCGTCGTCCTCGGCGTCAGTTACCGGGGCGAGCGTTCGGTTCACGCCGACGGTGTTGCCGCTGGGGACGGGGTCGAAGTGAGCGCCGTCGACGGCGACGGTGTCTCCGGGCTTGGCGATCGTCGGGTCGATCGCGTCGATCCGCGGCTCACGCGACTCGGTGACCGTGAACGGGTCCGAGGTGGTGGCGGTCTGGCCACCGGTCTCGACGCTCACAGTGCTGGTCTCGGCTCCTGCGGGTACCTCGACGGTCAGTGAGTCTCGCTCGGCCGCGGTGACGTCGGCCTCGACGCTCCCGAACTTCACGGTGTTTTCCGTCGCGCTGGGCGCGAAGCCCGTTCCAGTGAGCGTGACCTCTGAGCCGACGGGGCCGCGGGCGGGATTGAAGCCGGCGACCGCGAGCTGACTGGGCGACCAGCGCGAAACCTCGAGCAGATTGCCGACCGCGTCCCAGCGATACCGCGCCCCACCCTGAGAGCGCTCGGTGACGCTCGCCAAGCGACCGGCGGCGTCGTAGGAGTAACGGACCGGCCCGGGCTCGATCTGTTCCGGCGGCTCGTCGACGGGGGTAGCCTTGGCGGTCTCGATCTGGGCGGCGGTGAGCGCCTGGTCGTAGACGCGCACGTCGTCGATCAGCCCATCGAAGTACTCGCCCCACATCGAGTTGCCACCGATCCGCAACGCACCGGCCGTGTCCTGCGCCGGGTCCGATGGGGCGCTCGCGACCTCCGTCCCGTTGACGTGGAGCTGCAGGGTCGTGCCGTCGGAGGTCACCGCGACGTGACTCCACTCGTCCACCGGCAACGCCGACGGCGCCCAAGTGCTCGAGTAGCCCGGCTCGGCCTCCGAAATGTAGGTCTCCGGACTCTGAGCGCCCTCGCTGTAGAGCGCATAGGAAAACCAGCTGGCGCTCTCCTTCACCAACAGCATCTGCCAGGCCCGCGCCTCATCCGGCCGCACCCACGCCGACACAGTCACTTCCTCGCCGACGTCGAGGCTGTCGTCGTCGGCGACAGTCACCCAATCCTCATTGGCGTCGTCGAATGACAGCGCACCGCCGTACTTGCCATTGGTCGACCACTCGGCCCCGTTGACATCACCATCGTTGCCGTGCTCAGACGAATCCCGCGCCACCGACCCCGACCCATCGTCAAACCCCAGCGCCAACACCGGCCCAGGCAGCTCCGGCGGGTCCGGTGGCTCCGGGACGGCTGTGGTCTTGTCGGTCGCGATCTCAGTGGCGGTGAGGGCCTGGTCATAGACCCGCACGTCGTCGATCAACCCGTCGAAGTACTCCCCCCACATCGAGTTGCCACCGATCCGCAACGCACCGGCCGTGTCCTGCGCCGGATCCGATTGGGCGCTCGCCACCTGCGATCCGTCGACATAGAGGCGCAGGGTCGTGCCGTCCGAGGTCATCGCAACGTGGCTCCACTGATCCACGGGCAACGCCGCCGGCGCCCAGGTGCTTGCGTAACCCGGCTCGGCCTCCGACACATAGGCCTCCGGACTCTGAGCGCCCTCGGCGTAGAGCGCGTAGGAGAACCAGTTCGTGCTCTCCTTCGTCAGAAGCATCTGCCAGGCCCGCGTCTCGTCCGGCCGCACCCAAGCCGAGATGGTCAGCTCCTCGCCGACGTCGAGGCTGTCGTCGTCGGCGACCGTCACCCAGTCCTCATTGGCGTCGTCAAACGACAACGCCCCGCCGTGCTTGCCGGCCGTTGACCAGTTGGCGCCGTTGATCTCGCCGTCGTTGCCGAACTCAGACGAATCGCGCGCCACCGAACCAGACCCATCATCAAACCCCAACGCCAACACCGGGTCTGCGGCGCTTGCCGATGCCGGCAGCGCGGCGCCGAGGAAGACAACGAGCAAGAGCAGCACCATGGTCAGTTGCGTCGTGGGTGCGTGCTGCGTGAGGCCTGCCTTGCTCATAGGCGCGATAAGTGCTCCGGTCCCGGTTGAAGTTGCCCTGCCTGGTACTAGTGGCCCCGATACCTGCTTAGGGCGGCGGCGCCAGTGTGGAGTTGATCGGCGGTTCTGTCAAATTCCTTTAGTCAGAGAACCCTCACTGATCGGTCGTCTGTCTAGCTGGGCCGCAAAATCGACGGACGGTTCTCCACCGAAACGCTCCGCCGGCAAAGTCGCGGCCACGACGTGGCGATCCGTGGCGAACGGCACCCGGCCCTACGATTCGATGCGTGGGCGACGAACGACAGGGGCCACGTGTCACCCGGCGCGGAGCGCTCACGGCTGCGGGTGCCGGGATCGCGGGACTCGGGGTCGGTGCCTTAGCGCGTGGGGAGGCCGGTGACGACGCCGAGGAGGTGAGACCTGAGCGCGCCGCCCAGGTGCCCTTCTATGGACGGCATCAGGCAGGCATTTCAACTCAGCCCCCGGCCCACCTGCACTTCGCGAGCTTCGATCTCTCCGATAGAACGGGCTTGGCGTTGCGGGAACTTCTGGCTGGCTGGACACGGACGGCCGCGGCTCTGACTGGGTCAGGTGTACCGCTACGTAATGACCGGAAGCACCCCCCTGAGGACCCGGGCGAGACGGCGGGCCTCGATACCGCCGCATTGACACTTACTTTCGGGTTTGGCGCGTCGCTCTTCTCGAGGACGCGCGGCGTTCTGCCGGCGTCACATCGCCCCCAGGAGCTGGTCGACATGCCCGGATTCGCCACCGACGACATCAGCGGGGCCCGGTCCCACGGTGATCTCGCAGTCCAGGCGTGCGCCCACGATCCTCAGACCGCGTTCCATGCCATCCACACCCTCGCTCGTCGTGCCAGCGAGATGGCCACCGTGCGTTGGACCCAGGCAGGTTTCCGAGCCGAGCTCGCGCGGGTTGATCCGCCTCGTCAGCGCAACCTCTTCGGGTTCAAGGATGGAACGAACAACATCGAGTTCAACGATCGCAAAGCGCTGTCTAAGCACGTCTGGGCCGCCCCCACGAGCGAGCCAGCGTGGATGCGTGGGGGCACCTACATGGTCGCAAGGCGAATCCGGATGCTCTTCGACGTCTGGGACAGCACCACGCTCGGTGAGCAAGAGCGGGTCTTCGGTCGTCACAAGCGCTCAGGGGTGGCACTGGGCGCGAAGAAGGAAGCGGACTTCGTGAACCTGAAGCCGGGGCAGTCACCCGCGATCCCCGATGACGCCCACATCCGCCTGGCTTCACCTCAGAACCATTCTGGAACGAGGCTCCTCCGCCGGAGCTATTCCTTCAACGACGGCGCGCTCGAGGACTCCGCCGAGCTCGACGCCGGCCTGTTCTTCATCTGTTTTCAGCGCGACCCTCGCGAACAGTTCATACCTATCCAACGGCGGCTCGCGGCCAACGACGCGCTCAGTCGCCACATAGTCCATACCGCCACGGCAACGTTCGCCTGCCCGCCGGGGGCTCAGCGCGGCGAGATCATCGGCGAGCAGCTTCTCGCCTAGGACGGCGGCGCTAGCGGCCGCTGGGGTAGCCGGCGACGCTTGCGCCCTACTCGATCTCGCATCTGCTGCTGCAAGTCTCTGACTGGAGGGGCATCGGCAGACGGGACGTCACCGATGGCTTCACCGGTGAGACGGACATGCTCTTCCAGGACTTGGCGGTTTTCCCAGATCAGGGGGGCGGGTGCATCGAGGTAGCGATCCGGGCGCAGCGGCCTCAGCAACCTCATCGCATGTGCCACGGCCACGATGTACCGCGCGCCGGCACGAGGACCGTAGATCGGTTGGTCGCTCTCGAGGTCGGTGTGTGGGCTTATGTACGCGACGACGTCCCCGGGCTTGGGGTGGACCAACCGGTCTCGGGCCTTCGAGAGCCCCTTCAGCGTCTGCAGCGGAGCGGCGCCCCTCTTGAGCTCACCTGCGTAGCCAGCGCGGCGGGGCGCTTCGACTAGTTTCTCGATTGTCGGCAGCCGGTCCAGGTCCGCTCGGTCCGCGACGTTCAGACAGGCAAAAATGAACTCGTTTGCCGCTGCCTCCGCTGAGATGGCGCTGAATAGGACCGAGTTGCGCAAGAAGCGCAGGCGGCGATTGTGGGCCGTAAGCCTTCGCTGCAACGGTCTCAGCATGGAACCGTCGTAGTAGTCAGGCGTCTCGACATAGAGAGCGTCGGAGCTCGCCGAGTCACGAAGCGCTTCCAGGGCCTGCTCAAGGAACGCGCTGGCCATGCTGGGAGTCAGTGCTGGCTTAGGCACAGGTCACGAACATCGATCTGTTCCAATCGGCAGTCCTGGTTCCCCGGCGGCGAACCGAAGGAGGGGCCGCAGACGCGCTATCGCTGGGTAAAGCGTGGCAGGTGTCCAACCCGCGTCAGATCACGCGTGCGCGGTATCGGTGGGGTACCGGGAGGATCCAATCATGAGTCGGACGTGAATTTCGCCATTCCCACCCGCGACGCCACCATTGGCATTTCGTACACCTTAAGTGGCAGAGCGGGCACTCTCAGCTTCAACTGCAATGGGTGTAACTGGCAGCCCGAGGCCAGTAGCCGACGGTCTGGCGGGATCGGAGGCATCTGGGAGACGAGACCCCGGGACGATCTCCGACCGACTTACGATGGTCGGCACGGCAGCTGAGACTACTTCTGGGGCGGGTCGGGGGTGAGGGGTGGACCAACGACCTCCACGCCGCGCTCTCGCAGGATCTCATCGAACCGGGCAGGCTCGGCGAACGCGTCCTCGAGGCCGCCGGGCAGGAAAAGGACCAACACGCGTGCGGGCTTCTCCCCGATCCCGAGAAACGTGTGCGGTACCCCGCGGGGAAGGAAGGCGAACGAACCCGCCTCCGCCCGAAACCGTTCTTCGCCACGGACGAGCTCCACCGTGCCGGCGAGGACGTAGAACGCCTCGTCCTCGCGTGGGTGTACATGCAGCGGTGTGCTGTGGCCGGGAGGAATCACCGTCTCGACCAGTCCCAGTGCTCCTCCGGTCTCGGACGCGTACGCCTTTACGCCCTCTCCCTTCAGGCGTCCTCCACCCTTCGCCTCGGAAAGATCGTGTAGCTGCCGATCGCCGTGGCGATCAGCCGCCCGTCCTCGTGCCGCACCTCGCTCCGCAGTGTCGCCAGGCGGCGGTTGCGCCGGTCCATCTCGGTGGTGCACACGATGTCGCCCTCCACGGCGGTCGTGCACGATGTCGCGCTCCTCGATAGTGAGGCGCATTCGGTCAGCCCGCTCCCAGCGGACGCCGAGGAAGCTCGTGAGTCCGTCTATTCCCTCGGGTCCTGGACGCGGCAAGTGCCGGAGCCTACGGCGCTCCAGAACACGTGGACCACCGTGCCCGGAAACCCAAACGCCGGACCCCGGAGGAAGACGGGGCCCGGCGCGGTTGGGGGAGGAGCGACGGGGCGTGTCAGCGCTTACCGTCGTTGTCGAACCACATCGGTGCGAGCTGACCACGCACGGCACCGTCGGGGAACGCATCAGTGTGGATGTTGAGGTAGTAGTTGTTGGGCTTCTTGCGGATCCGCCGCAGGGCCGCGAGCTCACCGGCCGCTGTCACGACTTTGCAGCCGCTCGAAGCGCCCGGATCGCCCGCCGCAACACCGTTGGCGTTCTTCGGCACGTTGGCGAACTCGATCACGGGCGGACCGTTCTTGCCGGGGCCTCCCTTGTGGATGTGCACCTTGGTGGGCGTGCCCGCGCCGAAGACCGAGAAGCCGTAGCAAATGGTGCGCTCGTCAGCCTGCAGAAGGCTCGCGGCGCCCTTGGCATCGGGGTCACCGGCGTCGTCCTCGCCCTGGGCGTCGACCTCGGCGGCGCCGGTCAAGTAGGCGGACCGTGACACGCGGGACGCCTCGAGCTTCTGGAAGGCCCTGTACTGCTTGCTGGTCTTCCCCTTCTTCGACTTCCCCTTCTTCGACTGCGCCTTCGAACCGCTACCCGGCGAGCCGTAGTCGCCCGCCGCGGCGACGCTGATCCCGAGCACCGCGATGGCAATCGCGCCCAGGAAGATCATCTGAAAGCGGCTGAACATTCCGTACACCTCCGTAATCGATCAATTGGCTGTTACTACCGAGGACCGCCGCAATGGACGAGTAGTTCCCGACCCCAATCACCGATCCCGATCGGCCGGTTCACCGATCGCATTACTCGATCCTCGCCTGGCGCTCGACGATCGCCGAGGATGAGGGGGGCGGCGCCGGGCCCACTGGCGCGGAGCGCGGAGCGGGTGCCGGTGCCGACCGGGCGGTTGGAATGCGCTTGCGCACGCGGGTCCGCCTGATCACTCTCCCGCGCGTGACCTTCCGCGGCTTGGGCCTGCGACGGCGTGGCTTGGATTTGTCGGCCGTTCCGGGCGGGAGCAGGCCGAGCCTGGAGTCGTCACGGACGGCATGGGTCTGTTCCTGGGCCTGCGACGCGCGAGCGTCGTTGGGACGCCTGGCGTCGCTCGGCTCGCTGTCGACCGAGACCACTACGGCCGCGACCAGACCGCTGGACGCCGTCGCGAGCGCGGCCAAAGCAATGCCGCGGCGGACGCCGACCACACGCCGTTTCCGGCGCTTGCGCGTAGCGCGGGCGGCGGCCGCCGCAGCCGCTCCCCGGAGTGTGCGATCAGGGCCCGCGGCTGACCGACTTGATTCACGGCGTGCCGTCGGGGCCGACCGGCTGTACCTGCGCAGCTCTGACGCCCTGATCTTGTATCTGAATGTCTTCGGGGCCGAGGCGGGCTCGGTATGGCCGGCCTCGCGCAGCGTTGCGTCCAGGAGGTCGGCGAGGTAGTTCGCGCAGCCCGAGCACTCGCGCGAGTGGCGATCGACCGCGAAGGCGTCCTCCATCGAGGCGATGCCGGCGGCGAAGTCGGCCATGCGATCGCGTTCGGCGTGCGACGGGTAGTCGCCCTCGAGCTTCTCGTCGACCCGGCGCAGCAGCCATCGCATGCTCTGCGCGTAGTAGTCCTCGTCGATTCGGAGCCGCTGTTGGATCTCGGCCGGCGAGAGACCGTCGTGGAAGCGCAGCGACCCGACCGTGAGCACGTATTCCTGTGCCTCGGCCTCCTCGGGCTCGGCAGGGGGCTCGGGTTCCGGTGGTGTCTCCGGCTCAAGCTGGAAGGCCGCCGGAGCCTCTCCCGGCACCAGCCCGGGGAGCACGGACTCGGGCGATCCGAGGATCGCCTTCTCCTCTATGGCCCGTCGAAGCTCGGCCTCGAATACCGCGTGGAACTCGCGCTCGCCACGAGCGCTCGAGCGGGCCAGCTCGGCGGCCTGCTCCATCGGCTCGTGAAGATCCTTCTCGGAGGAGTCGGGGAACCTCTCGCGCGCGCGCGAGAGGGCATCTTCCAGCCAGTAGGGGTGCTGGTCGCTCATGGTTCCACTAGTGACGACCCAATTACGCCCCTGCGGTTCCCATCCGCTTCAGATGCTCAGCCCGCGGCGAGCGAGCGGCAAGCCGGAGCCTTGCTCTGCAGCTCAGCGGGGGCCTCGGGCACCTTGGCATTGCCGATCGAGTTCGCGATGTCCTGCAACCCATCCGGGTTCCCTGACTCGATTTCGGCGACGATCTCGTTGAGCACGCCCACAACCTTGCTCAGCGTCCCGACGGACTCGTCCCGGAAGTTCTCGTACTGCGCGGGCGCATCGGCGGCCTCGTACTCGCGGATCGCCGCACCGATCGCGGTCCCGTACGCCTTGATCGATCGCACCACGGCCTCCCCGCCGCGCCCCTGCTCCACCTCGGCCAGGGTCGTCGGGTCCTGGGAGACCTTCTGCGTGGCCGTCTTGACCCGCTCGCAGAAACGGTTGACGGCGGCGCCGAACTTGGCGGCGTCGGCGCTGTCCGAGTCGTCGTTCTGGGAGGCTGACGGCGTGAGCGGCGGACCGCCGGAGTCGTCGTCGTCATCGCCGCAGGCGGCGACCGAGAGGGACAGGACGAGAGTCAAGAGAAGGAGTAGGCGGGTCATGGCCGGGACCGTAGGCCCGGGCGCCGTCGCGGCCAATGCAGAATCACGATCAGTCCGTCAGCGGCGGTGACTGCGGGCTTGGCGGTGGCTCGCCATCCGCCGACCGGCCGCCGACCGGATGCCGCGCGCGGCGGCGCCGATAAGGGGGGCGACCAGCAGCGGCCCGAACACGATCAACAGGATGATCATGCGGACGGCGAGGAGCGCCAGGTCAGGGCCGATCTCGCCCACCGAGGAGTGGTCGAGCGGGATCACGAAGGAGCGTCCGTTGAGGGTGGCGCCCAGCCGGGGGCGTTCGGATTGCGATCGCCTCGGCCCATCGGATGGACCTCCGCAGGTCGCCGCTGAGCCGTCGGAAGGTTAGAGCCTCGGGCCGCTCGAGCAGGGCGGCCTGCATAGACCGGAGCAGCTCCCCGAGCGCATCCAGGGCAGCCCTGGCGAGGCGAACCAAGCACGACCAGAGACAGAACCGCGGCCGTAATCACGATCGGGAAAGCGGCGGCCGCCAGCGACAGCACAGCAAGGATGTGGGCGTGCGACGCCGCCGAGGGCTCGAGGAGGGCGACCAACGCCACCGCCCCCAAAGCCGCGTGGCCCCCACGGGCTGGGCCGGAGCGCGACCGCCACAGCGCGACCACTGTGCGCCAGAGCTTGACCGTCCCAGCTCCGTCGGCCAGTTTGCGGACCCGAGTCTTCGGTGTCTCGCCCAGCAACTCCGTTACTACGGCTTCCCAACCGTCCACTCCGCGCACGCCGTACATCGGCGCGTTCATCAACTCCTCGGGTTGGCCGGGGTGGATCACCAGCACCGTTAGCGCCCGCCGGTCACCCCGGCCCGGCCGACGCAGGAAACTCCCTCGATCAGTCGCGATCTCCTTTGCCTTGTGGAGCGACTGGATAGGGGCGAGATCGGCCGCGGCGGCCGCTAGGTAGACGATGCGGTCGGCGCTTCCGAGCCCGTGCTCCGTCCAGTGCTGGAAGGCGGCGCTCGGATCGAAGTCGGCGGGCGTCAACTCGAGCTGATGACGATCGAGGCGAGCAGCGTAGCCCTTTGCCGTAGCCTCATCTGCGATCTCCTGGGCATGAGCGACCGCGGCCTTGTGACCGCGCCCGCTTGACCAATGGAAGGTGACCACAGGCCCGGCGACGTCAAGCTCAACTCTGAGGTCCTCGAACTTGGCGCGCTGGACTTCGGCGAACGTGGCGACCCGCTCCGCTTCCTCACGGATCGTGGGGGAGTAGTACTCGACGGGCGCACCGGCCGCGGGTTGGAAGGCACCCCCCGCAAGACCGATCACCGGGCCGGCGATCCCGAGGTCGCGCACAGCCTCGGGGTTGCGATCGGTGATCACCACGGCCTCCTTCGCTTGGTCGCCCAACCTCTCCAGGAGCCGCTCATGGGCGGGGTCGATGCCGTCCTCGTCCAACAGGGCACGGAGGTGAGTCACCACGAGCGTCTCGTCGAGCGCATCGCGATAGGGAGCAGCCCGACGTGTCGGCGGCGGCGAGAGCAGATACCGCGACAGGACCCGCAGCATCACGAGCAGGAGCCCTCCCGCCGCCGCCACCTCGGCTGCTACTCCGGTCCAACCGAGGATCGGCCAAAGCACGTCTGCCAGCGCCGCCCCTGCCAGCTGTCCCCCGAAGGTAAATAGCTGGGCAACTGCATAGGCGTAGACGTAGGTCGCTCCCCGCAGCCTTGAGAGGAGCACAGTTCCCACGCCGATCGTGAGTACGGTGGTCCCGATCTCGAGTGCCGTGCCCGCCGCAAACAGGTCTACCACGCCGCGGTACCCGAGTATCTGGGCCAGAAGTGAGATAGCGCCGGCGGCGAACGTCGCCACGCCGGCCAGACCAAGCGCGACGCCGGGCTGCTCGCCAAGCTTCTTGCCCAGGAGGAAGCTGAAAAAGCCACCGGCTAGGAACGTCAAGCTGAGGTACGGCACCGCGTCTGGGCGGCCACGGCCACCGCGTCCCTCGGGAAGCTTCATAGTCTCGCGAACGAGATCGTCAAAGGGGGCGAGCGCCAACCCTTTGGCGGCGGCTGTGAGCGCCACCACCAGGACGAGTGCGATGGCCAGAGTCCGGACCGGGGCAACCACCCGCTCATTGGCGAGCTCGCTCAAGCCGCTTCGCAGGCGTGCCCAGTGGCCGTTGTCCGACTCCGAGAGAGTTGCTCCCGCGCGCCCTTCAAGCTGGACGCGCTTCCCGGCGAGCGCGTCGACGTTTGCCGCGGGTAGCACGAGCCAGACGCCAACCGCGACGGGCACCGCCAGCGCCGGCACGACGAGTATGCCCCGGGTTTGATCCACGCCGTCGGCCAGGGCGACGCCAACGAAACCCTGGAGCATGACGACCAAGCCGAGAACCGCGACGAGCTGGAAGACGACGGCCGACGAAATCTTCGCCACCTCCCAGCTCTTGCCCCTGACCCACCGCGGAGCTCCAGCGCGCTGCCCGGGCTGCCTCGCCTGGCGGGCGATGTTCCAGCGGTCGGCGAGGGTGTTGACGACTGCAAGGAGACCCCAGAGCGAGGCGCCCGAGACCCCCATCAACCCAGCCGCAGCGAGGGTCGGCGCCCCGGGCGGCGCGGCGACGTACACAAGGGGCACGATGATGAGCAGGGACATAGCCATGAGGGCGAGCGGGCGCAGCGCTCGCTTTCCCCAAGGGCCGAGGATCGGGATGAGCGCCAACAGGTGGCCTAGTTGGGTTGCTGCGAAGGCGCCGTGAGTAACGCCATCCGTAACCGCGGCCGCGCCGTACAAGGCACTCCACATCAGACCGCCCGCGAGACCTGCCACCGCCAGCCTCGTCACGAAGGCGGGGCGGCTCTGGCTCTCGCGCCAGCTCTCGAGCCGAGCCTTCGCGTGGAGTGCGCGCGTTCGGCCCACGGCAAGACCCTGCGTCTCGGCGTAGTCCAGGGTTGTCTCGAACACATGCCGGTAGACGAGCTCGGCCAGCACCAGCTGCTCCTCGGCCCATGAGCGCTCGGCGATCGCCTGTATCAGCGCGTCGAAGCTCTCCGAGCTGGGGCGCGCCTGCACGTCTTCGGCGGCTCGCCTCAGCGTGCGGCGTCCGCGCAGGAGCCGGCGACGCGCCTGGGTCTCCTCGCTGAGCAGACCACCGAGCCGGCTCACGTAGCGCGTGAACTCATCTGCCACGTCTTTCCCGCGCGACCAGCGCAGGGGAAGCCTCGCTTGAAGCCAGGACTCCTGCTCGACGGTCTCGCGAGCGGCACGGCGCAGAGCCAGGCGCAAGGCGCCAACCACGTGGCGGGCGGCTGCCGCGTCGTCGAGGCGGGACAACTCGCGGACGACCGTCACGGGGTCTCGCAAGAACTGCCGCCTGAATGCGTCAGGCGCGCGCGCGAGTAGGTCCGCGAGCCGTCCGGGGCGGTAGCGCCAGCCGCCGTCGACTAAGTCAGCCGACAGGTGTCCCCGTTCCGCCATCTCGCGGAGCTCGTCTGTGGGAACTCGCTCGATCGCGCCGGCTCGCCAGAGGGCGAGCAGCGGACGGCTCAGACCTGCCCCCGCACGCCCTCCGAGGATGAGAGATCGCGCCTCGCCCAAGCTGAGTCCTCCTCTGGCGTCCTCGCTGTTCGGCCAGGCGAGCTCCCGATCGAGAAGCCAGCGCAGAACCTCGACCGTCCGAGGGGTGCCGGCCCCGGGCGGTGGCACGCGTTCGATCGATCCCCCACCGGTCTCAAGGAAGTGGAGGGTTCTCTCGTGCGACCAGCCGGCGGCGCGGGCGATCCGCCGGGCGTCGGTAGTGGCGGCAACCGCAGCGACCTCCGCGCGCAGCGCTCGCTCGACGTAGCCCTCGACGGCCGTCGCGCTCATGTCGGCCGCCTGGCGATGCGAAGCTGCCGCGTCGACGAGCTGTCCGACGGCCTCCTCGACGCCGGCATCGCTCGGATTTGCCGGGAGCAGACCCCGCACACGGATAGCGTCGTTCTCGGCCTCACGCGCCCGACGTAACGCGAGCGCGCTCCGACCCAGCTCCCACCTGCCGCGCCGTCGCTCGCGTCGGAGCCTCGACAGGGCCCGGCTCCGTGCCCGCGCCGAGCCGGCGGCAACGATGATCGTGGCTCCGGCAACCACCCCCCCGAGCACCCATGGCAGCCAGGGAGCGATCGAGTTCGAGGGGGACGACGGTGCCGAGCGCGGAGGCGCAGGCGCAGGGTTTCCAGGCTGGTCTGGGAGGGGCGCCGGAGGTGCGGGGCGTACGTCCTCGCCCGGCTTCGGGTGCCCAGGCCGCGTGGGCACGGTCGGCTCCGGCTCCACCGGCGTGACCACCCTGAGCGGCTGGTCGGCCCGGTACACATTCGGATTGGCGAGGGGTCGGCCGTTCTCGTCCGTGGTCCCCGCCACAAGGTCGGCCACCTCGGACTGAAAGCGCGGGTTGTCGTTGACCGTCTGAGCGGGGCGACCATCGCGGGCGGCGGCGCGGTCCTCCCTTGCCTGGAGCTGGTTCTCGTAGTACTGCCAGAGCCACAGGTGCCCACCCTCTGTAGGCGTCCACGTAGGGGGGTCGCGGCTGCCCGGGCTCGCGATCGGCCGCGACACGCCCGGGTCGATGTCCTGCACCACCGGGCTGGACGTCCGGGCGGATTCCGCAGCCTCGGCACCTGCGGGGGCGACGAAGCCGAGCAGCGGTCCGGCCACGAGCACGGCCGTGGCGGTCGAGAGGCCGATCTTCGGGACAACCCCGAGCGGACGGCTCGCCCGTGAAGGCGGATTGGGGGCCTGAGGCGGCGCCCGCGCCGCACGGGTCAGCGATGCCACTTCCCACATTCCCACGGCCCCGGCGGCGATCAATGCGATCGCCGCAAGCATCGGGTCGCCATAGCCGAGCGCCACACCGGCCAGAGCGGCCATCCCCAACGACGGTGCGAACCGGCCCTGCACCGTGCTTTCACCCGCGGCACCGGCCTGCTGTCGCTCGACCCAGGCCTGTACCGATGCCATCGGGCTGTCTGAGCTCGACCGGATCGTCGCGCTCAAGTCGGCGAACGCCGCGCCGGCGTCGCCGGTCCGGCGAGCGATCTGCGGGAGCTCTCTCTTCAACATCGCGACGACGGGCGTGCGATCGGCGTCATCCAGCTGGGCGTGGAGCTCGTCGAGCGCCGCGACGAAGGTGCGCCCGTCCACAGGGCCAAGCGGCTCGAGTGACCGATAGAGGCCGATCTCGTGTGAGACCGCAGAGCGGCGAGTGGCGCGTCGCTCGGCCACCAGGCGGATGATCAACGGCCGATAAGCGAGCAGCCGGTCGCCCGGCGTGCCCCCAGCTGTGCGGTTCCTGGTGCTCGCGATGTCGAGGATCTCCACAGGCGTCCAGGCGTCGCGATGAGTCATGGCGTTTTCCAGGAGTCGATCGAGCAGTTCTTTCGGCTTCTCCAGGCCACCGAGCAGCAGGTACGCCCGGAACCAGTGCTCGCCGACCACCGGTGCTCTCGCCAGCTGTTGCGACGCCGCGCGGGCCAGCTGCTTCAACGTGAGATCCTCCTCGCGAAGCCCGTAAGGGCGTTGGTCGAGCACGTCGCGAATCTCTCGCAAGGCGAAAATGAGGTGGTGTACGTCCGCCTTCGCCAGCGCCTCGACGAACGGAGGCAGGGCCGCGACCTCGCTCGGCGAGCTCAGCCTCTCCGCCAGTTCGACCATCGCCCCGCCAAGCGCTTCGTCCTCGACGCTGAGGGCCAACGCGTCGAGCGCCTCGCGGGCTCGGCTGTCGTCCGGGCCCAGAAGCACGTAGTAACGGTCGAGCGAGGTGTTCCGCCTGATGGGGGCGGACGGGATTTCTTCGGGCCGCTCGAGCGATCGCAGCGAGGTCAGCAGGCGCCGCCTCCTCGTGGCGGCCTCGGCCTCGGCACGCAGCTCGTCGCGCCTCTGCACGGCCTGGGTGCGCTGAACCTCGAGGATGAAGCGAACCGGCGGGGTGAGGCCCCGATCGCGCAGCTCCACCTCCAGGTCGTCGATACGACGCATGACCCAGTACCCCGGGCGTCGCCGGAGCTCCCTCCGAGTGACGGGAGCTACCCGGTGGGGTAGCCACATCTCCGTAAGGCCGAGCTGCGCCGGCGGGCGGGGCCGCCTGACCCGAATCTCCAGCGCACGCTGCGCATCCAGTCGCCGGTTGGCATCCTCGTACTGGAAGCGAGTGAGCCGTCCAGCCCGGCGGTCCACGTCCAGCCGCTTCCTGATCTCGTTGGACCTGGCCCAGACCGCAGTCCTGACGTCCGCCAGCGAAGCGTCGCGCGCGCGCGCTGCTGCGGCGTGCTCGGCCAGTTGCCGCTCGACTGGCGGATCGTCGACAATGGGTCGAGGTAGCCCGGCGCCCGGCTCGATCCGCGCCCGCATCACGAGGTCGGCCGCGATGCCGCTCAGGCGCATGTAGGTCCTGGCGACATCGGCGTCGACCGCGCCCTTCCTCGTGCTGGTGATCGCGACGATCATGTTCCCCAGCAGCCAGGCGCCACCGGAGAAACCGGGCTCGATTTCCGCCTCGCCCGCGGTGACCTCGGCATCCGCCTCCGTCAGTTCGACGACGTCCGCCCAGAGCATCGGCACCGGTACCCCGAGTCCCACGAAGTTCATGTGGCCGGGGGCCTGGACACGCTCCAGGCCGGTGGCGGTCCCCTCGAAGAACCGCAGCGGTCTCAGGTGCTTCTGATCGTCTCGGCTCGCCCGGCGCCTGAGCACGCGGAGGTCAACGCGGTCCCTGAGGTCGCCCTCCGCCGGCCGCAAATGCTCGCTGAAGAAGTAGCCAAAGAGCTCCGATCTCAACTTGAGGTCCCTGGCCCAGTCATAGGTCTCCGCCAGCGTCTTGATCAGCTCCACCGGATCCACGGGTGGCTCGACCTCCCATACCTCCCAGGCGCCGTTCGAGAAGCCGACGAGCACCTCCGTGGCATCGCCGACCAGGTGATCGTTGGTGATGATCGCCTCGCGACGCCCGTCGCTGGCGACAACTCCCGTGCCAAGCCACGTCGAGCCGTCTGACGTCATGACGTGTATCTGCACGATCGCATCCTTCACGGTCGCGGCCTCATCCCCATCCAGGTAGGCCGGGGCGGGCGCGGGCGCGGTGGAAACGACCTGCCGCGGGCTCGAAGGCCTGATGACGGTCGGAGTCGCGGACATCTTGCGACTGGGACGGCGCGGCGGCGCCCGCCGCATGCTCCCGAGCGTTGCCCCCCCACCGGGAAGCGGGGCGCGGAGCGCATCCTCGAGCGCCTCCACGATCCGATTCAAATCGTCCGCGGTGGGCAAGCCGAGAGCGGATCGCTCCGCCTCGGCCGCGCTAAGTGCCGGACGTAGACTTGTGAGCGCCCTCTCAGCGCCAGCGGTGACCCCAAACTCCATCATCTGGCGCTCCACCGCGCCGGTCAGCGCACGAAGCCACGCGACGCGCGTCTCCACGTACTCGGCATCACGGTCCGACCACTTCGCCTGGCCCGCACCGATCAGCTGGACCGCTTCAAAACGCCGGAGGATCAGCTCGTGGTCGAGGTGCGCGGCGGGGTCCCGACGTCGCTGCTCGATCCTGTCGATCTCGTAGAACAGATCCTTCGTCCCGTCGGCGGCGCGTTCGTAGCGAATCGTCAGAGCAACCCGCGTGTGTGGGCCATCCTCATAGGCGCCGGTGAACCGATACTCGGCGTCGATCACAGGCTCCTGCTCTCGGAAGCGCGGGTTCCAGCGTGTGACCTGCACGTACGGGAAGCGCGCCGCCCTCACGTCGACGGGCTCGGTTCGCACCTCGCGGTCGACGGTGACGCCGGGTTGCACCGACGTGAGGGTGCGGAGGAAGAGCCCCATCCGTCGGCGCGGATCCGCTTCGAACCAATCGACGACCAGCCGGTCGATCTGGTCCGGGTGCGCCGGCGTCTCGAAGGAAAGGGCCGCCCGGGAACGCTGCTCCTCATCGCGCGCGTCGGCCTCCAGCTGCTTGAGCGTGCGAGCCGGGCGGTGCTCGCGGTTCACGCGCCACGCGAGGTACAGGGCCACCCCGGTCGCCGCTATCCACGGCGCGAACCGGACCACGAGCTCGACGACGTCCGCCCCGACCAGCATCGCCGCCGCAAACGCAACCGGGAGCCAGTGCAGCTGCACCTTGCCGGCCCGCTGCAGGTCACTCGCCAGCCGCCTGACGCCGGCCTGCGCGTCGGCCACGATCTGCGCGTGGCTGTCGCCAAGGCGGTACCCGCTCGTAGTGGAGTGAGCGTGATGCAACGCGTGCCCGTGGGCAGTCTTGTCGGGCGCGTTCACGATCGCCTTCCGAACCTTGTGCAGCGTTGCCCGACGGGACCCCCGCTCGTCCAGCGCCTGGATGACCCCCGGGGCGAGGAACCACTGTTGGGACCGGTCTCGCAGCGAGCCCTCCCATTGCAGAAGCCCATGGCGGACGGCGTTGGTCAACCCCGGCTCCACGTCCCGGCCCCGCAGAGCCAGCTCGAGTTGCTCCCGCGAGTGCTTCGGGCGGGTCGCCGACGGGGAGATCGACAGGAAGTCGAGCAAGGTTAGGAGGGCCTCACCGTGGAGGCGTAGGCCGCGCGGTGCCGCCTTGGTCGGCCAGTTGTGCAGGAGCTCCCAGAGAGTGCGCCTGGACCCCTCGCGCTGACTGAGCAGTGTCGCGAGCTTGTCGGGCGCGAAGGCCGCGAGCCCCTGCAGCTCGGTTGGCATGGACATCAGCCCATGCTTCGTCTCGGTGAGGAAGCCTGCCGCAATGAGGGCGTCCAGGGCCCATTCGTTTTTGAGTCGAATGTCGAAGAACACCTTGAGCGCGCTTCGCGTGATCACTCTGCTCGGGTCGAGCGTGTCTCGCTTCACGGCGCTCAAATAACGCTCGAGCAGGTTGATCACCGGGCCATGGTCGGAAGGGAACAGCTGACCTCTCCTAAGCCGAGCGAGGGACCAGCCTGCCTCGAGCCACCGCGCGATGGTCTCGTGTGTAGGTCCGGTGTCGGCGATGGCCCGGTCGAGCTCGTCAAGCCGCTTGCGGAGGAGTGCCGGTTTGGCCACTTTCACCTTGTAGAGCGACGTCCGCTTTTCCTTGGAGTGCCGCTCCCAGAAGACACCGTCTCCCCACATGACGACATCCCTCGCGACCTCTCTTTCAACGCCTAGCCAGTCGCTGACATCGGCCTGGGTGAACTCGTGGACGGGGAATCTGGCGACCACGCGAAGGACCGCCAGCGTGTCCCGGAGCCGCCGGTTTAGGCCACCCCTATCCGGGGTTAGTGCGTACACACCGGCGCGCACCCGAGCCAGCCGGGCCACCGGGGGCACCGGGGGCAAAGGGGGCAACGGGGGCAAAGGGGCCATGCGCCCCTTGCCGGGAACGCCCCACATGATGCTCGAGGGGAGCACCACGAGCTGGAACTCGCGTTCGAGCCAGCCTCGGATGAAGGCTGCATCCGCCACCCGGCGATCGACCGCGTCGCGAAGCTCGTAGACGTGGACCGGCGTGAGGCCGGCAAGCGCATCGATCACATGGGGGTCTACGCGGCGAAGCACGTCCAGCGCCTCTGGAAGGGCGCGCACGCGCACACCTGCTCGGCTGAAGAAGGCCTGGAGCCGCGGGTCGACATCGTCCCTGGCGCCTCGTCCGCGCCACCAAGCCGAGACTCCAGGCGGTGACCGAACGACCGCAGGCGGATCGCTGAGCCCGGAGACCTGGCTGACCGACGCGACGAACAGGCCGAACGCAAGCGTGACGGCGATGCCTCGCGCGCGCCGCCCTGGCCGCCGGCTCAGCCATCCGAGTCCGCGAGACACCGCGAGCACGAGGGCGCCCACTCCGATGAGACCCCAGACCGCTAGGCCCGCTCCAGCCAGGACCTGACCCACGGGACCATCGAGAGCGGTGAGTGCGCCAGCCGTGGTGGCCCCGCCAAATAGCGAGATGAGAAGCCAGTTCGCGTCCACGCGATCCCGTGCGGCGGAAGCGCGCCTCTGGGCGGGCCCGGATAGATCCGCCATCAGGCGCTCGACGCCGATCTCTGCATCGGCCACCATCGCTGCGGAGCTCAGACCCACACCGAGCTCGGCCACGATCCGCTCGGCTCTGCGGAGCTCCACGTTGCGGCCGCGTAGCGTAAGAGGCTCAGAGAGCCGTCGGCGGATTTCCCGTAGCTCGCTGACGGCGTCGGAGCTCACGCGCAACGCATCGACCACCCGTGGCGTTAAGAACCAACGGTGCGGTTGCAATGTGCGTTTCCCCGCGCGGTCCCTCGCACCCTCCCACAGGAAGAGCTCGTGGGCGACTCCGTCGGTTAGGCCCGGGTACGGGCTGCGGGGCGCAAGTGCCCCCTCGATGTCCCCGGCCGACAGCCTCGCGTCGATGGCCGTCCCCGCGCCGACGGCTCGCGCAGCGATCGAGACGAAGTCGAGAAGCATCATCAACGCCGCAGGGCTCAAACGTGCTCCCGCTTGCGCGGGCTCGTCCGGCCAGTTCTGCAACAGCTCCCAGAGAGTACGCGCAGATCCCCTTCGGCGACTGAGCACCGTCGCGCGTTCGTCGGGCGTCAGGTGAGCGAGTGGCTGTAGACGGAGCGGCATGGACAGCCGCCTCCCAGAGGTCTCGACCAGCAGCCCAGTGTCGAGCAGCCCGCTCAAACCAACTTCGAGCGTCGTTCGACCCAAAGCGAGTACCTCAGCGAGGCCGCCGCGCGACACCGGCATCCGCGGGTCGAGATCCCCGGCGACCATCGCATCGAGGTACCGCTCGAGCACCGTTAGCGGCGGGCCCGGCTCGGCTCGGAAGATCGCTTTCTCTGCCAGGCGACCGAACGGCCAGGGCTCAACGGCGCGCGAGAAGCTGTAGTCGGTGAGACCCGTCGAGGCTGTCTTCCACCTCAAGATGGCGGGGCCCTCGCGCATCCAGGCTTGAGTGGCCTCGGTCAGAAGGAAGTACTGAGTACTTCCGTACTTCGGCCCTGGCGCCCAGAAGACGTCCGTGCCAATCTCGATCAGGTGTCTCGCGCTCCTCGAGGAAATACCGAGCCAGCGCGCGACCAGTTCCTGCGAGAACTCGTCGACGCGCGACATGGAGATCTCGTGAAGAACGCCCAGCATGCCCTCGATCGGCCAGCTCAGTCCGCCGAGCCGCGGAGCGATGAAGCGAGCGTTGGGATCGATCCGGCGAACCCGCAAAGGGAGTGGGATCAGGTCGCCGGCGCGAGCCGGGGCGTCCACCTTGCGCCGTAGGTCGCGCCGCGCGCGTGAGGCCGACTCACCCAGCCCCACCGCCTGGGGCTCGGGCATTTCGATTGCCTCGCCCGTGACGGCCTCCACCGCCTTGGTCCAGCTCCTGTAGTGCTCGATCGCGGAGGTGAAGGGAGACGCGTGCCCGGGCCGCAGCTGCCTCTTGCGGACCCGCCAAACCGTCGCGAACTCGAGTCCTTCGCCGCTCTCCTGGCGTCTGAGGATCCAGGCGTCCACCTCGTCCAGAGGCAACGGCGGTAGCGGCTGCTTTCTCCGACGCACTTCCGGCGGAAATCCCGCTCGACGCATGGCTGTACGGAGAACGTCGTTGGCCGATCGTTGCGCACGACCGGCCAGCTCGACCAGGTCGGGGCGATTCGCTTCCAGGTAGTAGACGGTGGGGACCGCTCCCTGCGCCCAGAGATCGAGAAGCTCGCCCACAAGCACATTGAGGATCTCGTCGTGGGTCCGAAGCTCGCGGAAGGAACGATCGGCACGTCGCGGCTCGGTCCAGATCCGGCGTCCGACCTGCTCCAGCCGGCGGAACTCACCGCGGAGCTTGGCATCGATCGCGCGGATCATCTCCTCCGTGATGGCCTCACCGACCCGGGTTGGCTCACCCCGCCCTTGCCGCTTTCGGAGCTCGGCCTTGACGCGCTCGGCATGCTCGCGCCGGAAAGCAGCAGGGACGCGACCGCGGTCACTTACGGATTCGATGAACCAACGGAGCAGACGCTCCAGTACAGGGCCCGTTGCGTGCAGCGCGGCCGGGTCGCCCAGAGCATCGAGAAGCATTTGGCGCTGCCAGAACGTGATCCCCTCGACGCTCGACGCGCGTGCCTCATGTCGATCGCGGAACGTGCCCACCAGCCCCCAGTAGCTCTCCCGCAGCCTGCGCGAAGGCAGTCTCCCGAGCGCCACCCGCGTGACCAAGGTGTCGAACTGGCCGAGCTCGCGATTTGTCATGTAGTCGGCGTACTTGTGGAGACTGTCCCGTAGCCGCCGGACCGGCACCAACAGAGCGTCCGGCATCGGCGCCTGGGCCAACAAATCGGCGTCCGCCTGCGACTGCCGGGCATGCGCAAGCTCGCGCTTGATCCACCCCGAGACGACCGCGGCGTCAGCGGTCTGCGCCATGACCGCCCAGTGGATCTCTTCCTTGTATACAGGCGTGAGGTCAGCGAGTACCTCGATTCTGTCCGGCTCGAGCCGGCGAAGCACGTCCTGCGCGTCGGGCGGGAAGCTCCTCACCTTGAGCTCAGCCCGTTCGAGGAAGGCCTCAAGCAGATCGGCGTGGCGCGAACCGCCCGCGATGCGGAGCACCACTTGGAGCTCGCCAAGCTCGTCAGGGATCACGTCGACCTCATCGAGCTGCTGGATGTCCTCCTCCTCGGCCGGGATGCCCGCCTCGCGCAGCTCCGACAGCAGCGTCTGCAGCGCCATCGTCCGTCGCCCTCCGCGCAGTCGAATTAGCACCGCCGAACGGAGTACGGCCGACCTCCCGTACTGCTCCCCGAGATCGGCCTGGCCCATCCGTGATGGCCGATGACGCCGGGAACGGCGATGGGCAACCCAGGCGGTCAAGACGCTGGCACCGAGCAGCGCCAGGCCCGCGATGGTGACCAGTGGGTCGAAGTAGACGGAGAACCCTTCGCCGACCCCGAGTACCGAGCGCCCGAGACGCGGCGGGCCGCGCAGCATCCGCTCCAACGCCGCCATCAGGTCCGCACGAGCGGCCGGTGGACCCGCCAGCCACGCAAACGCCACCCCGAACACGAGCGGGAGCAGGTTCAGCTGCAGGCGGTGCTTCAACCCGCCGTGGTACAGCCGGACCAGATCGGAGACGGTGCTCTGGGGAACCACGGCGACGAACTCACGCTGAAGCCGTTCGAGCTCCTCCGCTCGCTCGCGGTCAATCACGAGCCATCGACGCACCGGATCGACCACCTCGGTCAGATCAACCTGCGCTTGGCGCTCCATCCGCGCGGCGAACCCCTCAGCGACGTGAATCGTGAGCCCCACCCCCTCCGCCCGGTGCTCAGGGTCATAGATGGGGGCCTTGTCCTTGGGGAGCAGGCCGACCGCTTCCTCCAGGACGAGGTCCGTGAGAACCTCGTCCGCCACGTCTCGGATGCGGCGGTCGAAGGTGACGCGCTCCTCAGTAACCAAGGCCCGCGGACGCCCTGCCAAGTCGTACGGATCCTCGAGACGGTCGTACCAGGCGTATCGCGGCAGCGGGTACCGGGCATGCGCGTCGAAGTCCGGGCTCCAGGCGCGCAGCTCGGCCTCCCAGAATTCTACGGCGCGCCGTTGTGCTGTGACCCGCGCGGACCGCAGGCCGGCACCAGACGACAACCGCGCAAGCAGCAGTAGCTCGCGTTGGAGAGCCAGGAAGAGGTGCTGAACGCGGAAGGAGTTGCGCTCCCCCTGCGCAGGCTGGCCGGTCCGATCGGCGAGGTGCTGCCACTCGTGAAGCACGAGGCCGGCGGCCGTCGCCAACATCGACCCGTCGACCTCCCCCGACCGCAGCCGGGCTCTCCGGAGGGTGCTCTCACGCAGGACCATCTTTGCCCTGCCCTGGGCCCACGCGCTGGGAGCGGGAACGTCGGGATGCCTCTTTCGCCAACGGTCGACGAAGGCCTCGTCGGCGAGCACCTCGACACCGAACGGACCAGTCTCGCTGTACAGCTTCCAAGCCAGACCCGCTTGGTCGAGCAACCTGACTGTCTCTGCGAGCACCTCGTGCAGGGCGGGATCCAGGTCCCCTCCCACCAGCCGGAACGCTTCCTCCGCAGGGACTTCCAGGCCCCAATCTGCAGGCTCTGGGCGAGACGGCGTCCAACCGGCATCGAGAAGTCCTTGCCTTGCGGCGACCCAGACAGCAGCGCGCCACGCCAACTCGGCCCCCTCCGCCGCCGCGCTCTGGCTGGCTCTCAACAGCATCGCCCGCTGCGCGAGCTCCCGGATGGTCTCCCATGGGTCGAGCGCCCAATAGCTTGGCTCGAAGAGCCCAGGCGGGAGCCGGCGGGCGTAGCGCTCAGCGGCCAGGTCGCGGCGTCGCTGCCGCCAGGAGGGGAAGACCGACCAGGCCATCGCACCAATCAGGACCGTGCGCCCTGCCTGGGACAGCCAGAAGTACCAGCCGCGCTCGATCTCCGAGAGGTCGCCGTGCAACAGGGACAAGGCTTCGCCGTGAGCCGACAAGCGTTCTGCAAGCGATGGGTACACAGGCGTGAGCTCGAGGTTCAGGTCGACGTACTCGTTATTCAAGCGCCAGTCGAGCGGGACGTTCGGATCGGCGAGTGAGCTCTTGAGCCTCCGGGCTCGATCAAGCAGCGTCGCTGCGTTGCCCTCGGATTCGTCGAGTTCGCGTCCCTCACGTGCGATTCGATCCTGAAGTGCGGCGATGTCGGCTCGCTGGCTGGGACGCTCCCGGCCGAGTCGCGCAGCGCGTTCCTCCAGACCCTGGAGAACCGACCGCAGCTGGACCAGCTCGAAGTCGCGAACGTTGAGGAAGTAACGGTCGAGGACGGGGCCCTTCAGGACCAGCGCCCGAACGTCCTGGACCGCTTGGATTCGTTCCCACTGATCGAATCCGAAGCGCACGGCCTTGAACCTGTCCTCTAGATCTGCGAATCGTCGCGTGAGCTGTTTCACCGACTGGGGGTCGGCTCCGTAGCGCAGCCAGCCGAGCTCCTTGGTCCCTTGGCGGGCCAGGGCCTCGATCCGCTCAGCTTCATTGTTCAGCTCGGATCCTGTGAACCGAGTGATCAGTTGCCCGTCCCGCCGGATCTCCGCCGCGGGAGCCCGGGGCGCGAGTCCGAAGCGACGGACGGCCTCGAGCAGGACCACCTTCTTCACCTCGAGCGTGTCGACCCGCCCTTCGAGCCGCTCCAAGTTGCTCGTCACCGATCTAAGCTCGGTCGGTGGCGCCTGTGGCGTTCCGGCAGTCGGCAGCGGGGGTGGGGGCGGCGCGGCCGCTACCGGGCTCGACCCACCGGCCGCCACCAGCCCGAGCACGATCGCCCCGCCGACCGTGATGACGAACCGGAGCGCCCGGTGGCCCAGGAGGCGCTTTCCGATGCGCCAGGAGATGTACAGCGCGGGCAACGCTGCCGCGACCAGGAGCCAGGTCCCAGACATTGCGTCGAGCAAGTCGACCAGCATGGGGGCGACGGCCAACATCCCTCCCACGAACGGGAGCCAGTGCAGCTCCACGCGGCCGGTCGGTCCGCGTCTCCCGCTCTCGTGCCCCGCCCTCTCGCTTCTCTCAAGGCGGACCCCTGCGGGGTCGGCGAGCGCCTCAGCGATGGACTCCATGGCTCGATCGAGGTTCGGATGCCCGGCGAGTACCTCCGCCACCACTCGCGGGCCGTAGACACGCGCCGCAGCGGCTTCGGATGCAGCCGCGATCACCAACCGCGGGTCGCTGACCCCGCTGCCCAGACGAACGACCTCCGCGACGACCTCCATCGCCGTGGCGACGGGGCTGAATCGCAGGGGCGTGCCGCTACCGGCCACGTCTCGTACCGCGCCCGCCACCCGCAGCAGTGCCGACGCCTGGATATCGGTCGGCTCGTGGGTCGGGACCAGTGCAGCGTGGATGTCCGAGGGGAGCCGGATCGGGGCCCCTAGCTCGAGCTCCGTCGCCTTCGCGAGCTCGCGCTCGACAAGCCGTCGGCGGAGGTCGCTCAGCCACCCGTGCGGGCTAGTTTCTAGCGCCGCGAGCTTGGCCCAAGCGTCATCGACGCGAGTTTCGTGGGAGCGACTCCATGTCGTTGCTGGCGTCCCGTGGACGAGCGCGTGCGCCCGCGCCCCCAGGACGCGGACGGCGCGCAGCAGCTGCTCGGCCCGTCTCGGGTGAAGGTTGCTGTAGGGATCCTCGCCGGCCGCGCGCAGCGCGCCGACGGCGCTGGCGAGCAGTTGGGCGCTATCGGGATCGTCGGCTCGCGCCGGTTCCACAAATTGCTCGACGAGGGCGACCACGGCCGTCACGTCGATGGGTGCTTGGAGGGGCGACGTCGCGTGCTGTAGGCCACGAGCGCGCTGCAGAGCGCTGAAGGCCTGGACCACGGGCTGCTGCCATTCAACCGGCGCCGTGTGGCGCAACAGCTGTCCCAGTTCCGCCTCGAGACCTCGCCACGGCGGCAACGAAGTACCCATCCTGCCCCTGACGGCCTCGAGGTAGAGGACGTCGGCCCATACCAGTGAGGCCTCGGCCGGGTCATGCGCCCAGGTAGCTGCGAGCGCGCCCGCGTGCTGGGACGCCGTGAAGGCGTCTGCCCAGCCCGCCACCTGGCGTCGGGCGAGGAAGACCCGCCAGCGATTCCGGCCGAGCGGATCGCCGGCCTCGAGCTCCGCCTGCGCGGCCTGCCGGATCGCGCGCTCGAGCCGTGCGCCGGAGCCGATGGAGGATGTGGACGGGTCGTCGAACGTCGTGCCATGGGCGATCCACCTGAACGCCTTGAGCTTTCGGCCGAGCAACCGCTCGTAGGTGGCGTACGCCACGAGCTGCTGTTCGCGCGCCTTCGGTGTCGCGTTTCCGGCGGTCTCCCACCAGTCCGCATAAGCCTGCTCGACAGGCAGCCACGACTCGGGCAGGAAGCCGCTGTCAGCCGCTTCCTCGAAGACCTGGTCGCGGAGCACCCGAGCCAGATCCCCCGATGCCCGCGACCCCTGGAGAGCCTCCGCCAGCGCGTCAGAGAACCAGGGCAGGCGAGCCCCAGCAGCGATGGGTCGATCCGGAGCGTCGGTCACCCGAGAATGAAGCTCGGCGAGCACGCTCCCGATCTCGTGAGAACGAAAGTCGGCAATCAGGCCCGTCAGTCGATCGACCTCGTCGCGCCAACGACCACGCTCCGCTCCACCAAGGGCGGTCTCCAGCGCCCTCCTCTCGTCCCCCAGGTCCGGTTCGGGCGTTGGCCGGGGCCGCCGGAAATGGGAGACGCCTGCCCTGACCAGGCGGCCCACCACGACAAGACCCAGCAGGCTGCCCGTAACCCACAGGACGGGCACGAACTCAGGCGGGATCGTTCCATCCGGCGTCAGGAACAGGACGACCGGCGCCGCGAAGCCGGAGCGCCATACGGAGCCGCGCCGACCAGCGGCCAGCACACGTGCCAGGTCGTCGAAGCGCTCCCGCGCCTCATCCACCATGCCGGCGTGGCTTCTCACGAGTCCGACCCCGTCCGCGATCGCCGAAGTGCGCTCAAGGTCCTCGGCGCCCGCCTCGCGGATTCGGATCAGCTCCATCACGACGTGCAGGGGCCGGCTCAGCGTCCAAGCTGCGTCGCGTGTAAGCGACCACCGCCGTCCGGCTCGGCCCTTCCCACGCGGAGTGGTGCGCTCCTCGGTCCATCGGAACAGGCCGAAGGCCGCGCCATCGTGCAGGCCCAAGCGCGTAACGCGCCCCCGGTCCGCAAACCGAGCGAGCTCTCCTTCGCTCACCGAGCCACCTACCCCGCCCCTTATCGAGAGGAAGTCGAGCAGCGTCAGCAACACGCCACGGCTGAAGCGCCAGCCCTCCGGCGCTGAGCTGCGTGGCAAGCCATGCAGCACCCGCCAAGTCGCCTGGCCGGAGGGACCGGGACGACTGAGCACCGCCGCCAGCTCGTCGGGATGCAGGTTCGCCAGACCCGACAACTTCTCGCGCATCGACACGCCGGCCCTCGTCTGCAGCAGTGCGCCAGCGTCGAGCAGGCCGGCCACACCGACCCCAACGATCCCCCGATCAAGCCCGGTCTGGGCGCTCAGCGCCGTCTGCGAAACGGGTCCACGTGCGTCAACCTCCCACCACCCTTCGAGCACCGCCAGCGCCGGGCCGGTGGGACCGGTGAATATCGGGCTTCCCATCAGCGGGTCGATGGAGAACGGGGCGACAGCTTCGAGAAACTCGAGGTCGGTGGTCACCCTCGCGACGGTGCCCTCGTCCATCCAGGTCCGCACGACCTCTGTGAGCTCATAGAGATGACTCGTACCGGCGACGCGCGCCCAGAAGACTCCGTTCCCCACCGCCAACAGCTCGCGGGCGCGCGGGGCCGAGCTGCCCAACCACTGTTCAACCGCCTGCAACGAGAATCGGCTGGTGTTCGTCGTCGCGATCCCGGCGAGTACGCGTTGCAGACCTCGGATCGGCCAGCTGAGACCTCCCACGTGAGGGAGACCCGGCTTCGTCGGTCCGGCCAGCCCCATGTGGGCTGCGACGGATTCCAGTCCGGCGATCTCCTCGTCGAGCCCAGCGACGTCAACGCCCAGTTCGCTCGTCATGAGCCATGCGAAATGCTCGCGGAGCCGATCGGGGATGCGACCCTCCTGGAACGTCTCGCCGACGACCCTCGTCAAGACGCTCTCGAGCTCGGCGTCGCGTGCCGTCAGCGGACTAGGTTCGCCAAGAACGTCGGCCAGGAAGTGACGCAGCCAGATGGTGGTGCCCTGGGGGCGCCGCCCGCGCACGCGGTCTCTGCGCTTCAACTCTGGCAGCACGCTCCAGAAGGGCTCCAGCTCGGCGTCCGTGGGTCGCCGGTCGAGCGCGAGCGTCACGACCAGGTCGACGAGCCGTGCGTATTCCGCGGGCGCCGTGTAAACGGTGTACCTGCGGAGCAGCTCCGGCAGCGAATCCGAGCGGAGGCGCAGCTCGACGGGGGCCGGCCGGAGATCGAGGTCGTAGCCACGCCCGGCCTCCATGGCATGGATCAGCATGTCGATGGTCCCCGCGTCGAGTGGGACTGTCCTGAAGGGTCCGGCCAGTTCGGGCCATTCGATTTCCTTGCCGGTGATGGCTTTCACGGCGTCGAACAAGCGGCCGCCGTAGTGCTCGAGGGCCGAGTCGATGAGGGACGCGTTGCCCTGCAGTGGTCGCCTTCTCCCGCGCCGCCAGACCGTCCATAGATCCGGCATGGCATCGCCGCGGTAGACCTGCCTGATCCAATCGTCCACCGTCTCCTTTGGCAGCGGTGGGTGGCGACGCCAGATCCGAGTGAGTGTCGGCGCATACCCCGCCGCCAGCATGGCGGCTGCCAGGGGATTCTTCAGGCGAGGCCTGGCCAGCGCCGCTCGCTCCACAAGGTCCGGGCGGTGCTCCGTGAGGTACCCGATCGTTCCGAGCACCTTGTCGTCCCAGAGACGTCGAAGCTCGCGCACCGTCCCGGCCCAAATCTCCTCGGACCCATGAGGCTCTTCGCCCCAGGTCCGAAGGGCGATCTGCTCCAGCCGATCGAATTCGTCGTCGAGCTTGCCGATTATCGCTTCGATCAGCTCAGGAGTGATGACGCCCCCGAGCCGCGTGGTCTCACCACCCTGCCAGCGCTTCTCGAGATCAGCCCTGACGCGGTTGATGTGCTTGGTGCGGAACGCCCCCGGGATGCGACCGGCCCGGAACACACTGTTGACGAACTCGGCGAAGAGGATCGACAGCTCGACGCCATGCGCCTTCAGGGCCCTGGGGTCGTCCAGAGCTTCCACCAGCATCCCGCGCTGCCAGATCGTAGTGCCCTCGACGCTCGAGCCACGCTCGCGGTGGCGCCTCAGCAGGGTGGGCATGAGGCGCCAGAAACGCTTCTGAACCTTCGGAGACGGCAGCTCCCCAGTCGCCAATCGGGACACCAGCTCAGCCAGCGGCTCCATCTCACGAGGCGTGAGATAATCGGCGTACGTGTACAAGCGCCTGCGGAGTGCCGTGACCTCCGGCCGTTCGGCGTCGGAGGAGCCGCCGGCGATCCTGACCAGCACCACCCGATCGGCGCCGTCCTCCACCACGGCGACCCCGCTCAGCTGCTCGATGTCCGCCTCCGTTGCCGCGATGCCCAGCTCGCCCAGCCGGTCCAGCAACGCCTGCAGGGGCATCACGCGCCGCGGTCGGCCCTCCTCGGTGAGCAGCCTCAGCACCGTCCGCTCGAGACCCTCGTGGCGACGCGGTTGCTGCACCCACCGCGCTCCGCCGAGCAGAAGCAGGCCGGCGCCGTAGGCGACTGCTTGACCGTTGTTGAGGACGGTGGGGTCTGCGCCGAGTTGCGCGAGTAGGGCG
The DNA here is from genome assembly GCA_963808105.1 of uncultured Thermoleophilaceae bacterium. GTDB lineage: Bacteria > Actinomycetota > Thermoleophilia > Solirubrobacterales > Thermoleophilaceae > JAAYBF01. The sequence continues at coordinate 241,188 of CAWEEH010000002.1, read as the reverse complement.
CCCAACGCCGAGAGCCCGATGACAGACCAGAAGGCGCGGCCCGTCATGGTCATTGCCCAATCGCCCGGCCGCGCGACGCCTCCCCTGGAGGGATCACTGAGTAGACGTGCCTGTCCCATCGCGAAGGGAAGTTCCGTCAGGTAGCGCCCGAACCAACCGCCCGGCGCCTGCGTTCCGGTGAGGGAGTCGAACGCAGTGCCGATGCCTTGCCAGATCTCCGCGATGGACGCCGACGGCGACACCGAAAGGAACGCCTTTTCGTTGATCCACTGGAATTGGACTGGCGACGCCGGAGACCCTGCGCGGAGGAACTGAATGGTCAGGCCGCGCTGCGCCAGCTCGTGGGTCATGTTGCGAACCCACAGAAACGCCTCGACCTGGTCGGAGCTCGGTGTACCGGCCACGAGCAGCCCCCCACGCCCTACCAGACCCTCCAGCTCGCGAAGTCGGCCTCCCGCAGCCGATCCCGAGGCCGCCAGAGCGGCGCGCGCGAAGGGACGCTCAATCTGCCGCCAGCCCCAGCGACCGAGCCAGGACGCCGGGAACCGATCAGCCTGCCCGATCTCGCGCCAGTGACGTCGGGCGACCAGCCAAGCCATCAGGCGCTGCCACTCCACTGCGGCAGCAAGCTCGGCAGCCGCCTGGCGAGGCTCCGGTGACCCAGCCGTCGCTCGCTCGCGCCGTAGATGCTTGCGAGGACCCCTCGCTATCGCGAGCTGCGCATGCAGGTGCCTTGCGACGAGAAGCATGGCCGTCGTCCGGGCGATCCCGCTCGGCCGCCTTGAGCCGTCGCCGAGCAGCCCCGCGAGCTCGAGGCGCAAGACGTCGTAGTCGATCTGAGCCTTGGCCGATCCGGCGAGCACCTCGAGGCCGCCCAGGATCTGAAGCGAGCCATCGGGCGCCGTCGGAGGTGCGAGCCGCCTCCGCGCAAGAGACATTGCGTTGTCAAGCCAGAACGTGTCAACGTCGGAGGAAGCGTCCTGACGCCTGGCGTGCAACGCGACGAGTTGCAGCAGCACCGTGTGGACGGAGGAGTCGACCTGCTGGGCGTCGCGCGCCGCCTCGTCCCGGCGCCGCCTGCGGGTCGTGATCACTCGGCGTGAAAGCGCGACGACCACCGGGATACCCGCGGCACCGCCAGCAGCCAGGGTGGCGACGACCAGCAGCGTCGAGGAGGACGACCCGGCTGACGATCCGGCGGCCCCGCCGACCTCTACAGCATCAGACCCGTTAGCCGGCGCGCCCGGCATCTGACGCAAGCCCTGTGCGGACACGACCGGCTTCGGTACGTGGCGGAGCAGCCTCCACCTCGACACGAGGGTGTCGCCCGGACGGATTTGGTCGGGATCGACATCGCTCCGCGCCGCGGTATCCAGCACCCGGCGCCTGACCTCGGCCTCGTTGATCGGCGGAGCCGGCCGGCCATCCTCCGCAGCCCTGTCGATGTTGTCGGCGGCAAGCCCGTTCCTCTGCAGCCGCCACAGGAGATCGCCGTCCTGAACCCCCAGCTTGTAATAGCCGGCGTGGGTCCACCCCGATGCCTTCGCAGTCGCCGGGGCCGCCGCAACCGGGGCCGTGAATACGGGCGCAAGCGCGAGCGTGACGGCGGCGCTGCCCGCGAGCAGCGCGTTCTGCGCGCGCCTCGGTGGCCCACGCCCAGGTCGGATCCCGTGGTGCACGCGGCCCGGACGCCTCGTGCCGGCCATGACGATCGGGACGACGACGGCGGCGCCGATGAGCACAACCGCTGTGGCGACGTTCAGGGCGAACGGCACCGGCTCCAGCCATCCCCCGGTCAGCAGCGGGAGGGCCAGGACGGGCCCTCCGACCCCCAGGATGCCGTCCTTGTCGGCTTCCCGGATCCTCACCGCCGCCTGCTCACCGGACGGGGCAGGGAAGGGGTTCCTAATCGCACCCCAGTTCGTGGGCAGGGCCCTGACGAGGTAGGTGCGTGTCAGACCGTAGAGGTCGGGGATCGTGAGAATGGGCTCCTCCACGTCGTCGAAGAGGTTGGCTTTTTCGCCGGCCGGCTTGGCCTCGCGCGCAGGCGTGACCACGTTCCGCGTGGCCAGCCACGTCGCGACGACCTCCTGGAAGAACCCCGGACTGAAGAGCCCATGCCACGCCGCAAGAGCGCGGCCCGGGAAGCTGGGCGACGCCGAGGGCCAACCGAGCAGATGATCGATGACTGCTCCAAAAGCGCGCAGGATGTCCATTAACGTCGCGCTATCGCTGATTTCCAACGTCACCGCGCGCGGGTCGTACCTGAACAGAGGCATGCCCCTGTAATGGACGAGGACCCGCACCGTCAGGCGCTCCAGGAGTGGTACGAGATCCGCTGGGAGCAGTCGAACCGCAAGGCGCACCCGCCTGTCGTTTGCTCGTGCCTGCACGTCCAGGTTGGGCAGGTGCGGACGCGAATCAAAGGTCTCGAGCAGCGTCAGGTCCAACTCGAGCTCCGATTGCGCACCGCGCCACGTCCAGCGCTCCGCTGACGTGCGCGTTCTGCCTCGCCGGCGTACGCCGGAGCCCCAGATCCCCACCTCGAGCGCCCGGCTGAAGGCAGCCGCGCCCAGCACGAGCCAGGCTGCTTGCTCCTTCAGAAGGAGGGCCTCTATCCATTCGGCGGAGCCCTCCGCAGCCAAGTCGAGCTTTTCGTCCGCTGCCGCGAGATCTTGGTTGGCGCGCGAGACCATCTCCTGCGCAGCGATCGTGGCCTTCCGGGTCGCGATCTCAGGCGCACCGCCCGACCGGTGGCTTCGGCGATCGCCGGATGTCGCCCTCGCCCCAAGGACGTCGATGACCTGAAAGAGTGGCGACTTGAGATCGATGATCCGCGCGATCTCGACCCTGACGGTCCTCACCTCGCTCGCGACGTTGTAGGCGTCGATCTCCTCCCCCTTGGAGCGCCGCTCCGGGTCGGCGAGCTCTGCGAGCTCCTGCTTCCTCACGAGCAGAGATAGGAGATCCTCCTCGAGGAGGGGTGCCAGCCTTGCAATCCCGGCCTTCGCCCTGCTCAGCCCGAGGATCACGCTGGGCAACAGCACCGAGTCGAGGGCCGAGTCCGCATCCAGGAGCTCGCCGTACCGGGTCTGAGCAGCCAGAAGCAGGTCGCGGCTCTCTCGTGCCGCCGGCGGACCTAGGGGCGTTTGGTGCACGCCGATCGCATTGCGCTCGAACTCCAGACCCTTTTCAAGAAGCTCGTCGGCCGCCGCGATCGCCTGGACAACTCCCTTGATCCGCTTGAGCTCTGCGCGGAGCGGCGATCCCGATGCGGGGACCGGAGCGAGCGGCCCGTTCGACAGCACCAGCCGGTCCTGGCCGACAGCAGCTCTCGCGATGCCTCGCTCCACCCGCGCACCGGCGCTCTCGATCTCCTCCCCAGAGTCAAGCAGTCGGCGGTAGAGGCGCTCAGCCCTGGCAAAGGTCTCGATCGCCCGCCCAGTCACGACGTGGTGAAGCCGCGTGTCTCCCGACCGGGCATATTTCTCGTAGAGGCGCGCTCGCTTCAGCAGGCGGTCAGCGGTAACAATGCCGCCCGCCGCCATCGCACCCCCCACCCGGCGGGGATCACCCTCCGCAGCGACGAGGAGCAGGCCCGCTGAGAGCCCGATCGCCACGATGGCGTCAGGTCCTCCCAGCACCCGAAGGGCAACCGCCTTGAGGCGGACGACCAGGCGGGAGAACAGCCCGGGGCGGCTCAGGAAGGTGAGGAGGAGTGACCCTTGAGCGACCATCTGACCATCCCCTCCCGCGGCTCTGTACACAAGCCACGAGACGCCTGCCAGAACAACCAAGACCGTTGCGGTACCCGCCGCCCAGGCGGCTCCGCTCGAGCGAGTCGTGCCGTCCTTGCGCGCAGGCGGGAAGAACCAAGGACTCTCCCGCTCCGTGGCCGGCGTAACCGGTGGCGCGTCGAGCAGATGTCCGAATTCAATGACGGCTCGGCTGGCGAGCTCGTCGCCGACGAACGCGGCCGCCGCACGTATCCCGCCCACCCTCAGCGCGGCGTAGATCACTCCGAACAGGATGTTGGCGTCGCCCCGTACCCGACGGGCAAGTCCCTCTGGCAGGTTCGAGAGCTCGGCGATGAACCACGGGCTGTTGGATGGCCGGCCCGCGAGGTCGTCGATGATGCGTCCCACGGAGATCAACGTGCGGAAGAGCGACTCCGGTGCGTTCCCGGATATCAGCCCATCCGACTGCCAGCCCCGGTCGGCCAGCCAAACCCAATGCTCGTGGGGCACCAGCATCAGCGCGACCAGCTGGGCCTCGACGGTCTCCAGGTGGTCGGGGTGGATATCGAACCTCTCGCCCAGCATCGGCCTGACATGACCGAGCAGGTCGTCGCCGGCGAGCACCTTGGCCGCGGCGACCAGCTTTCGCTCGACTCTGAGGCGCTCCATCTGGAGTTCATGACTGAGGCCCACTGCGGACGAAGCCTGCTCGGCCCAGATTTCATTCAGCTCCTTCAGGTGGATCCGAATCAGGGAGGCAAGAGCGTCGTCGGCGCGCGCCTGTGCCTCCTCCCGACTGATCGAGAGAGTCCCCTTGCGCGCGTGCCCGGACTCGAACGTGAGCTCCAGCTGGTGGCCCAGGCGAATTGTGTCCCAGGGGGCGAGCGAGACGGGTCCGCTCTCGACCGGTAACCCATTGACAAAGGTGAGGAAGGTGGACCCGAGATCCTCCACCTGCCACCCGCTCGTGCCGCCGGAGAACCGGGCGTGAATGCGCGACACCCCGTTCTGCATTAGCCCGCCATAGCGCAGACTGGCGCGCCCCAGGATCAGCGGACTGGCCCTGGTCAGCGGTATCCGCGCGTTGCCAACGACCAGCTCGGCCTCGGGAGCCGGCTGATGCGCTCGCCTGGGGAAAAACGCGTCGGGGAAGTCGGGGTCGAGGTCGAGCAGCAGGTGCTCGTCGTGCAGGGCGGCGGCCCTCTCCGCCTCGTCGGTAGTGAGCACGAAGGGTTTGCTCCGCAGCCGACCGAACAGCTCCTCTCGGACCCTGCCGCGGGCTTCATCGACCATCTCCCGGAGCCTCCGCGTCTCGGTGTCGTGGAACCATTTCTGCGCTGGCGGGAACTTGCCCGTGAGGTGGAGCAGCTCATGTTGCAGCACGCGCCTCAGGCCAACCGGCCCGAGCAGCCGCCGTTTGTGTAGCGCCAAGAGCTCCCTCAGGAACGACAGCGAGAACACGACCTCGTCGTGGCCCTTGCGGCTCCATGCGTAGGCCCCAAGGCGGTTCGTGACGAAGCCGAGCTGGGCGCCATTCAGCAGGTCCTGGACGCCATCCACGTTCAGGTCGACCACGGTCACCTCCGGCTTGGCGGTCATGCCCAGCTCCTCCGCGGCCTCACTGAGCGCCGTCAGCAGCAGATCAAGGTCCGCCCCGAGAAGCAGCTCTCGATCGAAGTGCCGTGGATGCCGCAAGTAGCCGCGATCTCTGGCCGCCGCGAGCACTTCCGGGAACCTCTCCTCAAACCTCCGCTGCTGGTCCGCGTTGAGCGGTTCGCCAACCATCAGGGCTCCGCTGTGCGCGCGGTCCGTGGACGCGCGGGTGAAGCGCGTCCCGGCGAGCCTTACGAGCTCTATCGCCGTTGCAGCCACCAGCCCGGCACCGGCCGCCAGAATCCCCCAGTCGGCGGGGTTGTTGGACGGCACGTTGAGGATCTCCGACAGCCAGCCGGTGAGCGGGATGAAGTCGGTGGCCTTCTCGTCGGACAGGTAGTCCCACCCGTTCGCGATGCCCCCAAAGAGCGCCAACCCCAACGGCACGGCGGCCAGCCAACGCACCACAGCGGTGGTCGAGTGACCCAGCCACCGGTACGCCAGTAGTAGGCCCGCCGCCGCCACGGCGACCAGGACCACATGCGCGGTGCGGACCCCGATCAAATCAATCAGGGGCTGTGCCGAGTCCGGCAACAGGACCGCGTACCCCCTGGGGTTGTAGAAGCGCTCCCAGGAGAGGCCGAACATCGTGCTCGACGCCCCGCCACCGAGGGGCGACAGGAATTCCGCTGCGCCCTTCGACAACCAGTCGAGTGCCCCCACCCAGGCCCCCAGTGCCAGACCGGTGCGCAGGTGACGCCTCGCCCCGTAGGCGGAGGCGAGCACCCACACGGCGGCGCCAGCCAGCACGGGAACGCCCGCCACCAGCGGCTGAAGCCACCACGGTGCGCTGCTCGGGAGCGTGGCTGCCATGACCGCGGCCGCTACGGCCACGACAGGCCCCAGCACCACGGCGGGACCGAGGCGCGGGGACCGACGCTTCCTCAGGGACACCCGCTTCTTCCTGGCGGCCAAGACACTCAGAACCGTCGCGGCGAGTGTGATCCCCGCGGCGGCGGTGACCACCCGCGGCAACACTTCCATGAAGCCGATCTTTGTCGCAAAGAGGATCCAGTAGGCGTTTCCGGGGGCACCGTCCTCAGCAACCACCTGCGCCACGATCACACTGGCCACGGGATGCTCCACGGCCAGCCTGATCCGCTCGTCGAACGCCGTGAATTTCTCGAACGAGAACGCCCGGTTCACCACGCGTAGGAACGTCCGGCTGAAATCGGGCCCCCCCTCCAGCCACATCAGGATCGGCACAACGATGGTGAGACCGATCGAGCGCGCCTGCTCGATCAGCGCCGTTCCCCGGGCATGGTCCCCCACCGCCGTGGTAAGGACGTCGGCGCTGCGCAACATGCCCATCGCGGCGCCGATGCCCGCCAGCGTCAGGATGCCCGCAAGCTGGTCGTATCCGCCGGTGGTCGTGAGCATCCCGGCGCCCGCCAAAGCCGCCGTCAGCACCCCGAAGCCCACCGGTCCGGTGGCGGCACCGAGGCCCTTTCCGAGCACGAGGGCCAGCCCGCCCCCGACGAGCAGGGCGCCCACACCCGGGAGGAGCCCGTACCCGACCTGGTAGGCCCCGAAGCCGAGGACGAGCACCATGAACTGCCCCGCGACGACGATCACTGCGGAGACCGCTCCGAAGCTGAGCGAGGTCGCCCCCCACGAACCGAGCGCCTGGAGCGTGAAGAGCCGCTTCGGGTCGATCAAGCGCCGCTGTGGCGAGAGCCTCTTCTCGACCACCCCGAATACGGCGAGCATCGTGACCCCGGCAACGACGCCTCTGACCGCCCACGGGCTGTCCCACCCCGCGGTCGACCCGATGAGTATGCCGCCCAACGCCACGGTCACGCCGAGGAACGACAGCGGCGCCCCGACCCAATCGAAGCGGATGCTCGGGTCAGGCGCGATTTGCCGCAGGGACACAGCGCCGGCGATCACCGCCGGCACCGAGGCCGCAAACGTGACGAAGAAGATCATCGGCCAGTTGTCGACGAAGGAGCCGCCGGCCAGGAGACCGCCGGCAATACCCACGACGAAGCCGCCTGTCGTGTAGGCGGTCACCTTCGTCTCGCTTCCGCGGAGGACGTTGCGGAGCAGGATGCCGGTCGCCGGCACCACAAGCGCTGCCGCGGCCCCGCTCAGCCCTCTGAACAGCGCCAGCCACTCTGCGGAGCCGGCGAGCATTGCCGCGAACGTGAGCGCGGAGTACGCCGCGAACGCTGCGACCCAGACACGCTTGTAACCCCACCGAGCGCCGAGCTGCACCAGCGCGACGGCCCCGCCCCCGAGCCCCAAGGCATAGACGACCATCATCGCGGGGGCCCACTCCGCGCCCGCGTCCAGCTTCTGGACGATGCTCGAGGCCGCCTGGATCAGCGCCACCTGGGACATCGTCGGCACCGCCATGCCGATGACCAGCGCGACGATTCCGGCGACGCGGTCAACGCGTGATGGTGACTTCTCGCCTGCGTCGTCCTCGTCGGGTCGGAAGCGCCGCTCGAGCGCCTCGTCGCGTACCGCCTCGACCGCCCGCCCCGAGGGCTGCGCCAGGGCCGCGGCGCGGCGAACCGCCCGCTCCGCCCGCATGCGGAGCCGTTCCAGCGCACCCGCCAGCATCTCGACAGGTTGGGCGCCGACCTCTACGCCGTACGGGGCGAGCTCGATGGGTTGCCGGGGGGAATTGAACAATCCGTTGCCGCGGAAGGGCAGGGAAGCGCTGACCGGCTCGTACTTGAGGTTCACGAGGACCCGGGTCTTGCGGAGCCCCTGGGTGCGGTCGAGAGCGAGAACCGCCGAATGGCCAGAGCCAAGCAGCGTCACGTCGCGCCCCCGGAGCCGATTCCGCTCGGCGATCAGGCTCTGCAGCGTGCGGAGGAGTGAGCCCTCCTCCTCCAACTGCGCACGCACGTTCACGGCTCGGTAGCCGTGTGTCGTGCTCGTGTTGGGCGGCACCTCGAGCAGGCGGGTCGCGACGCCCGAGAACTCACCGTTGCGCCCGGGGCCCCACTGCATCGGGGTGCGGTAGGCGTCCTCGCCCAGATGGCGATTGCCTCCCTGGCCGATCTCCTCGCCCGCCTCGATGACCACCGTCCGATCCGGTGCGAGGAGGGCGAACGTGAACCACAGCGCCAGGGCTCGCTGTCTTGCCGCGGGCTCGAGGTTGTCGGCCGAGACGACGGGGTGATGACGCGGGAAGCTGAGCCAGTCGGCCTCGGTGGGGTTCACCTCGATGGCCTCGAGCGCCTCGACAAGCGGATCCGCCGACTCTTGCCTGAGCGCCTCCAGCAGGGCGGCAGCCAGCGAGCCGGCCTGAGGCTGAACGTCGTGGCCGAAGTCCCTTGGCAGCTCGACGAGTAGGACGCGGCCTTTGAACTCGCGCTCCACCGTCTCGCGCATCTGGGCAAGGGTCTGGTCGTCGACGGCGGTTGGGTCGAAGCGGAAACCGTCGACGCCGCGCTTGGCCCAGGACTGAAGGTTTTCCAAGGTCTGCACGCCCTCGATGACGATCCGAAGACCCAGCTCGTGCGCCCTGGGGATGACCTCGTCAAGGAGCCAGCTGAGCTCACGCTCAGGCGAGAAGTCGTGCAGCCAAACAGCGTCCGCCCCGAGCGCGCTGATGTAGTCGAGCTTGTGGTAGAGCCCGCGAAGGTCGCCCACTCCGTCGCCATCGCCATCCTTGAATCGCCGCACCGGGACGCGGTAGAAGACGGCGCCTCGCCACCAACGCTCGTCGGGGGACACCGTCGACGGGCCTGCCGGGAGAATTGGGCCACCCGCGTCGCTGCGCGGCTCCTCCGGCCACAGGGGCACGGGAACCGAAAGCCAGGCCAGGCTCGCGTGAGTCCTCCTCGCCGTGTGGAGGGCGGCGACGAGTTGGTTCGCGCTCGACGGCAAATCGGCCATGGTGAACGGGGCGGCAGACGCGCCAGGGGCGTCGACGTCAAGCAGATCGTGGAAAGGAATCGTTAGCCCAAGCTCGGAGAGCGCCCGGTCCTCGACGACGCGCCGCTGGCCTGGTACCGAGTACCCGATGAGCAGGAAGGGATCGGCGCCCAGACGGACCGCCTCGTAAATCGCCGCCAGCATGAGTCCCGGCGTTCGGTCGATGGCGACAAACCGATCCGCCCAATGGCCCGGGTCCGCTGCGGCGTAGCGTGGGTCCATCGGCCGGAGGACCTCGCGCCCGGGATCGTCCACGAGCCTTTTCTGTGCGGCGTCCACCGCCTCGAGCTGCCTCTCGTCCAGCTTCACCGGCTCGAAGTCGAGCGAGAGAGCGACGGCTCGGTGCCGTCGGCGTTCGAGGAGGGCCGCGGGATCCGAGAGCCAGGCCAGGTCCGGGTGCGTGCTCGCCGTGTCGATGGCGGCGACGAGCTCGTCCGCGCTCGATTGGAAGTCGGCCGTGAGGGGTGGGGAGTCGGGCCTGCCGGGTACGTCGACGTCAAGCAGATCGTGGAAGGGAATCGTCAGCCCGAGCTCGTGGAGCGCGCGGTCCTCGATGACGCGCGCCGTGCCAGGCTCTGAGCCAAATGCCGCGCCAGGTTTGACGTACCCGACGAGCAGGAACGGCTCGGCTCCCAAACGGAGCGCCTCTTGCATCGCCGCCAGCATGAGTCCGGGCCTGAGGTCGATCGTGACCCCCCGCTCCGTCCAGTGGCCGGGGTCCTGGGCCTCATACGCCGGGTAATTCCTGAAGACGAAGTTCCGCTTGTGGTGATCGATGAGGCGGTACTCAGCGGCCCTCACCGCTTCGAGCTGCTGCTCATCTAGCTCCAACGGCTCGAAGTCGAGCGAAAGCGCGACGACGCGGAGGCGGCCTTCGGGGACCGCGGGCTGCAGCTCGGTCTCGCCATCCGGATCTCGCCTGCGCCAGATGAGCAAGGCACCGGCGACGGCAGCGATGAGACCGGTTCCCAGGCCCGCGCCCAGGCCGAGCTGCCACAAAAGGTTCTGGTTCGGCGCCCCCGTGGACGGCGGGATGTTGGGCAAGTCCTTCGGAGAGCTCGACGGCGAGGGTGCCGACGGCGAAGGTGCCGACGGCGAAGGTGCCGGCAGTGCCGGCCACCACGGCCAGAGCGGCATCTCGGACGGCGGCGCCGGTGCGGTGCCTTCGCCGGGCTGCGGCCACTCGGGGGCCGCCGGCGTACCCGGCGCCACCGGGGCCACGACAATCGTGAGGGGGCCCGGGATGACGAGATTCCGATCGGCAATGCCGTTCCGCTGCGCCGTCCGCGCGATGAGCTCGTCGAGGTCAGGGGAGGCCTGCCGGCCCGTCTTTCGAAGCTCGCGTTCCACGACCCGCTGCAACCCGTCGCCGCGCGGGACCGCGCCGTTCACCGTCCACCAGGCCGAGCCATCCGGTGCCACCCAGACCTCGATCCCGAGACTCTGGATCACGGAGGCCGCGGGAGGTCCGCGCACGGGCGGCTGGCCCACGGTCGGCCGCGAGTCGGCCAGCTGTGCGACCAAATCTACGGGCGGTTGCGCCGCCGCAGGCGGCGTCGACTTCGAAACGCCGACCCCGACCATCGGGGCTCCTGACAAAACGACGAAGGCGACCGCGACCACCGCGATCTTTGCGACCTTCGTCAGGACACTGCGCGCCCCTCGCAACCAGCGCACGGGGCGCTCCAGTTCGGTCGCCTGGTTTGCATGTGCCGGCAGGTCGTCGGTCCGGCCGCCGACGTCGTCGACGTTCCGCCAACGCCTCAACACGAGGTGGACCCCATGGGCCAGCCACATCCGGGCTCCCCACCAAACGTCCGGCCCGCCGTCGGTCTCCATGAACCACGCAACGCGGCTGCGAACATCTCTGAGCACCGGGACCGCCCAGAGCGCAACTACGGTCGCGGCCGCGCCCACTCCGACAATGGTCCAGAAGGTCGGCGCTCCACCCGACGCGCCCATCACGAACGGCACGGTGCCCAGCCCAACCGCTCCGAGCGCAGCCCGGAGCTCAAGCGTGCCCGCCGAGCTGAAGGTAGGGCGCGCACCAAGCCGACGTGCGCCGGTCCCACGCCACTCGACCAGTTCGCCGCCGGCACGAACCTTGACGTGAGGCAAGACCTGAAGGATCCCGCGGATCTCCACCTCGTCGAACGGGTGCAGCTCACGCACGCGAGTCACAAGCTTCGCCGTCGATACGACCGATCCGATGTCCTCGATGCCACGGATAAAGACTTGGTCGAGCGCCTCGAGCACCGTGTCGCGCAGGCTGCCCGCGCCGCGGGCTCCAACAGGCGCACTGCTCGCCCCGTGTAGGCGAAGCATTCTCGGGGCGACCACCGCCTCGAGCCGGCGCAGCTCCGCACTTGGCAGGGGCCGGGCGGCTTTGCTGTCGTTCGCGTGCGCTGGGTCGCGATAGCCGAGCAAGTGGTCGCGCTCATGCGACCAGAACTGGATCTGGGCCTCCTCGGACATGAGCTGGAGCCACGCGAATCGCTGGCGGGTTGCATAGATGGCGGCCTCGCGATGTGCGAGCGCCCAGAGGTCATAGATGCCTCGCTGACGGGCGTGCGCTTCAAACTCATCCGGGAGGAGGCGAACAAGCTGCTTACGGAGGACACGCGGGTTGCGGCCGCGGGCGGCTACCCAAGTCGTCGGCCTGCCAGCCGCAATCCACAGCTGCTCGGCGATGTCGGCAAGAGCCTCACGCGCGCGCCGCTCGACGGGCTTTGCGGAGGTACGGCCGGCGCCGCCTGCTGCGCGCCCGTTGCCTCGGCTCGTATCCATCCCTGCATGGCCAGCGGCGACGCCGGCGATCCGTCGGACCTTCGCCGCCACCCAGCGGACGAGCCGGACCGCAACGAACTGCCGGGGCGCCTCTGGCGTGTTGAGCCGGGGCGCGCGCCCAACCGCCCGTTGAAGTGCCGCACGGACTGAGAGAGGCAGCTCTCCGCCGGCGGCAACTCGTTCTGCCCACCCCAGCCGCACAAGCATTTCGTCACGCAAGCGCTCCGGGAGCAGGGTAAGAAGCTTCGTATCGAGGTTCGAGAGGGCGCGCATCTGATCGAGAATCGTCTGCTCGGCGAGCTCTACGAAAAGATCCGACGTGTTCAGGAGGTCCACCAGATCCTGCTCGAAGGCAAACCCGCCGTCCTGCTCACCGAAATTCTGGAACGCACGATCGTTGTCAACCAGCCACGCCCTGCCTCGGCGGTCGATCCTCACGTTTCCGACGCTGAGGTTGACCCCGTCGATGTCACCGAGCAGGGCCAGGGGCACGAGCGCGCCGGCTAGCTGTTTGACCGCGTTGGCGAGTTCGCCGGTCTGCCGATGCCGGTCGAGCCACGCGACCGTCAGAGCCTCGCTGTTTCGGACGTAGCGAGCGGTCACCACCAGCTCATTGGCCGGGATGACCTCGTCCCCACTCTCGTTGCGCACTGCGACAGGCACGCGGTACGGACGTGCGCTTGGCATGGGGGCCCCGAGTGCTCTACCGATCACGTTCGCGCCGAATTCCGCCTGAAGCTCGTCTTGCGTGCTGCGCTTGACCACGCCTCGGCGCCGAAGACGATTGCGAGTGAGTAGAACCTCTCGGAAGGGCCACCTGGGCCGACCCAACGTCTGGATCACGACCGCCGGGCCACCGACCAATCGCCAGACCCAAACGGCAGGGAGCAAGCCGCTAGCCGCCGCCAGCGCCTGCGGTCCGACCTGCACCGTGCTCGGGCCCGACGGTGCGATCGGCAAAGAGACCTCAGTCGCGATCCACAGGGCCACGAGTCCCACGCCAACGACCCCTGTCATGCGCAAGGCGCGCGACCACATCGGCTTGCCGCCCAGGTCGTTGAGCAGCGCCGCGGCAATCAAACCACCGACGAGGCCACCGGCCACGGTGCCGATGCCCCCGATCGCGGAGAGAGCCCCCAGCCCCACAACCGCGATAGCGCCGAGGACGGCCGGTTGGCGCATCCCAGCGCGGCCGCGACTCGTGACGAGCAGCCCTCCAGCCAGCCCAATCACCGGGGCGGTCAAGCTGGCGAGCGCCGGGTCACCGCCCGCAAGCACCGCGCCCGCCGCGCCTGTAAGCGACGACAGTGCAACAACGCCGACAAAGTGGCCGCGGCCGCGCGTATCGGTCTCGACCTGGCGCCCGATGATGACCAGCCCGAGCGCGTTGAACAGGAGGTGGACCGCTTCGGCGTCGACGAACCCGAGGCCGGCGGCGAATACCGACAGCGCGGCCAGTCCTGTGGTGAGAGGGGCGGCACGCAGTGCATGGGCGACAACGCCTAGGCCTGAGCGGTTCGAACTCTCGGTTGAGCTGGTGTCGGGCCGGCCGGCCGAGCTGGCGCTCGATCCGTTCGAGCCGGCCGAGACGCCGCTCGAGGAAGTTGGGGAGCCATCGGTGGGCTGGACCTGACGGACGACTGCGTTCTTGACGCCGTTGACCGTCGGAGGCGGAATCGTGGTCGTCCAGTTAGGGTTCGTAGACGTTCGGTGTTCAGCGTCGCGATCTTCGACGGTCGTCCCGGCCTTCTGACGGGGCGGGGCGCGCGTGCCAGGCTCACCGGTGTGGCTGCCAGCTGCGCCGCCCGACGACGACGTGGTCGCGGTCGCCACCCCGGGGCCGCGGGGCGCGGAGGGCCGCTTGTGGCGGTGGTCGGGCAAGCGCCGGGCGCGGAAGGCGACCACGTGCCCGTCCGCGTCGGTGACCGGCTCGGGTTCGGTGAACCCGTGGCGCCGCAACGGCTTCGCGAGCTTCGACGGCGCGGCGATCGCGCGGCGCGGTACGCCGCCGCTGGGTCCCGTGACCTCGATGGCGTCGCCGGGGGCGAGCTCTTCCCGCGCCCCCGCGAGCTCGCGCGCGGCCGGAGCGGGGCGTGGGTTACGTGGGGTGCCGGCGGCGAGCGAGACAGTCTGCGGTCGGCGGCGCTCCAGGATCACGGGCGCAAAGGGATCCTCTGGGTGGGGATTCGCGCGGGGTTGCCCGGCGCGCAATGGATCCCTGTCCCGGCGTTTACGGTGCCCGTCCTGGCGCGGTGGGCGCAAGCCGAGGTCCGGCCTCGTGGCCGGTACCTGCTGCCCGTTGGATGAGTGGTGCACCAGGATCCGTCCCCCGGGCTTCTCGGTCGCAAGCTTGTACGCGGCCTCCGCGTACTGCTCCTTCGTCGGGTCGCGTAGCTCGATCAGCGGCGGAGACCCTTGCTTGCGGGCCTCCTTGCGCAACCTGGCGACGAACCGGCGGTTCTCCCCCTGCGCGCGCTTGCGTCGGGACACCGCCCGCGTGGCGGGAATCGCCGTGCGGATCGGCAGGATGGCGCGCTCGGGGACGCCGAGCATCTTCAGGAATGCCCCCAGGTAGGGGCCGCGCGCGTTGGGGAAGCGCTCGAACCCGCCATCGCCCTCCTCCTTGGCAAGCGGGTCGCGTCCGCCGGGGGCGCGCGCGAACATCGGCGCGCCTGTATTCGCCGCGGCGGCCGCCGTGAGCAGGTCCACCAGGAGCGAGTGCGACCCGGTGCCGGGCGCCGGTGCGCGGGTGGGTCCGCGCGCGTGACCCGTTTCGGTCACGCTCGGGGCCTTCGGCCCGGGCATCGGCGTCTCAGCGACCGGGAGCTCGAGGCCCTTGCCCTTGGCGACCTGGACGCTCGTGACCGCCGCGCGCTCCGCCGCGACCGCCTCGGCAACCACGGGCTTGACCGGGCTGAGCACCGTGACCAGCAGCGCGCCCACAAGCGTGGCGCGGGCGACTGCGTTCTGCGCGACTCGCCTCACGCCCGTCGGGTGATCCTGGAAGAACGGCCTCGTGCCGGCGGGCGGGGCCTCCACACTCGCCGGTGCCTCGCTCCCCTGACGCTGACCTGAGATCTCAGCGAGGCCGGGAACGTGAGACGTCCTGGACTCTGCCGCCGCTGGGAGCGAACCCGCACCCGGCCCGGGCGCCGTCTCCGGCGTCTCGGGCCCGCTCTGCTTCTCCGGTGCCCTGCGCATCTCGCCGACCCCCGGCACATGGGTCGGCGACCCCGGGTCACCCTTGCCGTCCTTCGGAGCCACCACCCGGATGGACGGCGGCGGCGGCGCCGGCATGCCCGGCAGCTCGAGCTGCTCGTAGGCGGGTGCATCGCGATCCCGGGTCACACCAGCAGGCCTCGGGCCGTCACCGCTGGTCGGCTTCTCGAGCGAGACCTTGGGACCCCGCTTAGGCAGCCGCGTCACGCCCTTGCCGGGAAGCTCCGTGACACCGGGCAGGCGCGTCAGGCCCCGGTGGACCCCCTTGCCGAGCGGCAAGACGCCGCAGACGACTGCGGCCATGCAGTAGTCGAGCGCAGTCGAGAACGGGCGGGCGTGCAGGGCCTCGCCCATCGTCTCGCCCTTGACCTCTCCGCCGGTCACGTGCTTGCCCAGGCGCTTCGAGGCGCCGACGACCATGCCCGTGAACGCGTGGCGACCCGTGCGCTCGTAGTACTCGGCGGCATTCTCGCCGGGTCGCTGCATCGCATCGGGGTCGACGAACAGGGGGTTGCCGGTTGCCGGGTTCGTGGGAGGCTCCTGCACCTGGCGCTGGAAAAGCTCGACAGCGCCGTCCTTCACCAACCGATAGGTCCACTCGGGACCGTGGCCCGCGACCCACGCGCCGTCGTAGGCAACGTTCTTGCGGAAGCTGTCGAAGGCGGGCGGGCCGTGGGTGTAGTAGTCGAGCACCGGCTGGTAGACGCCACGCACGCCGCGATAGCGCGCGGCGCCGTACTCGCTGCCGTCACCCCACTTGACCGTGCCGCCGAGCACCGTCCCCGCGTCCGGGGTGACGCCCCGGGCGAGGTCCCGCCTCGCGTCCGCACGCCCGTGGAGGAGTTCGTTGCGAAGATCGTCGGCCACCCGCTCGTGCGCGGCGAGGGCGCGCGCGGTGGGTGGCAGCTCCACCTGACCGCTCTCCCCGACCGGCGTGCGCACGTCGCCGGCACCGGTGCCGTACATGGACCGGGCAAGGTGGATGGCCTCCTCACGCACCTGCGCCGGGGTGGCCTTGGGCCCCAGTCGCGCGCGTGCGAGCTGCTCGGGCGTCGTGCGAGCGGCCACCACTCGGGCACGGGTGTTGCTCGGGGGGATCGAGGCCAGCGCGTGACCCGGGGTCGCGGCCGGCATGAGAGTCGGATCGCCGGCCAGCGCCCGCGCGACCCGCTCCGGCGGGGTGTACGAGCCGAGCGGCCGGCGCGCATCGTGGTCCTCGTTCACGAGCGCGCGAAAATCCTCGATGGTCGGCTGCGCTTCGGGCGTGCCCTTCCCACCGGCGGACGGCTTGGACCGGCGGCTGGCCTTGTACTGCTCGAACCAGGCGGCCTCCTTCGGGTTGGCCGGCTGGGCGCCGGACCCGGCAACGGCGGCGGCCTCCTCCTTGGGCGACAGTCGCTTCTCGTGCCGGGGCGGGTCGAAGAGCTTCTTGATCTCCATCTCGGTGAGCGGCCGGTCCACCTCGTGATCCGGGTCCTCGCCGATCGCGACCTTGTCCTCGGGGGTCAGCGTGCGGAGAGCGTCGCGGTTGCCGAGCCGGAGGTAACGCTTGACGGCCTCGGCGGTCGGCCTCGCCTCTTCCTGGGTGACGCCCGGGCGGCCCGACCGGACCTGGTTGAACGTCGCGACGTCGCGGGCGTGCTGCTGCTGCCGAGCGGCAGCGTCGGGCGAGACGGGGCCGGTGAGCGGCTTCACGGACGGGCGCTTGGGGGCGAGGGGACGGGTGGGCAGGGTGTAGTCGAACTGCCGGAAGGGCACCGCGAGCGCGCGTGACTTGCCGACGGCGTAGCGGGCTCGCTCGACGGTCTCCCGGCCCGGGGCGCCGAGCTCGGCCCGGACGCGCGGGTCGACCCCGTCCCGGTCCCCGGTGAGAACGCGGCGCACGGCCGGGTCGGACGGCGCCGGGAGTTGACCCGCGGGCTCGCACGGGAGCATCGGCGAGCAGGAGGCCTTCGGACGGTTCGCCATGTGCTCGCCCGACTTGCCCGGGTCGATGTCGCGGGAGCCGCCCGCGGGTGGAGTGCTGGACGCCGTCGGCTGAGTGGCCTGGGGCTGGGAAGGCTGCGGAGCCGGAGTCGGGGTCGGAGTCGGAGTCGGACCCTGGGACTGGGGACGCGCCTGGGCCCGGGCGATGGCGTCAGCGGTGGCGCCCACCGGCGTGGGGACGGTCGGTCGCCGAGGCGGCGTCGCCGGACGGATGGGGGGATGCGCGGGTGGCTTCGGGGGTGCGGCCCTGCGTACGGCCTGGCGGTTTGCCTCGGCGTCCGCCGACGGTGCCGGCGGGGGCGGCGTGTCGATTCGATCGGGCACCGCGGGTCGGGGAGCAGGCAGGGGCGGCGTGACCGGGCCCCTCTCGAGTCCACCGCCGGCGATCTCCCGGGCCGAGGCAGGCTCCGGCGCCACCAGCTGAGGCGCCAGCGCGATCACCGGGACGGTGGCCGCAGCGAGCAGACCAAGCGTTCGGCGTGACACCCGGGCGCGCCCACCTGGAGGCTCGGACAGCTCGGGTACGACGCCCCTCCCAGCAACCTCCGCGGCCAGGGCCAGGGACAGGGCTCCCTGGCCCGGCCGCGGAGCTGGGTCGGTCAGGCAGGCGCCGGGCTTCGGGTGGTTGGGGAGTCGACCCATGCGACGGCGATTGATAACCAGCCCCTCGCGCGTTGACAAGCCGCGCGCACGCGGGCTCGCGCGCGTCTAACCCGCGTTGTCAGGGCGCGTGGTGTCCCACGCGAAACCTCAGTCCCAGAGCCACATACCGGCGTACATTGCCCGCAATCGAAAAGAATTCTGCGAAGGCACTCCGAGGGAGGCCCTCACGCGCGCGCGAGTAGGGAAGGGCGTCTAGCGTGAGGGCACGAGCGGCGCAGCGAAGCGCTCCGGCGCGGCGACTGGCGCGGCCCCACGGGAGACGAAGACCAGCGGCCGCAGCAGCGCCGTGGCCAGAAGCGCCGGCAGGGCAAGCAGCCCGAACGCGATCGCCCACGACGTGACCGGCACGATCAGCCCGAACAGCGGTGGGGTGAGCGCGCTGCCGGCAAGCACGGACGCACTCTGGAACGCGACCGCGGTTCCGCTCCGGCCGGCCGGAGCCATCTCGGCCGCCACCACGTTCGCGAGCCCGTTCCAGCACACCGCCAGCAGCGCCGCGGGACCCATCGCGACCAGGCCCCCGGGCCCGCCCACGACGATGCCGCCAGCAGCGACCGGGAGGGCAAGTACCTGAGCGCCCGCGATCGCCGCCAGCAACCGCTCCCGGTTGCCGGCCCGGTCCGAGTAACGCCCGATCGCCACGCGGGACACCGCCGCCACCACCTGCAGCACCACCAGCCCGATCGCCGCCGACTGGAGGCTCATGCTCCAGCGCCCGTTCAGGCAGACCACCAGGAACGCGACGAAGCCGAACTGCGGGGCGGCAAGGAGGAAGCTGGCCCCCGCCAGGCGCCAGGCGCCGGAGTCGGTGAGTGGGCTGCGGCCGGTCCGGGGGGCTGCCGCGGCCTGGCCGGGGACGCGGAACCCGATGGTCGCGGCACCCGCGGCCACGGCAGCCATCCCCGCCAGCACCAGGAGACAGGCTCGCGGCCCGGCCTCGGCCGCGAGCATCGGCAGCCCCACGGCCGCCGCCGCGCTCCCGAGCGGGATCGCAGCCTGCTGAACCCCCATCGCGAGGCCGCGCTCCTCCTGCGCGAACCAGCCCATGATCGCTCGCGCGGAAGCGCCGTTACAGCTCGCGGCGAACGCCCCGGTGAGCGCAAGCGCGATCAGCAGGGCGCCGTACTCGGTCGCCTGTGCCGCGAGCACCAGGCCGCACCCCACCCCACTCAACCCGACCATCAGCACTCGCCGCTCACCGACGCGGTCGGTGATCATCCCCCACCCCAACAGCGACATCGACATGCCGGCCGTCACACCGCCCAGCACCAGGCCGAGTTGGGCCAGGTTGAGCCCGTAGCTCGTCTGGAGGCGCGGCCCGATGCTGGGCAGCCCCTGGACCAGGGCGCCGATCACGAGCCAGGCCGAGAAGTTGATCGCCAGGATTACCCAGCGATATCCCGAGGCCGTGGCCGACGCCCGCGGGAACGACGTCAAACCAGCAGTGGGCTCGCGCCGTTCCCCTGGCTCGCGGCCGGGTGTCGCTCCCGGCGCCTGTCGACGTTCTCCTCGGGAGCGCTCCTCACGGCCCTCGCCACCGCCTGCACCCTTGCCATGTAGTCCGCGAACTCCTGAGTGCGCAGGGACTGGGCCCCGTCGCAAATGGCCTCGTCGGGGCACGGGTGGACCTCCACGATCAGCCCGTCGGCCCCGGCCGCGGCGGCCGCCAGAGACAGCGGCTCGACCAGGTTCCGGCGGCCGGCCGCGTGCGAGGGATCGACCACCACCGGCAAATGGCTGAGCTCACGCAGGACTGGCACGGCGGCCACGTCGAGGGTGAACCGGTAGGCCGTCTCGAAGGTGCGGATGCCCCGCTCGCACAGGATCACGTTCGGGTTGCCCTCCTTGAGGATGTACTCCGCCGCCAGCAGGAACTCCTCGAGCGTGGCCGTCAGCCCGCGCTTGAGCAGCACCGGCCTTCCGGCCCGCCCGACCTCCGTGAGCAGCGGGTAGTTCTGCATGT
The DNA here is from genome assembly GCA_963808105.1 of uncultured Thermoleophilaceae bacterium. Taxonomy (GTDB): domain Bacteria; phylum Actinomycetota; class Thermoleophilia; order Solirubrobacterales; family Thermoleophilaceae; genus JAAYBF01. Next base: position 221,286 of record CAWEEH010000002.1, on the reverse strand, counting down.
TGCGGGCCCCGAGCTGGATCACGTCCGCAACCTCGGCGACCCGATCGAGATCGCGCACGTCCATCACCTCGGTGACCACCGGCAAGCCGGTCTCGTCACGGGCCTGGGCGAGCAGGTTCAGGCCGGCCTCGCCGAGACCCTGGAATGCGTACGGCGAAGTGCGCGGCTTGTAGACCCCGCCGCGAAGGAACTGTGCACCGCTCGCGCTCACGACCCGGGCGGTCTCCAAGGTCATGTCGCGCGCCTCAACGGTGCACGGCCCCGCGATCACCGAGAAGCCCGGGCCCCCGATGAGGCGACCCCGGACCTCCACCACGGTGGGCTGCCCCTCGCGGCCCTCGGCCGAGGCGAGCTTGTACGGCTTGAGTACCGGCACCACCCGGTCGACGCCATCCGTCCCGGCAAGATCGAGCTTCTCCACCTGGCCCGAATCCCCGATCGCGCCGATCACGGTGACGGTCCTCCCCCGCGACACGTGCGCCTGAGCCCCCACCGACTCGATCCGCGCCACAACTCCCTGCACCTTTGAAGCGTCTGCACCCGACTGCATCACGATCAGCATCTGCTTGTCCTCTCCCTTTAGCCCTGTGTTGGGCCAGGGACTCCGCCCAGAACCGGTTGCTGACGACAAGTCAGTTTCGTGAATCAATAAGCAACGGTCCTGATCAGCCGGCTGATCGCGCTCGGTGACGGCATGAGCAGACGTCGGCATTGCCGGGACCCGCGGCCCTTGGGAGCGTTCGGCACCGATGCCCGCGAACGTGGAGGTATAGATGCCCGAGCTACTCGAAGATGGGCTCCCCGAGCGCCTGAGTCGCTCCCGCTTTGACTTCTCCAAGTGGACGGACGGCCAGGCCTGGAAGTTCGTGAAGGGCGAGGACTACACCAGCACCACCGAGACCTATCGCTACAACGTGAAGCGCTGGGCCAAGGAGAACGGTTTCGAGGTGGAGCTCCGCCCCTACCCGGCGCTCGACGACGAGGGCCGGGAGCTGCCGGCGAAGGATGCCGACCCGGTCGCGCTCGGCGTGCGGTTCACACCGAACGGCGCCAAGCCGGCATAACGGTGGACCATTTCGTCATGAGCGACGACGACCTCCCGCCGAGGGCCCGCAAGCTCGTACTCGCGCTCACCGAGGGCTCGCTCGCGCCAAGCGCTCGCGAGGCGGCCGAGGCGGAGCTCCTGGCTCTCCCCGGTGGACGCGCGACCCTCGAGCGACAGATGAGCGTGGCCACCCTGCTGCGGCATGGACCGCCCGCGCCCCCCGCGCTGCGCGCGCACATCGAAGCCCAGCTGCAGGAGCGCAGGCCCAAGACCCGCATCCGCGCGGTGCCGCGGCTGGCCATGAGCGGGGCCCTGGGCCTCGTCGCGCTGGTAGCCCTGCTGGTTGGCCTTTCGATCGACGGTGGCGGCGGCCCGAGCGTCGCCGAGGCAAGCGAGCTGGCCATTCGGCCGGCGACCGGCCCGACTCAGAAGCAGTTCGAGGGAGTGACCTTCCCCGACTGGACCGCCGAGTTCGGCTGGAGGCCGATCGGGGCGCGCCGCGACAGCATCGACGGGCGCGATGCCGAGACGGTCTTTTACACGCACGAAGGCCACCGGATCGGATACACGGTCGTGTCCGGCGACACGCTCGAGGTCCCGGAGACGGCTCGCAGGCAGACCGTGAACGGAGTTGACGTGTTCGTCTACAAGGACGGGGGGCGCGACGTCGCGGTATTCGAGCGCGGCGGCCAGACATGCATCCTCTCCGGTCGCGTCCTGCGCCAGAGCACCCTCGTGGGACTCGCGGCCTGGACCGGGACCGGCAGCGTGGAGCTGCCGGGCTTCGAGAAGCCCCACCATCACTAGGCCGAGCGCGAGCACGCGAAGCCCGTGGCTCGACGGCGAGCGCGGCTATCTGGTCGACTGGCTCACGCAGCAGTGGGTGAGGGCGAGCGGCGAACGGGTCTCGCTCTCAGATCACACCTGGCTCGCCGGCCCGATGGGAGCGCCGGAGCGGATCGGGCCTGAGTTCTTCGACGCCTTCGCGGTCGCCCACGGCCTGCAAATCGGAGACCCCGGCCCAGGGGCCGGACTGATGCACAGCTTTGACGCCTTGGGCAGCGACGAGCTGGACCCGGACGCCGTCGCCCCGTCCGTGCGCCGCTTCTACGAGCGGACCTCGGAATACCGGATCGACGTCTGGTCGCAATGGAGCGAGCCGTTCCGTCCCTTTGGCTGGGCACTGGCAGCGCTCTTCAGCCGGCGACTCGAGCAGCTGAACCTTCCGCTGTCACCTCCGTCGACGAGGGTGGGCATGACCAACTCGATCACCCAGCTCGAGAACCCGACGACCGGTCAGGCCGAACACACCGCCTGGGTTCGGCGCAACCTTCTCTCGGGAGAGACCGTCTACGCCGCCGCCTATTCGGATACCGGCCTTCCCGGTCACAGGGCACGATTCGTCAAGGTCGTCTTTCCGCTCCCGAACGGAAACGCCACCGTCGTCCTTCGACCGACGGTTCTCGAGGACGGCTCGCTGCTGCTTCGATCAAGCGGACAGGCCTTCGGCGACCCCGGCTTCTACTTCCTCGTCCGTGCGCCGCAGGGGGGCGCCTGGGTGCGTTACCTGAGCACCCTCCAGGAGGCGATCCACGTCCACACCGACCGGGGAGCCGAATTACGTACCGACCATCACTTCTACATCTGGGGGCGGCGATTCGCGCGCCTGCGCTACAGGCTCAGGCCGCGGGCGCCAGACAGGGTGGCGGCGTGAGCTCGGCGGACACCGCGTCCCCCGTCCGGCGCGCAAGCTCCAGGAAGGTCCTGAAGGCCTCCGGAAGCCGGCGACCGCGCCGCCACGCGAGACGGACCGGCGAAGGCGAGAGCAGCCGATCGAGCGAGTGGACGGTGATGCACGGGGTGTGGTGATCGGCGGCGAGAGCCGGCAGGATCGCCGCTCCCACGCCAGCGGCGACCAGGGCATGGATCGCCGCATTGCGTTCAGAGCGGCCGCCATAGCGGGGGAAGACTCCCGCAGCACGCAACTGGGGAGCGAGATCGGCCATCAAGCGATGCTCAATCAGCTCGAGCCCAGCGAGCTCGGCGGACTCGGGCGGCTCGGCACGCCGGCCCAGCTCGGACTCGGCGTGGACGATCAGCTCCATCGGATCCGCCAGCAGCCGCACGGACGCAAACGCCGCGTCGAGTTGGGTGGCGCGGCAAAAACAGGCATCGAGGTCGCCCTGCCGGACCAGGTCGAGCAGCTCCGAGCAGTGGTCGGCCTCGGTGGTCTTGACGCTGACCTCGGGAGCACTCCGCTGGAGCGCGGACAGGATGCGCGGTATCAGCCGAATGCTGGCCGATTCGAAGCTGCCGACACGGAGGGTTCGCGGAGAGTCGTCCTCGAGCGCGACCAGATCAACCTGAGCGGCGCCGAAACGGGCCATGATCTCCTCCGCGTGCGCCAGCATGAGATCCCCGGCTTCGGTGAGAGCGACGTGAGCGTGCCCGCGCTCTCGGTCGACAAGGCGGTGTCCCACCACCTTCTCGAGCTGGGCGATCTGCTGGGACACGGCGGATTGCACGTACCCCAGCGTCTCGGCCGCCCCTCTGAAGGACCCCTGCCGGGCAACGGCGGCGAGGGCGGCAAGGTGGCGGAGCTCGACCCCGTTCCAGGGGCTGCGGTCGGGTCCGCCCGCATGATCGCCGTCACGAGCCGGCCTGAGGGAAGTGAGTGTTCGTGAAGAACTCATCACCCCCTCAGACGCACGATCGCCCTAGAAGTTCCCGCGCCCGTCTCCGTGTCAGAGGATCCGGAAGCGGAAATGGGCTGTGCCGCGAGCCGTGGTCTTCGACCCCTTGAAGCGGAAGCGCATGGAGTAGCGCCCGCGATTTGCGATCGTGAAGGCCTTCCTGATCGCGCCGCGCCGGATGGCGCCGCGTCCGAGCGAGCGCCAGCGTCGCGACCCGGCCCGCCTGATGGCGACGGAAACACGACCGCGGGCGGTGCGCTCGCGTACGGCTGCCTTGATGCCGAAGCGGGGACCACGGGAGTCGATGAAGCTCACCGCTCCCAGGTCAAAGGGAGCAACCGCGCGCACCTTGGTGACGGTACCGAACGTGCTCCAGTGGCCCGAGGCGCCCGCACGTCCGACGACCTTGTAGAGGCCGGGGCGGGCGAAGCTGAGCAGAGCCTTTCCATTCCCGGTGGCCGCGACGGAATCGAAGGCCTTGCGCCCGTAGCGCACGTCGTAGGCGGTGGCGCCGTCGTTCCGGATCAGGCCCAGCGCATGCCGCTTCAGCGTCGCCGACCGCGGGTTGCGCGTGAGGAGGCGGCGCCTGGGGCGCTGAACACCGCTAGTGGCGTTGATCGCGAACGTGAAGACCCTCTCCCCCAGCTTGCGGCTGCAGCCTGAGGCCTTGGAGTCGTAGATCCCGACCCAGGCGGTGTAGGTACCGTTGCCGCGGTAGGCGACCTGGTGCGCAAGGTTGGGGCGGGCCGGGCTGCACGTCGTGGACTGGCCCGCGTTCACCCCGTCCTTCCTGATTTTGGCGGAGAAGCGCTGTTGCGACTCAAACGGCGTGAAGCCGAAGCTCACCGACGGTGCCATGTGTTCGGCCGCCACCGGGGCCTTGCTGGCGTTGACGGCGCCGGCGGTGCCGGGCGCCAGCGCGGCGGCCGCGAGCAGCGCGAGGGCGGGCACGAGCGGGCGCAGAGGTCTCTCGGAAACGGTCATCACTGCTCCTTGTCGGTTGTTCGAGCCCTCCATCGCCTGGGGCGCCCGGTGCGCCGCCGGTGCTCGGCACGGAGAGCGCGGTATTCCGCGATCGTCATGCGAGGCGGGATGGTGCACTCCATGTAGACGAGCACCGGCTTGATTGGCGTTGGAGAGGCCATTCGCACCGTAGGACCCAACCCGGCCCCGAAGGTTCCCGGGGCCTCGTCGATCGGGGAACCAAAACGCCGATGCCTGGTCCTTTGACTGCAACCGGTGCAATCGACACGAAGGAGTTCCCTGTGAATCACATCCGTCCACTCGCTCTCGCCCTCCTCGCCTCGACCGCGGTCGTGGCCTCGGCGAACGCTGGGTCCGACGGGTTCGAGGGCATCACCTCCACCACGACCTCGAAGCCGACGAAGCTCCTGACTGGCAAGCCGGTACCGGTAAATCCGGGGGCCCTACGCGCCTTCGCGTCGTGCCGGCCCGCCTCGAGCAAGCCGAAGCGGTTGCGCGCCCGCAAGGCCCGCCTGTCGATCAAGCGCGGTAGCGATGGAAGGGCCCACAGCCGGAAGATCCGCTGCAACGGCGATACCTACGAAATTGGACTGCAGGCGCAGAGCCAGGGTGATGGGGTCGGCGACAGCGCGCAGGCTCGGATCGCGGCCGTCAACAGGACCTTCTTGAAAGGAACTGTGGGCGTTGAATCCAACAACCCCTGAGGACTCGCCTCCGATGCGCTTCGAGCCACTTGATGACGACCCGCGTGACGGGCTGACGGTGCTGTCGTCTGACGCGACACAGCTCGGGGCCCTGATGCCTCTCAGCGACGACTCCTTCCTCGTGGACGTGGGTGGCCATCCCGCGCTCCCGGTCCCCACCGGCCCAGGCTGGCAGCTCGCGATCCGCAGCGAGGTAGGAGCCGAGGCCGGCAAGCACATCCTGTTCCGACCAACGGCCGGCGGACCGGACCCGCTCCCCGAGCTCACCCCCGAGGTGGCCGCGTGGACCAAGCTTGCGATGCTCGCGGCCCGCGGCGCCGCGACGGTGAACCGCGGGTGATGGGAATCACCGGCGCACCCGCGCCCGGACGGCCCTGAGCAGCGCCACCGCGGTACCCCAGCGATCACACCCGGGCGCGTGTGCGATGACGAGGTCGGCCGTCTTGCTGAAGAGCGTGCCGAAGGCCGTGATCGTCGCGTGGTCATAGATCCGCGCGCAGGGGCTCGCGGCCCCCGGGCGTGCGAGATCGGCCGCGCTGAAGCTCTCCAAGCGCTCACCGCTGCATCGCCCCGTGGGCCTTGGGCAGCGCAGGACGATGGGCTCCGGCTTTGCCGGTCCGTTGGAGCCATCCCGGTCGAGGCTGACCTTCAGGTCCGTGGATCGGGGCTGGGTGTGGTGCTCAGCGCGTGGCGGTTCCTGTGGCTGCTCATCGCGACCGCCGCACGCGGTCGTCGCGAGCGCCAGGGCCACCAGCGCTACCCCTGCCAATCGTTGCCGCCACACGAGCCGGATTGTTCGCGTCAACGGTGCCCGTCGCCAAGCAGCGGTCGTGAACGGTTCGCGACGACGGGAAATCAGCGAGAGCCACGCGGCAGCGACGACGCCCTCGGGCGGGGGAGGAGCTAAAGGGCGTCGCCGTGCCGGTGGCTCTCTACATCCCGACACCCATGAGCCCCTTAGAACTCCCGGCGACCCGATTCGATTGCGCGATCACCGCTCCACGGATCCGGATGTGAGGGAACCGGGGAAGCTCGATCGCGTCGCGAAGCAGGTGAGATGTCCTCGGAGAGAAACCCGTGGCTCGGTGTGGAGCTTCGCCACCTGGCCGCGCTTTCTGCGGTCGCGCGGGAGGGTTCCTTTCGCGGCGCTGCCGAGGCACTTGGGTACGTGCAGTCCGCCGTCTCCCAACAGGTCGCCTACCTGGAGCAGGTGGTCGGGCAACGCCTTGTGGTCCGCGACCGCGGAGCCGCGCCCGCCGCGCTCACTCCCGCGGGCGAGCTGCTGCTCGACCACTTCCGCCGCATCTTGGCGTCCCTCGGAGCCGCCCAGGCGGATCTGGAGGCGCTCGGGCGAACCGCTGGGAAGACCTGGCGGCTGGGGGCCTGTGAATCGCTGGCCGGCGGCTTGCTCCCCGAAGTCGTGGCGCGACTGCTGGACGCCGGGTCGGCAGCTCCCCGGCTGGAGCTGACCGAGGCACCGGCGCAGGAGCTGGCCGCCCAGATCGCTGGGGGATCGCTCGACGTTGCGCTGGTTTCCGAACCGGGACCTGAGGACTCGTTCGCCAGGCAAGAGCTCTTCGCCGACCCCTACCTGCTCCTGACCCCCGTCGCGGGCCGGATCACTATCCCCAACGACGCGGGCGAGCTCGCCGAGCTGCCCCTGATCGACCACGTGATGATGCGGCCGGTGGAGGAGTGGCTGTGCTCGCTCGACACGCCACCGCGCTACACGGTGCGCTGCGAGTCCCGCTCGGCGCTGGCGGCCCTCGTCGCCGGGGGAGCGGGCTACGCGATCGTTCCAACCCTCGCTCTGCCGGCGCTCGGCAACGCGGAGAACGCGCTGCGGCTCGACGCCATCCTCCAACCGCGCCCCATATCGGTGATCTGGCACGCGGACCGCCTTCGTCCCACCTGGCTCGACGAACTGGTCGAGGTGCTGTCAGCCGGTGAGCAGGACGATCACCGTGCCGACGAGGATGACGGTGATCATCGTGAGGCCGAGTAGAACGAAGAGCACATGCCTGGGTTTCATTTCGCTCTTCCCGACGGCAGTCGGCACCTGCGGGTTCCTCGCCGTTTGTGATCGCGTGATCACTGAGTGCGAGCACCGTTGACCTCCCAACCGCTGCGCCCGGGCCTCGCGCTGAGACACACAGGTCTCGCCGGCACGCCGATCTTCTACGACAGTCCTCAGCGCCGCCCCGCGCCGCAGCTACAGGCTCGCGACCTGGAGATCATGCGCGCGCTCTGGCGCTACACGTTCCTCAGCACCTCCCAGATCGGCGAGACGTGGTGGGCGGACGCCATCCCTCCCGGCCGCAGATCCGCCTATCCGAGCTGGCCGCAGCGGGCCTGCTTCCGCGCTTCCGCCCACTCGTCAAACGGGGAACGCACCAGTGGATCTACCAGCTCGCCGCGCACGGCTTCCGCGCGGCCCAGAGCGCTACGGGCCGGACGGCACCTACATCCACGAGGACGAGCGCTGGAGCGAGCGGCGCGCCGGCGACATGCCAGCGGTCGAGCAGATTCTGAGGGTCAACGGCTGGATGCTCGCCTACCGCTTCGTGCTCGGCGAGCGCCTGCTCGACTGGCGCGGACCGCGCGAGGCGCGCGTACCACGCGCCGAGACGCGGCGACGCAGCCGATGACGCCGCCGTTCGTCAGCCCGACGCCGGCCGCGCTGCTCGACCTCGGTCCCGGCGCGCCCCGCTCGAGCTGCTGGTCGAGCTCGATCGCGACGAGCGGCCGGTCCGCCTCGCCGAGCGCCTGCGCCGCTACGACGATCTGCTCACCGGTCCTGGCGATCGGTGCCTCGGTTGCAGGGCGCCGGACAGCCCGCCGGCGGTGCTGTTCATTGCGAGGGCTACCGCGAGGTCGACCGGCTGCTGCGCGCCGCCGACGACGTAACGGCGCGCTCCCGAGCCGCTGTCTTCTGCGCCGAGCCGGACCTGCATCGCGGCGACCCGCGGGCCTGGACCCTGCCGCCGAAGACACCCGATCAACGCGACTCGGAGGACTTCACCGCGATTCAGGTGGCGCTGCCGACCTGAGTGATCGCGACGAGTGCACCGGTCATCTGGAGCCGGAGTTGAACGACCCACGCCGTGGTGTTTCGATGCCCGCGCATCCCCGGGGGCGACCTGGTTTCGACGTGGTCGTTTCGCGGGGGTGGTTGCGAGCCGAGGTCCCCGGTTGGCCTCGTAAATCCACCGGGAACAAATAGTGCGGACACTGAAAAGTTCGCCGTCCTCGCCACTTAGCGAAAGCTAGGTGACGAGTCTCGTCCCCGGTCGCCTGTGTCGGGGACCGAGCAAAATCAGCAGGCTCATCCGCGCCCCTCGCCCCATGGGACCGGAGACAATTTGTGGGGCTGGTTACCCGGGACGCCCGCCGGCGTGGCAACCGGACAACGAGATCAAGACGCCGGCTACGCTCGTAGAGACCACCCTTGGCGAGGCCGCGGACGCGGGTTCGATTCCCGCCGCCTCCATCAACGCCAGACCGTGACCACGATCCGTGATCGCACGGTCTGCCATTGCGATCAGGTCACCCACCCCGACGGGGTACGAGAAGTGCGGGACATGGAAGAGAACCTGCGCCAGCTCGACCCCGCCCGGGCGGGTGACCACATCGACCGCCTGTACCGCGCGGCGTGGGGTCTCTGCGGCAACCGCGAGGGGGCCGAGGACCTCGTCCAGGAAACCTACGCCCGGGTGCTCTCGCGTCCGCGCTTCCTGCGCAAGGACGACGACCTCGGCTATTTGATGCGTGCGCTGCGTAACACCTTCTTCCTCCAACTTCGCAAGGAGAAGCGCCAGCACAGGGGCGAGGAGATCAACCCCGAGTCAGAGCCAATCGACCTACGGGGGCACATGCGACCCGAGCGCGAGGCCGAGACTCGCGCTGTCTATGAAGCGATCGCGAGCCTTCCGGAGGATTTCCGCGTGGCGGTGGTGGCGGTGGATGTGACGGGTCTCTCCTACGAGGAGGCCGCCAATGTCCTGCGGGTGCCGCCCGGCACGGTGCGCAGCAGGCTGTTTCGAGCGAGGGACAAACTCGCCGACCTGCTGAGCGATCAGATCGAGATCGACGGAACCGAATCGCTCGGACGGAGTCTCACCAGGTAATGGCACTCTTCCCCGTCCTGACCCGCAAGCGATCGTTGGTGGACGATGCGCTCCTGGAGGTGAGCGCGCTGGCCGACGGCTCGCTCCCGGCGCACCGCCGGCCCGATGTGGAGCGGCGCGTCGCCGCCTCACCTGTCCTTCGTACCGCGCTGGCGCGACAGCGCCGGGCGGTCGTGGCCCTGCGATCTGCGACACCGGCGACCCCGCCCAGGCTCCGCGCACGACTGGTTCAGCAGCGGGTCCAGCCACGCCCGCAGCGCCGAGTGCTGGGCCGGCCCGCACTAGCCGCCGGGGGCCTGACCGCCGCCACACTGGTCGCCGGCGTCCTGCTCGCGGCGTTCGTGCTGATGCGCTCCTCCGATCCGACGACGATCGAGGCCGCGGCGCTGGGGATCAAGCCCGCCCAGAGCGCGACGGCACCCGCACCTGATCGAGAGCGCCCGGCGCTGCTGAACAAGCGGGAAGCCACCCTCCCGTTCCCCAACTTCGCCGGAAAGTTCGGCTGGCGCGCCACGGGGGTCCGCCACGACAACCTCGACGGCCGGCGCGCCACCACGGTCTTCTACAAGAGCGAGGGGCGCCGGCTCGCCTACACGATCGTGGGAGGCAGCGCGCTCGAGTGGCCCGACGGCCGCGCGGTCATGCGACAGGGCACCAGATTCGTGAGCTTCACGCACACCGGGCGCGCCAACGTCACCTGGCTGCGCCGCGGCCACACCTGCGTTCTGAGCGGCCGCGGTGTGAAGCGTGAAGAGTTGCTGAAGCTCGCGGGCTGGACGGGCAAGGGCGCGCTCTAGCTAGGCCCCCAGCACCGGCTCCTCTCCGACGAGATCGAGCCGGTGCGCGAGGGCCCCCGCCTCACCCCGTGAGCGGACGCCGAGCTTGGTCAGGATCCGCGACACATGCACGCTCGCCGTCTTCCCGCTGATGAACAGCTCCTCGCCGATCTCGCGGTTCGTCCTGCCGGCCGCGACCAGGGCCAGCACCTCGAGCTCGCGCGCGGTCAGGCCGAGCCGATCCGCCTCTGACTCCTTTCCCGGCGCGGCGGTGCCCACCTCGATGCGGGCGCGCCGGGCAAGCAGTTCAATCTGCGCGCGCAGCGCCTCGGCACCGCATTCTGCCGCGACGGCGTGTGCGCTCAGCAGTGTGGCCGCCGCGGCTTCGCGATCTCCCCCACTGTCGAGTAGCGCCTCCGCCTGACGCATCCGCGCATAGGCGGCGGCGATCAGGTTGCCGAGCGCGTCGCTGCGTTCGGCCGGATCGACCCACAGTCCGGGGTCCGGCTTGCCCTCGGCGCGGGTCAGCTCGGCGTCCACGAGCGCGAGGTCGACGAGGACCTGGGGAGGAACCGTTCCATCGAGCCCGGCATCGGCGCGCAGGTCCTGCAGCTGCGTGACGAGCTCGCGAGCCGAGACGGTGGCCTCCCGCTCGGCGTCGGTATCCCCCCGCGCACGGGCGCGCTCGGCGGCGTCCGCCTCGGCCTGCAGAGCGGCGAGGTACAGCGGGACGGCCACGTAGAGCGGCACGGCGGAGGCTTTCTCGCCGCCATCCGCGCCCATCCGTCCCTGCGCCTGCGCAAGGAGGCGGCGAACCTCGCCGACATCGTCGCGCTGGGCCGAGAGGAGGCAAAGCGCCTCGTAGACCGGCACGAAGTACAGGGCTCCCGCCACCGGAGCAAGTCGCTCCTGAGCTTCGCCCAGATGGTGTGCGGCCTCGTCCAGACGCCCACGCAGGAGGGCCACCCGCGCCTGTGACTCGTGGGCGAAGGCGGCCGGCAGCGCCGTGGGGGCTTCGTCGAGCGCCTCCGCCGCGAGCACCTCCGCCTCGTCGAGCCGGCCCAGCCGCAGCTTGCGGCCCGCCGCCTTCGCGAGCAGCCAGGAGGCTCGACCGAGCCCCAGCTCGCGCACGTCCGCCGCGCCTTCGAGGGCCACCTCCACCGACTCCTCCACGCGGCCGTCCTGGTCCAGCAGGTGGGACAGGATCTGGTAGGCGCGCCGGTGGTCATCCGGACTCCCGAGCTCTCGCACGATCCCCAGCGCCTCTCGTATCGTGGCGATGCCGTCGTCTCGCCGCCCCATCTCCGCGATGCTCGTCCCGAGCGCCATCAACGCAATCGCCTCTGCGTCACGCGCTCCCGTACGCCGGGCGAGCTCGATCGCCTCCTCGGCCAGTTCGCGGGACCGAGGCCCTTGACCGTGCAGCACCAGCACCTGCGCCAGAGAGGCGAGCACCCACGCGCGTTCCGGAGAGGGTGGATCGGCCGGCATGAGCTGCACCGCCTGCTCGTGCTCGGTGACGCCCTCGACATCGTGGCCGCTGAACCACAGGTAGCGGCCGAGGCGCTCGTGAAGGAGCGCCAGCGCGACCTGATCGGTGCCCGGGGCGGCCAGCTCGAGCGCGCGGCGAGCGAACTCAACCGCGCGCGCCGGCTCGTCCGCCTGATAGCTCCGCTCCGCCGCGCGCCGGAGCAGGTCGAGCAGGGTGGTGCCGGTGATCTCCTCGGGGTCCGGCACCTGGTTCCAGAGGTCGATCGCGTTCTCGAAATGCCTGCGGGCCTCCACCGGCGCCCGCATTCGCTCCGCTTCCATCCCCGCCTCCTGGGAGGCCTTCAGCGCGCGCGGCAGATCCTGTGCCTGGGACCAGTGGTAAGCGAGCTCTGTGGCCGGCCCGACACTCTCCGCAGAGAGCGACGGATCACCAGACAGTGCCTCGGCGAAGCTCACGTGGAGCTTGCGTCGCTCGCCCGGCAGCAGATCCTGGTAGATGGCCTCGCGCATGAGCGCGTGGCGAAAGGCGTACCCGGAATGCGCGTGACGCTGAACCAGCACCTGGTGCGCCACGGCCTCGCGCAGCGAGCTGAGAAGTACGAGTTCGGCGCTCTCGTAGGTCGCAAGGAGCGACCGATGCGTGACATCGCGTCCCGCAGCCGCGGCCAGCCGGAGCAACTCCTGCGTCGGATCGCTGAGCGCCTCGACCCGCACCATCAGCGCATCGCGCAACGTCGCAGGAAGCACGCCGCTGCGCCCGCCGGCGGCGAGCAGCTCCTCGGCGAAGAAGGCGTTTCCCTCGGAGCGCTCGTAGAGCGTGTCGACCAGCTCGGCGTCGGGGGCATTTCCGAGGATGCCGGTCAGCTGCGCGACCAGCTCCGGCCGTGAGAACGGCTTCAAGTCGAATCGATCGGCAAGACCCCGGAGTTCGGCGATCAGAGGCCTCAGAAGGTGCGTGGTGTGGACCTCGTCACTTCGATAGGTGCCGACGAGAAGCAGCCGCTCCTGGCGCAGCGCTCGTACAAGAAAGGCGAGGAAGTCCCGCGTCGAGCTGTCCGCCCAATGCAGATCCTCGATCACAAGCACAAGGGGTCCGCCCTCGCCCAGCCGCCCGAGCAGAGACAGCAGCAGGTGGAACATCCGCAGCTGTGCGAATTGCTCGTCGCGCGGCTCTTCGCGACTCTCTTCGGCTTCGGGCAGGAGCAGAGCCAGCTCGGCCCGTCCCGGTCCGGCCAACTCCGCCAGCTCCTCCGGGTCGAGCGAGCGCAGCGCGCCGACCAACGGGCCGTATGGCAGCTCCCCCTCACCCATCTCGACGCAATCGCCCCTCAGCACCCGCGCCCCGCTCGAGCGGGCGCGCTCGCCGAACTCCGCCACCAGCCGGCTCTTACCAACTCCCGACTCACCGGCAACCAATACGACGATGGGCTCTCCACGCGCCGCTTGCGAGAGCGCTTCGTCGAAGGCAGCCAACTCCTCGCTCCGGCCCACGAACGTCGGGCTAGATACAGGTCGCACATCCTGAGTATGCCCTGCAGATGAGGTCCTCACGCGGTCCCACCTAAGGCCCCCAATGCGGCATCTGCCCAATGTGGCGACCCAGTCCTTACGACTAGCGTCGCCGCAATCCACGGGCCTGGGGAGGACCAGATGGGGGCCACACAGCTGAGTAATTCCGGAGTCGCCGCGCGCGAGCTGGATCCGGATCGCCTGGGAGACCACATCGACCGGCTCTACCGTGCTGCGTTGGGGCTTTGCGGCAACAGCCACGAGGCAGAGGATCTGGTGCAGGAGACCTACTCACGCGTGCTCGCCCGCCCGCGCTTCCTAAGAAAGGGCGACGACCTCGGCTATCTCCTGCGCGCCCTGCGCAACACCTTCGTGCACCAACTGCGAAAGAGCCGTAATAGACCACGTGCGATCGAGTCTGAATTCGAGCCCGTCGATCCCCGCAGCCACACGGCGCCGGACTGCCAGGCCGAAGCACACGAGCTCCTTGACGCAATCTCAATGCTCCCAACGGACGCGCGACTGGCGATCGTCGCCGTCGACGTGACCGGGCTCTCCTACGAGGAGGCTGCTCGCGCTCTCAAAATCCCGATCGGGACCGTGCGGAGTCGCATCTTCCGCGCCCGCGAAGCGGTGGTGAGGGCCCTAGACGGAGAGTCTCAGCGGCACGACACGGCATACGCGAGGTAGCGCCCCCCGCGGCCGGTCCGTAGCCCATGGCGGGGCGGTGCGCCATCGAGCACCAAGCAATTCACATCGCGACCGCGTTCGCCAAGCTACTCCGCCGCCACCTCGGTCCGCGCCGGTTCTCGGCCTCACTTGTGCGGTCAGCCCGTACGCTGGTTCAGCGTCCGCACGCAATCCCTCCTCCAGGGCCGGATGCGTCCCTAGACCTCAAGAGACTTGATCCTCGAGTCCTATCGGCGGCTTGTCGTCTAGGTCCGCAGGTAGGTGTCCACGATCTGGCGGGCGAGCCTGACTTCCGCCTGCTGGCCCTCGATCAGGTCGACGGTGACCTCCATGAGAAGGTTCCCGTCGTAAGCGATCACCTCGACGCCCTCACCATGACCCGTGACGAAGGCGCGCTGACCCAGTCCACGGAGCTCACGCACGCCGCCCTGGTACTGGCGTCTCGACTTCAGCCTGCCTTCGAAGCCGTCCTTCGCCCCGGCCATCCCTGCCGGCAGGGGGTCCGGGAAGAAGGCCGGACCCGCGTTGATCGTCGCGCGGCCGCGGGGCTCGACGCCGCGGCAGGAAGACAGGCGCGCCGCGCCGATCTCCTGCCGTGTCCCCTCGCGAAGCGGCGCCACGTCGGCCACCGGCCCGCCCTCCAGCGGTCCGCACGCGGTCGCGGGCTCACGGTGGACGTCGCCGGGGGGTGATGCCTTCGGCGCAGGTGACGCCGGGGTGACCGTGTCACCGGCGGGCTCGCTGCGCAGTTCGCTTGCCTCCTTGCGGTTCTCCACGATCAACAGCCCAACCACCACCGCCGCCGCCACCGACACCAGCAGCCCGGTGGCCAGCACCACGCCCACAATCTTGTTGCGGCCTTGTCGTCGCATCTGGTTCCAAGGACGCGGTTCGCGCCGCGAAGTTCCCGGGCGGGCAAGGTCGACCTCACCGACGATCCTGACGCCCACCACCCGAGCAGCTGGCCATCCGCTGCTCCGCTGTATCGCGGTCAGTCCTCCGACAGGCGGCGTGAAATGTCTGGGCTCCGACCCCCCATTAGTTATCGACCATCCACGTGCGCCTCGATCATGTGGTCCACGTAATCCAGTCGCGCGCTCCGGCGGGTTCTGCAGGATCCGTTAGGACACCCAGGCCTCGCAACCGCGCACCCCCACTTCCCGTACCTTGAGTACATGCAGGGAGCGCCGGGAAACCAGCCCGTGACCCCGCCAAGCGTCGATGACGCGGTGGAGGCCATCGAGCACGCCGGCGGGCTCGCCACTCCGCGCGAGATCGCGGCTGAGTGGGGGATCAGCGAGCAGGCGATCGCGGAGCGCCTCCGCCGCGATACCTTCCCCGAGCCGGTGAAGGTTGCCGGCCGGGTGCGGCTCTACCTGCGCGACCAGGTCGCCCCCTACCGGCATGGCGCCCCGGCTGTCCTAGGTGAGGAGAAACCCGAGAAGTAGAGGGGCGCGCCAGCCGCCCGGGTTTGAAGCGGCACGACTGATCTTCCGTTGCGGGCTGTCCCGCTGGGGGCCCGTTGCCGGGGACCCCGCGCTCCCCTCTAGGAAACGTACCAACCGTCTCGCCGCGCGCCGCCAGCAGGAAGTCAGCCCCGCCGAGCCGCAGCGTGAGGCCGCGCAAGCCTCCTACCCCGGGATTAGGTAGAGCTCCTCGTCAGGCTCGGGAGTGGCCGATGAGCCGGCGTCCCACGTTCTTGACCTTCTCACCCCAAGTCGATCATCTCGAGCTCCTCTCCACCACGGGCCTCCACTGCTGCGTCGAGACCGGTTAGCTGCTCGGAACGAGCCAGCGCGGAAGTACAGATTGACAAGCACCACGTACGCGACGGCTACGCCGGACACAAACCTGGGCCCAGAAGCACCGGGAGCCATTCACAATCGCGGCGACCTGACCCCAGAAATGACAACGGCGCCACACAGAGGCGCCGTTGAAAACCCACAAACACCTGACGCTAGCCGCCAGGGGTCATGCGGTGAATATAGCGCAACCTGCGCGTTTCGACCGCGGTTTACGGAGAGTCCACCAAGTCCAGTCGGCCACGATGGTTTCGCCCGAGATTGGGCAATCAGCTCCGGAGCGTCCGGCTCTCGCCGGCTGTGTAGCCCGTTCACCCTAGAGGCGTTCCTTTCCCAGTCTCCTCTCCGCTATCCGCCAAAGGCGGCCCGTTTCCTAGATAGCTACGCGCTCCCGTACGGTGGTAAGCAACGCATCCTCGTCACAACTAGGACCTGGATAACCAGATCGTCGCTATGAGTTGAAGGACTCCGACAACTAGAGACGCTATTGCGACCTCCAGCACTTCATCCACCTTGTTTGTGAGTTTGCCATCCCGACCATCATGGTCGATCACGCAAGCCTCGACGATCAGCGCAGATTGGGAACGGCAAACGCCCGCCCTGTCAGGAGACCTCCAGGCGAGATGGAGCAGGGTTTGCTGACTATTCAGAAGTCTCCTGCCCGGCTGGCCAGCCTCCACGGCCAAGCCCCGCGGACAAGTAGCGCCCGATGCTGAAGGTTGCGGCGACGATCCCGACCACCAACGCGAAGCCGGCCAAGTCGGCCGCACTCCCACCGCCCGCTGCCATCGCAGTTTTCAGCTCCCGCGACGGCAACCAGGCCGGTCATCATTGCCCCGTCCAGCAGCGCACGAACCACGACTGCACCGACCTCGATCGAGCCGGCGCCGTAGCGATCAGCTACGAACAGTCCGACCGCTCCCAAGACCACGAGGATGAGGATCGCCATGGCCATGACTTCCAGGCTAGCCCGGAGCAAGACTGACTCCGAGGGAAGCGGAATCGCGAGGAGATCCGTTTTTCCGAAGTTGCTGCCGATAGGTATTTGATGGGCGAAGGCGCAACCGTGGAGCCGTCACCGGATCGAGACCTTCCATTCCCGCCGTGGTGGGTGATCGTGGTAACGGCTTGCATCATTTCCGTGCTGGCCTTCGGTGTGCTGTTCCTTAGTGGCGTGCGCGAGAACGTGTCCGACCCGGAGCGCTCCCGGCAGAACCTCGGCATCGGACTCATAGTCATCGCGGTGCTTCCCGCGTGGCTGTCCTACTTCTACGCCAACCACGGCCATGCCCTGCACAGCGCGGTCGCGTACTGCCTAGGTGTCGGGCTGTGCGCGGTCGGGCTCGTGATCGCATCACCGTTGGTCTCCTTCGTTCTATGGGCTGGGGCATGAAAGCTCGGTGGCCCGGCATCGAGCGGCTCGCTCCAGAACCGCCGGAACCCTTCGAGCCATCGATCCACTCCTGCAGCGGCGCCGGCTCGACCGCGTAGAGACGCCTGGTGCCCTCGCGCCGGACGGCAGCGAACTCGTTCTCTCGAAGAACCCGTAGGTGTCCGGACACCGTCGGCTGCGAGATCTCGAAGTCCGCCGCGGCGACTGCAGTCACCTGGTCGGCCGAGTGCTCTCCATTCGATAAGAGCTCCATGATGCGCCGCCGAACGGGGTCGCCGAGGACATCAAACGCTGGTTGTGACATCGAGACCCTCTGAGGTCGGCGTGTCATTGCTCAGAATGTCCTGAGTGCACCGAATAGACTCGGTACGTGAGTGCTACCCGCCGTGTGGCAGCGGCATGGCCCCGCTTCCGGCGGTAGCAACCATTGGACCAAGAACGCAGGATGCTCAAGGCACATCAACTAACTCGGGCCATTCGCGCGCCCGGATATTCGCCGCCGGCGCCCGGCGGGCCGCCTCCTCCCGCGTTCATGGTTGTACCGACCACCCTGGCCCGCGCGGCGGTTCGCACCCTTCATGTCGCCGGAGCCGCCCGCGCCCGAGCCGAGCTCGCTGCCGGGAAGGTGGGACAGTGGGCCGCTCACCAGAATCCGAGCATGGCGAGCGGCAACAGCAACGTCATCGCCGGCCTCGATGCTTACATCGCTGAGGCCGCGCGCGACGGTCGGGCCCACCTCCGCTTCGACGCCACCTCGGTCGTGCGCCTCCCATCACGAGCGATTGAAGCTCGAGTCGATGTTGTCCTCGATGACCGCGGCGACGTCGCCGGTCGCGTCGTGCTGTGGGACGGACCGGATTTCGACCCGGCGGATGCGCCGGTGATGGCCGCCGTCTATGCCAAGGCCCTCGAGCAGCTCTACCCGGGCCGGGTCATCACCACGATCGGGATATGGCAGGCGCGACGCCAGCGCTTCGAGGAGGTCGACTTCGCTTCCGCTGTCGCCCAGCTGCCCGCAGCGGACACCGTGGCGGCGCGCGTCTAGAGGAATCGCTGCGCCGATAGCGAGACTTGGGGTAGCTTCGCGCCATGAGCCCTTACGCGATATCGCTGTCCGACTTGTCCGGTGAATTGAGCGACGACCCTTCCCGGCTCACCGACGACCAATGGCGCGAGGCGCTGCTCGCGCAGCTTGATAGCTCCCGCGGCGACTTGCAGGCCGGAGCGCTCCGCGTTGGCATCGAGAACACCGATGGCTGGCTCGACACCTGGTGCAGGCTCGTGCAGGCACCGCCGCCCGACGACCAAGCCGCACTCTTCGCCGCCGCAGCCGGCGTTTCCAGCGCGCTGTCCTACGCCGCATTCGTCATCGGGGGGGACGAGTCGAGTCTGCAAGACGCAATCAAGATCGACACGCCGCTTCCTGCCGTCTCCGAGCTGGTGCCCGGCTACCGGATCCAATAGCGAGGACATCTCGCTCCGGCGAACCGCTGACGGCCCGCGCGGGAACGACTGAAGCTCTTCCGCCGGGAGCAGCCGGATCGCAGCTGGCGAAGCTTCCAACCTGCAGGGCGACGATCGTTCTGCGCGTCCGCCGTCCTCCCTACGGTCGGTTGATGGACGCTAACGCAGCCGCCCTGATCAGCGCTGGTAGTGGGCTATTGGGGGCCTTGATCGGGGCCGGGGTAGGCGCCTTGTCGCAGCGTGCCCAGCAGCGCCGGGACGAAATGGCCGAGCTCGCTCAAGCCTTGGCGGCTTTGGCGTTCGCGCTAGACATGCTCGAATTGGAGTTGAGGCGGCTACCCCGCGCGACAGTCGGCGCGCGCCTAACCGACCGCGACCGCTTTCCGAACTTAACTTTCCTTCTTGGATGGATCGGAACAGAGACGATCGGGCGGCAGGGAATGCGCGCCGTACGCAACTTCAGCGAGGCCGGGAGTCGCGTGATGCTCACCGCTCCGACAGATGTCCTTGACCCCCTCCAACGGCTCGGTGAGCTGATGGCTTCGTTCGATGTTGACGAGCCGGAATGGTGGCCGAGCTGGCAAGAGGCCCGCGGGCGCTTCGCGCAAGCCTCACGCCAAGCCCTCGATCGGTGAGGGGTTCACCAATTCGGCTCGAAAGTCCGCTCCGGGAATTCGGCTCGACAGTCCAATCCGGGAATTCGCCCCGTTCGCGACGCCCCCGAGAGGATTCGAGCCTCTGGCCTTCCGTTTCGCAAGACCGACGCTCTATCCAGCGAAGCTACGGGCGCGGCGTCACAGCACTGGCGACTTACGCTCACGACGCACGGACCGGCGCGCACCGGTCGCGCGTGCGGTGACGACAACCGGGCTCAGCTCCCCGAGCACTCCAGGAGTCGGCCTGCTCTCTCGCTTGAGCCTGAAACCGAGTTCTAGTTGGCAGCTACTGGCTGGGCGACCCGTCGGACCGTTTGCCGCACTAACGAATCGCGAGCGATTACGACGACGGCTGCCCACCCTGTGTTCAGCGACTCGAACCTCAACGGGGCGGTGCGTCCTCGAGCGTCAGACAAGTGATGCTCCGTAATGAGACTGAGCGACGTGGCCTGTTGTAACTCGGCGCGGATTAGGGCTTCGGGGGCTTGGCCGCCGCTCCAGCGGTACCGCTCTTCAAAGGAAGCCGACATGTAGAGATGGGTTGGCCCAAGCCCGCTGCGTCCGTGGTGCGCGATCGCCACGGCGACGTCTCGGCGCGACGTTTCGGCAACGTGGCGCGCGGTCGCCACGATCGAAGCGCCAAAGTCGTCGGCGTAACAGCAGATGTGGCTGATACCGATCGGTGAGGAATCGGCCTCGTCCGTAAGGCGCCCGCACTGAAACAGCAGTTCAACTGCGGCGTGGTTGGCCTCACGCTCCATAAGGGCTCGGACTCGCGGGCCCAAGCTAGCGCCGGTATCGACGAAGCCGAGGAGTTCTTTGTGCACGGGCAGGATGCTGTGGCCAATCTCGTGGCTCGTGACGAACCTCTCCCGCTTCGGGTGCAGGTCGGGCTTCACCCAGATGGTCTGCGAACGGAAATCGAGCGCGCCGAGGAGTGAATTCCAGCTGCGCTCAGCGCGGTGGCCGACCCGCCGCCATATCGACTCTCGTTCCTTCGGGGTGAGCGATATCTCGCCGGCCATGACCAACTCGCCTGCTGCGACGAGATCGTCGAGCGGCGTCGGTCGACGATCGAAGGCGTCGGCCTCAAGCAACAGGGCGCGTGCGTACCCGGCAATCTCTCTCTTGGCCTCGGCCTCGAGCACAAGGTCAGAAGATCCGTACACGGGCGCGTACGTGAGGTTCCCCTTGCGGCGCAGGAGTTCAACGATCTCGCGGAGAACGTGGAGATCTTCGGTTGACGGATCACCGATCGTGCTGAGAGCGACTGCCTGGTTTGGCGTCAGATCAAACTGTTCGTCTTGGATGTAGCCAGCCCACTGAAGCAGCACTGGGAAGGCCACTTCGTAGCCGTCGGCAATCTTGCGTAGGACCGTCGGAGCGGGGTGTCCGACTTCACCGCGTTCAAGTTGCGAGAGATACCCGTTGGTCAGGCCCGAGCGCCGTTCGATTTTGCGCAGACTCTCACGTTTAGCCTCGCGCAGCTCGCGCAGGCGGGGACCGAGCTGCGCGTTCTGGTCTCTGGCCGGCCGCGGCACAGCCGACATCATGGCAGGCGTGCTCGCCGAATAAAGCGCTCCGCCTGACGACATCGCAAACGGGTGCTACATTGCACGGTGCTCGATTCTTCAAGCAGGAGGTTTAGGCATGTGGAAGTTCCAGATCTACCAGGATCGCGGCGGGCAGTTCCGGTGGCGCTTGAAGGCGCCCAACGGCCTCACGATCGCCGACTCCGGCGAGGGTTATTCCACCCGGGCCAATGCGAAGCGAGCAGCGGAGAACGTTCGCTCGAGGATCGCCCGGGCAGTTATCGAGGGCATCTAGACAAGTCGATTTTCCACCGCAGCAGTACATCGAAAGGAGAAGTCAGAGATGAGCACCAAGGAGAAGCAGGACGAGAAGCAGAGGCGGAACGGGTCGGGAGGGAAGACCGCGACGATCATCATCAACGGGCGGTCGGTCCAGGTCACCCAGAAGCAGCTGACATTCGATGAGGTGGTCGCGCTCTCGGGCCTGCCGACCGGGCCCCAGATCGTCTTCACGATCAGTTACCGCAAGGGCGATTCCAAGAAGCCGGCCGGCTCGATGGTCGAGGGCGGCGATCCGGTCAAGGTCAAGGACGGCATGATCTTCAATGTCGACCCGACTGATCGCTCTTAGCCCCGATCTCAGCCGGCTCCGCGAAGAGGGGTACGAGGTTGATGTTCGCGATGACCATGTGGTCGTCGCGAACATCCCCTATGCCAACTCCGAGCGCGAGGTTTGCCGAGGCGACCTCGTCATCCCGCTTACCACCGCCGGCGACCGCACCGGCCCCCCACCCGATCACACGGCATGGTGGACCGGATCGATGCCGTGCCATCAGGACGGCACGCAGATCTCCCGGATCGAAGCGGGAGGAGGAGAACAGCAACTCGCGCCCGGCCTTGTGGTTCGGCATCGCTTCTCAAGCAAGCCCCAGGCCACCGGCAAGTACGACGACTACTACGAGCAGTTCACGGCGTACATCCGAATTATCAGCCACGAGGCCCAAGGAATCGACCCCGTGGTGACCGCCGCAAGCTTCGCTCCCGTCGAGGCCACGGAGGAGGAGTCGGTCTTCAGGTACCACGACAGCGCCTCCAGCCGAGCGGGAATCAGAATGGCGAACGCAAAGCTTGAGTTGCCCGCTCTTGCAATCGTCGGAGTGGGAGGCACCGGTTCCTACGTTCTGGATTTGGTCGCGAAAACGCCGGTCGGAGAAATCCATCTCTTCGACGGCGACGAGTTGCTCAATCACAACGCCTTCCGCGCTCCCGGTGCCGTCCCGCTTGATGAGTTGCGCAAGCGACCGCTGAAGGTCGACTACTACGCACGGCTGTATGGCCAGATGCACCGCCACATCGTGGCCCACCCCTACGCCTTGGGAGATGCCAACGCAGCGGAGCTCGATGAGATGGGCTTTGTATTTCTGTGCATGGACAGCGGGCCCGATAAGCGTGCACTCGTGCAGCGGCTTGAGACCTCAGCTGTCCCCTTCATCGATGTCGGCATGGGACTCGATGAAGCCGACGGATCAATCGGAGGGATCCTTCGCGTCACGACAAGCACCCCGACTCAGCGGCAGCACGTCTGGGACTCACAACGGATCACTTTCGAGGATCCGGACGATCCCGTAAACGAGTACGCCCGCAACATCCAAGTGGCCGACCTCAACGCGCTTAACGCCTCTCTCGCTGTGGTGCGCTGGAAGAAGCTCTTCGGCTTCTACCGCGACCTCGAGCACGAACACTTCGCGCTCTACACCGTCGATGGCAACCACCTCATCAACGAGGATCAAGCATGAGCCGCATTGAGACCCTCGAGCCAGCGTTCGTGGAGGAAATTCCAAGCGATCTGACGGCAGGGACGCTGTACATCTCGATTGAGTACACGACTGCCGTCCACCTGTGCTGTTGCGGATGTGGCGCTGAAGTCGTCACACCCTTGCATCCGACTCGGTGGACGCTTGCCTACGACGGAGAAACGGTCTCGTTGGACCCGTCCGTCGGCAGCTGGGGCCTGCCGTGCCAGTCCCACTACTTCATCAAGAGGAATCGGGTGCGCTGGGCCCCGGGTTGGTCCAAGGCAGAGATCGAGGCTGGTCGGGATCGTCAGCGCGGCCTCATCGAAGCTCATTACTCGAGTTCACCCGCTGCCGGCGATCCACAGCCAGTAACGGAACCGCCCGCCTCGTTCCTTGCCCGCCTGCGTCGGCGGCTAGTTCGCCTCGTCTCACGTGGTTAGGGCCGTCGCGTGACTCGGGCCGGCGTCGTGGCCCCGCGCAGCGAGCTCAACCTATGGAAGGCGTCGTTGGTCGAGTCGGAGTGCGCTCGCTTGTTCGGTGTGAGACGCGCCGACCGACGTGCTCATATGTAGGTCCATGCATTCGAAGCGACTCGAAACCGTGGTGCCGAGGTTCTGGCAACACCCAAGCGGACTCTGGCTCCCAAGCACGGTGCCTGATCTCGTGGCGGTCCAGCCACCCCCAGTTCCCGACGAGCTTCGCCAGGATGCGATCCCGGTCGCGATTCGCTCAAACCGCACCAGTGACTTCGACCAGATCGGGATCTTTGTTAACGCAGCTGCCCTGGAATTGCCGGACCTCACTCTCGGCGACCTACGTGACGTGGTGAGCGTCATTCACTTCGAGGCGGGGATGGTTGTCCTGGCGCGACTCGCGGCGAAGGTCTCCGCGCTGCGGCGCCAGCGGGTGGATCAACTTCGGCTGGCACGGGGACTTTTTCCGTCGCCTTGGATTGAGCAGATCGAGGCGTTCCTCAATCAGCACCCGAATGCCGACCTGTTCTCCGAACAGCAGATCACGATCCTTCAACGACTGCTCGTCGAGCACGGCGCCGACGGGACGCTCCCATACGACCTAAGTCGAGGCGAAGGGCTGTGGCTGGTTCTGGTCCTGGTCTGCTGCGGATCGCTCGCTACCGCCACTGCTGAATCCTTGGGCAACGGCAGAACTCTTCCGGACTGGCTCGCCTACTTCGTCCAGAACGGCGCCTATCACGCCCGACCATGGCTACAGAGCGAAGCCGTTCGCGCCCACGAGATGTACGTGCGTATTGCCCGTGACCCGTCGTTGAGAGGCCACGACAAGTACTGCCCGCTTGATCAGTGGATGCTGGAGGACCACGGTTTCTCCCTCGAAGAGCAATTCGCCCTCGGGTTCACGCTGGCTGCGATGGCCCACTCCTTCGACGATGACTGGGAGGCCGGCGATCGGACCTACCTGAGCGCTGTCCACGTGCAGGATCTGTTCGTGAAGCTCGGCTGGGAGGGCCGGGAGGAAGAAGCGCTCGCCCTCATTTCGGCGGATCGGGAGACATTGGCCGCGGAGTTCGCGGCGGGCGACAACACGGAAGCCGACGTGGCGTGGGAGCGGCGCCCGTTTATGCGCCGCCCATTCCTGAGGTGCGCCGACGGGGCGCTGATCCTGCACTCTCCCCGAGCAGTCGCAAGTTGGCTAACTGACGGCTACCACTACCGGCTTCTCGACGCTGCCCAACGACGGTCTAAGGATGATCCGAAGGGCCGAGTCAGCACACGCTACGGGGCGTTCGCCGGCGTCCTTCTGGAGCGTTACGTCCTCGACGCTGTCCAGCAGACATTCGGCGACCGGCCGGCCGGAGGTGGCCGCGTGTACGGCGAGCAGCCGTACACGACGCCCGACGGCATGAAGATGACGTCGGATGTCGCGATTGACCTGGGTTTCGACCTGGTGCTGATCGAAGTGTCGGTATCGCGCCTCCGCGGCCACACCTTGCTGCTCGGCAAAACCGATGCGGTGAAGAAGGACTTGAAGCGGCTGCTGGTCGACAAGGTGCTCCAGCTCGACCGCGTGATCACGGATCTGATCTTCGGTGTCGCCACGATCCCAGAAAGGGAAGCCGAGCTCCACATGGAGCGCGTTCGGCGAGTCTGGCCAATCGTCCTGAGCGCGGGGAGCGTCATGCAGAACAACGTGCTTTGGGACTTCCTGGCGAAGCAAACCCAGGGCGCGCTACAGCAGGCGAAGGTACAGCCGCTGACGATCCTCGATCCAGAAGACCTTGAAACGCTGCTAGGCCTCGTCGAGAACGGGCACAACCTGGTCGAGGTCCTGCGTCACAAGACGGAGGAGGAATTCAGGGGCCGCGAGCTCGCAGTCTGTCTGCGAAATCATCCCCAGATGCCAGCGGATCGAGTCCGCCCGGAGCGCGTGGGGCAAGTCTTTCTGGAGTTCACCGATCAGGCACTCGCGCTGTTTGACTTCGATAAGGGGCTGCCGCCCGCAGTCGACGAGGCCGCCTAGTAAGCGAAGGCCCGATCGTTTCGACAGCGGCGCGGCCGCAGAGCATCTCGGGTAGAGCTACCTCGCCACACCGTCTGAGGGAGGCGCGACCTCGCTGCGGAATGCCTCGCTAGCGCGATGTGAATCGAAACCTGTGAGGCGTGCTGATCGGCAACGCCGCAGCTATGTGATGCCGTGCCCTACCTTGCGATTAATGGCAGACGATCGTCCGCACTTTTTCGCGATGTCGGGGTGGCAGCTATCTGACAACGACCACCCATCCGGCAAAGGCACCGCTGCCTACCGCATCGTCTACAAGACCTTGAAGACGTACCTCCCGGAGATCGACATGACGTGGCCCAACCTCCTCATGCGGGGCGGACATGGGGACGTCGATCGCGGCGGAGTACGTCTCGGCGAGGCGATGCCGATGCGTCGAGAGCATCGCTGGCTCCTGTCACAGCCCGGCGACGCGGAGATCAGCGGCCAGTCGCTGAGCTTCAAGCCACGTGAGACGAAGGACTTTGCATTCAATGCGTGGCAAGAGGACGTTGAGGGGGTTTTCTTCATCGAACTGATCCTCCACACGACCGAAGAGAGTCCCGACCGCCGACTGGCCGAGGGGCGTCGGCGGCTCGGATACCTAAAGACGCTCATCGACCTGTCCTTCGGCCAACGGGTGCTCGCCGCGGTTCTCACGGAGGAGCTAGGCGAGGTCTTCCCTGACGGTCATTTCAACCGCAACCTCCAGTCGGAGCAGGTCGCCAACGAGTGGCAGGCGGATTTGGTCGCGATTACAGGCGACCAGCTCAAGCAGTGGTCCCAACATCCGCTAGGCACCCTTCTATCGCGGAGCTCAGAGGACCGAGAAAGACTGAGCCTTGCCTGCGATTGGTACTGGCGTTCCACGGAGACCGCCGACCTTGTTTCGGAGTATCTGGAGTTGTGGTTCGTGGTCGAGGCGGTGGCAATGCGAGACACGACGGACGTCAGGCCCGTACGTGAACGACTGGCGGCAGCGTTCGGGGGGGACCAGGCAGACTGGTCGGAACTTGTCGGGCGGCACTTCGGTCGTCGTAGCAAGCTCGTCCATGGGCAAGCTCGCCGCCAACTCGAGGAGGCAGATGTCGAGGGTTTGCGTGACGTCGTACAAGCCCTGTTGGAGCTTGAGTTCGGGATCGAGAATGTCGAGCGGGCTGATCGCCTACGCTCCCTCGCCGGCCTGTCGACGTCGTGATACCTACGGGTAAGTCAGCGCTGCCGAGCGGTATGAGTCATGCGCGTGCCGTGGCAATGGACCTGCGGAAGCCCGACGCCTGATCCAGCAGAGCTACGGCGACGTCGCAGGAGCGCTCGACTACCGAACGGATCGTGGACTCCGTGCTGTTTTCTCCGTGT
Source organism: uncultured Thermoleophilaceae bacterium (assembly GCA_963808105.1). GTDB lineage: Bacteria > Actinomycetota > Thermoleophilia > Solirubrobacterales > Thermoleophilaceae > JAAYBF01. The sequence continues at coordinate 194,748 of CAWEEH010000002.1, read as the reverse complement.
CGTTCAAGCCGCAGCGCCTAGCGGCGGCGTGACCGGCGCGCGCCAACGCCTAGATCGAAGTGTTCAAGTGCTGACGGGCACCTAACGCCGGTCTGGCGAGCCATCACCCGGGATCTCCCCCACGCGTCCGTCGACACGAGATCCAGAATTCCTCTTGCATATTCAGGATTCATAAATCATGCTTCATATATGCCGACTTCGCTCAACCAGCGCGATTCACGGGCGGAGCTACGCAGGTGCTCGAAGCTCTTGTTCGGCAACGCCGATCGGCTAGAGGTCGCTGTTGCTGTCGCTGCAAGTAGTAGTGGCGTCGTGTTCGCCCAAGAACTCGCCGACGAACTGGGGATCAGCCCGCCGCGCGTACGGACCCAACTGCTCGCCTTCACAGAGGCAGAAGTCATGACCAAGCTTCCCCGATACGACCGCGTTCAAAGCTACGAACGCCGAGACCACCCGTTCTGGCAACTCGCTCTTCAGGTAGGGGAGAGCTGGGACAGCCGTGACCAGCATTGACCACAGAGGCTCGCCACTCAAGTCGGAACTGCGCACGTCTGTCAGTGGTGGCGAGGCTGCGCCGGCCGGACCGCGCCCCGATCTGTTCGAAGAACTAACCGGTAGGACCAGCGACGGACAGCCCCTGTCCGCGAATCTCTCTGCGGACGGCAGCGAGTTTGCAGCGACGGATTGGGCTCGTGTTCGCTCTCGCCTCGAGTGTGAGCAGCTGAGTCATCAGATACAGCGGGATGACGACACATCCGCCGCCACGCTCAAAGAGCGTGAGCGAAAAGAGCGTCAGGCCAAGATCCGAGGGTGGCTGCTGATCGCTGTCCTGGCCACAGGAACCCTTGGCTTCATGGTTGGTGTAGTGGCCGCGATATTGGCAGTGCTCGCAGGCGATCTCAGCCCTCTGTGGCTCATTCGTCCGTTGCCCGGCCCGGTGTAAGCCGGACCCGATGGCAAAGCAACCCGTTGGCGCCCTCTACGTCGCCTACGCGCGAGCGGTTAACCGCTTCATGACCGGGGGCGACCGGCCCAGGCCTCTAGTCGAACGGGCGGTACGGCATAGTCAGGATCCGACAAGCGCGACCGATCCCTTCGAGGGCCTCGTGCCGGTGTCGGCCCACTACGAGGCGCTCGCTGAGGCACTGAACTGGGCGTACACCCTCGACGATCGCCTCAGACAGGACCTCGGGCACGCGTGGGTCGACACGAGCACTCACCGAGCTCTCGCAGCCACGGTTCCAGCGATCAGGTATGCCCGGAACTGTGTCCAGCACCAATGGAACGAAGCCATCGTGATCGATGGCGGCGAGACCAGAGGCCGGGTGCGGCGTGGGAGCGTTCTAGTCCGTTGGGCACCTGACCTGTCAGCCAGTCGCCGCGACCCCGCGGGTCGCGCGGCTTACGACTCCCGTCTCGCGAATAGGGCAGTCCTACCCACGTTGGCAGAGTTGCTACCGGTGTTTGCCCAAGCCACGTTTCGCGGCTCGCCGCCCGAGGGGTGATTTCCGCCTCAGCTCTCGTCTAGGCGGCGGAGCATGTTCGCCACGAGGATCACCGCGTCGGCAGCGAGACCCGCGGTTAGCCGATCTGGCGTAGTGCGGTGCTTGACGGCTTGTGCAGCTTCGATGGCCGCGCGAGCAAGCTTCCGCGTCTCAGCATTCTCTGACCCGGGTAGGGCGTCCTCTATCACGCGTCCCAGGCGCTGCTTGGTGTTGGCCACCGGTGGCTCCTCCTCGCCCTCGCGCAGGTGTCGGGCAGGGCGATAGGCCACCTGGCTGACCGCTTCGAGCACCGTGACGCAGTCATTGCCAATGTTGCGGTGATCCTGCTCCGTGCGCGCCGAACGGAAGTGGCGACGCAGTTCTGAGATCTCGGCATCAACCCGTGACCAGCCCGTCCCTCCGTGCGGACTGATCGGCTCGGCCAAAGTGGAGGCCAGGGTGTCGCTCTCCAGGGCCGTTAGCCGGTCGTGAACTGGCTCGAAGAGATCGTTGAGAATGTCGCGCCGGGCCTGCCAGCTGCCGTAGGCGTCATTGCGCAACCAGTAAGTCTTGAAGCTGTCGTAGCTCCGGAAGGGCGGGTCGAAGTCGTCGACACCCAGCCGGTCGATCACGGCTCGCAGCGCGAGCAGCGCTTCGCGCATCTCCTCATCGGTCAAGTCAATATCGCCGTCAGTCCCGAAGGCCGCGAGTTGATCGTGGACAAGGCGCGCGAGACCGACAGCGACCTCTTCGTCGGAAGCGAGCGCTACCGGCCGGGACCGAAGCTCTCGAACGAGGTCGCTGCGGAACACCCGCGCGGTTGAGCCTCCGAAAATGAGATCGGGCTCACTGTCCACATCCTCGAAGAACTCGTCTGGCCTCACGGCTTATTGACGCTACCGTCGAGTCAGGCCAGAGCTAATACAGAAAACTCGGATGGCTGGGGGTCCTCGGCGCATTCTCGTGCCATGAGCGCTGAGAACCCCACCCACGACTCCGCTCGAGGTCAGGGCTGACCATGCGCGTCGTGGTCGAATACAGCGTTCCGGTGATGGTCGAAGTCGAAACCGACACTGGCGAGGTGGTCGCGGTCGGTGTCGCCGACCACTACGTCGAGCCGAAGGGCGACTTCTTCGATGAGAAGGGCCAACCCCTGCCCGAGTCTGCGGAGGTCCGCGGCGAGGCGCTGCGAGTGGCGGAACAGCGGCTCTGGCCGCGCTGGCGCTTCGGCGCCTGAGTGGAAGAGGCGTTGAGCGGGATCTGCGCGCCCGTCTCGGGTCGACGAAGCCGGCCTGTGCCCGACCGCTACCGGCCGCTGCTTGGTGACCGGCTCGCGGTGGCCGGCGCATCTGCAAGCGGCCCTGAGACGAAGATGCGAGTCGCCCCAGTACGACCGGGTCTCGGACTACTTTGATAGTGGATGACTCCCTCTCAAATAGCTCTCGATGTCGCACGCGGCATGACTCCTGCGCTCGACGTGCGCTCGCGCCTGAGGGTGACCCGCGCCGCGCAGCGCGCAGCGGCCGATGTCGCCCCGTCGATAACGAAGATCAACGCGGCCCAGCGCGGGAGGCTGGGGACGGTCCTGGAGGCAGACAAGGCGCGACTCCGCAAGCTGAATCCCTACATGTCTCAGGACTTCGGGGCGTCCGCCATAGCCCGCTCGATAGCCAAGCAGAAGGCCTTCAGAGGGCTGGATGTCCTGACTGGCCAGGGCGACGTGCTCACTCGCTCGATGACCCCCGTCATCACCAAGGCGCTCGCGGATGCGGCCGGCCCACTGGCCGCCCAAGAGACCATTCGTTCCTTCGGCATGATCGCCAGCGAGCGCACGTGGAATCACGGGCGTCCCTTCATCACGCCGAGGACCCGGGACACGATGGCCGGCGTTGTCGGAACGGCGCTCGAGGGTCTCGCGCCGCAGATCAACACACAGGCGCTTGCGGCTGCGGCGGGCGCTGGACGCTTCGACAAGGGCGCGTATCGCGGTCTCTCTTCCGGGATGTTTGGTCCGGCGGCGAGAGACACCTTCGACACTTTCCTGCCCCGGATCAACGCAAGAGCCGTCGCGGTTTTGCCCGGAGTTCGTGGCTTTGACAACCCGGCCTATGCGGGTCTGGTCTCTCAGATCAGCCGGGGGGCGTTTGCGGGCTTCGGTATGCCTCACTACGACGCGACAGCGCTGGCCGGATACACGTCGCTGAGCGGCTTCGGCAAGGCAGCGCTCGCGGGCATCATGCCCCGCATCGATACTCGTGCAGTGTCGGCGCTGGCGGGCTTCCATGGGGTTGACAAGGTGAGGGTGGCCGCGCTCAGCGGCTCCTACTTCGACCGGGCGGGCTGGGGCCACATCGCTAGGCGGACGCTCGCCGATCTGTACCCGATAGTCGCGGCACCGGGAGCGCTCGGCGACGAACTCGACGTAGAGGTTCTCGATTCGCCGTTTTGGCTCCCGCCCTGGTCGCTCGACCGGCTGCCGCTCGACAACTTCAAGATGCTGCAAATTTGTGTTCTCTGGCTTCACGCGGTCGCGGGCGTGGTGATGGCGCACACCGGTCAGGAACTCTCGGCTGAGGACGCGGCGAACTTGGTCTTCCTTGAGGTATCGGCCGCGTTGGCGCCTCACTTGCTAGAACGCAGACACAGCCGCTAGGCCCACTAGGTGCTCTCGTCCGGTGGCCGGCGCAGTTCGCCGTCGATTCCCGACGGCCAGACCAGTCCACTTCAGCGCCGTGGCAGAGACCTCCTCAGGCGTAAGCCCGAAATCGAGGTTAGGACGCAACCACTCCAAGTCCGAATCGCTGACGGGTGCCAGCAGGCCATCTTCACGCATGGCCTAATCCTCCAGCGTTTCGTCGTTCGACGGAGGCTCGGCACGCTCCCGGGCAGAAGCCGCTTCCAAGGTCGCGGGCCAGGGACCAAACAGGCGCGCGAGAGTGCCGCGAGTGGGGTGCCGGTCAAAGCTCTGTCCGGCCTCGCCGGCGAGCTCACGGGCCAAGAGGCGGTAGTCGTCGTACTCAGACTCCGTGGGCCAGGCTCCGCCAATGGCATCTCGGCAAAGGCGGACGGCGGTCAAGGCCTCGTCGTGGGAGTAGGCGCGCTTGCCAGCGTGCGGCCGCACGCTGGCAGGCGTCTGGCTAGCGGAGCCGTCGCGGTGCAACCACATGGCCGTCCTGACCGCTCTGGTCCACGAGCCGTAGGCCTCGATGAGAGTCGAGGCCGAGGCCCAGTCGTCCTGTCCGGTGGGCCGCCCCGCCGCCTTCCCGGCAACTTTCCGCTCCTCGCGCGCGTCACTGTAAGTGGCAACGGTTGGCACCTCCCCCTGGCTGGCCGCCAGCAGGTCCATCAGCAGCCCCAGGCGCTGGTATCGAATCTCGGCCGGCGAGGGCAGAGTGAGCTTGCGAGCCAGGAGCCGTCGCAGGTCGCGCGTGGTCTGCTCGGGCAGGGCCGGCAGCATCGACGCCACGAACGCCGCGGCCTCGGATACGCCGTGTCCTTGCCCCGCTCCGATGTCAGCCGGCGTTTTCATCGGTGCTTCCTCCAGCTAGCCCTGACGGTTCCCATCCCCGCCGTGTCCACGCTTGGGAGACCGGGCTCGGGCTCTAGCTTGGCCGCTCGCGCCAGAGCTGACTTCCAGTCCTTCAAGCGCTCGCGGATGAGGGTTCCACTTGGCACGCTCTGGTGGTTGAGCTCGGGATGGACTTGGAGCGCCTCGCGCCAGCGCAGGTACTCGACATACCGAGGCGGATATCCGAAGTCGCGGGCGCAAGCCGCCAGAAACCGCATGGCCGTCTCGGTGGCTATGACCCCGCCGTCGCGATGGCGGGCGTGGGCGTGCTCTTCGGCGGTGGTCAGGCCAGCGGCGAACAAGCTTCGGCGCCAAGACCCGAACCTGCGCGTGATGGAAGCCGAGCCGCAGAACTCCCTGGACTCCGACGCCCGGGCCCAGGCGTTGTACGCGGTCACCGTCGGAACGCGCACCCCCAACTCCTGCGAAGCCTGGACCAGCGCCGCCTTCATGGCCTCGGTGGTGTAGCGCTGACGCCTTCCGTAGTGGGCTGTCGAGCCCGCGCGGAAGTCACGCTCGTCCTCCAGGCCAATGGCCACCAACGCTTCGTGGAGGGGCTTGCCATTGCGCAGGAGAGTGATGGAGGTGCGCGGCATGTCAGGGACCGCGGGGTCGGTCATGGCCTGGCGGGCGAAGGCATCGTAGGCCTTGCGTGTGCGCTTGCCGGGCGGGTACGCCTCGGCGAAGCGCCGGAGAGCAGCCTCTATCTCCCCGTCGGTGAAGGCCGTGCCCCTGCCGAACAGCCGCCGGGCCTTGATATCAGCCATCGGCCGGATGCTGCCGGCGTCGAGTGCGGAGTGCCAGCTGTGATTTCGGAACTGGGTCCGGATGAAGGTCGACGACGGCCACTCCTGGGGTCGAACCTGGCGGTCGCGCCAGGCGTCGTACTGACGACGCGAGAACGGTTCGCCTAGCTCGTCGTGGCATGCCACCAATCCGCGCAAGGCCAAGTTGGCCCGCTCCGGCGAGCTCCAGCGCTCCCGTGAAGGCAAGGCGCGGAAGACGGCCAGTTGGTCAGCGCGGGAGCGCCCCCTCAGGAAGCGGTAGATGTGCAGGGCCAGGGGGTCGCCACTGCGGTCGGGGTGGGGCGCTGGCATGGCCTCGTCGGCCGTCTGGTTGCTGGCGTTGAGCGGGTTAGTCGGGTCGGTCGGGCTGGTGGCGTCGTTGGGCTGGTTCATGCCTCCAACGTAGGCGCATTGTTAGTGCTCAACTCGGCGCTTCGCTTTGCGCCGGCGGAGAAACTCGGGGCGGCTGCGGGCGCGGTTTCGCAGAGAAAACGGGACTGCAGAAACGGCTCTAGGGAGCGGAAGGTCGGCCTTCGAGGGGTTTGGGCGAGCTAAGCGCGGAGAAGAATCTCGCGCACCAGCCGTTTGCGCGGAGAAACCTGGCGGTGGTGCTCGGTTTCACCCGGATCGGGTCCGCTCGGTGAGCGGGATTCTCGATCGCGGAGTTGGTAGTGATAATGCCCCATCATCATCAGGGCGCTTAGCAAATTGAGCCCCTCCCGATCGGTCACGGCGCCGTCCGCTTGCCGGGGGAGACCGCGCCGCATTCGTAGGCGAGGATCACGGCGTGGATCCGGTCGCGTGCGCTGAGCTTCGTCAGCACGTTGCGGACGTGGCTCTTGACCGTCGTCTCCTCGACGGTCAGCGCGGAGGCGATCTCGCGGTTGGAGCGCCCTTGGGCGATGAGCAGGAACACCTCGAGCTCGCGTGGCGTGAGGTCGGCAAGCCGGGGATCCGGGGAGGAGCTCAGGATCGGCTGCTCGACCACCCGCTCGATCACGCGTCGTGTCACCGCGGGTGAGAGCAGCGCGTCGCCGAGGGCGACGACATGGATCGCGCGCAGCAGATCCTCGGGGGTGCTGCGCTTGAGCAGGAAGCCGCTGGCACCGGCGCGCAGCGCGCCGACGACGTACTCGTCGTCGTCGAAGGTCGTGAGGATGAGCACGCGAGCGCCGGGCACCCGTGCGATCAGCTCGCGGGTCGCGGTGATGCCGTCCATCTGCGGCATTCGGACGTCCATCAGCACGACATCGGGGTGGTGATGTGGCGCGCGGCGCAGCGCGATGTCGCCGTCCTCGGCCTCGGCGACGACGTCGAGCGTCGGGTCGCTGGAGACGATCAGGCGCATGCCTCGGCGGACGAGGTCGTCGTCGTCGACGAGCATCACGCGGATCGCCCCGTTCGCTTCGGTCACGGCGCCCTTGGGCCTTGGGGCAGCGTCGCGCGGACCTCGAAGCGGTCACCGACGGGGCGGGCGTCGAGCGTGCCGCCGAGCAGCGCGGCGCGCTCTCGCATCCCGATCAGGCCGTGGCCGCCCGTGGTCCGCGCCGTCGCGCCGTCGGCGACGGGGTTGGCCACTGTGAGCGTCAGCACGCCGTCGCGGCACTCGAGCGTCAGTTCGGCGGCGCCGGTTCCGTGGCGCGCGGCGTTGGTCATCGCCTCCTGTGCGATGCGATAGGCGGCGCGATCGATCGGTGGCGGCAGTCGCAGCTCAGGGCTCGTGCGGTCGCGCAGCGAGAAGTCCAGGCCGGCGGCCTGGTGGCGCTCGACGAGCGCGGCGATGCGGTCGATGCCGGGCAGCGGCTCCAGGTCGGCCGGCGCGCCATTGCGCAGTCCGCCCAGGATCGCGTCGATGTCCTGCATGCTCTCGCGCGCGATCGCCTCGATGGTCGCGATCGCCTCGCGGCTGCGCTCCGGCTGACTGTCCTGGACGAGCCGCGCCGCTCCGGCTTGGATGAGGATCGAGTTGATCGCGTGTCCGACCGAGTCGTGCAACTCGCGAGCGATCCGCGTTCGCTCCTCGGCGACCGCGAGGCGCTGCTCGCGCGCGGTGCGCTCCCGCTCCTGCGCGGCCCGCTGCCGTGCCAGGCGGCGGCGATCGCCGACGATCCAGCCGCCCGCCCACAGGAGCGCGGTGATCGCGTAATCGCCCGGCTCGGGTTCGAAGCGAGCCCAGGCCACGGCGACGAACGCCGCGAAGGCGGCGATGCAGACGATCAGGATCAAGAAGGCGTCCTGTCTCCGGTCGCGCTCGGCGAGCGCGACGAGGACGATCGCCGGAGCGGGCGCGGTCAGCACTGCGTAGTCGAGCGCGACGAGCGCCACCGTGGCACCGAGGACCGCCACCAGCGCCGCTCGCGGCGCCCGGTGACGCGCCAGCAGCGGGAGCGCGGCGAGCAGGCAGACGGCCACGCCGACCATGTCGGCTCCGCGCGCCTCGCCGGCCTTCGCGCCGAACGCCTGGGTGGCCATCTGCACGACCGAGAATCCGAACACCGCAGCCGTGAGCGCAACGTCGAGCGCGAGTTGGCGCGAGCTCGGCGCGGACCTGATCATCGACACGAGGCGGAGCCTAATGGCGCGCCCCCTGCCCGGACACCTCCCGCGGCAGGAGGCGTCTCCTCCCGCGGGAGGAGACGGAGGACCCTCCGAGCGGACGTTTCGCGCGGACCGCAGCCGACCTAGCTTCTCGGTCATGCGAACGACACCGATCTCCGCCCAGCCGGCCGACCGCACCGGGCGCTGGCTTGCCGGCCTCACCAAGTGGGTGCTCGCCCACAAGCGCCTGGTCGCGGTCGGCTGGATCGCGCTCACCCTGGCCGGGTTCTACGGCTCCATGCAGGTCACTGACGCGCTCACCGAGAACTTCACGATGCCCGACAGCGCGAGCACCGTCGCGAACGAGCGGATCGTCGATCGCTTCGACTCGGGCGGCGCAACCCCGCCGCTCGTCGCCGTCGTCACGCTGCCACCCGGAACGACGGCGAGCGCTCCGGCGGTCCGCGCCGACCTGCGGACACTGGAGCAGGACCTCGCGCGCGCCGTCCCCGGCGCTCGCACCGCGTCCTTCGGCTCCACATCCGAGCGGGCGTACGTCTCAGACGACGGCCGCACCACGTTCGCGATCGTGCATCCGCCGGCGACCGCGGTCGACGGCGGCGGGCCGAGCGGGAACGAGATCAACGAAGTGACGCTGGCGCGCGCCGAGCGAGCCGCCGCCGACGCGCGCGTGGACGGCGCCGAGGTACGGCTCACGGGTGCCGGGCTGCTGGCCAGCGAGGCGCGAAGGCGAGAGCGGCGGTCCCGGCTTCCTGAACGAGACGCTCCTCGCCGGCGTCGGGGCACTGATCGTGCTGGTGTTCGTCTTCGCGTCCGCACTCGCCCTCGTACCGCTGCTGATGGCGCTCGTCGCGATCCCGGTCACACTGCTGGCCGTCTGGGGACTCACCGCGCTGACCGAGGTCAACTTGGTCGTCGTCTTCCTCGTCTCGCTGATCGGCCTCGGCGTCGCGATCGACTATGCGCTCCTGATCGTCATGCGCTGGCGTGAGGAACGAGAGCGCGGGCAAAGCAATGAGCAGGCGATCGTGCACGCCGCCGGAACCGCCGGGCGCGCCGTGCTGTTCAGCGGCACCACCGTGGCGATCGGACTGCTCTCGGCGCTCGTGCTGCCGGTGCCGTTCCTGCGCTCGATGGGCTACGGCGGCCTGCTCATCCCGCTCGCGTCCGTCGCTGTCGCGCTGACGCTGCTGCCCGTCGTGCTCGCGACGGTCGGGCCGCTCGCCGACGCCCGCCGGCTGCGACGCACCGACCGCGCCGAGCGGCACTGGGCCGGCTGGGCGCGCCTGGTCATCCGCCACCGCGTCCCCGCCGCGCTGGGCGGCGTGGCCGTGCTCGTCGCGCTCTGCATCGTCGCGCAGGGCATGCTGCTCGGCAGCCCTGAAGCACGGTCGCTCGGCGGCACCGGCGACCCGAAGGCCGCGCTCGTGCAGCTCGATCGCTCCGGCATCGGCGCCGCGCCGCTCGCGCCCGTCGAAGTCCTCACCCCGGCCCCCCGAGCGGCCGACACCGCCGCCCGCCTTGCCGAAGTCGACGGCGTCCGCGCCGCCAGCGCACCGCGCGGCGCGTGGCGAGCCGACGGTCAAGCGGTCGTCGAGGTACTCACCCGCAGCGACACGAACTCGCAGGCGGGACGCGAGGCGATCGACGGCGTGCGCGACGCCGCCGCCGCGCTGCCCGCGACGACGGTCGGCGGAGCCACCGCGCAGACGATGGACTTCGTCGACGGCGTCTACGGCTCCTTCCCGCTGATGCTCGCGCTGATCTCGATCGTCACGTTCGTGCTGCTCGCACGAGCGTTCCGCTCCATCGTGCTGCCGGCGAAGGCGATCGCGATGAACCTGCTGTCCGTCTTTGCGACCTGGGGCGTGATGACGCTCGTCTGGCAGCACGGGGTCGGCACCGAGCTGCTGTTCGGCACCGAGCCAAACGGAGCCGTGCTGTCGTGGGCGCCGGTGATCGTGTTCGCGTTCCTCTACGGGCTCTCGATGGACTATGAAGTGTTCATCCTCGCCAGGATGCGCGAAGAGTACGACCGCACCGGCTCCACCGACGAGGCGGTCGTGCGCGGGATTGCAGGCACCGGGCGGCTCGTGACCAGCGCGGCGCTGATCGTCTTCCTCGCGTTCGCCTCGATGGCAACCTCCGGCGACGCAGACCTGCAGGTGCTCGCCACCGGACTCGCCGCGGGCGTCCTGATCGACGCGCTGATCGTGCGCTCGCTGCTCGTCCCCGCCACCGTCTCGTGGCTCGGCCGCTGGAACTGGTGGATGCCCGAGCGCGGCCGGCGGCTACTGCGCCTGCCCGCGGTCATACCGGCCGCCGAGTCAATGGGCACCAGCTCAGCGCGCGCACGGATGACGCGCTAGGAGCCGAGCGCCCGCGCCCCCGCCAGCGACTCATCTCGCACGTACCGGAAGTGCGCCAGCCAGAAGCGCCTCATGGCCCGGAACGTCGGCCCCTCGGCCACCTCCCACGAGCCGAAGCGGCAGCGGTCGGGCCCCGCAGTTTCGAACTTGTAGCTGTGCAGCGCGTGGAAGCCCGGCGCCTTCACCTCCCAGGTCACGCGTTCGGCGGGCAGGACCTCCACGATCTCCGCGGTGGCCGGCATCTTGTAGAGGTAGCGGCGCCTGATCGGGTTGAACGCCCACACGAGCGTCGCCCCCTCGCGCAGCTCCCCGCCGCGCATGCGCGAGCGCCAGATGCACGGGTTCCAGCTCGACCAGCCGGGGACGTCCGTGAAGACCTCCCACATCCGCTCCACCGGCATCTCGACGTCCGCCCAACCCTCGATCGGCAGCGGCGGCGTCGGCGTGATCTCCGGAGGCATTGCCTGAGTAATAGCTCAGGCGGCGATTCGGTCGCGCTCGACCTCCGTCATCAGCTCGGCCACGATCTGCTCGAGGGTGGCGTGATGCTGGTCGTCGTGGAAACGGCCGTTCTCGTGGAAGGCCGACTCCGCGCGGGCCACCGCGAGGTCGCGGTCCAGCACCCGGGCGCCGATGGCGCCGAGCACCTTGCGCAGCTCCGCCTGGGCCCAGACGCCTCCGAACATGCCGGTGCTGGCGCCGATCACGGCCACCGGCTTGCCCCTCAGTGAGTTGAACGGAAACGGGCGCGAGGCCCAGTCCAGCGCGTTCTTGAGCACACCCGGGATCGAGGCGTTGTACTCGGGGGTGGCGAACAGCACGGCGTCGGCGGAGGCGATCGCGTCGCGCAGCTCCTGCACGGCGGCCGGCGCGGGCTCCACGTCGTCGTCCACGTCGTAGGGCGGGATCGACTTCAGGCCGTCGTAGAAGTCGAGCTCGACTCCGGGTGGCAGCGCTTCCGCTGCCGCCCGGAGCAGCTCGCTGTTGTGCGATCCGCGGCGAAGGCTGCCCGATATGCCGAGGATCCGCATTGGGTTAGGCGTCCTTGACGAGCTCGAGCGCAACCAGGAGCTTCACGTCGTTGGCGAGAACCGCGCCGCCGTCCGGCAGGTCCATCTGCCAGCCGAGGCCGAACTCGGTCCGGTCGATCACGGTTTCGAGCTCCAATGAGGTGTGCAGCTTGCCCATCGGGTCCTCGAGCGAGTCGCCGACGCGGCCACGCGCCTCCACCGGCCGCGTGATGCCCTTGATCGTGATCTCTCCCTCCGCGATCACCTCATCGCCGTCCTGCCGGAAGCCGGTCGAGCGAAAGCCCAGCTCGGGATGGCGCTCCGCATCCAGGAACTCCGGCGACAGCACGTGCGGTCGCAGCTGATCGTCGTGGACGTCGAAGCTCTCGACCTTCGCGCTTCCCTCGAGCACGACGCCGTCGGAACCGGACACGAGGCTCGCGTCGAACTCCTTGAAGCCCGCACCGAAGGTGGAGACGCCCATGTGCTGGACCTCGATCCGCACCGACGAGTGCAGCTTGTCTGCCTGCCAGGTGCCGGTCGGCACCACTTGCTCTGCAACGTCATTTCCTGCCCTTTCGTTGCGCTTAACGGACCGTAGTCCACTTACGATGAGTAAGCGTAGCAGGCATGCGGACCACGGTCCGGTTATACACTGGGATGGCGAATGTCCCTTCTCGCTGACAAGCTCAACCGCCTGATGCCTGCCCGAGGTGAGCCGATCGAGCTGCCCGTGCTCGACGAGGTCTCCACCCCGCGCGCCGACGCCGCCCGGAACGCCGAGCGCATCCTGGACGCGTGCGAGCGGCTGTTCTCCGAGCGCGGCGTGGAGAACGTGTCGATGGACGACATCGCCGCGGAGGCGGGCGTTGGGAAGGGAACCCTCTTCCGCCGCTTCGGCGACCGGGCCGGCCTGGCGCGAGCGGTGATCGGTGAGCGCGAGCGGCTGTTCCAGGAGGAGCTGATCCGCGGTGCGCCCCCGCTCGGCCCGGGCGCGCCGGCACGCGACCGCCTGGTCGCCTTCGTGGCAGGCCTGGCCGACCACCTGGACCGTCACGGAGAGCTGATCCGCACCGCCGAGGCCGGCGCCCCCGACAACGACGCCGTCTACCGCTTCTACCGCACCCACGTGGCGCTGCTGGTGCGCGAGGCCGACCCCGAGGCGGACTCCGAGTTCATCGCCGACGCCGTGCTCGCGATGCTGACGGCGCGCGTCTTCCTCTACATGCGGGTCGTGCGGGAACTACCGCTCGAGGACATCGTCGAAGGGTGGACGGAGATCGTGCGCCGGCTCCTGCCCGAGCCCTAGACTCGGGTTCGTGAAGCTCCCACCCGGCCCCCGCGCACCGGCCGCCTTCACCACGGTGCGATTCGGCCGCCGGCCGCTCGACATGCTGGGCAGGTGGCACGACCGCTACGGCGATGTGTTCACGATCAAGATCACCGGCTTCGGCACGGGCGTGTACGTGGCCGACCCGGAGGCGATCCGCCTCCTCTTCACCGGCAACCAATCCGACCTGCTGGCGGGGGAGGCCAACTCGTTCCTGGAGCCCGTGCTCGGCCCCCACTCCGTGCTCGTGCTCGACGGCCCGGAGCACATGCGCCAGCGCAAGCTGCTGCTGCCGCCGTTCCAGGGCTCACGCGTGGCCGGGTTCCGCGAGGTGATCCGGGAGGTGGCCGAGCGCGAGATCGCGGGCTGGCAGCCGGGCGACCGCCTCGTGCTGCGCAACCGGATGCGCGCGCTCACGTTCGAGGTCATCTGCCGGGTGGTGTTCGGCGTCACCGAGGCCGAACGGGTCGAGCGAATGCGGGTGGCGCTGAGCGCGGTGATCGACCTCGGCCCGCTCTACATGCTCAGCCCGGGCATGCGCCGCGATCTCGGGCCCCTGAGCCCGGGCCGGCGCTTCCAGCGCCTGAAACGGGCCGCCGACGAGCTGCTCTACGAGGAGATCGCCCGCCGGCGCGGCGCGGCCGACCTGGACGAGCGCCCCGACGTGCTGTCGCTGCTGCTGCGGGCGCGCGACGAGGACGGGCAGCCGATGACCGACGCGGAGCTGCGCGACGAGCTGTTCACGATGCTCGGCGCCGGGCACGAGACCACGGCCACCGCCCTGGCGTTCGCGTTCGAGCTGCTGCTGCGCAACCCGCCGGTGCTCGACCGCCTCCGGGACGAGATCGACGCCGGTGAGAGCGACGAGTACCTCGACGCGGTGGTGAAGGAGTCGCTGCGGCTGCGCCCGGTGATCGACGCCGCCGAGCGGACGCTCACGGTCCCTCGCACCGTCGCGGGCTGGGAGCTGCCCGCCGGGGTGAAGGTCTACCCGGGCATCGCGCTGGTGCACCTGCGCGAGGACCTCTACCCGCGCCCGCACGAGTTCCGCCCGGAGCGGTTCGTGGACGAGGGCGCGGAGTCCTACTCGTGGCTGCCCTTCGGCGGCGGCATCCGCCGCTGCATCGGCGCCGCGCTCGCCCAGGCCGAGATGGCCGAGGTCCTGCGCCTGGCGCTGCCGGCGGTGCGTCTGCGCCCGCTGCGCCCCGAGCCCGACCCGGTGGTGCTGCGCGGGATCACGCTCGCGCCCAAGCACGGCGTGGAGGTTGAGGTGGCTGAGCTACTCGGCGGGCGAACTGAGCGACTCGAGAGCCGCCGCGCGGTCCTCGTGAATGGGGAACACGCGGTCTAGCCCCGTGATCTCGAAGATCTTCGTGATGTTCTGATCGGTGCAGACCAGGGCAAGTGCTCCACCCGACGGCCGTAGGCGCTTCACGCCGCCAACCAGCACCCCCAGCGTGGTTGAGTCGATGAAGGTCGCCTTCGTGAGGTCGACGACGATGTGCGTCTTGCCGCCCTCGATCAGCTCCACCATCCGCTCCTTGAACTCCGGTGCGGTGTAGAGGTCTATCTCGCCCCCCAGCTCGATGACGTGCGTTTGCGCGTCAATCTCCTCGTCCTGGATGTGAAAGTTCACTCTGCTCCCGTCTCTGTACTTGGGTCAGCCGCGAACCTTACTGTTGTGGAGTGGCTCCGGCCGCCTGCGGGTTCTTGAGCTGGTCTGCCTGCGCCTTCACGGCCTTGCGTTCCGCCTTGGGTGCGAGGTCCACCGCCTTCTCCGCCGCCAGGTTGGCGGTGCGGGTGTCTCCGGCCAGCGCCGCGTACTGAACGAGGCGGAGATAGGCATTGCTCTTCTCGGTCGCCTCGATGGCCGTGCTCTTCTCGGTGGCCTCGGCGATCAGGCGGGCGGCCTCCTGCGCGTCCTTTGGCTTGTTGAGGGCGAGCGGGTCGAATACCTGCAGCGCGGTGTTCGCCAGCGAGGCGTCCACCTTCGCCGGCTCCGACTTCAGATACGCGCGCCAGTTCTCCGCCGACTTGCGCAGGTCTTCCTTCGCGTCGGCCGGGAAGGTGCCGTCCTCCGAGGACTGCGCCACCGCCAGCTGGTAGTAGTCGCGCACCAGGGCCTTGCGCGCGGCATCGCTGTTTGTGGGCGCGGCAGCCACCCTCTTCTCGTTCTGCTCGATCCGCTTCTCCAGCGCGCTGTTGCCGCTGTCGCCACCACCGCCGCCCGAGAAGGCGTCTGAGAGCCCGCCCTGCACGTCGCTCCCGATGCCGAAGAACACGAGGCCCCCGCCCATCAGGATGGCGAGAGTCAGGTAGGTGGCCTGCACCACCCTGCGGCGCTTGCCCTGGAGGTCGAAAAGCATGGGCTCGGAGGCTAGCTGGACTCGGCGGCGGCAGGTTCTGCCGCCCGGGCGTCGCGTCGTTCGAGCAGCGTGGCCAGCCAGATGCTCATCTCGTAGAGCAGGATCAGCGGGATCATCTCCAGGATGAGCGTGACCGGGTCGATCGTCGGCAGGAAGGCGGCGACGATGGCGATCACGAGGATCGCGTAGCGGCGGTTCTTGCGCAGCTTCTCCGGCGTGGTGATGCCCAGCCGCACCGCCGCGATGATGGCGACCGGCACCTGGAACCCCAGGCCCATCGCGATCATCGTGAGCGTCACGAAGCTGTAGTAGTCCTTCGCCCTGATCTGGGTGTTGAACTCGTCAGCGTTGAAACTGAGCAGGAAGTCCGTGGCCGGCGTGAGCACGACGAAGTAGCAGAACAGGACACCGGCGATGAAGAGGACCGGCACCATCAGGATCGCGGGCTTCGCCACCTGGCGCTCGCGCGGGCTGAACGCCGGGAGCACGAAGGCGTAGACCTGGTAGAGGATCACCGGGAGCGCGAGCATGATGCCGAAGTACGCGGCGTTGGTCAGGGTGGTGGTGAACGGCTCGGTGACACCGAAGGTGATCGGCTCCGGCAGGTTCTCCGGCAGCGGCGCGTTCACGATCTCGAGGATCAGGTGGTTCTGCCAGAAGCAGATCGACGTGGTGAAGACCAGCGCCCCCAGCGCGATGATTATCCGGGTGCGCAGCTCGTCGAGATGGTCGACGAGCGTCAACCGATCCTCGTGATCGATGGGCCTTACGCGCGGCGGCATCGGCCGCGTCCTCCTGGTGCGGGGGTGCGGTCCGCGGCTCTAGGAGCTCTGACCACCGGCGGGGGTGGCCTCGGACTTCTCGGCCTGAACCGGCTCGGACTTGGCGTCCGCCGACTCGATTTCCTTGTCGTCGTCGCCCTTCCCGGTGACCGAGTCCTTGAACTCGCGCATGCTGGTGCCTAGCGAGCGGCCGAGGTCCGGCAGCCGCTTCGGCCCGAAGATCACGAGCACGATTACTAGAACGATGATGATTTCAAGCGGGCCGATGTTCGGCATAAGAGCTCCTGGTTTGGGCGTCTTCCATGGTAACGGTGGGTGTCCTTCGCGCAGGAACCCGCCCGCGGATCACTCTTTGACCGGATCCTGGAAGTTCTCGTAGAAGCGGCTGGGGGTGGGCTCGGCCTGGCCCTGGTACTTGCTTCCGGTCTCACCCGAGCCGTAGGCGTGCTCCACCGGGCCGTCCATCCTCATGAACGAGATCTGCCCGATCGGCATGCCCTCGTAGATGGTGATGGGCAGGTTGGCGACGTTCGACAGCTCCAGCGTGAGGTTGCCGGAGAAGCCGCTGTCGACGAACCCCGCGGTGGAGTGGATGAGCAGCCCGAGCCGCCCCAGGCTGCTCTTGCCCTCGAGGCGCGCAACCAGGTCGTCGGGCAGGGTGACGCGCTCCAGCGTCTGGCCGAGCACGAACTCCCCCGGGTGCAGGATGAACGGCTCACCGCCGTGAACCTCGACCAACTCGGTGAGGTCGTCCATCGGCTTGCGCACGTCGATGTGCGTGTACCGGGCGTTGTGGAACACCCGATAACGGTTGTCCACCCGCACGTCGATGCTCGACGGCTGAACCAGTGAGGGATCGAACGGGTCGATCACGATTCGGCCCGAGTCGATCTCGGAGCGGATGGTGCGGTCGCTGAGTACCACGGCCCAGGCAGTCTATTTCTCTCAAGGGACGCCGACAGGTGCCGATACGTCTCCCATGGAGGACCAGTCCCACTACGTGAAGAAGGTCCAGCTTCCGAGCGGCAAGACGATCGAGGTCGTCTACTTCAAGGACGCCGGCATGCTGCCCGACGACACGTCGAGCTTTGCGCCGAGCTTCGAGCCCGCCGCCGAGCCGGAGCAGGAACTGCACATCTGCCCCGACTGTGCCTCGGAGCTGGTGTATCCCACCGCGTGGGACGAGGCCGGCGCCGACCTCTGGCAGGTCGAGCTGCGCTGCCCCGACTGCGAGACCTTCCGCGAGGGCGTCTACACACAGGCCACCGTCGACGCGTTCGACGAGCGGCTGGACATGAGCACCGACGCCCTGATGGCCGACCTTCGCCGCCTCACGCGGGCGAACATGGCCTCCGAGATCGACAACTTCGCCGCGGCGCTTCACAGCGACGCGATCCTGCCTGAAGATTTCTAGAGGGAGAACCTCAAAGGGGGGAGAACACTCCCCCTTTGCAACCCCCCTACGGCCCTCGCTTCGCTCGGCGCCTAGCTCACTCTTATGCGTAGCGTTCGACTACGCCGTCCGCCACCAGGTCGAGGGCGCGCTTTCTCTGCTCCGGCAGGTCGGCTCCGGTGAGGGCCGCCTTTGCCTCCGACACGTGGATGAGGGCCCGCTCGCGGCATTCGCCCAGGGCGCCCGTCATGGCGATCCGGTCGCACACCGCCTCCGCCTGGGCCGGCTCTGACACCAGCTCGCGCAGGTCCATTCCCGCCAGCTCGGGGTCGCGCTCCCTCGCGACTATCAGCGGCAGCGTGACGGTGCCGTCCAGCAGGTCGGTGCCGCGGTGCTTGCCCGTGCGCTCGGCCGGGCCGGAGACGTCGAGCACGTCGTCGAGGATCTGGAACGCCAGCCCGATCCGGCGCCCGAACGCCTCGAGGCTCTCGCGCGCGGCGGGCGAGTCGCCCAGCAGCGAACCGAGCCGGCACGCGGCGGCGAACAGGCTCGCTGTCTTCAGCTCGCAGCGCTCGAGGTAGCGCTCGGTGCTCACGCTGGCCGCCCAGGCATCCGCGCGCTGCATCAGCTCGCCCCGGGCCAGCGCGGAGGAGGCGGTGGACAGCGCGGCCACGGCTTCCTCGCTGCCGGTTGCCGCGAGCTCGGCGAACGCGCGCGAGAACAGGAGGTCTCCCGTGGCCGTCGCGGCGTCGCGGCCGCCGGTGGCGAAGACCGTGGGCACCCCGCGGCGCAGCGGCGCCTGGTCGAGCACGTCGTCGTGCACGAGCGTCGCCATGTGCAGCAGCTCCACCGCCACTCCCGCGGCGAGCAGCGCGCCGCCCTCACCGCCGCACAGGAACACCAGCATCGGGCGCAGCCGCTTGCCGCCGGCGGTTAGCGTGCCGGTGGCGTGACGGCCAAGCTCGGCTCCACGGGACTCCGCGACCTCGGCCAGGCGCGCCTCGGTTCGCCGCAGCTGGGCCGCGAGCGCCGGCCCGCCCGCCTCCATCACCGAGGCCACCTGCTCCGCGCCGGTCATCCGCCCTCCGGCACCGTGCCCGAGTGGATGGCGATGATCCCGCCCGCCGTGAGCATCCAACGGACATCCGTGAGGCCCGCCTCGACCATGTCTGCGCCGAGCTCGCGCGGCCCCGGGAAGCGCCTCACCGAACTCGGCAGGTAGGTGTAGGCGTCGGGGTCGCCGGCCACCTTGCCGAGGGCCGGCACGATCCGGTCGAACCAGAGCCGGAAGAACCACGACAACGGTGGACGCTGGGGCGTGGTGATCTCGAGCACCACCACGCGCCCGCCCGGGCGCACCACGCGCGCCATCTCGGCGAGGCCGCGGGGGAGGTCGGAGAAGTTGCGCGCCCCGAAACCCACCGTGGCGGCGTCGAAGGAGTCGTCGTCGTAGGTGAGCTCGAGCGCGTTGCCCTGCTCGAAGCCGATCGCGGGCGCCTTCGTGCGGGCGATCTCGAGCATCGCCTCGGCGAAGTCCATTCCCACCACCCCGCCCGGCCCGGTGCGGCGCTCGAGCTCGATGGCGAGGTCCCCGGTGCCCGTGGCCACGTCGAGCGCGCGGTCACCGGAGCGCAGCTGTGCGAGGTCCGCCGCGCGCTCGCGCCAGCGGTGGTGCATGCCGACGGTCATGACCGAGTTCATCCGGTCATAGACGCGGGCGATGCGGTCGAACATCGCCCGCACCTGGGTCTCCGGGAGCGTCCCGCCCCCCGGGGCAGCTGCGCTAATCGGCCTCGGAGGGAGCCTCGTTCGTGCCGTCCTCCTCGGGCATCTCCTTCTTGAGCGAGGCCACGAACTCAACCATCTGGTCGAACTGCTCGGGCTCGTTCTCCTGCAGCGCCTGGTAGTCGGGCATCGGCGAGGTGGGGTTCACGAGCGTGCGGGCGATCGCGTCCTTGCCCAGGCGATCGCCGATCTCGGTGAGATTCGGGCCCAGGGTGTTGCCGTTCTCCCCGATCTTGTGGCAGCCAAGGCAGCCGGAGGCGGCCGTCACGGCCTTGCCCTCCTCGTATTTCGAGGCCACCTCGATCTCGATCTCGCTCGGCGGCCCGGCCAGCGCGCCCAGCACCGAGAGGTAGGCCATCGCCCCCACCGTCGCGACCACGCCCACCATGGCGATCGGGCGCTTGAGCGGATGGCGCTCCGGGCTGCGGTCGTAGAACGGCAGCAGGATCAGCAGCATCAGGCAGATCGTGGGGATCCCCATGGTCGCGAGGAACGTCAGCTCCGGCGGCTTGATCACGCGCAGCAACTCGAAGAGGAAGAAGAAGTACCACTCGGGCCGCGGCGAGTAGGTGGTGGTGGTCGGGTCCGCCTTCGGGCCGAGCTCGGCGCCGAACAGCACCGCCATCACGATGATCACCACCAGGGTGATGCAGGCCATCGCCCCGTCCTTGGCGACCGCGTACGGGAAGAACGGCTTGCCCTGGCTCTTCAGGATCGAGTACTCGCGGAGATATTCCTCGCGCTCGCGAGCGTTCACAGCACGACCCCAAACCTGCGCCCGCCGGCGTCATCGGTCGCTCGCGTGCGTTGCACGCGTCGCTCCCTGCTTCCTTGGCCGGCTTGGTTTGTGGCGCGCTGCATCAAATTTCCTCTTTTTGAAGTTCCTTCTTCTCGGCCCTGAGCCAAGGCGGCGCGGTGGTGCCCAGCTTGGCGACGAGGTAGAGGTGCGCTCCGATCAGGGCAGCGATCAGCCCGGGGACGAGCAGCATGTGCAGCGCGTAGAAGCGGCTCAGGCTGGCCGCTCCGAACTCCGCCCCGCCGCGCATGAAGTCGGCGAGGTAGGGGCCCATGATCGGGCCCGACGCGTTGATGTTCACGCCCACGACCGTGGCCCAGAACGAGCGCTGATCGAAGGGCAGCAGGTAGCCGGTGAGCCCCATCACCATCGTGAGCACCAGCAGGATCACGCCGATGATCCAGTTCAGCTCGCGCGGGTACTTATAGGCGCCGAACACGAACGTCCTGCCCATGTGCAGGAAGATCAGGATGATCATCACCGTGGCGCCCCAGCGGTGCATGCCGCGCACCAGCTCGCCCAGGAACACGTCGTTGGTGATGTGCGCCGCCGACTCGTAGGCGCGAGCGGGGTCGGGGTTGTAATACATCGCCAGGAACACGCCCGTCACCGCTTGGGAGACGAAGGCGAACAGCGTGGCCGAGCCCAGCGTGTAGAACCAGTTGGTGCCCTTGGGGACCTTGCGGTAGAGCTGGGACCGGGCGAGCTTGCTGGCGCCCGAGCGCTCGTCGAGCCAGCCGACGACTGAGGCGCCGCCCTCGGCCGCGCCCTCCTTGACCTTGTCGGCGGTGGAGGGCTTGCCGTTCTCGCCGTTGTCCCTCTCGGCGGGCCGCGCGGGCGCCGGGCGGATGGACTTGGGCAGCGAGCGGGTGGTCTTGCTCACGTGCTCGGCCTCGACGGGTACAGGTACTGCCACAGCCCGTCCAGGTGGTTCGACGGGTCGCGCGGCTTGAACCGCCGCAGCTCGGAGTTCACCGAGAAGCGCTCGCCCACCTGGACCCGCCCGCCGACGACACGGGTGTAGAAGCGGTCGAGCGGGCGGACCGGAGGACCGCCCTCGACCGCGCCCTGGAAGTCGTAGACGCCGCCGTGACAGGGGCAGACGAACCGCTGCGACGCCTGGATGTAGCGCACCGGACAGCCGAGGTGGGCGCAGCGGGTGGAGATGGCCACGTACGGCTGCGGCGCCTTGTCGCCGTCGCTGGGGCTGGGCTTGTCGCGCTCGGGGTCGAACTTGCGCACGTAGACGGTGGTCTTGCCGGCCTCACCGATCTCGGCGACGATGTTCATCACCTTGGGCACGTAGCTCTCCACGTTGAAGTCATCCTCCGGGCCCAGGTCCTGCCACCGGTCCGGGGTCTCGTCCTCGAACATCGGGCCCAGAGCGAACCCGAGCGCGGGGAGGGCGAACGCGGCCGTCGCGATGCCGCCGAAGGTGAGCGCCCCGCCGGTCATCAACCCGCGGCGAGTCATCGTCTCGCCTTCGAAGGCGCCTGCCACCCCGCGATCGGCGGTGTAGCGGGACTTGTGCGTCGGTTTCTTAGGAGGGGAGTCGGCCAAGGGGACTAGGTATTCAACCGGGCGGCGAAGGATAGTTGCAACATGGCTACGAGCGTCACAAGCTCAGACGCTGGGCACTCACTAGCCATGCGGCTTCCGCGTCCTGGCCACGGCCCTCGGCCTGGGCCTGTGCCGTGAGCGAGATCAGGTCCGACAGCTCCGCCACGGCGTCCAGATCGCCCTTGTCGGCGAGTCGCGAGAGGCCAAGGGCGTACAGCGCGTCGCCGGCGAGCAGGCGCAGATCGGCGTCCATGCCCCGGAAGGCGCGCGGCTCGCCGTAATGCAGCAGATAGCCCTCGTAGACCGCCTCGAGCACGAACAGCCGGTCCTCGTCGGAGATCACAGAGGCGAAGCGGTCGGGGCCGGGATCGGCCGCGGCGTGCTCGCGCAGCGCGGGGTCGACGGCCGCCACCACTCGGGCGAGCGCGCTCACGCCGCGATCTCCTCGAGCGCCTCTTTCGCGGCAGCGAGCGTCTGTTCCACATGGGCATCCGTGTGCGCCAGCGACGGGAACCACGCCTCGAACTGCGACGGCGGGAGGTAGATGCCCCGCTCCAGCATCGCCCGCCAGAAGGCTGCGTGGGCGGCGGTGTCGCAGCGCTTTGCGTCCTCGTAGCCGCCCACCGGCCCGTCGCTGAAGAAGGGGGTGAGCAATCCGGTGGTGTGGCTGAGGTGGAGGGAGATCCCGATCTGGGCCGACAGCTCGCGCAGCCCGGAAACCAGCGCGGCGGCCACCTCCTCCAGTCGCGCGTAGGCGGCCGCGTCGAGCAGCTCGAGGGTCGCCAGCCCCGCGGCCGTGGCCAGCGGGTTCCCCGACAGGGTGCCCGCCTGGTAGACGTCGCCTGCGGGGGCCACCCTCTCCATCAGCTCACGCGGGCCGGCGTAGGCCGCCGCGGGCAGGCCGCCGCCGATCACCTTCCCGAGGATCGTGAGGTCCGGGGTCACACCCTCCAGCTCCTGCGCGCCGCCACGCGCGACCCGGAAGCCCGAGATGACCTCGTCGAACACCAGCAGCGCGCCGTTGGCGTCGGCCTGCTCGCGCAGGAAGCCGAGGAAGCCCGGCTGCGGCAGAACCAGCCCCATGTTCGCCGGGTAGGGCTCGGCCAGGATCGCGGCCACCTCGTTCTCCACGAGCGCCGCCTTCACGGCGCGGCGGTCGTTCCAGGGCACGATCACGGTGGCGGCCGCCTGTGCGGCGGGCACCCCGGGCGAGGAGGGCAGCGACGCGGTGGCCATGCCCGAGCCCGCCTCCGCCAGCAGGCCGTCCACGTGGCCGTGGTAGGCGCCCGCGAACTTCAGCAGCTTGTCCCGCCCCGTGGCCGCGCGAGCCAGGCGGATGGCGCTCATCGAGGCCTCGGTGCCGGAGTTCACCATCCGCACCATCTCCGCGCTGGGCACCCGCTCGCAGATCGCGCGCGCGATGTGAACCTCGGCCTCGGTGGGGGCGCCGAAGCTCGTTCCGCGCGCGGCCGCTGCGGTCACGGCCTCGATCACGTCCGGGTGGGCGTGGCCCGCGATCAACGGGCCCCAGGACAGCTGCCAGTCCACGTAGTCGTTGCCGTCGACGTCGGTGAGCACGGCCCCCTCCCCCGACGCGACGAAGATCGGGTCCCGCCCCACCGCCTGCATCGCTCGCACGGGCGAGTTCACGCCGCCCGGCATCAGCCCCACGGCTCGCCCGAAGAGCTCTTTGCTACGCGGAGTGTTCAGCTTCCCAGCGCTTGTGCTCGTCGGTGAAGTAGAGGAGGCGGACCTTCTTGAACTCGGTCGACGAGTAGAGCGTGCGGCGGTCCTCGATACCGGACTCCTCGGCGATCGAGTCGAGGATCGCGTCGCACTCCTCCTTCGAGCGGCCGTGGGCCATGGTGAAGACCGAGTAGTGCCAGTCCTCGTAGGTGGGGCGCTGGTAGCAGTGCGAGATGCCGCGGAAGGAGGCCATCAGCGGCGCCACCTCCATGATCCGCTCCTCGGGCACGTTCCACACGCCCATGCCGTTGGCCGAGAAGCCGGCACGGCGGTGGAAGAGGATGGCGGCCACGCGCCTGAGCGCCTTGCGCTCGCGCATCGACTCGAGGTGGGCGAGCAGCTCGTCCTGGGAGATGCCGATCTCGGCGGCCGCGGGCGCGTAGGGCTCGGACGCCACCGCCATGTCGCCCTGCAGGGAGCGGATCACGGCGTGGTCGAGATCCGACAGCTCGATGGGATCGGGCTCCATCGGATCCTGCGCGATACCGGCCGCCGCCAGGTCCCTCGTGCCCTTCTCCATCTCGAGGTCCATGCGGATCTTGAACAGCTTCAGCGTGGGCAGCTGGCGCACGGATTCGGCGCCGGTGAGCTCGGCGAGCAGGTCGAGGGTGCCGTCCATCCCGAGCTTCGAATCGGGCTCGGTGGCGAGCGTGAACCACATGTTGAAGTCGTGGTTACGCAGGTAGTTGTGCGACACGCCCGGGTGCGAATTGATGATCTTGGCCGCGCGGTGGGGGTTCTCGGCGTCCACCTTGGCCGCCACCAGCATCGACTTGTAGCCGAGCACGCGGGTGTCGAAGATCGGCGTGACCTGGCGGATGATCCGCTCGTCGAGCAGGCGCTGGACGCGGCGCATGACCTCGTCCTCGGACACCTCCGCGAGGCCGGCCACGTGCTCGTAGGGGCGCGGCGCGAGCGGGAAGCTGCCCTGCATCAGGTTGAGCAGCTTCTTGTCGAGCTCGTCGAGCGGCACGGCGGACCCGCCCTTGCGGCTTCGGACCTTTACGCCAGCCACTCTGCCGCCTCCTTGGCGTGGTAGGTGATCACGATGTCGGCGCCCGCTCGGCGGATCGAGGTGAGCGCCTCCAGGATGGCTGCGCGCCTGTCCAGGTACCCCGCGGCCGCGGCGGCCTCGATCATCGCGTACTCGCCGCTCACGTTGTAGGCGGCGACCGGCACGCGCGTGGCCTCCTTCACCCTGCGGATCACGTCGAGGTAGGGAAGCGCCGGCTTCACCATCACCACGTCGGCACCCTCCTCGACGTCGAGCAGCGCCTCGCGCACGGCCTCGTCGGCGTTGGCGGGATCCATCTGGTAGGTGCGCCGGTCTCCGAACGCGGGCGCGGATCCGGCGGCCTCGCGGAACGGCCCGTAGAAGGCGGAGGCGAACTTGGCGGAGTAGGCCACGATCGGCGTCTCCTTGTGGTCCTCGGCGTCGAGCTGCGCGCGCAGAGCGCCCACGCGTCCGTCCATCATGTCGCTGGGCGCCACGGCGTCGGCGCCGGCGGCGGCGTGCGAGATCGCCGTCTTGGCCAGGAGCTCGAGCGAGAGGTCGTTGTCGACCTGGCCGTCCTCGCGCACCACGCCGCAGTGGCCGTGGTCGGTGTAGGCGCACAGGCAGACGTCGGTGATCACGACCAGCTCGGGGTGCGCGTCCTTGATCGCGCGCACGGCCAGCTGCACGACGCCCTCGGCGTCGTAGGCCCCCGAGCCCTGGGGATCCTTCTCGGCCGGGATGCCGAACAACAGGACGGCCGGGACGCCGACCGCGTGTGCGGCGCCGGCCTCCTTCACCGCCTCGGAGATCGAAAGGCGCTCGATACCGGGCATCGCCTCGATCGGTGTGCGCTCGGCGGTGCCGAGCTGCACGAACAGGGGCTGCACCAGGTGCGCAGGACTCAGCTCGGTCTCCCGGACCATCCCTCGCAGTAGCCCGGTCTGGCGCAGGCGCCTGAGCCTCGTGGCAGGGAAAGGCATGGGTTCGAAGTGTAAGGCGAGGGGTCAGGCCTCAGGCCTCAGGCCTCAGGCGTCAGGCGAAACGCTGCAGCGCGAGCCGACTTGCAGCCCCAAACGCAAGGAAAAGCCCACCGAGGTGCAGCAGCGGCCCGGTGATTCCACCCGTGTCGTTCAGCGCGGCGTCCAGCGCGTCCAGCGTGGGCTTGAACGGGAACAGGGCGGAGATCACCCGGACCACGTCGTACAGCGCCGGCGACACCGAGCCCGACGGCACCAGCGCCAGGAAGGCCAGCGGCAGCGAGAGCATCACGCACAGCAGCGACGCCGCCCGCACCTCCTTCGTGAGCGCGCCGACCGCCAGGCCGAGCGCGGCGAACGCCAGCGCGCCGGCGGCCACGGCGGCGACCCACAGCGGGAAGCGGTCCCACGCGAGGTCCACGAACAGCCCCAGTCCGCCCAGCATCAGCAGGCAGACGACCACCGAGCAGGTGGCCGCCAGCCCGGCTTTCTCCACCAGCAGGCCGGTCTTCGACACCAGGCCGCGCACCAGCCGGCCGAACGCGTTGTCCTCGCGCTCGAGCGCCAGCGTGCCCGCCGCCAGCAGCAGGGTGATGAACATGAGGGACACCGCGACCGCGAGCGCCACCGCGAACGAGCTCAGCGGCGTGGCGCCGCCGTCGAGCTGGGTCTGCTTGACGCGAAGGGGCGAGCTCACCGAGGACAGCACGTCGTCGGAGAGGTTGAGGTTCTCGCGCGCGAGCTGGGCGAACCCGATCACCTGATCGATCTGCTTGCGCGCCTCCGAGCCGGGCGGCAGGTCGGCGCGGGCCTCGCGCAGGATCTGCTCCGAGCGGGCCAGCCCGAGCACGTCGAACTCGCGGCCGAGGAAGCTGTACTGCCCGCCCTTGCCCAGCAGGTCGAGGAACTCGACCGCGATCTCCGAGAGCTTCTTGGTCAGCGCCACGTTGGCGTCCTGCACCTGGGACTTGATCGTGTCGCGCACGTACTGCGCCTTCACCGGGTCGTCGGCGTTGTAGAACACCTCCACCTCGGCCGGCTCGAGCCCCGACTGCAGCTTGTCGCTCGCATCCTTGGGGATCACGATCGCGCCGAGCACGTCGCCGTCCTTCACCTTCTGGATCGCCTCCTCGCGCGTCTTGACCCGGACCGGGTCGATCGCGTCGAAGAGCGGGCCGGCCTGCTGGGAGAGGTCCACCCGCTCACCGCCCAGCGAGATCTCGTTGGCCGACTCCGGCACCAGGTTCACGAACGCCACCTCGGGCTTGTCGGGCCCGCGCGAGAGCGCGAAGCCGATCAGCGTGGCGATGATCACCGGGTAGAGCACCAGCAGGGCCACGAGCAGCGGAGAGCGGCGCAGGATCTGCAGGTCCTTCAGCAGCAGCCACCTCATCAGTGGCCCCTCGCTCTAAGGAAGGCGACGAAGGCCTCCTCGAAGTCCGCGCCCCTGCCGCCGGTCTCCGTCTCCACCGTGTCCTCGAGCTGCGCCGGGGTGCCCGTGAACAGCAGCTCGCCGTCGGCCAGCACCAGCACCCGCTGGGCGTGGCGTTCGGCCTCCTGGATGTTGTGGGTGGAGTAGATGACCGTCGTGCCGCCCTCGGCCAGGCTGAGCACGAACTCCCACACGCGCTCGCGCTGGCGGGGGTCGAGCGCGGCTGAAGGCTCGTCGAGCAGGAGCACCGGCTGCTCGCCCAGGAGGCCGACGGCGATGTTCACCCGCTGGCGGTTGCCGCCGGACAGCTCGGCCACCTGGTCGTCCGCGCGGTCGCGCAGGCCGGTGAGGTCGAGCATCCGCTCCACCGCATCGTCCGGGTCGTCGACCTTCTCGAGGCGCGCGAACAGGCGCAGGTTCTCGGCCACCGTGAGCTTGCTGTAGACCGCCGCCTGCTGGGGCACCCAGCCGATCTCCCGGGGCTCCAGGCTCACGCTGCCGCC
Organism: uncultured Thermoleophilaceae bacterium; assembly: GCA_963808105.1. GTDB lineage: Bacteria > Actinomycetota > Thermoleophilia > Solirubrobacterales > Thermoleophilaceae > JAAYBF01. The sequence continues at coordinate 167,306 of CAWEEH010000002.1, read as the reverse complement.
GTCCGCGCGCTGAATGCCGGCGAGGATCGACAGCAGCGTCGTCTTGCCCGCGCCGTTGGGGCCGATCACCGCGACCAGCTCCCCGCGCGCGGCCGACAGCGAGACGCCACGGAGGGCCTCCCGGTCGCCGAAGCGCCGGACGAGCTCCTTCGCCTCGACTACGGGGGCCATGATCGGCTGCACGGTAGCGTTGCTCGCCTCATGAGACTCGTGTTCATCGGCGACGTGGTCGGCGGTCTGGGCCGGCGCACGTTCGCCTCCCTGGTGCCCGTTCTGCGCGAACGCCACAAGCCGGACTTCGTGGTGGTGAACGGCGAGAACGCGGCCGGCGGGGTCGGCATCACCGAGCGCACGGCCGAGGAGCTGTTCGACGCGGGCGCCGACGCGATCACCCTCGGCAACCACGCCTACCGCCACGCCGAGGTCTACCCCTACCTCGACCACGAGCCGCGGATCGTGCGCCCGGCCAACTATCCGAAGGGGAGCCCGGGCCGCGGGATGACCGTGGTCGAGCGCGATGGCATGACGCTCGGAGTGCTGAACCTGTCCGGCACGCTCTTCCTCGAGGCGGCGCGCTCCCCGTTCCCGGAGGCCGACGCCGCCCTGGCCGAGCTGAAGGGCAGGGCGACCCACGTGCTCGTGGACATGCACGCGGAGGCCACCAGCGAGAAGGTGGCCATGGGGTGGCATCTCGACGGCCGCGTGACCGCATGCGTGGGCACGCACACGCACATCGCGACCGCCGACGCCCGTGTGCTGCCTGGCGGTACGGCCTACTGCACCGACGTGGGAATGACCGGCGCGCGCGGCGGCGTGATCGGGGTGAAGAAGGAGCTGGCGCTGGAGAAGTTCCTGCGGATGACGGCCGTGCGCTTCGAGAGCGCCGACGAGGACCCCTGGCTCAACGGGGTGCTGGTCGAGGCCGGGGACGACGGGCTGGCCACGTCGGTTCAGCAGCTTCTCGAGAAGGGCTGACCAGCTCCCGCACGGCGAGCACCAGCGCCGCCACCACCACGGCGTTCCGAAGTCCGACCACCGCCACCCCATAGTGGTCGTTCGCAGCGAGGTTCGGGTACAGCCGCGGGTACTCGTAGAGCGTCAGCACCTGGGCCACCGCGAGCGTGGCCGCAAGCGGATACATCCCCCACACCACCGCCAGGGCCGTGAGCGGAGCGATCCAGATCATGAACTGCGGGGAGAAGACCTTCCCGAATACCGCGAACGCGGCGACGGCGGCGAGGGACGCGACGACCAGGTCGCGCCTGTCCGGCGGACTGCGGAGCGTCATCGCGCCGGCTAGCGCGGCCACGCTCGCGGCGAGCAGCCCGGCGAACAGCGCCAGCACCAGGCCGCTCTGAGGGTGCCTGACGCCCGCCGACTTGAAGCTCCTCTCGCTGATCGCCTCGCCGGCCCCGACCGCCTCCAGCGCCGTCAGGGCCACCGCCGGTGAGCCCTCCACCTGGGCGGGCCTGTCGAGGTGATAGCGCAGGGTGTCCTCGAACCCGCCCGGCGAGAACGCCCAGGCACCGCCCCCGATGAGCAGGAGGGTGGCGGCGAGGATCGCTGCGCCGTGAGCCGCCGCCCGCCGCTCCCCCCGGGCCACGAGCCAGGCGAGCGCGATCGGTGCCACGACCAGGGGGAACCCCTTGGCCGTCACACCCAGGCCGAGCACCGCGAACGCGGCGCGCGGGCGCTCGACGCAGAACAGCAGCAGCGCGCCGAGCATCAGCGCCGTGGGGACCAGGTCGAAGCGCGAGCGGATCAGGGAGCCGCAGAGCCCCACGGCGACCGCCCCCGCCACCAGCGCCAACCGCCGGTCCCCGCCGGTCCGGGCGGCGATCGCACCGATGAGCCAGACAACCGCGAGCGCGATAAGGAACATGAGCGCCGCGAAGCCGAACCTGTAGGGGCGCTCTTCGATGCCCGCTAGACCGCCGAGCGCGAGGACCGGTGCCGCGAGCGGCGGATACTCGAACTCGAAGTCGCGATAGGGCAGCGCTCCGTCGAACATCTGACTCGTGTAGCCGGCGTAGATCGGGAGGTCGCTCTGGTCTGGGCCGCTGAACGGCTTAGGCCCAAGCGTGATCACGAGGAAGAGCGCGGCGAGCAGCGCCACGGCGAGCTTCATGCAGCGACCGGCCTGCGCTCGTGGAGGTCCGGAGAAGCCCGAGTCTCCTGTACCGAGCCGCCCCGCCACGGGGCCATCAGGGCCACCAGGGCGGCCGGCGCGAACCACACGACGTAGAGGAAGAACCAGTGCGTGACGCCGAGCTGGACGGCGATCAGCACGGCACCCGCGAGGGCCGCCACCTGCACCGGCGTCTTGCGCCGAGGCACGAGGGCGACGGCGAGCCCGAGCAGGACGGTTGCGGCCTGCACCGCCGTCTGAAGCCAGTCGAGCGATTCGTGCTGGCCCCAGACGCTGAACGGCGACGGGCGCGACGCCTGGTAGCCGACCGAGCGGTCGTAGATCTCGCGCAGGCCGCCGTCGGGCACGAACGGGGCGAAGGCCGCGACGAGCACGACGGCGAACGCGAGGACGAACCAGCCGGCGTGTCTGACTCCTCTCGCCGTCGCGAACAGCGGCGCCAGTGCCAGCGGCGCGAACTTCGCCGCGGCGGCCAGTGCAACGGCCGCGCCCTGGGCCATGGCGGAGGCCCGCGGGCGGCCCACCGTGAGCCCGAGCATGGCGGCCACCGTGAGCAGCGCAACCAGGGTGTCGTTCGAGTTGGTCTGAAGCGAGAACAGCGCGTAGGGATACGTTGCCCACGCGAAGCCGAGCGCGTACCCGAGCGTGCGGCCCTCCGGGCCCGCGCGCATCCGCCTGCCCAGCAGGATGAGGCCCGCGAGCGTGAGCAGATCGAATGCGAGCGCGCCGCCGTGCGCCGCGGGGAGGTCATCCCAGGCGCCGCTCCACGTCATCGTCTGCTCGAACGGCACGTACGCGAGGTAGGTGGCCGGCCCGTAGGTGTCGCCGCGCTCCACGTCGGGGCTGAAGCCCGGGCCGTAGAGCTCGTCGCCGTCCACGATCCGGTCGGCTCCGATCACGCCCGCGTAGCCCACGTCGATCACGTTCGAGTCCGCCACGTTGAGGCCCACGCGGAACCCGACCAGCAGGACGATGCCGAGAGCGAGCGCCCCGGCGGGCACCAGCGGGACGAGCCGCTCGCGGCGCTCGCGCGGCCTGAAGCCGATCCACAGCAGCCGCGCGAGGAGGTACAGGAGCACCGGGTACACCAGCGGCACGGACGTGTCGATCTCGCCGCGGTTGAAGAAGACGTGCGAGAGCCCGAACCCGAGCAGCACGAGCAGGTCGAGGTGCAGGATCCGCAGCGGTCGGCGGGGATCGATGAACGGCGCGAGGAACAGCAGGCACAGTGGGATCCACACGTACGGCGCGTTGAGCTTGCGGCCAAAGGCGCCCTCGTACCCCCGCGCCATGGTCCACGCCACCTGGTCTCCGGTCCACTGCTCGAGGATCGCGCCGGTCAGGTCGTCCACGCGCACCTGCGCAACCTCCCGCTTGCCGCTGAACCAGCTCACCTGCCAGCGCCCAGGGCCGCGCGTGTAGGCGGTGGGCGCGAAGGGCCGGTGCCGGCCGCGCTCGGCGCGCACCTTCTCCGCGCGCGACGCGATCGCGATCACCTCCTTGGCGGTGCGCTGGTAGCCCTCCGGCGCGGTGGTCTCCGTGGCCGGGCGCTTGAGCTCGGGCGCCGCCTGCGCGGCGGCCGGGACCGCCAGCGCGAGCACGGCGACCAGAAGCGGGATCAGGCGCCGGGCCGGTGTCCGAAGCTCCACATCTTGTTCCCCACGAAGTTCAGCGGAGTGGCGGCCACGATCGAGATCGCCTGCGCGGGGATCTCGGCCATGTCCGCCCCGTTCACCAGGGCCTCGAGGATCGCGGCGGCGAACAGGAAGGCGCCCACGCTCACGGTGAAGAAGCGCGCCGCCTGGAAGCCGGCGTGACCCTCCTTCGCTCCGAATGTCCAGTGCCGGTTCCACCAGAAGTTGTTGAGGACGGCCACCACGAAGGCCGCGGTTGCCGCGATCAGATGGTGAAGGTCGAACACCCCGACCGCGAGCGCGAAGACGGCGAGGTTGACCACGTACCCCGAACCCCCGACCGCGCAGAACTTCACCAGCTGCACCCAGTTGTGGCGGTGACGCACGCCCTCGCGGACGCGGGTGTGAACGCGGGCGTTCACGCCGCCACGCCCATGTGGTCGAGCACCAGCGGCGTGGCGTCCTCGATCGACCACTGTTCGCGCTCGGGCATGTCGAACCCGCAGGTGAGCATCACTCCGAGAGAGTCGCACCGATGCAGCGAGCCGTGGCTGCCCCCGCCCAGGTGCGATTGTCCGCCCCAGTCGACGAACTCGTAGCCCGGCTCGGCCGACACCAGCACGTCGCCGGTGCGGCTGCACTCCAGGGCCGACCACAGCCGCGCCAGCGCATGCGGGTAATCCGAGCTGCGGACCACCCCGTCGCGGATGCTGAGGTCGAGTACCGCGTGGTCGCCCGTCACGGTCCAGCTCCCCCCGCGCGTATCCGTGAGCTCGCCGCCGCTGCGGAACCGGAGCGTGCCCTCGGCACCGGTGACCACGCCCTCGTCGCCCTCGCGCCGCATCACCAGGTCCACGCCTTCCACCTGCTCCAGCTGCGCCGCCACCTCGTGCGAGAGCCCGCGGTCCTCGCCCAGCACGTAGACCTGGGCCGATCGCGCGGCGGGGCACAGCGCCACCTCCGCCTCGTCGGGATCGGGGTCGGAGGGCAGCAGCGCGCGCACGCCGGTCACGGCGTTCGCCAGGCTGATCGTGTCGGTGATCTGGTTCTGTGAGTGATCGGACATCACGATCACCGCGTGGTCCGCCAGGAACTCATCCGTGCCGCCCGCGGCGTCCATCAGGCGCCCGAGCGCCCGGTCGGCCTCCGCGATCGACACCGGCGAGTTCTCGGGGCCGACCCGGTGGGAGTAGGTGTCGTTGTCCGGCAGCGAGAAGAGCAGGAAGTCGAACAGGTCGTTCTCCACGAGATGGGAGCCGACGCAGCCGGCGTGGCGGTCTCTCTGCCCCGGCATCCCGAGCGTGGAGAAGCAGCCGGTGCCGCGCGAGTCGAAGATGTCGGCGTAGAACAGCTCGCGCGACGCCCACACGGCGTGCTTGAACTGAGCCGCCTCGGCGATGCGGCTGTAGGGCGAGTCCTTCGAGGGCTCGTGGCGATGGCGGCCGCGATAGATCAGGTAGGTGGTGCAGGCGGTGCGCAGGCCGGCGTCGTCGAGATGCTCGTGCACCGTGCGGTGCTCCTGCGTGAGGTGCGCGAGGTTCATGTTGTAGACGGTGTCGGTGAGCGAGCGGAAGATCCCGAACGTGCGCGTGGCGGCGAAAGACGAGCCGTACTCCACGTAGCGCTCCTCGCCGCGGTGGTACCAGTTCATCGAGGGCACGAGATGGTCGGCGGGACCGAGCCCGGTGGCGATCGCCGAGGCGGCCACCGGGGTAACCGAGGGGAAGGTGGAGACGCAGTCGTCGATGTAGGTGCCGTTCTCCATCAGCGCCTTCAGCGCCGGCGCCCCGTCCTCCTCCACCGCGCGCTCGAGCGCGCTCGGATCGAGCGCGTCGATCACGGCCAGCACGACCTTCTTCATCTCAGGATCCGCAGGCCCGCGTACTTGCGCTCGCCCTGCTGCCGGCCGCGCACCAGCAGGAGCACGAACCCGGCCACGGCCAGGTAGCCGATCGGCTCGATGAAGACGGCCAGCGTGGCCAGCGCGAGCGCCCCGGCGTCCGCGTAGATGGTGATCAGACCGGCGGCCCCCGCGTCCAGCCGGCCGCGGGCGCGATCGAACAGCCCGCCCGCCGAGGCATACGCGAGCAGGGCGACCGCGGCGCCGGCGAGCAGGCCGGGAATCGCGCTATGGCCGCCGGCCGCCAGGCTGCCGGCGAACAGCAGCGCTCCGAGCACGACCGCGAGGGCCGCCGTCCCCCGCGCCACCAGCTTTTCGTTCGCCCCAGAACGTTCGGCCGCGAACGACAGCACCGCCATGGCCACCACGGCCAGCAGGAATCCGGGGCTCTCGAGGAACTGCCAGCCCGAGCCGTCGAAGTCGATACCCGTATCGGCACGTGCGAACGCGCCCACGAGCAGTGGCGGCAGGAACGGGCGGACGCCGCTGGCGCCGGCAAGACCGGCGCCCTGGCCGATGTCTAGTACGAGGCTCAAGGGAGGATCCTCAACCTTTAAGGTGAAGGCGGAGCCACGATAGAGGACGCACGATGAGCCCCTCCCCGAAGCCTCCATCCCGCTCCACGTCGCGCGACCTGGAGCGCTACGCCGCCCTGTTCGCCTCGCGCACGCGCGTGATGACGTCGTCCGCCATGCGCGACCTGATGGCCGTCACGGCGCGACCCGAGGTGATCTCGCTCGCCGGCGGGCTGCCCGACACCTCCACCTTCCCGCCCGAGACCTTCGCCGCCGTCACCGCCAGGATCGCCGAGGAGTCGTGCGCCAAGGCGCTCCAGTACGGGCCCACCGAGGGGCTCGAGGAGACGAAGGCGTGCATCTCGGAGGTGATGGCCGCGGAGGGGATGCGCGCCGACGCCGACGAGATCGTGGTCACGACCGGCGGCCAGCAGGTGATCGACCTGGTGACCAAGACGCTGATCGACCCCGGCGACGTGATCCTGGCCGAGGGTCCGACCTATCCGGGCGCGGTGCCGGTGTTCCACGCCTACCAGGCCGACGTGGTGCAGATCGACATGGACTCCGACGGCATGCGCGTGGACCTGATGGAGGAGGCGCTCGACCGCCTCGACCGCGAGGGCCGCCGCCCCAAGTTCATCTACACCGTGCCCAGCTTCCAGAACCCCGCCGGGGTGACGATGTCCCTGCCGCGCCGCAAGCGGCTCGTCGAGGTCGCCGCCGAGCGCGAGCTGCTGGTGCTCGAGGACAACCCCTACGGCCTGCTTCGCTACGAGGGCGAGCCGCCCCCGCCGCTCTACTCGCTCGACGGCGGCGTGTACGTGATGTACCTCGGCACGTTCTCCAAGATCCTCTCGCCCGGCATCCGGCTCGGCTGGGTGGTGGCGCCCCCGCCCGTGCTGGAGAAGATCACCATGGGCAAGCAGGAGGCGGACCTCTGCACGTCCACGCTGTCGCAGATGCTCGTCCAGTCCTACTTCGAGCACGCCGACTGGCGTGCCTACGTCGCCTCGCTCACGGAGATCTACCGCGGCCGGCGCGACACGATGCTCGCTTCCCTGGAGGAGCACTTCCCGCCCCAGGCGGAGTGGACGCGCCCCGGCGGCGGCCTGTTCATCTGGGTCACCCTGCCGGACTTCATCGACACCAACGACCTGCTCGCCCGTGCGCTTCGCGACAACGTCGCGTTCGTGCCCGGCTCCGGCGCGTTCCTCGACGGCCGAGGGCACAACGCGATGCGGCTGAACTTCTCCGGGTCCGACGAGGGCGACATCCGCGAGGGCATCCGCCGGATCGGCGAGGTCGTGAAGGAGCAGGTCGACCTGTACGGCACGCTCACGGGTGAGCACCAGGCGGTCGAGCTTCCCGAGGAGCCCGCATCCGATCCGGGTGGCGACGTGGTCGAGCTCCCGCGTCGCGGTGACCGCGACCGGAAGGCGCAGTGAGCCGCGTCGCGGTCCTGAAGGGCGGCCGCTCGCTGGAGCGCCAGGTGTCGCTGCGCTCGGGAGCCCGAGTCGAGGACGCGCTCGAGCGGCTCGGCCACGAGGTGGTGTCGATCGACGTCGGGCTCGACCTCGTGAAGCGGTTGCGCGACGAGACCTTCGACGCCGCCTTCGTGGCACTCCACGGCCGCGACGGCGAGGACGGCACCGTGCAGGAGCTGCTCGAGATACTCGGGATCCCCTACACCGGCTCGGGCATCCTCGCCTGCTCGCGGGCGATGGACAAGGTGCTCACCAAGCACCTCCTGCTGGACGCCGGGATCCCCACGCCGGACTTCTTCGCGTTCAACCAGACCGCCTTCCGCGAGCTCGGCGCCGCCGATGCCCTGCCGGCCATCGAGGAGCGGCTTGACTTCCCGATCGTGGTGAAGCCCTCGAGCCAGGGCTCCGCGCTCGGCATCAAGTTCGCCCGCACGGCCGCCGACGTGCCCGCGGCGCTGGTGGCGGCGTTCTCCTACGACGGGCGCGTGCTGCTGGAGCGCCATGTGGAGGGCCGCGACCTCGCGGTCTCGGTGCTCGAGGGCCCCGACGGGCCGGAGGCGCTGCCCGTGGTGGAGGCCGTGCCGCGGGACGAGGACTTCTACGACTTCGAGGCCCGTTATGGCATCGGGCGCACCACGTTCGTCTGCCCGGCGCAGCTGCCCGAGGGGGTCACCGAGCGCGCGCAGGAGCTGGCTCTGGCCACCTACGGCCTGCTCGGCCTCTACGGCTTCGGGCGCGTGGACCTGATGCTCGACGCCGACGACGAGCTGTTCGTGCTGGAGGCCAACCCCATCCCGGGGCTCACGGAGACCAGCCTGCTGCCCCAGGCCGCGGAGGCGGCGGACATCGAGTTCGACGGGCTGGTGGGGCGGATCCTGGAGCTGGCGTTCGCGCCGGCGGCACGCTGACCGACCTGCCCTCTACTCCTCTTCCGGATCGCCCTCTTCGCCGGCGAAGTCCTCGGGCGTGACGTTGTCGAGGAAGTCTTTGAACTTCTCGACGACCTCTTCGGTGTCCTCGACCTCGTGCTCGAACTCGATCGCGGACTCGGAGATCACGGACTCGGCGGCGAAGATCGGGGCGCCGGTGCGGACCGCCAGCGCGAGGGCGTCGGAGGGACGGGAGTCGATCTCCACCTCGCGCCCGTTCATCTGAAGCGTGATCGCCGCGTAGAAGGTGTTCTCGCGCAGCTCGGTGACCGAGACCTTCGTGCACGCGACCTCCAGCTCGGAGAGCACGTCGTTGATCAGGTCGTGGGTCATGGGCCGCGGCGTGTTGGCGCCCTGGAGCTTCATGAGGATCGCGGCAGCCTCTGGGTGGCCGATCCAGATCGGCAGGAACTTGTTGCCGTCACGGGTCTTCAGGAGCACGATCGGCTGCTTGCCGACCATGTCGAAACTGACGCCGTAGATCACCATCTCGGTCATCAGGTCGGAGTGTATTCGCCGAGCAAGCGCCGCTTGCGGGCGAGGCGGGAAGTGGGCGATCCTGGACTCGAACCAGGGACCTCGTCCTTATCAGAGACGCGCTCTAACCGGCTGAGCTAATCGCCCGTGCGATGGGCGAGTCTAGCGAGAGGTGGTCAGGCCGCGCGGGCCTCGGCCGGGGGGTCGCGGCGGAGCACACGCTCGGCCAATTCGATCCCGTCGGCAGGGCTCTCGAGGTCGATCTCGACCCGGCAGCCGGTGCCGCGGGCCTTCACCCGCACCTCGACCCCGAGCGCCGCCTGAAGCGCGTCCTCGGCCGCGGCCAGGGCGTCGGCCAGGTCCGGGTGCAGCTCGATCGGGCCGTCGCCGCCGCGCTGCTCCTCGGGACCCTTCGCACGCCGTTCGGTCTCGCGGACGGACCAGCCGCCATCTCGTGCCGCGCGCGCGAGGCGCTTGCGCTCATCGTGGTCCTTGGCCATCAGGATCGCGCGGCCGTGGCCCTCGCTGAGCGAGCCCGCCTCGATCAGCTCGAGCACCTCGTCGGGCAGGTCGAGCAGGCGGATCAGGTTGGAGACCGCCACCCGGCTCTTGCCCACCCGCCGGCCGACCTCGCCCTTGGTGATCCCCAGGTCCTCGACGAGCATCGCGCAGGCGCGCGCCTCCTCGATCGGGTTGAGATCGACGCGGGCCATGTTCTCCGCGAGCGCCAGGTCCAGCCGCTCCCAGTCCTCGGCCTCGCGCACGACGGCCGGGATCAGCTCCAGGCCGGCCAGCTTCGAGGCCCGCAGGCGCCGCTCGCCCGCCACCAGCTCGAACGTCCCGCCCGCGAGCGGGCGCACCACGATCGGCTGCAGGAGGCCGCGGGAGCGGATCGACTCGGCGAGCGCGAGCAGCGCGTCCTCGTCGAAGTCCCGGCGGGGCTGGCGCGGGTTGGGCTTGATCAGATCCAGGGCGAGCTCGCGCAGGCCCGGCTCGTCGGCGCGCGACCGGGGCAGGATCGCGGCGAGGCCGCGGCCCATCCCCCGCTGGGGGGTGCTCGTGGGTTCCTGTGGCTGCTCAGGCACGACTCGCTACCTCCTTGGCCAGCTTCAGATAGGCCGCGGAGCCTGCGCTGCGCGGCGCGTAACGGACCCCGGGGAGGCCGAAGCTGGGCGCCTCGCCGAGCCGCACGTTGCGGGGGATGACCGTCTCGAAGACCAGCTCGGGGAAGTGCTCGCGCACCTCGCGCTCGACGTCCTGCGCGAGCCGCGTGCGGCCGTCGTGCATCGTGAGGATCATCCCGGCGACCGTCAGGGCCGGGTTGAGCTCGCGCTGGATCAGCGACAGCGTGTCGAGCAGGCCCGCGAGGCCCTCGAGGGCGAAGTACTCCGTCTGCACCGGGACCAGGACGCGGTCGGCCGCGACGAGTGCGTTCACAGTGATCGGGCCGAGTGAAGGCGGGCAGTCGAGGATCGTGAAGAGGTAGCGGTCACGGACCTCGCCGAGCGAGTCCTTGAGCCGCGTCTCCGAGCCGGCGAGGCGCGGCAGCTCCACGTTCGCGCCGGCCAGCTCGGGCGTTGACGGCACCACCTCGAGGTGCTCGACGGCGGAGTTCGTGGTGGCGGCATCGAGGGAGAGCTCGCCGGAGAGCACGTCGTAGCTGTTGGGGCTGACGTCCTTCTCCAGGCCCACACCCACGGTCGCGTTGCACTGGGGATCGAGGTCGACGAGAAGTGTGCGGTGGCCGGCCTCGGCCACGCTGGCAGCGAGGTTGACGGCGGTCGTGGTCTTGCCCACGCCGCCCTTCTGGTTGGCGATTGCGTATACGGATCCCATCGGGGTGGAAGCTACGTTCGTGGTCGGACAGCTTTTGCTTTGTTCGGGCCCGAACCTGCACTTCCTGCCGGATAGGCGTCAGGCATCAGGAACTCTCCTTCTGCCGCCCTGAGGCCTGAGGCCTGATGCCTCTACCGAAGCGGCCGCTTGCGCGCCATGCCGGCTCTTCGCGGAACCCCCTCCGGCGTCGCCCCAACCTTCCTGTACACGTGCAGGTGCCTGTTCGCCGCCCCTTCAAACGGCTCCACGCGGCGCACCTCCGGCTCCGAGAGGCCCAGTTTTGCTGCCGCGGCGGCTCCCTGCGCCTCCTCCTCCTCGTCCCGGGAGCCCTTCCATGCCACCAGGACCCCGCCCTCGGTCAGGAGCGGGCTCGCGTACTCGGCGATCACCGACAGGGGCGCCAGTGCCCGCGCGGTAACGGCGTCGTAGGCCGCGCCGCCCTCGCCGCCGGCCCAGTCCTCGGCCCGCTCCGGCACCGCGCGGGCGTTCTCGATGCCCGCCGCAGTCGCCAGCCGGGTGATCACCTCGCACTTGCGGGTGGTGGACTCGATCAGGTCCACCCGCGCCTCCGGCAGGGCCACCGCCAGCGCCAGGCCGGGGAAACCGGCGCCGGCGCCCAGGTCGGCGATCCGCCCCGCGCCCGCGAGCTCCTCGATCTCGAGCCCGGTCAGGCTGTCGGCCAGGTGGCGGTCGGCCGCGTCGGCTCCGCGCACGGTGGTCGGCGGGTCCGGCTCGGCCTCCAGCGCGGCCAGCAGAGCCCCGAACCGGTCTGCCGCATCGGCCGGCAGGCCGTAGCGGTCGGCCAGCGTGAGCAGCGTTTCACGGGAAACGGTCAGGACTCGGATGAGGCACGCACCGGGGAGACCACCAAGCGGCGATCCGGCTCGTCCCCCTCGCTGTGCGTCTCGATGTCCGTGCGCTCGGCGAGGTAGGTGTGGACCACCTTGCGCTCGAGCGCGCGCATCGGCTCCAGCTCCACGGGACGTTCGTAGCGCAGCGCGTCGGCGACGGCGCGGTCGGCCGAGCGGTGCAGCGCCTCGGCGCGCCTGGCGCGGTAGCCCGCGGCGTCGACGGTCACCTGCTTGCGCTCCCCGCCCCGAAGGGCGATCCGCATCGCGAGGTGCTGGAGCGCGTCGATGGTGGCACCGTGCTTGCCGATCAGCAGTCCGAGATCCTCGCCCTCGACCGTCGCGAGCAGCTCCTCGTCGCTCTCGGTTACGTCGACCGTGGCGTCGAGCGCCAGCGTCTGCACGACGCGGGTGACGACCGCCCGCAGCCGCTCGGCGGGCTCCTCCGGGAGGTCCGCCTCGGCCACGTCGCGCCAGGCGTCCTCGTCGACCTCGCCGACCACGCGGGCCGGGTCGTCACCGGCTCCCTCGGAGGCGACCTCGAAGCGCACGCACTCCACGGTGATGCCGGGGAAGCGCGGCTCGAGCTCCTTCATGGCCGCGAACTTGGCCTCGCCCAGCGACGCGCCCTCGGCCTCGACTCTGGTGTCGAGCTCGTCCATCGGGCTACCTGCGCCGGCCGGAACGCTTCTTCTTCTTGCGCGGGGAACCCGGCGGCGGCTTCGACGCCGCCGCGCCATTGCCGCCCTCGCCCGATCCCGACGCCGGCTTGCCGCGGGCGGGCTTGTCCCCGTCACCGTCACCGTCGGCGGCGTCGGCCGCGTGCCCGGTCTCCGCCAGCACCTGGGGCTTGGGGTAGAGCTTGCGCACCACGAGCTGCTGGCCGATCGTCCACACGTTCGTGGTGATCCAGTAGAGGATCAGCCCCGCCTCGAAGTTGATGATGAAGATCGTGAAGACGAACGGCAGCGCGAACATGATCCGCTGCTGGGTCTTGTCGCCCCCCACCATCGTGATCACGCTGGCGATCAGCTGCGTGCCCACGTAGAGCACGATCATGAACGCGAGGATCAACGGCTCGTCGGTGAGCGGAGCGGCCAGGTCCGGGAGGAAGAAGAAGCTCTCGAACCCCTCGATGTCGGCCTTGAACGAGTCGCTGCGCAGCAGATAGAAGAGCGAGATGAAGAACGGGATCTGAAGCAGCAGCGGGAGGCAGGAGCCCAGGGGATTGACCTTGTTCTCCTGGTAGAACTTCATCATCTCCTGGTTCATCCGCTGGCGGTCTTCCTTGAACCGCTCCTGGATCTTCTTCATCTCCGGCTGGAGGACCTGGAGCTTCTGCATCGACTTCACCGACCGGAAGGTGAGCGGCAGGATCAGCAGGCGGATCGTGAACGTCAGCAGGATGATCCCGAAGCCCCAGCTGTTCTCCCCCCGCCGAATACGTCCTCGGCCCAGAACTTCAGGATCGCCTCGGAGCCATCGATGATGGGTTGCAGCGGGTTGGCGGCGATGATCTCGAACACGGGTATCTCTCAGGCGCGCGTGCGGAAGAGCTTCTGGTCCTCTACGAAGTCGACGCCGCCGTGGCTCCAGGGATTGCATCGGAGCAGACGCCAAGCGGCGAGTACGAAGCCCCGCAGTATGCCGAATTCGCGGAAGGCCCCGACGGCGTACTGCGAGCAGGAGGGATGGTACTTACAGCGCTTGGGCAGCGCCGGGGAGATCGCGCGCTGGTAGAAGCGCACGGGAGCCACGGCCAGGGAGCGCAGGGCGGTCACGGCGACGGCTTCCCGCCAATGCCGGCGTCGGCGAGGACCTCGGCGAGCGCCTCCGCCATCCCCGCCTCGCCGCGCTCGGCCGCGAGGGTGCCGGCGTCGGGCCGCGCGACGACGACGAAGTCGTGGCCCTCGGGGAGGTCGTCGGCCGAGGCCCAGAAGGCCTCGCGCAGCAGCCGCTTCACCTTGTTGCGGTCGACCGCTCCGCCCACCTTGCGGCCGACCGAGATGCCGAGCCGTGGTCCATCGACCGCCGCGGCGCTCGGGAACGAGTAGAGGACGAGGTAGCGGGAGGCGTACGAGCGACCCTCGCGATACACCCGGTCGAACTCGCCGCTGCGCGAAAGGCGGCGGCGCTTGCGGGCCATTGCTACGGAGTGAGGCGCTTGCGGCCCTTGCTGCGGCGCCGGCGGAGCACGTGGCGGCCGGCGCGGGTCCGCATGCGGGCGCGGAACCCGTGCGTGCGGGCCCGCTTGCGCTTCTTGGGCTGGTAGGTGCGCTTCATGAGCGAGCGAGGATAGACCACCGGAATTTTTCGGCATTTGCGAGGACCGTTTCGCCCCGCCGCGGATGCCCGCTGCGGGGCCGTTCACCGCATGTACACTCGCTGCTTCGCCGAGGTTGGCGGTCGCCTTCTCCGCCGGTCTCTCCTCCAAGAGCAGACGCCTGTCCGGCAGCTCCGTGCTGCCGCAACTTCGCCATTCCACCACTCGAAGACATATGGACCAGCGTGCGCGACGAGCTCCGTCGCGAGGTGCCCGATTTCACCTTCCACATCTGGCTCGAGCCGCTCGAGCTGGCGGGCGCCGAGCAGCGGATGCTCTTCGTGCGGGCGCCCGACCACGTGCGCACCTGGGTCCGCGATCGCTATCTGCCCCTCATCCAGTCGGCCGCCGAGCGGGGCTACCGCGAAGACGCCGCCGTGGAGATCGTGGACGCCGCCTGGGCCGGCGATGGCGCGACCGACCCCGGGTCGGGCCACGGCGAACAGCGCCTAAACCCCAAGTACAGCTTCGAGCAATTCGTGATCGGGAAGGGCAACCGCTTCGCCCACGCGGCCGCGCTCGCCGTGGCCGAGCTGCCCGGCCAGACCTACAACCCGCTGTTCATCCACGGCCGGCCGGGCCTCGGGAAGACCCACCTTCTACATGCCGTCGGCAACTACATCGCCAGGTTCAACCCGTCCTACCGGGTGCGCTACGCGACCGTCGAGGAGTTCACGACCGAGTTCGTGGCCGCGATCCGGTCGCGTGACACGAGCGGCTTCAAGGAGCACTACCGCGGCGTGGACGTGCTCCTCCTGGACGACGTCCAGTTCCTCGCGGACAAGGCACGCACCGAGGAGGAGCTCTTCCACACCTTCAACGCGCTGCGCGAGGGCGGGCGCCAGCTGGTGATGACCTGCGATCGCAGCCCCGACGACCTGGACGGGCTCGAAGAACGCCTGGCGGAGCGGTTCGCCTCCGGTCTGGTGGTGAGCGTGGACCCGCCGGATCTCCATGTCCGCCGGGCCATCCTCGAGAAGCGCGCCCGGCTCGATTGCGTGGATGCCAAGCCTGAGCTGCTCGACGAGATCGCCGGGCGCGTCGACACCAGCGTCCGTGCGCTCGAAGCCGCGCTGGTTCAGGTGGTGGCCTATGCGTCGCTTCGCGGCGAGGACGCCACGCCCGACCTGGCGCGGCGGCTGCTCAAGCGCCTGCGACCAACTCCGGCCGACTCCCCCTGCACCGTCGCGGCCGTCGTCGACGCCACGGCCAACCAGTTCGGCCTCAGCCCCGAGGAGCTGCTGGCCCGCGATCGCCGGCCCCAGGTCGCCCGGGCGCGGAAGGTCGCCATGTACCTGGCCAGGGAGCTGACCGACCAGAGCCTCCCGGAGATCGGGCGCGGGTTCGGGGGCCGGGACCACTCGACCATCCACTCGGCAGTCCGCAGCGTCGGGTCGCAGGTTCGAACCGATCCCGAGCTCGCGATGGCTGTGGAAAGCCTGAAGAGAGACCTGGAGTCCAGCCGGTGACCTCCGCGTTCTACTGTAAGAATCAACCGCGTTGTCCCAAGCCCGGGTGTGCGCTCAAGCCGCTCTGTCAAGCCATTCCCACCCAGCTCTCCACATATCAACAAGACCAACTCCCCCTTCCAAGACTGGACTGAATCTTGAAGCTTTCTGTTTCCCGTGAAACGCTGCTCACGCAGCTCTCCGTGGTGGCTCGCGCAGCTTCCACCCGCAGCGCCATCCAAACGCTTGCCGGCGTTCTGATCCGCCTCGAGGACGGCAAGGCAGAGCTCCAGGCAACGGACACCGACCTGGGGATCCGGGCGGCGCTGGAAGCCGAGATCGGCGCCGAGGGCGCGGTCGTGGTACCGGGCCGCCTGCTGCTCGACGTCGCCCGTTCGCTCCCCAAGGACGAGGTCTCCCTGGAGTACCGCTCCTCGGAGCAGGACGTCGAGGTCGTCTCCGGGTCCGCGAAGTTCCACCTGCGGACGCTTGCCGCTCGAGGACTTCCCGAAGCTGCCCGAGCCGGCGGAGTCCGGCGCGCTCACGGTGCCGGCCGAAGCCGTTCGTGGAGACCATCTCGCGCGTAGCCCGGTCCGCGTCTCGGGATGAGACGCGCCCTCACCTCACCGGTGTCCTCGTGAACGCGTCCGCCGCCGAGCTGCGGATGGTCGCCACCGACTCCTACCGCCTATCGGTGAAGGAGACCAAGCTCGAACCGGCGCTCGAGGGCTCGCTCGAGGCCAACGTGCCGGCGCGGACGCTCCAGGAGCTCGGCCGGGTCGCCGCCTCCAACGGCGCGGAGCAGATCCACGTGACCTCGCTGGAGAACCAGGTCGTCTTCGTGGCCGGCGATGTGGTGCTGAGCTCGCGGCTGGTGGAAGGTCGGTTCCCGAACTATCAACAGCTGCTGCCCGGAGTCCTACGAGCACGAGCTGCGCGTCGACCGCAGCGAGCTGCTCGAGGTCGTGCGCAGGATCAGCCTGCTCGCCCAGAAGAACGCCCCGCTGCGGCTCGCCTTCACCGAAGGCGCGCTCGAGGTGTCGGCGCAGACGCCGGATGTGGGCAACGCGGCCGAGTCCCTCCCTGTTCCGTTCAAGGGCGAACCACTGGAGATCGGCTTCAACCCGGAGTTCTTCCGCGACGGCCTCGAGAGCGCCGAGACCGAGGAGCTCGTGCTGAAGCTGATCAGCCCGCTGCGCCCGGGCCTGATCCAGTCGGGGGACGACGGGGGCTTCGTCTACCTCGTCATGCCGATCCGGCTGAACGTGTAGCCACCTCCGTGCGGGTCACCACCGCGACCCTCAGGGACTTCCGCAACTACGCGGCGGCCGAGGTCGCGCTCGGGCCGGGGCTGACCGTGATCGCCGGGCCGAACGGCGCCGGCAAGACCAACCTCCTCGAGGCGCTGTACTTCGGCTGCACCGGTCGATCGCCGCGCACCTCCAACGACCGCGAGCTGGTCCGGCGCGAGCAGAAGGTGGCGCGCGTCACCGTCGCGACGGAGGGCGACGACGGCGCGCACCTGATCGAGGTCGGCGTGCAGCCGGGGGTGGAGAAGTCGCTGCGCGTCGACGGCTCGCCTGTGGACAGCCTGTCGGCGGCGGCCGCGCGGCCGCTGCTGTCGGTGTTCCTGCCGGAGCGCCTGGAGCTGGTGAAGGGCGCGCCGTCCGCCCGCCGAGCGCACCTCGACAACCTCATCGCCGCCGTCTGGCCCGCACGAGCCGAGGCTCGGGCCGCCTACTCGCGCGCGCTGGCGCAGCGCAACGCGCTGCTCTCCCGGATCCGCGCGGGCGCGGCACGCGCGGACTCGCTGGCCTCCTGGGATCGCGAGCTGGCCGAGCAGGGCGCGCTGCTGATGGCGGCACGCGCCGAGACGGTGGCGCTGCTCTCGCACCCGTTCGCCGGCCGCGCCGAACAGCTGGGCCTTCCGGACCGACCCGTCCCTGGAGTACCGGCCGCGCTCGCAGGCCACCGGCGCCGACGCGCTGGCGGCCGAGTTCGAGGAGCGCCACCAGGCCGACATCGACCGGGGCTTCACGGCGCACGGCCCGCACCGCGACGACCTCCGGCTGGCCCACGGCCCCGGGGCGCTGCGCAACTACGGCTCGCAGGGCCAGCAGCGCGTGGCCGTGCTGGCGCTGCTCTTCGCCGAGCGCGACGTGCTCGGCGATCAGCGCGCCCGGCCGCCGCTGATGCTGCTCGACGACGTGATGTCCGAGCTCGACTCGTCGCGACGCGGGCTCCTGGCAGAGCTTCTCGGCGACGGAGGCCAGGCAGTGGTCACCACCACCGACGCCGACCACGTGCCCGGCATCGGCGACTCGTCGGTGGCGCTGCTGGAGGTCGCCGGGGGAGAGGTTGAGGCCGTCGAGGGGATGGCGGCGTGAGGCGACCCGCACCGCGCCCGATCGCCGCCGCGCTGGAGGGCTACACGCGCGAGGCGGCCCCGGCCACCCTGCTCGCGCGCGTGCAGGCGAGCTGGCCCGAGGTGGCCGGCGAGGTGATCGCGGCGGAGGCCACGCCGGCCTCCGAGCGCGCCGGGACGGTCACGTTCTCATGCACGCTCCGGGGTCTGGGCGAACGAGCTCGACCTGCTCTCATCGGACCTCCTGGAGCGGCTCAACGCCGCGCTCGCGGTCACGCCCGGCGAGCCCGTCAGGGCGCTGCGATTCCGAGTTCTGTAACACGGGGAAACACGAGCGTTCCCGCTGGCGCCATTTTGTGCCGATTTGCAGGGCTTTTGTAACGCGCTGACCCGTCCGATCGCGGGGGTACTCTGCTAGTATCCAAGGCCGAGTTTCACGAGCCCCGACCCGCTGCGCGCAGGCGCCGGGCCGGGGTCTCTTCATGTTTGACTGACGGAAGGCATCGGTTGGCGAAGAAGGATCAGACGAAGGGCAACGGCAGCTACGGGGCGCAGGACATCACCGTCCTCGAAGGCCTCGAGGCGGTGCGCAAGCGCCCAGGCATGTACATCGGCTCCACGGGCGTGCGAGGGCTCCATCACCTCATCTACGAGGTCATGGACAACTCCGTCGACGAGGCGCTCGCCGGCGAGTGCGACGAGGTCGAGATCGCGGTCCATCCGGACAACTCGGTCACCGTCACCGACAACGGCCGCGGCATCCCGGTCGAGATGCACGAGAAGGAGAAGCGCCCGGCCGCCGAGGTCGTGCTCACGGTGCTCCACGCCGGCGGCAAGTTCGGCGATGGCGGGGGCTACAAGGTCTCGGGCGGCCTCCACGGGGTGGGCGTGTCGGTCGTCAACGCGCTGTCCGAGAAGCTCGAGCTCACCGTGTGGCGCGACGGCCACGAGTGGACCCAGACCTACGAGCGCGGCGCGCCCCAGGGCGAGCTGAAGAAGGGCTCGAAGACCGACCGCACCGGAACGAGCATCAAGTTCATGCCCGACCTCGAGATCTTCGAGACGATCGACTACGAGCGCGACACGCTCGCCCAGCGCTTCCGCGAGATGGCGTTCCTCACCAAGGGCCTGCGGATCGCGTTCGCCGACGAGCGCGGCGAGGGCTACGAGACCAGCTTCAAGTACGACGGCGGCATCGTCGACTTCGTGCACTACCTGCACAGCCAGGGCACCCGCGAGCCGCTGCACAAGAAGGTCATCTACGTCTCCGACGAGACCGACGTCGGCGAGGTCGAGGTGGCGATGCAGTGGAACAACTCCTACCAGGAGTCCCTGCTCTCCTTCGCCAACAACATCAACACGCACGAGGGCGGCACGCACCTCTCGGGCTTCCGCTCGGCGCTCACCCGCACGATCAACGCCTACGCGCGCGGGAAGGGCGAGCTCAAGGAGAAGGACCCCAACCTCTCCGGGCGAGGACGTGCGCGAGGGCCTCACCGCGATCATCTCGGTGAAGATCCACGACCCGCAGTTCGAGGGCCAGACCAAGACCAAGCTCGGCAACCCGCCGGTCGAGGGCTTCGTCCAGCAGGCCGTGAACCGCGGCCTGGCCGAGTTCCTCGAGGAGAACCCGGCCGAGGCGAACAAGGCCATCCGCAAGTCCATCGACGCCGCGCGCGCCCGCGAGGCCGCGCGCAAGGCGCGCGACCTCACCCGCCGCAAGTCGGCGCTGGAGAACTCCACGCTGCCGGGCAAGCTCGCCGACTGCTCGGTGCGCGACCCCGCGCTCGCCGAGCTGTTCGTGGTCGAGGGCGACTCGGCCGGCGGCTCGGCCAAGCAGGGGCGCGACCGCAACACGCAGGCGGTGCTGCCGCTGCGCGGCAAGATCATCAACGTCGAGAAGAACCGGATCGACAAGGTGCTCGGCAACAACGAGATCCAGGCGCTGATCACCGCCATCGGCACGGGCATCCGCGAGGAGTTCGACATCGAGAAGGCCCGCTACCACAAGGTCATCGTCATGTGCGATGCCGACGTGGACGGCGCCCACATCCGCACGCTCGTGCTCACGTTCCTGTTCCGCGAGATGCCGGAGCTGATCGAGGCGGGCTACGTCTACCTCGGCAAGGCGCCGCTATACCGGATCAAGAACGGCACGCAGGAGATCTACATCGAGAAGGAGTCCGAGCTCGAGGAGGTCCTGCTGCGCGACAAGCTGGAGAAGATGGAGATCACCGATCGCGGCGGCATCCGCGTTCAAGCTCACCCACGCCCGCTGGCAGAAGTACGGCCGGCTGCTCAAGCAGTACGAGGGCTGGGCGTCCGCGCTGCGCGCCGAGTACGGCTACGACACGATCACCTTCCTCGAGGAGTCGCAGATCCTGGACGCCGGCCTCACCGACGCCGACGCCGTGGTCAAGCTGATGGGCAAGAAGGCTCCCGAGGGCGAGCCGTATGAGACCGAGCTGCTCTCGGAGGACCCGATGGAGATTCAGGTGCGGGTGGTCGAGCGCAAGACCGGCTCCGCCGCCACCTACATCCTGCGGCGCGAGATGTTCGCGCGCTCCGAGTACGCCGGCTTCGTGCGCGTGCACAAGGAGCTCGAGCAGCTCGCCGGCACGCCGCCGTTCGAGGTCAAGCTCGGCAAGAAGGAGGAGACCGCGCTGTCGTTCGAGGACCTGCGCAAGAAGGTGATGGACGTCGCCCGCGAGGGCGTGCCGCTGCAGCGCTTCAAGGGCCTGGGCGAGATGAACCCCGACCAGCTGTTCGACACGACGATGGACGCCGAGCGGAGGACGCTGCAGCAGGTCACGGTGGACGACGCCTCGGCCGCCGACCAGATGTTCTCGATGCTGATGGGGGACAAGGTCGAGCCCCGCAGGGAGTTCATCGAGGCGAACGCCCGCGACGTGACGAACCTGGACGTCTAGATGGCAAGCGTGGAGACACTCTCAGGCGGCCATATCGAGCCCCGCGGGCTCGAGGAGGAGATGCGCAGCTCGTACCTCGACTACGCGATGAGCGTGATCGTGGGCCGGGCGCTGCCGGACGTGCGCGACGGGCTCAAGCCGGTGCACAGGCGCGTGCTCTACTCGATGCACGAGTCGGGCCTCCAGCCCAACCGGCCCTACCGCAAGTGCGCGAACGTCGTCGGCGGCGTGATGGGCAACTTCCATCCGCACGGCGACTCGGCGATCTACGACGCGCTCGTGCGCCTCGCGCAGGACTTCGCGATGCGCGAGCCGCTCGTGGACGGCCAGGGCAACTTCGGCTCGATCGACAACGACCCGGCCGCCGCCATGCGGTACACGGAGGCGCGGCTGGCCAAGCTCGCCACCGAGATGCTCCGCGACATCGACGCGGACACCGTCGACTTCACGCCCGAACTACGACGACACGCGGCTGGAGCCCTCGGTGCTGCCGTCGCGGTTCCCCAACCTGCTGGTGAACGGCTCGGCCGGCATCGCGGTCGGCATGGCCACGAACATCCCGCCGCACAACCTCGGCGAGGCGATCGACGCCACGGTCGCCTACATCGACGACCCCGACATCGACGTCGCGGGGCTGATGAAGCACATCAAGGGCCCCGACTTCCCGACCGGCGGCTTCATCGTCGGCTGGCAGGGCATCAAGGACGCCTACGAGACCGGCCGCGGCCGCGTGGTCATCCGTGCGCGCGCGCACATCGAGCCGATGCAGCAGGGCAAGGAGCGGATCGTCGTCACCGAGATGCCCTACCAGGTGTCCAAGGGCGACGGGCGCAACGACGGCTCGGGCCTGATCAAGAAGATCGCCGAGGTCGTCCAGAGCGATCGCGTGAAGGGGATCTCCGACCTGCGCGACGAGTCGGACAAGTCCGGCACCCGCCTGATCATCGAGCTCAAGCGCGACGCGATCCCGAAGGTCGTGCTCAACAACCTCTACAAGCACACGCCGCTCCAGACCGCGTTCGGCGTGAACACCGTCGCGCTGGTGGACGGCGTCCCGCAGACGCTGCCCCTGAAGCGGCTCATCTCCGAGTACTTCAACCACCAGCGCGAGGTGGTCGTCAGGCGCACCAAGCACGAGCTGCGCCAGCGCGAGGCCAGGCTGCACATCCTCGAGGGACTGCTGCTCGCGATCGCCGACATCGACGCGGTGATCGAGCTGATCCGCGCCTCGCGCGACCCCGACGCCGCCCGCGACGGGCTGATGGAGAAGTTCGAGCTCTCGCGGATCCAGGCCCAGGCCATCCTCGACCTGAGGCTGCAGCGCCTCACCGCGCTCGAGGCGGACAAGATCCAGGCCGAGCACGACGAGGTGATCGAGCGGATCAAGGAGCTGCGCGAGATCCTCGGCGACGAGCAGCGGGTGCGCGACCTGATCAAGGAGGAGCTGCTGGAGATCAAGCACGCGTACGCGAATCCGCGGCGCACGGAGATCACCCACTCCGAGGACGACATCGACATCGAGGACCTGATCGCCGACCAGCAGATGGTGATCGCGATCACGAGGTCCGGCTACATCAAGCGCCTGCCGCTCGACACCTACCGCAAGCAGCACCGCGGCGGCGTGGGCGTCACCGGGATGGACATGAAGGACGAGGACTACATCGAGCACCTCTTCGTGTGCTCGACGCACGACTACCTCCTCTTCTTCACCAACCGGGGCAAGATCTACCGGCAGAAGGTCTACGAGCTGCCCGAGGCCGGCCGCACCGCGAAGGGCCGCGCGCTGGTGAACCTGCTCCCGCTGCGCGACGGCGAGTTCGTGAAGGCGGTGCTGTCCACGCGCGACTTCACCGAGGGCAAGTACCTGGTCTTCGCCACCAAGAAGGGCCAGATCAAGAAGACCGAGTTCCTCGCCTACAACACGCCGATCAAGGCGGACGGCATCATCGCGATCAAGATCCGCGACGACGACGAGCTGGTGGCCGTGCGCAGGACGAGCGGGGACGAGGACATCATCATGGTCTCGCGCTCAGGCCAGGCGGCACGGTTCTCCGAGGAGCAGACGCGCCCGATGGGCCGTGATACCGGCGGCGTGAGGGGCATGAACGTCTCGCGCGGGGACAACTGCGTGCTGGCCATGGACGTGGTGCAGCCCGACACCGAGCTGCTCGTGGTCACCGAGAACGGCTACGGGAAGCGCACCGCCATGGAGGAATATCCCGCGAAGGGTCGCGGTGCGATGGGCGTGAAGACGATCGGCCTCACCGAGAAGAAGGGCGGTGTGGCCGGCGCGCTGATCGTTCGCGAGCACCAGGACCTCGTGTTCATCTCTCAGAGCGGCATGGTCCAGCGCACAGGCGTGAAGGGCATCTCCAAGCAGGGCCGCCCGGCCCAGGGCGTCCGCGTGATGAACCTACGCGAGGACGACATGGTCAGCGCCGTGGCGCTGGTGATGGAGGACGAGGCGGACACGTCAGCCGTGGTCTCCGGCGACGTCGACGGGCTGCAGCCCGTGGATGAGTTGCCGGCCGCTGAAGCGCCGGACACGGCTCAAGCCGAGGCCGACGCCGACCCGGCCGACGACGACGGTTAGCGCGAATGCCTGGTCAGGGGTACCGTGGTCCCGCCCACTAACCCCTCCAGACAGGGAGCCTCATGAAGACTCGCATCCTGGCCCTCACGGCCGCGCTACTGCTGCTCGCCGCGTTCCCCGCGATGGCCGGCACGAACACGTTCAGCAAGTCACTCAAGGGTGGCGGCAAGGTCTCGTTCAAGGTCAAGACCAACAAGAAGGGCACCGCGACCAAGGTCACTTCGATCAAGGTCACGAACCTTCCCACCAAGTGCAGCACGGTGGACTCAACGACCAACCAGGTCGTGAGCGCCAGCCTCGGCAAGGTGAAGGTGACCAAGCAATCGCTCGGCGGGTCGACCACCTACCAGTTCAACCTGCAGAAGACCGTGGCCGGACGTAGATGGCAGCTCCGGGGTGCGTTCAGCAGCCGCAAGGCCCGCAAGGTGTCTGAGGGGTTTGTGGGAGTGGGGTACCTCGATGGAGCACTCGATTGCTCGGGCGGCACCACGTTCAAGGCCAAGCGCAAGTAGTCGGGCGGAGGCTCTTGCTAGGTTTTCCCTACCAGGGAAAGGAGGTGGTCCTAGCTTGATTGACAGACATTGCGGGACTCTGGAGGTGTCCGGCCGCTAGACCGGATGCTGGGCCCCGTTTGGCGGAGTCCAACCGTGACACCGCCGGGGTTGGAGGCCGGAATTAGTCCCTTCGGCCCGGGGTGAGGCGCCGGGAACAGCCGGAAGGCTGTGACCGGGGATCTCATCGGGAGCGACCATCCCCGGCAGGTCCAGATCAGATGTGGCGAGGGGCGTCCGAAAGGGCGCCCCTCGTTCGTTGTGGAGGCGGGGTTAGGGAAAGCCGCCGTCGTCGTCGCCGGAATCGGACCCGGCGTCGTCCTCGAGCGTCTGCACGCGCTCCTCGAGGTCGTTCACCTTGTCCTCGGCGCTCTTGGCGTCCTCGGCGGCGGCAGCGGCGTCGTCCTCCGCCTTGCCCAGGCGGTCCTGAAGCTTTGAGACGTCGGTGGACTGCGGCAGGTCGTCGATCCGGGCCTCCAGCTCCTTGATCTGGCGCCCGAGGTCCTGCTCCACGTTGGTGATCTGCTCCTTGGCGCTGTCGACCTGCTTGGAGGCGTCGTCGCCGGAGGTGTCGAGCAGGGCGATCAGGCCGACCGCCGTGGCGGCGACGGCCCATACGCCGGCCACGATCACCCATCGCCGCAGGCCGCGCAGGTCGGACTCGGTCACGGGCGGGTCGGGTGGCTGCGACTCGGGTGGCCTGGCCTCCATCGACTCAGGCCGCTACGAGGTACTGCTCCCACGCCTGGGGGATGACCGGCGTCGCGACGTGGATGAAGATCGTGGAGGTGGGCTCCTTGGGCTTTCGCCTGGGCGTCATGTTCGCCTGTTTGGGCAGCCTGTCTCCCTTGCGCCGGTTGCAGGGGGCGCAGCAGGCAACGATGTTCTCCCAGCCTGAGCCGCCGCCCTTGGAGCGGGGTATCACGTGGTCGACGGTGAGGTTGCCGCGCTCCTGGCCGCAGTACTGGCAGGTCCAGCGGTCGCGGGCGAACACGGCGCGGCGCGTGATCTTGCGGCGGTGGGCGTCGCGCGGGATCTTCACGTAGGTCTTCAGCCGGATGACGGCCGGCCGCGGAAGCGTGAGCGTCTCGGCGTGGAGCGGCCACTCGCCCTGCTCGAGGATCTCGGCGCGGTCCTTGAGCACGAGCACTGCGGCCCTGCGGACCGTGCAGACGTTGATCGGCTCATACGACGCGTTGAGCACCAATACCCGGCCGGATGACGTTGCGCGCTGTCCCGACCGGCCGCCGGGCAGCGCACTGATAGGGACTGGGTCGGATTCACCAGACCTGGGCGCCGCCGGGACCGCTTGCACACTCACGGTGCGCGCCAGTCTAGCGAGGGGCGTACGCGGGATATGAACCCAGGATGCGCAGGGTCTCGACCCGTTTGCCGAGCGCCTCCAGGGCCTCGGCCACATGAGGCTCCTGCTCGTGGCCGTCGAGATCAGCGAAGAACATGTAGTGGCCGAGCGCCACGCGCCGGGGCCGCGACTCGATTTTGCTGAGGTTGATGTCGCGGCCGGAGAGCTCGCGCAGCACGTCGACCAGGGCGCCGGGGGAGGTGTCGTTGAAGCCCCAGAAGACGATCGAGGTCTTCATGAAGCCGTCTCCGGGGGAGGGGGTCTGACCGGCCGGCGCAAGCCACACGAACCGCGTGAGGTTGTCGGACCGGTCCTCCACCCGCTCGGCCAGCACCTCGCACCCGTACAGCTCGGCCGAGAGCCGGGAGCCGAGCGCGGCCCAGGGCTGCTCGGAGTCGCGCACGGTGCGAACCGCCTCGGCCGTGGAGGTGGCCGGCACCAGCTCGGCGGTGCCCATGGTCTCGCGCAGGAACCGCCCGCACTGGGCGGTCGCCTGGGGATGGGACAGCACGCGCGTGACATCGGCGGCCTCGAGCGGCCGCGCCGCGATCAGGTTGTGGTGGATCGGGTGGACCACCTCGGCGGAGATGCGCACGCCGTCGGCCTCGCCGGCCAGCGCGTCCAGGGTGGCCGCGACGCCGCCCTCGAGCGAGTTCTCGATCGGGACCACCGCGCGGTCGGTGCGGCCCTCCTGCACGGCCATCACGGTCTCGTGCACGGTCACGCAGGGGACCGGGTCGACCTCACCCTCGGCGGATGCGATCAGGGCCTCCTCGGTGTAGGTCCCCGCCGGGCCCAGGAACGCGACGGTGAGCGCCACGGTCAGCTCCCGAGCGCGGTGTTCAGCGCCTCGCGCTCCTCGGGGGAGAGCTCCAGCTCGGACTCGCCCTCCACGATCTGCTTCACGTACACGCGCGCGTTCTCACGGTGGAGGATTGAGGACATCACCACGCCCGAACGGCGTGAGTCCAGCAGCGCCACCGAGCTGGACTGGCGGCCCGACATCTCGTTGTATGCGTCGTAGCGGATCAGCGAGCGGTAGGTCACGCAGCCGTCGATGCGCGCCTCCGCGGCCGCCATGCGCTTCTCGATGCCGGCGGCGGTGTCCTCCACCCAGTCGCGCAGCTCCACGAACCCCTGCTCCAGCCGGGCCGCGTGCTCGATCAGGTCGAGCTGGCCCGCCTCACCAAGCACGGCCTTCTGGGAAGCCCGCAGCCTGCGAACGCGGAATGCCAGGACGATCGCGAAGATCAGCGCCACGCCGGCAACGCCGGCGGCGGCAAGAGCGACTATCCCTTCGGTCGAGTCGAGCACGCCAGCAGGTTACTCGCGCCCTACCTGGTGAAGATTGCGGAGAACGTGCCCTTGTTGTTGTCCGTCTTCTTCTCGCCCGGCACCGGCTCGATCTCCACGGTGATCGGCACGTTCTGCCCCGTCGGAGGCTGGTCGGCGAGCGGGATCTCGACCGGCTTGGTCTCGCCGGCGGCGATCGTGTCGAGCACCTTGTCGAGCTTGATGGCGTCGCCGCCCTTGCCGACCGTCACGTTCACCTTCACGTCGGTCTCGGTGTTCTCGCCCTGGTTGGCCACCTGGATCACGAACTTGAGGTCGTCGGCGAGACGCACGCTCGCCGAGCCGTCCGGGTTGAGCGCCTGGCCGCCCAGGGTGACGCCGGCGATGCCGTTGCCATGGAGTCCGGGGGCGGCGTTGCCGTCGCCTCCGGTGCCGCCCAGGCTGCGCACGCGATCCGCCACCACGCTCGGCTGCAGCCACTCGATGTCGGGCAGGAAGCTGCTGGCGGGGACCTTCTCGCCGATGTCGTTTTCCTTCAGCTCGGTGCTGAGCCGCGGCGTGAAGCGCGTCTGGTAGACGACGTCGCTGGTCAGGAAGTTCTGCATCGCGGCCGCGATGGCCTCGGAGCCCCCGCTGCGGTCGCCCTGGTCCGCGATCGCATTGGGTAGCTGTTCCGCGATGGCCGCGACCCCGTCGCGCCGGAACTCGAAGGTCTCCACGAGATACCGGTGGGCGGCGTCAACGTCGCCCGGGTGGTCGGTCCCGGTCGCGCGATCGACGAGTTGCCCGGCCTGGTTGCGGAAGGTGTTGAGCTGGTTCTCGATGTCCACCTCGTTGGCGTCGCCGGGATTGCGCAGCAGCTCGAACAGCGCCTCGCTCTCCTGGTCGGACTCCTGGACCAGCGCACCCACGTCGCGCACGTAGTCCTTCAGCGCGCGCTCCTTGCGGGCGTCGAGGCAGCCGCGGACTCCAAACACCAGAAGGAGCAGCACCACAATTCCTGCCCCGGCGGCGACCGCCCTCCTTACCATGAGGGTCTGGCGGTCGGTCGGAGGTCCCGCAGAGGGCGTTCGGCGCCCGGGTCGAGCGCGGGCTGCTGGCTGATCCGGTTCGTCGAAGAAGGACAGAGGTGGCTCCTCGCTCCCTGTGAAGTATGACCTTTGGTCCGGTTGTCCTCCCCCAGAATGGCCACACGAGCAGAAGGTGGTCCCACTCCAGGATCGAAACCAGAACCCAGATGACTACGCCCAGTCATAGCGAAGACGCAACCATCCGGCTGAGCGCGGAGCGCTTCGCAATGGGGCGTTACCGCTTGGAGGAGCGGATCGGGGCGGGGGGCTTTGGCGTGGTCTGGCGCGCCCGGGACACCAAGCTGGAGCGCGATGTGGCCGTGAAGGTCATCCCGCGCGAGGGCGACGACCCCGACCGGCCCCGCGTCGAGCGCGAGGCGCTCGCGGCGGCCAGGCTCAACCACCCGGGCATCGTGGCGCTGTACGAGATGGGCGGGGACGAGCACGACGTGTTCCTCGTCTCCGAGCTGGTCCATGGGGCCACGCTCGAGGAGCTCTCACGCGAGGGGGCCACATCCGACCGCGACGTGGCCCGCATCGGCGGGGCGCTCTGCGACGCGCTGGAGCACGCCCACGAGCGCGGTGTGGTGCACCGCGACGTGAAGCCCGCGAACGTGATGGTGCTCGCCGAGCCGGCGGCCGGCGCCGGCTTCGCCAAGCTCACCGACTTCGGCATCGCGCACCTGGCGACGGGCGACAACCTCACGGCGACCGGCGACATCGTCGGCACGCTGGCCTACATGGCGCCCGAGCAGGCCGAGGGCCGGCGGGTGAGCGGGGCCACCGACATGTACTCACTGGCGCTCACGCTGTACGAGGCGTGGACCGGCGAGAACCCGGTCAGGGCCTCCAGCCCGGCGGCCACGGCGCGGAGGGTGGGGCGCTCGCTGCCGCCCCTCGCCACGCGCCGCAACGACCTCCCGCCGGAGCTGTGCGAGGCGATCGACGCCGCGCTGGACGCCGACCCCATGTACCGCCCGCACCCGGCGGAGTTGCGAGACGTGCTGCGCGCCGTCCAGGGCGAGCTGTCGGACGAGGGCGGCCTGGTGGAGCCCGAGACGCTGGAGCGTTTCGGGCTCACCGCGGTGCGCGCGCGCACGAAGATCCGGACGATGCTCCACCGCGCCCCGGACCTCGGCGACCAGGCCGAGGATCTGGGTGTGCTCGCGCGGATGGCGCCGCGCGCGCTGGCGGGCCTCGCCGCCGGCGTGCTGCTGTTCGCGGGACTCGAGGGCCTTGGGCCCGAGCCGCCCTTCTCGGTCGGCCTGGTTTCGCTCACAGCCGCCGTGCTCGTGGCCGCGTTTCCCCGTGTGGGCTGGGTGCTGTCGGCGCTGTTTCTCTGCGGGTGGCTCGGAACCCCGGACGCCGACCGCCCGGGCACCGCGCTGGTGCTGGCCGCGGCGCTGGCCCCCACACCGCTGCTGCTGCCGCGCGCCGGGCTGCTGTGGTCGGTGCCCGCCCTGGCGCCGCTGCTGGGCGCTGTGGCGCTCGCACCGCTGTTCGTGGGAGTGGCCGCGCTGGCCTCGACCGCCTGGCGCCGCGCCGGGCTGGCGGCCGCGGGATACCTGTGGCTGGCCGTGGCGGAGGTGATCACCGGCGAGCAGCTGCTGTTCGGCACGTCCGACGGCACGCTCGAGCGCGTGAGCTGGGAGGGCTCGGTGGTCGACGCCGCAAGCGATGCCCTGTATCCGCTCATCTCCTCGCCCGCGCTGGCGCCGGTGGCGGTCTGGGTGGCGTTCGCCGTGGCGCTCCCGTTCTTCGTGAGAGGCCGCTGGGCGGCCATGGACCTCCTGGCCGGCGCCGCCTGGGCAGCCGGGCTGGTGCTGGCCCATGGGGTTCTCGGGGATCTTCTGGCGGCCACCACGGAGCTCGACCGGGCGCGCGGCCTCGTGGCGGGCGCCGCGCTGGGCGGCCTGGTGGCCGTCACGGTCACCCTGATTGCGCCTCCCGTGCGCGGCGGGCAGAGGCCGCCCGCATTACCCTGAGGCCCCCCCGATGAGCGTGTTGCGCAATCTAGAAGCGAAGCTGGGCGGCCTGGTGGAGGGCGCCTTCAGCCGCGCCTTCAAATCGAGCGTCGAGCCGGTCGAGCTCGCTCGAAAGCTCGCCAAGGAGATGGAGGACTCCAAGCAGGCCTCCGTCTCGCGGGTCTACGTGCCGAACCACTACCGCGTGTTCCTCTCGCCGCAGGACCGCGAGCAGTTCTCCAGCTATGAGCCGGCGCTGCGCAAGGAGCTCTCGGACTACCTGCTCGAGCACGCCCGCGCGGAGAGCCTGGCGCTCACCAGCCGCCCGGCGGTGGAGTTCATGACCGACGAGCGGTTGTCGCTCGGCGAGTTCGGGATCCAGGCGCAGCTGCTCACCCCGCCCGAGGAGGAGGTGGCCGAGGTGGCCGCGCCGGACGTGCCCTCACAGGGCGACTTCGGCCACACGATGGTCTACTCGCCCGACAAGGAGGTGCGCAAGCTCGACCCGGTGCCCGTGGCGCCCACACGCGCGGTTCTGGCCGGCGGCGGCAGGCGCACGGTGCTCTCGGGCAATCACGTGGTGCTTGGGCGCAGCCGCGAGTGCGACGTGCAGGTGGACGACCCCAACGTGTCGCGCCGCCACGCCGAGCTGCGCCACGAGCGCGGCGCCTGGCACGTGTTCGACCTCGGCTCGACGAACGGGATCAAGGTGAACCGCCGCCGGGTCGACCAGGCTGAGCTGCACCACGGCGATCGCATCACACTGGGCATCACAGACCTCGACTTCGAGCTGGAATAGGAGGCTCGAAGAGCGTGGACGAGCCGCTGGCAGTGGCGTTGAAGTTCGGCTTCCTGGCCGTGCTCTACCTGTTCCTGCTGTGGGTTTCCCGCAGCGCGCTGCGGGACCTGGCGCGCAGCCAGGACCCGGCGGTGGCGTCGGAGCCCGTGGAGGCGCCCGGGCAGAGCCGAGTGCGAGAGGATGCCGGCCCGGGGCTGATGGCCGCGATGCACCCGCGGCTCGAGGTGATCGCGGCGCTGGGCCATGAGCCGGGCACCACTTTCGACCTGACCGAGGGGGCAACGATGGGCCGTTCCGACCACGCAGAGATCCGCGTCGACGACCCGTTCGCCTCGTCCGCGCACGCGCGCGTCTTTGCCCGCGGCGACTTCATGCACGTCGAGGACATGGGCTCGACCAACGGCACCTACCTCAACGGCCGCGAGCTGCGCGGGCCCGAGCGGCTCAAGGTGGCGGACGTGATCCGTATCGGCGACAGCGAATACCGCTACCAGGAGTAGGCATGGCGCTGAGCGTTGCCAACAAGATCGTGAAGAGCGACGTGGGGCGCCAGCGCGACCACAACGAGGACTCCGCGATCGAGGTCGAGCCGATGTTCATGCTCGCCGACGGCATGGGAGGCGCGCAGGCGGGCGAGGTGGCATCGCAGACGGCGGCGCAGGTCTTCAGCGGCGGCGCGGGCAAGGACGGAACGCCCGAGGAGCGCCTGACGCGCCTCGCCAAGCAGGCGAACTCACAGATCTACGAGCTGGCGCAGGCGGATGAGGCCAAGCGCGGCATGGGCACGACGCTCACGGCGGCGCTGGTGGAGGGCGACGGCGTGACGGTGGCCCACGTGGGCGACAGCCGCGTCTACCGGATGCGCGACGGCGAGCTCGAGCAGCTCACGCACGACCACTCCCTGGTGGCCGAGCTCGAGCGCAGCGGCGAGATCTCCCACGAGGAGGCGTTCGACCACCCCTCGAAGTCGGTCATCACCCGTGCCCTGGGGCCGGAGCCGGAGGTCGATGTGGATGCCCACACGCACTCCGGCCGGCCGGGCGACACCTACCTGATGTCGTCGGACGGGCTGACGGACATGATCACCGACGACGAGATCGCGGCGATCATGCGGGGCTCCGGCTCGCTCGACGACACCGCGGAGGCGCTCATCCGCGCCGCGAACCAGAGCGGCGGGCGGGACAACATCACGGTGGTCCTGTTCACGCTCGAGGCCGGTGAGGACGATCCTGAGGAGGTCTCCGAGGAGACGATCGTCCGGGGCCTGAGCGCGACCGACGTTCATGAGGCCGTAGAGGAGCAAGAACGGGCCGGTCGCGCTGCGACCGTCCCTCGGGAGAGCCCCACGCGCGACTCGACGGTTCCCCGGACGGTCCAACCGGCAAGTCGCGGAGGTCGGCCGCGTGGGCGCCGATGGGTGGCAGCCGTCGTCGGACTGGTTCTTCTCGCCGGCGCTTGTGTCGCCGCGGTGCTCGGCGCGCGCCAGGTCTACTTCGTGGGCACCAACGATGCCGGGCTGGTCACGCTCTACCGGGGCGTTCCGTATGAGCTCCCCCTCGGCGTCGACCTCTACTCCGAGCACTACTCCAGCAGCGTGCCCGCGCGGACGATCGCGAAGAACCGGCGGGCGCGCGTGCTCGACCACGAGTGGCGGAGCCGCGACGACGCCGAGGATCTGGTGCGCCAGCTCGAGCGGGGGACGCTCGACCTCGGGATGAAACCCTTCATCCGCGCTCCGACAGATCGCGGGTATCCGCCAGTGCAGGTCGCGGACGTCCGTCGCGTGGGTCCCGCACCGGAGGTCCTTCGCGTGGGTCCTGCGCCCGAATGAGCGCGCGAACGCGCGAGCTCTTCGGCCTCATCCCGGTCTCGCTCCTCGTGAGCGCCGGGTTCGCCGCCGTGCTGGTGTCGCGCACCGAGGAGGTGAGCGACGCGACCATGACCTACGGGCTGGTGTTCCTCGGCCTGTGCGTGTTCGGGCACCTGTTCATCCGGGCGCGCCTGCCGGACGCCGACCCGTACCTGTTCCCCCTCGCCGGCGTGCTGGCGGCGTTCGGGCTGGTGATGATCTACCGGATCGACGCCGAGCTGGCGCGCGAGCAGGCGCAGTGGTTCGTGATCGGGCTGATCGCGTTCTGCGCCACGGTCACGTTCCTGCGCGACCACCATTCGCTCGAGCGCTATCGCTACACCATCGCGGCGGTGGGGATCGGGCTGCTGGTCCTGCCGCGCCTGCCTGGGATCGGCGCACAGGTGAATGGCGCCTTCCTGGCCGTGAAGGTCGGGTCGGTCCAGTTCCAGCCCGCGGAGTTCGCGAAGATCGCGATCATCGTCTTCCTCGCGAGTTACCTGCGCGATACGGGGGACGTGCTGGTGCGTGCACGGCTGAAGCCGCTCCCGTTCCAGAACCAGGTGCTGCTGTTCGGAGGCGCGGCCGCGTTCGTGCTGCTCGTGCGGGCCGTGCTCGGGCTGGGCACCGCCGAGACCGTGCTGCTGGCCGTCTTCACCGTCTCGCTGGCGGCGATCATGCGCGAGCGGCCCTCCCTGAAGCACTTTGGCCCGCTGCTGCTGGTCTGGGGCATGGCGATGCTGATGCTGCTGTTCATCCGCGACCTGGGCAGCTCGCTGATGTTCTTCGGCGGCTTCCTCGCGCTGCTCTATGTGGCCACGGACCGGATCTCACTCGTCGGCGTCGGCGCCACGATGTTCCTCGGCGGGGCGACCTTCTTCGCCAACAGCGTGAGCCACGTGCGGGGGCGGATAGACACCTGGCTCGATCCGTTCTCCACCGAGATGGTCCGCTGCCCGAGCACCGGGCGCGTGGAGCAGTTCGTCGACTGCGAGGGCTTCCAGATCTCTCAGGCCCTCTATGCGCAGGCCGATGGCGGGTTGTTCGGCCAGGGGTTCGGCCAGGCATTGCTTGAGCTGCCGAACGGCCAGACGATCCTGCCGGCGGCCCACACCGACCTGATCTACGCGGTGATCGTGAACGAGGCGGGCCTGTTCGGCGCGACGGGGCTGATCCTCGTCTACCTGATGTTCGCCGCGCGCGGCTTCAAGACCGCGATCGTGGCCGGTGACGGCTTCTCCAAGCTGCTGGCCACCGGCCTGACCGCGGTGTTCGCGCTCCAGGTGTTCGTGATCGTCGGTGGCGTCACGAAGGTGATCCCGCTGACGGGGGTCACCCTGCCGTTCGTCTCCTACGGCGGCAGCTCGATTGTGGCGAACATGGTGCTGCTGGCGCTGCTGCTGATCGTGTCCGACGATGCGCGCAAGGACCGCGCACGCGTCCAGGGCGGCCTGGTTTGAACAAGCAGATCGTTCAGCTGTTCGGTCTCACCATGCTGCTGTTCGCGGTGCTGATCGGCTTCACGTCGCGATGGTCGGTCTTCGAACAGGACAGCCTGGAGGACCAAACCTCGAATCGCCGCCCGTTGATCGAGGAGCAGCGCATCCCGCGAGGGCTGATCCGGGCCTCGGACGGCACGGTGATCGCGCGCAGCGTGCCCCGGGGGCGCGGCGAGGCCCGCACGTTCACGCGCACGTACCCGACCGGGCCGCTGTTCTCCCACGCCGTCGGCTACTCGTTCATCTCACGCGGGCGGGTGGGGCTGGAGCGCTCGCGCAACGACGAGCTGACCGGCGAGGAGGACGAGTTCGCCAACATCTTCTCCGAGCTCCAGTCCAAGACGCGCGAGGGCCAGGACGTGACCACCACCCTGGACCCCGAGGGGCAGCGCACCGCGCTCGAGGCGCTCGCCGGGCGGCGCGGCTCGATCGTGGCGCTGGAGCCGCAGACGGGCCGTGTCCGGGTGATGGTGAGCGTGCCCGAGTACGACCCCAACGAGGTGCCCGAGCGCTTCGAAGAGCTCAACAAGGGCGAGGGCTCGCCGCTGTTCAACCGGGCCACCCAGGCCAGCTATCCGCCGGGCTCGACATTCAAGGTGGTCACCGCCGCCGCGGCGCTCGACAGCGGTAAGTTCAAGCCCGACTCGATCATCGACGGCTCGTCGCCGCGGGAGGTCAGCGGTGTGCCGCTGGCGAACTCGGGCGGACAGGACTTCGGCCCGATCACGCTCACTGATGCCCTCACAAACTCGGTCAACACGGTCTTCGCCCAGGTGGGGGAGAAGATCGGGCGGGGCACGCTCGTGAACTACATGGAGCGCTTCGGCTTCAACCAGGACCCGCCGCTGGACTATCCCGATAGCCAGATGAAGGCCAGCGGCGTGCGTGGCGACAAGGGTCAGATCCTCGGCGCCGACGACGGCTTCGATGTGGGGCGCGTCGCCATCGGCCAGGGCGGCAGCGAGGGCGCCATCCTCGTGAGCCCGCTGCAGATGGCGATGGTCGCCGGGGCGGTTGGCAATAGGGGCGAGCTGATGCAGCCGCGCCTGACCGAGAAGGTGGTCGCGAAGGACGGGCGCCTCAAGGACGACGTGAAGCCCGCGCGCCAGGCACGGGTGATGTCACGCGAGTCGGCCGGCCAGCTCACCGAGATGATGGGCAACGTGGTGGAGGAGGGCACGGGCACCGCGGCCGCGCTCTCGGGCATCCGCGTCGCCGGCAAGACCGGCACCGCGGAGGTGGACAACGCCACGGCCAACCAGGCGTGGTTCATCGGCTTCGCGCCTCTTGACAATCCGCGCATGGCGATCGCCGTGACCATCGAGCGCACGCAGGGCCAGGGCGGCACCGAGGCCGCGCCGCTCGCGAAGCAGGTCCTCGAGAGCCTCCTGGGAGGCGCGGCATGACCGAGGTCGCCAACGAGACGGTCGTCGACGGGCGCTACAAGATCCTGGGCCGCATCGGCTCGGGCGGGATGGCCGACGTGTACCTGGCGCAGGACACCCACCTCGGCCGCGAGGTGGCCCTGAAGGTCCTGCACCGCCGGTTTGCGCAGGACGCCGAGTTCGTGGAGCGCTTCCGCCGCGAGGCGAAGGCGGCGGCCGGGCTGCAGCACCCCAACGTGGTCGGCGTCTACGACCGCGGGGAGCACGACGGGACCTACTACATCGCGATGGAGCACCTGCGCGGGCGCACGCTGAAGGACATCGTGAACGCCGAGGCCCCGCTCGACCAGATGCGGGTGATCGACCTCGGCATCCAGATCCTCCAGGCGGCGGGCTTCGCCCACCGGCGTGGCGTGATCCACCGCGACTTCAAGCCCCACAACGTGATCGTCGACGACGAGGGCGTGCCGAAGGTGACCGACTTCGGCATCGCGCGCGCGGGCGCCTCGGAGATGACGGAGACGGGCTCGATCATGGGCACGGCGCAGTACCTCTCCCCAGAGCAGGCGCAGGGCCACGCGGTGACGGCCGCATCGGACCTCTACTCGATCGGGGTGATGCTCTACGAGATGCTCACCGGCAAGCTGCCGTTCGGGGGCGACAGCGCCGTGTCGATCGCGCTCAAGCACCTGAACGAGCCGCCGCCGCCGATGCCCGGCGTCGAGGAGAACCTGGCGGGCGTGGTGATGGGCGCCCTGGCCAAGGATCCCGAGGCGCGCTGGCAGACCGCGGAGGACTTCGCCGAGGCGCTCGAGGCCTGCCGCCCCTACGTGGAGGCCCACGGAGAGCAGGGGGTGAGCGAGGACACGGCGGTGTTCGCGCCCGTGCCGGCGCCCGCGGTCGCCCCGGCCTCGGCCTCGGCCAAGCCCGCGGACGAGGAGCCCAGGCGCCCGGACGAGGAACGCAAGCGCCAGTGGCCGGCGATCACGCTCGGCCTGCTGGTGATCGCCCTGATCCTTCTGATGGCCTACGCCTTCACGCGTCCCGAGGAGTCGGACGTGCCGAAGGTCACCACCCTGCAGCTCTCCGACGCGCGCGAGCGCCTGGATCGCGCCGGCTTCGAGACGGTGGAGGTCGAGCGCGAGCGCAGCTTCGCGCAGGTCGACCGCGTGCTGCGCCAGGACCCCGACCCGGGGGAGCAGGCCTCCAAGGACGACACGATCACGCTGATCGTCTCGGGTGGGCCGGGGCAGGTGACGGTTCCATCGGTGAAGAACACCCGCACCGAGCTCGCGATTCGCGAGCTCGAGAAGTCCGAGCTGAAGGTGACCGCCGACCCGCAGTCCTCCGACACGGTGAAGAAGGGCTTCGCGATCGGCACCTCGCCCAAGGAGGGCGACCGCGTGGAGCGCGGGTCCCGCGTGCGGCTGTTCGTGAGCTCCGGCCCCGCGCAGGCGACGATGCCCGACGTCGTGGGCCTCACTCGTGACACGGCCGAGTCGCGGCTCACGCGCGAGGGGCTCGAGGTGCGCGTGGAGCGGCGCGAGTCCGACGAGCCCGAGAACGACGTGATCCAGCAGAGCCCGGCCGCGGGCACGAAGGTCGACAAGGGAGACCGGGTCACGATCGTCGTCTCCGAGGGCCAGCAGCAGGTCGACGTGCCGAACCTGGTGGGGCTGAGCGAGAACGATGCGGAGCGCCTCCTGCGGGGGGACAAGCTCGGCATCACGGTGCGCCGGCGGACGACCGACAACGAGGAGGAGGACGGCCAGGTGCTCGACCAGCGCCCGGGCGCCGGGGTGGAGGTCGACGAGGGGCGCTCGGTGATTGTGATCGTGGGGCGCTTCGAGGCGGCCGAGGATCCGACAGCCCCGGGGGCGGCGCCGGAAGCATCGCCATGAGGGTCGCGGTGCTCGGCGGCGGGCGCTCGTCCGAGCACGACGTGTCGCTGGCCTCGGCCGCCGCGGTGCGCGCGGGCCTGGAGAAGGGCGGTCATGAGCCGGTGGCCGTGGAGATTTCCCGTGAGGGGCGATGGTCCGCGAACGGCGTGCCGGTGCCCCTGGACCCTGCCGGCGGCCTGCTCGCCTGCGACGTGGCCTTCCCGGTCCTGCACGGCCCCTACGGCGAGGACGGCACGGTGCAGGGCGTGCTCGAGGCGCTCGACATCCCCTACGCCGGCGCGGGGGTGATGGCCTCGGCGGTGTGCATGGACAAGGTGCTGTTCAAGGATCTGATGGCGGCCAACCGCCTGCCGCAGGTCGAGTACCTGGCCATCCGCGAGGACGAGCATCCGGGCAAGCTCGGCCGGCTCGGGCTGCCCGTCTTCGTCAAGCCGGCTCGGCTCGGCTCGTCGGTGGGCATCTCGAAGGTGTCCTCCGAGGAGGAGCTCGCAGCCGCGCTGAAGATCGCCTTCGAGCACGACCCGCTGGTGATCGTCGAGGCGATGGCCGAGGGCATGGAGGTCGAGTGCTCGGTGCTGGGCAACCTCGACCCGCTGGCGTCGGTCCCCGGCGAGATCGTGATCGAGGCCGACTGGTACGACTTCGAGGCCAAGTACGAGCCGGGGGGGATGGAGCTCGTGGTGCCCGCGCGGCTGCCGGAGGACACCCGCGAGCGCGTGCGCGCCCTCGCGCGTGAGGTGTTCCTGCAGGTCGGCTGCGCCGGGATGGCGCGCTGCGACTTCTTCGTCGAGGATCCGGAGGGCGAACGGCGCGTGCTGGTGAACGAGCTGAACACCATCCCCGGGTTCACGGACACGAGCGTCTACGCGAAGCTGTTCGAGGCGAGCGGGGTGCCCTACCCCGAGCTGCTGGACCGGCTGCTGGCGCTCGCGCTCGAACGTCACGAGCGCGAGGGCCGTTACTCGAACTGAGACTCTCGATCGTCATCCCCACCCGCGACCGCCCGGAGTCCCTCCGGCAGGCGCTGGACAGCGCGCTCGGCCAGACGGTGAGCGACATCGAGGTGGTCGTCGCGGACGATGGCTCCGTGCCCCCCGTGGAGCTCGACCCCGACCCGCGCGTGCGGCTCGTACGCAACGATCGACCACTCGGTGTCTCGGCCGCGCGCAACGCCGGCCTGGCGGTCGCGCGGGGTGAATACGTCACGTTTCTCGACGACGACAACCTGCTGTTGCCGGACATGGCGGAACGCTCGCTGGAGGCGATCCGACGGTCGGAGCTGCCCCCGCCCGTGGCCGTGGTGTCGGGTATCGAGGTCGCGCGGCCGGGGGGCCGCGTGCTCGACGTGCGCCTGCCGCCTTCCCACCCGCGGGGTGACCACTTCAACCTGGAGCCGCTCCCGGCCGGGCGCTCGCATATGAGCAAGCACACTCTGGTGGTGGACCGCGAGCTGCTCGCCGGCCTCGGAGGGTTCGACCCTGGCATCCGCTCGCGGCAGATGTCCGACCTGTTCGTGCGGCTCAACCCCATCTGCTCGATCGAGGGGCTACCCGAGGTGACCGTGCGCCTGATTCGAACGGGCGACGCGAGCCTCTCGCGCAACCAGGCAAGTCTCGTCGAGGGGTTCGAGGCGTTTGTCCGCAAGCACCGCGGCCTGCTCGAGTCGCACCCGCGCGGCTACGCCGACATGCTGCTGGGCCATGCCCGGATGTCCCTCGTCGCGGGGCCCCGGCGGGCAGCGCCGGGAGCGATCGCAGGGGCGTTGCGGATGGCTCCGGCGCACACCCTGCGCGCCCTGCTGGACCCGCGCCGCGCCGTGGCGCTGGTTCGTACCTGGAGCAGCTCCGGATGACGGCCACCGGGGCCGTGATCGCCGGCGGCTACGTGAACGCTCTGGGGCTGGTGCGCTCGCTGGCGGCGCGCGGGCTCCGGGCGTCGGTGGTCACCACCAAGCCGTTCGACATCGCGCACAGGTCGCGCTTCGCGGCGGATTGGGACTCGGCGCCGGAGGTGGAGCACCATCCCGCGCAGCTGGTGGAGGTGCTCGAGCGCCGCGCGCGGGAATGGCGGGGCCGCGTGGTGTTTCCCACCAATGACGCGACCATGGCCGCACTGGCGGGCGCCCACGACAGCCTTTCCCGCAGCTACACGCTCGTGGTGCCGCCGGCGGAGGTGGCGGCGGGCTTCATCGACAAGCGCCTCATGCGTGCCGCGGCGGAACGGAACGGGCTCGACCTGCCCCGCCACTACGGCCCGGCCACCCGGGACACCGCGGACCTGGAGATCGAGTTTCCCGTCGTGGTGAAGCCCGTGCGCACATTCCCCTTCTCCTCGGTGTTCGGCGTGAAGCTGTTCGTGGCGAACGGCCGCGACGACCTGCGGAGGTGCGTGGAGCGGCTCGAACGCGCGGGCCTCGAGGCGGACGTGTACGAACGCGTGCCCGGGGGAGATGAGTGTGTGTACGGGGTCTGTTCGTACGTCGATGGAAGCGGCATGCCGTTGGGCGGGCTCACCGTGCACAAGCTCCGCCAGGGGCCGCCGCTGTACGGAGATGCCCGGGTTGCCGAGGTGGTGCCCGACCCGCCGGGACTGCGCGAGGCCACCACGGAGCTGCTGCGCGGGATGGGCCACCGTGGGATCGCGACGGTGGAGTTCAAGCGCGATCCGCGCGACGGCAGCTTCAAATTCATCGAGGTGAACGGGCGGTCTTTCGTCTACAACGGCCTGGTGCGGCGCGCCGGCCTCGACCTCGCCGCGCTCGCCTGGGCCGACTACACCGGTGAGCGGCCCGCCCCGTTGCGGGCACGGGGCTGGGGTGGGACGTGGATCCACCTCCATCCCGACCTGCTGCACGCGGTCGCGAGCAGGCGCGTGGCGCCGCTCTCGCTGCGCGACTTCATCGCGCCCTATCGCGGCCGTTGGATCGAGGCGGTGTGGTCGGCGCGAGACCCGCTGCCCTTCGCGGCGCAATGGGCCCATCCGCCGAGCCGGCGCGCGGCTAACGGCTCAGGAGCGACGACACCGCCCTGAACTTGCGGTCGTCGCGCTGGACCTGGTTGCCGGCCCAGGCGGCGTCGACGTGCGCGTCCGGGCCCAGCAGCGTGGCCAGCTCGGGCCGAGCGCGCCCGAGTGCCCGCTCGAAGGCCGCCTCGTCCAGCGTGGTGAGCCTCAGATGGAACCGGCCCAGCTCCTGCTGCACCAGCTGGTACTGCAGCACCTCCTCGTCGTCCTTGAACGCCTGCCACACGGCGCGGGGATGCACGGCGCGCCCGCCCGGCAGCGTGAGCACGTCCTCCACCCGCCCCTCCAGCTCGGACAGCATGCGAAACGTGCGCCCGCAGCCGCAGTCCGCGGGGCCCACCGACCCCAGATCGCCGATCGGGTAGTTCAGGAGCACCGAGCCCCGGTTCACCAGGTTGGTGATCACCAGGCGTCCGGGCTCGCCATCGGGCACCGCCGCACCGTCCTCGTCCACCACGCGCACGTGGCAGAGGTCCTCGTGCAGGTGAAAGCCGGTCCGGCGCTCGCAGTAGAAGCCGATCTTGAACGCCTCCGCCGCGCTGTAGCGCGACATCACCGCGATGCCGAGGTCCTGCTCGATCAGCTCGCGGCCGCCCGGCGGCATCGCCTCCGCCATGTACATCACCATCGCCGGGCGGTGGTGCTGCGTCCCGCGGGCCGCGGCTGTCTTGAAGAAGAGGTGAAGCCAGCCGCCGTAGCCGGTCAGCAGGTCGGGCTTCTCCTCGTCGAGGATTCGCACCACGTCCTCGAACGGCTCCCGCACCGACACGAACCGGCGGCGGGGGCGGGCGGGCATCAGCGTCGCCTCGTTGTAGAACGCCTGAACGTCGCGCATCACGGAGGTCTCGTTGCCCACGTAGACCTCCTTCGGCCGGAACGAGCCGCCGGTCCCCTCGATCACCGCGCCCCGCTCGCGCTCGCCCCAGGCGATGTTGCGCAGCACCGAGCCGCGGTCGTGGAACACGCGCATGGCCGCTCCGGTCGATCCGCTGGTGAGGAACGACAGCGGCGCTCGGACCGCGTCCGAGAGGAACCGCTCCGGCGACGATCGCGGCAGGTCCTTGTCGAGCACCGGCAGCTCGTCGAGGTCGGCCGCCGTCCGGATCTCGCGCGGGTCGAACCGGTCCCGGTAGTGGGGGACCGTGGCCGCCGCGTGCGCGGCGATCGCCTTCACCCGCTTGTCGCGCGCGGCCTCCACCTTCTCCCGCGGCGCGAACGGCAGCTTCGAGTCCCCCCGCAGCGCCAGCGCCACGGTGGCGCTTCCATGCAGCTTCCTCGGCAGGCTCATCGGCCGTCGAGCCTGAACGGGACGCCCGAGGCGCGCGCCACGCCGCGGACGTCCTCGACGACGCTGCGGCTGAGCGGGATCCCCAGGCGCTCGCGCTCCGCCCGCGCGGCGCGCTCGGGGTCGCCGGGCACCAGCACCGGTCGCGTGCGGTCCAGCGGTCGTGTGGACCTCAGCTCGCCGCTCAGCTCGTCGACGCCCGCCTGGAGCTCACCGGCGGGGCGAAAGCGCGCGGGGTCCAGGGCGAGCAGGAAGTGACCGACGCCGCCCGCCCCGGGGAGGACCCCGCAGAGGATCTCCACCATCGCGGCCAGGCCGTAGCCCTTGTAGCTGCCCATGGCCGGGCTGGCGCCCAGCGGCGTCAGCCGCCGGCCCTCGAATGCGCGCCGCCCGTCGCGCTCGGGCCGGCCGTCGGCCCGCAGCGCCCAGCCCCGCGGTACTCGCAGGCCCCGGCGCCACGCTCCCAGCACGCGTCCCAGCGACGC
Source organism: uncultured Thermoleophilaceae bacterium (assembly GCA_963808105.1). Taxonomy (GTDB): domain Bacteria; phylum Actinomycetota; class Thermoleophilia; order Solirubrobacterales; family Thermoleophilaceae; genus JAAYBF01. The sequence goes on along the minus strand of CAWEEH010000002.1, from coordinate 125,410 downwards.
CGTGGTGGTGGCCATGTCCAGCTCGAACGGCGGTCCGTCGCCGCCGGGCGCCGCGAACGCGATCGGGTTGGTCCCGAGCTTTGCCTCCGCGCCGTGGGTGGGCACCACCGCGGACGCGCGGGTATCGGTGCAGGCGATCCCGATCATGCCCTGCTCGGCCGCCATCGCGGCGTAGATGCCGGCCGCGCCGAAGTGCCCCGAGTTGCGCACGGCCACCGTGCCCGTGCCCGCTTCGCGCGCGAGCTCGATCGCCAGCCGCATGCCCGTCTCGGCCGGCACGTGCCCCAGCCCCCCGCCGCCGTCGACCACCGCCGTCGCCTGGTCCCGGGAGACGGTTCGCACCTCCGGACGCGGCTCCAGGTTCCCCGTGTGCAGCAGGCGGTGGTAGCCGAGCAGGGTGCTCACTCCGTGGGAGTCGACCCCGCGCAGGTCGGTCTCGACCATGTGGCGCGCGGTGGTCGCCGCGTAGTCGTTCGCCATGCCCCATGCGCCGAGCACCTCCTCCACCTGGCGTTCGAGCACGTCCGCGCCCACGCGGCGGTCGGGCCAGTGGCGCAGCACGGGGTAGGGGAGCACCCGGTCGAGCGCCAGCGACGCGGTCCACAGCGGCCCGGACGTGCGCAGGCTGTTCGCCAGCCGGGGGGCGAACTCGCGCCGGCTCAGACCTGTACGAGACATGAACTCAACAAGACAGCAGCCCTCTCCATTGCAGTCGTTCGTCGGGGAGCTCGTCGACCTCGGCGGCCCCCTCACATCCATAGTCGACCACATGACGAGCTGGCAGTCGGCGGGGCGCTCGGCGCCGGATGCCCTTCCGGTGAACGTGGTGCTCGATGGGCTGCTGAACGATGTCCTCAAACCGCTGGAGAACGACTTCGACGAGGACGCCCTGATGCAATCCGCGGCGGTGCTGGACGCCGCCTGCAAGCTGGTCTGCAGTGAGATCCACCTCGTGGCGGAGGACCTCGACGCCTGAGCTCACCGGAACAGCGTCAGCTCCTGGATCGCCGCCTTGTTGCCCTCGGGCAGTTTGGTGATCCACACCACGTAGCGGCGGAAGTCGCGCGTGCCGGGGCGGAGCTTGATCCTCGTGCGCTCGCCGACCTCGGTCTCCCGGCTCAGGCGCGTCCATTTGTCGATCGACTTGGGCACCCCGTTGGAGCCGAAGATGGCGGCGGTGAACCCGGGCGTGGAGCTGCGGATCTCGATCGCCTTGCCGGGGATGGGCGACCCGGCGTCGACGAAGAGGCCCACCCCGCCCTTGTCGACACCCTCCAGCCCGTCGTTGTAGCGCTCGGTGTTCCACTCGGTGGAGGGGTTGCCGTCGATCGCGTTCTGGGTCGAGTCGCCGGACTCGCGGTCGTCGCCCTCGGGGTCGTAGTCGTTGGCGGCGCTGGAGGCGAGGTCCACGCGGGACAGCCCGGCCGCGGGCGGGGTGGCGTCGCCGCCGGGGCCCTTCTCCGTTCGGTTCGCGAGATAGACGAGGGCGGCGCCCGCCAGCGCGAGCACCGCCAGCACGGACATGATCCACCGGCGCGGGTTGCGCAACCGCAGCGGCGCGAAGTCCGCCGTGTCGCCCTTCAGCGCCCGCAGGACCGTGGTTGCCTCTCCGGTGGTCTCGCCCGCCCGGGCGACCTCGATCGCGAGCACCTCCTCCAGGTCGTGCACCATCTCGGCCGCGGTGGCGTAGCGGTTCTTCGTCTCCTTGGCGGTGGAATGCTCGAGCACGGCCGCCAGCGAGGCCGACACCTCGGGCCGGCGGCGCTGCACGTCGGGCAGCGGCTCCTTCACGTGCTGCATGGCCACCGCCACCTGGCTGTCCGCCTTGAACGGAACCTCGCCGGTGAGCATCTCGAACAGCACGATGCCCAGGGAGTAGACGTCGGACTGCTGGCTCACGTCCCTGCCGAGGGCCTGCTCGGGGGAGACGTAGTCGGTGGTTCCCAGCACTCGGCCGGTGGCGGTCAGCCCGTGTGCCTCGAGCGAGCGGGCGATGCCGAAGTCGGTCACCTTGCCGCGGCCCTCGGCGTCGATGAGCACGTTCTGGGGCTTCACGTCGCGGTGCACGAGCCGCTCGGCGTGCGCGGCCGACAGCGCGCGGCCGATCTCGATCGCGTAGGCCACGGCCTCGGTGACGGGCAGACGCCCCATGCGCCGGATCCGGTCCTTGAGGGTCTCGCCCTCCACGTACTCGAGCACGATGTACGGCGTGCCGTCGTCCTCGCCGAAGTCGATCACGGTCACCACGTGTGGGTGCGAGAGGCGGGCCACCGCACGCGCCTCGCGCCTGAACCGCTCGAGCTGGTCCGGGTCATCCGAGATGTCGCGATGCATGAGCTTGATCGCCACCTGGCGCTCCAGCGTGGGGTCGTACGCCCGGTAGACCGTCGACATCCCGCCCGAGCCGACCTTCTCCTCGAGGGTGAAGCGGTCGTTGAGCTGGGTGCCGATCATCTGGCTACACGGCCGGGCGGGGCCGGCCCAGCGCGGCGGCAAGCCCCGGTGGCAACCGCCCGTCGGTGGACAGCCACGAGCCCGCGAGAATCAGCAGTAGCCCCACGGCTGCCCCGGTCGTCACGTGCTCGTCGAGGATCGCGACGCCCAGTCCAAGGGCCACCACGGGGTTGATGTAGGTGATCACGCTCGCGCGGCCGGGCCCGATCTCGGCGAGCAGGGCGAAGAAGAGGATGAACGCCAGCGCCGAGCACACCAGGCCCAGGACCAGCACCGAGGCGAGGGCGTCGTCGGGTGGCCTCTGCGCCGGGAAGTCCGCGATGCCGAACGGCAGCAGCATCACCGACGCGAGCCCCATGGCGGCGGTCACGGGGCCGAGCGGCTGGAACTCCGAGAATTGGCGCTTCACGATCAGCGGCCCGATCGAATAGCCGAGCGTGGCGCCGAGGATCGCTGCGGCGCCGAGCAGCGCGGCGGAGCTGCCGCCCAGATCGATCCCCACCAGCGCGACCACGCCGCTGAGCCCGATGAGCATGCCGATGAGCCGGGTGCGCGTGGGCCGCTCGGAGTGGTCGAAGCGCAGGGCCAGCCCGGCGATCACCAGCGGCACGGCGGCGATCAGGATCGCGGCCAGCGACGAGGGCACGCGCTGCTCTCCGAAGCCGATCAGCGGGAAGGGGATCGCGATCTCGGCCGCCGCGAACAGCGCCACCCAGCGCAGCGGCAGGCCGCTCAGCGCGCCTGAGCGAATGGCGAACGGCAGCAGCACCAGCGCGGCAATCGTCACGCGCGACCAGGCGAGGAAGCCGGGGGTGAGGCCACCGTCGACGCCGAGCTTGATGAACAGGTACGGCATGCCCCACACGACCGACACGGCCGCGAACAGCGCCCAAGCGCGCGGGCTCATGCGGAGCGCACCACGGTGCCCGCGGAGTCGGTCGCGGCGCCGATCACGGCGGCGCCGGGATGCCGTTGCTCCAGCAGTGCCAGCGCCTCGCCCGCCTGGCCCTCCGGCACCACGACGCAGAAGCCGCAGCCCATGTTGAAGACCTCGTGCATCTCCTCGTCGCCGGTATCGCTGCGGGCGGCGATCAGGCCGAAGATCGGGGGCACCGGCAGCGGCGAGTCGATCCGGTAGCCCACCTCGGCGTCGAGCCTGAGCAGGTTGTCGAGGCCGTCGCCCGTGATGTGCGCCAACCCGCGCACGTCGACGTCGGACGCGAGCAGCTCGCGCACCGCGCGGACGTAGATCACGGTGGGCTCCAGCAACGCGTCGCCCACCGTGCGCCCGCCGAGCTCTGGCGGCGTCTCGGCCAGGTCGGGCAGGGCCTCGCGCGCAAGCGTGTAGCCGTTGGAGTGCACACCGCTGGATGGCAGGCCGATGATCACGTCCCCGGGCCGGACGCCGGCGCCGGTCACGATCGAGTCGAGGTCCACCAGGCCGACGCACATCCCCACCAGGTCGATCCCGCTCGGCGACGGATGGCCGCGGATCAGCTCGGGCACCACCGCCAGCTCGCCGCCGGGGATCTCCACGCCGGCGTCCTCGGCGCCCGCCTTCAGGCCCTGGCCGATGGCCTCGAGCACGCCGTCGTCCGCCTGCTCGACGGCGATGTAGTCGAGCACCGCGATCGGGTCGGCGCCGACGCAGATCACGTCGTTCACGTTCATGGCGATGCAGTCGATCCCCACCGTGTCGAACCGACCCAGCTGCTCCGCCACGATCAGCTTGGTCCCGACCCCGTCGGTGGACAGCGCCAGGCCCGCGTTCTCCCCGATCTTCAGCACGTTGGCGTAGTGGCCCGAGCCCAGCGCCGCGCGCGAGGGGCGGCCCGTGTCGATCGTGCTCAGCACATCCACCAGCGCAGCGATTCCCCGCCCGGCCTGGCCGGTGTCCACCCCGGCACGGGCGTATGCGGAATCGGCCACTCGGCTAGTAAATCAACGGTGACGGAGAGCGAGTAGGACGGCGTCGTCCTGAAGGCCTCCGGAGAAGCGCTTGGCCGCGAGGTGAACCCCCGCCACGAGCTCCTCCATGGTGCCTCCGGCGGAGCTCGCGGCCGCCTCGCGCAGGCGCTGATCGCCGAACAGCTCGCCCTCGCCGCGCGCCTCGGCGATGCCGTCGGTGTACGCGAGCAGCGCGTCCCCCGCGGTCATGGCGATGGAGCGCTCCTCGTACGAGGTGTCCGGCTCGATGCCCAGGGGCAGGCCCCGCCCCGGCGCCTCGCCAGGCGCGTCGCCCTCGGTGAGGAGCAGCGGGGGGACGTGGCCCGCGTTCGCGTACCGCAGCCCGGAGCCGGTGAGCAGGCCGAAGAAGGCGGTCACGAAGCTGTCGCTGGGCAGCCGCTCGTGGAGCAGCATGTTCGCCTGGCGCAGCGTCTCGGCCGGGGAATCGGAGTCCCAGCTGCGCGCTTCGATGAAGAAGCGCGTCATGGCGCTCAGCGCGGCGGTCTCCACCCCCTTGCCGGAAACGTCGCCAACCAGCAGGGCGAGACCGCGCCCCGGCACCTCCCAGGCGCCGTACACGTCGCCGCCGGCGGGCTGGCGCGCGGCGGGCTCGTACAGCAGGCCCAGCTCCCATTCGGGCAGGTCGGGCAGGGCGTCCGGCACGAAGCCGCGCGTCAGCGCACGCGCGATCCGCCGCTCGCGCTCGAAGTCCACGGCGTTCGCCATGGCGGCGGCCGAGCTGCGGGCGAGGCGGCCGAGCACGTCGGCGTCCTCGGCGTCGAAGGGCTCTCCTGATTCACGCACCGCCGAGAGCACGCCGAAGACGCGCGGGCCGAGCTCCACCGGCACGTGGATCGCCCGCTGGTCGGCCTGCGGCTGGCGGGAGCGCGCGACCTCGGCCACGGCGGCGGCCTCCGGCCCCACGCTGGGCCGCACCGTGAGCACCACCCGGTCGGCGGTGACCAGCTCGCGGGCGTGCATCACCACCTGGCGTTCGACCTCGGGCATCTCGAGCGACGCGGCCGCGTGCTCCGCCGCGCGCTTGAGCAGCAGCTCCCGCCGCTCACGCACCGCGCCGGCCGCGGCCGCCTCGGCGCGCTCGTGCGCCATGGCGAGGAGGTCGCTCAGCGCGCCCACCATGGCCACGTCGCCGCGCTCGAGCGGGCGCTCGGGGTCCAGCGAGGCCACGGCGAGCATGCCCACCGTGCGCCCCAGCGGGGCGTGCACCGGGAAGGCGATCATCGACGCCTGTCCCAGAGCGGCCCAGATCTCGTCGGCCGTGCGCAGGTCGGTCTCTCGCCGCACCTGCGCTCGCAGCAGCCCCGCCGCCTCCCAGGAGTCAACGCGCATCAGGAACAGCGGCTGAGCGCGATCCAGCACCGTCTCCACGAGACCGGGCCTGCCGGTGTCGAAGTCGCGGCTCAGGTGCGGCGCGATCGCGCGCTCCACGATCGGCGACGCGAACCACGACGCCCCGGGCTCCACCGTGCCGCGCTCCGAGTCGACCAGCACGAAGACGGCCGCGTCGATGCGCGGATGGTCGCGTACGTGCTCGACGAGCACTGATGACGGGCCACCAGGGAGGGCGTGGGGGACGGTGGCGACCCGGATCGAATCCGATGAAGCCATGGGCGGAAGCCCAAACTAGGAGCGATCGGCGGGGATCGCCAGTTAAGGATCTATGTGGATTCCGGCGCCGGCTCGCCCGGGGGTCCGCCGCGTCGCCGCCTGATGACGATGTAGATCAGGCCGCCCACGAGGCACGCCGCCACGAAGTAGTCGACGTAGTGGAGCGAGTCCTTCCAGTCCTCCCAGTTGTCGCCCGCCTCCTTGCCGATGAAGGTGAGCATCAGCACCCACGGGATGCACCCCGCGAGCGTGAGCACGCTGAAGCGCCAGAAGGGCATCCGCGCCACCCCCGCGGGGAGCGAGATGAAGGTGCGGATGATGGGGAGCATGCGGGTGAAGAAGACGGTGGCGTCGCCATGGCGCTCGAACCAGCGGTCGGCCCACTCCAGGTGGCTCTTCTTGATGTGCAGCTTCTTGCCGTGCTTCTCGAGGATGTCGACGCGGCCGTAGTAGCCCACGCCGTACGCGATCCACGAGCCCACGAGGTTCGCCAGGGAACCCACGGCCACGGCCGCGAACAGGGAGTACTCCCCGTCGGAGACGTTGAAGCCCGCGAACAGCATGGTGGCCTCGCTCGGCACGGGAATACAGGCCGACTCGAGGACCATCAGAACGAAGATCCCGAGCAGCCCCAGCTCCGCGACGACGTCGGTGGCCACCTCCACGATCGGATCCGTGATGGAGGCGATGAGCATGAGCGGCGAAGTAGGGTAGCGACCCGCGCGTGACCGTCCCCCTCTTCGCCACAAGCATCGACGCACACAAGGATCGCCTTGCCGAGAAGCTCGCCGAGGTGGTGCACGGCGGGCGCTACATCCTCGGGCCCGAGGTGGACGCGTTCGAGAGCGAGTTCGCGGACTACCTCGGCGTCAAGCACTGCATCGGGGTGGCCAACGGCACCGACGCGATCACGATCGCGCTGCGGGCGCTGGGGGTCACGGACGGCGACGAGGTGGTCGTCCCCTCCTACACGTTCTACGCCAGCGTCGAGGCCACGATCTCGGCGGGGGCCACGCCCGTCTTCTGCGACATCGATCCCGCCACGGGCTGCGTCACGCCGGAGACGGTGAAGGCCGCGGTCACGCCGCGGACGAAGGCGATCATGCCCGTGCACCTGTTCGGCAACGTCGCGCCGATCGGCGACCTGCGCGACCTGGGCCTGCCGATCCTGGAGGACGCGGCCCAGGCGGCGGGCGCGCGCCTGCCAAGTGGGGCCGCGGGCGCCCTCGGCGATGCCGCCACGTTCTCGTTCTTCCCCTCGAAGAACCTGCCCTGCCTGGGCGACGGCGGCGCCGTGACGACCAACGACGACGACGTGGCCCGCCTCGTCCGCCGGCTGCGCTTCCACGGCTCCGACGACAAGCAGACGTTCGTGGAGGTGGGCTACAACAGCCGGCTCGACGAGCTGCAGGCGGCCGCCCTGCGGATCCTGCTGCCCGAGCTCGACGGCTGGAACGCCGCCCGGCGTGAGGCGGCGGCGGCGTACGAGCGCCTGGGCCTGGGCGAGCACGTGGACCTGCCCCAGCCGGTCGAGGGCGCCGATCACGTCTACCACCTGTATGTGGCGCGCTCGGGCCGCGCGGACGAGCTGGCGACGGCGCTCACCGACCGCGGCATCGGCGCCCGCCGCTACTACACGGTGCCCGTCCACCGCCAGCCCGCCACCGAGCGCTTCGCCACCACAGAGCTCCCCGGCACCGACGAGGCGGCCCGCACCGGCATCGCCCTGCCGATGGGCACGGAGCTCTCCGAGGATCAGATCCGCGAGGTGGTCGAGGCGTGCGCGTCTGGGTCGACCTGACCAACTCCCCCCACGTGCTGGTCATGCGCCCGCTGATCGAGGCGATGCGAGAGGACGGGCACGAGGTGGAGGTCACGGCCCGCGACTTCGCCCAGACGCTGGAGCTGTGCGATCGCTTCGGCATCGCGCACACCGCCGTAGGCCATCACCGGGGCGGGCGGCTCGCGAGCAAGGGGATCGGGCTGGTGAGCCGGTCGGCCGCGCTCACGCGCTGGGCGCGGAAGCGGAGCTTCGACCTGGCGATGGGCCACGGGTCCAACGACGTGACCGTGGCCGCCGCCCTTCTGCGAATCCCCAGCGCCACCGCCTTCGACTACGAGTGGGCTCCGGTGCAGCACAACGTGAACTGCCGCCTCGTGCGGGCGGTGGTGGTGCCCGACGCCATCCCGCCCGAGCGCCTCGAGCGCTACGGGGCCAAGGGCAAGATCCGCCCGTACGAGGGTCTGAAGGAGGAGTACTACCTCGCGGACTTCGTGCCCGACGACGCGGTGCTCGGCGAGCTGGGCCTGGACCGAGCGCAGCCGATCGTGGTGGTGCGCACGCCGCCCGAGGTGTCGCTCTACCACCGGTTCGAGAACCCGCTGTTCCGCGCCGTGCTCGAACGCCTGAAGGGCGCCGCCCAGGCCGTGGTGCTGCCGCGAACGCCCACTCAGAAGGAGGAGATAGAGGCGATCGGCGGCCTGATCGTGCCCGATCATGCGATCGACGCGCAGAGCCTGATCGCCCTATCGGACCTCGTGATCTCCGCCGGCGGTACCATGAACCGTGAGGCGGTGGCGCTCGGCACCCCCGTCTTCACCACTTTCGAGGGCCGTTTGGGCGCAGTCGACGAGAAGCTCATGCGCGACGGCCGGCTGCGAAAGCTCGAAGATCCCGCTCAGGTGAGCGTTGAGAAGCGCCCGGTGCAGGACTCCGACCGCATCCGACGCGATCCCCGCGAAATGGTGAAACTGCTGCTCTCGGCACGGAAACAGTGAGAAAACGGATCACATCCTCGGTCAACCTTCGCCGCGCCGGACAGGTGGGCGTCGATGCCTGCCTGATCGCGCTCGCCTACTACCTCGCGTTCGTGCTGCGCTTCGACGCGGGCATCCCCGGCCGCTACGAGGACCTGCTGGCCGAGACCGTGCTGATCGTCGTGCCGCTCAAGCTGGTCCTGTTCGCCGCCTTCGGCCTCTACTCGAAGCTCTGGCGCTTCGTCGACCAGGCGGACTTCGAGTCGATCGTGAAGGCCGTGGTGGTCTCGAGCTTCGTGCTGATCGGCCTGCTGTTCCTGCTCACACCCACGGACGCCGACCCGCCGCGAGGCGTCATCGCCCTGGACTTCCTGATCACGCTCGCGCTGGTGGTGGGCGCCCGCTTCCTGGTGCGCGCGGCCATCGAGCGCCCGCTGCGCCAGCCGCTGGTGCAGCGCGCCGACACCGAGGTGCTGATCGTGGGCGCCGGCAACGGCGGCCAGCAGGTGGCGCTGGAGCTGCGCCGCAACCCCGAGCTGTCGAGCGCGGTGATCGGGTTCATCGACGACGACCCGCGCAAGCAGGGCATGCTCATCTCCGGCCATCGCGTGCATGGCACCACCGACGACCTGCCGCGCATCCTCGACGACACCAAGCCGGACGAGGTGGTCATCGCCATCCCGTCCGCGCCCGGCACGCTGCGGCTCAAGGTGGTCACCGCCTGCCGCGAGCGCGACATCCCCGTGCGCACGCTGCCGACCGTGTTCGAGCTGCTCTCGCGCGGGCCCAACCTGCTGCGCCAGGTGCGCGAGGTGCAGGTGGAGGACATCCTCGGCCGCGAGCCGGTGCGGATGGAGATCGACCGCGTGGGCGCCTACCTGCGCGGCCACGTGGTGCTGGTCACGGGTGCCGGTGGTTCGATCGGCTCGGAGCTGTGCCGCCAGATAGCGCGCGTCAAGCCCAAGCGCCTGGTGCTGGTCGATCACGCCGAGAACAACCTGTTCGAGATCCGCCGCCAGCTGGAGGAGGACCACCACTTCGCGGCGCTCACCGCCGTGCTCGCCGACTGCAAGGACGCCACGCGCATGCGCGAGCTGTTCGGCGAGGAGAAGCCCTCGGTCGTCTTCCACGCGGCCGCCTACAAGCACGTCGGCCTGATGGAGGAGAACCCGGTCGAGGCCGTGCGCAACAACGCCGTCGCCACGCGCATCGTCGCCGCCGCGGCGGGCGAGGAGGGCGTCGAGCGGTTCGTGCTCGTGTCCACCGACAAGGCCGTCACGCCCGCCACCGTGATGGGCGCCTCCAAGGCGCTCGCGGAGTGGGCCGTGGAGGCGGCGCAGAACCGCTACAAGGGCACGCGCTACGCGGCCGTGCGCTTCGGCAACGTGCTCGGCTCGTCGGGCTCGGTGGTGCCGATCTTCCGCCGCCAGATCGCCGCCGGCGGCCCGGTCACCGTCACCGACGAGAACATGTCGCGCTACTTCATGACCATCCCCGAGGCCGTGCAGCTCATCATCCGCTCGGGTGAGCTCACCACCGGCGGCGAGGTGTACGTGCTGGAGATGGGCGACCCGGTGAAGATCGTCGACCTGGCACGCAACATGATCCGCCTCTCGGGCAACGAGCCCGACGTGGACATCGCGATCGAGATCGTCGGCCGCCGCCCCGGAGAGAAGATCCACGAGGAGCTGTTCGAGCCCGCCGAGCGGCCCCAGCCCACGCCCGCGGAGAGGATCGTGGCCGCCGTGCGGCCCCGCCTCGACCCCGAGTGGGTGGAGGGCGCGTTCGCCCGGATCGAGGAGCTCGTCTACAACGGGGACGCGGCCGCCCTGGCGGGCGCCGTGGCCGAGCTTTCGGCGGAGCGGTCACTCGTCGCTGCGCGACCGGTGGATTAGGCCGCGTCAAGCCCTAAGGTTCGGAAGCTCAAGGCGTATGGAGATCATCCAGGAGATCGGGTCCTATGCCGGGCTCGCGGCAGTCGTTGGACTGGCCGTGCTCTCGGCGCTCTACTTCTCGCAGGCGCGAGATGTGAAGCGCCTGCGCGAGTGGGCCGGCCGCGCGCCCGAGCGCGTGGACACCCCGGTGCCGGGCCGCGTGGTGGCGCAGCCGGTGCCCAAGCCGCCCGTTCCCAAGCCTCCCGTGTCGCCCGCCAAGCCCGGGGTTGCCGCGCCCGCCGCGGCCACGCCCGCAGCCGCGGCGGCAGCCGGTGCGGCGCCGGCCGTGGCGACGGGCCCCGCCGCGCCTGCCGAGACCGAGCAGGAGGACGATGAGGAAGAGACCTCCGTCGAGAGCTCCAACGGCACCGACGAGCAGGCGGTGATCTCACAGGACACGGAGATCCACCCGCCGCCCGCCCCGCCCGACGAGGACGAGGATGTCGAGCACGAGGAGGGCGACGAGGATCCGGACGACGGCGAGGGCGACGGCAGGATCCTCGACGAGGACCCGGATCGCGAGCCCGCTCCCGAGGACTTCCACGAGGACTACGACCCTGACAGCGAGGAGTTCGAGGAGGTCGAGGACACGGGCGACGAGCCCGCCCTGGCGCCGCCTCTCCCGCCTCCGCCCCCGCGGCCGACGATCCCCATCGGCGGGGCCAGCCGCAGCGAGCCCACCGGCATCCTGCCGCCCTACGAGGAGAGCCGCCCCGGCGGCCCGGTCCGCGGTAAGCGCGGCGGCGGCGGGGTCTTCTCGAGCACCGGTCGCGCCGTGGCGGTCGTCGGCGGCTCGCTGCTCGCGCTGCTGGCGATCGGGTTCGGCGTCCTGCAGCTCACGGGCGACGACGACGAGCCGTCGACCGCGGGCTCGCAGAGCTCCGCCCAGAGCGGAGGCGAGGAGGAGCCCAAGGACACGCCCGCGAAGAAGAAGGCGCCGGGCATCAACCCCGGCGACGTCCGGGTGGCGGTGCTCAACGGCACCACGGTCCCCGGCCTCGCCGCCCAGATCGGCGACTCGATCGAGCGCCAGGGCTTCCAGCTCGGCACGGTCACGAACTTCATCGACCAGCAGCGCGCCGAGTCCGTCGTGAAGTACGCCCCCGGCGCCGAGCGCGAGGCGGCCGAGGTGGGCAAGCGGCTGAAGATCTCGCAGCGCGAGCCCATTGATGCTGAGAGCCAGGGGCTTGCCGGCGACGCCACCGTGGTTGTGGTCGCCGGAGCCGACAAGACTCAGTAGACCTCAGGACCGGCACCACCGATTGCGCCGGACCTCCCTGACCAGCCCAGCCTTCCGCTCAGGCCGGCACCAGCGCTCGCGCTCTCTCCGCCAGGTGCTCCACGCCGAGACGCTCGCATTCCTCCGCTGAGCTCGCCAGCAGCTCCGCCGCTCGCTCCGGGTCGGAGTCGCGCAGCCTGAAGCCCGCCAGCAGGCGGCAGCGCGCCGCTTCCAGCGGGCGCTCCAGCAGGGTCCAGGCGTCCTCGGCCTCCACCAGCAGCCGCGCGCCCGTGGTGGGGTCGGCGTCGCTGGCACCGCGGGCCTCCAGTGCCGCCGCCTTGCCGATCGGGTAGTGCAGTCGCTCGGCCAGTCCCTCCGCCTCGGCGGCCGACTCCTGGGCTGCGTCCCAGCGCTCGCCAAGGGCCAGGACCACCGCCCGGGTGGCTGTGGCCTGCACCGATTGCGCGGCCAGGCCGGCCCGCTCGCAGACGTCGATCGCCTGGCCCAGCGCGGTGACGGCGTCGGCGTGGGCGCCGCGGTCGCGCAGCGTGAGCGCGAGGCCGTACAGCGCCTGGAACGAGAGCTCGGACCAGCCCACCTGTTCGGCGAGCTCGTGGGCGCGGCGGAAGCGCTCCTCGGCGCTGTCGAGCTTGCCCTCGCGCCAGCGCAGCAGCCCGCGCAGCGCGTAGGGCAGGCACAGCTTGCTCACCAGGCCCTCGCGCTCGGCGAGGTCGGCCGAGGCGTCGGTGGAGCGGCGTACCTGCTCCCAGTCGGCGCGGTAGGCGGCGAGCTGCGCCACGGCGGAGTGCAGCTCCACCTGGCTCGGCAGGTCGCCCACCTGCTCGGCCAGCGCCAGCGCCTCGTCGTAGGCCTCGCCGGCACCGCGGGCGTCGGCCTCGGAAACCTCCAGGTGACGGCCAAGAGCGAGCAGGGCCAGGATCGTCTCCCCGTGATCGCCGTGCAGCGTGGCGTCGTCTCCCTCCTGCAGGGCGCGGGCGAGCTCCACCGAGCGCTCGAGGTTGGAGCGCGCCTTCTCGGTGTCCCCGATGCGCCCGAACACCCGGCCGAAGATCCCGTGCGCGCGGCTCGCCGCCCGCGTCTCGCCGAGCCGCTCGGCCAGGCGCAGCGCCTTCTCGGACGCGTAGATGGCGAGCATGTTGTCGCCGGTCTGGAGGTAGAGCCACGCGGCCTCCTCGTAGAGGCGCACGAGCTCGAGCCGCGGCGGGCCATCCTTGAGCAGGTTGATGCCGCGCTGGTAGTTCTCGATCGCCGCCTTGCGCTCGCCCTTCACCGCCAGCGCCGCGCCGAGCTTGCGGTGCAGGTCGGCCACGCGGTCGAGGTCCTCCTCGCGGCGGTGGTGGTCCAGGCACTCGCCCCAGACCTGGATCGCGGCGTCCACGCGGCCCAGGCGTAGCGCCACGTCGCCCTGCTTCTCGCCGATCCGGGCGCCCAGGGCGTCGTCCTCGGTGCCGAGCAGCTCGAGCGCGTGGCGGTAGTGGGAGATCGCCTCAGGATTGGCGTACAGCAGCGCGGCGGCGTCGCCCGCCTGCTCGAGGAAGTGCGACGGCCCGCTCCTTGATCTGGGTGAGCTCGCGCGCCTCGATGCCGCCCTCCGCGCCCAGCGCGGCCGAGCGGCCGTAGTGCTCGGCCAGCAGCGCGACGACCTCGTCGCTTCGGTCGCCGGCGCGATCCTCGATGAAGCGGCCCACCTCGAAGTGCTTGCGGCAGCGCACCGTCTTGGGCAGCATGCCGTAGGCCACGTCGCGGATCAGCACGTGCTTGAACGCGAGCTCGCGCTCACCCGCCAGCCGCGACTCGGCGCCGGGCGCCAGGATGTCCTTGCCCTGCAGGCCGGCCAGCGCCTCGCGCAGGTCGCGGCCCTCCTCGTCGGCCACGGAGGCGAGCGAGCCCTCCCAGAACGTGCGGCCCACGACGCTCGCCTGCTGCACCAGCCGGCGCTCGAACGGGCTGAGCGCGTCGAGGCGCGCCGCCAGCACCGCCTGCACCGTGTCGGGCAGCTCCGCCACTCCGTCGCCCTCCTCCTCGGCGAGCCGGCGCACCATCTCCTCGGCGAACAGGGGGTTGCCGCCTGAGCGCTCGGCCACCTGGGGAGCCAGGTCGCCGCGGGGGTCGTCGCCGCCGAGGAGGTTCGCCACGAGCTGCCGCGAGTCGTCGGCGGTGAGGGGGTCGAGGAAGATCTGGGTGGCTCCGCGCCGCCCGCCGCCCCAGCCGTCCCGCCGCTCGAGCAGCTCGTCGCGAGCCAGGCACAGCAGCAGCAGCGGGGCTCGCACCCACTGGGCGAGGTGCTCGATCGCGTCGAGCATGCCGTCGTCGGCCCAGTGGATGTCCTCGAAGGCCAGCACGAGCGGACCGCGCTCCGCGGCGGCCTCGATCACGGATCGCAGCGAGGAGAAGAAGGCCTCGCGCATCCGCTCGGGTCCGCCCGAGTCCATCGGCTCGTACTGGGCCGGTATGTCGATGCCCAGCGAGCGGGCGATCTGCCCCGCGTGGCGCTCCGGCGGCTCGTCCGGGCAGCACGCTGGTCACGTAGCGGCAGAGCTTCGCCCAGGCCTCGTCCGAGCTGTCGGAGTCGACGATCTCGGCCTCGGCGCGCAGCACCTCGCCCAGCGCCCAGTAGACGATGCCGGTGCCGTAGGGCAGGCAGCGCCCCGTCTGAAGCGTGGCATCGCGGTCCTCGAGCCGGCGAGCGAACTCGCGCAGGATGCGGCGACTTGCCGACGCCGGCCTCTCCGATCACCGTGACCAGGTGCGGCTTGCCGTCGCGGCTGATCCGGTTGAAGACCGACTCGAGCACGCCCAGCTCGTCGTCGCGGCCCACCATCTGCGACTCCTCCACCGTCTCCCGGCCCACGGCCTGCGCCGCCACGAGGCCGACCGCCTCCCACGCCGGCACCGGCTCGGCCTTGCCCTTCAGGTCGAGCGGTTCGAGTTGGTCGTAGCGGATGGCCTGCTGCGTCGCTCGCATTGTGCGCTCGCCCACGGTCACCGCGCCGGGGCGCCCGACGGACTGCAGCCGCGACGCCACGTTCACCGTGTCGCCGGTCACGGTGTAGTCGCCGCCCACCGCCCCGGCCAGCACCTCGCCGGTGTTGATGCCCACCCGCAGCGCGAACGGGACGTCGAGCGAGCTCCAGTCGTTGATCTCGTCCATCGCCGCCTGCATCGCCAGCGCGGCACGCACCGCCCGCTCGGCGTCGTCCTCGTGGGCGACGGGCGCGCCGAACAGCGCCATCACGTTGTCGCCGATGTACTTGTCCACCGTCCCGTCGTAGCGCTGCACCTCCTCGCCCAGGCGCCGCAGCGCGCGGTCCACCAGCGACTTCACGGCCTCCGGGTCCATCCGCTCGGCCACGGCCGTGTAGCCCGAGAGGTCGGCGAACAGCACGGTCACCTGGCGCCGCTCCTCCGGCGGCGAGGCGGCGGGCCTCCGGAGCCGCCGAGCGCGGCGCCGCGCGGCGGTCGAGCGCTCGAGCCGCACGACATGCAGAAGCGGGCCTCGTCGGGAGCGGGCTCCCCACAGGACGGGCATACACGCTGCAGCGCGTTGCCGCATGACATGCAGAAACGGGCGCCCTCGGGGTTCTCGGCGCCGCAGGAGGCGCAGGCGTTCACGGCAGCAGCCCCGCTTCTCTGTTGGCCATGGCCGCCTGTGCGAGCAACGAACGGTCCACGAGAGTGAGGGTACGCCCTCCGACCTCGATCGTCGCGCCGTCGTGCGGCGGATACCAGAACGCCCTGAGCCGCCGCTCGGTGAGCTCCGGCGGGTCATCGGGCTGCACGCGTCGCAGGGTGTCGTAGACGTCGGCGCCCACGTAGCGGCCCTCGCCCTGGGGCTCGCCGCGGGAAGCGGCTCGCCGGCCAGCGCCATGTCGATCACGTCGCGGAACAGGGCCAGCAGGTGGTCCTGGCTGCGGATGTCGAGCGACAGGGCGGTCTCGCCCTCGCGGTCGATGGGGAACCGGTCGACGCGGATCAGGTCGCCGGTGTCGAATTCCTCGTCCACGAAATGCGCGGAGACGCCCCATTCGGGGAAGTCCTCGAGGACCGCGATGTTGTAGCCGCCCAGCCCGCGGATGTCGGGGAGCGGCGCCGGATGGAAGTTCAGGCAGCCCAACCGCGGCAGCTCGATCAGCGGCGGGTGGATCCGCTTCCAGAACAGGAACGAGAGCACCAGGTCGATCTCGGACAGCGAGCCGTCCTCGATCTCGGCGTACAGCTGATCGTCGGTCGCGAGCCGCAGGCCCAGCCGCCGCGCCGCGGAGTCGACCCGCTGGGACTCGTGCTCCTCGCCCGTGGGCTCCGGCGCCACCACGGCCACCACCTCGAGGCCGGCGGCCGCGCGCTCGAGCGCCCCCACCACGGAGCGCTTGTGCTTGCCCATGAAGATCGCTCTCACACCAGCTCCTCGTACAGCTTCAGCGTGCGCCGACCGATCTCGTCCCAGGAGAAGTGCCCCGCGGCCGCCGCGCCGGCACGTTCCTCCAGCGCGGTCCGCGCGGCCGGGTCGTCCACCAGCCGCTGCAGCGCATCGCGCAGTGCGGCCGGGTCCTCGGGCGGCACCAGCTCGGCCGCGCCGTGCACGCGGCCGATGTCGGAGAACCCGCCAACGTCGGACAGCACCATCGCCTTGGCGAACGCGAGCGCGGTGTAGAGCACGCCCGACTGGTCGATGCGCCTGTACGGCAGCACGACGACGTCCGCGCGCCGGAAGTAGGCGGGGATCTCAGGGTCGGTCACGAACCGGTCCACGAACCGCACCGTGCCACCGGCGCGCTCGGCGGCCGCCTTGACCGGCGCGATGTCCATCCACGGCCGGCCGACGATCCACAGCTCGGCGCCCTCCACCTCGCGGAAGGCCTCCATCAGCACGTCGACGCCCTTGTACGGGCGCAGCACGCCGAACCACAGGATCACCGGCCCCTCGACGGCCGCCAGGTCGTCGGGAAGAGGCTGCTCGTGGTCCTGGTGGGTGAGGTAGTCGAATGCTCCGTGCGGGATCACGTGAACGCGCGAGGGGTCCGCGCCGAAGCGTTCCACAAGCGCGCCGGCACCGGCCTCCGTGTGGGTGATCACGGCGTCGGTATGGCTGAACACCTTCCGCGCCGCGCGCTCGCTCAATGCGCCCTTCGCCCCGCCGCAGCACGTTGTGGGAGGTGAACACCCGCGGTGCGTCGGTGGCCAGCAGCAGCCAATCCAGCGCCTCGAGTGTGAGCCACTGGTAGTGCGCGATGTCGGCGCCGGTGCGGCGGTGGCGCAGCATGCCGGGGATGTGCCCCGCGCCGCGCAGGGCGCGGCGGGCGCTCACACCGCGGTCGCGGGCGGTGGCGGCGGGGTAGAAGTCCTCACGCACGCGGAACCCGTTCACCGGCGGGGTGGGCCCGTAGAGGTAGCGGCTGGTGACCAGCTCGACGTCGGCGCCCGCGCGCGCCAGCGCTCCCGCCAGCGAGAAGTCGTAGGGCGGGGTGTAGGCCGGTGGATCGATCAGCTGCACGCGCATCGCGTGCAGAATCGCACGGCCGCTGCCGTTTCACGGATCCGGCACGACGCCGGATCCGTGCCGGGCACTAGTTTTCCGCTCGTGGAGTCGAGCACCCTGGTCCGCGCCGTCTTCGTGCTGCTCGTGCTCGCCACGGTCGGCGCGTTCTTCGTCACGCAGTCCCTGAAGACCGAGATCCCGCTGGTACTGCGCTTCGGCGCACAGCCGCGCGACATCTCTCCGAACGGAGACCGGGTGCGCGACTTCAGCCGTGTGGGCTTCGACCTCTCCGAGGACGCGGAGGTGCAGTTCTCGGTGATCGACTCCGAGGGCGAGGAGGTGCGTCGTCTGGTGGACGACCGCGAGCTGGCCGGCAACCGCAAGTACCGCTACCGCTGGGACGGGCGCGACGACGACGGCAGCGTGGTGCCCGACGGGATCTACCGGCTGCGCGTGGTGAGGCGCCGGGAGGGCCGCGTGGTCGACTCGATCAAGGAGGTGAGGGTCGATACCAGACCGCCGCGGGTGAGCATCGCGTCGGTGGAGCCGAACGTGATCGTGCCGGGCGGCTCGCGGGAGGTTCGGATCCGTTACAGCGGTCCCCGCAACAAGGCGCCGGAGTTCCGCGTCTTTCGCACTGACGACAAGGTGCGCGGCCCCGCCCGCCTTTTCCGCGGCGACGAGAGCCGCACCGGGGTGTGGGATGGCACGGTGCGCGGCGGCCGCCTCGCGCCCGAGGGCTCGTACTCGTTCAACGTGAAGGTGCGCGACCTGGCCGGCAACAAGACCGAGGCCCCGGCGGCGGCCCCCGAGCCCGGGGACGCGCCACCGCGCACGGGCGTGGCGGTGCGCGCGCTCACGCTGAAGGGCCCGCTGGGCGTGGTGCCCGCCGGCTCGCTCGCCGTCCTGCGGGTGGGGCCGCGCGAGCGCCGCTTCGACTTCGCCCTCTCGCGCCTGGGCTCCGGCCGCACGATCCGTCGCGACCGCCGCCGCGGGGGCAGGCTGCGGGTGCGCATCCCCAGCGACGCCCGCACCGGCATCTACCTCGTGCGCGTGAGGCTCGCGGGCGGCCGCCGCGCGGTCTGGCCGCTGGCCGTGGCGGGGCTGCCGCCCAGCGGCACACGCGGGCGCCCGCGCCCGATCGTGGTGCTGCCCGCGGTCACCTGGCAGGGCTCCAACGCGTTCGACTCCGATCTGGACGGTTTCGCCGACACCCTCGACGAGGTGAACGCCGTGCCCGCCGAGCGGCCGTTCGCCAACGGTGCCCTCCCACCGCGATTCCGGTCGGAGGTCTCGCCGCTGATCCGCTTCCTCGACCGCGAGCGGCTGCCCTACGACCTCACCACGGATCTGTCGCTGGCCCGCCGCGAGGGCCCCGCGATCGGCAACGCGCCCGGCGTGGCGGTGGCGGGCACCGCGCTGTGGCTGCCGCGCCGTGTGCGCGACCGGCTGCTGGAGGAGGTCAAGGAGGGCGGGCTGTCCGTGGCCTCCTTCGGGCGCGAGTCGCTGCGCCGAACCGTCGCGCTCGACGGCGGCACCCTGCGCAACCCGAGCCCACCGCGGCCCGACGACCTCTTCGGTGAGCGCACCAGCATCTTCGAGTCCGATCCGCCGGCGCCGCTGCGCGAGGAGACCGACCGCCTGGGGCTGTTCGCCCGCGTGGACGAGCTGTTCGGCGAGTTCTCTTCGTTCGAGCGATCGGATCGCCTGCCGCCCGACGCCGAGCTGCTCACCTCCGCCGGCCGCGAGGAGGGCGAGCCGGCGTTCGTGGGCTACCGGCTCGGCAAGGGCACGGTGATCCGCCCCGGCACCCCGCAGTGGGCGCTGCAGCTGAACGAGTCGGCGCTGGGCGTGGAGGTTCCCCGCGTGACGCGGAGGATTTGGCAGGTTCTTTCCAAACGCGGCAGTTGAGAACCCCGCTCACAGGCGCCGCCTGTTCGCGGCGGCCCATACCATCCCCGCGGTGATTCGCTACCTGCTGATCGCAGCCGCCGTGCTCCTACTGGGTGCCGGGGGCGCCGTCGCCTACAAGGTGCTCTCCGACGAGGATCCCGCCCGAGAAGCGCGGCTCGGCCACCGAGGAGTTCGTGGTCACCGACACGCCGGAGCCGCCGAAGCCGCCCACGCGCAAGGTGATCGCCGAGCCGTGGCCCACCTTCGGGTACGACACCCAGCGCACCAAGGTCTCGCCGTACGACTTCGGCCCGCCCTTCAAGCGCACCTGGCGAGTCGACGCCCGCGACACCATCGAGTTCCCGCCCAGCGCCGCGTACGGCAACGTCTACATGGCGCAGCAGAAGGGCCTCTTCTTCGCCCTGAACGGCAAGACCGGCAAGCCCGTCTTCAAGACCAAGAACTTCAAGCGCTGCGCCGCCGCGTCACCCACGCTGGCGAACGGCACGATCTACCAGTCCTACATGGACTTCGTGGAGTGCGGGCAGGGCGATCCCAACCCGACCGGCTTCGTGATCGCGATGGACGCCAAGACCGGGAAGCAGAAGTGGCGCTACAAGGGCAAGCCGTTCGAGTCGTCGCCGCTACTGCACGACGGCGTGCTCTACGTGGGCTCGTGGGACGGCAACGTGCACGCCATCCGGGCGAAGACCGGCAGGCGCGTGTGGACCTACCAGACCGGCAACCGGGTGAACACGTCGGCCGCGTACTCCAACGGGCGGATCTTCATCGCGAATCAGGACGGCAACCTGTTCGCCCTCAACGCCAAGACCGGCAAGCTCGCATGGCGGGCCGGCGACGCCACGGAGTTCTTCTACGCCGCCCCCGCCGTGGCCTACGGGCGCGTGTTCATCGGCAGCAGCGACGGCACGATGTACGCCTACGGCCAGCGCACCGGCAAGCTGCTGTGGGCCAAGCCGCTGGGCACCTACATCTACTCCTCGGCGGCCATCTACGACAAGAAGGTCTACGCCGGCAGCTACGACGGCAAGTTCTACGCGCTGGACGCTGCCACGGGCGACGTGCGCTGGCAGCGCACGATGGAGAGCGCCGTGCACGCGCCGCCGGTGGTGATGAAGGGCCTGGTCTACGCGGCCACGTGCGCGACGTGCGGCTCGGCCGCGGCGCGGTTCGTGAAGATGGGCAAGGACGGCACGACCGCGTTCACGGCGAACACCGGCAAGGTGCGCTGGAAGAACAACGCCGGCAAGTACGCGAGCCCGATCATCGCCGACCAGGATCGGGTGTACCTGGTGGGCCGCTCGTATCTGTACGCGCTGGAGAAGCCCAAAGCAAAGCCGCGACGATAGCCCCGGTCATCGGCCACACGAGGTAGTAGTTGTTGAACGTCCGGCCGATGAACAGCAGCACCAGGATCGAGATCGAGAACCCGGCGGCGCACACCCACAGCTCCTTCGCGCGGTGGGCCTGCACGCACAGCCACGCGGTGAGCGGCAGCCAGGTGAGCAGGGCGATCAGCGCGAACGGATAGGAGCCGTCGCGGTCCTCCAGGATCCCGGCGCGGATGAGCATCCCCGACAGCCCGTAGCCCACGATCTTGTAGGTGCCCGCGCCGAACTTCACGGTGTCCTCGTAGAAGGCCACCGGGTCGGCGATCAGGAACGGCAGGCTCACGACCGCGATCACACCGGCGAACACGGCTGCGCAGCGCTTGAGCTCGGGGCGAGGCACCTCCTGCTTGACCATCATCAGCGCCAGGAACGGGATCGCCACCACGGCGAACTGCTTCAGCAGCACCGCTCCCGCCAGGGCCGCCGCCGCCCATCGCCAGCGCCCCCGGCTGGCCAGCGCGAAGGCCAGCACCATCAGCGTGATCGACGGGGCGTCGTTCTGCCCGAACCACGCCGACCGCACGGCGATCGGGTTCGCGGCGATCAGTAGGCCGAGGGTGAGCCGCCAGGAGAGCGGCGCACGGAACGCCATCGCCGCGGCGAAGCCGCCGAGCGTCATCAGCAGCACGAACACGCGGTAGTCGTCGAACGGCGAGGGCACCAGCCGCCATGCGGCGCCGACCACGGCCGTGCCGGGGAAGTAGACGTAGTGCTCCAGCGACACCTCGCGCTCGCGGACGCGTTCGGAGATCGAACCATCGCGGGTGTAGAAGCGCTCCATCCCCGAGGACCGGTAGTCCGCCCCGTAGGGGTTCTCGCCGTCGAGCAGGAGTTCTCCGCCCAATTCGATCTGGTAGGTCGAGTCGTTGGTGTGGAACCACGGCTCGGTCGCGTCGCGCAGGCCGATCTGCAGCAGCGTGGAGGGCACCAGCAGCGCCAGCGCAACGAACAGCGCCAGAGCGGTGCCGCCCCAGGCGGGCCAGTCCCGGCCGCGCAGTGACCACGCCGCCAGCAGTGCCACGACCAGCGCGGCCAGGAAGCAGGCGGCCCGCGCGATCCCGACGTCCCATTCCTCCCCGGCCGCGCGCACCAGCGGGGCGAGCACGCCCTGCGGGTCGACGGCGCCCGTGCGGAACGGCCACGGGTTCGACCCAAGCTCCGGGAGGGTGATCGCGAGAAGGGCGAGCGAGACGCCCATCAGCACGAAGGCGCCCTCGCGCGACAATCGCTCCATCAGGCCTCCGCTGCGGCGGTGCGGTGCACGCCGTCGTCGCGGCGCGGCCAGGTGAGCTGCCCGGCGGCCACGGCCAGCACCAGCCACGTGAGCGGATCCTCCAGGAACCCGCTGTAGAAGAGCGCGTGCACGAACAGGGCGAGAAGGGATGCGCCGAGGGCGATCCCGAGGCCGCGATCGAGCCTCGCAACACCGGCGATCGCGCGCGAGCCGCCCACGATCAGCCAAACGTAGAGCGCCAACCCGACGGCCCCGAGCTCAGCGGCCACCGTGAGCGGGGTGGTGTGCGAGACGAAGTTCGCGGTCGGCTTGGGCTCGCCCTCTTCCTTGGCCAGTCGCCGGCTGGCGGACGCCTGGTTGCCGATCCCGGCCCCCTTCACGGGGTTCTCGCGCACCACCCGCATCGTGTCCTCCACGCGCTGGGTCCGGTCGCTCGTCTCTCTTCGCAGCGAATCGCCGCGGATCTCGATCGACGCCACGTAGCCCACTCCCGCCAGCAGCACGGCCGCCAGGCCGCCGGCCACGACCATCCGCACGCGCCGTCCTCCGGTCGCGGCGGCCACCGCCAGCGTGACGGCGATCAGAGCGACCATGCTCGACTGCGAGTAGGAGAACAGCAGGCCGAACCACATCACCACGAGGAGCCCGACGCCGAGGCGCAGATCCACCCGGCGCAGGGCCAGCACCACCAGCAGCACGCCCATGGCGAGCACCACGTGGCGGCCGTAGAGGCTCGGGTCGCCGAACAGCGAGGTCACGCGGAAGTAGTCCGAGTTGTTGTTCGACACCGCGAGGTTGGGGGCGAAGAAGAAGAGCTCGCGGGTCGCGGCCTGGTAGAGCCCGACCGCCGCGAACACCAGCCCGAGCGCGATGCCGACCCGTGCCAGGGCGCGCGGAGCCCAGTCGGGGAAGGGCGCCCGCGCCACGACGGCGACCAGCAGGGCGAACGGGATGGTGAAGTAGGTGAGCAGCTCCGCCGCCGGCGCGAGCCGGTCGGCCCACGTGAGCGACAGGCAGGCGAAGGCGATGAAGGCGGCGGCGGGGTAGGCGACCACTCGCGGCAGCGCGCGGGCGGCGCCGGACTCGGACCGCAGCACCCGCCACGCCAGCGCGAGCGACGCGGCCGCGAGCACGAGGTAGAGGGGAAGCAGGCGCCCGAGCTGGCCGTCGTCGGCAACCGTGATCGGAAAGCCGCCGCCGGACTCGAAGGCGATCGGCGGTCGCAGCGGCGCAGTCACCAGCACCGCGATCGGCACCCACGCGGGCCGGCGCACCGCCACCGAGGCAAGCGCCGCCAGCACGCCCGCCGCCGCGACGGCCGCGACCGCGCCGGACGGGGAGGTGAGCGTGTCGAGCTTGTCGGTGCCGGAGATCGACAGCGCCAAGAGCCCCTCGCCGGCTCCGAGCACCACAAGTCCGGCAAGCACCTGAACGCGCCCGCGGCCGGCAAGCAGGAGCACCGCCCCGGCGGCGGCCACGACTGCTGCGAAATGGGCGAGGTCGGGGTGCTCCACGGGCGGGGGAATCCTAGGGTGCGGCTACGGTGCGATTCGCGACCGCCGGTTGTACTCCTCGGCCGCCTCGCGGATTCCCTCTCCCCGGCCCGGCCTCAGCTCCTGGCGCGCATGCATGAGATAGCGGCTCGGTTCCCGCCCCGGCGCCGCCGTCGCGACCACCGCCAGCGCCAGGTAGAACCACACCCCGAGGGCGCGCACGAGGTAGCGCTCGGGCGCGGTGTGGTGCTTGCGCATGTAGCGATCGCGGTTGCGGTGGAACTCCACGATCCGCCGCCGGGTGCTGCGTAGGTCGGTGGTCAGCTGGTCGTGGTGCACGGCCTCCGCCGCGGGCACGTAGAGCACCCGCCAGCCCGCGTCGTGCAGGCGCTTGCAGAAGTCGGTCTCGTCCGAGTAGACGAAGAAGTCCGGGTCGAGGAAGTCGACCTCCTCCGCCGCCTCGCGCCGCACGAGCATGGCGCTCGACTGGGTCCAGCCCACGCGGCGGGTGCGCCGGCCGCGGCTCTGCACGGTGAAGAGGCGATGGAGCAGGAAGGCCCCGGCGAGCGCGACCGGCACGCCGGGCAGCCGCCAGGCGCACGCCTTGCGCTCGCCCTCGGTCGTGACCAGCTGCGCGCCCGCCACCGCCGCACGGGGGTCGGCCTCCAGCGCCTCGAGCAGCGCGGCGGTGGCTCCCTCGTGCAGCTCGGAGTCCTCGTTGAGCAGCAGGCAGTAGCGCCCGCGCGCCTCGCGCAGCAGTGTGGAGTCGTTCTCGGCCTTGCCGGTGCGCCTGTCGAGCGCGATCACGCGCGCGTCATGGCCGCTGGCCTCGACCGCCGCCACGGATCCGTCGTCTGAGCAGTTGTCGAGCACGAGCACCTCGTGGTCCACTCCGGCCGGATGGGTGCGCGCGATCGCGTTCAGGCAGGCCAGAAGGTAGTCGCGGCCGTTGGTGTTGACGATGCAGTAGGAGAGCGTCAAACGGACCCCAGTACCCGCTCCAGCCGCTCCGCAAGCAGCCTGCGGTCGAACTCCTCCTCGGCCAGCTTGCGCGCCCCCTCGCCCAGGCGCTTGGCCAGCGCGGGGTCGTCGCGAAGCGCCAGCACCTGCGCCGCCAGGTCCGCGGGATCGCCCGGGCGGGCGAACAGCCCGGCTCCACGCTCCACCAGCTCCCGCTGCCAGCCGTCGGTGTTCACGATCGCCGGGCGCCCGGCGGCGAAGGTGTCGAAGAGCTTGTTCGGCGAGTTGGTGGCCAGCACGGGCACGTCCTTGAAGATCGTCAGGCACACGTCGGAGGCCGCGGCCAGCCGCGCTGCCGACTCCTTGTCGGCACCCGGCAGCAGCTTCACGTTGGTCAGGCCGCGGCGCCGGATCTCGTCCTCGATCCCCGCCCGGCGCTTGCCCTCGCCCTGCAGCACGAACGCCACGCCGTTCTCGCCCCGGTCGCGCAGCAGCGTGGCGGCCTCCACCACCTGGCCGAGGTCGTTCGCCTCGCCCATCGTGCCGAAGTAGGCGGCCACGAAGGCGTCGCCCACGCCGATCCGCTCACGCAGATCCCCGGGGTCGACGTCCGGCGAGAACAGATCGAGGTCCGATGCGTTGGGGATCACGGTGATTCGCTCGCGCGGCACCCCCGTCGCCGCCACGCCGTCGGCCATTCCGGGCGACAGCGCCACCACGTGCGCCGCGGCTCTGTACGCGCGCCGCTCCATCGCCTCGGCCAAGCGGCGCGCGACGGGGTTCCGCAGCGCGCCCATCTCGATCGGCGCCCGTGGCCACAGGTCGCGCACCTCGAACACGAGCGGCGCGCGGTGCCGGCGTGCGGCTGCGATCGCGGGCAGCGCGATCGTGAGCGGCGGCGAGGTGGCGAACACAACGTCGGGGCGCGGACCGCGCCGTGCCGCGGTCGTCGCCCCGGCGGCGAATCGCCCGAACGCGGCGATCCGGCGGCCGTAGCCCATGCCGGTGGCGCGCATGTAGTCGCTGTAGGCGCCGCCGACCCCGACCACGTCGATTCCCTCCACCTCGCGGCTCTGCCCGGCGGCTACCATCGTCACCTCGTGGCCCGCCCCGACCAGGTGCCGCGCGAACTCATACGAGCGGGTGCCGCCACCGCCCGCGCGCGTCATGAAGAACTGGTGTAGGTAGAGGATCCTCACCCCGCGGAGACCGTACTGACCCGCCTGCTCGACATCCTGATTGCGGCCGCCGGCCTGGCGCTTGGCGCACCGGTGCTCGCGGCGTGCGCGGTGGCGATCAAGCTAGACACCCGCGGCCCCGTCTTCTACCGCCAGTCACGCGTCGGCCGCGAGGGCCGCCCGTTCCGGATCTGGAAGCTGCGCACCATGACGGTGGGCGCCGAGCACTCGGGCGCCGGCCTCTACATCGAGCCCGGCGACGCGAGGATCACTCGCGCTGGCCGCACGCTGCGCCGCTTCTCCCTTGATGAGCTGCCCAACCTGCTCAACGTGCTCGCCGGCGAGATGGCGATCGTGGGACCGCGCCCCACCGTGCAGGAGCAGGTGGACCGCTACACCGACCACCAGCGCCGCCGGCTGGAGGTCAAGCCCGGAATCACCGGCTGGGCCCAGGTGAACGGCCGGACGTCGCTGTCGTGGCCCGAGCGGATCGATCTGGACGTCTGGTACGTGGACCATCGTTCGCTGAGGCTCGACCTGCGGATCCTCGGCCGCACGGTGAAGATGCTGGCCACCGGCCAGGGGCTCTACAGCGACGACCTGCGCCAGGGGTGGGACTAGGGCGCCACGGCGCCGCCGCCGCGCGAGCGGGCGACCGAGAGGCGGTAGGCCTTCGATGCCCCGCGCACCGTCGCGCGGTCCAGCTTGGCCACGACGTAGAAGCGGTAGGTGGTCGACCTCGAGGGCACGAAGCGGCCGCGGAACGTGCCGTTGCGCTTCACCCGCAGCCGGCGAGCGCCGACCGTGCGGTAGCGACCGCGCCTGCGCTGCTGGAGCACCTGCCACACGTAGCGCTTCACCGGGGTCACCTTGCCGCGGAAGGCGGTGGCCGCACCGGCCCGCCCGCGCACCGGCAGGCGCGTGAGCGTGACCACGGGCTTCACCTTCACGGTGAACCGCGGCGAGGTGCCGGGCCGCAGCTGCGCGGAGCCGAGATAGCGCACGCGCAGCGCGCGTGTGCGCTTGGGAGCGATCGGGGCGGCGAAGCGGCCCTGTGCATCGGCGCGTCATGGCCGCGACCCTGCGCCAGCGCGAACCGATCAGCGCGTCGACCTGCACGGGCAGCGGTGTGAGCGGGGCGGCGCCGCCCACGGTCAGTCGCCCGGTCACGTTGGTGCGTGCGCCCGAAGCGCACGGTGGCGCGGCGTGCCGTGACCTTGGCGCGTAGGCGCGGCCGGGTGCCGCCGGCGGCGAGGTCGCCGACCAGCGCACGGAGATCGGGAAGCTGCGCGTAGAGAGCGTTGCCGGGGCACGCGGTCGCGCCCGTGTCGCGATGGCCGATCACGCGCTGCACCCGCACCTGCCGCCCGGCCGGGAAGCGGTTGGTCGAGCCGCCGGCGCTGCTCATCGTGGTGGTGCCCGCGGTGGGAGCGCCCTCGATCGGCAGCTTCCAGCGGATCAACGCCGCCATCGCGTTCAGCGCCTCGGGTGTCTGCTCGACGCTCGTGAAGGTTCCGAGGTTCGCGATGCCCGTGGACTGAGCGTTGTAGCCCTGCGCCTGCGCGCCGATCACGGGCTGGTCGATGCCACCGGCCCGACCCTCGTAGATCGTCCCGAAGCGATCGACGAGGAAGTTGTAGCCCACGTCGCTCCAGCCGTTGGAGTTGCGGTGGTAGCGGCAGATGGCCAGCACCACCGCGGGGGCCTCCTCCCGCGTGTAGTCGTTGGGGTTCACCGTGTGGTGCACGTACGCCGCGCGCACCTCGCCGTAGTCGGGGGCGCTGCGCGGCGGGCATTTCGAGGCGCCCCAGTCCGCTCGCGGCACGATCGCCGGCTGCGGTCCTCCGGCGTGGGCCGTGGCTGCGCGGGCCGCCGCCCCGATGGACACCAGGCCGGCGTTAACGCCCTTTCGGATCGCGGTGCGTGCGCGATCGGCCGGGGTCGACGTGCCCTGGACGTTCACGAACCGCAGCTTCAGGCCGGGCAGCGACTCGCTCGAGCGGTACTGGACCCAGTCGGCCTCGCCGACCCAGGTCGGGCTCGACACACCGGCGCCGTGGCGGGCCTCGGCGGTCCCGGGATCAGGGCCGTCGGCGGGCTCGCCGGCCAGGGGCGTCCACCTCGTCCATTCGCCGCCGTTCGTGCGCGCTCGCACGGCGATCGCGGGGTCGCGATCGGAGCCGGTCCAGCTCAGCCCCACGAGGTTGAAGCGCTTCGGGGCGCGCAGCGGCGCGGAGACGATTCCGTAGCCGCGCCGACCCGGGTCGCCCTGGATGGCGCCGGCCGGGGCGGACATGGAGAAGTCCACCGGCTCGGGCCGGTAGATGCCAAACGACAACGCGGGCGCGGCCACCACACCCAGAACCAGGCAGCAGGCCAGCGCGCCGGTGATCAGAAACCGCTTCACCACGCCCGGAACAAGCTGGCAGAGCGAAGGATGCGGTCCTGGGAAAACCCTTGCAAAGCGAGGCTTTGCAAGCCCTGATGCCTGAGGCCTGAGGCCTGAGTTCTACGGAACCGGCTCGGGCCCGTTCGACCGATGCTCATCCTTGAACAGCCGGATGGCATCGAACACGCCCTCGTCCATCCTCGGGCAGCCCAGCAGCCGCCCGGTGCCGTTGGGCTCCGGCTCGGCGTTCCAGGCGGTGGCCGCGACCGGCATACTTCATCTTCGTCGGGTCCGGCGTGATCACCATCTGGTAGCTCGTCCTCCTCGAACAGCGCCGCGAGGTTCGCGCGGTCGTCCTTGGGGAGGTTGCGCTTGAACCAGATGATCACGCGGCCGTGCTCCAAGGTGTGCACGAGCTGCTTCACGTCGGGCGCCTCGTCGTACGCGCCGTCCTCGGCGGGCACCACGTAGTGCTTGCCCGAGGTCGGCGGGCTCGACGCGTACTCGATCGGTTCGGCCAGGTCGTCGGTGTGCTCCCGGCTGGTGCCCTTGAAGTTCTTCAGCTCGCAGCCGGCGGCCTTAACAGCCGCGTCGAGGTCGGTCTCCTTCGCGGCAGGCACGCTGCCACCGTCGGGCAGCACCGCGCTGCCGACGCCGTCTCCGCCGTCGTCCCCGCCGCCCGCCAGGACGAGCACGAGGATCACAACTACGGCCAGTACGAGCGCTCCGCCGGCCCCGTAGCCCACCAGGCGCTTGCGCTGGGCGGCAGCCTTGGCCGCCGCCTCGCGCTCTTCGCGCTCCTTGCGCAGCTGTTCCTTCTGCTCCTTGCGGCTTGCCATCGGCGGGGAAGAGTAGTGGCCTGGCTAAGCGGTCGTTAAGCAGGGCGGCGCCGGGCGCGCGCCGAACTGGACCCGTTCGCGCTGTGCTTGGCGGCGGCCCGCCGCCGGGGCTTCTCGCGGCTGCGGCCAGCAGCCGTCGATGAACTCCACGATCTCCCCGGTCAGGCGCTCGGGGGAGATGCGCAGCTCGAGGATCGAGGACGCCTCGATCAGGCGGGCGTCGGGCAGCTCGTTCACGAGCATGTCCGAATCCGAGAACGGGTGGATCGGATCGCGCGGGTGGCCGATCACCAGGGCCGGGGGCTCGAGCGTCCGGCGCTCCTCGCGCGGCGGTGCGGTGCGGCCGAAGAACAGCCCCTGCAGGACCGAGGCCGACGGCTTGGGATCCTGGCTCGCCCAGTCCAGCAGCATCTGGCCGAGCAGCGGGCCCCGGCGCGGCACCAGCGAGAGCCCACGGCCCACGGCGCGCGTGACGGGCGCGCCGAAGGTGAGCGAGAGCAGCAGCGGCGTGAACGCGATGGCGCAGCCCAGCAGCGCGTTGTCGAGCACCGGCATCTCGATCAGCATGCCCTGTACCCGATCCTGATCGGCGGCGACGGCCTCGAGCGTGGTGTTTGCCCCGAGGGACGTGCCGCCCAGCACGGCCTTCTCCAGCTCCAGGTGGTCCATCAGCGCCAGCACCTGCTCGCCGAACAGCGGCATCGAGTAGTTCCACATCTCCTCGGGCCGGTCGGAGTCGCCGTGGCCGAGCAGGTCGACGCAGATCACCCGGTGGCCGCGACTCGCAAGCGTCTGCGGCCAGCGGCCCGTGCATCTTGCGCGAGAACAGCAGCCCGGGCGAGAGGATCACCGTCCGGTCGCCGGTCCCGTACTCGTCGTAGACCAACTTGAAGCCGTCGTAGCGGAAGCTGCGTGTCTTGGGTTTCACGGCGGGGGAGGCTACCTGGCCGCAACCTCCGACAGGCCGATTCGCCTGTGCACGCGCCGCAAGCGGCCGCGGGCGCCCACCAGTTCCACTGGCCCAGCAGCTCCATCAGCGACGGGCACCAGCAGCGCGCGGATGATCGTCGCGTCGATCAGCACGGCGAGCGCGGTGCCCACGCCGTTCTCCTTGATGAAGATGATCTCGGAGGTGGCGAAGGCCCCGATGGCGATGCTGAACAGCACCGCCGCCGCGGTCACGATCCGGCCGGTGCGCTCGAGCCCGATGGCCACGGACTCGGAGTCCGAGGCGCCGTCGTCGCGCGCCTCCTTGATCCGCGAGAGCAGGAACACGCCGTAGTCGGTGGAGAGCCCGAAGGCCACCGCGAACAGCAGCACCGGCATGGTGGCCTCGAGGGCCCCCTGGCTGGTGTAGCCGAGCAGGCTCTCGAAGCGCCCGTCCTGGAAGATCAGCACGAGCAGCCCGAACGTCGCGCTCAGCGTGAGCACGTTCATCAGCAGGGCCTTGATCGGCAGCACGACCGAGCCCGTCATGAGGAACAGGATCGTGATCGTCGAGACCGCCACGATCAGCAGCGCCAGCGGCAGGTGGCGCACCAGGCTCTCCTTGAGGTCCACGAAGTCCGCCGTCTGCCCGCCCGCGCAGCGCGCTGAACGACGTCTCGCGGTCGCGCACGTCGCGCACGAGCTCCTGGCTGTCCTCCGAGAGCTCGGGCCCGGCGGGGAAGACGCGGATCAGCGACGTCTGGGCGTCGATCCGCTGCGGCGGGGTCGACCCGGCCGCGTTGGGGAGCCGGCCCAGCGTCACGCGCGTACGCGCGCATCTCTGACGTGGGCGCCGACCCCGCGGCGATCGTGATCGCGTTGCCGGGCCCGGGAGGGAAGTCCTCCTTGACCTGGGTGTCCACCTGGCGGCTGATCTTGTCCGGGGGCAGCACGGTGGCGTCCACCGAGGTGAACTTGATCCCCAGGAAGGGCAGACCTGCGAGCAGGAGCACCGTCGCGCTGAGCGCGGCGACGGGACCGGGGCGGCGCATCACGAAGCGCGAGAGCCGGTACCAGAAGCCCTGCTCCATCGACCTCGCCTCACGCTCGCGCGTGCGTCTGCAGCCAGCGCGGGGCGAGGGAGTTCACGCGATGGCCGAGCAGCACCAGCACCGACGGCAGCACCACGAGCGCCACGAACGCGGCGATCAGCGCCACCATCGAGCCACCCAGGCCCATCGAGTACAGGAAGCGCTGGGGGAACACGAGCAGGGACGCCAGGGCGGCGGCCACCGTGAGCGAGCTGAACATCACGGTGCGGCCGGCGGTCGCCAGCGTCGCCCGCATGGCCTGCGCGCCCGGCCCGAAGCGCTCCATCTCCTCGCGGTAGCGAGCGACGATGAACAGCGAGTAGTCGATCGCAAGCCCGAGACCGAGGCCGGTGGTGAGGTTGAGGGCGAACACCGACACGTCGACCACGCCGTTGGTGAGCTTCAGCGCGACGAAGGTGCCGAGGATCGAGAGGCCGCCGACCAGCAGCGGCAGCGCCGCCGCCACGAGGCTGCGGAAGAACAGCACCGAGAGCAGGAACAGGATCGGGAACGCGAGCAGCTCCGCGCGCGCGAGGTCCTGGCCGACCTGCTCGTTCACGTCGCCGCTGGCCGCGGCGAGACCGCCGAGCTTCACGCCGTCGCCGTTCAGCTCGTCGCCGAGGCGCTTGGCGGCGTCCTGCTGCACGCCGTCGTCCGAGGTCTTGAAGTTCACGGCGATCAGCTGCGAGCGCCCGTCCTTGGAAACCTGCGCGCGGTCGCGCGAGTCGTAGAAGCTGGTCGACGACCGCGACGTCGGGATCGGCCTCCAGCACGCGGTCCACGCGCTCGACCTTCGTGCGGTTCGCACCGTCGACGACGGCGATCAGCGCGATGGTGGGATCGTGGCCCAGCGCCGACTCCAGCCGCTCGTCGGACTTCACCGAATCGTCCCTCGGGTCATCCGCGCCGTAGGGCCCGAGCTCCTCGGCGACGTTGCCGCCGAAGGCGCCGGCCACGACCGCGGCGACGAGGGCGATACCAACCACCCGCTTGGGGCGGCTGCTTGCGAGGCGTGCGAGGAAATCAAACATCGTTAGCTCCCGTTCTCAAGCTGGCGCTCTATGCCCGAGCACCAATCGACTACGAAGTCCTGGTAGGCGATGCCGAACTCGAGCGTGCGCAGCGGGAACGCCTGGTGGCGCTCGGCGCGCGCCTCCTCGGCGTGGGGGCGGATCGCGCGCATCTCGTCCCGGGTGCGCTCGTGCATCTCGCGCATCGTCCGGACCAGCTCGAGCTGGTCGTCGGTGTCGACCACGTCGGCGAAGAAGAACCGCAGCAGGCCCTCGTTGCGCATCTCGTTGTGGAGGGGCTCGCCGGAGGTGATCCAGGCCTCGAGCGCCTCGCGGCCGGTGGACGTGAGCGAGTAGGCGCGCCGCCGCCGGCCGTCCTCGGGCACCGACTCGCCCTCGACCAGCCCGGCCTCCTCGAGGCGCTTCAGCTCCGGGTAGATCTGGCCGTAGCTGGCGGCCCAGAAGAAGCGCGTCGAGTGATCGACGATCGACTTGATCTCATAGCCCGTGTGGGCCCGGGTGCGGAGCATCCCGAGGATGACGTAGGAGGTCTTGCTGAGGTCCATGTCTCAGCAAGATATATCAGAAAGATATGTTGTGTCAACTAGGTCAGCGCGAGCCACTCCGCAAGCCGGGCGGCAAAGCGCGGATCCACGTTGTGCCCGCCGGGATGCTCCTCGTAGGTCACGTCCGCGCCGGCGGCCTCGAGCCGCTCGCGCGCGTCGCGGGCGAACTCCACGCCGATGATCGGATCGGCGGCGCCGTGGCCGATGGCCACCGGCAGGCCCGCCTTGTCCGACAGGTCGACCTCGAAGCCCTCGACGGTGGGGATGAACCCGCTCAGCGCGATGATGCCCGCGGGCCTGCGGGCGCCCCGCGCCCAGGCCCACCGCGTAGGCCATCGCGGTGCCCTGCGAGAAGCCGCCGAGCACCGTGTCCGCGTGGTCGATCCCGTGCTCGGCGAGCAGTCCGTCGAGCCAGCCCGTGAGCTGCTCGTAGGTGGGATGGAACGTCTCCGGGTCCGGGAAGCCGACCCGCTTCACCACGTACCAATGCCGCCCGCCGGGCGGCAGGCTCAGCGGGCCCCCGGGCGTCACGCCCAGAAGCCGCCGCTCGGGATCGATCAGGTCGAGCAGCCCGAACAGGTCGTTCTCGTCGGTCGCGCGCCCGTGCATCAGCACGAGCGCGCCCTCGGGCTCGCCGGCGGCGGGCCGTAGGCGAGTGAATCACGCCTTCGTGGCCCGGGGGTTCTCGAGCGGCGTGACCGTCGCCTCGATCTGCTCGCGCATCGGCTCGAACTTCGGCGGCAGCACCAGCTTCTCGCCGAGGTGCTCGGGCTCCTCGTCGGCGTCGAAGCCCGGGCCGAGCGTCGCGATCTCGAACAGCACGCCGCTGGGCTCGCGGAAGTAGATCGACTTGAACCAGAAGCGGTCGATCACGTCGGTCGGCCGGGCGCCGCCCTGCATGGCGCGCTCGCGCCAGTCCTCGTGCTCCTCCATCGTGGATGCCGAAGGCCACGTGGTGGACCGTGCCCGCGCCGGGCACACCGGGCTCGGCCGGCGGCTCGTCGTAGGCGTAGCCGCCGCCGCGGTTCTCGCCGCGCACCTCCCAGCCGTCGTCGCGCGGCTCGAAGCCGAGCGCGTCCTCGATCAGCTTGCGGCTGGCGTCGGGATCGGCCGAGTAGGCGCGAACGAAGTCGAAGCCCTGCAGGGCGTGCTCCGCCGGCACCTCGGGGTGGTCGGCGATCAGCGGGTCGTCGTCCACCGTGGACACGCCGAGCTCGTGCTCGAGGCCCTCGGGATCGCGGAAGCGCAGCACGTCTCCGTCGCGCTCGGCGTCGACGCCCTCGGCGGCCAGGCGATCGGCCCAGAACGTCGATCGCCTCCGGTGAGGCCACGCGCCAGCCGATGCGGTGCACCATGCCGTCGCCGGCCCGGCCCGGAGCGGCGCCCGGGTACTCGAAGAAGGTGAGGTCCGCGCCGGGGCTGCCCTGCTCGTCGGCGTAGAAGAGGTGGTAGACGGTCGGGTCGTCCTGGTTGACGGTCTTCTTGACCAGCCGCAGCCCGAGCACCCGCGTGTAGAAGTCGAGGTTCTGCGGGGCGTCGCCGGTGATCGCCGTGATGTGGTGGATGCCTTCGAGCTTCATCTCGTCGTCCTTTGCGCCGGGTAAAGTAATTGCATCTGCAACTATAACGAGAGAGAATGGCAGCGTCCACCCGACTCCTGAACCGCCGAGAGCTCGCCGCCTGGCGAGGCATGCTGCGCGTGCACGCCGCCACCACGCGTCAGCTCGACGCGGAGCTGATCGCGGGCCATGGCATCTCGCTCTCGGCGTACGAGGTGCTGCTCTTCCTCGCGGACGCGCCCGGGGGTCAGCTGCGCATGAGCGACCTGGCCGACGGCGTGCTGCTGAGCCGCTCGGGCCTCACCCGCCTGGTGGACCGGCTCGCGCGCGGCGGACTCGTCCGGCGCGAGCGCTGCGAGGACGACGCGCGCGGGCTCAACGCGGTGATCACGTCAGAGGGGCGCGAGCTGTTCGCACGCGCGCGCAAGACTCACCTCGAGGGTGTCCGCCGCCTCTACCTGTCTCGGTTCGCGGACGACGAGCTGGACGCGCTCGGCGAGCTGATGGCGCGCCCGCTGGCTAGCTGAGTGGGGCGGCCACGGCGCCGCGGTCGCGCCGGCGCACCTCGCGCAGGGAGCGCGCGAGCCGGCGGCAGCCCTCGTCGAGCTCCTCGGGCTCCAGCAGCGCGAATGACAGTCGCAGGCTTGTCTTCTGGCGCCGCTCGGCGGTGAGCGCGCCGCCGGGCGTGAACGACATGCCGTGGCGGAGGGCCTCCGAGTAGAGCGTCCGCTCGTCGACGGGTCGTTTGAGCGTCGCCCACACGTGGTGGCCGCCGCGTGGGACGTCGGCGTCGTACTCGCCCTCCAGGTGGCGCTCCAGCGCCTCCATCAGCGCATCGCGGCGCTCGCGGTAATAGGGAAGGCTGCGCTCGAGCTGGTCGCCGTAGCCACCCGTGGCCAGGTAGCGCGCGACGATGTACTGGATCGGCGTGGCGGTGTGGAAGTCGGTGGCGTTCTTGAGCATCGTCAGGCGATCGAGCACCGGTCCGCGCGCTCCGATCCAGCCGATCCGGAGGCCCGCCCCGACGACCTTCGAAAGCGAGTTCACCTCGATCACATGCCCCGGCGCCTGGCGGCGCAGGGCCGGTGTGTGCTCGCCCTCGTAGCGCAGGTCGGAGTACACGCGGTCCTCCAGCACGAACATGTTGCGGTCAACCGCCAGCTCCGCCAGGCGCGCGCGGCGCTCCGGCGACAGGTCCACGCCCTTCGGGTTCTGGCACGCGGTCTGCAGGGCGCACAGCCGCACCTCGTGGCGGGCCAGCACCTGCTCGAGGGCGTCCACGTCGAGGCCGTCCTTGTCCACGGGCACGCCGATCACGCGCGCCCCGGTGGCGCGCAGCGAGAGCAGCGAGCCGGTGAAGGTCGGCGACTCCACCACCACCACGTCGTCGGGTTCCAGCAGCGTGCGCGCGGCCAGGTCGATCGCCTGCTGCCCGCCCGAGGTCACGATGATCTCGTCGGGGTCGCTCGTGCCACCGCGTTCCTTGCCGTGCTTCGCAAGCTGCTCGCGAAGCTCGAGCAGGCCCTCGGGCATCGAGTAGGACATCGCGGCCACCGGTTCGTCGCGGAACACCTCGGCGGCGATCGCGCCCAGCTCCGGCGCGGCGGTGAAGCGCGGCGAGGGGAAGCCCGTGGCGAGGGAGACCATGCCCTCGCGCTGGGGCAGGCGGAAGGCGTCGGAGAGGATCTCCTCCTGGTAGGTGGTCGGGCGGTCTGGCAGCACGTATGCCTGCCAGTCGTCGCCCTGTTCCTCCGCCGCGGCCGGCACCAGGCTCCGGACGAAAGTGCCGCGGCCGACGCTGGCGGTCACGTAGCCCTCCTCGGCCAGCCGGCGGTACACGCGCGCGGCCGTGAGGTGGTTGATGCCGGCGTCGGCGGCCAGGGCCCGGGTGGGCGGGAGCTTCTCGCCAGGCTCGAGCGCGCCGGACTCGATCGCCGCCGTGATCCGGTTGACGAGCTGCTGTGTGAGCGAGACGTCGCCGTCGCGCTTTAGATCGGACAAGTCGAAGTTGTACGACATTGTATGAGTTACACCTCGCCGTTAATGTAGCTCATGTCAGGCCATTCGGCAACTTGTTCCACAGAAGAGGTCGCTATGCACCGCAACACCACATACACATCAGAGATCACGGTGCGGCTCGCGGACCACACGGACTCGCGCGCGCTCATCGATCTGGCCGCACTCGATTCCGCCCAGGTTCCCGCCGGCGCCCTCGTAATCGCCGAGAGCGATGGCGAGCTCGTCGCCGCCGTGCCCGTCGACGGCGGCCGGGCGATCGCCGACCCGTTCCGCGGCACGCAGCTCATCGTTCAGATGCTCGAGCTGCGCGCTGCGCAGATCCGCAGCCGGTCCGAGCAGCCGCGCGGCATCGGTAGCCGCGTGCGCTCGCTGGCCGGGCTGCAGCCCGCCGCTTAGGGCGTTCCCCCCGCGGCCGCCGGCTCTCCACCGGGCCGGCGGCCGCTCCTCTTTATGGGCGGTACCATTGGGCCCAGCACGGGGCTATAGCTCAGTTGGAAGAGTGCCTGGATCGCACCCAGGAGGTCGTCGGTTCGAGTCCGACTAGCTCCATCATCGACACCAAGAGGGCGGCCTCTCGACCCGCCGCTCGGCCAGCCGATCGATGGCCCGGCTAGCGCCGGTAACAGCTCCCGCCGTACGTCAGGTGTCGCTGGATCTTGAGGCTCCTTCCGCTGCAACTGCCGTCGAACGACCACTCAGAGCGTGTCCGCGGGAAGCGCTCGACCTTGCCGTCGAGGCCGGTGGCCTTGCCGGACACCGTGACTGTGAGATTGCGGACCTTCTTCCTCTTCATCTTGCGCTCCACTGTGGCGCGCAGCGGCATGAAGTAGTACGTCGCCTTGCTGTCTTCCACGCCCACCGCGGTCGTCAAAGGGCCAATCGCTTTGCCGGCCGAAATCGTGGTGCTCTTGAGGCCGAGCGCCTTCTTGACCGACTTGATGACGGTGACCTTCACATCCACGTCCTGCTTGCGCGGGCAGGCGAACGGCTTGCGGTCGGCGAGTGTGCCGCAGTCCATGAGAATCGCCTGGCCGTACCGATACGCGTGACTCACACTCTGCACGGGATAGACATGACACAGTGAGTTCTTGCTGGCGCTGAACGCACCGGTTCGTGCCTGACCGTCGCCTTCCGCAGAGAACGTACAGAACGCACGGCCGTCTCCCTGGGCCGCGGCGCTGCCAGGGACGAGGAGGAACACTGCGAGAAGCAGGGGCAGGACGAGCGAGTTACGAGGCATGGCGGTCTCCTTCGATGGCGGGATAGTTCCCAGGGAAGGTCCGGCGCGGCCGTGCCGCCAAAGCTCTCTGTAACCCAAGTATGGGGGCAATACCTATCTGGCGCCAGCGGTCTGCGTTCCCGCAGGAGCCGTACGCTGGTGGCGGTGGTCAATGCTTGAAGCCGAACAGGTCGCACAGGCGTATGCCCGCTGGATCGCGGACGGCGAGCCTGATTTCCAAGCGATGATGAGCCCCGATTTGCACGACCACGTCAGCGGCGGCACCGGTCCCCAGACCTGGGACGCGGTCTGGGGTTGGATCGAGAAGAGCTTCGAGGAGCGGCGGGCGGAGCTCCACGGCTGGGGCACGCTCGATGACGACCGGATCGCAGTGTGGGTCACCCTGCACGGCAAGCACATCGGCAGCGGGATGCCTTGGCTGGCAGACCGGCCGCCGAGCGGGGCCCAGATCGCCTGGAAGCAACTCCACGTCTTCGCCGTCGAGGGCGACCGCCTGACCGAGCACTGGGCCGTACGCGACGACCTGCGCGTGATCGAGGCGATCGACGCGGTGAGCTGACACTCTCGCGGCGTGGTGGCGCGCCTGGCTGGTGGGCTCCGCTACCGGCCTATGAGCGACAGGAAGCGCTTTCCGCCGTGGCGGCTGCGGAACGGAGTCGGCTCGGCGATCCCCAGCGCGCTCACCAAGCCCTTGTGGGTCTTGAACACCAGCCGCCCTCCCTTCGCTCGCACCACATACCACCGGTTCTTGCCGATCCGGTAGGAGTGCTCGCCTCGCAGGAGGCGCCGCAGCGTGCGCACACGCGTGTGGTGTTTCACGCCTCGGATCGCGTAACGGGGGCTACTCGTGAGTGCCAGTGCCACCCGACCGGCCTTGTAGGCGACCTGAAGCCGCCCGCCGCCCCTCAGGCAGATCTCGTCCATTCCCGCCCGAACACGACGGAACGCCGAGAGCTTCGCCCGCGCCCTCGCGCGCGACTGGCCGAGCCAAACCGGGCCTAGGGATCGTCCGCTCACCTCACCTGCCGGCGCCAGGCACCGGTCGCGTGGCGAGGGTCCGCCCCCGCCTCGACGGGTCGCGGCAATGGACGGGGTGGAGGCTTCCGGCGGAGCCGGCTCGGCGGGAGCAAAGTCCTCCCGAACCGCCTGTACACGCGAGCTCTGCCAGACGAACGTGGCCGTGCCGTCCGGCCACAGGGCCAGGTCCGGGCTGAATCCGTAGGGGGAGAGGTCGAGCAGATCGCTGTGAGTCCCGTCGGCATTCAACCGCACCGCCTGCACCGGTCGTCCGTACCCATACTGGTCACCCCCAGCCCAGGTGACGGTTACGTCGCCCTCAGGCCCGGCGGCAACCTCTGGCGTCCCCTGCTCGCGGCTCGGCGTGGACAGGTCGAGCACGTCCCCGAGAGTGCCGTCGGGGTCGATCTGTCGCGCCTGGACGCTCGCAGCGGAGCCGGCAGGCCGTAGCCAAGCCACGGTAGCCACGCCGTCGCCCCCGACCGCGAGCCGCGGAGCGGCCCCGTCCGCGTCGGAAGGGGAGAGGTCGAGCACGTCCCCGAGCGTCCCGTCGGGGCCGATCCTTCGCGCCTGGACGCGGCTGTAAGCCCCGTCAACGCGCGCCCAGGTGACGGTCGCCGAGCCATCCGGCGCCGCCGCCACCCGGGGCGTCAGGGAGTTCACGCCCGGGGCGGACACGTCCTGCACGTCTCCGAGTGTTCCGTCGGGGGCGATCCGTACCGCCTGGACTCGCGGAGCCGGGCCCTCATGGGAGGACCAAATGACGGTGGCCGCTCCGTCGGGCGAAACTGCAATCTGAGGGAATGACGCGGGTTCCCCGGGAGGGGACAGGTCGAGCACGTCCCCGAGCGTCCCGTCGGGGGCGACCCGCCGCGCCTGAACCCGGTCGACCACCCCGTCATTGCGCTCCCAGGCGACCGTCGCCACCCCGTCCGGCCCGATTCCCAGGTGCGGAAACCATCCGTCCCGACCGGGCGCTGAGAGGTCGAGCACTTCTCCGAGGGTCCCGTCGGTGGCGATCCGCCGTGCATGAACCCGATGGGCGACGCCGTCGCTGTTGCGGTACCAGGTGACCGTCGCCGCGCCGTCGGGTCCGGCCGCCACCCGCGCGCCCCCAGCACCCCGGCCGGGCGTTGCGCCGCCGACCAGGGTGTGCACGGCGCCAAGGGCTCCGTCGGCGCCGACCTGCCGCGTCCTCAAGTTGTAGGCGCCCAGGCGGGCGTGGGCGTGCCAGATGACTGTCGCTGGGCCCTCCCCACCGATCGCCACCTGAGGGCCGGCCGCTTCGTCCGCGTCGGGGGACACGTCGATCAGCGTGCCGGCGGCCGCTGGCCCCGCGCAGACGGCCACAGCAGTCGCTCCCACCACGGCGATCATGCAGGCTGCGAACCGACGCAACGCCCGGCCAGAGGGCGCGAGAAGCTGCCAAACCACTGAAGTGAACGTAACAGCGAAGCGCCGGAACCGCCATCGTTCCGTCCTGCATGCGGCGAAAGCTCCGGAAGGGAACCAGAAGGCTCCTGCCTGACAGCGCCCACGCCAGGCTGATCGCCTGGCGGACCGACCAGGAGCTGAAGCGCAAGACCGCGGAGCCGATAGACCTGAACGCGGTCGGCCTGCTTCGTCAGGCCGACGTCGGCATCCTGCGCGATGCGTCCCGGCTGGAAGCCGAACTGCTGCCAGCGCTCGGGCTGAACCACGAGATGCTGGACGAGGGAGGGTTGGGGTCGATCCTGCCGCCGAGCCTCCGGGGGTTCGCGGGGTCGGGTCTGCGGGCCTGGCAGATGCCGAACCAGTTCGCCCCCTACCTGGCCTGGCTGTCGCAGTATCCGATCAGGAGCTACCTGGAGCTCGGCGTCAGGCACGGCGGCACGTTCGTGATCACCACGGAGTTTCTGAACCGCTTCCACACTGTCGAACGAGCAGTTGGAGTCGACATCGCCGACAGCCCTTCCGCCGCGGAGTACGCACGGTCCAATCCGCGTGGCCGCTTCGCCAGGATGAACACGCGCTCGCGGCGCTTTCGGCGCCTGGTCAGACGGGGGGCGCCCTGGGATCTCGTCCTGATCGACGGCGACCACCACGAGCAGGCGCTCCGTCGCGACCTCGAGAACGTGATCGGCGCAGCGAGGATCATCGCCTTCCACGACATCGCCACCGCCATCGCACCGGCGGTGCGGAGGGTGTGGGACGAGTTCAAGTCACAGGGAGCCGCACGCTTCGACTTCTTCGAGTTCGACGGGCAGTACGACGAGGTGGTGAGCAGGACCGGTAAGACCTGGCAGGGCCTCGGGGTCGCCGTCGAGCGGGGCTTCGGCGAGACTCCCGCCGGTGGCACCCACGGTCCTGTTCATCCATAGCTCCGCCGGCGGGTACGGGGCCGACCGGCAGTTGCGCGTTCTCGTTGAAGGGCTCGATCGCGGTCGATTCGCCCCGGTCGTCGTGCTCCCTGAGGAGGGCGATCTCGCCGCTCCGCTTCGGGAGGCCGGCATTCCCATCCACATCGAGCCCCTGGCCGTGCTGCGGCGGGACCACCTCCAGGGCCGCAGTCTCGTGGACACCATCGCCCGCTACCGGCGCAATGTGCGGGTACTCGGGGCGCTTGCGCGCGAGCATCAGGCGAGGATCGTCCACAGCAACACATCGCTCGTCCTCTGTGGGCAGGCGGTGGCCGACCACGCCGGCGCGGCCCACGTGATCAGCGTGCGCGAGATCTACGAGCAGGCCGGCGGTAGGGCGGGCGCTCTCCTCTGGCCGGTGCTGCGCCGAAACCTCCTCCGAGCTGACGCCCTCGCGTGTGTCTCGCACGCGTGCGCGCGCCAATTCGGGGGTTCGGAGCGGGCGTTCGTGCTCCATGACGCCCTTCCCCGCGAGCTGTCGCCTCCGGGGCGTGCCGAGGCGCGCGACGCGCTGGGTCTCGAGCCCGACCGCTTCATCGCCGCGGTCGTGGGGCGGATCAGCGACTGGAAGGGACAGGACGTCCTCGTGCGCGCGCTGGGGGAGGCGCCGCTGGCCGAGATCGGGGCGTGCGGGATCTTGGCCGGCGAGGCGGCACCCGGGCAACGCCATTTCCAGGGTCGGCTGGAGTCGCTTCGGAGCGAGCTGCGGTTGGGCGACCGGCTGCGATTCCTCGGCTTTCGCGAGGACGTGGAGACGATCTTCAGCGCGGCGGACGTGCTGGTGGTGCCCTCGACCTACGAGGAGCCCTTTCCAAACGTGGCCCTCGAGGGCGGCGCCGCCGGCCTCCCGGTTGTCGGCACCAGCACCGGTGGGCAGGGAGAGATCATCCGCGACGGCGTGACCGGACGCCTGCTCCCGCCGCGTGACCATCGAGCGCTCGCGGTCGCCCTGCGCGAGCTCGCCGACGATCCCGATCACGCCCGCCGCCTGGGGGAGGCGGCCGCCGCGGACGTCGCCGAGCGTTTCGGCCGCGAGGGTGTCGCCGGCCGGCTGCAGGAGTGCTACGACCGCCTTCTTCCGGCGCGCCTCGCGCCGGTCGGCGAGCGGGAGCCTCGGACGCCCGCGATGGTGAGCGTGGTGGTCCCGATGCGCAACGAGGAGGCGCATGTGGCCAAGCAGCTGTCCGCCCTGGCGTGCCAGACGTACGCCGGGCCATGGGAGGTGGTCGTGGTGGACAACGGGTCGACCGATGGGAGTCGGCAGGTGGTGGACGCCTGGCGCGATCGCGTCCCGGGACTGCGCGTGGTGGACGCCCCGGAGGCGCGCGGGCTGAACTACGCGCGCAACCGCGGCGCCGAGGCCGCCCTTGGTGACCTGCTGGCATTCGCCGACGCGGACGACGAGGCTGTGCCCGGGTGGCTGGAGAGCCTCGCCACCGCCGCGGCCACCGCCGACCTCGTGGGCGGCGCGCTCGATGGCCACGCACTGAACGGCGGAATGATCGCGCGGGCGGTACCGCGCGACGGCGAGCGCCACGAGCTTCCCTTCGCGTACGGCTTTCTCCCCTATGCGCCTGGAGGGAACTGCGCCGTGTGGGCGTCGCTCGCCCGCAGACTGCGTTGGAACGAGGACTTTGTCTTCGGGGGCTCCGATGTGGAGTTCGCCTGGCGGGCCCACCTCGCCGGCGCGCGCCTCGGGTTCGCGCCCGGTGCGGTGATGCGGCGACGCCTTCCCACGACCCTTCGCGCACTCGGGTCGGCGTACTTCGGGTACGGGCGCGCCGCACCGATGGTCTATCGCCAGTTTCGATCGGCGGGCATGACCCGGCCACCGCACGGCGAGGCGGCACGCGACTGGGCATGGCTCCTGAGGCACGCCCCGCGAGCGGCGAGGAACGCGGAGTTCCGGGCCAAGTGGCTCAGGCTCGCCGCCAAGCGATCGGGACGCGCCTTCGGAAGCCTCGAGCAGCGGGTGATCTACCTGTAGTGGTTCCGGAGCCAATGAGCGGCTCGCCAGATCAGGACCGCGAACGGCAGCGGATCGTCCCAGGCCCAGACGGCCCGCGCCGTCGCGCCCCGGAGCGACCGCGCCCATCGGCGCAGGGTCATGCCCTCGGATCTCCGCCGTTCGAGGTAGGTCTGAGCCTCGAGCTCCTCATTCACGAACTTCACGCCCGGCCGGAAGGCCGGAGGGGGCCCCGCGCCGCCGTCCGCCCCCGTGAGGTGCCGGTAGCCGATCCAGGGGAAGTCCGCTCCCGCGCTGATCGCCATCTGATTGCCTGACACCGACCTCGGGTTGATCTCCATCAGGTAGTGGGTGCCGGTCGTGGCCTCCAGCTTGAACTCGACGCCGACGTACCCGCGGTAGTCGAAGGCCCGCAGGAGGCGCCGGCTCAGTTCCGCCACCTCCGGCGACTCGACCGTGACCTGGAGCGACCCGTTCCCGAAGCGCGGCGGGTGCTGTCGAAGCTTCTGCTTGGTCAGGAAGGCGAGCTCGCGGCCATCGCTGTCCCACAGGGCGAGATACCCGAACAGCGCCCGGTCCCCGCCCGGAACCATCTCCTGCACCATCGCGGGCACCTCGAGGGCGGCGAGTCGTTCGTAGCCCGAGACGAGCTCGCCGGCCGAGCGGGCGACCAGGACCTTCTGCTCCAGTTTCCTCTGAGCGACGTGTGACGTGTAGGGCTTGAGCAGGCACGGGAAGGGCGCCTGCGCGGAGAGCGCTCGTACCTCCTCGGCCGACTCCGGGAAGTGGGTGTTGGGGACCGCTATCCCGGCCTCCCGTGCGACCGCGTACTGCTCTCGCTTGTTCACGATCTGCTCCACGGACCGGCGCGGTGGGACCAGGAAACGGAACCAGGACCGGAGCTCCTCCTCGTGGCGCGAGAGCAGGAGCGTGTGGGCATCCCCCATGGGCACGAGCACTCCGCGATCGGTGAGTCGGGCCCCGACGGACCGGAGGGCACCGATCCACGCTCCCGGGTCGTCGTCGGGATGCGGGAGGCTGAGCACCTTCCCGTAGCGCGTGTGGCTTCCGAGGTTGCGCTTGCTCTCGAGCAGCAGGACGGGGACGCCGCGCCTACCCAGGCTGCGGGCGAAGCTGAGGCCGTTCCATGAGGTGCCGAGGATCACGGCGAGTGGCGGACGCTCCATCACCACGTAGGATCGCGCCCTTGGGGAATGACCGCGCACCGCTCCTTCTCGAGGTGGGGTTGAAGTGGCCGCCGGAGCACTACCTTCGCCGCAAGCTCGAGGGGCTCGCCGCGGGCGGGATGGAGGTCGCCGTCGCGACGCCGACTCCCCGCCGCGACGGGGACGAGGTTCTCCGGGGGGTCCGGCCCGTGCGCCTCCCTGGGTGGGACGAGCCCGCCGCGGTGGCGCTGCTCCGGTTGACGCGCGACTGCATTCTTCTGGGCCTGCGACGGCCGCGTGTGCTTCTACGGCTCGCGCGTGCGGTCAGGCGAACGGGCCGCCCCGTGAGGCGCACGATCAGGCTCGTCCGCAGCATGGTCGTGGTCCTGCTCGAGAGGCCGGCGGTGGTCCACTTCGAGTGGGATCCGGACGCTGCCAGCTTCCTACCGCTG
This sequence comes from uncultured Thermoleophilaceae bacterium, assembly GCA_963808105.1. Lineage (GTDB taxonomy): Bacteria > Actinomycetota > Thermoleophilia > Solirubrobacterales > Thermoleophilaceae > JAAYBF01. Next base: position 81,163 of record CAWEEH010000002.1, on the reverse strand, counting down.
TTCGAGGCGTGCGGCTGCCCGGTGGTCGTGAGCAACCACGCCGGGATCTACTACCGCCCGAGGACCGGGCAGCGGCGCCTCACCAGCCTGTACCCGGCCATCTTCGCCCGCGCGGCGGCGGTCCACTGCGTGTCCGAGGCAGTGTGCGACGAGGCCGTTCGCTTCGGGCTCGACCGCGACAAGGCGCGGGTGATCCACTCGGGGATCGACGTGGGCTTCTTCACCCCGGCCCCGAGCGACGTCCGGGACCCGGAGGAACTGCGCGTGATCGGGGTCGGGCGGCTGATCTGGCAGAAGGGCTATGACTTCGCGCTCGAAGCGGTGGCCTCGCTGGCCGCCGCCGGAGTCCCGGTGAGCTACGAGATCCTCGGAGGCGATCCCTCCGCCGCGACCGGAAAGCCGACCGATCGCGGACGGCTGCTCTACCTGATCCACGAGCTCGGCCTCGAGGGCCGGGTGACGCTGCTCGGCAGGGTCTCGCAGGAGATGGTCCGTGAGCGGCTGTGGGCGTCGGACGTGCTGCTGCAGGCGAGCCACTTCGAGGGCTCGCCGAACGCGGTGCTCGAGGCGATGGCCTGCGCCCGGCCGGTGGTGGTGGCCGACTGGGACGGGGCGCGCGAGCTCGTCGAGCACGGAGTCAACGGACTGGTGTGTTCACGCCACTCGTCCCAGGCCCTGGCGGAGGCGCTCGGCTCGCTGCGGGATCGGGCCGTGGCGCGCAGGCTCGGTGAGGCGGGCCGGGAGCGGGTCCTGGCCGACTTCACGCTCGAGCGTCAGCTCGAGAGCTTCCAGGGTCTATACGCGGAGTTGTCCGAGGCGTGACAGGACCTTCTCGCCGGTCCGCGTGCCGACGAGCCACCGGCGGCGGGGCGACGCCTTCGCTCGAAAGCGGGCGTCCGAATCGTTGGCGTAGATCCCCACCCTCGGCCACTCGAGCGCCCGTGACCCGCGGATGCGTAGAGGGAGCGCGGCGCCGGCGCGGTAGTCCGCGCGCTCGGCCGCCCGGATGACGCGATCGTCGAGGTGGCCATACGGGTAGGCGATCGCGCGGCAGGGGCGGTCCAGCCGTCCCTCGATATCCGCTCGCGACCCGGCCAGCTCGGCGTCCAGGGCGTCGTCCCCGAGGGTCCTCAGGTCCGGGTGCGAGCGCGTGTGCGAGCCGATCTCCCAGCCGGCATCGGACAATCCCGCGATCTCCGCCCAGGAGAGCGGCAGCAGCTCCGTCTCGTGCGGGCCGCCCACATAGCGGTCGATGCCCCACCACGCCATCGGCGTCTCACGGCCGACCCAGTGGGTCGGCACGAACAGGGTCCCGGGCAGACCCAGTCGCGACAGGAGTGGAGCCGCGTGCTCGCCGATCGAGCGGTAGGCGTCGTCGAAGGTCACCGCGACGGTCTTCCCGCGCGGGCGCGCGAGGACGGCCTCGCTGAAGGTCGTGCCGCGATAGCCGCGCTCGAGCAGGTGGCACAGCTGCCGCTCCAGGCGCTCGATGGGGATCGCGCTCGGCGACGGCCAGCTGTCGCTGATGCCGTGATAGCAGATAATGAGCGTGTCCCCGATGCCTACTCCCGTCACGAATTTCCAGGCTAACGGGGGCCCCGCGCGTGCGCCGTCGCCCGCGTGGCTGCTGACCGGCCGGACCGGCCGGACGCTCCCGATGTTGAGCCCGGCGGCGCCTGAGCTGCGCTTCGCACGCATGGAGGAGTGGCTGGCGGAGCTCGGCTTCCGGCCTGTCGTCTTCCGCTCGGGGCGGCGTGACCAGAGCCGCAATGTGGAACATGGAGGCTGGCGGCACGCGATCCTCGGCCTGCTGCTGGCCCCGAGGCTCGCCCTTCTCGCGCTGGGTGAGCGGCCGCAGCTCGTGGTGACCAATACGGCGGTTCAAGCGCCGGCGATGGCACTGATCAAGGGGGTGCTGGGAAAGCGGGTCGTTTGCGTGGCTGACGTGACCGCGCTGCAGTCGATGGAGGTCGAGCAGGCCACCGGCCGGCGCTGGCGGCGACGCCTCTACAGACTCATTCTGCGTGCGCTCGAAGCGTTGCTCGTCCGGTCCGCCGACCTGGTGCTGACGGTCAACGATCGCCTCGGCGAGCATCTCCCCCAGCGCAGCGCCCGTGGGCGCATCCGCACCCTTCGCGACACGGCGGACGCAGAGCTCGCCACCATCCCGGTGACCGACCGTGCCGCTCTCGGCGTGCCGGAGCACGCGGTCGCCGTCGCCTTCGTGGGCTCGCTCGTCTACTCGCGCCTCGAGCCGATCTTCGCCGCCTGGCGGGAGCTCAGCGACGACAGCGAGCCTCCCCTTCATCTGGTGGTCATCGGTGACGGGCCCGACCTGCGGCGCTACGCGAGGGCTGCCGCGGACGCCGGCTGGCTCGGGCGCACGGTCTCCTTTCTCGGGCCGCTGCCCCAGCACGAGGCGATCGCGGCGGTGGCCGCGTGCGAGATCGGTTACAGCGAGTGCTGGTCTGAGGCGGGCTTCCCCGCCAAGCTCTTCGAGTACATGGCCCTGGGCATGCCGATCGTGGTGGAGGGCAAGCCACAGCTCGGCGAGGTGCTCGAGGACGGCCACGATGCGTGCTTCTTCGAGACGCCGGCTGATCTCGCCGCCTTGCTTCGTCGCCTCGCCCGCGACCCGGACCTCCGTGAGCGGCTCGGCCGGCGGGCTCACGAGACGTTCCTCTCGGCCCACACCGCCGCGGTCCGAGAGCACGAGTTCGCGGCGTTGCTCGGGATCCCGGCGCCGAACCAGTCCGCTGAGGCAGTGCAGGCACCGATGCCGCCGCGGGCGATGCCAAGGCTGACTTCAGTGGTGATCCCGGTGCTCAACGGGGCGGACTCGATCCTTCGTCAGCTCGAGGCGGTCGACGCCCAGGAGTACGACGGCGCCTGGGAGATCGTGATCGTGGACAACGGTTCCGACGACGGCACGGTGGAGATCGTGCGCGCGTGGTCCGGCGGGAAGGGCAACGCGCGCCTGGTGAGGGCATCGGACGTGAGGGGCGCTGCTCATGCCCGCAACCGTGGGGCGGCCGCCGCGGAGGGCGACTTCATCGCCTTCTGCGACGCCGACGACGTGGTGACGCCGCAATGGCTCTCCGAACTGACCCGCGCCGCGACCCGGGCGGATCTGGTGGGCGGCAGCCTCTCCACTCGAGCGCTCAATGGGGCGGAGGTCCGCAGCTGGCAGGAGGAGCCCTCCCAGACGGTCACGGTCGCGCTGTTGGTGGCGCATGGCTTCCTGCGCTTCGCGAGCGGCTGCAACTTCGGCATGTGGACGGAGGCCTTCGACCAGCTGGGCGGACTCGACGAGCGGTTCGCGGCCGGTGAGGACATCGACCTGTCCTGGCGAGCGCAGCTGGCCGGGTATCGGCTGGGCTTCGCGCCGCGAGCGGTGGTCGAGCACGAGTACCGGCAGGACCTGCGCTCGCTCGCCCGCCAGCAGTACCGCTATGGAGTCTCCTCGGGACAGCTCTTCCGGCGCTTCAAGGCCGCTGGAATGGTGCGCTCGAGCCCCGTGCACGCCGTCATGACGTGGGCCCGGCTGGTGGTGACGTTGCCGCCCGCCCTCGGCACGGGCGCCGGACGGGGTCGGTGGGTGGCGACGGCTGCCCAGCGCGCGGGTCGCCTGGCGGGAAGCATCCGGCACCGAGTGGCGGTCCTCTGACCGCTCGCCGGCCACACCTCGTCGAGGTCGGCCTCCGCTGGCCGCCCGAGACGCTTCCTGAGGCGAAAGCTCGAAGGCCTGGCCGCAGCCGGGATGGCGGTGACCGTGGTCTCCCGCGGCGGACCACGGCGCCGGCGAGAGCGCCTGTCCGGCGTGCGCCTGGTGCGGCTCCCGGCTGGGGGTGACAATCGGTTGGTCATCCTGGCGGGAGTCCTCTGGGCCACGCTGCGGTTGGTCGTCAGCAGGCCGGGCCGGCTGATGGCCGTCCTGCGGGCTCCGGGAGGGGCGGCGACGGACGCCATCATGGTGCTGGCCACCCGGCCGGACATCCTGCATTTCGAGTGGGAGTCCGCCGCGGTCAGGTCCATGCCGCTGATCGAGGCCTGCGGCTGTCCGGTCGTGGTGAGCGTGAGGGGCTCGGGAGTGAACGTCCATCCCCACGCCGGCCGGGAGAAACTCGCCGCCGCCTACCCCACGGTCTTCGCCCGCGCGACGGCGGTGCACTGCGTGTCCGAGGCGATCCGCGAAGAGGCGGCGCGCCACGGGCTGGAGCGCGGCAAGGCGCGCGTGATCCATCCGGCGGTGGACACTGAGTACTTCCGCCCGCCCGCGGAGGCAGCTCCGGCGCCGCAGGGCCTTCGCATCATCGGAATCGGCCGGCTCACCTGGGTGAAGGGCTACGACTACGCGCTCGCGGCGGTGGCGGCGCTCGCCCGCTCCGGTATCCCGGCGACGTACGAGATCGTGGGTGGCGAGCCCGCCGCGGACACGGGCGAGGCGAGCGACCGCGGTCGCCTGCACTATCTGATCCACGAGCTCGGTCTGGAGGGGCGAGTGAGGCTGCTCGGCGACGTCCGGCCGGAGGTGGTGCGGGAGCGGCTATGGGGGTCGGACGTGCTGTTGCAGGCGAGCCTCGCCGAGGGTCTGCCGAACACGGTGTTAGAGGCGATGGCCTGCGGGCTGCCGGTGGTGGTCACCGACTGCGGCGGGCTCCGAGAGGCCGTCGACCACGGCGTCGAGGGGCTGGTCTGCGCGAGGCGTTCGCCGCAGGAGATGGCGGACGCGCTGGGTTCCCTGCGCGATCGGGACCTTGCGCGGCGCATGGGTGAGGCGGGCAGGAGGCGGGTGTGCGCCGAGTTCACGCTCGAGCGGCAGATCGAGAGCCTCCGGCGGCTCTACGACGAGGTGACCGTGGTCAGCCGGCTTCCCTGACGACGAATCGCAGCTTCCCCGCCGGGCCCGGGTCGATGGCGTCCACGACTTCGATCGTCACCGGCAGGCCCGGCAGGTAGTTCTCGCAGTCGCGGTGGATCTGCTTCCGGGACGAATCGTCGAAGTCCGGACCCGGAACGACGCGGACAGTCAGCGAGAGATCGCGCCGCTGCACCGCCTGAAACTGGCGCACCGCCGGGCCGAGATGCTGGAACGGAATCATCAGCGCGATGCCGCTGACCTGACGTCCGTCAGCGCCCTCGAGGACGTCCGATGTCCGCCCTTCGACTGCGGCGATTCTGGGCAGTCCTCGCCCGCACCCGCAGGGTGAGTCGCCCGCGGCCGTCGCGAGGTCGCCGGTCGGGTAGCGGATGAACGGCATCGCCAGGTTGTGGAGGTCCGTGACCACCACCTCGCCGACCTCTCCCGGCGCGGCGGGGCGCGTCCCATCGGTGTTCCCGTCCCTCACGACGACCTCGACCACGAGGTTCTCGGCCTGCAGGTGAAGTCCGTCGTGCTCGTCGCATTCCGTCGCGATCAGCATCACCTCCCGGTTCCCATACGTCTCGAACACGGCAGGTCCGAAAGCCTGGCTGAGGATCGCCCTGTCGCCGGGCAGCAGCGGCTCCGCTCCGCAGATGACCGGGATCGTCCCCCAATCGCGCGCGTCGCTTGCCACCACGTGGCGCGCCAGCTCCACCCCCGCCTGGGCGTAGCAGACGATCGCGTGCGGGCGCCGGCGGCGAATGGTGTCGACGGTGCGGTCCCAGAGCTCCTCCGAGCGGACGGTCGCGTCCACATAGACCTCGCGCCGTATGCCTCGATCGGTCGCGACCCACCGGCGATGCTTGAAGGTCCGCCACCACGTTCGACGGTGGCGCGGCGGGTCGCTCCAGAGGTGCAGCGTCCGATCGCCCTGCCGGTAACCCGCCCACCCGTAGCCGCGCATCCGGATCGCCTGCCGCCACCACTCCGAGCCGGCGTCGTACTCGAACGCGAGCGGTTGCCCCGTCGACCCACTCGTGTTCTTCCTGATCGCGGCGAACGGTGGGGGGGACGAACGTCGCTGCTCCGTCGATTCCTGGGCCTCGCCCCGGGTGAGCAACGGGATCGACGGCAGCTCGGCGGCCGAGGTGATGGATGAGGGGTCGACCCCCGCCTCGTCGAACCGCTCGCGATAGAACGGCACGCTGGCGTAGGCGTGGGAGAGAAGGCGCCGGAGCTCGGTCGCCTGGAATCGGGCCAGCTCGTCGGGAGACCACCACTGGCTCCCCTCGAGGAACCGCAGGTGTCGCAGGGTCGGGCGGCGCTTGATCACACCGTCCCACACCGGGAACAGCCCTCGCCGGTAGAGCTCGCCGTACAGCTCCAAGGCGTCAGACCAGCTCGGCGGCGCGCAGGCTCTCGCGGCGGAAGATGGCCACTCCGAGCGCGAGGGTGCCCAACGTGATCGCGATGGGCACCGCAACGAGAAGCGGGTCCCCCAGGACCGCGGCCGCGCTCGGTGCGCTCGGATCGATCACCGCGTGCCGCACCTCGGTCAGGATGGCCGCGATCGGGTTCACCAGCAGGAGCGCCTGGGCCTTGTCGGCGGACAGGCTGGCGGCGACGTAGAAGGTCGGCGTGAGGAAGAAGATCACCTGGCTCACCATCGACCAGATCTGGTCCGTGTCGCGATAGCGCACGTAGAGGGCCGAGAGGAGCAGCGAGACACCGGTGGTGAGGGTGGCCAGGAGAAGCAGGAGGATCGGGAGTTCGAGCCAGCCCACCTGCGGGGTGATGCCCGACCCGAGGATCACGGCGAAGACCACCGCCAGGTTGATGCCGAAGTCGAAGGCTCCCGCGAGCAGTGCTGAGCCCGGCACGGCGAGGTGTGCGAAGGGGAGCTTTCGGAGGACGTCAGCCCGCTTCGAGAGGCTCGTGACCGAGCTCGCGGTGACCTGTGCGAAGAACGTCCACAGCACGACCGCCGTGAGCAGGTTCGCGGGGTAGTGGCTCACCGCGGTGTTGAAGCGGCCGAGCTCGGTGAAGAGGAACAGCATCGCGCCGAACAGCGTGAGCGGGCGCGCGATGGCCCATGCCCAGTTGAGAGCCGTCCCGGCGTACTTCAGCTTGAAGTCGCTCACCGCCAATGTCCACGTGAGCACCGGGAATCGCGCTGGGTCGGCCCCCAGGAGAGATGACCGCCGCGGCGAGGAGGTGGATGGGGGCGGCGGAGCGGCCTCCGCGGGCGGCGGCTCCCATCCGGCGTTCAGAGCCTCATAGCGCTCGGCCACGTCGGCCGCATCGCCCACGGCCACCACTCGCCCCTCGTGCAGCAACATCGCCCGGTCGCAGATCTCCCTGACCCTGTTCATGTCGTGCGCCACGAACACGATCGTCTTCCCCTCCGCGCGGAGCCGGTCGAAGTGCAGGAAGCACTTCTCCTGGAAGGCTGCGTCGCCGACGGCGAGAACCTCGTCGTAGAGGAAGACGTCGGCATCGACGTGCACGGTGATCGCGAACGCGAGCCGCAGCACCATGCCGCTCGAGTAGTTCCCCAGCTCCTGGTCGACGAAGCGCTCGAGCTCGGCGAAGGCCACGATCTCGTCGAACCGCGCGACCGCCTCGCGGCGGCTCAGGCCGAGCAGCACGGCGCTGGTCATCACGTTCTCTCGTGCGGTCATTCGCTTGTTGAATCCGACGCCGAGCTCGATGAAGGGCGCGAGGCGCCCCTCGACGTCGATCTGCCCCGAGTCGACCGGGTAGATGCCCGCGAGGCAGCGCAGCAGGGTGCTCTTCCCGCTTCCGTTCTTTCCCACGACGCCGAAGAATTCGCCACGTGGTACCTCGAAGCTCACCCCCGCGACGGCCTCCAGGACCTCGAACGTCTGGCGGCTAAGGGGGTGCCGGGCGCGTTCGCGCAGCGTCGTGTAACGCTCGTGCGGCAGCTGGAACGTCTTGTGGACCCCCACGGCCCTGATCGCCGGCGTCGTGACGGATGGAGTTGCCAGTTCGACGACCGCGCTGCGGGTACTCACAGGCGGAGCCTACGAAACCGAGCAAACCCCGACACCTTCCCCGCCAGCTTCCCGAGGTTGAACGCGGAGGCGCACCGCGCCTCGAGCCGATCGGGCCCGACGACGCTTCGCAGCAGGCTCGTCGCGAGCCTCAGGTACGGCCCGGGATTGAAGCGGCGGTCCGCCCCGGGGAGCGATCGGTGTCTCCGGTACAACGGCACGGTCCAGAGTCCGTGCTGGAACCCCTCGTGCGCCAGGCCGCGGAGCGTTCGCTCGTTGCGGTGATAGACGATCGCGCCACCGGCGAAGACCAGCCGCTGACCGGCGCCCGACAGGCGAAACGCGAGATCCGCGTCCTGTGATCGCAGAAACGCCGGATCGAAGCCTCCGATCGCCTGAAGCGTCGACTTCCTGGCGGCGCAGTTGCCGGTGATCACGTACGGGGGGACGCAGAACGTGATCGCCCGTTCGTGGTCGTGGATCGTCTCCCCGAATCGCTCGACGTAGTTGCAGGGCCGTGTGGCGAAGATCGGGCCGCCCGCCATCCCCACGCCCTCGCCGCTCAGGGCCGGGACGAGCTCGGTGAGCCAGCTCGGGTCGACCCGGCAGTCGGCGTCGGTGAAGGCGATCACGTCGCCGCGCGCCTGGCGGATGCCTGTGTTGCGGGCCTGGGAGGGACCAAGGCGCGGCTCGTGAAGCAATCGCACCCTGTCGGCGTACCGCTCGAGTATCGCCGGCGTGGCGTCGGTCGAGGCGTTCTCCACGACGACCACCTCGAACCGGTCGCTCGGGTAGTCGAGCGCCATCAGCGAGTCGACGCAGTCGGCGATCGTGTCGGCGGCGTTTCGCACCGGGACGACGACCGACACGTCCGGATAGCGTGTCACTCCGTGAAGCTGGCGGTCGTCGGCTGTGGCGCCATCACCGAGATCATCCATCTTCCCGCGCTGTCGGGATCTCGCGATGTCCAGGTCGTCGGGCTGGTGGATGCGAACGGCGAGCGCGCGCGAGAGCTCGCCGGGGAGCACGGCATCGGCTGGACCGCGTCCGATCATCGCGAGGTGATCGGCCGGGCCGAGGCCGTCCTGCTCGCCGTGCCGCATCGCCTGCACGCGCCGATGGCGGTGGAGCTCCTGGACGCCGGCGTGCACGTCCTCGTCGAGAAGCCGATGGCCCTGAGCTGTGGCCGACTGCGATCGGATGATCGACAGCGCCACCCGGTCTGGAAGCGTCCTGGCGGTTGGTCTTCAGCGCAGGTTCTTCGGCGCCAACAGGCTCGTGGCCGCCGCGGTCCACGAGCGGCGGTTCGGTCCCGCCCGCAGCTTTGAGCTCTCCGAGGGTGGGCGGTACCGGTGGCCGATGCGATCGAGCTTTGCGCTCGACCGCACGCAGGCCGGGGGCGGCGTGCTGGCCGACCTCGGCATCCACGCCCTCGACCTCGTTTCGTGGTGGTTCGGATCCGTAGCGCGGTTGAGCTACCGCGACGACGCGCGCGGCGGCGTCGAGGCGGAGGCCCACGTGGAGCTGGAGTTCGAGAGCGGGGTGAGCGGCCGGGTCATGGTGACCAAGCTGAGGGACGTCTGTGACTCGATCCAGGTTGAGTTCGCCGACGGGACGCTGCTGCTCGAGGATGCCGGCTCCGAGCCATCCCCGCGGGTGCGGTTCCGCCCCTCCGGTGGCGAGTGGGAGCCGATCGAGACGGCCGAGGCGGGCCTCAGGAGACGCGAGGTGTTCGCGCGTCAGTTCGCGGACTTCCAGCGTGCGGTCCGGGAGGGTGCCGACCCGGTGGTGAGCGGGCGGGAGGGCCGGAGGTCGGTCGAGTTGCTCGAGCGCTGCTATCGGGAGCGGCTTCCGCTCATCCATCCATGGGAGCCTCGGTGCTGACGGGCCGGCGTGTGCTCGTGACGGGCGCCTCGGGATTCATCGGCGGCCGGATCGTGGAGCGGCTCGCCTCGGAGCGGGTGAGCGTGCGCGCGCTGCTCCGCGACTTCGGCGGCGGCATACGCGTCGCGCGCCATCCCGTGGAGTTCGCGTGGGCCGACGTGACCGATCTCGGCGCGGTATGCGAGGCCGCCGCGGGCTGCGATGTGATCATCCACTGCGCCTTCGGAACCCGCGGTGACGCGGCCGAGCGGCGCGCCGTGACCGTCGAGGGGACGCGCAACGTCCTTGAGGCGGCGGTTCGCACGGGCGCGCGGCGAGTGGTGCACCTGAGCACCGTGATGGTCTACGGCGTGCCGTCGGACCCGGTCCTGCGCGAGAACCTCCCGCGGCGCGCCTCGGGAGACGCCTACGGGGACGCGAAGCTCGAGGCGGAGGAGCTTGTCTTCCGGTACCAGCGGGAGCAGGGCCTCCCCGTGTCCGTCATCCAGCCCACCGCCGTGTACGGGCCGTTCGGGGTCGCCTGGACCGAGCGCGTGCTCAAGCAGCTCCGGTCGAAGCTGGTGCCGCTGGTCGACGGGGGTGCGGGCATCTGCAACGCCGTGTACGTCGACGACGTCGCCGAAGCGGTGCTCCTGGCCGCGGAGCGCGAGCAGGCGGTGGGCGAGGCGTTCCTGATCTCGGGCGAGCCGATCACCTACCGCGACTTCTACGAGCGCTTCGCGCGCATGATCGGCGGGCAGCGGACCGTGTCGATGCCGGCCGATGAGGTGATCGATCGCTGGCGCAAGCAGCGGAAGAGGAAGGGGGCGGTCGCTCGGGCGCTCGACCGAGTGCGCGCAGGCGACCCGGTCCACCTGCCCGATCCGGTGTCGGTGAGGCTCCAGGCCCAGTCCGCCACGGTCTCGACGGAAAAGGCGCGGCAGCTTCTTGGATGGGAGCCGAGCTTCGACTTCGAAACGGGCGCGGACCTCACCGAGCGATGGGCGCGCTGGGCGAACCTGGTGCCGCCGGCTCCCTGACCCTGCCCGCCGGCGCTACGGCGACTGCGGCAGCTTCCCCGCTCCGCGCTTGGTCACGGGCGCGGACGGCGGCGGCACCACCGGGCCGATGTCGCCGTCGGGCGCCTCGTCCAGGTCGGCGATCACGGGGGCGTGGTCGCTGGGGCCCTTGCCCTTGCGGGCGTGCCGGTCCACCCACGCGGCCTTCACCCGGTCGGCTGCGCCCGCGCCGGCCAGGATCAGGTCGATCCGCATGCCCAGGTCCTGGTGGAACATCCCCGCGCGGTAGTCCCAGTAGGAGAACACGCGCTCGCCGGGCCAGCGATCGCGAACCACGTCGTGGAGGCCGACCGCCTGCAACTCGGCGAGCGCGGCGCGCTCGGGCTCGGTCACGTGCGTCTCGCCAACGTACGCGTCGGGATCGAACACGTCGTCGTCGGTGGGGGCGATGTTGATGTCGCCGCAGATCACGGTGTGCTCGGGGTCGGCCGCCACCATGTCCCTCAGCGAGGCGAGCCATTCGAGCTTGTAGCGGTAGTGGTCGGAGTCCGGCTCGCGGCCGTTCGGCACGTACACGGAGACGATCCGCAGGCCGGCGCACGTTGCGGACACGGCGCGCGCCTCGGGCTCGGGGAAGCCGGGACCACCGGGGATCCCAGGCACCACGTCGTCGAGCCCGACGCGGGACAGGATCGCCACGCCGTTCCAGCTCGCCTCGCCGTGCAGCGCCACCTCGTACGACCGCTCGGCCAGCTCCTCGCCCAGCAGCTCGGTGAAGGCCTCGTCGGTGAGCTTGGTCTCCTGCAGGCAGACCACGTCGGGGCTGCGCTCGTCCAGCCAGGGCAGCAGCCGTGGCGCTCGCTGCTTCACGGAGTTGACGTTCCAGGTGGCTATGCGCACCGTGGTGAAGGTACCCGCGGCTAGGCGCCCGGTGCTCGCTCATGCGCCACGCGCGGCCCGTCGCCGTTCAGCTCGAACACCACCACGTCGTCCGGCTCGGAGGCGTGGCCCACCGCGGCGTGCCCGGGCGCGATGGCGATCGCCGTCCCCACCGGGGTGGGGCTGCCCAGGATCTCGGCGATCACCAGGCTGTTTGCCACCACCACGCTCGCGCCGATCGCGTCGGTGTACACCTCGGCCCGCGAGCGCTCCCAGCGCCGGTCCTTGGTCGGCCGGGCGAAGACCGGCACGAGGAGCAGCGACACGCCATGGGCGTGAAGGGCCGCGGCGAACGCATGCAGCCTGGCCAGGTCCTCGCACACCAGGATCGCCAGGCGGGCGCCGCCGGCCTCCACCACGCACACCCGCTCGCCGCGGCTCAGGTCCTCGTCGATCGGAGCGCTCAGGCGATCCGCCAGCCCCCACAGCTCCAGGTCCTCCTCCGAGAAGTTGAACGGGTGGACCTTGCGCTGACGCACGAGCACCTCGCCCGTGCGCGCGTCGAGCATCACCGCTTCGTTCACCGGCGGCGAGGAGCCGTTCAGGTTGCCGCTGCCCGCCATCACCAGGCGCAGACGGCTGGCGCCCGCGCCGTCGCGCTCGGAGAGCGTGACCTGCCACCGCTCGAGCAGCGCGCGGGAAAGGCAGAGCTCGGGTGCGACACCGATCGCCACGTCCCGCTCGTCCCACGCCGCGATCACCTTCGCCAGCCGTGCCTGCGTGGGCTCCCGATCGGCGGGATGGATCCGGTAGAAGCGCAGCCCCGACCGCTCCTCCACCTCCCATTCCAGCTCGTCGGGCTCGCGGATGATCGGCGCGGTGGCCACACGGAAGCCGCCCTCGCGCTCCGGCCGGGTGAGACGGGCGCGGGCCGGCAGGGTGGCGTGATCGCAGGCGTCCCAGCCGGGTGAGCGGACGCGCACCACCGAGCCGAAGGCGTCGGCCAAATCGGCGGGCAGCTGGCCGCCGCGGCCCGGGCGGGCGAAGCGGGGGAGGAGGGCGCCCGAAAGGGCGCCGGTGTCGAGGCGGCCGGACTCGGCGTAGCGCAGCGCGTACTCGGTGAGGGCGGGAGGGGCGCCGCCGCCGAAGACGGGGCTGGCGTGGGCGAGGGCGGCGTCGAGGCCCAGCAGTACCGCGAAGGCATCCCGCCCGCCGCCGGGCGCCGCGACGGGCCCACCGTCGAGAGCCGCCGCCTCGACCGAGGCGGCCGTGGCCGCAATCTCCGCGTCGCACATCCAGGCTTCGCCGGCCGCGAGGTACTCAGCGGGGTCGAGCCGATCGAACAACTCGCAGAAGAGGTGTGCGTAGTCCTGGCTCACAGTTGACATATAGTTGACAACAACTGCTAGGATGCGAGCGTGGCCACTTCCACCGTAGACAATCCCCGGGTCTCCGCGCTAGTGCGGCGGATAGCCGGCCTCGGCGCGGACCCCGCCCGGCGAGAGGCCGTGGCGCTCGGGCTGGTCGACGGCCTGCTGGAATGCGACGCCGAGACTCTGGAGGCGGCCCTGCACGCCCTCCGCGACGCCCAGGCGAGGGCCGACGGCGATCAGGATCTGGCCGGGTGGCTGGACGCCGCCATCGCCTTCGCGCACTGGGGGCTCGAGCGAGTGCCATCTCCGGCCGAGGTGGCCCAGGGGACCCAGGCCCACGACTTCCTGAGCGTGCTCGACGACACGCCGCAGTTGGGAAGCTCAGAGCTCCGCCGCCTGCTGGAGACCGATGACACCCAGGTGAGCCGTACCGGCCGCCGGTTGCTGGAGAGCGGCCTCGTCACTCGGCGCAAGGCCGGCCGCCAGGTGTTCTGGCAGCTCAGCCCTCGCGGGCGGCGCGCGCTGGAGGAGGCGCCCGCACCGAAGCGGTCCTCCGGCTCGCGGTTCTGGCAGGAGGCCCTCCGGCGCGGCTTCGATGGAGCGTCCGGCGACGAGCCCGGCGAGCGCCGCGAGGTCGACCCCACGCGGGAGCGAATCATCGAGACGACGCTCGAGCTGCACGGCAGTCAGGGGGTCCAGGCCACCACCTGGCCGGAGATCGCTGAGAAGGCGGGCGTGCCGATGGAGACCATGGAGGCGATCTTCCCCTCCCAGGACGACCTCGTCAGAAGCTGCGGCCAGCACCTCATGGAGAGCCTGCAGCTGCCGCCGGCGGACCGTGCTCCGGAGGTCTTCGCCGGCGCGACGTCGGGGAACGAGCGGATCCAACGCCTCGTGACGACATTCTTCGGCGCCTACGAGCGCGGAGGGGACGGGATCACCGTCGGCCGCCGCGAGGGACGGGAGGTTCCGATCGTGGGCGAGGCGATGGCGGAGGTCGAGAACTCGTTCGACTCACTGGTCGTCGAGGCACTGCGCCCGGTCGGCTCCGACGGCTCCTCGGTCGCCTCCCTCAGGGCGCTGACCGATATCGAGGTCTGGCGAACCCTGCGTCACCAGGGCGCGACCCCCGAGGCGGCGGTGGACCAGGCGAGCGCCGTGGTCGAGCGCTGGCTCGAGGGACACCCGGCACGCTGATCACCTTCAACGTCGTCTTCACGCCGGGCACGCCGGAGCGGCTGCTCCCCTTCGCGATCTCGCTGCTCCAGGGCACGGGCGTCCGGGTCCGGTTGGTCGCCAACGGCTGCGGGCCCGAGGATGTCCGCCTGCTGGCCCTCGCGGCGGAGACCGACGAGCGGCTCTCCCATCTCGCGCTCCCCAACTCCCACCCCGTCGAGCACGGGTTGGCCCTCAACCAGCTCTTCGCGGCCTTCCCGGATGAGCCCGAGTTCGCATTCGCCGATTCCGATGTGATCGCAAGCGGTGACTTCATGGCGCAGCTGTGGCCGATGGCGCCCGGCCAGGCGGCCGTCTTCTCGGCTCCGCCCGTATGGGCGACCGACGAGGACGCCGTCATCCCTCCGCGATGGCCGCTGCTCAGCGGCCGGTTCCGGGTGCTGGAGGACGGAACGCCGGTCGGCGGGACGTATCTCGCGATCTACAACCGAGCGGCGACCGACCCCGTTTGGCGCCGCTCACCGCGCGGCTTCGCCGTCCATCACTGGCGTGCCGTCCCCCGCGGCCTGCGGCGGTCGCTGGCCGCCCGGGACTGGCGCTTCCGCTATCTCGACACGTGCCGCCTGGTGAACCTCCAGCTCCTCCTGGCCGGCCACCAACTCGGCAACCGCACGATCGCGGAGCTGCATCATGTGGGCGGGTTCAGCGGGCCGGGCCTCTGGAACCCCCGCTTCTTGCTGAACAGCGTGCGGAGGGCCGAGCGCTCACTGGGTGAGCGGCGGTTCGGGCGCATCGCCGATCACCTCTCGTTCCGGATCTACTTGACCGGCAGACAGCGTCACCCCCGCTTCAGGCGCCTGGACGAGCGTCGCCGTGCCGTCCGTGCCTATGCGCCGGTGCTGCTTGACGCGATGCTCGCCGGAGAAGCTCCGCCGCCTCCACCTGAGACGGACTCGGCGGAGGTGGACCGCCGCGTCGCCGCGCTGGTCGCGGCCATCGATGCCCAGTACCGGTCGTCGCAGGCGTAGGCTTGCCGAAACCATCTCAACCCCAGGAGGTCGCATGCC
The DNA here is from genome assembly GCA_963808105.1 of uncultured Thermoleophilaceae bacterium. Lineage (GTDB taxonomy): Bacteria > Actinomycetota > Thermoleophilia > Solirubrobacterales > Thermoleophilaceae > JAAYBF01. Next base: position 65,908 of record CAWEEH010000002.1, on the reverse strand, counting down.
CAAGTACCTACTAGAGGCTTCGTACAAGCAGGAGGGCGTCAAGGGCCTTCAGAACGACGGCGGGACCAGCAGGACCGAGGCCGTGGCCAAGGTCGCCGAGAGCGTCGGCGGATCGCTGGAGAGCTTCTACTTCGCCTTTGGTGACCCGGATGCCTACGTGATCTGCGACCTGCCCGACAACGAGGCCGCCACCGCCGTCGCGCTCACGGTGAACGCGACGGGCGCCGTCACGGTGAAGACCATTGTGCTGGTGACTCCCGAGGAGGTCGACGCGGCCGCGAAGCGCTCCGTCGAGTACCGGCCTCCCGGCTCCTGACTAGGCCGGGTTGGCCACCGGCACCTCGATCTCCCCGTCACCGTCCTGCATGACGAGGATGGCGCCCTCGCCCGTGGCGTAGGCCTCCTCGCCGTGCTCCAGGATGTCCATGCCGATCGACTCCTGCTTCTCGTCGGCGCGCAGGGGCATCAGGGCGCCGAGCACCTTCAGCAGGATGAACGTGGCCACGAACGCATACGCCGGAGCAGCGACCGCTGCCTTGACCTGGTCCCACAGCTGGGCCGCGTTGCCGTAGATCAGCCCGTCTGAGATCCCGTTCCACGACTTGTTGGCGAAGAACCCGATGAACAGGATGCCGGTGAAGCCGGCGAGTCCGTGGGCGGCGAGCACGTCCAGGGTCTCGTCCACCCGCGTGCGCGGCCGGTAGGCGACCATCGCCCAGCACGGGATGGCGCCGGCGGCGCCGAGCACCAACGCCCAGCCGGGGCTGATGAAGCCGCCCGCGGGGGTGATCAGCACGCAGCCGACGATGATCGCCGTGGCCGCGCCGACCGCCGTGACCGTGCGGCCCCGGATCAGGTCGAGCGTGAACCAGGTGATCAGCGCGGCGGCGGGCGTGAGCAGGGTGTTCACGAACGCGAGCGTGCTGTTCGCACCGGTGCCGAAGCCGCTGCCGCCGTTGAAACCGAACCAGCCGAACCACAGCAGCCCGGCACCCAGCAGCACGTAGACCGCGTTGTGCGGCAGCAGTGCCTGGCGCCCGTAGTCCTTGCGCGCGCCCACGACGAGCGCGGCCGCCAATGCCGAGAAGCCCGACGCCATCTCCACGGCCACGCCGCCCGCGAAGTCCAGCGTGCCGCCGTTGAGCAGCCAGCCGGGGCCGAAGGCCCAGTGCGCGAGCACCGAGTACACGAGCACCGACCACAGCGCGGCGAAGATCATGAAAGCGCTGAACCGCATCCGCTCCACCACCGCGCCCGACACCAGCGCCACGGTGATGATGCAGAAGGTCGCCTGGAAGGCGAAGAAGAGCAGGTGCGGGATGGTCTGGCCCTCGAGTGGCGCCAGCGTCACGTCCTTCATGAACACGTAGTCGAAGCCGCCGATGATCTCGTTGGCGTCGCCGAAGGCGAACGAGTACCCGATCGCCGCCCACGTGACGGTGGCGATCGCGATCGCCGCCACGCACATCATGAACGTGTTCAGGGTGTTCTTGGACCGTACGAGGCCCGCGTAGAACAGCCCCAGCGCAGGCGTCATCAGCAGGACCAGCGCCGTCGCCGCCAGCATCCAAGCGGTGTCTCCCGTGTCGATCATGAGCCCACCGGGGTCACGGCGCTTTCCTCGGTCTCACCCGAGCGGATCCGGATCGCGCGCTCCAGCGGCACGACGAAGACCTTGCCGTCGCCGACCTCGCCGGTGCGGGCGCCCTCGCAGACCGCCTCGATCGCGGGCTCCACGAACGGCTCGGAGACCGCGATCTCGAACCGGACCTTGTCCGACAGGCCCATCTTCACCGTGGTGCCGCGGTAGGTCTCGACGCGGTCGAGCTCACCTCCGTGGCCCTGCACGCGGCTGATCGAGACACCGCGCACCTCGGCGCGGTAGAGGGCTTCGAGCACGTCATTGGCCTTCTCGGGCCGGACGATGCCGATCACGAGCTTCAAGTGAGGGCTCCTTCTTGGGGGGTTGGCGCTCCGCCGGGCAGTCTCCGGCGCGCCGCCGGCGCAGTCATTCGCCCCGGGTACAGGATTCCCGGCGCAGGGTTGTACGGATGGAGGAGACCCTGGAATCGAGCCAATAGGCTTTTCTCGTGCTGCTCGAGGTCGTGGTCGTCTCGTCCACCGGAGCCAGGGAGGTCCTCCGGCCCTGCCTCCAGTCGTTACGGCAGAACCCGCCTGCGTCCGGCCCCATGAAGGTGCACGTCGTGGACAACGCGAGCACGGACGGGACGCCGGAGATGGTGAGGGATGAGTTTCCCGAGGTCGAGTTGCACGCCCTCGACTGGAACTCCGGCTTCTGCGTGGCCAACAACCTCGTGCTGAGCCGGTCGCAGGCGCCCTTCGTGCTCGTCCTCAATCCGGACACCGAGGTCTACGAGGGCTCGCTCGAGCACATGATCGGTGTGATGCGCGAGCGCACGGACATCGGGATGTCCAGCTGCCGTCTCGTCAAGCCCGACGGCAGCTTCGACCACGCATCCAAGCGCTCCTTCCCCACCCCCGTGGGTGCGTTGGGCCATTTCCTCAAGCTCGGTCGCGGCAGGTGGGCTCCCAGGTGGCTCGCCCAGTACCGCGCCCCGGAGCTCGACGAGTTCTCCGCCGGGGAGGTGGACGCTGTGAACGGCGCGTTCATGCTGGTCCGCCACGAGGCGCTCGCGGACGTCGGCCTGCTGGACGAGGGCTACTGGCTGTACATGGACGATCTGGACTGGTGCTTCAGGTTCCACCGCAAGGGGTGGAAGGTCTGGTACGACGGAGCCGTCTCGGTGATGCACATCAAGGGAGGGACGACCAAGCGCAAGCGCCACCTCGGCCTCCGCCACAACGTGGCCTTCCACCGCTCGATGGGCCGCTTCTACCGCAAGTTCTACTCCGGCCGCCGCCCGATCCTGGACGTCGCCGTGTACGTGGCGATCGGGCTGAAGCTGGCCGTCGCCGTCTCGCGCAGCGCGATCGCGCGCCGCAGCCTCGCCTAGAAGGCGCCGCGGCCGGAGACCACGGCCGGGAGGGTGTGCATGAGGATGTGGAGGTCGCGGCCTATCGAGATGTTCTCGATGTACTCGCGCTCCACCGCGAGTCGCTCGGCGATCCCGAGGTGGCCGCGCCCGAACACCTGCATCGGGCCGGTCATGCCCGGCTTTGCCTCGAGCCGGAAGCGGTGGTCCGGGGCGTACTGGTCGACCACTCGCAGCTCCTCCGGCCGCGGGCCCACCAGGCTCATCGTGCCGCGCAGGACGTGCACGAGCTGCGGCAGCTCGTCGAGGCTCCAGCGGCGCAGGACCTTCCCCACACGAGTCACCCGGCGATCGCCCGGGCGCTTGGGCACCGGCGCCTCCTCGGCCGCGATGACCATCGTCCGGAACTTCACCATCAGGAACGGCTCTCCGTTCAGCCCCGCGCGCCGCTGCCGGAAGAAGACGGGTCCCGGGCTATCGATGCGGATGGCGACGGCGGTGAGGAGCAGGAACGGCGCGGAGATCACTAGGAGCACCGCTGCAACGACGATGTCGCAGCTGCGCTTGAGCAGCATCGTCGAGTTCGACTGATCCCAGGTGTGGTACTCGACCAGCGGCATCTCCGCCACGTGTGAGAGCCGCACGGCTGTGCCGAACATTCCCCGCAGCGGCGGGACCACGCTCAGCTTGATCCGCTGGTCACGGCAGGTCCGCAGGATTCCGGCGAGCAGGCCCTCGCTCACATCCCGGCTGCACACGATGATGCGGTCGGGAAGCTCCCCGCCGCACGCCGCGCGGATGCGGTGCTCGACTCGCCCATCACCGGGCGCCCCCGCCAGCTCGCCCGCGTCGATCTGACCGGCGACCTGGGCATGCATGTCGCGGAAGAGCTCGAGCTTGCGCCGGGCAGCCTCCGCCAGCGGGCCACTCCCGGCGAGCAGGATCCGCGTCGGTGCGGTCCTGGACCGCCAGAGCACCCGGGCGGCGCCGCGGAAGGCGGCGTCGAGGGTGACCAGCAGGAGCCAGAACACCGCCGCCGCGCCGGCGGCCGGTGCGCCGCCCGGACTGAGGGAGAGGATGAGCACCGCCCCCGCTGTGCCCACGCCGCCCCAGCTCACGATCGCTCCCAGCTCGTCCACGGTCAGGTGCCTGAGCGACCGGTGGTCGCGGTCGTACAACCCGTAGAGCTTCGCCGACACCAGCCATAGCGGGAGCAGGGCCAGGATCCACAGAGCCTGGGTGGACGAGAGCGGCCCCAAGTGCGCGCCGCCCGCGGCCACGAGCAGGGCGGCGATGTCGGCCGCCGCGAGCATGCGCCGCCGGAGCGCGTCGTAGGCCAGGTGGCGCGGGAGGGTGCGCCGGGGGTGCGACGCGACGGCGTGTGGCGAGCGGCTGGCCGTCTGGTGTTCGCTGACGAGCCAGGCAGGGGCCTCCGATGGCGCCCGCTGCTCCTGTACCTCTCCCACGGGCCTAAGCGTACCCCGAAGCGGTAGGCACTACTCGCGACGCGTGAGGGCCGGCGAGCGGGGATTGAGCCGCCGAGCGATCGCCAGCTCGCGCCGGGCGACCCGCGCGTCGCCCGTCTTCGCCGCGAGCCTGGCGGCCACGAGGTGCAACCTCCAGTCGGTGCGGTCATGGCCGATGGCGTCCGAGACGTGGCGGCGTGCGGCGGGCAGATCACCGGCGCGCTCGGCCACCAGCGCCAGCTGCGTATGAGCCGACGAAGCCCACGGCTGCCACCTCCGAGCGCGATCCGCGTGATCCCGCGCGGCGTCCAGATCGCCGCGGCTCGCCGCCTGCCGGCTCGAGTGGAGCTCCTCATGCCCAACCAGAATCGTGAACTGCAGCAGGAGCACGAGGGCGCAGGCGGCGATGGCCGCCGCCCGCGCGGATGCTCTGGAGCGGCCCGGCTCCCGGGGTGCTTCGCCGCCGCCGGGCTCGCTCGCCGCGCTCACGAGCAGCCCAAGTCCCGCCATGCCCACCGCCGCGATCACAGGCAGTTGCCAGACCCAGTCGATCGCTGCTGCGGCGGCCACGGCGGCCACGAGGCCGAGGAGCGCCGCCAGGGTGATCCGCTCCGCCTCGGGCGCCCGCCGCATACGGCGGACGCCGGCCAGGCCCCCTGCGGCGAAACAGCCGGCGATCAGCAGGAGCCCGAGGACCCCCAGCCCGCCCAGGGTCTCGAGCCACAGCGAATGCGCGTTGCGGACGAACCAGTCGAGTGAGCCGTGCTGGGCCCACCACGGCTCATAGGAATTGGCGCCGTCACCCGTCAGGGGGTGCTCCTTGAACTGATCCACGGCGGCGTCCCAGAACTGCCACCTCCCGCTGCCGCCGCCGCTGGTGAGGTGGCCCTCGATAGCGGCCGCGCCGCTCTGCCCGTCGTCGGCGGGCACCGCCCTGAAATCGTCCAAGCGAGCGCCCGGGTCGGCGAGCACCAGAGCCAGGCCCGCGGCCGCAGCGAGGACCGCCACCCCGACCGGCTTTGGAATCCCGAATCGACGAGGTGCATAACGGGCGATCGCGCCGAACACCAGCGCCGTGAGCGCGCAGATCCCCAGGACGAGTAGCGCTGCCTCCGCGCCCTGCGACTCGGCCGCGGCGGATCCGAACGGCCCGTCCACGAGCGCCGCACGGTGATCGATGACGCCCACCGCCGCGGCAGAGCCGGCGCCCCCGGCCAGGACGGCCAGCAGCGCGGTGAAGCGGTGAGGGCACAGCGCCACGAACACCCCGGCGCCCACGACCGCGACGGCGACTCCCCCGCGCGAGGAGGTGAGGAAGATCACCGAGGCCACGATCGGCAGGGGCGCCATGGCGGCGGCGCGCCAGGCCAGGTGCGACGAGCCGGTGGCGATGCGCAGCAGCAGCGGCACGCACAGCGCCACGAAGATCGCCAGGCCGTTCCAATAGCCGATCGGATAGGTGAGCCGCGTCGCGGCATCGGGGAGCAGCCCGGCCAGCTGGTCGTCGGGCATGAGCTGCGGGAGAAGCCGTTGCGCGAGCGCCAGGACGGCGACCGTCACGATGCCGAGCGCAAGACCGTCCGCCCAGCGGCCGGCCTCGCCGCGCTTGGCGGCCACGATGGGCAGCGCCAGCACCCCGAGGTACAGGCTCACCCTGGCGCACTCCTCCATCGCTCTCTCGGCGGACGGGGCCCACAGCCCGGACAGGCCCGTGAGGGCGGCGAACAGGGCGAGCAGCGCGAGGCAGACCAGCGCGATCCGCGGCGGGCGGGTCCGCGGGATCCACGAGAGCGCGAGCCCCAGCAGGAGGCCCCACCAGACGGCCACCGCCGCCACCCCGGCAGAGCCCACCGGCGCCCCGCCGCCGTCGATCGCGAGCAGGACCACTGCCGCGGCGAGGAGGGGGATCATCAGCACGATGGGAAGCATGACTATGCTCGGCTGCCGTGACGAGTAACGGGATCAGGGGCCGTCTGAGACGCGTCGCGGGGGTCGCGCTCGCCGTGGTGTTCTGCTCCACGGTGCCCGCGCCGGCGCAGCCCTCGCTCGATCAGTACGTCGAACGCGTGCCCACCGCGGAGGGCGACCGCCCCTCGGCGCCACCCGGCAAGGACTCTGAGCCGCTGGCGCCCGCAGCGGCCAGGGCGCTCGAGGGCTCGGGCGGCGAGAGCGCGGCCGACCTGAGGGCGGTGGCCGAGTCGCCGCAGCTCGGCGCGCCCCGAACGCGCCGCGGGGGCGGAGCGGCCCCAACGCGCGTCGCCGTGCCCGCGGCGGCCTCCGCCGCTCAGGACGGGGGCGCGCCGATCGGCTGGCTCGTGGCCGGGATGGCGCTCTCCGGGCTCGCGGCCGTGGCGTTCTCCCTCACGCGCCGGCAACGGAAGCGGCGCGGTTAGCGCCGCCCAGCGCACGCGCGATCGCCTCGTCGAACAGACGCCTCTTCGCGCTCGACGGTGAAGTTCGACAGAACGTGCGCTCGGCCATCGGCGACCAGGCCTTCCGCCAGGCCGGGCTCGTGCAGCACCCGGCGGATCGCCGCCGCCATCGCGATGGGGTCGTCCGGTGGGACCAGCAGCGCGTGGCGCTCGTGCGCGAGCACCTCGGGTATCGCGCCCACCCGGGTGGAGACCACGGGACGCCCGGCCACCAGGGCCTCCATCGCCGCGCGCCCGAAGGTCTCGGCGAAGCGCGCGGGGTTCACGAACACGTCTGCGGCCGCGAGGACGCCGGCGGGCTCGGCAAAGCCGCACAGGTGCACCGCCTCGGAGAGCCCGAGTTCTCCGGCGAGCCCGATCAGCTCGGTCGCAAACGCCTGCTCCGCGGGTCGCGGGTGCGGCTCCCCCGCGATCGCGAGCTGGGCCGAAGGATGGTCGCGGCGCAGGTCGGCGAGGGCGCGGACGGCCACGTCCTGGCCGCGCCCCCGCGCGATATTCCCCATCGTCACCACCAGTGGCGACGCGTCCTCCAGCCCGTGTTCGCGTCGCCACCCGGCGCCGTCGCCGGGTTCGGCCGCCGGCTCCAAGGAGGGGTAGGACACGACCACGGACGCTCGGGCGGGAAGTGCCTCCGCAACCGTCTTTGAGGCGGCCACGACCACGGTCGCCAGCCCGGCGTTCAGGCGCAGCTGCGCTGCCCCTATCCGCGAGCGCAGCACATCGCCGCGGCTGCCCTGGCGGTAGAGCTCGGTGGTGTAGACGATCGAGGGAACCCCTTCCAGGCGGGCAGCGAGGGCGAGCGCCGGGAGGGTGCTGGTGGCGATGACCGCGAGGTCGGCCCGATGCCCGCGCAGGAGGGCTCTGAAGCGGCGAGTGTCGCGCCTGAAGTTCGCCGGGACTCCCCACGCGGCTCGAGGGGAGCGCGGAAACATCATCGGCTCGTGCCCCAGGTACACCACGCGCCCGAGCTCGCCGAGCTCCTCGGTGGCGCCGCCGGGCCCCGGCAGGGCGACCGCCAGCTCTCCGGCCCCGGACAACCGGCCGAGCACCGGCGTGAGCGTTCGCGACGGTCCGCTGGGGTCGCCGAGGTGAAACGCGGCGACGGTTCGCGGCGATCGGTTGGACACGAGCGCCAGCCTAGGGCTGCGGGGGCGTGCCGCCGCGCAGCCAGCCCTGCCGGCGGCGGAGAGCCGCGAGGAAGCCCTGGCGCTTATCGAGCGGAATCTCCCGCCGGGCCCGCGCGCCCTCCCTGCGCAGGGCCCGCCACTCCCTCAGCCCGGCCAGGCGCCCGCGCGCGGGCGCCAGCGTGCGGTCCGCCACCGCCGCGAAGGCGACGTAGGCGAGCTCGTAGGAAACGATGGCGGGGCCGTGGCGCAGCAGGTGGCGCCGGTCCGCATTGCGGGCCAGCACGCGCATCCTGCTCCGGCCGACGTGGAAGTACTTGAAGCCCGAGCCGTGCCGGGTCGTGGCCGAATGCTCGTGCCAGACCACGGCGGCGGGCCGGTACTCGGCACGCCATCCCGCCATGCGCGCCCGCCACGCGACGTCCACGTCGTCGAGGTAGAGGAAGATCCGGCTGTCCAGCCCGCCGACGTCCTCGAGCATCGCCCGCCGGTACAGGGCCGCGCCACCGCAGGCCCCGAACACCTCGGCGGGCCGGCTCGCCTCGCCGTCCACGGGCGTGCCGAGCAGCCGATCGAAGGCCACGTAGCGCGTGTCGAGCCCGATCCCGGCCGAGTTCACGAGGTCCGGCCGGGCCGAGAACCTCATCTGCATCGCGATCGCCCCGACGTCGGGCTCGGGGGGCGGCTCGAGCGCGTTGATCAGGGCCTCGCGCGCGATCGTGGCGTCGTTGTTCAGCAGCAGCACCCACTCGCCCCGCGTTCGGTCGATGCCGGCGTTCACCGCCGTCGGGAAGCCCAGGTTGTCGTCCAGCTCCACGAGCGTTGCGCGCGGGAACTCCGCCGCTACCATCGAGCGCGAGTCGTCCCGGGAGGCGTTGTCGACCACGACCAGCTCCGATTCAACGCCTGCGGACGCCAGGGCCGCCTCGACCGATTCGAGGGCATTCCGCAACATCGATGCTCGATCGCGGTTGACGATTATCGCGCTGACGCGTACCTCCGTGTCCCCCACTCTCAGAACATTGCACAGTCGTCTCGCGCTCGTCGCGGCTCTCGCGATGCTGGCGCTCGCGCTTCCGGCCAGCGCCTCAGCGCTGCGCACCGGCATCGTTGATCCCGCCGAGCCGGTCTTCAGAGAACGCGACCTGCCCGGCGCGTACAGGGCTGCGCGCGCTGCGGGCCTCACCGTCGTCCGGCTGCCGGTGGTGTGGGGCCGGGTGGCGCCCGCGCAGCCGGCGGACCCCGGGAACCCGGCCGACCCAGCGTACGACTGGACGGACCTCGACCGGCGCGTCCGCGACGCCACGGCCGCCGGCCTGGAGCCGATCGTCAGTGTCTACTCCGCCCCGGGCTGGGCACGCTCGCGAGGACCGCGCGGAGCATCGGGCCAGACCCCTCCTCCAGCCGACTTCGCGGCCTTCATCGGCGCGGCGGCCCGGCGTTACTCGGGGAGGCCGGGCGCCGCCACGCGCGTGCGCCTGTGGCAGTTCTACAACGAGCCGAACCTGCGGGCGTTCTTCGATCAGGGACCGGGGGCCGCGGCGAACTACCGCCGGATGGTGAACGCCGCTGCGCCCGCCGTTCACGCGGTGCATGCGAGCAACGTCGTGATCGCGGGCGGATTGGCCCCGTTCGGCGGGAGCGGGGAGAGCCCGCTGCGGTTCATGCGGAAGGTGCTGGCGCGGCGGGTGGAGTTCGACGCCTGGTCGATGCACCCGTACACGGGCGGCGGTCCGGCCCACAGCGCCCTCAACCGGGACGACGTCTCGCTCGGGGACCTGGCGGAGGTCCGCCGGACGCTGCGGCGCGCGGAACGAAGCGGCCGCATCCGCTCCCGCTCACGTGTCCGGTTCTGGGTGACCGAGTTCTCGTGGGACACGCGCGGCCCGGATCCCTGGGGTGTCCCGCTGCGTGAGCACGGGCGCTGGGTGTCCGAGGCCCTCTACCGGATGTGGCGCAACGGCATCGGCCTCGTCGTGTGGTTTCAGCTGCGGGACAACCCGCCCGCGGGCAGGGATTGGTTCAACACCTTCCAATCGGGGCTCTACCTCCGCACCACCCGCCTGTACGCAAGGGAGCGCGCCAAGCCGGCGCTCCGCGCGATCCGCTTTCCCTTCGTGGCGCTGCCACAGGGGCGCGGCGTGAGGGTCTGGGGCCGTACACCCGCGGGCCGGCGGGCGAGCGTGGCCATCGAACGGCGGAGCCGGGGCCGCTGGCGCCGGGTGGCGACGCTCCGAGCCCGGCGCGACGGCGTCTTCACACGCAGGCTCCGCCTTCCGCGCCGAGTGACACTGAGGGCCCGCGTCGCCGGCCGCGCGTCGCCGGGCTTCACCGCCCGCCGCACGAAGGACCGGTTGGTCAATCCGTTCGGCGGGCCCCTGCGGCCGCGCTAGCCTGCTCGCGTGACCTTCCGCGGCAGGCTGCGGGTCTTCTTCGCGATCATCGTGATCGTCCCGATGGTGGCCATCGGGGCGGCGCTGCTCTCGATCACCGCCTCGAGCGAGCGCGGTAAGACCGACGCGGGCCTGGCGACGGGGCTCACGGTCGCGTTCTCCGCATATGACGAGGGACGGGTTGCAGCGCGGCCGCACCTGCGCCGGGTGGCGCGCGACCCCGAGCTCACGGCCGCGCTGGGGCGCGGCGACCGGCGCGCGGCAGCGCGGCGCCTGAGCGAGATCGCCGCAGGCCGGGACGTGGTCTCGGTGTCGGTCTCCCAGCCCGCCTCCCCGCTCCTGCGTGGAGGCTCCCTGCGCGGGGTAGCCCCCGCTCGAGCCCAGCTCAACGCCCGCAGCGGCGGGACCCTCGGCACGTTGTCCGTCTCGGTCACCGACGCCCGGACGCTCGCGCGCACGGTCCGCACGCGCAGCGGCCAGGAGCTGCTCGTGCTTCGCGGCGGCCGCGCCGCGGCCTCCACCGTGCCGGGCGTGCGCACGGCGCCGGAGGGCTCCGGCGACTTCGAGGCGGCGGGCGACGAGTACCGGGGCCGCAGGGAGAGAGTGGCCGGCGCGGAGGAGGTGGTGGTCTTCACCGACGCCTCAGAGCAGAACGACTCGATCTCGCAGAACCGGCTGCTGGTGATCGGGCTGCTGGTGGCCTTCCTCGTGCTCGCGCTGGCGAGCACGGTGTTCGTCTCGCGGGCCCTGCAGGAGCAGATGGGCCAGTTCCTCGAGGCGGCTCGCCGGCTCGCCGGCGGGCGGTTCGACGAGCCCGTGCCCGTCGTGGGCGACGACGAGTTCGCGCAGCTGGGCCGCGAGTTCAACCGCATGTCCGAGCAGCTGGAGGCGAAGATCGACGAGGTCGAGCGCCAGCGGCTCGAGCTGGAGACGGCCATCCGCCGGGTCGGTGAGGCATCCACGCGCGGGCTCGACCGCCAGGGGGTGCTCGCCCTGGCCGTGGAGAACGCGGTGCAGGCGTGCGAGGCCGACACCGGCCGCGGCGCCCCGCTCGACAGCACGATGCTCAAGGAGGTGACCGTGGGGACGACGGGGCCGGAGCTCGAAGCCGCGCTCGCGGCCGCCGAGCAGGTCGCGCGCGCAGCCCAGAACACCGCTGATCGCGAGGTGCCCCAGACGGCATCCGCGGAGAGCGCGCACGGCATCGCGATCTCGCTGAAGGCCCGGCTCGGCGCGAGGGGCAGCGCGCAGCATCTCGGTGTGATCGCGCTGGCCCGGAACGAGCGGCCGTTCTCGGCCCAGGAGTCGGACCTGCTCGACTACCTGGTCGCCCAGGCCGTGACCTCGATCGAGAACGCGGATCTTCACGAGACGGTGCAGCGCCAGGCAATCACCGACGAGCTGACCGGCCTGTCCAACGTCCGCCAGATGCACGGGACGCTCGACCGCGAGTTCGAGCGCGGCAGGCGGTTCAACACACCGGTCGGGTTCGTGCTGCTGGACCTCGACAACTTCAAGGACGTGAACGACACCTATGGACACCTGCAGGGCGACGAGGTCCTGGCCGAGGTGGCGGGCGTGCTGCGCGAGCTCTCCCGGGACATCGACGAGCCGGCGCGCTACGGCGGCGAGGAGATGGCCGTGGTGCTTCCCCAGACAGAAATCGTGGGCGCGGCCCAGCTCGCCGAGCGCATGCGGGAGGCAATCGCCGACCTGCGAATCCCGCGACTCGACGGCCAGGGCGACTTGCGCGTGACGGCCAGCTTCGGTGTGGCCTCCGTGCCCTCCAGCGCGTCGGACAAGGATTCGCTCGTGGCCGCCGCCGACGTCGCCCTCTATCGCGCGAAACGCGCCGGGAAGAACAGGGTCGAGCGCGCCGAAACCGTCACCGCCTGAGCGGCCGACGATCGTCTTGGGCGTGTTCTAGGCTTCGGGCGCGATGGGCGTTCTCGACGATGCCATCCGCCAGCACCTGGAGCTGAAGCGAGCTCACGGGGCGGCGGAGGACGAAGTTCAGCGCCAGGAGCACGAGGCGCTCGGCCCCGCCCGCCGCGAGCAGCAGGCGGAGGCGGAGCCCGAGGCCGAGCAGGCGGAGGAGGCCGCGCCGGAAGCGCGAGGTCGCTCCCACACCGGAGCCGGAGCCGGTCGCCGAGGCAGAGCCGGCGCCCGAGCCGGAGGTGATCGCGGAGCCCGAGCCCGAGCCCGAGCCAGAGCCGGCGGTCGAACAGGAGTCCACCGGGGACACGCCCACGAAGGGCTTCGACGCCCTCGAGGAGCCCGCGCCGGAGGAGCCGGTGCCGGGAGAGCCCGCGGGGGACGACGAGGACGTGCTCGAGGAGACGCCGGACTTCCTTCAGGAGACTCCCGAGCACGACCGGCTCTGGTTCGAGCAGAAGCCCCCCCGGGACTTCGACTTCGACGAGTAGTCGGCCGGCGTCCAGGCATCTGGACGCGTGTATGAGCTTCTGAGTCCCTTTTTTGGGTGACGGCGTTCGCGCGCCGAGACCTCTGGTACGACGGCACGGAGGGTTCCGTCGTTAAAGAGCGGCAAGGGACGCCGCTGAACTGAGACGGGGATCGCCGGGGCGGGCGGTCCCCGTTTCTCTTCCTGGACGCGGTCTAGGGCAGGTACCCGCGCGTGCGGGCGGCTTCCACCACGCGCTCGATCCCGAGCTCGAACGCGGCGACTCGCAGCGACACGGCGTCGTCCGCGGCCTTGGCCGCGACCTCGGCGTATGCGCGCCGCATGATCTTGCCCAGGCGCTCGTTCACCTCGTCCTCGTCCCAGCGGAAGTGCTGGAGGTTCTGCACCCACTCGAAGTAGGAGACGACGACGCCGCCGGCGTTGGCCAGCACGTCGGGGATGATCAGCACGCCCTTGCCCTCGAGGATCTCGTGGGCGGCCGGCGTGGTGGGGCTGTTGGCGCCCTCGACCACCACCTTGCAGCGCATCGAGTCGGCGTTGTCCTCGCGGATCATGCCCCCGAGAGCCGCCGGGATGAAGACGTCGCACTCGAGCCCGACGAGCTCCTCGGCGTCGATCGAGTCGGTCCCCTCGAACGAGGCGATGGGCTCGCCCGCGGTCAGGTGCGCGTGCAGGCCGTGGGCGTCGATGCCCGCGGCGGAGTGGATGGCGCCGCTGGCGTCGGAGGCGCCGACCATGGTGGCGCCGAGGTCCTGGAGGATCCGCGCCGCCCAGGAGCCCACGTTCCCGTACCCCTGTACCGCGAAGGTGCACTCGGCGGGGTCGATGCCCAGGCCCGGCGCGGCCTCGAGGAAGACGAACACCGCGCCCCGGCCGGTCGCGGCCTCGCGGCCGTATGAGCCCTGGAGCGCGATCGGCTTGCCGGTCACGATCGCCGGCGTGTGGCCGTGCAGCTTGCCGTACTCGTCCATGAACCAGGCCATCGTCTGCGCGTTGGTGCCCACGTCGGGGGCGGGGATGTCGCGCTGCGGGCCCAGCACCTTCTCGATCTTGTCGATGAACGAGCGAGCCACCTTCTGCTGCTCGGCGGGCGACAGCTCTCCCGGGGTCACGTTGATGCCGCCCTTCGCCCCTCCGAACGGGACCCCCGCGATCGCGGTCTTCCAGCTCATCAGCTCGGCCAGGGCGCGCACCTCGTCCAGGTCGACCTCGGGGTGGAAGCGGATCCCGCCCTTGTAGGGCCCGCGCGCGCCGTTGTGCTGCACGCGGAAGCCCTCGAAGCAGTGGATGCGCCCGTCGGCGAGCTTGATCGGCACCTGCACCTTCACCTCGCGGTAGGCCGAGCGCATCACGCCCGCCACGTCATCGGCCAGTCCCAGCCGCTCGGCGGCCAGGCCGAACCAGTGCGTGACGGTGTCGTAGTTGGAGACCTCGGCGCGGCGCGCGGGCTCGGTGGCCATCGGGGCCAGCCTAACCGCGCCGGGGGCGGGAACCTAGGCCAGTCCGGCGGCCTCGAGCGCCTCGTCGCGGTCGTAGTAGAACGCCGCCCTGCTGATCTTCCCGCCCTTGAAGCCGTAGATGGCGGCTCCGGGCAGTTGAACGGGAGCCCCGCTCTCCTTCCCGGTGCCGACCAGCTCGTAGACGGTCAGCATCTCCTCCCCCGTGTCGCGGAACTGCTGGAGCTCCACGTGCATGGTCTCGAAGGTCGCGAACCAGTCCTCGAAGAAGCGCCGCGCTCCTTCCTCGCCCTCGAATCGCGCCCCCAGCATGCTGTCGAAGCCCCCGAAGAACTGGATCTCGATGTCGGAATGGAGCGCCCCGACCCAGGCCTCGATGTCCTGTCCGTTGAAGGCGCCGGTGGCCTGGCGGATGAGTCGCTCGTGATCCGTCACGGGATGGAGCCAGCCGGGCTCGAACCGGCGACCTCCGCCTTGCAAAGGCGGCGCTCTTCCAACTGAGCTATGGCCCCTTGGAGAGTGATTCTGGCAGCGGATGGCGACACTTGGTACTTGCCCGAACGAAAGCCTTGAACTACCCTGATTCCCCGCATATACGGGCCCAGGGGAGGCGACTCGTTGAAGTACGTCAGGCCTGACGTAAAGGATTACGGAGATTTGGTGGCCATCACCACGGATGGGGGCGGTATGGCACACCTCGGTTTCGGCACGCTCGCAGCGGCGAGCGGTCCCGACGCGCCCGGTGGCGGAGGCCCCTCCATCGACAGCCTCGGTGACGTGGCCGGCACGACCGACTCGGGCGGTGACGTGGACCCGAGCTCCGCGGGCGGCGACGACGCCGGCGGCGTGGCGGGCGACACCGGTAGCGGAGGCGGGGGAAGCGGTTCCGGCTCCGGCGGGGGCGGCGCCGGCGCCGGCAAGCTTCCCTTCACCGGCTTCGCCGCGGCTACGGTCGGCGCCATCGGCGCCGGGCTCGCCGCAGCTGGTGCCACGGCGCGCAAGCGCCTCAGCCGGCGCTGAAGCCCAGATCCAGCAGCTTCACCGAGTGCTTGAGCGGATTCGGTGAGCCCAGCAGCACGACCGCGAGCGTGCGCCCGCGCCGCCGCGCCACTCCCACGAAGCATCGCCCGGCGCGGTCGGTGAAGCCCGTCTTCAGCCCGATCGCCCCGCGGTAGCCGGCGCGCAGCAGCGGGTTGTGCCCCGCCAGGTAGAGCCGGCCGCCCTTGATCGGGAACCGGAACGAGACCTGTGCCCGGCGCGTGATCCGCGCGATCCGGCGGTTGCGCATGGCCAGCCGGGTCATCACGGCGAGGTCGGCTGCGCAGGAGCGGTTGCCGTCCTCCAATCCGTGTGACGAGGCGAAGCGGGTGCAGCGCAGGCCCCACAGCCTTGCCTTCTCGTTCATCAGCCTCACGAACTTGCGCTCGTTGCCGGACACGTGCACGGCGAGGGCGATGGCGGCGTCGTTGCCCGACACCAGCATCAACCCGTTCAGCAGTGACTCGAGCCGCACGCGCTTGCCCTTGGGCAGCACGCCCACGCCGGAGCCCTGGTAGCGCAGCGCCGCCTTGGTGATCCTCACCCGCTCGTCGGGCTGGGTCTCCTGGGTCACGACGAGCGCGGTCATGATCTTCGTGAGGCTGGCCATCGGCAGCACCGTGAGCGGACGGCGGCGGTAGAGCACCTCGCCGTCGTCCACGTCGAAGAGCAGCGCGGCCTTCGGCGGCTTCCTGAAGCGCAGCGCGAACGCGTCCACCCCCGTGAGCCGGACCGGCGCCGGCGAACGCGGCTCGAGCGACCCGCCCGGCTCGGGGAGGCCGGCCACGTCGGGCGCCACCGCGGTCGCCTGAGGCGGATCCCCGCCGTCGTCGCGCAGCGGTCCGAGGTACAGCGCCACCACAACCGTGACCGGCGCAAGCACCAGGGCGAGCGAGGCGAGCCGGGAGGCGCTCACTCTTCGGGGGGTGTGGTGAGCGCCCCCACGACGCCGAACCCGAGCAGGCCCAGTATCAGCAGCGAGATCGCCACCAGCGGCGTGAACCCGTCCTTGATCATCACGTCGATCGTGAGGAACGCGAGCAGCCCGATCAAGGCCAATGACGCGATCAGGGCCGCAGTACGCGCGTTCATCAGTAGACCGGCGTTCGGTGCGCCCGCTCGTAGTCCTCGTGCACGTGGTTGGCGAACAGCTTGATCGTGGCCAGCCCGAACAGGAACCCGCCGATGTGGGCGAAGTACGCGACGCCCCCGCCATCGCCCACCGGCTGGGTGACCTCGGTGGCTCCGGACAGCGCCTGGAGCGCGAACCATGCGCCGAGCACGAGCAGGGCCGGCAGCTCGACGATGGTGAAGAAGATGATGATGAACAGCAGCGTGACCACGCGCGCGTGTGGATATAGGAGCGCGTAGCCGCCGAGCACGGCCGCGACCGCCCCGCTCGCCCCGATGGTGGGCACGGCGGCGTTGGGTTCGATGAGGGTCTGCGCCAGCACTGCCACGAGCCCGCCGAGCAGGTAGAAGGCGACGAAGCGGCCCTTGCCCATCGAGTCCTCGATGTTGTTGCCGAAGATCCACAGGAACAGCATGTTGCCGCCGATGTGCAGCAGGCCGCCGTGCATGAACATCGAGGTGAGGATGGTGAGCCAGGTGGGCGCCTGGCCGCTCGCACCCCGGGGCCACACCCGATCTCCGCTGTGCTGATCGCTACGCACTGATCGCCCGGGTGGGTGATCTCGTACGGGATCGCCCCGTACTCGACCACGCGTCGAGTCGAAGGTCTCCTGGCTGCCGAAGAAGGCGCTCCTGGAAGAAGAAGAACATGAGCACGTTGATCGCGATGATCGCCACGGTGACGATCGGGAAGCTGCGCGTGGGGATGTCGTCCTTGAGCGGGAACACAGCGCCGCGAACGGCCGGAAGGCTGTAGCGGGATCTAGTCGAGGTACTCGATCGCGTTCGAGAAGAAGAACCCGGGGCTCGGGCCCCCCTGGATCGAGTAGACGCGGTCGCTGAGCGACACACCCCCGAGGCCGTGCCGCGGCGTTCGCATGTCGGGCAGCGAGCGCCACCGGCGCTGCCTGGGCTCGTAGATCTCCACCTCGCGAATGGTGCCGGCGGACTCCTCGCCTCCGAACACGATCACGCGGCCGCCGCTCAGCTTCGCCGACGCGATCCCGCCGCGGGCCTTGCGCATCGAGGGCAGGCGCTGCCAGCGGCGCCGCTTGGGGTCGTAGCGCTCGGCGGTGGCGTAGTTGCCCGGGCCGTCGGTCAGGTCGCGGCCCGCCAGCGCGTAGAGGAACCCGCCGGCGGCAAGACCCGTCATGTGGTCGCGCGCCGGGCCCTTCATCGGCGGGTGCGGCGCGCCAGCGCCGGCGCTTGAAGTCGTAGACCTCCATCGAGCGCATCTCGCCCTGGTCGTTCTTCCCGCCGAAGGCGTACAGCCGGCCGCCCAGCACCGCGAGGGCATGCGCCGCGCGCGGCCGCGCCGACTTCGGCAGCCGCTTCCAGCGGTTCGTGCGCGGGTTGTACGCGAACAGCCGCGCGGTGGCGCTCGAGAGGTCGCGCCGGCCGGTGTATCCGCCGTGGACGTAGAGCTTGCCGCGATATGCCGCGGCCGTCGGGTGGTTCAGCCCCACCGGCATCGAGCGCAGCCGCTGTCCAGCGGTTGGTGCGGATGTCGTAGCGCTCCAGGGCGCCGGTGCTCAGCCCGCTGCGCTTCTCGAAGCCGCCCGCCACGTAGATCGAGCGCCCGATCCGCGCGGCCGCAACCTCGGTGCGCTCGAGGCCCGCGGGCGCGAGCGCCCGCCACTCTCCGGTCGCGGCGGCACGCACCGGCGGTCCGAGCGGCTCCTCGCGCTCGAAGGCCAGCGCGACGGTCACCACGGCAGCGGTCATCACCGCCGCGATCAGCACAGCCAGGCGCACGCGGCGCATCGGCTCAGCGCGCGGCCGCGCGCTCCAGGGTCTGCTCGGCGTGGTAGCTCGACCGCACCAGCGGTCCGGCGGCCACCGACTCGAAGCCCATCGCGTAGGCCTCGCGCTCCAGCTCGGCGAACTCGTCGGGGTGCCAGTAGCGCACCACCGGCAGGTGGTCGCGCGTGGGGCGCAGGTACTGGCCCACGGTGAGCACCTGCACGTCGTGCTCGCGCAGGATGCCGAACGTCTCGAGCAGCTCCTCCTTGGTCTCGCCCAGGCCGGTCATCAGGCCGGACTTGGTCACGACCTCGCCCTCGCCCATCTCGCGCGCGTTGCGCAGCACCCGGCAGGAGCGCAGGAACTGCGACCCGCGGCGGGCGACCGGGTAGAGGCGCGGCACGGTCTCGACGTTGTGGTTGAACACGTCGGGGCGCTCGGCGATCACGCGGGCGAGCGGCATCTCCTCGCCGCGGAAGTCGGGGGTGAGCACCTCGACCTTGGTGCCCGGCGAGAGGCGGCGGATCGAGCGGATCACGCCGACGAACGCGGTCGAGCCGAGGTCGGGCAGGTCGTCGCGGTCGACGCTGGTGATCACCGCGTGCTTGAGGCCCATCTTCGCCACCGACTGGCCCACGCGCAGCGGCTCGAGCGGGTCGTTGAAGGTGGGCTTGCCGGTCTTCACGTTGCAGAAGCCGCAGCGCCGGGTGCACGTGTCGCCGAGGATCATGAACGTGGCGGTGCCGCGCTGCCAGCAGTCGCCGATGTTCGGGCAGGCGGCCTCCTGGCAGACGGTGTGCAGCCCCTCCTCGTCCATCATCCGGCGCAGCTCGCGGTACTTGGCGCCGCCGGGAGCGGGCACCTTGAACCACTTCGGCTTGCGCTCGCCGAACGGGAGCACCTCGCCCATATCCAGGGTGCGGGCGCCGCCCGGGTTGGCCCGGGAGCGGGTCGATGCTCGGCGCTCATGCCGGAACCGACTCTAGCGAGGCCGCCTGCTCCAGCCGCGCCTGTGAAACCAGCCGCTGACGCAGCCCGAACGCCTCCGCGAACCGCCACGCCACGCGCTTGCGGAAGCACGACATCGCGTCGGTGCGACCGGTCTCCTTGAGCAGCGAGGTCATGCGCACGCCCGTCCATCCCGCACGGCACGATCCACTCGAACGGCTGCAGGTCGCCGTCCACGTTCACGGCGAAGCCGTGGGTGGTCACGCCGCGGGAGACGTGCACGCCGATCGAGCCGATCTTCGACTCGCCGGCCCACACGCCGGTCAGCCCCTCGCGCACCTCGGCCTCGATGCCCTCGTCGGCGAGCGCCGTGACCATCACCTCCTCGAGCGCGTGCACGTACGCGGGCACCTCGCGCACGCGCATGATCGGGTAGCCCACCAGCTGGCCGGGGCCGTGGTAGGTCACCTGGCCGCCGCGGTCGGAGTCGGCCACGTCGATGCCCTGCGACAGGTACCAGTCCTCGCCCATGGGCAGGTCGGACGGCTGGGCCCGCCGGCCCTTCGTGTAGACCGGCGGGTGCTCGAGCAGCAGCAGCGTGTCGGGGATCAGGTCCCGCTGGCGGGCGTCACGCAGGCGCTCCTGCATGGCGAACGCCTCCCTGTACTCGACTACGCCCAGAGCCACGACCCAGAGCTCGGGTCGCGAACCGTGCGAGCTGTGCGGGATCTTGGGGGGTATAGCCCCAAGATCCAGCCCAGCGCCGGAGTTTGCGGGGTCCTCAGCCACGCCACCCCTCGACGTGTTCCCGCACCGACCCGAGGAACTTCGCCGCCAGCACGCCGTCGAGCGCGCGGTGATCCCAGGACATGCAGAAGTAGGTCATCGGCCTGATGGCGATGCTATCCCTCCCCTGCTCGTCGCTCACCACGACCGGCCGCTTGGTCACGGCCTCGAGGTCGAGGATCGCCACCTGCGGCTGGTTGATGATCGGCGTGGCCAGCAGCGCCCCGTAGCGCCCGGGGTTGGTGATCGTGAACGTGCCGCCGCCCACCTCGTCGGGCTCGAGGCGCTTGCTGCGCGCCCGCTCGGCCAGGTCCTTGATCCGTGCGGCCAGCCCCTCGTGCGACAGCTCGTGCGCGTTGCGAACCACGGGCACGATCAGCCCGTCGTCCCCGAGCGCCACCGCGATCCCGAGGTGAACCGCCTCGTGCTGCGTGAGCCGGTCGCCCTCCAGCGTCGCGTTGAGCTGCGGATGCTCGCGCAGCGCGGCGATGGTGGCCTTGGCCACGAGCGGCAGATACGAGAGCCGCCCGCGAGCCGCCTCGATGGCCGACATGTCGGCCTCGACGATCGGTCGTGCAGTGAGCAGCCGTCTGGAGCGAGCGCACCATGTGCTCGCCGATCTGCTTCCGCATCAAGGAGAGCTCCGAGCCCGTCGACTGTCGACTGTCGACTGTCGACTCTTCCCTGTATGGCGACTCGGTGTGAAGCGTGGGCTGCGGCTTCTCGGCCTTGCCGTTGCCATTCCCAGCCTCGATGAACGCGAGCAGGTCCTTCTTCGTCACGCGCCCACGCCGGCCGGTGCCCTCGACCATCATCAGATCGACGTGGTGCTCGTCGGCAATGCGCCGAACCACAGGGGACACCGGCGTGGCAGGAGCCCCAGCCCCTGAGGCCTGAGGCCTGACGCCTGACGCCTCATCCGAGTGCGCCTCGCCGGGCGTGGCACTCGTGTCGATCGTGGCCAACAGCGTGCCCACATCAACAGTCGCGCCCGCCTCGACAAGAATCGCCTCGACCCGCCCCGTCGCCGGCGACGGCACCTCGGTCTCCACCTTGTCCGTGGAGATCTCGACGAGGATCTCGTCGTTCTCGACCCAGTCGCCGGGTTGCTTGCGCCACTCGGTGATCGTGCCCTCCGCGACCGACACGCCCATCTGGGGCATCGTCACTTCCGCAAGCGTCTCAGTAGCCGAGGAGCTCATTGCACGGCCTCCTTCACGTCGTCGACCTGCGGCAGCACCGCGCGCTCCAGCGGCGGGCTGAACGGGATCGGCACGTCGGGCGCGGTCACGCGCACCACCGGGCCGTCCAGGTCCTCGAACGCCTCCTCGGCGATCAGCGAGCACACCTCGGCGCCGACGCCGCACGAGCGCGTGGCCTCGTGCAGCACCACGACCTTGCTCGTCTTGCGCACGCTGGCGAGGATCCCCTCGCGGTCCAGCGGGCACAGCGTGCGCAGGTCGAGCACCTCGACCGAGCGCCGTCGACGTCCTCGGTCGCCTCGAGCGCGGTGTGCACCATCGCGCCGTAGGCCACGACGGTGAGGTCGGTGCCCTCGCGGGCGATGCCGAGCTCGCCCATCGGCGTCTCGTAGCGACCCTCGGGCACGTCGCCCTTCACGCGCCGGTACAGGTTCTTGTGCTCCATGTAGAGCACCGGGTTGGGGTCGCGGATCGCGGCGGCGAGCAGCCCCTTCGCGTCCTCGGCGGTGGACGGCGCCACCACCTTCAGCCCCGGCGACTGCAGGAACCAGGCCTCGGGGTTCTGCGAGTGGAACGGACCGCCGGAGAAGCCGCCGCCCGAGGGCAGGCGCACCACCATCGGCACGGCCAGGCCCTGGCGGTAGTGCATCTTGGCCGCCACGTTCACGAGCTGGTCGAACCCGCAGGCGATGAAGTCCGCGAACTGCATCTCGCAGACGGGACGCAGCCCCTCCGACCGCGGCGCCCACCGCCGTGCCGACGATGGCGTTCTCGGCCAGCGGCGTGTCCCACACGCGGTCGGCGCCGAACTCCTCGATGAAGCCGTCGGTCACCTTGAACGCGCCGCCGAAGGCGCCGATGTCCTCGCCCATGCAGAACACGGACTCGTCGTGGCGCATCTCCTCGCGCAGGCCGTCGGAGATCGCCTCGAGATATGTGAGCTCAGCCATTCGACACCTCGGCGAAACGCGACCACGGCGCCACGCCGTCGCCCAGCACCGGGTCCTCGGTGGCGAACACGCCCTCGGTGGCCGTGGCGGGGTCGGGCATCGGCTGGGCCAGCGCCCACTCGGTCTCGCGCTCGAGCTCCTCGGTCACCGACTCCGCGGATCGCGTCCATGTCGATGCCGTCGGAGCGCAGGCGCGCCTCGTAGGTCTCGATCGGGTCGCGCTGCGACCACTCCTCGAGCATCTCGGGCGGCACGTAGCGCATGTCGTCGTGCGCGCCGTGGCCGTGCATGCGCATGGTCTCGGCCTCGATCAGCGTCGGCCCGCCGCCGGCGCGGGCGCGGTCGCACGCCTCGGCCGCTGCGTCGAGCATGGCCTCCACGTCGTTGCCGTCCACCTTCACGCCCGGGAAGCCGTAGGTGGCCGCGCGCTCGATCGGGTCCACCGCGAACTCGAGGTCGTTGGGAGTCGAGTAGGCGAACTGGTTGTTCTCCAGGATGAAGACGACCGGCAGCCTGCGCACGCCGGCGACGTTCATCGCCTCGTGCCACTGGCCGTTGGCCGTCGAGCCGTCGCCGAACCACGTCATCGCCACTCGCGGCTCGCCGCGCATCTGGAAGGCGAGCGCGAGGCCGCAGGCCACCAGGGCCATGTCGGGCAGCATCGAGACCATGCCCACGCAACCGAGCTCGCGGTCGCCGAAGTGCATGTTGCCGTCCTTGCCGCCGGTCACGCCGCCGGCGCGGCCCATCATCTGGGCGAGCACGCGGCCGGGCTTCACGCCGCGCACGAGGTGCGCGCCGAGGTCGCGGTGCAGGATGCAGGCGCGGTCGCGCGGGGACAGCGCGAACGCCGATCCCACCGACACGGCCTCCTGGCCACGTCCGTCGTAGTAGCTGCCGGGCACCTTGCCCTGGCGGTAGAGGGTCAGCGCCCGCTCCTCGGTGGCGCGCATGAGGAGCATGTGCCGGTAAAGCGCGCAGCGGTCGTCCACGGTCAGCTGGGCCTCGTGAGCCCCGTGCTGCTGCGGATCAACTACTGCGGGTCTCGCAGTGGTCGTCGCCATCTCTTCTCCCTTCGAGCCCGGATCCGGGGTCTCCGGCCGGAGCTTCGAGTTTCAGTCGCGCGCGGTGGGGTCTCCAACGCGTGCGTGGGTATGTATGCGGTCCAGGGTACCCGTAGGGGCGGCTTCTTCAAGCACCGATCACGAAAGAACGGCTGCGATGTAGCTTCGAGGGATGAATCGGGAGGTGGGCGGGGAGCGGCGGTCCGTGGGCCGGGAGCGCGCGGCGGGCGTGGGTCTGGTGGTCGGCGCGGCGGTGTCGCCGCAGGTCGGTGCGGCGTTCGCCGTGACGCTGTTCGACGAGCTCGGTCCGGGGGGTGCGGCGTTCCTGCGGCTGGCGCTCGGGGCGATCATTCTGTGGGCGATCTACCGCCCCCGGCTGGAAGGCGACCTGCGCCTGGCCGGGGCGTTCGGCGTCGCGCTCGGGTTGATGAACTGGTCGACGTACGAGGCGATCGACCGGATCCCGCTCGGCATCGCGGTGACCATCGGGTTCGCCGGCCCGCTGCTCGTGGCGGTCATCGGCTCGCGGCGGCCGCTCGACGGGGTGTGGATCGCGCTCGCCGCGGCCGGCATCGTGCTGCTCGTCGGCCCCGGCGGCGGATCGCTGAACGCGGCCGGTGTCGGCTTCTCGCTCGCCGCCGCCGGGTTCTGGATGGCCTACATCTACCTGAGCAAGCGCACCGGCGCGGCGTTCTCGGGCGGCTCGGGGCTCGCGCTCGCGATGGCCGTCGGCGCGCTGATCGTGCTCCCGGCCGGCGTGATCCAGGCCGAGGGCGCGCTCGCCGAGCCCGACCTGCTGGCTTCGGCGTTGGTCGTGGCGCTCGCGTCCTCGGTGCTGCCGTACTCGCTCGAGCTGGAGGCGCTGCGCCGGATCCCGGAGGCGGTGTTCGGCGTGCTGATGTCGCTCGACCCGGCGGTCGCCGCGCTGGCCGGCTTCGTGGTGCTCGATCAGGACCTCGGTGGGCGCGACCTGACCGCGATCGCGATGGTAGTCGTGGCCAGCGCCGGGGCGGCGGCCTTCAGCCACCGGTGACGAGGCGGGTGCGAGCCCGGCCGTCGCGTCGCACCTTCGTCTCGAACCGCCTGCCCCGCATGCCCGCGTTGGCAACGGTGATGCGGATGACGGTGCCCGCCCGTAGCCGCCGGCCGCGGAACAGGCGAGCGAGCTTCATCGAGCCTCGCGCGCGCGACACCCGGTAGCGCTTCGTGCGCAGCGCGCACCTCTTGCGGGTGCGACATGCCGTGAGCCGCACACGGGCGCCGGCGGGCAGCCGGGTGAGCGTGAGTCGCCGGACCCGGAACCGCCGGACCAGCGTCTTCAGGCCCACGCCCACGATCGGCGTGCCCGCACGGGCTCGCCGGCCTGTCCACGGTGGGAGCCCGCTGCAGTCGACGCGCCGGGCGTCGGGCGGATCGAGTGCGTTGAAGGTGAGCTGTGCCGCCACCGGATCGAACGCCACCGCGGCGTGCTCGGAGAGGTTGCCGGGACAGATGTCCTGCAGCACGTGGTTGGTGGCGCCGGGCGTCTCCATGTAGCCGCTGGACCACGGCGTGACCAGCTCGTCGAGCTTGGTCATCACCGTCGTGTAGCGCACGCCCGGAGCGGCGGCCCCGCCCGCGGCCAGCTTGCGCTGCATCTCAGATCCGGCCAGGAACTGGGGGCAGGAGCCGCACAGGGCCGCCACCGCGTCGACGGCCGCACCGTCCAGGCCGAACTGGGCGCCGAGATCGCGCACCTTGTCCACCGCGTACACGGTGGTGCCGTCGTAGAGCGGGGTCCACGCGACGTAGCGGTTCACCTTCGCCGCGCCGCCGAGGAACTTGAGCCAGTACTGGGGCATGAACGTGCCCTCCGAGTGGCCGACGAGGTCGATCTTCCTTGCCCCGGTGGCTGCCAGGACCCGGTTCACGAAGGTCCCGAGCTCGGGAGCGCTCTGCTCGACCGGGATCACGCCACCGGGCGCCCCGAACTGGCTGATCCGCGGGTCCAGGCCGTAGGTGAGGGCGAACACGCAGTAGCCCCGCTCCTTCAGGAGCGGCGAGAGGTAGCCCCAGTTGGCGCCCATCGTGGCGCTGAGCCCATGCACGAGCACGACGGGCCGCGGGTGCACCGCGCTCGGCTTGCAGGCGAAGTCGTTGGCCCCCGGCGGCGGGTTCTCGAGGCTTGAGACCGCGCCGGCCGATGCGGGGCATGTCGCGATCGCGACAACCACTCCCAGCGTCGGTACCAGCGACCGCAGGCGCATCCCGCGGCGGAGGGTATTACCTCCGCTGCGCGTCGAGCGCCGTCCCTTCTAGATTGAGGCGATGGCCCCCGATGAGCGTTTCTGGCCCAGCCGGTTGCGCTGGCGCCTGCGCGGCGCACTGCAGTGGCCGGCCTTCGTGCTGTTCACGCTGCTCGACGGCATCGTGCTTGCGGAGCTGCCGCCCGCGGTGATCAAGGAGCCCAATCTGATCGTCGGCGTGCTCGCGGCCACGTTCGGCAACCTGGTGCTGATCGGCGCTGTCGCGCCGTTCCTCGCCCGGCGGCTGGCTCGCCGCGACAGCCTCGGAAAGGCCCAGCGCGAGGTGCTCCAGGACAGGATCGCGGCGATCGCTCTCGCGCTGGGGCTGGTCGCGTGTCTGGTGTCGGGCCTGGCGAACCGGCCCGTGATCGTGTCGGAGACCGAGGCCACCGAGGAGGTCGGGCGCCAGCTGCGCGCCTACGTCCAGCGCTCGGGCTCGGAGGAGCTGAGCCGGAATCTGGAGACCGCGAACACGATCCGCCTCAGCGAGGGCTTCTTCCGCACCTGCATCGCGCGCGACGACCGGCGGCGCTACTTCTGCCTCTTCATCGACACCGATAAGGAGCCGACCGAGGTGCGGCGCGACCCGAGCGCCGAGCCCAATGCCGGCTTCGCCGCGCCCGACCCTACGCGCGGCCGATGAGGGTGAGTCGCCCGCCGGAGACCTGGAACACCTCGACGGTGTTGCGACCTGGCTTCATCGCGGCCTCGGGCACATTCACCGCGAAGCTCTCCTGCCGGCTCCCGCGCAGGTAGAAGGTCCGTCCCACTGCTTCGATGCGCCCGTTCACGGCAACGGCCACGTCGCGCTTGGCCCGCCGCGCGCCGCCGCGCACCGGGCCCGCGATCTGGGTGGGCAGCAGCAGGGAGGAGGCGCGCACCGTCCGGACGTTGGCGCCGCCGCTGATGGAGGCCCGCACCTTGCCCTGGCCCGCGGGCTTGAGCTCGGCGGTGGTGCGCCCGAGCAGGGAGCGGTTGGGCCCGATCCCCGTGTAGAGCGTCGCGATGTTGCCGAAGCCGAACAGGCGCAGCTTCGCCCGCACGTTGGCCCTCCGCAGTGCCTCCATGCGGCGGGCGGAGACCGTGATCGTGCCGCTGAAGTCGCGCTTGATCACGCGCACGGACCGGCGCCGCGTGACCGCGCGCGAGAAGGCCGAGCGGCCGTCGGCGCGATAGGGCATCTTGAAGTTGAGAACGTCGGCGATCGTGGGCACGAGGTCGATCGTGCGGGCGTACGCGTTGCTGGTGCGCCCGCGGCGCTGGCCCGGCCGCTTGACGAACATCGGCACGGGGGCGATCTCGTCGACGTTGCGGCGCGTGACCGTTCGGCGGTCCTTCACGCCCACCTCGAACGCGAAGCCGTGGTCGGCGATCACCGCGATCAGCGCCTGGTCGAAGCTGCCGTTGGCCACCATCCGCTGGATCAGTGTGCCGATCTGGCGGTCGGCGTATCCGACCTGGAGCTGGAGGCGCTGCTGGTTGTGCTGGGTGAGGAAGCGGTCGCCGAACCCGGGCGGGCTGTTCATCCCCGGTATGGGGTCCTGGTAGCCGTTGCGGGTCTGCTTGCCGGAGGGCAGGTACTGGTAAGGGCCGTGCGGCAGCAGCACGTGCTTCATGTAGAAGCCGGCCCCGGGCTTCACCGCGGCGAAGAAGCGCTGAAGCCGCTCACGGCGTCCGCGCTGGAGCAGGGGCAGGATGGCTGGGCGGCGAGGCTTGGCGCCGCGGCAATAGCGGGGCGGGCACAGCGAGGTGGCCTCCTCGGACTTCACGATCTTGTAGCCGCGGCGGCCGAAGAGGTCGAAGACCGTGCGCGGGTGGGTCCTGTAGCTGGCGTCCCCGCCCTTCTTCGGCAGCTTTCCGGTGAGCACCGCGGGGATCGCCTTGGTGGTGGAGTCGTAGACCGTGTAGGCGTTCTTGAACCACGTGCCGCTGGCGGCGAGCGCGGCGAAGTTCGGGTAGCGCAGGGCGTCGATCCGGCCGTCCGGGCCGAGCATGATGTCCAGCGGGAATTCGTCCATCACGATCATCACCACCGGGGGCCTGCGGGGGATCTGCGCGGGCGCGGCCTGCGGGTCGATGATCGGCGCGGCGGTTGGCGTCGATGCCTGAGCGGCCTTCTCGGAGTCGTCGCGCGTGAGCGAGACGACCGCAAACGCGGCGCCGGCGGCGACGAGGAGTGTTAGGAGGATCCGTGGCATCAGCCGTCTGAGCGCGGGCAAGGCGCGGGAAGAGTAATCAGATCCGTCCCAGAACCCGCAGGGCCTTGCCCCCGCGCCGCACTTCCACAAGCACGACACGGTTGCGGCCCCGAAGTAGCGCCGCCTCCGGCAGGTTGAGCGCGAACCGCTCCGGCCGCTGGCCTCGCAGCCGCCATGTACGCCCCACCGCCCGGACCGTGCCGTTCACCGCCACGGCGAGATTGCGCCGCGATCCGGGCCGCCCGCCGCGGATCGTTCCGGCGAGCTGAGTGGGCACCAGCCCGGAGCCGGGCCGCACCCGCCGCAGCCGGCTCCCCGCCACGAAGTTGGCGCGCACCGGGCCGGCGGGCGCCGGGTCGAGCTCGGCGAGCTGCTCGCCGATCAGGCCGCGGTAGGGGCCGATGCCGGTGTACAGCGAGGCGAGCTCGCCGGAGCCGTAGCGGCGTAGACGCCGGCGCACCACCGCGCGGCGGCGCTTCTCCCACGCGCGGCCGGAGATCTGAACGGTGCGGCGGAAGTCGCGCGTGGGCAGGCGCACGAACCGGCGCCCCCGGGCCTCGCGCCCGAAGGCGGAGCGGCCGTCGACGGTGAAGGGGATCGGGGCGTTGATCACGTCGGCGATGGTGGGCATCACGTCCAGGGTGCGCACCAGCGCCCGGCTGGTACGGCCGCGCCTCTGGCCCGGGCGCTTCACGAACAGCGGCACCGGGCCGACCTCGTCCACGTTGCCGGACGTGATCTTGCGCCTGCTGGAAACGCCCGTCTCGAACGACCCGCCGTGGTCGGCGGTCACCACGATCAGGGCGCGGTCGTAGAGGCCGGCCCTGCGCAGCCTTCGGATGAGCGCCCCCAGCTGGCGGTCCACGAACCCAAGTTGCAGCAGGAACCGCTGCTCGTTGTGACGAGTCAGAAAAGAATCGCCGAAGCCGTTTTCCCCGTTCATGCCCGGGATCGGGTCGCGCACCCCGTTGCGGGTGCGCCGCCCGGACGGGAGGTAGATGTAGGGCACGTGGGGCAGCAGGGTGTGCTTCACGTAGAACGTGGGCGGCCCGCGCCTGATCCGGCCGATCCAGCGGCGAATCCGCTGCGGGCGCCCGCCGGCCAGCGCCTTCAGCGTGTCGGGGCTGCTGGACGGGGCGCCCGGACACCAGCGCTGCGGGCACAGGGCGGTGACGTCCTCGGAGGCCACCATTCGGTACCCGCGGTAGCCGAGCACGTCGTAGATCGTCTGCGGATGCGCCTTCTGCGACCCGCCGCCGCCGGGGGTCGGGCGGAGCCCGTCGAAGATCAGTGGCACGGCCTGGCGGGTGAAGTCGAACACCGTGTGCGCGTTCTTGAACCACCAGCCGCGGCGCGCCAGCTCGGCGAACGCCGGGTAGCGCCTGGCGTCGATGCGGCCGTTGCGGCCCAGCAACGCGTCGCCGGGCAGCTCGTCGAAGATCACCAGCACCACGGGCGGGCGGCTGGGAGCCCCGTTCGCAGGGAGCACAGCGAGCGCCACCGCTGCCGCGACAGCCAGCAAAGCCACCGTCCCAAGCCACCTGGGAACCTTGCGCGGGGGTGTGGGGGGCGAGAGCCCCCCACGGGATCTCCTCAGCCGGGCACCTTCTCGGCATTGAGGGCGGGAGGCTCGAACCCGCGCTCGCGCATGCCCGACTCGATCTCGTCGATCACGGTCTCGAGCACCTTCACGCGCGCCCAGCGCTTGGAGTCGCCCTCCACGAGCTGCCAGTGGCCGAGTTCGTGGTCGGTGCGGTCGAGCATGTCCTCGACGGCCTTCGCGTAGGCGGGGCGCCTCTCACGGTTGCGCCAGTCCTCCTCGGTCAGCTTCCAGCTCTTGAGCGGATCGCTCTCGCGCTTCTTGAACCGCTTGAGCTGTTCTTCGTCGGAGATGTGGATCCAGAACTTGATCAGGATCATGCCCTCGAGCGCCAGCGTGCGTTCGAAGCTCACGATCTCGTCGTAGGCACGCTCCCACTGGTCCATGGATGCGAAGCCCTCCACGCGCTCGACCAGCACGCGGCCGTACCAGGAGCGGTCGAACACGGCCATGCCGCCCCAGCCCGGGAGGGCCGGCCAGAAGCGCCAGAGGAAGTGATGGCGCTTCTCGTCGTGGGTGGGCGCCGCGAACTGCGCGACCCGCACGTGACGCAGGTCGAGCGGCGCCACGAGCCGCTTGATCGCGCCGCCCTTGCCGGATGCGTCCCAGCCCTCGAACACGCAGCAGACCGGCGGCCCGAGCTCACCGTCGCCAAGCTTGCCACCGAGGGCGAGACGCAGGGCCGCCAGACGCTCGTGACCGGCCTCGAGGCGCTCCGCCTCCTCTTCACGAGACAGCTTCAGCGAGAGGTCGAGGGAATCGAGGCGTCCCATTGCGGGGAGCCTACATCCGGAAAGAGTTTCTACAGGCGCGGTTCCGGGGCTCCCGCTACGGTAGGCGGGTGAGTCCAGGCGCCCCCCTGGGATCGATCCTCGCCGCCGGCGTTCTGGCGGGAGTGCTGGTGGCCGTCGGCGCCGTGCCGGTGGCGGCCCAGGACACCACCACCACGACGCCGACGCCGACCACCGTCCCGACCCTTCCTCCGCCGGTCACCGCGCCCGCGCCCACTCCGCTCCCCCGGCCCGTTCCCGAGACGACTGAGCCCAAGCCCGAGCTCAAGCCAGAGCCGGAACCGGAGGCGCCGCCGCGCAAGCGCCGAAAGCGCGTCAAGCCCGTGCCCGAGCCGGAGCTCGCGCCGCTGGACTGCGAGCCGGGCGCGCGCTTCGGGGCCGAGAGCCCCTCGGGCCAGCCCGACGGCGAGGCCGATCTGGGAAGCCCCGAGGACCGTGCCGCCCAGCAGCGCGAGGCCAAGCGGCGGCGTGCGCGCGAGCGCCGTGCCGCGAAGCGCGAGCGGCTCCGGATCGAGCGCTGCGAGAAGGCCGAGGAGCGCAGGCGCAAGCGCCGTGCCACTCGCCTGCGCAACCGCGACGGCTCGCCGTCGCGGGCGAACCCCGACCTGATGGCCGACCTCCCCGGTCCGTCGTTTACGACGGGTGTGCCGAATTTCGTGATTCGGAAGTTCCGGGTGCCGGTGTTCCTGTTGCCGATCTATCAGGCGGCGGGGATTCAGTACGGGGTGCGGTGGGAGATCCTGGCCGCGATCAACGAGATCGAGACCGACTACGGCCGCAACCTCAACGTCTCATCCGCCGGGGCGCTGGGCTGGATGCAGTTCATCCCCTCCAGCTGGCGGGCCTATGGGGTGGATGCGAACAAGGACGGCAAGAAGGACCCCTACAACCCCGTCGACGCGATCTTCGCCGCCGGCCGCTATCTGAAGGCCGCCGGTTATGAGAAGGACGTGCGCCGGTCGATCTTTGCCTACAACCACGCCGACTGGTACGTCGACTCGGTGATGCTCCGCGCACGTCTGATCGCCGGCGTCCCCGCCGACCTCGTCGGATCACTGACGGGGTTGACCGAGGGCCGCTTCCCCGTCGCCGCCCGCGCCCGCTACGCCAAGGGCTCGAAGCGCGGGGTGGAGATCTTCACCCGCCGCGGGGCGCCGGCGGTGGCCGTGAACGACGCCGAGGTACGCCAGATCACCGCCGACTCGGTGGTGCTCCAGGACGTGTACGGCAACCGCTACCGCTACGGCGGGCTGGACGAGGTCGCGCGCCACTACCCGGTGCCCAAGGGAGATATCGACCCGAAGCTGCGGGCCGTCGCACGCCACGCGGATCCGCGGCCGTCTCGCGCCGCGTCCGCGGGCCGCCAGCCCTCGCCGAAGAACGACGTCCCCGCGCCGCAGGCGTCGCTCCCGGTCAAGGAGCGCCTGTTCGCCCACCCGTCGAATCCCCTCGCCCGCGAGTCCGGCGGGCTCGACCAGATCGCCGTGACCGGCAAGCATCCCGGCTTCGAGCTGTTCTCCGGCAAGGACTCGCGCCCGCTCGACCCCAAGCGCTTCCGGCTGCGGGCGCTGAAGGTGGGCGCACGCGTGCTGGGCGGCACGGTGCTGGGCCGCGTGGGAGTGCCCGAGCCGGGCAAGGCGGCGCACCTGGACTTCTCGATCCGCCCGGCGGGCCGCGGCGCCCCCACGATCGACCCCAAGCCAATCCTCGACGGCTGGAAGCTGCTGGAGGCCACCGCCATCTACCGGGCCACGGGCCTCAACGTTCTTTACGGCGATGAGGACGCCGACGGCTTCTCGATCGGGCAGATCCTGCTGCTCAGCAAGCCGCTGCTCGAGAAGCGCGTGCTGTCCGACGAGCGCATCGAGATCTACCAGGGCGGGCGCGACGACATCCGCTCGGGCCAGGTCGACCGGCGGGTGCTGGCCAGCCTCGCCTACCTGGCCGAGTCGGGCCTCAGGCCGACCGTCACGAGCCTGAAGGCCGGGCACTCCTACCTGACGGCCTCGGGCAACGTGTCCCACCACTCGTCGGGCAACGCGGTGGACATCTCGGAAATCAACGGAGTGCCGATCCTCGGTCACCAGGAGCCGGGTGGGGTGACCGACCAGACCGTGCGGCGGCTCATGCGCCTGCAGGGCAGCCTTCAGCCGGACCAGATCATCTCGCTGCTGGAGCTCGGTGGCGCCACGATGGCGATGGCCGACCACGACGACCACGTCCACCTGGGCTTCCGGCCGCTGTTCGACCGGCGCCTGGGCAGGCAGACGTTTGCGGTGCTCAAGCCTCGTCAGTGGGGCGATCTGCTCAACCAGCTGCGCAAGATCGACAACCCGGTGGTGCCCACCAAGCCGTCGAAGTACGCGCTACCGGCGAAGCGCCGCGGGCGCCTGGCCGACTAGCCGCTCGAGCGCCTCGCCGCCACCGGCCATCACACGGTCGTGGCTGCGCCGGAAGAGCGGGCGCGGCAGCGGGCCGAGCGCTCTCATCCACGGCCTCGTCGCGGCCACCTGCCAGTCATACGTGGCCGCGGTGATGCCGTCCTCCTCGAACAGCCGCCAGACGCCGGCGCCCTCGAGGTCTCCCGACGCGCGCCCCGCCATCCGACGCGGCTCGTCCACCTCGTTCACGGTGAAGTCGAACTCCACGGTGTAGCCGACCGGCGCCCGCCACCGCACGCGGTAGCTGCTGCCCACGCGCCGCTCGTCGCCGGGATCGAGCTCACGCGCCGCCACCACCGCCGGCCACCACTCCGGCCACGCCTCGACGTCCGCCAGCACCTCCCAGACGGCCTCGCGCGGCGCCGGGATCAGCCAGGTGGTGAGAAAGCTGTACCCAGACAACCCGTTCAGCGTCCCAGATCCTGTGCAAAACCGAGACCCCCCTGGCGCTCGCGCACCAGAGGTCCAGACTCCGTCGCCTACCTGGGGGGTAAGGATGCAGGGAGCGCACATACTCACCGTGGACGACGACGAGCACGTCCGCAGGCTGATCGGTCTGATGCTCGAGGACGCGGGCCACACTTGTGCCGGCGCGGGCAGTGCCAAGGAGGCATGGGCGCGCCTGCGGGAGGACGACTTCGAGCTCGTCCTCTGCGATGTGCGGATGCCGGGCCAGTCGGGGCTGGAGCTGGCGCGGCACATCATCGCCGAGCACCCCGAAACGGCTGTGGTGATGGTGACCGGCCTCGATGATGCAGGCATCGGGCAGGGCGCGCTCGCGTTCGGCGCGTACGGCTACGTGGTGAAGCCGTTCCGCGAGACGGACCTGCTCATGAACGTGGAGAACGCCCTACGCAGGCGGAGCCAGGAGATTCTCTCCCGCCGCGAGCGCGAGATCCTGGAACGCTCGCTCGAGGAACAGGCGGCGGAGCTGAAGCAGGCGATGGTGAGCATGCGCGCCTCGGCCCGCGCCCAGCGGCTGTCGGGTGAGGAGACCGTGAGGCGGCTGTCGCGCGCGATCGAGGTCCGGAGCCGGGAGACCTGGCAGCACATCGAGCGCGTGGGTGAGGTGAGCGCGCTGCTGGCCAGTCGGCTGGGATTCGACGCCGTCTTCGTGGACATGATCCGCGTGGCCTCGCCGATGCACGACGTGGGCAAGGTGGCCGTGCCGGACTCGGTGCTGCTCAAGCCGGGCCCGCTCGACCCGCGGGAGCGGGCGGACATGCAGCGCCACACGGTGATCGGCCACGACGTGCTCTCGGGCTCGGACACAGAGGTGATTCAGATGGCCGCGACGATCGCGCTCACCCACCACGAGCGCTTCGACGGCACGGGATACCCGGCTGGAATCGCCGGCCGCGAGATCCCGGTCGAGGGCAGGATCGCCGCGGTCGCCGACGTGTTCGACGCCCTCACCAGCGACCGGGTCTACCGCAGCGCGTTTCCCGTGGAGCGAGCCCTGGATCTGATCGGTGAGGGCCGCGGCTCGCAGTTCGACCCGCAGGTCGCCGCGAGCCTGCTGGAGTCGGTGGACGAGGTCGCGCAGATCCGGCGCGAGCACTCAGAGCGCGCGGTCGCCTAGCTCAGGGGTTCTTCGCCCGGTACATGGCCCGGTCGGCGTTCTCGAGCAGCCTGGCCGGCGTGTCGGACTCGTCCCCGCTCAGGGCGATGCCGACGCTGGCATCGAACGGGCGCTCCTCGAGGTCCCCCTCGGTGGGCTCGCGCAGCGCTTCCTTCACGCGCTCCACCAGCTGCTCCACGTCCGCCTGCCCCGTCACGTTCTCGCGCACAAGCACGAACTCGTCGCCACCCCACCGGGCCACCGTGTCGCTGGGCCGCACGGCGCCCAGGATTCGCCGCCCGGCGGCCCGCAGGGCGCGATCGCCCGCCTCGTGGCCGTGCTCGTCGTTGATCTCCTTGAAGCCGTCCAGATCGATGAACAGCACGGCGATGCGCTCGTCGGAGCGTCTCGACGCCGCGAGCGCGTGCTCGAGCCGGTCCTCGAGCAGCGCCCGGTTCGCCAGGCCGGTGAGCGGATCGTGGAGCGCGTCGTAGGCGTTGCGCGCCAGCGCGCGCCCGCGCTCGATCGAGATGCTGGCCAGCCACACCGACTCGTCGATCAGCTTCAGCTCCTGCTCGGAGGGGCCCCGAGGCTCGTGGTAGTAGAGGGCGAAGGTGCCGAGCACACCGCCGCTGGCGGCGCGGATCGGCGTTGACCAGCAGGCGGCCAGGTCGTGCTCCGCCGCGAGCTCTCTGAAGTCCACCCACAACGGGTCGGTGGCGATGTCCTCCACTACCACCTGACGCCCCTCGTACGCGGCCGTGCCACACGAGCCCATCGCCGGGCCGATCTCCACCCCGTCGATCCCGTCGGTGTAGGCGCGGGGCAGCGATGGCGCCGCCCCATGGGTGAGGGTCTTGCCCGCGGCATCGAGCAGCAGCACCGAGCCGAGCATGCCGTCGGAGCGGGCCTCGACGGTGTTCACCAGCAACTCGAGCACCTCGCGCACCGGGGCGCCGGTGGTGATGCGCTCGAGCACGAGGCTCTGTGCCTCGGCACGCTCGCGCTGCGCCGTGGCCTCCGCCAACGCCGCCTCGAGTTCCTGCTCGCGCGGCATCAGGCCAACGACACCATCACGTGCTTCACGTGCGTGTAGTCCTCCAGCGCGTACATAGAGAGATCCTTCCCGTATCCAGACTCCTTGAAGCCGCCGTGCGGCATCTCGGAGGCGAGCGGGATGTGGTCGTTCACCCACACGCAGCCGAATTCCAGCGCGTTGGCCACGCGCATCGCCCGGCCCACGTCGCGGGTCCAGACCGATGACGCCAGCCCGTAGCGGGTGCCGTTCGCCCAGGCGATCGCCTCCGCCTCGTCGGTGAACGGCTGCACCGTGATCACCGGGCCGAAGATCTCGTTCTGGATCATCTCGTCGTCCTGCTTCAGCCCGGCCACCACGGCCGGCTCGAGGTAGAAGCCGGGCAGGTCGGGCTCCGAGCCGCCGGTCACCACCTCGGCGTTGCCGGGCTTGCGCTCGAGGAAGCCCTCCACGCGCTCGCGCTGCACGGCGGAGTTGAGCGGCCCGAGCGTGGTGTCGGCGGCGAAGGTGTCGCCCAGCACCTGGCCCTTGGCCTGCTCGGCGAGGCCGGACACCACGTCGTCGTACACGCCCTTGCCGGCGAGCACGCGCGTGGCGGCCGTGCAGTCCTGGCCCGCGTTGTAGTAGCCGGTGCCGGCGATGGTCTCCAGCGCCGTCTCCATGTCCACGTCGTCGAACACCACCACGGGCGCCTTGCCGCCCAGCTCGAGGTGCACCTTCTTCAGCGTGTCCGAGGCCGCCTTGGCGATCCACTTGCCCGTGCCGGGCGATCCGGTGAGCGAGACCATGTCCACCTCGGGATGGGTCACCAGCGAGGACCCCGCGGGCTCACCGTGGCCGGTGATCACGTTCAGCACTCCGGGCGGGAAGATCTC
Organism: uncultured Thermoleophilaceae bacterium; assembly: GCA_963808105.1. GTDB lineage: Bacteria > Actinomycetota > Thermoleophilia > Solirubrobacterales > Thermoleophilaceae > JAAYBF01. Next base: position 30,008 of record CAWEEH010000002.1, on the reverse strand, counting down.
GGCGGCAAGCTCGGCCAGCTTCAGTGTCGAGACCGGCGTGGTCTCGGCGGGCTTGAGCACCACGGTGTTCCCGGTGGCGAGCGCCGGGCCGATCTTCCACACCCCCATCATCAGCGGGTAGTTCCAGGGGGCGATCTGGCCGATCACGCCGATGGGCTGACGGCGGATGATGGAGGTGTAGCCCTCGGTGTACTCGCCCGACGCCTTGCCCTCCATGTTGCGCGCGGCGCCCGCGAAGAAGCGCAGGTTGTCCACCATGAACGGGATCTCGTCCTCGTAGAAGGCGCCGCGCGGCTTGCCCGCGTTCGCCGCCTCGAGGTCGGAGATCTCGTCGGCGTTCTCCTCGATCGCGTCGGCCAGCTTGAGCAGCGCCTGCGAGCGCTCGCCGGGCGTGGTGGTGGCCCAGCCCTCGAACGCACCGCGAGCGGCCTGGACCGCGCGGTTCACGTCCTCCTCGCCCGAGAGCGGAGCTTCGGCGATCGACTCGCCGGTGGCGGGGTTGAGCACCTCCTCGGTCGCGCCGTCGGCGGGGTCGACGAACTCGCCGCCGATGAAGTTCTGAAGCCGTGTCTTCTCTGCTGTTGCCATGGTCTCTAGCTCCTGAGGTCTGAGGTCTGAGGTCTGACGTCTTCGAGTGGGGTGAACTCGAGGCCGGTGCCCTCGGCAACGGCCGCGTGGGTCACCTTGCCGCCCGCGACGTTCACTCCCGGACGCAGGCCGGGGTCCTTCGAAATCGCCTCGGTCACGCCGAGGTCCGCAAGTGCGAGCACGTACGGCAGCGTGGCGTTGGTGAGCGCGTAGGTCGAGGTGATCGGCACCGCGCCGGGCATGTTGGCCACGCAGTAGTGGGTGATGCCGTCGACCTCGAAGGTCGGGTCGGAGTGCGTGGTCGGCCGCGAGGTCTCGAAGCAGCCGCCCTGGTCGATCGACACGTCCACCAGCACCGCGTTCTTCTTCATCAGGCCCAGCTGCTCGCGGGTGATCACGTAGGGCGCCTTCGCCCCGTGCACGAGCACGGCGCCGATCACGAGGTCCGCCATCGGCAGCATCTCCTCGATCGCGAGCGTGGACGCGTAGACCGTGGAGGCACGCCCCGCGAAGAAGATGTCCAGATCGCGCAGGCGGTCGACGTTGCGGTCGAAGGTGAATACGTCGGCCTCCATGCCGATCGCGATCGAGGCGGCGTTGAAGCCCACCACCCCGCCGCCGATCACCAGCACGTTGGCGGCCGCGACACCGGGCACCCCGCCCAGCAGCACGCCGCGCCCGCCGAGCGGCTTCTCGAGCATGAACGCCCCGGCCTGGGTGGCGATCTTGCCCGCCACCTCGCTCATCGGCGCCAGCAGCGGCAGCCGGCCCTTCGAGTCCTCGACGGTCTCGTAGGCGATGCAGGTGGCGCCGGAATCCACCAGCCCCTTGGTCAGATCCGGGTCGGGTGCCAGGTGCAGGTAGGTGAACAGCGTGTGGTCGGGTCGCAGCATCGCGACCTCCTGGGGCTGGGGCTCCTTCACGCCCAGCACCATCTCCGCCTCGCCGAACGCGGTCTCGGCGTCGGGCACGATGCGCGCGCCCTGCGCCTCGTAGTCGGAGTCATCGATGGCCGAGCCCTCGCCCGCGCCCTTCTGAACCAGCACCTCGTGACCGTGGTCCACCAGCTCGCGCACGCCCGCGGGCGTGATCGACACGCGGTACTCGTCGGTCTTGATCTCGGTCGGAACCCCAACCTTCATCGGATCGCCTTCACCTCCGTGTTGAAAGAACAGTTACGCCGCTGAAGTTCCGGAAAGAGGTCCTCGGGCCGCACGCAGCGCTCGGGCGGCAGCGCGCCCCGGGCCTCGATGGCGCCGCGGGCCAGCAGCCGCACGGCCGCGGCGGCCGGAGCGGCGGTCGAGACGATCCCACCGCCGAGCCCCCACTCCTCCATCCCGCGGGTCACGGCCGTGACGGTCACGCTCGTCGTCGGCCCGGACCACGTGCACGGACACGGTTTTCGGGGAGGACGGCACCGCCGCTTCAGCAGCTGCGGCGATCTCGTCCTCGGATGCGCCCACCAGGTCGCGCACCCGCTCGAGCACAGCGGGCGCCAGGCTCAGCCGGAAGCTGCACTCCTTGCAGCCGAAGCTGTCGCCGAACGTGCGCACCTCGGAGTGCAGCGTGTAGATCGTCTCGCCCTCGCCGATCGGCTCGGGGAACGGGTAGGCGCCGCCGTCCTGCATCGGCTCGAGCGCCACCGGCTCGCCGCCGCGGATGGCCATCGGCGCGTCGGTGAGCTCGTCCACCAGGGTGCGCGGGGCGTAGGGGTAGCTCGGTCCGTCCGGCGGGTCCAGGTCGCGGCCGGCGGCGAACACGTCGATCGTCTCCGGAGTGGTGCCGAGCTCTTCGACGGCGTGCACGGCCATCACGTTGGTCTTCCCCGGGGAGGAGCCCATGCCCAGCAGCGCGAGCAGGCCCGCGCGTCTCGAACTGCGGGACCGAGGTCGAGCTGCTCGCCGGTCAGGTGGTAGAGGCCGCCGAGGTCGATGTAGTGGCACCCGGCCTCGAGGCAGGCGCGCATGGCGTCCAGGTTCACGCGGTAGCTGGCTGAGTTCACCAGCACGTCGACGCCGTCGAGCGACTCGGCCAGGTTGGCGCGCGCGTCGACCTCCGCCACGACTGACTTGGAGCCGCCGTGCTTGTCGGCCACCGCCTGCGCGCGCTCTGCGTCGAGGTCGAGCAGGCGCAGCTCGGTCGCCTCCTCGGACTCCGCCAGGTCGCGCACGATGGCGGGGGCGATGATGCCCCCGGCTCCCAGGATGCCGACCCTCAAGCGACCAGCTCCCGGGCGCGCAGTGCCAGCCAGAACTCGATCCGGTCGCGCGCGCTCTTGAGATCGCGGCCGGTCAGCTCCTCCACGCGCCGGATCCGGTAGCGCAGCGTGTGGCGGTGGCAGAACAGCTCGCGTGCGGCCTTCTCCCACTGGCCGTTCTGCTCGATGAACGCCTCGAGCGAGCGGATCAGCTCGTCGCCGTACTCGCCGCCGCCGTCCTCCAGCGGTCCGAGCACGCTGTCGCAGTAGAGGCGCAGCGCCTCGTCGTCCTGCAGCGAGAGCAGCAGCTGGAACGCCCCCAGATCGCGGTAGGAGGCCACGTCGGGCGCCGTGCCGTTGGCCAGGGCGGCCGCCTCGAGCGCGCAGCGTGCCTCGTGGAAGCTGCGCCGTAGCGCGCCCACCGGCGCCGCCCGGCTGGCCGCCGCGCGGAGGCCGTTGCCGCCCAGCGCCTCGCGCGCATCCGCCGCGAGGGTCACGGGGTCTGCGCCGTCCGGTGTGTTCACCACGGCGCAGAGCATCCGCTCGCGCGAGGCCACCAGGGCGCCCACGCCGGCGTCGTGCAGGTGGCGGTCGAGCTGTGGCTCGTCGGCGATCGGGTCGGGCGACGCGAACACCAGCACGGCGGCGTCGGCGCCCACGCCGAACGGGCGCAGCCGCGACTCCACCTCGGCCTCGGCCAGCGTGCCCGTGAGCGCCTCGTCGAGCACGTCGCCGGCCAGGCGCCGCTCGGTGTCGCGCATCGCGCGCTGGCGCATCAGCTCGAGCGCCACCACCGTGGCGGCCTGCTGGAGGATCAGCCGCTCGAAGTCGCCGAGCCCGCCGGTGTCGCGGGTGGCGACCAGCCACGCGCTGCGGAGCTCCGGCGCCGCGGGTGGCCACCGGCAGCACCAGCGAGCGTCCCGCCAGGTCGGGGTGCTCGGGCGTGAACTCCGCGCCGTCGCCGTCGTGCGCGGCATCCTCGTCGCGGGAGCGAATCTCCTGGCGCAAGGACGTGAGCGCCTCGTCCGTGAGCGAGCGCCTGAACGCCCGCTCGGCCAGCACGTCGCCGTGGCCGTCGAGCACCACCACGCTGCCGCCGATCGAGGCCGACAGCGCCCGGACCAGCTCCTCGAGCCCGCGCTCCTCGATCACCAGCCGCTCGAGGCGCTTGTGGATCGCGATGCCTCGCTGCAGCACGTCGTACTGCTCGTTCACGAGCCGCGCGAACGCCTTCTCCGTGAGCGCGATGAACGGCAGCTCGTACGGCACCTCGAACACCGGGAAGCCCAGCTTGCCCGCCTCGTCGACCAGCGCCTCCGGCAACTCGGGGTGCTCGAAGCCCGTCCCGAACCCGAGCCCCGCCAGGTGGTGTCCCTCCAGCCGGCGCGCGAACTCGCGCTGGCGCTTCTCGCTCTTGAGCTGCAGGCCGGTGGTCAGGATCAGCTCGCCGCCCGACAGCCACGGCGTGGGGTCGGGCAGCTCGGTGATGTGGACCCAGCGTACGGGGGCGTCAGCGGCTTCCTCCCCGCTTGCCAGCTCCAGCCCCATCTCGTCGACGAGGGTTCGGAGCGTGAGCACCTACGCCGCCATCTTCTCCGCGGCCTCGGTGAGCACGCTCCGGAGGATCGACTCGATCTCCTCGAACTGCTCGGTGTCCGCCACCAGCGGTGGCGAGAGCTGGATCACGGGGTCGCCGCGGTCGTCCGCGCGGCAGATCAGGCCACGCTCATAGAGCGCACCCGACAGGAAGCCGCGCAGCAGCGTCTCGGACTCCTCGTCGGAGAAGCCCTCCTTGGTCTGCTTGTCCTTCACCAGCTCGATCGCGTAGAAGAAGCCGGCCCCGCGCACGTCGCCGACGATCGGGATGTCGTACAGGGTGTCGAGCTTCGCCTTGAACTCGTCCTCCTTCGAGCGCACGTGGCCACACAGGTCCTCGCGCTCGAAGATGTCGAGGTTGGCCAGCGCGGCCGCGGCCGCAACCGGGTGCCCGCCGAACGTGAGGCCGTGCACGAACATGCCCTTGTCCTTCATGAACGGCTCGGCCACCTTGTCGTGGGCGATCACCGCTCCCATGGGCGCGTACGCGGAGGTCAGGCCCTTCGCGGTGGTGATCAGGTCGGGCACGTAGTCGTAGCGCTGCGCGCCGAAGTACTCGCCCAGACGGCCCCACGAGCAGATCACCTCATCGGAGATCAGCAGGACGCCGTACTTGTCGCAGATCTCGCGGACCCGCTGCCAGTAGCCCTCGGGCGGCACGAACGCGCCGCCGGCGTTCTGCACCGGCTCCATGATCACGGCGGACACGGTCTCGGGGCCCTCGAACTCGATCCGGGCCTCCAGCTCGTCCGCCGGCCACAGCGGGTCGCGGTCCTCGGGCCAGTGGTAGCTGTTGGTGTTGGCCACGTGGCAGCCGCCCGGGGTGAGCGGCTCGAACTGCTTGCGCAGGTCGGTGATGCCGGTGGCCGACAGCGCGCCCATGGTGGTGCCGTGGTAGGCGATCTCGCGCGCGATCACCTTGATCCGCTGCCCGTCGCCGTTCATGCGGTGCCAGGCGCGGCACATCTTCATCGCGGACTCCACAGCCTCGCTGCCGCCCGACGTGAAGAAGACCCGCTCCATGCCCTCGGGAGCGAGGCCGGCGATGCGGGCCGCCAGCTCGATCGCGGGCGGGTGGGCGTAGCTCCAGTTGGTGAAGAAGCCGAGCTCCTTCACCTGCTCGGCCATCGCCTCGCCGATCTCCGTGCGCCCGTGCCCGGCGTTCACGCAGAACAGGGCGGCGAGCCCGTCGAGATAGCGCTTGCCCTGCTCGTCGTAGACGTAGCAGCCGTCCCCCTTGACCAGGATCGGGCACCTCGGCGTCGTCGTACGCGCTCATGCGCGTGAAGTGCATCCAGAGGTGCTTCTTCGCGAGCTCCTGCAGCGAGCTCTCGCCGCCCTCGCGGTCCTGAGTAACTACTTGGGGGGTGGTTGACGCCATGAAAACCTCTCCTCGTTCTCCGTTGTGGACAACGGTAACTGCGGGTCGGCGCACTGACAACCCCGGTTTGGGCAAACCCCTGATGCTCCGTCTTGGACGGTTTGTACAACTGCTGTGCACCGTTTTGGGGCAATCGCCACTTGCACAGTTGGGGCAACCACCCCTAGCTTGCGAGGACCTACTGGAGGAGGAGAGGGACTTGGAGAGTTCAGGCCATCACGGTCCGGGCCCACACCACGGGCACGTGGCGTCGCAGGCCGGCGACAAGGGGCTGAAGACGGACGCGATCGGCTTCTGGGACGCGCTCGTGGTCGGCATCTCCTCGACCGCGCCCGCCTACTCGCTGGCCGCGGTGATCGGGATTGTGGTCGTGGGCGTGGGGCTGCAGGCGCCGGGCGTGCTGCTGGTCTCCTTCGTCCCGATGTTCATGATCGCCGCGGCCTTCTACTACATGAACCGCGCCGACCCGGACTGCGGCACCAACTTCTCCTGGATCACGCGCGCGATCGGCCCCGGCGTCGGCTGGGTGGCCGGCTTCGCGGTCTGCACCACCGGCCTGATCGTGATCGGCTCGCTCGCCGACGTGGCCGCGTACTACATGTTCGACATCGTCAACTGGGACTCGGCGCTACCCACCTTCGAGGAGGGTGAGCCGGTCAGCGAGCGCATCCCCACCACGCTCCTGGCGACGGTGATCATCATCGCCGTGACCGTCGTATGCGTGATCGGCACGGAGCTCTCCGCGCGCACGTCGCGGATCATGGTCGGCGCCCAGGTCGGCGCCCTGCTGCTGTTCGCCGTCGTCGCCCTGGTCAAGGTGTTCGCCGGGGACGGGCCGGACGGATCGATCGACCCGTCGCTGTCATGGCTCTATCCCTGGGAGGTCAGCACCTTCGACGCCCTGGTCCTCGGCCTGCTGACGGGCGTGTTCATCTACTGGGGCTGGGAGAGCGCGGTGAACCTCAACGAGGAGACCGAGGACTCCGACAGCGCGCCTGGCCTGGCGGCGCTCGTGAGCACGGTGCTGCTGCTGCTCACCTACCTGCTCGTGACCTACGCGGTGATCGCCTGGGCGGGCGTGAAGGGCGTCACCGAGTTCGAGGACGACACGGCGATCCTCGGCACGGTCGCCGACGGGGCACTCGGCTCCCCGCTCGACCTTCTCGTGATCGTCGCGATCATCACCTCGGGCATCGCATCCGCCCAGACCACGATCCTGCCGGCCTCGAGGACGCTGCTCTCGATGTCGCGCCAGGGAGCCATGCCCGAGGCCTTCGGCAAGGTCCACCCGCGCTTCCAGACGCCGCACATCGCCACGATCATCGTGGGCGCCGGGGCCGCGGTCTGGTACGTGTTCTTCAACCTCACGTCCCAGAGCTTCCTGTTCGACTCGCTCACCGCTCTGGGTATCGTGATCGCCTTCTACTACTCGCTCACCGGGTTCGCCTGCGCGATCTACCACCGCAAGGAGCTCACGAAGTCGGCGAAGAACTTCTTCTTCATCGGAGTGGCGCCGGTCACCGGGGCGACTGATCCTCGGTGCGCTGTTCTTCAAGGCGATCTGGGAGTTCAAGGAGGTGGAGGACTCCTACACCGGCACCGAGTTCCTCGGCGCAGGCATCCCGGCGGTCCTGGGTGTCGGCCTGATCCTGATCGGGATCGTGCTGATGATCGTCTGGCGGTTCACCGGCCACGACGACTACTTCGGGCGCAAGCGCGAGACCGTCGATCCCGACGTCGCCGCTGGGCGCAAGGCCGGCGTCGCCGCCGTGCCGGAGGGGAGCGTCTGATGGCCGCCATCGTGGTGGGGTATGACGACTCGGCGGGCTCGAAGGCGGCCCTGGGAGTTGCGGCCGACCTCAGCGCCAAGCTGGGGGACAACCTGATCATCGGCTACGGCGTCGGCCCGCCCGGCAGGGTGGGCGACGAGTTCAAGGAGCACCGCGAGGCGCTCGTCGAGATGGGCCGCAAGGTGACCGACGAGGCCAAGGGGCAGGCCGGTGCAGCGGGCGTCGACGCGCACGTCGAGTTGGTGGAGGAGCACGGGGTGGACGCCCTGCTGGCGCTCGCCAAGCAACACGATGCGAGCTTCATAGTGGTCGGCAGCTACGGGGAGAGCCCGCTGAAGGGCGCCATCCTCGGTTCCACGCCGCACAAGCTGCTGCACCTCTCCGACGTGCCTGTAGTCGTGGTGCCCGCCCGCTAGAGCCGAGTATCCTCGAACCGGTGAGCACGTGGGACCAGCTCGCCGCATTGCCGGTTGAGATCGACGGCTACTCGTTCGAGGGCCTCGAGCAGCCTATGGGCCCCGAGTTCACGCGCTTCACGACGCTCATCACCATGACCGGCGGGGGCGAGGAGGGCATCGGCGAGGACGTGATCTACGACGGCCTCGACCACGTCGCGCTCCAGGACGCCGGAGCGGTGCACGACCTCTCTGGACCGTCGACGCTGGGCGAGCTGGCCGAGCTGTTGGACACCCTCGACCTGTTCCCGGCGCCGCCGGTGCGTGAACCGTCGCTCGACTACCGCCGCTGGGCGTTCGAGTCGGCCGCGCTCGACCTCGCCCTACGCCAGGGTGGCGCGTCGCTCGGCGAGGTCGTGGGCCGCGTGCCCGCGCCGCTCACCTACGTCGTCTCGATGCGGCTGGCGGACTTCGACGCCGAGGGTCCCGAGACCGCGGACAAGGTCCACCGCCTGCTCGCCAGCTACCCGTCGCTGCGGTTCAAGCTCGATGGAACCAACAACTGGACGGAGGAGCTGGTGTCCGAGCTGGCCGCCACCGGCGCGGTCGACTCGGTGGACCTCAAGGGCCACTACCGCGGCACGCCGGTGGACGTGGAGACGGACCCGGAGCTGTACCGGATGGTGGCGGAAGGCCTGCCCGACGCCTGGATCGAGGATCCCGATCTCTCGGTGCCCGAGGCCGACGAGGTGCTCAAGCCCCACCGCGACCGCATCACCTGGGACGCGCCCATCCACTCGATCGACGATGTGGAGGCGCTGCCGTTCCCGCCGAAGACGGTGAACATCAAGCCGTCGCGGATCGGGCCGCTCAAGGCGCTGTGCGCCATGTACGAGTACTGCGAGGAGCGCGGCATCGGCGCGTATGGCGGCGGCCAGGGTGAGCTGGGCGTCGGCCGCGACCACATCCAGTACCTGGCGGCCACCTTCCACCCGGACACCCCGAACGACACGGGCCCGCGCGAGTTCAACACTCCCGACCCGCCCGACGGGCTGCCCGAAAGCCCGTGGACGCTGCCGATCGCCGCCACCGGCCTCCGCTTCTCGTGACCGGCCTCGTCAGGGAGTTCCGCGAGTTCATCCTGCGCGGGAACCTCGTGGACCTGGCGGTGGCGGTGGTGATCGGCACGGCGTTCGGAGCCGTGGTCAACGCGCTCGTCAAGGACCTGATCACGCCGCTGATCGCAGCGATCTTCGGCCAACCCAGCTTCGGCGACCTCTCGTTCACCATCAACGGCAGCGAGTTTCTCTACGGCGACTTCCTCAACGCCGTGATCACGTTCCTGTCGATCGCCGCCGCCGTGTTCTTCTTCGTGGTCAAGCCCGTGAATGAGCTGATGGCACGGTTCGGGCCGAAGAAGGAGGAGGACGCGCGCGAGTGCCCCGAGTGCCTCAGCGAGATCCCGGTGCGGGCGCGCCGGTGCGCGTTCTGCACGGCGGAGGTCGGAGCAGCGGCCTAGCGCACGCCGGCGCGCTTGAGCGCGCGCCTCAACGCGGACGGCTTGCGCAGCAACCGCTTGTTCGCTACGGCGATGTAGCGCACCCGGCCGCGCCGGATGGCGAACAGGCGCGGGCTGCCCGGGCTGGCGCGGTAGATGCCGCGGGTCAGCCGGCGCCTGCGCGGATACGCGCGCAGGAAGGTGCGCGTCCGGGAGAGCACACGCACGCGGCGGTTGCCGTGCCCACGCGCCGTGGTGGCCACCAGCTCCACCCGGCCCTTGCTCGACCGGCGCGAGAACACGGCACGGACCTGGCTCGAGCCGCCCTTCACGCAGTAGCGGAACGAGTTGGCGGTGCGGCGCGTCGGCTTCACGCGCAGCCGCGTGAGCCGCGAGCGTGCCGAGCCGAGCCGGATGCGCCCGACCCCGCGCGGGCCGATCGGCGAGCGGGCCGCGAGGCACACGGGAGCGCAGCTCCCCAGCACCCTGCAGGTGAAGTTGGCGAGGTTCGCGCTCGAGCCTTCGGGCCGGCCGTCGTTCTGGCGCCACGCGGCGGTGGTCACGTCGATGTGGTTGTAGCCGGGCAGGGTCGCGGCGCCGCTGAGCGGGTTGCGGTTCGGGGCCGCGCCGCGCGAGGCCTTCTTCGGGTCCGCGCCGCTGTTGGCGTCGCTGTCGCCGGCCTGGATCAGGAAGGCGGGCCGCTTCGAGATCCCGTCGTGGCGGAGATCGGCGAGGGAGTCGCTGCGGTCGCCCCCGCCGGCGGCGATCGCCTCCCCGAAGATGCGGGTGGGGAAGTACTGCTCGACCAGGTCGGCCGGAGCCTCGAACTGGATTCGCGCGAACTCGTACAGGTCACTCACCTCGCTCTTCGCCGAGGTGTACGGCTGGCCGCGCGCGTTGCGGGCCATCGGCGGGGCGCCGCGGGCGTTGAGGTCGTGGTAGTTGCGCCAGCGGTAGAGCGGGCCGTTGGGTGTGCCGGGAAGCGACAGGAAGTCGTTGTTGGTGAGCGCCGTCGACAGTCCGCTGTAGCCGGGCGAGGGGAAATTCTTGTCCACCAGAGGCCCGCCCTCGGCGCTGCCGACGCTGGCGCGGAGGATGGTGATCGGGTTGGAGTTGTCGTCGAAGATCCCGGCGAGCGCGGCTTCGTTGGTGGTGTTGAAGTCGCGGATGCTCGGGCTGCCGGTGGCGAAGTGCGCCGCGTCGCGGGAGAAGAGCACGCGCTGGGAGAGGTCGACGTTGGTGGAGTGCGGAAGCTGCTTGATCGCCTGGGTCTGCCCGCGCTGATGGAAGGCCGCGATGCCCAGCGGCCCCGGGACCTGGAGCGTCTCGGGCGTGAACGGCGGCGCGCTCACGAAGGGCGCGCCCGCGCTGGCGGCCGCGAGCGCCGTGGCCGGCCCGGCCGGCGAGGCGTTGCCGCCGCCGGTGCCGAGGGAGGTGTCGAGCCCGAAGAAGCCGGCGCACTGCTCGTAGCCCGCGTCGGCCGTGGTGGCCGGGTTGCCGTCGAAGTCCCAGCCCGCGTAGGCGGTGGTGAGCGGCCCGCCCAGCGAATGTCCGCCGCAGAACACCTTTCGGCGGCGCACCGCCCGGCTCGGGATCTCGTTGGTCAGGATCGAGTGCCAGTCGCGCACCGTCTGCTCCACGCCCACGTTGCGCAACCAGTTCGCCTCCACGGCGGACTTCCAGCCGCCGAAGGTCACCCCGTCGACGGGACGGCCGTTCCAGTAGTAATCGAACGCGACTTTCGCGTCCCGCGCACGGGCGGCGGCGCGCAGCCCGCGGTGGTCCTCGAGGCAGTTCGAGCGGCGGTCGAGCGCCCAGAACTCCACGTTCTTCCCGCGCGCGTCCATCGTCCGGACGAAGTTGCGCGCGAGCTGGTCGAACGGCCCAGCCCCGCTCAGGAAGCCCGGCATGGCGGTGATCACGGCGTCGGCGTCCGACGGGCTACGCGGGCCGCCGGCGTTGCGGAAGCGCAGGTAGCTCACCCAGTCGCACGCCTCGGGGTGGGCTCCGACGGACGCGGGCAGCGGCGCCTTCACGCGCACGTAGGAGACCGTCACCAGCTTGGCGTCGGGCGTCGAGGACGCCACCCGCTGCTCGGTGCGGGCCGCGCCCAGGCATGCGGCCGGCGCGGCAAGCGCGATCGCCGCCACGACTGCTGTGCACACTCCTGCCCGGGCCCCCACGGCGCGGGATGCTAGAGCGCCAGGGACAGTGGCTGCTCCAGTAGCTCCTTCACGCGCGCGAGGAACTCCGCGCCGTCGGCCCCGTAGAGGATGCGGTGGTCGCACACCAGGGTGAGCGTCATCAGGTCGCGCGCCGCCACCCGCCCGCGCTCGTCAACCGCCGGCTTCTTCATCAGCGCGCCCACCGACAGGATCGCCGCCTGGGGCGGGTTGAGGATCGCCTCGAAGCGCTCGATCCCGTACATCCCCAGGTTCGACACCGTGAATGTTGCGCCGCTCAACTCGGGCGGGGTGATCTCACCCGACCGCACGCGCTCGATCAGCTTGCGCGCCTGGCGTGAGATCTCGCCGAGCGACTTCTCGTCGGCGTCCGGTACCACCGGCACCACGAGCGCGTCCTGCGCGGCCACCGCCACGCCGACGTTCACGTTCGGGTAGAGCTCGAACTTGCCGTCGCGATAGGAGCCGTTCACCTTCGGGTGGTCCCGAAGGGCGAGCGCGCAGGCCTTCACGATCATGTCGTTGTACGACGGCGCCGGATCGGTCTGCTGCTTGAGCCGCCCGCGCAGCTCGATGCACAGCGTCATATCCACATCGAGCGTGAGCGAGAACTCGGGCGCGGTGGCCTTGGACTCGGCCATGCGCCGGGAGACAGTCCGCTGAAGCCGGCTGAGCTCAACGACCTCAGGAGTCCCCTTCGGGCCCGACTCAGGCGCCGGAGCGACCTCCTGAGGTCTGACGTCTGAGGTCTGAGGTCTGGGCGCCGGAGGCGCCTTGGAAGCAGCTTCAACATCCGACTTCAGGATCCGGCCACCGGGGCCGGTGCCCTCAAGAGTCGCCAGCTCAACGCCGAGCTCCCCAGCAACGCGCCGAGCCACAGGCGAAGCCTTCACCCTCTCTCCGCCATTCCCCGCGGGCGAAGGGGCTGGTGAAGAAGGAGCAGCCTCCGGAGCAGGCTCAGAAGCGGGCGGAGGTGCAGGCTCAGGCTCGGGCTCAGCCTCTGATGTCTGAGGTCTGATGTCTGAGGTCTCCTCGCCGGCTTCGCCAACCCTCGCAATAACCGCCCCGACATCCAAGGTCTCACCCTCATCGGCAACGACCTCCAACAGCACGCCATCCGAATCGGCGTTGTGAACCATGTTGGCCTTGTCGGTCTCGATCTCCACGAGCGGCTCGCCGCGCTTCACCTCACCGCCCACGTCCACGAGCCACTTGAGCACCGTGCCCTCCTCCATGGAGTCGGACAGCCGCGGCATCACGACGTCGGAGGCCAAGGTCAGACGTCCCTGAAGGTCGAGAGCGCCGCCTGCACCACGTGCTCCTCGTGCGGGAACGCGGCCTGCTCGAGCGGCTTGGAGTAGGGCATCGGAACGTCGGCGCCGGTCACGCGGCCGACGGGGGCGTCGAGCCAGTCGAACGCCTGCTCCTGGATCAGCGCGGCCATGTTCGCGCCCACGCCGCCGTGGGGCCAGCCCTCCTCCACGATCACGGCGCGGTTGGTCTTCTTCACCGACTCGAGGATCGTGTCGAGGTCGAGCGGGCGCAGCGTGCGCGGGTCGATCACCTCGGCCTCGATGCCGTGCTCGGCCGCCAGGATCTCGGCGCCCTTCATGGCGGTCTCGGCCTGGCGCGAGATGCCGACGATGGTGATGCCGTCGCCCTCCCGCCGCACCGCGGCCTCGCCGAAGCGCATCGGCTCGTCGCCGTTCTCCGACACCTCGCCGCGGCGGCCGTAGAGCGTCTCGTGCTCGATGAAGATCACGGGGTTGTCGTCGCGGATGGCGGCCTTGAGCAGCCCGTGCGCGTCGGCCGCCGTGGTGGGTGCGGCCACCAGCAGGCCGGGGATGTGCGTGTAGAGCGCCTCGAAGCAGTGCGAGTGGGTGGGGCCGAGCTGGTGACCGGCGCCCTGGGGCATGCGGATCACCAGCGGCACCTTCACCTGGGCGCCGAACATGTACCGGATCGACGCCGCGCTGTTGATCACCTGGTCCAGCGCCAGCAGCGAGAAGTTGATCGTCATCAGCTCCACCACCGGACGCAGCCCGGCCATCGCGGCGCCCACGCCCATCCCCACGATCGTGTTCTCCGAGATCGGCGTGTCGCGCACGCGCTTCTCGCCGAACTCCTCCAGCAGTCCGGCCGTGACCTTGAACGCGCCCTGGAACACGCCGATGTCCTCGCCCATCAGGAACACCTTCTCGTCGGCGGTCATCTCCTCACGCAGCGCCAGGTTCAGCGCCTCGCGGTAGCGCATCTCAGCCACCCTCGCCACGCCCCCTCGCGTCGCGCACGTCGTCCTCCTCGGGCTCCTCGTGCAGCGCGCCGGCCTCCGCCAGCTCGCGTGCGACGTCGCCCGCCTCGCGCTCCTCCTCGCCGCGGTGGGTGTCGGGCGAGCGCGAGTCGGTGGAGTACCAGGGGCGCTGCTGCACCTGGTCGCCGATCACGTACACGTCGTCGTAGAGGGAGGCCAGGTCGGGGAACGGCGAGGAGTCGGCGAACTCCACGGCCGTGTCGACCGCCTTCATCGCGTCCGCGTCCATGCCCTTCACGTCGTCCTCGCTCAGCACGCCCTCGCCGGTCACGCGCGCGGGGAAGGTGACCAGCGGGTCGCGCGCTCGCCACTCCTCGACCTCGTCCTTGGAGCGGTACTCCTCGGGGTCGGCCATCGAGTGGCCGCGGTAGCGGTAGGTCACGGCCTCCACCAGCTGGGGCTTGCGCTCGTCGCGCGCCTTGGCCAGCGCCTCGCCCACGCACGCGTGCGTGTCCAGCACGTCCATGCCGTCGCAGCGGGTGCCGGGCACGCCGAAGCCGTCGGCCTTGCGCGACAGGTCGGTCACCGCGGAGTGGCGCTCCAGCGCCGTGCCCATGCCGAACTGGTTGTTGATCACCATGAACACAACCGGCAGCTTCCACAGCGCCGCGAAGTTCATCGTCTCCCCGAAGGTGCCCTGGTTGGTGGCGCCGTCGCCGAACATGCACAGCGTTGCGTCGTCGGTCTCGGTGTAGTCGCTGGCCAGCGCCACGCCGGCCGCCAGGGGCAGGTTGCCGCCCACGATGCCGTAGCCGCCGAGGAAGCGGCGCTCGAAGTCGAACAGGTGCATCGAGCCGCCGCGCCCGCCCGAGCAGCCGGTCGCCTTGCCGAACAGCTCGGCCATCACCGCGTCGGGGTGCGTGCCGCGCGCCAGCGCCTGGCCGTGCTCGCGGTAGGTGGACATCAGGTAGTCGGTGTCCCGCAGCGCCTGGGTGGCGCCGACGATCGTCGCCTCCTCGCCGATGCACAGGTGCAGGAAGCCGCCGATCTTCGCCTTGGCGTACATCTCCCCGGCGCGCTCCTCGAAGCGCCGGATGAGCAGCATCTTGGCGAGCACCTTCTCGCAGGTCTCGCGATCGGGGAGGTCGCGCTCGGCGGCCTTGACCCCCCTCTGGTTGGGGCCGCGGCCGCGGGTGGCGTCCTCTGTCGCCATCCCCTGCGACTCTAGCCTTTCGCCGGGCGCTTGACAGGCTCCCTGATCGCACCCATCGTGGACGAGTGAGTCGCGCTTTCCGTGTGATCCGCGCGGGAGCGGGAGCTCACGCTGAAGGCGCCGAAGCCGAAGCGCTAGCGCCGCTTGACTTCGCCACCCACCAGGAGGAGTCTCGTACGGAGATGACTCGTTCTGCCCGGCTGGCCCTGGGCGTCTTCCTGTTGGTCCTGATGGCTCTGCCCGGCAACGCGCTTGCCGCCAACATCACCGTCGACACCACGGCCGACGCGATCTCCTCCGACAGCAACTGCTCGCTGCGCGAGGCCATCACCGCGGCGGGCGACAACGACCAGGGCCCCGGCGGCGACTGCGACCCGGGCGAGCCGGGCCCGGACTTGATCACCCTCGACGCGAACGCCTATGTGCTCGACGAGGTCAATCCGACCCTGGCCGGGGAGGACCTCAACGCCAAGGGCGATCTCGACATCAACTCGGACCTGACGATTGACGGTGCGGGCGCGAATCAGACCACGATCAACGCCAACTCCATCGACCGGGCGTTCCACGTGCTCGGAGCCTCGACGGTCGAGCTGCGCGACCTCAAGATCACCGGGGGTTTCGCGCCCGGCGGCGGACTGGGCACGCAGGGCGGCGACACGGCGACAGACGTGCCGAGCGTCGGAGGCCCCGGTGAAGTCGGCAAACCCGGTGGCGGCGTCCTGGTCGAAGCCGGCGCGCTGACCCTGACCTTCGTTGAGGTGACCAACAACTCCGCGGGGTCGGGCGGGGATGGCGGGAACGGCGGCACCGCCGGGAACGGCAGCCCCTTGAATTCAGGAGCGAGCTCCACCGGCGGCGCCGGTGGCATCGGGGCCGGTGGCGGCGGCGTGGCGCTGCTCACGGGGACGGAGCTTCATGCCACGGACACCGTTTTCGACCAGAACCTCGCCGGCAACGGGGGCGCCGGCGGCCTCGGAGGCACGGGCGGCATCGGCTCCTCCGCCGGCGCGGACGGCGGCGCCAGCATCGGCGGGCAGGGCGGCTTCGCCGGCGACGGCGGGGCGATCTCCGCCGACAACGCGACCGTGGAGCTCACGCGCGTGGCGATGACCGCCAACGAGGCCGGCGTCTCTGGGAACGGCGGGCAGGGCGGGAACGGTGGCGCCGGCGGCACGAACATCGGCCCCTCGGGCGGCAGAGGCGGCGCCTCGACCGGCGGTCTGGCCGTCTTCGGCGGCTTCGGCGGCGCCATCTCGCAAGAGAACACGAGCCTCACCATCACCGACTCGAGCCTCGTTGGGAACAACGCAGGCACTGCGGGTGACGGCGGCACGGCCGGCACGCCCGGCCTCGGCGGCGCGGGCAACGTCGCGCCTGGACCGTCCGGCAACGGAAACGGGGCCAACGGCGGCCCCGGTGGCTCATACGGCGCGATCAGCAGCGTGGGTGGCTCGGTCGATGTCCTCCGGAGCACCGTCTCCGGCAACACGGCGGGCCTGGGCGGCACTGGCGGCAATGCGCCCGGTCCGCTCCCCACCGGCGGTGCCACCTTCGGCGGCGACGGGGGCGATGGCGGGTTCACCGCCGGCATCTTCCAGAGCAATAGCGGCTCCCTCAACCTCTGGAACTCCACCGTGTCGGGCAACACGGCCGGGCAAGGCGGCGATGGCGGCGACGCCACGAGCACGGTCTCCAGTGGCGGCGACGCGGGGAACGGCGGCGGCCAGGCCGGTGTGTCCGCTGCGTCCGGGGTCACGGGCGGGCTGATCCACGTCACCATCGCGGGCAATCAGACCGGGGCGCCCGGCTCGGAAGGCGGGGGCGACGTGAACGGCTCCGCCGGTAGCCCGGGCACCGTCGGCGGGTTCCACAGTGCCGGCAACGCCTTGCTTCTGCGCAACTCGATCATCGCGTCGAACACCCCCAACCAGTGCTCCGGCTCGGGCTTCACCAACGGCGGGGGCAACATCTCGTTCCCCGATGGCCCAACGGTCACCTGTCCGGCCGTGCTCCACGCCGACCCGCTTCTGAGCCCGCTGGCCAACAACGGGGGCGACACGCAGACCATGGCGCTCGACGCTGGCAGCCCGGCAATCGACGCCGGATTCGCCAACTGCGCGCTCATCGACCAGCGCGAAGTCGGCCGCGCCGCGGTCTGCGACGCCGGCGCCTTCGAGCTCGCCGCACCGGTGGTCACAACAGGTGCGTCGAGCGGCGTGACGACCTCCTCGGCCAACCTGGCCGGCACGGTCAACCCCCGCACGCGCGCCACCACGTACCGCTTCGCCTTCGGCACGACCACCGCGTACGGCTCACTCACGCCGTCCGCCTCCGCCGGATCGGGCGCTGCGGCGGTCGCCGCCTCCGCAGGGCTCACCGGCCTGGCACCCGGCACGCTCTACCACTACCGCGTGGTGGCGACCAACGGCGACGGCACCACGGTCGGCGCCGACAGGACCTTCACGACCGGCACGCCCGGCGCGGCCGAGACTCCGCCCGCCGTGCTCCCGGCATTCGGCGGGGTGAGCATCCTCACCAAGTCCGCGCGCGCGGACCGCAAGGGCCGTGTGTCGGTGAAGGTGAGGTGCCCGGCAGGCGCGGTGACCCGCTGCAAGGGCAAGCTCTCGCTCACCGCGAAGGTCAAGAGGAAGACGGTCAAGCTGGGTCAGGGCGTCGTTCTCGATCGCTCCCGGCAAGACCAAGACGGTGAGGATCAAGCTGTCGAAGTCCAAGCGCAGGCTGCTCGCCAGATCGAAGCGGCTGAAGGGCTCGCTCAGCGCGGCCGCGACAGACGGCCGTGGCGGCAAGGCGAAGACCAAGAAGCGCAAGCTGAGCGTGAAGGCGCCGAAGCGCAAGCAATGACTCGCCTCGCGCTCGCCTCGGGCGTCATCGCAGCGGCCGTGCTCGCGCTGCCGGGCCAGGCCCTGGCGGCCAACATCACGGTGAACACGACCGCCGACACCCTCGCCGCCGGCAGCTGCTCGTTGAGGAAGGCGATCATTGCGGCGAACGACGACGACAACGGGCCGGCGGGCGGCTGCGTATTCGGCAACGGTGACGACGTGATCAGCGTGCCCGCCAGCGCCACCGACTACGCCATCCAAATCGCGGGGACCGACGAGAACTCAGGTCTCACCGGCGATTTCGACATCGCCAGCAACATCACGATCAGCGGCGCCGGGGCGTCGAGCACCGTGATCCACGGGAGCGACCTCGACCGCGTCTTCGACGTATTCGGCTCCAACACCGTGGAGATCCGTGACGTCACGATCACGGGCGGCAAGACGCCCGCGGGAGCCAATCAGCCGAACGCGGCCGACCACCCGGCCGGGTCAGGCCTCAACAGCGTCGGTGCTCCGGGCCCCATCGGCGTCAGCGGCGGCGGCATCGAGAACTCAGCGAACCTCACCCTCAGGCGCGTGAGAGTTCAGGACAACGTCGCCGGTGACGGAGGCGACGGGGGAAACGGCGGCGCCGCGGGGAGCGGTGCCGCCGGCCAGAACACGGGCGGCGCGAGCCTGGGCGGCAACGGCGGCGGCGGTGGGAACGGCGGCGGCATCACCAACTCCGGGACGCTCTCGCTCGTGGACAGCACGGTCAGCGAAAACCGTGCGGGAATCGGCGGAGCCGCCGGTGATGGCGGGGCCGGCGGGACCGGCGGGAACAACGGTGCGGGCGTCGGCGGCAACGGCGGAGGCAGCATCAGCGGGTTCTTCGGAGCCGGGGGCAGCGGCGGCGGCATCTTCAGTGCCGCTGGCACCGTGAACGTCACACGCTCCGTGATCGCCGGCAACGAGGCCGGCCGCGCGGGCACGGGCGGAAACGGCGGCGACGGCGGCGACGGCGGGACGGGCTCCACCAACGGCGGCACCGGCGGCAATTCCCAAGCCATCGACGGCTTCTTCGGCGGGTTCGGTGGGGGGATCTCGCTGGAAAACACAGACCTCGTTCTCACCGACTCCACCGTTCGCGACAACGCCGCGGGCGATGGCGGCGCCGGCGGCGATGGCGGCGATGGCGGCACCGGAGGTATCGGCACGAATAACAACGGCCCCGGTGGCAGCTCCGTGGCCGGCTCCGGTGGCATTGCCGGCGTCAACGGTGGCATCGGTTCCCTAGATGGCTCGATCACGATCTCGCGCAGCACGATCTCCGGCAACCAAGCGGGCACCGGAGGCGATGGCGGCGATGCCGGCTCGGGCGGGAACGGCGCCAATAGCCAAGGCGGGAACGGTGGTTTCGGAGGCTTCGTCGGCGGCCTCGGAGCCACCAACAATACGGGCTCGCTGACCAACGTCACGATCGCCGAGAACCGCGCCGGCGCGGGCGGCGCCGGTGGCGCAGGCGGTGAGGGGCCCGTCTTCAGCAACGGCGGCAGCGGCGGGCTCGGCGGTGGCCGCGCCGGCCTGAACGCGGGCAGCGTGAGCTCCTTCGCCGTCAACCACACCACGATCGCTTCGAACGAGACCGGCGCCGGCGGGGCGGGCGGTGCTCTGGGTACGGGAGCGACCCCGACTCCGGGGAGCGCCGGGGTCACGGGCGCGGTGGGTGGATTCTTCTCCGAGGGAACGATCCCTATCGGCAACACGCTCATCGCGAGCAACGAGGGCGACGGCTGCGGCGGTGGGGGGTTCTCGAACGCCGGCAACAACCTCTCATTCGACGACGCCTCGTGCCCGGCCGCCCTGCACGGCGACCCGCTCCTGGGGCCGCTCGCGAACAACGGTGGTGCCGCCTTCACGATGATGCTGGGAGCCGGCAGCGGCGCGCTGAATCAGGTCCCCACGAGCGGAGCGCAGTGCAATGCCACCGACCAGCGCCAGGTCACGCGGCCGAAGGGCCCGGCGTGTGACGTGGGCGCGCTCGAGCTGAGCCCGCCGTCCGCCGTCACGGGGGCATCCAGCGCGGTCACCCTCACAGGCGCGAATCTCGCCGGCACCGTCAACCCGGGCGGGGTGTCCACCACCTACCGGTTCCAGTTCGGCAAGACCGCCGCCTATGGGTCCCAGACGCCCACGGCCTCGGCCGGGTCCGGCGCGGCCAACGCGGCTGCGACTGGGACGCTCACCGGCCTGTCGCCTCAGACCACCTACCACTACCGGGTCATCGCGACCAGCTCCGATGGCACCGCCACCGGCGCCGATAAGACCTTCACCACCCCCGCGGCTCCCAGGTCGACGACCCCGCTGGGCGCCTTCGGCGGCGTGAGGATCCTCACCAAGTCGGCGCGCGCCGACCGCAAGGGCCGGGTGTCGGTGAAGCTGAGGTGCCCGGCGGCCGCGGTGGTGCGCTGCAGGGGCAAGCTCTCGCTCACCGCGAGGGTCAAGCGGAAGACGATCAAGCTGGGCAGCGCCCGCTTCGACATCGTCGCCGGCAAGACCAAGACGGTGCGGATCAAGCTGTCGAAGTCGAAGCGCCGCCTGCTGGCCAGGTCGAAGCGGCTGAAGGGCTCGCTGAGCGCGAGCGCGACCGACGGCCGCGGTGGCAAGGCGAAGGTCAAGAAGGGCAAGCTCAGCGTGAAGGCCCCCAAGCGCAGGCGTAGATGACTCGTTCAGCCCGGCTGGCCCTGGGCGCCACCCTCTCGGTCCTGCTGGCTCTGCCCGGCAGCGCGCTGGCGGACACCGTCACCGTTACCACCACAGCCGATGTGATCGGCGCCGACGCCAGTTGCTCGCTGCGCGAGGCCGTCAGTGCGGCGAACGCGAACGACTCCGGCCCCGGCGGCGACTGCGAATTCGAGGGCTCGGGCTCGAATGTGATCTCGCTCGGCGCGAATACCTATGAGCTGGACGAGCCAAACGCCAGCCCGGCCGGCGAAAACCTGAACGCCACCGGGGACCTCGACATCACCGCATCGGTGACGATCGACGGCATGGGCGCCGGTCAGACGACGATCGACGCCAACGAGATCGACCGTGTGCTGCAGGTGATCGGCGTTTCGTCGGCCGTCGAGCTGCGCGACCTCACGATCACCGGAGGCGCCGCGCCCGCCGGCACGGTGGGTGCGTTCGGGGGCAACACGGGGCTCGACGTCCCGAGTGTCGGGGGCCCGGGCACGGGCGGCACCGACGGCGGCGGCATCCTCAACGCGGGCTTCCTCACCCTGACGTCCGTGGAGCTCACCGCCAACTTCGCCGGCAACGGCGGGGACGGCGGCAACGGCGGCACCGCAGGAAACGCCACCAGCGGGCAGGCCGGGCCGGCTTCCACCGGCGGCCAGGGCGGCTCTGGCGGCGGCGGCGGCGGTATTGCGCTGGTCCCTGGAGCGGAGCTTCACGCCACGGACACCACCTTCAGCGCGAACTTCAGCGGCAGCGGCGGCGACGGTGGAGATGGCGGCGCCGGCGGCACGGGCAGCTCGAATCCCACCGGCGCGAATGGCGGCAACAGCGCCGGCGGCCAGGCCGGGTTCGCCGGCGCCGGGGGGGCGATCTCCGCCGACGGTGCCGTGGTGGAGCTCACGCGCGTCTTGTTCACCGCCAACGAGGGCGGCGTCTCGGGCCGCGGCGGCGACGGCGGCCCGGGCGGCACGGGCGGCGTGGGCACGGGGAGCACCGGGGGCAACGGCGGGGCGTCGCAGGGCGGCAGCAGCGTCTTCGGCGGTTTCGCGGGCGGCATCTCGCAGCAGAGCACCAACCTCACCATCACCGACTCCCGGCTGGCGGCGAACAAGGCTGGTCGCGCGGGCGACGGTGGCACGTCCGGCGCGGGCGGCGCCGGGGGCACCGGCAATACCGGGCCCGGAGCCACGGGCAACACCGCGGGTGGCAACGGCGGCCCCGGCGGGTCGGACGCCACCATCAGCAGCTTCATGGGGACGGTCAATCTCATCCGCAGCACGGTCTCCGGCAACACCGCGGGTGCGGGCGGGGACGGGGGTACGGCCGGCGCCGGCGGCGGCTCCTTTGGCGGCTTCGGAGGCACGGGTGGGCTCATCGCCGGGGTCAACCAGATCTTCGGCACCCTCAACATCACGAACTCCACGGTGTCGGGCAACTCGGCCGGCGACGGCGGCGACGGCGGCGACGGCGTGTCGGGCCTGAACTCCAGCGGAGGCAACGGCGGGATGGGGGGCGGCCTGACGGGTGTGTCCGCGTCGGGGGCTTCGGGCACGCTGGTTCACGCCACCATCGCGGCGAACCAGACCGGCGCGGGCGGCGCCGGGGGCGCGGCGGGCTCCGGGACGGGCAGCAGCACGCCCGGCACCGCGGGCAGCGCGGGCACTGTCGGCGGGTTTGCAAGCAGCGGCACCATCACCGTGCGCAATTCGATCATCGCGTCCAACACTCCCGGCCAGTGCGGCGGGTCGGGCTTCACCGACGGCGGGCACAACCTCTCGTTCCCCGACGCGCCAGTGACGTGCCCCGCCACGCTCCATTCCAACCCCCTGCTGGGCGCCCTCGCCAGCAACGGCGGGGCGACGCAGACCATGGCGCTCGGAGTGGGCAGCCCGGCGATCGACCAGGTGCCCTCGAGCGGTGCGAGCTGCCCCGGCACCGACCAGCGTGACTTCGTTCGCCCGCGCGGCCCGGCCTGCGACATCGGCGCCTTCGAGAGCGCCGCCCCGCTGGTCACCACCGGTGCGTTCAGCGGGCTCACGACCACGTCGGCCAACTTGGCCGGCACGGTGAACCCCAACACGCTCTCGACCACCGTCCGCTTCGCGTTCGGCAAGACCACGGCGTACGGCTCGCTCACTCCGCTCGTCGCCGCCGGATCGGGCACGGCGGCGGTCGCCGCCTCCGCCGCGCTCACCGGGCTGGAGCCCGGCACGCTCTACCACTACCGCGTGATGGCCGCCAACGGCGATGGCGCCACGGTCGGCGCGGACAGGACCTTCACCACAGCCGCCGTTCCCAAGACCACGACCCCCAGGACCACGCTCCCGGCGTTCGGAGGGGTGAGCATCCTCACGAAGTCGGCGCGGGCGGATCGGAAGGGTCGGGTGTCGGTGAAGGTGAGGTGCCCGGCGAGCGCGGTCGTGCGTTGCAAGGGCAGGCTCTCGTTGACGGCGAAGGTCAAGAGGAAGACCGTCAAGCTGGGCAGGGCGTCCTTCTCGATCGCTCCCGGCAAGACGAAGACGGTGCGGATCAAGCTGTCGCGGTCAAAGCGCAGGCTGCTGACCAGGTCGAAGCGGCTCAAGGGGTCCCTGAGCGCCAGCGCAACCGACAACCGCGGCGGCAAGGCAAAGACCACGAAGCGCAAGCTGAGCGTGAAGGCGCCGAAGCGCAAGCGCTAGGCGCCGAGTTGACACGCCGCCCCACCTGGAGGAGGCTCGACTGGATGACTCGTACAGCCCGGCTGGCCCTGGGCGCCATCCTGTCGCTACTGCTGGCCCTCCCCGGCAGCGCGCTCGCTGCTGACATCACGGTCACCACCACCGGCGACGAGGCCGGCGGTAGCAGCGCCTGCTCGCTACGCGAGGCCATCTCCGCGGCCAACGACGACAACGCCGGCCCCGGCTCGGACTGCACGCCCGGCTCCGGCGCGGACGACATCACGCTCGGGACGGGGACCTACCACGTCGACCTGAACAACGTGGGACCCGGGGGCGAGGACGCCAACGCCACCGGGGACCTCGACATCACCGACCCGGTCACCATCACCGGTGCCGGGGCGGGCCAGACCGAGCTCGACCAGGATGGGTTCGACCGCGTCGTGCACGTGATTGGGGTGCTGACGGCTGTCGAGTTGGAGGACCTCACGGTGAGGGGTGGATTCGCAGCCCCCGGCGATGTGGGGCCGTCCGGGCCGATAGATGGCAACCCCAGCGTCGGGGGCGCCGGCACCGAAGGCGCCAGCGGCGGCGGCATCCTCAACGAGGGCGACCTGACGCTCACGTCCGTCGTGGTTGCCAATAACTCCGCCGGCGCAGGCGGGGCGGGCGGTCAGGGCGGTCCGGCTCTCGCGGGCGCGAGTCCCTTCGGCGCGGACAGCATCGGCGGCACCGGCGGGAACGGCGGCTCCGGGGGTGGCGTGGCGCTTGACTCGGGGTCGCAGCTCACGGCCACGGACACGACCTTCGACAGCAACCTCGCCGGCGCCGGCGGCGACGGCGGGGAGGGCGGCGCCGGGGGTGCGGGCGGCTCGGGCGCCACCGGCGTTATGGGCGGTTCCAGCAACGGCGGCATGGGCGGGTTCGGCGGAGGCGGAGGCGCGATCTCCGCGGACAGCGCGACGGTGGAGCTCACGCGTGTGACCGTGATCGACAACGAGGCCGGCCCGTCGGGCAACGGCGGCGATGGTGGCCCGGCCGGCGTCGGCGGCACCGGCACCAGCTCCGGTGGCCAAGGGGGTCCGTCAACGGGCGGCACAGCCATCTTCGGTGGCTTCGGGGGAGGCATCTACCAGGAGGACACCGCCCTCACGGCCACCGACTCAAGCTTTGTCTCCAACGAGAGCGGCGACGGTGGCACGGGCGGGCCGGGTGGCGCCGCCGGCACGGGCGGTAGCGGCACGTCGCAGGGTCCAGGAGGCAACTCGGCCGGAGGCTTCGGCGGCGCTGCCGGAGCCGACGGCGCGATCTCCAGTTCTGGCGGCTCGACGGCGCTCATCCGGTCCACGATCTCCGGCAACAGCGCGGAGGAGGGCGGTCCCGGCGGCGATGGCGGCGCGCCCGGCGCGGGTATCTCCGTCGGCAGCGGATCCGGCGGGAACGGCGGCACGGGCGGGTTCACCGGAGGGCTCCGCCAGGTCACCGGGGTGCTCACGATCACCGACTCCACCGTGTCGGGCAACAGCGCCGGCGCCGGCGGCGCCGGCGGATCCGGCGGGCCCGGCTCGGGGGACACCACCGGCGGCAACGGTGGCCTCGGCGGCGGCGAAGCCGGGGTGTCCGCGCCCGCTGCCGCTTCCTCGGGCACGATCACCCACGCCACGATCGCGGCGAATGAGACAGGCGCCGGGGGCCCCGGCGGCGCGGCGGGCAGCGGGTCCTCGGCCTCCTCGGGCAGCGTCGGGCCCGCGGGCTTCGGCGGCGGGCTTCGCAGCAGCAGCTCCGCCGGACTCGCGGTGCGCAACACGATCATCGCCTACAACGCCGCCGAGCAATGCTCCGGCGTGGGCTACAACCTGAGCGCCAGCTCGAACAACATCTCGTTCCCCGCCGACAGCAGCTGCCCGAACGCTCTCGAGGTGGACCCCTTGTTAGGTGGGCTGGGGCCCAATGGTGGGGCGACGTTCACGATTGCGCTCGCCGCGGGCAGCCCCGCGATCGATGCCGTGTCCGCCAACTGCACCGCCACCGACCAGCGCGACATCCCGCGCCCGCGCGGCCCCGCGTGTGACATCGGCGCCTTCGAGCGCGCCCTGCCGGCGGTCACCACGGGCGCGTTCAGCGCGCTCACCTCCAACTCGGCCAACCTGGCCGGTGCGGTGAACCCCAACGCCCGCGCAACCACCGTGCGCTTCGCGTTCGGCAAGACCGCGGCCTATGGCTCGCTCACCCCAGCCGTCCCCGCCGGATCCGGAGTGGCCGCGGTGGCCGCCGCCGCCGCGCTCACGGGCCTGGAGCCCAGCACGCTCTACCACTACCGCGCCACGGCCACCAACGGCGACGGCACGGTGGTGGGCGCGGACAAGACGTTCACCACCCCCGCGACCCCCAAGACCACGACTCCCACGACACCGCCGGGCGGCAAGGTCACCGCGTTCGGTGGGGTGAGCATCCTGACCAAGTCGGCGCGGGCGGACCGAAAGGGCCGGGTGTCGGTGAAGGTGAGGTGCCCGGCGGCCGCGGTCACGCGCTGCAAGGGCAAGCTCTCCCTCACCGCGAAGGTCAAGAGGAAGACAGTGAAGCTGGGCACGGCGTCGTTCTCGATCGCCCCCGGCAAGACCAAGACGGTGCGGATCAAGCTCTCGAAGTCCAAGCGCAGGCTGCTCGCCCGGTCGAAGCGGCTGAAGGGCTCGCTCAGCGCTAGCTGCGACCGACGGCCGCGGCGGCAAGGCGAAGGTCAAGAAGCGCAAGCTGAGCGTGAAGGCACCGAAGCGCAAGCGCCGCTGATTGAAATTCGGCCATACGGGCAACGCCCGGTCATGGCACGGATAGCTAACAGAGGACGCAGAGCCCGCTCGGAGCCCAACGCCGCCACCGTCGCCGCCCGCAAGGGCGCCTGGGGCGTCGCGCGCATCGTGAACCTCATCGCGCGCGTGATCGTCGCGATCCTGGTGGTCACGATCCTGTTCGTGGTGTTCGAGGCCAATCGCTCGAACGGGATCGTGGAGGCGGTGCTCGACGCCGGGCGCTTCCTCGCCGGCCCGTTCAAGGACATCTTCAACCTCGACAACCCCAAGACCGAGGTGGCGGTGAACTACGGCTTCGCGGCGGTGGCCTACCTGCTCGTCGCCGGGCTCATCACCCGGCTGCTCGTGCGCCGCTAGGCGCTACTGCACGCCGAGCAGGTCGACCACGAAGATCAGCGTCTCGTTGCCCTTGATGGTCGGCGGCTGACCCTCGGCGCCGTACGCCAGGTCCGGCGGGATGATCAGCTGGCGGCGGCCGCCGACCTTCATCCCCTCGATGCCCTGGTCCCAGCCGGGGATGACCATGCCGGCGCCGAGCTGGAGGTCGAAGGGCTGGCCGCGGTCGTAGGAGTTGTCGAACTCCTTGCCCGTCGAGTAGGCCACGCCCGAGTAGTTCACGCTGATCTGGCTGCCCGCCTTCGCGGTGGCGCCCTTGCCCTTCACGAGGTCCTTGGTCTCGAGCTTCGTGGGGGCCGGGGTCTTGGGCACCGTGATCTTGGGCTTCTCCTTCAGCTCGCCGGAGGTCTCCGGCGGCGCCTCGGGCGCCTCGGCCTCCTCGGCGGCCGGCTCCTCCTGAGCGGCCTCCTCGCCCTCCTGCAGACCGCTCTCCTCCTCACCGCATCCGGCGGCGGCGAGCGAGACGGCGGCGAGTCCAAGGGCTATGAGGTGGCGGGTGCGCACGGCGCGGAAGAGTAGGGGACGGTTAGGTCTGCCTGCGGCGGGCTTGACTTGTATCCCTCGCGTGGGGGATGGTGCCGCCCGCATGCACAGCCCCGCCCGCCTGGCCTCGGCCATCGCCGCACTCGCGCTCCTGGCCGTCCCGGGCGTCGCGCACGCCGCGAACATCAACGTCACCATCACCGCCGACACAGTCGCCGCGGGCGGCGGCTGTTCCCTGCGCGAGGCGATCACCGCGGCCAACGACAACGCCTCCGCGGGCAGCGGCTGCACCGCGGGCAATGACACCAACGACACGATCGTCCTCGCAGGCGGCACGCCGTACACGCTGGATGAGCTGAATGCCTCGCCGGGCGGCGAGGACGACAACCTGACCGGCGACCTGGACATCACCGCCTCCGTGACGATCCAGGGCGCCACTGCGGCGACCACGGTGATCGACGCCGGGGGGATCGATCGCGTGTTCAACGTGATCAGCAACAGCTCGATCGTCTTTATGCAGAACCTGTCCATCACCGGGGGCCACGCGCCCAACGGCGCGGACGGGGCCGCCGGCGCCGACACCGTCGCGGGCGTCGACAGCCTCGGCGATTCGGGCGGAGACGGCGCGCCGGGCGGCGGTGTGCTCACCGAGGGCGACCTGACGCTCACGTCTGTGGTCGTGAACGACAACTTCGCGGGATCGGGCGGCGCGGGTGGCCCTGGTGGCATCGCGGGCAACGGCGGGATCGGCCAGGCCGGCGCCAACAGCACAGGCGGAGTGGGCGGCACCGGCGGCAACGGCGGCGGCGTGGCACTCACGACCGGCTCCGAGTTCCACGTGTCCAACAGTGCCTTCAATTTCAACTTCGCGGGCAACGGCGGCAACGGCGGCAACGGCGGAGTTGGAGGGGCCGGGGGCAACGGAGCCCCGGGCGCCAACGGGGGCAACGCTCCCGGCGGCCAGGCCGGCTTCGGCGGGCAGGGCGGGGGGATCTACTCCGAGGGCAGCACCGTCGAGTTCTTCAGTTCGCGGCTGAACGCCAACGAGGCCGGAGTGTCGGGTACCGGCGGCGGTGGCGGCGCGGGCGGCACCGGAGGAATCGGCTCCAGCGGCGCAGGAGGCAACGGCGGCAGCTCCATCGGTGGCAGCAGCGTGTTCGGCGGCTTCGGGGGAGCCATCGCCCTCGAGGGCTCCGATCTCCTCATGGCCGACTCGCGCGTCGACGAGAACGAGGCGGGGCGCGGCGGAGGCGGGGGCAATGCCGGCAATGGAGGCCCAGGCGGCCCGGGCAACACTGGCGGTGGCGCCGGGGGAACGCGGCGGGCGGCGACGCCGGTTCGGGCGGCAGCAGCGGCGCCATAGACGCCGACGACAGTCCGATGAACATCAGGCGGTCCACGATCTCCGGCAACTTCGCCGGGGCCGGTGGCGCGGGCGGAGACCCGGGCTCCTCGGGTCTCGGCACGGGCCCGGCCGGCACGACGACGGGCGGCAACGGCGGCTCCGGCGGGTTGGTCGGCGGCCTCACCAGCGGTGGTAGCGAGGGCGACTTCGAGTCCGACAACCTCACCCTCTTCGGCAACAGCGCTGGAGACGGAGGGCCAGGCGGCCCCGGCGGCAGCGGTCCCGCGGTCTCCACCGGTGGCAACGGCGCCAACGGCGGCGAGCCCGGCGGCATGGCAGTGACCGGCGGGAACGCGCTGCTCACCCACACCACCATCGCCGCGAACCAGAGCGGCGGCGCGGGCGTCGGCGGGGACGGTGGGACCGGGAACACCACCAGCACCGACGGACTCACCGGCGACCGGGGTGACTCGGCGGCTTCAGGGCCGCGGTGGCGCCACGTCTTCAGGAACACGCTCATCGCCGACAACTCCGGGAACCAGTGCGGAGGTTCGATGTTCTCTAACGGCGGGCACACGCTCTCCTTCCCGGACGACCTCACCTGCCCCGCCGGCCTCCACGGCAACCCGCTGCTCGGCGACCTCGCGGACAACGGAGGCAGCACCCCGACGGTCGCGCTCGGTGCCGGCAGCGCCGCGATCGACGCGATCCCCTCCTTGGACCCCAACTGCCTCGACACCGACCAGCGCGGGATCGCTCGCCACCGCGGCGCCGGTTGCGACATCGGCGCGTTCGAGAGCGCCCGGCCGCTGGTCACCACCGGAGCGTCCAGCGCGGTCACTGCCACCACGGCGCAGCTGGCCGGGCTGGTCAACCCCAACACGCGCGCCACCACCTACCGCTTCGCCTTCGGCAAGACGGCCGCCTACGGATCGCTCACAGCGCCGGTCAACGCGGGCTCGGGCGCCGCCGCTGTCGCCGCCGGAGCGGCGCTCACCGCCTTGGCGCCGAACACGCTCTACCACTACCGCGTGGTGGCGACCAACGGCGACGGCACCGTGAATGGCGCCGATCGCACTTTCACCACGCCCGCGACCCCGAGCGGCGGAAACCCCCTGCTCCCCGCATTCAAGGGCGTCAGCATCACCACCAAGAAGGCGCGGTCGTCCAAGGGCGGCCGGCTGTCGGTGAAGGTCAATTGCCCCGCCGGCGCGGTCGTGACGTGCAAGGGCAGGATCCTCCTGACCACCAAGGGTGGAGAAGGTCAGGCGCAAGGGCAGGAAGGCAAAGACCAAGACGATCAAGCTGGGCAGCGCGAGCTTCTCGATCGCGGCCGGCAAGTCGAAGACGGTGAAGGTCAAGCTCAAGAAGAGCGCCGGCGGGCTGCTCAAGGCACGCAAGAAGCTGAAGGTGGCGGTGGCGGCGTCCTCCACCGACAACCGGGGGGGCAAGGCCAAGGCGACCAAAAGCAAGCTCACGGCCATACCGCCGAGGGGGAGCGCGGAAGATCGGACGCTAGCCGCGCAGCGCCGCGGCCGCCTCCTCGAGCCGGTCGTCGCCGTAGAAGAGCTCGTCACCCACCGCGACCGTCGGCACGCCGCGCACCCCGCGCTCATACGCCTCGTCGGTCGCGGCGCGCAGCCGGTCCTTCACGGCCTTGGTCTCGATGC
>CAWEEH010000001.1:0-212266 GCA_963808105.1 uncultured Thermoleophilaceae bacterium | reverse complement strand
ACCCTCCGAAGTCGCTCACGCTTAGCCGCGAGTAGTTCACGCTGAGCTTGCCGGTCAGCGTCCTGCCCCTGCGGCGGGTCTGCACGGTGTAGCGCTTGGTCGGGTTCCGCCGCTCGCCCTTAACGGTCGCCTTGTCCTTGCGGCCCATGCGGAAGGCGAAGGGAGAATCGAAGTCGGTGATCAGCGCCAGCGGGTTCCGCCCTGGGCGGAGACGCAGGTGGTGGGGACCCGGGTGGTGATCGCCACGTACTTCTTGTTCGAGGGCTCGATCCAGATCCAGATCTTGGTGCCCTCCTTGGTCTTGCCCTTCCAGGTGGCTTGGCCGCCGCGGCCGGGCCGGCGGCTGCGAGCGCCGAGACGAGTGCGAGGGCTGTGACGGTCCTCTTCATGCGGCGACGGATTCGAGCTCGGCGACGGCTAGGTCGGTGGCCGTCTCCTCGCGGATGACGGCGGCGATGCGCCGCGCCGCGGCCGCATAGCGCTCGTCGCGCAGCAACTCGGCCACCGCGTCCGCGATCGCTGCCGGCTCCGCCGAGGGCTTCAGGTCCAGGCCCGCGCCGGAGTGCCGCAGGCGGGCGGCGTTGTCGGGCTGGTCGCGCCCAAGGGGCATGGCCAGCGCCGGCACGCCCGCGGCCAGCGCCTTGATCACGGTGCCGTGGCCGCCGTGGCTGATCACCGCCGACGCGTGCTCCAGTACCCGCGCATGCGGCGCGCTCTGCACCACGGTCACGTTCTCCGGCGTGATCAAGCCCGGGGACTCGACCGCGGGGCCGAGGGTGATGAGCCCGCGCACGGGGAGCCGGCCGAGGGCGTCCGCGATTCGCTGCAGCAGAGCCTCCTGCGCCATGTAGGTCGAGCTCAGGCCCACCAGCACCAGCGGGTCGTCGCCGGGGGGAGGCGACCACTCGCCCCCCACTCCGGATCGGCCAGCCGCGGGCCCACGTAACGCACGTTGGCGGGCATCCGCTTCACCGGGAAGTCGAAGCTCTGGCTGGTGAGCACGAGGAACCGCGCGGCGCGGTCGAACTGCTCGAAGGGGTGGCTGACGGGGCGAGCCCCACCGCGGCGCGCGCCTCGTTCAGCGCGGGCGCACCCGTGGCCCAGAGCTTCAGGGCGATGCGGTCGAGCACGGATTGGCGGGCTCGGTCGGCCGCGTTCCGCGGCGGCGTGAGGCCGCTTCCGTAGGGCACGCCGCCGGTGCCGGCGATGAGATAGCTGGTGGTGAGCAGCGGGACGAAGGGCACACCGCCGGCCTCCGCCCCTGCCTGCGCGCCGAAGCCGACCGCCGTCGCCACCACGGCGTCGGGGCGGTCGCGCTCGATCTGCTCCGCCACGTCCCGCGCGTAGCCGGTGGATGGGCCGAACGCGATGTGCGTCGCGAAAGCGCTTGAACTTGCCGAGCGGGGTGCGGGGCTCCCAGTCGCGCGCGAAGTCCTCGTCGGGCGGCGAAGGTGGTGCGTGCGTGCGCCTCTTCCCACGGGAGATAGCGGATCCCCGCGGACTCGACCTCGGCACGCAGCACCGGGTCGGCCAGCGCGGTGACCTCGTGGCCGGCCTCGACCAGTCCGCGGGCGACGGAGACGATCGGCGGGTATCGCCCCCGCCCTCCTGCAGTGCGACGAGGAACTTGGACATCAGACAGCCTCCAGTGCGCCGTCCACGAGACGGCGCATCGCTTTCACGGTGTGGCGCGGGACAGACCGATGTCCCGGCGCAGGAGCTTCCAGGTGTAGGCGTCGGTGGCGGCAACGAGGGCGGCCAGAGCCACCTCGCGCCGAGCCTTCGCGCGCGGCAGCCGATCTCCGAACGTCTCCTCGAGCCATGCACGGTGGCTCGCGCGCCCGGTCTCGAGGAAGGGGCGCAGCACCGGCACGCGGTCCTCGAGGGCCAGTAGGCGGATCACCGCGTCGCCGCCCACCTCGTAGTCGCCCATCACCCGTTCCACCGGGTCGGCGCTCTCGTCCCCGCGGCGGTGGCGCTCGGGGCCGAGCCGCTCGACCGCGGCGGCAAGCAGGTCCTCCTTCGAGCCGAAGTGGTTGATCACCGTCTGCTGGGTCACGCCCGCGTCCGCGGCGATAGCGCCCAGGGTGACCTGGTCGTACCAGTGCTCGAGGAAGTGGGAGGTGGCGGCATCCAGGATCCGGTCGCGCGTGGCGGCCGTCGCCTCGGCTCGCGCCCCCATCCGGTACTGGCGTCGTTCAGCTTTCATTTGGGTCACACTAAAATGAAATAGCGAGCTTGTCAAGCAACGAAACGGAGAAAGGGGCCCGTGATCCTGCTGGCGCATTTCCCCCATCCGGGGGATACTCGGGGCGAGGCTCTCTTGCCCACGCGCAAACGACCCTGGCCCGTCTTTGCCGTAGCGCTGCTCCTGGCGGCGCTTCTGTTCTCCGCGTGCGGTGACGACGACGACTCCGAGCCCGCCGCGGCCGACGGCCAGACCGTGACCTTCCAGAAGCCGACCGACAAGGGCCCGGACCCGTTCACCGGTCCGGCCGACGTCCGCGGCGCGAAGAAGGTGGATGTCGGATCGGGCCCCTACGGCGGCAGCGGCTCGGATCTCGTGTGTGACCGCGAGCTGCTGATCCGGTCACTGCGCGCCCGCCCCGACCGCCTCAAGGAGTGGGCGCGGGTGCTGGACGTGGAGCCTGAGATCGGCGCGGTGGCCCGCTACATCCGCGGCCTGCGGGCGGTGACCCTCACCCGCGACACGCGCGTGACCAACCACTCCTTCGTGGACGGTCGCGCGACGGCGTTCCAGTCGATTCTCCAGGCGGGGACCGCCGTGCTCGTCGACAAGGACGGCGTGCCGGTGGTGCGATGCCGCTGCGGCAACCCGCTGCTCGAGCCGGTCTACGTGAAGACCGCCAAGTGCTTCGGCTGCCCGGCGAACTACCGCCCGCCGCCCGACTGCGTCTACGTGGACTTCGCGCGCCTCTACCGCGACTACGACGGCGACGCCTACCTGCGCGTCTACAAGCGCAGCGACTACTCCAACGCGTGCTACCTCCCGTATCCCGACCCACCGAACGTGAAGCGAAGGCGGAGAGCCCGGGCATCGCCGGCCACCACCACCAACCCGGCGGCGTCGTTCTCGCCGTCGTCGGGGACGGCCGCCGACACCTACACGCTGAACGCATCGGGTTTCCGCCCGAACGTGACGCTGTCCGTGCGGCTCACCCGCCCCGACGGCGCCGGCGAGACCTACAGCATCACCACCAACGCGTCGGGCAGCGGCTCGTACACGTTCCCCCGCGTGGCCGACGCGATCTCCGGCACCTACACGGCCGTGGTCACCGACTCCGGCTCTGGTGACCGCGCGACCGCGAGCGCAACGGTGAGGGCGGAAACGCAGGCGCCCGAGGAGAACGTCCCCCAGGACGACATCCCGGAGCAGCAGGCGCCCGATCCGAACTACGACTGCCCGGACCAGCCCCCCGCCCATCCCGGCGAGGATTACCTGCGCAACTGCCCGAATACGCCGTAGACGCTTTCCAGAGCGGCTGCTAGCCTCAGGATCTAAGCGAACCCGACTTAGGTTTCTATGCAAGCAGACCGATTCACTGTCAAATCCCAGGAAGCTCTCGCCGCGGCCCAGCGCCTCGCGGGCGCGCGCGGCAACTCGCAGGTGGTCCCCCACCACCTGCTGCTCGCGCTGCTCGAGCAGGACGGGGGGATCGTGGTGCCCGTGCTGCGCCGGGCGAACGCCGACCCCGAGGCGGTCAGGCGCCGCGCCAACGAGGCGCTGGACGCGCAGCCCACGGTCTCCGGGGACGCCGACGCGCCCACCTCCCTCGACGCCGAGCTGGTCGACGTGCTCAAGCACGCCGACGACGACGCGCGCGGGATGGGCGACGAGTACGTCTCCACGGAGCATCTGCTGCTCGCGCTCGCCGACGACCCGAAGGTGGACACCGGCGCCTCGCGCGCCCAGCTCGCCGAGGCCGTCGAGCAGGTCCGCGGCCCCCACCGCGTGACCGACCAGAACCCCGAGGACCGCTACCAGGCGCTCGAGCGCTTCGGACGCGATCTCACCGAGGCCGCCGAGGCGGGCAAGCTCGACCCTGTGATCGGCCGCGACGAGGAGATCCGGCGCGTGATCCAGGTGCTGTCCCGGCGCACCAAGAACAACCCCGTCCTGATCGGCGAGCCCGGCGTGGGCAAGACCGCCATCGCCGAGGGCCTCGCCCAGCGGATCGTGGCGGGCGACGTTCCGGAGTCGCTGCGCGACCGCAAGGTGATCGCCCTGGACATCGGCTCCCTGATCGCGGGCGCGAAGTACCGCGGCGAGTTCGAGGACCGGCTGAAGGCCGTGCTCAAGGAGATCGCCGACGCCGAGGGCCAGATCATCCTGTTCATGGACGAGCTGCACACCATCGTGGGCGCCGGCGCCGCCGAGGGCGCCGTGGACGCCGCGAACCTGCTGAAGCCGATGCTCGCGCGCGGAGAGCTGCGCGCGGTCGGCGCCACCACGCTCGACGAGTACCGCAAGCACATCGAGAAGGACGCCGCGCTCGAGCGCCGCTTCCAGCCCGTGAACGTGGGCGAGCCGAGCGTGGAGGACACCGTCGCGATCCTGCGCGGGCTGAAGGAGCGCTACGAGGTGCATCACGGCGTGCGCATCCAGGACTCAGCGATCGTGGCCGCCGCCGCGCTCTCGCAGCGCTACATCGCCGACCGCTTCCTGCCCGACAAGGCCATCGACCTGATCGACGAGGCCGCGTCGCGCCTGCGGATCGAGATCGACTCGATGCCCACGGAGATCGACGAGGTGGAGCGGCGCGTCCAGCAGCTCGAGATCGAGCACCAGGCGCTGAAGAAGGAGAAGGACGACGTGAGCGTCGCGCGCCGCGAGGCGATCGAGCGCGAGCTG
The DNA here is from genome assembly GCA_963808105.1 of uncultured Thermoleophilaceae bacterium. Taxonomy (GTDB): domain Bacteria; phylum Actinomycetota; class Thermoleophilia; order Solirubrobacterales; family Thermoleophilaceae; genus JAAYBF01. Next base: position 207,393 of record CAWEEH010000001.1, on the reverse strand, counting down.
GCCGACCTGCGCGAGAAGTCGGGCGAGATGAAGGCGCACTGGATGGCCGAGAAGGAGGCCATCGACGCGATCCGCGGCGCGAAGGAGAGCCTGGAGCAGGCGCACCGCGACGCCGAGCGCGCCGAGCGCGACGCCGACCTCCAGCGCGCGGCCGAGCTGCGCTACGGCGACATCCCCAAGCTCGAGGAGCTCGTGAAGGACCAGGAGGCGAAGCTGCGCGAGCTGCAGTCCGACGTGACCTTCCTCAAGGAGGAGGTCGACGAGGAGGACGTGGCCCAGGTCGTTGCCCGCTGGACCGGCATCCCGGTTTCCAGGCTGATGGAGGGCGAGGTCGAGAAGCTCGTGCACATGGAGGACCGTCTGCACGAGCGGGTGGTGGGCCAGCGCGAGGCGGTCGAGGCCGTGTCGAACGCCCTCCGGCGCTCACGGGCCGGCCTTCAGGAGCCCGACCGGCCGATCGGCAGCTTCCTGTTCATCGGCCCCACCGGCGTCGGCAAGACCGAGCTCGCGCGCGCGCTCGCCGAGTTCATGTTCGACTCCGAGCAGGCCATGGTGCGCATCGACATGTCGGAGTACATGGAGAAGCACTCCGTGTCGCGGCTCCTGGGCGCCCCGCCCGGCTATGTCGGTTACGACGAGGGCGGCCAGCTCACCGAGGCGGTGCGCCGCAGGCCCTACTCGGTGGTGCTGCTCGACGAGATCGAGAAGGCCCACACCGACGTCTTCAACGTGCTGCTGCAGCTGATGGACGACGGCCGCCTCACCGACGGTCAGGGCCGCACGGTGAGCTTCACCAACACCGTGGTGATCATGACCTCCAACGTCGCCGGCGGCATCGCCGGGGTGGAGGCCACATTCAAGCCCGAGTTCGTGAACCGGCTCGACGAGATCGTGGAGTTCCACTCGCTCACGCGCGAGGAGATCGGCGAGATCGTGGGGCTCCAGGTGGAGAAGCTGATACACCGGGTCCGCGAGCGCGGCGTGGAGGTCGAGCTGACCGACAAGGCCAAGGAGCTGATCGGCAACCTCGGCTACGACCCAACCTACGGCGCCCGCCCGCTCAAGCGGGTGATCCAGAAGCAGCTGGTGGACAAGCTGGCGCTGAAGCTGCTCGAGGGCGAGTTCGCGCCCGGGGACACGGTGAGCGTGGACGCCGGAGACGGCGAGCTGGTGTTCGGCAAGGCCGCGAGCGCGGTCTACTGACCCACGAGGAAAAGGTCGCGGCGGTCCAGGCGCGGGTGCGCGAGCTGGCCCAAGCGCGCGGGCCGGTGCACATCGACAAGGGCGGAGTGCACCACTTCGTGCCTCGGCCGGGCGACGCCCGCTTCGGCGGCCGCCCCGTGGACCTGTCGGCGCTGAACGAGGTGCTGGAGGTCGACGCCGAGGCGCGGACGTGCACCGCCGAGCCGGGCGCGACCTTCGCGGCGGTCGTGAGCGCGACGCTGGCCCACGGACTGTTGCCCAAGGTCGTGCCGGAGCTCGAGGGGATCACGGTGGGGGGCGCGGTGGCGGGCTGCTCGGTCGAGTCGATGTCCCACCGCTACGGGGGATTCCACGACGGCTGCACGGAGTACGAGGTGGTGACCGGCACCGGCGAGCGCCGCGCGCTGGGACCCGAGGACGACCTCTTCCACATGCTCCACGGCTCCTACGGCACGCTCGCGATCCTCACCCGCGTGCGCTTCGACCTGATCCCGGCGAAGCCGTACGTGACGCTCACCTACCGCCGGCATAGCGACTTCGAAGCCTTCGACGCCGACATGCGCGAGCGCTGCCGCACCGGCGACTTCGACTTCGTCGACGGCATCATCCACGCCCCCGACGAGCTGGTGCTGTGCCTGGGCCGATTCGCCGACTCGGTGCCGCACACCTCCGACTACCGACCCACAGGGGGCGTGTACTACCGCAGCACCCGCGAGCTCGCGGAAGACCACCTCTCCACCGAGGACTACCTCTTCCGCTACGACGCGGAGGCGCACTGGCTCTCGCGCACGGTCAAGCCGCTCGAGTGGAGGCCCGTCCGCCGTGTGGTGGGCCGCTGGATCCTCGGCTCGACGAACCTGATCCGGTGGTCGAATCGCCTCGGCCCCCTGCTCGGCCGGGTGATGCGCCGCCCCGACGTCGTGGTGGACGTGTTCATCCCACTGCGTCGCTTCGGCGACTTCTGGCGCTGGTACGAGCGGGACTTCGCCTACTGGCCGCTCTGGATCGTGCCCTACCGCGTGCCCGAGATGTACCCGTGGGTGGCGCCGGGGCACGCGGCCAAGCTGGACGACGAGCTGATGATCGACTGTGCCGTGTACGGCAAGCGCAACGTGAAGCGCTCGGTCGACTGGTCGCAGGTGCTCGAGGAGAAGACTCACGAGCTGGGCGGCATCAAGACCCTGATCTCTCGCAACCACTACACGCGCGAGCGCTTCTGGGAGATCTACGACCGCCAGCGGTGGGAGGAGGCCAAGGCCGACCTCGATCCCGGGGCGCTGTTCAACGACCTGTACGAGAAGTTCGCGCCCGAGGGCGGCTAGTTGCGCAAACCATCTACCGAGAACGAGCAGTCGGCGCCGAGCGCATTCAGTGTTGTCGTGACCTGTGCCGCCAGCGCCGCGCCACTCGGAGCCTCCAGCGTGAAGAAGAGCGTGTCCGAGTAGAAGGCGGCGTTGGCCAGGGTCTGGGTCCCCTCGGTGTTCTGAGTCCCGTTGATCACGGAGCCCGGCTCGGAGCTCCGCACCGAGAGCCGGAAGGTCGGATTGGCGCCCGTCGCGTAGCACTTCACGCCGATCGTGAAGGGTCCCTGGCGCAGCAGCACGCGTTCCGGGGAGGTCCCCGGCGAGTTGCCCACCCTTGCCATCTCCACGGAGCCGCTGGTCGTTGTCTTGCCGGTCGAGACCAGGCCTGCGGAGGCCGCGCCCCCCAGGCCGACCGCCGCGCTCGCCGTCCCCGCGCTGTCGGCCCGGACCGCCCTGCGGACCTTGCCGAGCCTTGACTCGGCGACATCGGAGCCGGTGAGCGAGTTGCGCTTGATGTCCTTGCCCGTGAGGTTGCTGTTGCGGACGTCCTTCCCGCGGATCGAGTTGTTCTTGATCTGGCCGGAGCCGACCGTGGCCGCGGCGTAGCCGGTGCCGCCCAGGGCGACGAAGATCGCGATGGCGGAGATGGCTCTCGACGGTTTCACGGGTGTGTAACGGCGCTGAGCGCGACCGTGCAGGGGCTGCCCATGGCATTCACCGCGAGGTCCGCCTGCGCGGCCAGGGTGGCCCCGCTGGGCACCTGCGCCGTGAGATGGCGGACCGCGCCGGCGAAGGCCGCGTTGGGGCCCACGTCCTGATCGGTGCTCTGCAGCTGCTGGTTGTCGAGCACCGAACCGGCCTCGGAGCTGGTCAGCACGAGCAGGCCGGTCGGGTTGCCGCCGGTGTCGTAGCACTGGCCGGTGACCTTGAACGGTCCCTTGGCCAGCAGGACCCGCGCCGGGGAGGTGGCCGGCGACGTGCCGACCTTGGCCAGTTTTACCACGCCGGTGGCGGTGACCTTGCGCGAGGGGAAGTACGCGGTGGCGCCGGCGCTCGTCAGGGCGCCCGCCACCGTCGCGTTGCCCGCGGTGTCGGCGCGTGTGGCCCTCCGGACCTTGCCCAGGCGCGATTCGGCGATGTCTGAGCCGGTGAGCGAGTTGCGCTTCACGTCCTTGCCCGCGAGGGTGCTGTTACGCACGTCCTTGCCGCGGATCGAGTTGTTCTTGATCTGGCCCGAGCCGATCGTCGCGGCCGCGTAGCCGGTGCCACCGAGCGCGACGAACAGCGCCAGCAGCGCAAGAGCGGTATCGCCTGACGGTCGCCTGATACGTCTCATCTCGACTCCTTTCGGTAGCTGGAGGGACCCTATGCCGCGGTGTGCCGATTTCGCAAGCCTGGCGCGGACGAAATGGCGAGGTGGCCGGATCGCGTCTAGGTTGGACTGGTGGCGCCCTTCACACTGGCTCGGCTGGTCCTGCTCGCGTGCGTGCTCGCGGCTGCGATGGCGCCCTGCACGGCGTTCGCGGCGCCGCCCGATGATGATGTCGTGTACAGCGAAGATGGCTGCACCGTTTCCTTCCCGTGCAACTTCAGCCCGCTCGACAACGACCCCGGGAACCCGACCGAGATCACCGCTGTATCCGACCCACCTCACGGCACCGCGGTGATCCGGGACGACGTAGACCCGACTGATTCGATCGACTACTCGCCGGACCCCAACTATTGCAACGACCCGCCGGGCGGCTCGCCGGACACGTTCACCTACAACAACGGCAGCGCCACGCCCACCGTCTCGATCACGGTCACCTGCGTCGACGATCCACCGACGGCGAAAGATGACCCCAGCGAGACTCCTGACCCCAACGACGTCGAATTTTACGAAGTGCCGGAGGATTCAGCAGCCGTCCTCTTCCCCGTGCTTGCCAACGACGACGACGGCGGGGACGGCCCCTTCGGCGCCAAGCTGGAGATCGCCAGCCCCTTCCTCTCCGATAGTGCCCAGCGTGGCACGGCGAGCGTGAGTCAGGGAGATCCGAACACCCCGGGAGACCTCGACCAGATCTCCTATCAGCCGCACCCCAACCGCTGTGCCGGCGACAACGTGGGGTACCGGCTCGTAGGGGCCGGGCCCGGAGTCTCGGGTAACGGGTATCTGCACCTCTCCATCACCTGCACCGAGGATCTCCCGGTGGCCAACGACGACACCCGCACGCTCGCGCTGGGCTCCGGAACGGTTCAGATCGACGTGCTGTCGAACGACTCCGACGCGGACAACCTCAACCTCCTACCGGAGGACTTCGAGTCGATTCCCATCATCGGGCTCACCCAGCCCGGCAACGGCACCGCGAGCATCGTTCAGGGCAGTGGCGACGTGGCCGTCGACAAGATCGCCTACACGCCGAGGGCCGGCACCTGCGGCACGGACTCGTTCACCTACACCGTGAACAACGACAGCGAGCCAAACGCCAACGACACCGCCACGGTCACCATCACGGTGAGCTGCGCCAAACCAATTGTTCGCTTCCCGCCCCCGCTTCCCACCGCCAGCGCCAAGACCGGCAAGCTGAAGCTGTCGGGCACCACGCTCAAGGTGCCGCTGCGCTGCGGCAAGGCGGCGAAGTGCGCCCTCTCCCTGAGGCTGTCGGTCAAGAAGCTGGTGATCGCAAAGGCCAAGGCCACACTGAAGGCGGGTCAGAAGAAGACGGTGACGCTGAAGCTCAACCGTGCCGGCAAGCGCAAGCTGAAGAAGTCACGCAGGCTGAAGGCCAGGCTGAAGATCACGCTGGGCGGCAAGACCGTCGCGACGCGCACCGTGAAGTTCAAGGCCAAGCGCAAGAAGCGCTGAGAAGGCGGACGCCTCAGACGGTGAGTTCGCGTGGCCGCCCGTTGCCGTTCAGCGGCCGGCTCATCTCGACGCGCGTCCCGGCTTCGCCTCGCACGACGTTGACGTCCTTCATGAGGTCCCGGATCAGCTCGAGCCCCCGGCCGCGGGTATCGCCAGGCCTGGGGGATGGCTCGCGCCAGGCGCCCTCGTCGCGGACGACGATCGCCACGCCCTTCTCGGAGCCCTGCGCCGCGAGCTCGAGCGTGTGGTCGCCGAAGCCATATCCATGCTCCATCGCGTTGCAGCAGGCCTCGTGGCTCGCGACCTGGATCTCGTGCACCTCCTCAGGGCTGGCCCCGAGCTGCTCGAGCCAGCGCCCGAGGCGGATGCGCATGCCGCGCAGCGAATCCGGATCCGCCGGGAGCACGAGCGTGATGTCCCCGGGCGCGGCGCCGGCGGTGGCGCACACCAGCAGCGTCACGTCGTCCTCCGCACCGCCCTCACGCCCAAGTGCGGCGACGACACCGGCTGCCAGGGCGTCGGGATTATCGGAGGCGTCCACCGCGGCCAGGCGGAGCAGTTCGAGGCCGTTGTCGATCGAGCTGCCGCGATCCTCCACCAGGCCGTCGGTGTAGAGCAGCAGCTTCGATCCCGGCGAGAGGGCGACACGCGCCTCTCCGTGCGTGGCTCGGCCGACGCCAAGCGGGACCGTGGTGTGGCCCTCAACGAAGGTGGTCCCGCCGGAGGCGTCCACCACGAGCACCGGGGGGTGCCCGGCGCTGGAGATGGTCATGGAGTCGAGCGCGGGCGACAGGGTCACGCAGACGAGGGTTGCCATCCCGTCGCCCTCGAGTTGCACGAGCCGGTCGAGCCGTTCGAGCACGCCGCCCGGGGAGTGGCCGTCGAGAGCGAGCGCGCGCAGCCCGTTGCGCAGCTGGCCCATCAGCGATGCCGCGCCCAGGCCGTGGCCGACCACATCCCCCACGGCGAGCATCACCCGGTCGTCGGCGAGCGGGATCACGTCGTACCAGTCGCCGCCGACCTCCCCGCCGGGGAGGTAGCGCGCGGCCAGACCCAGTCCCGGCACGGTCGGTAGGCGCGCGGGCAGCAGGCTGCGCTGCAGCGTCTCGGCAACGCTCAGCTCTCGCGCGTAGCGCTGGGCGTGTTCGATGGCGCGGGCCGCGCGGTCAGCCGCCAGCTGGAGGAGGTCGAGGTCGCCGGCCGTGAACTTGAGCTCGTTGCGGCTGCCAACCTCGAGCACCCCCTGCACATGCCCGTCCGCAACCAGTGGCGCTCCCATCAGCGCCTCCACGTCGCGGCTCACCGGGCCTCCCTTCCGCGCGGCGGCTCCGCGAACCACCTGGGGCGCGCGGCTGGCGGTCATGCGCCCCGCGAAGCCCTCGCCGTGCGCGACCGCCTTGCCGGCCAGCTCCTCGGCCTGGAGGCCGGTGGCGGCGGCCACACGCAGCGGCCCGCCCTCCGAGCTCGCGAGAAGGATCGCCGCGCAGTCGGCCTCGAACACGCCGCTCACCTGCTCGCACAGCTTCTCGAGCAGCTCGTCGAGGGCCAGGTGCGCGAGCGCGACGTCCGCCACGCTCTGCAGCTTGCGAATCGTGTCCGCCACGGCCTCGGCCTGCTCGCGGGCACCCTGCTCGCGCAGCCGCTCGGTGCGCTCGCGTTCGGCCCGGCCGCGCTGAGTCAGGTCGACCACCTGGACGATCACGCCGACCGGCTCGCCGTTGGCGCCCATCGTCGGGGACATCGTGAGCAGCACCTCCGCCTCGTGCCCGTCGCTGTGGTGCAGGCGCCGCTCGACGTGGTGGCTCGGCAGGTCGCCCGCGAGCATCCGGCGCACGGCCTCCGCATCGCTCCCGTCGGAGAGCTGGTCGAGACCGGCGCCGATGAGCTCGGCCTGCGATCTCCCGATGGCGTCGCACAGCGCGCGGTTCACCTGCCCGATCCGCCCGTCGTGCGTCAGCAGGGCGATGCCGATGGGCGCGTCGGCAAACGCTGTGCGAAAGCGCTCCTCGCTCTCGCGCAGCGCGTCGGTCATCTCGTGCAGCTCCACGAACACGGACACCTTGGACCGCAGCACGTCCGGGTCGAACGGCTTGAACAGGTAGTCGACGGCCCCCACGGAGTAGCCGCGGAACACGTGATGGCGCTCCTTGTCGATGGCCGTGAGGAAGATGATCGGCAGGTGCTGCGAGCGCTCGCGGCCGCGGATGAACTCGGCCGTCTCGAAGCCGTCGAGACCCGGCATCTGCACGTCCAGCAGCGCCAGCGCGAAGTCCTCCTCGAGCAGCCGTCTCAGCGCCTCCTCGCCCGAGTTGGCCTCCACCACGCGGTGACCCAGCGGGTCCAGCACCGCCCGGAGCGCCATGAGGTTCTCCGGCAGATCGTCGACGATCAGGATGCTCGCCATGGCCGCCGTCCGGCGCTCAGGTCTCGAGCCAGGTGCGTATGACCGACAGCAGCCGATCGACGTCAACTGGCTTGGTGATGTAGTCCGATGCGCCCGCGGCGAAGCTTCGCTGGCGGTCGTCCTTCATCGCCTTGGCTGTGAGCGCCACGATCGGCAGCTCTTCGAATTGCGGCATCGCCCGCACGGCGCGGGTGGTCTCGTTGCCGTCCATCTCGGGCATCATCGTGTCCATCAGGACGAGATCCACGTCGGGCGTGCCCTGGAGGATCTCGATGCCGTGCTTGCCGTTTTCCGCGAAGAGCACGGTGGCGCCGCGCGGCTCCAGGACGCTGGTCAGTGCGAACACGTTGCGCACGTCGTCGTCCACGATCAGGATCTTCTTGCCCTCGAACGAGGCTTCCCGGGCGCCGGCCGGATCGTCCACGGGGATCGCCGGGATCACCGAATCCCCGTTGGCCGCCGCCGGCACCGGCACCGGCGCGGGTGCGGGCAGGCTCAGGGCGTCGACCTCAGCCGGCAGGAAGAGCGTGAACACGCTGCCCTCGCCCACCACGCTGGCGGCCTTCAGCTCGCCGCCCAAAAGTCCGGCGATCTCGCGGCTGATCGACAGGCCCAGGCCGGTGCCGCCGTAGCGGCGGCTGGTGGTGCCGTCGGCCTGCTGGAAGGCCTCGAAGATCGGCTCGAGCTTCTCGTCGGTGATCCCGATCCCGGTGTCGCGCACCGAGAACGCCACCACCTTCTCGGCGTGGCGCAGGGACTCCGTCTCGAACGCGTCGTCCGGTCCGGCGAGCGCGACACCCAGGATCACGCCTCCGCTCTCGGTGAACTTGAACGCGTTCGAGAGCAGGTTCTTCAGCACCTGCTGCAGGCGCTGCTCGTCCGTCACGACCGCCTCCGGCAGGCCCTCGGCGAGCTCGACCTCGAACTCGAGCCCGCGCTGCTCGGCCACCGGGGTGAACGAGCGCTTGAAGTCCTCCTCGATGCGGCTCAGCACGACCGGCGCCGGGTGCATGTCCATGCGCCCCGCCTCGACCTTGGAGAGGTCGAGGATGTCGTTGATCAGCGCCAGCAGCTCGCTGCCCGCGGAGTGGATCGTCTGAGCGAACTCCACCTGCTTTTCGGTGAGGTTGCCGCCCTCGTTGTTCGCCAGCAGGTCGGACAGGATGAGCAGGCTGTTGAGCGGCGTGCGCAGCTCGTGGGACATGTTCGCCAGGAACTCCGACTTGTAGCGCGAGCTCACGGCCAGCTGGTCGGCCTTCTCCTCCAGGCCGATCCGGGCCAGCTCGATCTCGCGGTTCTTCACCTCGATGTCCCGGTTCTGCTGGGAGAGCAGCGCCGCCTTCTCCTGTAGCTCCTCGTTGGTCTGGCGTAGCTCGACCGACTGGCTCTGCAGCTCCTGCGTAAGGGACTGCGACTGCTCCAGCAGCTCCTCGGTCCGGCGGTTGGCGATGATCGTGGAGAGCGACACGCCGATCGTCTCCAGCTGCTGGTTCAGGAACTGGCGATGGAGCTCGGAGAACCGTCGCAGCGAGCCGAGCTCGATCACGCCGAGCACCTGATCCTCGAAGAGCACCGGCATGATCAGGACGTTGGACGGCGGCGCCTGGCCGAGCCCGGAGGTGACCGTGACGTAGTCGGAGGGAACCTCACTCAGCAGGATCGTCTTGCGCTCGAACGCGGCCTGGCCGACCAGTCCTTCGCCAAAGGCGAAGCGCTCGCCGCTGGCCCCCCGGCGCTTGTAGCCGTAGCTGGCGATCAGCCGTAGCTCGAGGTTGTCGGGGTCCTCGCCCTCGGCGAGGAAGAAGGCGGCGTGCTGGGCGGAGACGGTGGGTGTGAGCTCCGAGACGATCGCCTGGGTCACGCGCTCGAGGTCGCGCTCGCCCTGCATCAGGCTCGAGACCCGCGCTAGGCCGGTCTTCAGCCAGTCCTGCTCCTGGTTGCGCACCGTGGTGTCGCGCAGGTTGGCGATCATCTGGTTGATGTTGTCCTTGAGGTCCGCCACCTCTCCGCGGGCCTCGACGGCGATCGAGCGGGTGAGGTCGCCCTGGGTGACCGCGGTGGACACCTCGGCGATCGCGCGCACCTGAGTCGTCAGGTTCGAGGCGAGCTGGTTCACGTTCTCGGTGAGGTCGCGCCAGGTGCCCGAGACGCCGGCGACCTCGGCCTGGCCGCCGAGCTGGCCTTCGGTGCCGACCTCGCGCGCCATGCGGGTGACCTCGTCGGCGAAGGAGCCGAGCTGGTCGACCATGGTGTTCACGGTGTCCTTGAGCTCGAGGATCTCGCCGCGGGCGTCGACGGTGATCTTCTGCGACAGGTCGCCGTTGGCGACGGCGGTGGTGACCTCGGCGATGTTTCGCACCTGGCCGGTGAGGTTGCCCGCGAGCTGGTTCACGTTCTCGGTGAGGTCGCGCCAGGTGCCGGAGACGCCCTCGACCTGGGCCTGGCCGCCGAGCTGGCCTTCGGTGCCGACCTCGCGCGCGACGCGGGTGACCTCGTCGGCGAAGGAGCCGAGCTGGTCGACCATGGTGTTCACGGTGTCCTTGAGCTCGAGGATCTCGCCGCGGGCGTCGACGGTGATCTTCTGCGACAGGTCGCCGTTGGCGACGGCGGTGGTGACCTCGGCGATGTTTCGCACCTGGCCGGTGAGGTTGCCCGCGAGCTGGTTCACGTTCTCGGTGAGGTCGCGCCAGGTGCCGGAGACGCCCTCGACCTGGGCCTGGCCGCCGAGCTGGCCCTCGGTGCCGACCTCACGCGCGACGCGGGTGACCTCGTCGGCGAACGAGCCGAGCTGATCCACCATCGTGTTCACGGTGTCCTTCACCTCGAGGATCTCGCCGCGGGCATCGACGGTGATCTTCTGCGACAGGTCGCCGTTCGCCACCGCGGTGGTCACCTCGGAGATGTTGCGCACCTGGTCGGTGAGGTTCGAGGCGAGCTGGTTCACGTTCTCGGTGAGGTCGCGCCAGGTGCCCGAGACGCCGGCCACCTTGGCCTGGCCGCCGAGCTTGCCCTCGGTGCCCACCTCGCGCGCGACGCGCGTGACCTCGTCGGCGAACGAGCCGAGCTGGTCCACCATCGCGTTCACCGTGGTGCCGATCCGCAGGTACTCGCCCTTCAGCGACTTGCCCTCGATCTTCAGCGCCATCTTCTGGCTCAGGTCGCCCTCGGCCACGGCATCGATCACACGCGCGACCTCGGTCGTGGGGCGCGCGAGGTCGTCGATCAGCGCATTCACGGAGTCGATGCTCTGCTGCCAGCCGCCGGGCGCGGCGCCCAGCGAGGCGCGCTCGGTCATCCGGCCCTCGCGGCCCACGACCCGGCCGATCCGGGCCATCTCCGCCTCCATGCGCGCGTTGCGCTCCGCCAGCGCGTCGTAGGCGGCGGCGATCTCGCCGACCACGCCGTCGCGAGCGCGGGGAGAAAGCCGCACGGAGAAGTCTCCGTCCCGCGCCGCCTCGAGGGCCTTCAGCAGGGCGCGCAGCTGCGCGGGGGTCGGCGCGTTGGCGCCGTTCTCAGAGGCAGACGAGGTCCCCCCGTTCTTCGGGGTGGCACTCTTGGCGGTCTTGCTTTTGGCAACGGCCATCTGCCCCGCATCCTCCCCCTTACGCCCGTATCAGCCCACGGAGGGTACCTGGGAGGGGGTGTGTTGCAAGCGCTGCCTGGACGAGGGGCCGAGCCCGCCACGGCAAAGCGCCGCGGCGGGCTCGGATTGTCCTCGGGTAGACGGCTAGCGGATCCGCTGGCCGCCCTTGAACTGCCGCTTCTTCGCGGAGCGCTTGGCCTGTGCGCGGAACTTGCGCTTGGCCTTGGCGCTGTGTGTCCTGCGTACCTCCGCGGGACCGACCAGCGGGCTCTTCGAGCGCGCCAGGGTCCACGTGGCGTGAGCCGCGGCGTCGGCCATCTGGCCGAGGCCCTTCGGCCCGTTGCCGTCCATCAGTGCGGCGTCGGCCGCCTGGGAGCCCTCCTCGAGCCCCGGGGCGTCCAGCGGCGGCGTGCCCAGCATCGTGCTGAACGTGTCGCACGCCTGGTGGTAGCACGGGTCGTACCACGAGCCCGCGGCGCCGCCGTAGATGGCAGCCTGCTCGGCCGTCTTCACACCCTCGGCGCCTGAGAACAGGCCGCCGGCGGGCACGAAGGCCTCCGGCGCGATGAACGGGCCGTAGTCAGAGCGCCCGTCGAACGCCGTCGGCTCGGTCGGCAGCCCGACCGCGTCGAAGTAGTCGAGGAACACCTGCTCGATCTCAGCCGAGCCGGGCGGTCCCACCTCTCCTTCGCCGGTCGAGTTGTCGCCGTCGTAGACAAAACGGACGAAGTTGGGCGAAGCCAGCATGTCGAAATTCAGGTTCGCCTCGACGTCGTCGATCTTGCCGTTGTCGATGAGCTGCTGCACGTACGCCGTGGAGCCGATCAGGCCTGACTCCTCAGCGCCCCAGAACGCGAAGCGGATGCGGTTGCGCGGCTTCTGCTTCAGCTGCGCGATCTCCTCCGCCATCTCCAGGATCGAGCCGGTGCCCGAGCCGTTGTCGTTGATGCCAGGGCCCTCCTCGACCGAGTCGAGGTGGCCGCCGACCACGATCGTGCGCTCCTTGTCGCCCGCCTTGGTGTCAGCGGTGAGGTTGTACTCCGTGACCTCGGTCGTGGTGGTGGACAGGTTGAACGTCACGTTCACCGCGCCCGCCGTGTACAGCGCCTCGCCGATGTCGTTGCTCACCATGGCAACGGGGATGCCTGTGAACGGGTTGGCTCCGATGGGCAGCGGCTCCTCGCGATCCGGGCCGCCGTCGTTGAACACGAGCACCGCCGCGGCACCGAGCTGCTCGGCCAGGGCGATCTTGTCCACGAACCCGCAGGTGCCGCGCTGGATCAGCGCGATCTTGCCGGTCAGGTCCTTGCCCGCCCAGTCGGCTTCCTCGCAACCGTCGGTGCCCGATCCGGGCCCGCCCGGGGGCGGTAGCTCGGCGCTTCCGGTGGTCACGATCGGCGCGGTCACGTTCCCGGAACCGGCGAACTGGGCGACGATGTAGTCGCCACCGCCCACGGCCGGGTCGCCCTCGGCGTATGCCGGGCTGCCCTCGCGCTGCAGCAGCGCCGGGCCGTTCTGCGCCCACCGGGCGAACTCGAACGGCACGCGCTTGGGCTTGTAGCCCGCACGCTTCAGCCGCTTCTCGACATAGTCGAGCGACGCCAGGTAGCCGGGGGTGCTGGCCGCACGGTTACCGTCGTTGGCGTTCGCCAGCCGCTGGAACGTGCGCATGTGCTCGAGCGTGCCGCCGGTGGTGAGCCCCTTGCGGAGCTTCGATGTGTTCACGTCATCCACGGCGGATGCCGCGGGCGCGAACATGAGCGCGGCGGCCATTGTGGCGGCGGCGCTCAAGAGAGCTTTCTTCACCCTTCCCTCCATTCTGTTGGGCCCGGCCCCATGGTGTGGGGCATGGCCGGGTTCGGCGGCCCCGGGGATCCGTCCCGGAGCGCCGGACATCGCCCTACCCGAGCGGGCTGCGGACCAAACGGCCGGGCTAGGCTCCAACGGATGGGAAAACGGCAGCGAAAGCGGGCACGACCGGGCGGCAGCGCCGATTCCAGCCCCACCACGACCTACCCCTTCGGGGCCGAGGGCTCGCTGACGCTGCGTGATGAGCTCACCGCCGGCACCCTGCGCACGCTCGACAAGCTCGACGCCCAGCCGGCCGCCTCCGCGGACGATCGCTGGCAGCGCCGGATGGAGCTGCTGTTCGAGCGTCTGGTGGTGACCTGGGAGATCGCCGGGCTCCCGATGGAGGGCCAGCGGGAGCTGCTGGGCCGCTACCGGATGGCGTCAGCCGACGAGCGCAAGCTGGTGCGTGAGGTGCTCACCGAGCACCTGCGCTCACATCAGCCCGAGATCGAGATCTAGCCCGCGAGCGCCCAGCGCTCGCCCAGGCTGCCGAAAACGGAGCTGGACGCGACGCCGCGGCGGACGGTGCGGAAGATCGTGACCCGGTAGGTGACCTTCGGGAAGGTCTTGCTCGAGTACCGGCGGCGGGTGTCGAACTGGACGGTGTAGATGCCGGGCTTGGCCTTGCGGCTGAAGATTCGCTTCTTCACGGACTTCACTCCGCACGGGCGCTTCAGCCTGCCGAGCTTGATGTTCTTGCCCCTGCCGTTACGGCGAACGTGCACGTAGAGCGTGCGGCCCTCGGTGAAGCCGCGCGCCTTGATCCGGCGCTGGCGGGCGGGGTTGCCGCCGCGTGGTTTCACGGTCACGCCGAACCGGGTGACGATCGGGTTGATGGTGCCCACGAGCGCGGGGTTGGTGGCATCGCGGGCCTCCAGCAGGAACGAACGCTGCGTGGTGGAGCCGATCCGCGGCGCGGCGCCGGTGCCGGTGATGTTGCCCGCCGGGTCGGCGGTGAGGGTGCCGAAGGCGAGGTTGTCGCGGCTGAAGTTCACCACGCCGTTGGGCGTGTAGCCGCTGCCGGTGACCTTCACGGGCTCGTTCTCCTGGTAACAGGCCTGGTCGCCCACCAGCGTCGCGGCCTGGGCCGGTGCGGCCACCGCGAGGGTGGCGAGGGCGGCGGCTGCTGTGGCTGCTCGGCGGCTCACGGAGGCGGAAGGCTACACACGCCGGTCACCATCGGCCGGACAAGTGGCGGGGCCTTCGGGATCGAGCCCGGTTCGGCGCGCTCGATCTCGAGCGGCGACGACTCGAGCGTCGCGAGCGTGTCGCGGTTGCAGTGGCAGCCGTGGCCGAACGCGTACCAGGGCCCGTGCAGCCGGTCCTGCCATTTCGCGAGCCCCGGGTCCTCGGAGCGGACGTGCTCCAGGAACAGGAAGCGCCCACCGGGCTTGAGCACGCGCGCGATCTCGTCGAGCGCGGCCGCCGGGTCCGGCACGGTGCACAGCACCAATGTGAGCGCCACGGTGTCGAAGCTGTCGTCGCCGAACGGCAGCGCCTCGCCGGGAGCCTCGATCACCTCGGCCGAGCGGTCCGAGGCGGCCACCGTCGCCCTCAGCTGGTCCGCCATCGGGCCGAACGGCTCGGTCAGCACCAGCTCGGTCACCGCATCGGGGTAGTGGGCGAAGTTGAAGCCGGTGCCCGCGCCCACCTCCAGCGTCCGGCCGCGGGCCTCCGCCAGCAACTCGCCCCTCATCCGGCTCAGCCCGGCCTCCTCGGTCTGCCGGAAGAAGTACTCGTAGCCGCGGGCGAACACGCGGCCCCAGGTGGCGTCGTAGAGGCGGCGGATCATGCGCCGCACGCTACCTACCTTGCACGCGGCCCGGAAACCTGAGAGAAACCGGGAGACCACCCAGAAAGGACCCTCTTGCCGACCTTCGTTCTGCTGAGCACCCTCACTCCCGACGGCGTTCAGACAATCAAGAACAATCCGCAGCGCATTCGCGAGGTGAACAAGGAGATCGAGCAGCTCGGCGCCAGCGTGAAGGCGCAGTGGGCCACGCTGGGCAGGTTCGACTTCGTGAACATCGTGGAGGCCCCGGACGAGTCGACGATGGCGCGCGTCTCCCTCGAGCTGGGCTCGCGCGGCACCGCCCGCTACGAGTCGCTCACGGCCATCCCCGTCGACGACTTCATCGCCTCCCTCTAGGCAGGTGCTCTAGTTGGCTCGCGTCCTCGTAGTCGGGGCAGGTGGCCGCGAGCACGCGCTCGTGCGCGTGCTTTCGCGCTCCCCGCAGAAGCCCGAGCTGCTGTGCGCGCCTGGAAACGCGGGCATCGCGCGGGACCGGGTGGAGTGCGTGGACATTGCCGCGGACGCCGTGGACGACCTCGTCTCCCTCGCGCGCGAGCGCGATGTGGACCTGGTGGTGGTCGGTCCCGAGGCGCCTCTCGTGGGCGGAGTGGTCGACGCGCTCGCCGAGCACGGCATCAGCGCGTTCGGGCCCAGCGCCGCGGCGGCGCGGCTGGAGGGGTCCAAGCGCTACGCCAAGGAGCTGATGCAGGAGGTCGGCGTGCCAACGGCCGGCTACGCGGTGCTGACCTCACGCGAAGAGGCGCTGAGCGGGCTCGAGGGCGCCTCCTACCCGCTGGTGCTGAAGGCCGACTCGCTGGCGGCGGGCAAGGGCGTGATCATCTGTCCCGACGAGGCCGCGGCGCTCGAGGCGGTCGAGCTGTTCTTCACCGAGCGCCGCTTCGGCGACACCGAGGTGGTGCTGGAGGAGTTCCTGGACGGCGAGGAGCTGTCGCTGCTCGCGGTCTGCGACGGCGAGCGCGCCGTGGCGATGGCGCCGGCCCAGGACTACAAGCGCATCGGTGACGGCGACACCGGCCCCAATACGGGGGGCATGGGCAGCTACTCCCCGGTTCCCGGCATCGATCGCGAGCACGCGGATGCCCTGGCGCTGGCGGTGCACCAGCCGATCGTCGACGAGTTGCGCCGGCAGGGGACGCCCTACCACGGCGTGCTCTACGCCGGCCTGATGATGACCGCCGACGGGCCCAAGGTGCTGGAGTACAACTGCCGCTTCGGCGACCCCGAGACCCAGGCGGTGCTGCCGCGCCTGCGCTCGGACATCATGGACCTGCTGGAGCGATCGACCCGCACCGGCGGGCTCGATGGCCTGGAGCTGGAGTGGTCGCCCGACTGGGCCGTGACGGTGGTGCTCGCGTCCGCCGGCTACCCGGAGTCCTCCTCGAAGGGCGACGAGATCCGCGGCCTGCGGGCGATCGACTCGCTCGAGGTCGAGGTCCTGCACGCCGGCACGGCGGAGGTGGACGGGAAGATCGTGACCGCGGGAGGGCGCGTGCTCAACGTGACCGGTTTCGGCGAGAGCCCCGGGGCGGCGCGCGAACATGCGTACCGAGCGGCGGAGCGGATTCAGTTCGACGGCAAGCAGATGCGTACTGACATTGCGTCGAGAGCCGTGGATAGAGTCGAAGCATGAGCGAATCCCAGCCAGCCACGGAGACCGAGGTCGAGCACCAGTTCGACGACCTCGAGGTGGATGCCCCGCTCGTGGGGATCGTGATGGGCTCGAAGTCGGACATGCCGGTGATGGAGAAGGCCGGCAAGGAGCTCGAGGAGCGCGGCATCCGGCACGAGATCCGGGTGATGAGCGCCCACCGCGATCCAGAGGTGGTGTCCGACTACGCCAAGAACGCGCGCATGCGCGGCCTCAAGGTGATCATCGCCGGCGCGGGCCTGGCGGCGGCGCTGCCGGGCGTGGTGGCCGCCCACACCGACCTGCCGGTGATCGGCGTCCCCCTCACGTCCAAGACATCCGTTGCGGGAGGCCTCGACGCGATGCTGGCGATCGCCCAGATGCCACCCGGAGTGCCCGTGGCTTGCGTCGGAGTGGACGCGGCGAAGAACGCCGCCGTGCTCGCCGCGAAGATTCTCGACGCGTGATCGAGCGCTACACACGCCCCGACATGGGTGCGGTGTGGTCCGAGCAGCGCAAGCTCGATACCTGGCTGGCGGTGGAGCTGGCGGTGACCGAGGCGCTGGCCGACGTGGGTGTAGTGCCCGCCGAGGACGCCGCCGAGGTGCGCGACCGGGCGTCGTTCACGGTCGACGCGGTGAAGGAGCGCGAGAAGGTGACCGACCACGACGTGGCCGCCTTCGTGGACGTGGTGGCCGAGTCGGTCGGCGAGCCCGGGCGGTGGGTGCACCACGGGCTCACCTCGTCGGATGTGCTCGACACCGCGCTCGCGATGCAGCTCTCGCAGGCGGGCATGATCCTCGCCTCCGGCGCGCGCGACTACCGCGACTCGCTCATCCGCCGCGCACGTGAGCACGAGGACACCCTCTGCGTGGGGCGCACCCACGGCGTGCACGCCGAGCCCACCACGTTCGGCGTCAAGCTCGCGGGCTTCGCCTTCGAGGCCGATCGCAACCTGCACCGCCTCGAGCGGGCCGTGGAGGCAACCTCCGTGGGGGCGCTGTCCGGCGCCGTGGGCACCTACGCCGCGAACGGCCCGGAGCTCGAGGAGGCCGTGCTCGGCCGCCTGGGCCTGGCGCGCGAGGAGGTCTCGACTCAGGTCGTGGCGCGCGACCGCCACGCCGAGCTGCTGTCGGCCATCGCGTCCGCGGGCGCCGGGCTGGAGCGGTTCGCCACGGAGATCCGCCACCTGCAGCGCACCGAGGTGCGGGAGGTGGAGGAGCCCTTCCGTGAGGGCCAGAAGGGCTCGTCGGCCATGCCGCACAAGCGCAACCCGATCGTCACGGAGCGCATCACGGGCATCGCGCGGCTGCTTCGCGGCTACGCGCAGGCGGGCCTGGAGAACGTGGCCCTGTGGCACGAGCGCGACATCTCGCACTCGTCCGTGGAGCGCGTGGCGCTTCCCGACGCCACCATCCTGCTCGACTACGCGCAGCACCTCGCCGTGCGGGTGGTGGAGGGCATGACGGTGCGGGCAGACCGCATGCGCAAGAACCTGGACCTCACCCACGGCGCGCTCTTCTCGCAGCGCGCGCTGCTGGCCCTGGTGGAGTCGGGGAAGTCGCGCGACGACGCCTATCGGATCGTGCAGGAGAACGCGCGCCATGCCTGGGAGACGGGCACCCCGTTCCGCGATCTGCTCGGTCTGGCGGCCCCCGAGCTGGACCTGGACGAGGTCTTCGACCCCCAGGCCTTCGTGCGCCACGCGGCCACGATCGTTGGACGCTTGGACCGGTTCTAGGGCGCCCAGCTCAAGCCCGCGGCCTGAACCGCCGACGCCTCACCTGTGAGGCGGATAACCGCAGTTGCAGCCTGCCTGGCGGTGGCGTTCGCCGCCGCCGCGCCGATCGCGCCGCCAGAGGCGTCCGCCCGCAAGAAGCTTTCGCTCAAGCAGAAGAAGCAGCGCTGCCTCAAGAAGGCGGCGAAGAAGCGGACCAAGCGCGCCCGCCGCAGCGCGGCCCGGCGCTGCCGCAAGCGCTACGCGGCGCGCAGGAAGCCGGCCGCAAGGCCGCCCGTCCGCAAGCCCGCCGCGCCCGCCGCGCCTGCGCCCGGACCGTCCGTGCCGGCCCCACCGCTCTCGCGGTACGTGTCGGTCACCGCGCGCGAGTTCACGCTCACCCTGTCCCGCCCGCTCGTGGGCGCGGGCGAGGTGACCATCGAGCTGCGCAACTACGGCGAGGACCCCCACGACCTGGTGGTCGAGCGCTCGGGCACCGAGGTCGGGCGCTGGGGCGAGCTCGGCCCGGGGGCCGTGGGCAAGAAGAAGCTCTCGCTCTCGCCGGGCAGCTACAAGCTCTTCTGCTCGATCGAGAGCCATGAGGTGCTCGGCATGAAGGCCACCCTGAGGGTGGGCGGCTGAGTGGCCAAGACCGCCGCAAAGCGCCGCAAGAAGCTCACGCGCAAGCAGAAGCGGGCGAAGTGCCTGAGGGTGGCCAAGGGCAAGCGCACGTCCGCCAAGCGGCGCGCGGCGGCGAAGCGCTGCAGGCGCAAGTACCCCCTCAAGAAGCCGCCGGTCGCGAGGAAGCCGGCGGCGGTCAGGCCGCAGCCGGTGCCGCCTCCACCCGCGCCCAGGCCGTCGGCGCCGTCAACCATCAACTCGCCGATCGCCAAGTACAGCGGCGCGTTCGGCGTGCGCCAGGCCGAGCGGCTGCTCTGGCGGGCCGGCTTCGGCCCGTCGCCCGGCCATGCCCAGGCGCTGGCCAACCTCGGCCACGAGCGCGCGGTGCTGTCGCTCACGCGGCCGGCCGGAGCGCCCGTTCTCACCGGCGCGGCGCCCACCGACGACGATGGCCCGCTCGCGCCCGAGGACGCGTGGGGCCACGACCACCTCTGGTTCCTCGACCGGATGGTGCGCACCAACCAGCCGCTGATCGAGCGGATGACCCTGATCTGGCACGACTGGTTCGCGACATCGACAGCCGGAGCCGAGCAGCGCTACATGATCGATCAGAACGCGCTCTTCCGCCGCCACGCGCTCGGGTCGTTCCGCCAGCTGGCGCTCGACATCACCGCCGACCCGGCGATGATCCAATGGCTCAGCCAGACCGACAACACGCGCTACAACCCCAACGAGAACTACGCGCGCGAGCTGATGGAGCTGTTCACCCTCGGTGCGGACCGCGGCGCCTACACCGAGGACGACGTTCGCGAGCTGGCCCGCAGCCTCACCGGCTGGCGCAGCACCTGGACCGCCGAGCTCGGAGAGCACGACTTCCGCTTCGACGCGACCCGCCACGACCCGGGCCAGAAGACCGTGTTCGGGCGCACCGGCGCGTGGAACTGGCAGGACGCGGTGCGCCTCTGCCTCGAGAACTCCAAGCACGCCTCGTTCGTGGTGCTGAAGCTGTGGAGCTACTTCATCCCCGTGCCGCCGTCGGCGTCCGAGCGCTCGGCCCTGGAGGCGGCGTACAAGCAAGGCGGCTATGCGATCCGGCCGCTCGTCGAGGCGATCCTGATGCACCCGCAGCTCATCACCGGCCCGCGGATGGTGAAGCCGCCGGTGGTCTACCTCGCCGGGCTGCTGCGCCACCTGCGTCGGCCGATCGACACCGGGGCGTGGACCTGGCTGGCCGACGGCATGGGCCAGCGCCTGTTCCGCCCGCCCAACGTGGCCGGCTGGGACGACGAGAAGTGGCTCGACACCAGCACCTGGCGAGCGCGCTGGGAGACGGCGAACTACGTCATCACCCCGTACACGCTCAACGACGCCGAGTGGGACGCCTACGACCCCGCCGAGACGCCGGAGGCCGCGCTCAACAGCGCCCTGGCGTTCTGGGGAAACCCGCAACTGACCTCCGACGGCCGAGCGGCGCTCCTGAGCTTCGCCACCACCTGCCTGCCGACACCCATGGCGAACTGGCAGCAGCGCCCCTACCGAGCCATGCGCCAGAACGCCCTGCGTCAACTGCTCCCCCTGTCCCCCGACCTCCAGACCAGCTGATGGCGATCGAGCGACAGGCGTGCGCGTGCACGGGGTTCTCCCGGGCCAAGCTCCTGCGCAAGGCCGCCTCCGCCGCGGTGCCGGGCGCCGGGCTGCCCGCGATCGAGCCCGGCATGCCGGCGCCCGCCGGCACGGGGCTCACCCGGCGCTCGTTCCTCTCCCGCAGCGCGGGGATGGCGATGGCGGTCTACGGCGCAAGCCAGCTCGGCTGGGATGCCTTCGAGGAGGGCATCGCCGCGGCGGCCGAGCGCCCGGCGGAGCCCGTGCTCGTGTCGGTGTTCATGGACGGCGGCGCGGACTCGCTCAGCATCCTCGCCCCGACGGGCCATTCGCGCTACGCCCAACTCCGCCCGAACCTGGCTTTGGGCGGCGGCGAGGGCACGGCCTTCAGCGAGGACACCAGCCTGCGCTGGTCGCCCGACGCCGCTTCGCTCGCGACCCTGCACGGCGAGGGCAAGGTCACGGTCTTCCCCGCGATCGGGTACACCGACGCGAACCAGTCGCATTTCACGAGCCGGCACTTCTGGGAGGTGGGCGAGACCAACCCCAACGCCCGCCTGGGTTGGATGGGCCGCTACCTGGACCGCCACGGCGCCAACGACAACCCGCTCCAGGGCCTGTCGCTCGGGCTGGGAGCTCGCGCCCGCGCTGGCATCGGGAAGCGTCCCGGTCGCGGCCGTGAACGCGCCCGACGACTACGACTTCTGGGCCCGCAACGTGTGGGGCCCGGTGGAGGAAGCGATGACGGGCGCGATCGGCACCCTTGGCACCGGCTCCACGAGCGACGCGGCGCTGCGCCAGGCGCGCGACGCCGCTGCCGCGACGGGCCGGCTGCGCACCCAGCTCCTGCCCTTCCAGGGCGGCTACTCCACGCCCGGCGGGGTCACCTACCCGGCGGACTCCGACTTCGCCCGACGCCTCGCTGGCCTGGCCGCCATGATCGCGTCGGGCCTTCCGCTGCGGTGCGTCTCGATCAACGCCGCCGGCGGCTACGACACCCACGCCGATCAGGAGGCCGCCCTCCCAGAGAATCTCCAGATCACCACCCAGAGCCTGCTCGCGTTCCAGCGCGACCTCGAGGCGCGGGGGATCGCCGACCGCGTGCTGGTGAACGTGTGGAGCGAGTTCGGCCGCCGGCCGGAGGAGAACGGCTCGGGCACCGACCATGGCGCGGCCGGCTGCTCGTTCCTCATCGGCAGCCAGGCCTCGGGCCAGATGGTGGGCGAGTTCCCCGGCCTCACCCAGCTCGACGAGGACGACAACCTGCGCTCCACATCTGACTTCCGCGGCCTCTACCGCGGCCTCCTGGAGGAGTGGTTCGGCGTGGACGCCGGGCCGATCATTCCCAACGCCGCGCAGTTCGCGCCGCCACAGCTGCTGAAGCCGTAGGGCCATCCCGGGTTGTGGGACATGGTCCGGAGCCCCGGCCGGTCCTAGCGTTCCCGTCATGGCGTTTCTGCTCGGCTTCCTGGGCGTGCTGGGCTTCAGCTTCTCGCTGCCGGCCACGCGCTTGGCAGTGGAGGACCTTGACGCGACCTTCGTGGGGCTGGGACGCGCCGTCGTGGCGGCTGCGCTCGGCGCGGTGCTGCTGCTCGTCCTGCGCCAGCCGCGGCCGCGCCGCGATCAGCTCGGGCGGCTCTCGCTGGTTGCGCTTGGCGTGGTGGTCGGCTTTCCGCTGTTCACCGCACTCGCCCTGCGCGATCTGACATCGGCCGATGGCGCCGTGATCATCGCCATCCTCCCCGCCGCGACCGCGGTGATGGCCGTCCTGCGCGCCGGTGAGCGCCCGTCGCGCGGCTTCTGGCTTGCGTCGGGGGCGGGCCTCGTCGCCGTGCTTGTCTTCGCCGCCACCCAGGGGGCGGGCGGCGTGGGGTTGGCCTACTTCTACGTCTTCTGCGCCGTGGGGTTGTGCGCGCTGGGCTACGCGGAGGGCGGCGCGCTCTCACGCGAGCTGGGCGGCTGGCAGACGATCTGCTGGGCGCTGCTGCTTTCCATGCCCGTCGTGGCGCCGTGCGCGATCGCGGCCGCGGTCACGGGCGACCTCTCGGGCGGCACGGACGCCTGGCTCGGCTTCGCCTACGTCTCGCTGGTGAGCATGTTCCTCGGCTTCTTCGCCTGGTACGCGGGGCTGGCGCGCGGCGGGGTGGCGAAGATCGGCCAGGTGCAGCTCGCCCAGCCGGTGCTCACGCTCTGCTGGGCTGCGCTGCTGCTCGGGGAGGAGGTGAGCGTGGCCACGATCGGGGCCGCGCTCGCCGTGCTCGCCAGCGTGGCGCTCACTCAGCGCACACGGGTCACGCTGTCACCAGCAGAGCCGTCCCGAACAGCACCAGAAAGTGGCATGTCTGGTCCACCGCGACCAGCACCAGCGGCACCTCTGCCGCCCCGGGGCCCTTGACCAGGGCGATGTAGCGGCTCAGCAGCCGGCCGTCGTCCTGGATCAGGTGGGGCACGTACACGAGGCCGGCCGTGGCGAGCGCCGCGCCCGCCCCCAGCTCGCTGTCGATCCAGATCAGCGCCGGGACGAACGCCAGCGTGTAGGTGGTGAGATGAGCGAAGAGGGCGCGGCGGCTCTCGCCCCTGGTGCTGAGCCCTCCGTGCTTGTGCTCCGCCTGCCAGTCGGTCTGGAGCAGGAAGTCGCCCGCCAGGTGCGACAGCAGCAGCACGATGAAGGCCTCGGACCAGGGCACCTCTGGTGACCCTACGTTCGCGGGCTGGTTCTCGCAAACGCTGGCGCATCCGCTGCCGCTCGGACAGACTGGGGCGGATGCCCGACCAAGCAACGGGGGAGCCCTCCACCCGCGCGCGGCGGATCGCGGCCTCGCTTAGCTCGCTGCGTGTTGCCCTCGCGAACCCGGATCTGCGCCGGGTCCAGATCGCCTGGGCGGGCACACAGTTCGTCGAGTGGTCGTTCGCCCTGGCCGTATCGGTCTACGCGTTCGACCAGGGCGGGGCGACCGCGGTCGGTGTGGCCGGTCTCGTGCGCCTGCTGCCCGCCGCGCTCGCGGCGCCGCTCGCGGGACTGCTGGGAGACCGCCACTCGCGCCGCGCCGTGATGATCGTCTCGGCGGTGGCGTCCGCGGCGAGCCTCGGCGCCGCCGCCGCGGCCGTGGCGCTCGGCGCGCCGCCGGGCGTCGTGTACGCGCTCGCGGCGGTCTTCATGGTGGCCGTCAGCGCCTACGCCCCAGCCCAGTCGGCCCTGTTCCCGGTGCTCGCGAACACACCGCAGGAGCTGTCGGCCTCGAACATCACGCTGAGCGCGATGGACAACACCGGCTTCCTGGCCGGCATGCTGCTGGGCGGGGTGCTCCTGGCGGTCGCGTCGCCGGAGGCGGTGTTCGGGGTCGCGGCCGCGGTCGCGGCGCTCTCCGCGCTCCTGCTCACGCGCGTACAGACCGACGAGGCGCCGTCCTATGAGGAGATGCCGGGCGAGGCCGGCGGGCTGCGACAGCTGCTGCTGGGCTTTCGGGCGGTGGGCGAGGACAGGGGGCTGCGCCTGGTGACCGTGGTGTTGGCGGCCCTGGCGGTGTACGTGGGCGCCATCGACGTGCTGATCGTCGTCCTGGCGCTCGACCTGCTGGGCACCAGCGCCGGAACCGTGGGCTACCTGCAGGCGGCCTGGGGCGTCGGCGCGATCGTCGCCGCGCTCGCGCTCGCGGCCATGCTCGGTCGCGGCGCGCTCTCGGCGGGGCTGCTGTGGGGCACGCTGCTGATAGGCACGGCCACGGCTCTGACGGGCGCCGTCCCCACTCTCGGCGTCGCGTTCATCGCGCTAGCCGTGATCGGGGCCGGCTATTCGTTCGTCGAGGTGGCCGGTCGTACGCTTCTCCAGCGGCTCGCGTCGGACGAGGTGCTGGGCCGAGTCTTCGGCCTCCAGGAGACGCTGAGGCTGGGGGGCATGGCCCTCGGCTCGATCGCGGCCCCCGTCCTGGTGTCCCTGTTCGGGGTCGAGGGGGCGCTGGTGGCCACCGGCGCCTTCCTCCCGCTGATCGTGATCGCGTTGTGGGGCGCGCTGCGCGGCTTCGAGGCCGCCAGGCCGGTGCCCGAGCGCCGGTACGAGCTGCTGCGCGGCAGCTCTATCTTCGCGTCGCTCCCGATAGCCACGCTGGAGCGCGTGGCCCACGACCTCACGCCGGTCACAGCCGCCGCCGGAGACGACCTGTGCATCCAGGGGGAGAGCGGCGATCGCTTCTACCTGATCGACAGCGGCGAGGTTCAGGTGTTCGTGAACGGCGCGCTCGTGCGCACAGAGATCGCCGGCGAGTCGTTCGGTGAGATAGCGCTGCTCAAGGACTGCCTGCGGACGGCGACGGTCACGGCAACCCGTGAAACGGAGCTGCTCGCGCTCACCCGCGACGAGTTCCTGGGCGCCGTAACGGGCCAGGCGCGCAGCAGCCACACCGCCCGCGAGGTCGCGGACACCCGCCTGGCCGGCGACTCGCAGCCTGCCGTCGCGCGGGAGGGAAGCGGCCCATGAGGTCACGGCGCCGGCTGCGCTTCCTCATGTTCGCGGTCACAGCGATCACGCTCACCGGGATCGTCTTCGTCGCCTACGCGACGGACGTGCTCCACGACTCCGAGCTGGACACGGTGGACACGCGCTTCTCCATCCGCGGGGAGCAGGACGTGCCCGAGGACGTGGTGGTGATCGCGATCGACGACGTCTCCTTCGGAGAGCTCGGCGTGCGCTGGCCCTTCCCGCGCACCCTGCACGCCAAGGCGATCGATCGCCTGCGCGCGGCCGGAGCGAAGGTGATCGCCTATGACGTTCAGTTCACCGAGCCCAGCGAGGACCCCGAGGAGGACAACGCGCTGATCGAGGCGGTCGGCCGCGCGAAGAACGTGCTGCTGGGCACCGAGGAGGTCGCCAAGGACGGGTCGACCGGCGTGCTGGGCGGGGACGACGTGCTCGCCGAGTACGACGCCGAGGCCGCCAGCGGCGCCTTTCCCAACGACCCGGGGGGAGTGCTGCGCCGCATGTACCACGACGACCGCGGGGTGAAGACGCTGGGGGTGAGAGCCGCGGAGCGCTTCAACGGGCGGTCGGTCGGCACAGAGCACTTCGACGCTGAGGAGCAGACCGCCTGGGTCGATTACGCGGGTGGGCCGCGAACCGTGAAGACCTTCTCCTTCTCGCGTCTGATCGACGGCAAGGTGCCGGCGCCCGAGCTGCGCGGCAAGATCGTGGTCGTGGGGCCGGTGGCGCCCTCGCTGCAGGACCTGCATCCCACCTCCTCCTCGGGCGAGGACCTGATGGCGGGCGCGGAGATCCAGGCCAACTCGGCCGCCACCGCCCTCGCCGGCTTCCCCCTCGACGAGGTCCCCGGGCTCGTGAACGTCCTGCTCATCGGCCTGCTGGGCCTGGTAGGTCCCGCGGTGGCGATCCGCTGGGGCCCGGTGCGCGCCGCCCTCGCCGGCATTGCCGGGGCCGCCCTGTTCGCGCTCGCGGTGCAGCTCGCCTTCAACAGCGGCGTGATCGTCTCGTTCCTCTATCCGCTGGCGTCACTGGTGCTCGGCGTGGTCGGGGCGCTGGCCGTGTCCGTGGCGGTGGGCGCGTTCGAGCGCGAGCGCGTGAAGGACCTGTTCTCGCGCTTCGTGCCGGAGGCGGTGGTCGGCGAGGTGCTCGCCAACGCGGACGACGACCTGCGCCTGGGCGGCGAGAGCCGCGTTGTGACCGTCCTCTTCAGCGACGTGCGCGGCTTCACCACGTTCTCCGAGACGCGCGCTCCGAACGAGGTCATCGACGTGCTCAACCGCTACCTCACGATCATGAGCGACGTGGTCGACAGGCATGAGGGGGCGCTCATCTCCTACATGGGCGACGGGATCATGGCCGTCTTCGGGGCGCCGATGGATCAGCCCGACCACGCCGACCGCGCGCTCGCCGCCGCCCGCGAGATGGTCGGCCCCGCGCTGGAGGAGTTCAACGCGGACGTTCGGGAGGCCGGGCTTCACGACGGGTTCCGCATCGGGATCGGGTTGAACAGCGGCACGGTGATGGCCGGCAACGTGGGCTCTGAGCGGCGGATGGAGTACACGACGATCGGCGACGCCACCAACACCGCGTCGCGCCTCGAGGGGATGACCAAGAATTCGGGCTGGGCGGTATTCGTCGCCGACTCGACCAAGGGGATGCTCACCCGCACGGTCGGCGACCTCGTGCACGTGGACGACTTCGAGGTACGCGGGCGCCAGGCCCGGATCACGATCTGGTCGATCGAGGCAGCGAGGACCGAGGGGTAGCTCTTGCGGGCATCCTGCCCGCGCTTTGATGGGATGGGCGCCATCCCGGCGCCGTGAACGGTCCGCTTCGCGGACCTCCCGCGGGGGCGGTTGGTAGCGTTGCCGAGGTGAGCGAAGCCGCCGCGCTCGACCAACTCGACCTGCTCGCTCAGGGCAAGGTCCGCGACATATACGCCGTGGGCGAGGATCGCCTGCTGCTGGTCGCGTCCGACCGCATCTCGACCTATGACGTCGTGCATCCGACGCCCATTCCCGACAAGGGCAAGGTGCTGACGGGGCTGTCGGCGTTCTGGTTTGACCGCACGGGCGACATCTGCCCCAATCACGTCATCTCGTTCACCGAAGTCCCGGAGGAGGCCAAGGGCCGTGGCATGCTGGTCGAGCGGCTCGAGATGGTGCCGGTGGAGTGCGTGGTTCGCGGCTACATCACCGGATCGGGCTGGAAGGACTACCAGCGAAGCGGCGAGATCTGCGGCATCGCGCTGCCCGAAGGCCTCCAGGAATCCGAGCAGCTCCCGGAGCCGATCTTCACGCCCGCCACCAAGGCCGAGGTGGGCGACCACGACGAGAACGTGGACTTCGACCGCGCCGCCGAGATCGTGGGCGACCGACCGCTGCTGGAGGAGCTGCGGCGGCTGTCGATCGAGCTCTACACCCACGCGTCCGAGCACGCCCGCGAGCGCGGGATCATCCTGGCCGACACCAAGTTCGAGTTCGGCCGCCGCCCCGACGGCACGATCGTGGTGGGCGACGAGGTGCTCACCCCGGATTCCTCGCGCTTCTGGCCGGCCGACGGCTACGAGCCCGGGAAGGGCCAGCCGAGCTTCGACAAGCAGTACGTGCGCGACTGGGCCAGCGCGTCGGGCTGGGACAAGACCCCGCCCGCGCCGCCGCTGCCCGACGACGTGATCGCGCGCACGCGCGAGCTGTACGTGGACGCGTACGACCGGATCACTGGCGAGCCGTTCAGCGCATGGCTCGAGCGGTCAGGCGCTTGAAGGCGCGCGTCCTCATCCGCCCCAAGGAGGGCATCCTCGATCCTCAGGGCCAGGCGGTGGAACGCGCTCTGCCGGCGCTCGGGTTCGAGGGCGTGGAGAACGTGCGGATCGGGCGGATGGTGGAGCTCGAGGTGGGTGAGACCGACCGCGTGCACGAGATGTGCGAGCGCCTGCTCGCCAACCCCCTCATCGAGGACTACGAAGTGCTGGTGGTCGAGTGAAGTTCGGCGTCGTTCGCTTCCCGGGCAGCTGCGACGAGCTCGACGCGCTCATGGCCTGCCGCCGCTACGCCGACGCCGAGCTGCTCTGGCACGGCGACAGCGAGCTGAAGGGAGTCGACGCCATCGTCATTCCCGGCGGGTTCTCCTATGGCGACTACCTGCGGGTCGGTGCGATCGCCCGCTTCTCGCCGGTGATGGAGTCGGTCAGCGCGTTCGCGCTCGACGGCGGCCCGGTCCTCGGCATCTGCAACGGCTTCCAGGTGCTGTGCGAGGCCGGGCTCCTGCCGGGCGCGCTGCTGCCCAATGCAGGCCGGCGGTTCGTGTTCCGACAGGTGAAGCTGGACGTGGTGAACGCCTCCACACCGTTCAGCCGTGCCTGCGAGGGGGGCGACACGCTCTCGATCCCGGTCAAGCACACCACCGGCCGCTACTACGCGCCGGACGAGGCGCTGAGCGAGCTGGACACCCACGGCCAGATCATCCTTCGCTACGCCGAGGGTCAGAACCCCAACGGCTCGGCGCTGGACATCGCCGCGGTCTGCAACCGCGCAAAGAACGTGATGGGCCTGATGCCTCACCCCGAGCACGCCGTGGACCCACTCACCGGCTCGTCCGATGGCGCCTGCCTGTTCGAGTCGCTCGTCGCGCACGTGGACGAGCTCGTCGCGGCGGCGTGAGCACCACCGCCACTCACCGCGAGCTGGGCCTCACCGACTCTGAGTTCGAGCTCATCGCCGAGAAGCTCGGCCGCGAGCCCAACGGCCTGGAGCTGGCTGTGTTCTCGCTGATGTGGTCGGAGCACTGCGCCTACAAGCACTCCAAGAAGCTCCTGGGCCGCCTGCCCACCGAGGGGCCGCACCTGCTGATGGGGCCGGGCGAGAACGCGGGCGCCGTGTCGGTCGGGGACGGGCTGGCGATCGCGTTCAAGGTCGAGTCGCACAACCACCCCAGCGCCGTGGAGCCGTTCCAGGGCGCCGCCACCGGCGTCGGCGGCATTCTGCGCGACGTGTTCGCGGTCGGCGCCCGGCCGATCGCCGTGCTCGACTCGCTGCGGTTCGGCGAGCTCGACTCCGCCCGCTCGCGGTTCCTGCTCGACGGCGCCGTGTCCGGGATCGGCCACTACGGCAACTCGATCGGCGTGCCGACGGTCGGCGGTGAGGTCTACTTCGAGGGTCCCTACGAGCAGAACTGCCTGGTGAACGCGATGTGCCTGGGCATCGCGCGAGAGGACCGCCTTATCCGCAGCGCGGCGGCCGGCGTGGGCAACGTGCTGGTGCTGATGGGCGCGCGCACAGGGCGCGACGGCATCGGCGGGGCGTCGGTGCTGGCGTCGGCGGAGCTCGACGAGGACGACGCGTCGAAGCGCCCGTCGGTGCAGATCGGCGACCCGTTCGAGGAGAAGCGCGTGATGGAGTGCTGCCTCGAGCTGCTGGAGCGCGGCACGCTCGCGTCGCTGCAGGACCTGGGCGCGGCCGGTCTCTCGTCTTCCTCGTCGGAGATGGCGTCCAAGGGTGAGGTCGGGCTCGACATAGACGTGTCCCAGGTGCCGCTGCGCGAGGACGACATGGAGCCGTTCGAGATCATGATCTCGGAGTCCCAGGAGCGGATGCTGTGCGTGGTGGAGCCCGGCAAGCTCGCGGAGCTGCAGGAGGTGTGCGACCGCTGGGAGGTGCGCTCGACCGCCATCGGCGAGGTCACGGACTCGCGAAGGCTGCGCGTGCTGGATGGCGACGAGGTCGTGGGCGACATGCCCGTGGAGGCGCTCGTCGACGACTGCCCGCTCTACGACCTCGAGCCGGCCGAGCCCGAGAGCCAGATCTACCCGGCGCCCGAGGGCTCGCTGTCCACCGAGGACCCGGGAGAGGTGCTGCTGGCGCTCCTGGGCTCGTCCAACATCAGCTCACGCCGGTCGCTGTTCGAGCAGTACGACGCGGTGGTGCAGTCGCGCACCGTGCGTCGGCCCGAGCAGGCGGACGCCGCGGTGCTGCAGCTCGCCCACGACGGTGCCGAGGGCGCCATCGCGGTCTCGATCGACGGCAACGGCCGCCGCGTGGCGTGCGATCCCTACTGGGGCACCGTCGAGGCGGTGCTGGAGTGCGGGGCGAACCTCGCCTGCGTGGGGGCGGAGCCGCTCGGGCTCACCAACTGCCTGAACTTCGGCAACCCCGAGAAGCCGCACGTGGCGTGGCAGCTGGAGCGCTCGGTGGCCGGAATGACCGACGCGCTCGAGGCGCTCGGCGTGCCGGTCGTGGGCGGGAACGTGTCGCTCTACAACGAGTCCGGCGACGGCCCGATCTACCCGACCCCGGTCGTGGGGATGGTGGGCGCGCTGCCCGACCCGGCCGCCGACGGCCCCGACCGGCTTCCAGGAGGAGGGGCACACCATCGCCTTCGCGGGCGAGTTCGAGCCGCACCTCCCCGGCAGTGAGCTGGCCAAGCTGCGCGGCGAGGAATTGCCCACCGAGTTGCCGCAGCGCGACCTCGCGAAGGCGCGGGCCGCTCAGGAGGCGGTGCGGGACGCGGTCCGCGCGGGCGAGCTGGCCTCATGCCACGACGTGGCGGAGGGCGGCTTCCTCGTTGCGGTGGCCGAGTCTTGCCTGGCGGGCGGGATCGGCGCAACCCTCGACGAGTGGCCTGACGAGGACCAGATGCTGTGGCTCTTCGGCGAGTGCCCGGGGGCCGGCTTCGTGGTCTCCGGCTCGGCGAACGCGATCGCCAAGCTCGGTCAGCGCACGCCGCTCACGGTGTTCGGGACGGTCGGGGGCGAGTCGCTGCGGGCCGGCGACGCGGGAGCCCTCGAGGTTTCCCTCGACGACCTCCGCGTCGCCCACGGCGCGCTCGGCTCGGCTTTCGCCTGAGCTCCGGGTTCCGGCCTAGTTGCGGCTCACGAGTCCCGCGACCCGGCACGGGCTCTCGTCGAAGATCAACTCACCGCGCACGACGTTCGCGTTGTTAGCCGTGTGAACGGTGAACGACGTCGTGCCAGGGTCGTCATCGCCGAGCGCGTCGGTCACTTCCAGCTCGTCGCCGAGCTCGAACAGGTCGTGTTCCTCATCGAAGGCCGCTGGATTGTTTGCCCCCGTGTCCTCGCTGTCCACGCTCTGGCCGTAGATCCCGCTGTCTTCGCGCAGCGACCGCACCGTGATGTCGATGTCGTCGTTGACGCCGACGTTCGAGCACGAGGCGGTGATGTCGATGATCCCGTCGTCGTAGATCTCGAGGGATTGGTTCACCGCTGACAGGAACGCGACCTTTCGGAACGTGAACCCGCCCACGGTGTTCGCAGTTCCGGCGCTGTTGGCCGTGTTCGCCCTGTCCGCAGTTGCCGCGGACTGAGCTCGATCGGCCTGCTTCGCCTGCCCCGCCGTTGCCGCGCTGTCCGCGACCGCCGCGCTCGGCACCTTGCCGAGCTTCTGCTCGGCGATGTCCGAGCCGGTAACCGAGCCCTGCTTGATGTCACCCCCGGCGACCGAGTTGTTCTTGATGTCCTTGCTCGCGACGGAGTTGTTCTTGATCTCGCGCCCGTCGATCGAGCCGGTCGCGGCGGCGTAGCCGACGCCACCAAGGGCGACGAACAGAGAGATGCAGGCGATAACTAGCGCAGGCGAAGGCCTGCCGATCTTGCGAAGCATGCGTTTCCTTTGGTTGAGGGCCCCGTCCCTAGGAACCTCTCCCATCCGGGTGAGTTCGTCAACCGTGGTCGGTTCAACCCCCCTACTCGCCGATCTGCGGGCAGCGCACGAGTCGCTGGCCGCCGCGTTCGCTTAGCCGATCCCCGCCGATCACCTCGAAGTCGCCAGGACGAGGGCCCGGAGAAGGGGCCCTCGAGGGGCTCTCGCTCCAGGAGGTCCGCGCGGGCGAGCTGGCCTCATGCCACGACGTGGCCGAGGGCGGCTTCCTCGTTGCGGTCGCCGAGTCCTGCCTCGCCGGCGGGATCGGCGCCGAGCTGATCGAGGTGCCCGACGAGAACCCGTTGCTGTGGCTGTTCGGCGAGTGTCCCGGCGCTGGGTTCGTCGTGTCGGGCTCGGCCGAGGCGATCGAGCGCCTCGGGGAGAGCACGCCGCTCACCGTGTTCGGCACGGTCGGTGGCGAGGCGTTGCGAGCGGCCGGCGCGGAGGCCTTCGAGGTGTCGCTCGAAGACCTCCGCACTGCGCACGAGGCGCTGGCCGCGGCGTTCGCTTAGCCGCCGATGAGGGTGCCCTTCACCGCGCAGTCGGGGTTCGACGCCTCGTCTACGGCCAACTGACCGGTCACGACGCTCCCCGCGTCGGTGTAGTAGACGAACCGAACAAAGTTCGGGTTGCCATCGCCAGTGTCGAGCAGGTTGTACCCGTCGACGATGTCGAAGTCCGCCGACTCGAGGTCATTGCCCAGGTCGACGTTATCGACGTCGGTGTCCGCAGTCATTGAGTGGATGCTTGCGTCGTCGGTTGAGGTCCGGGCTGTTAGCGACACCGCGCCAGCCGTGCATGACGAGTTGATCGTCAAGCCGGCGAGCGACGCGATGGGTCCGTTCGGGACGTCGACATCGGTTTCGAAGTTCACCTTCCTGAGCGTGAGGCCACCGACCGAGCTTGCGCTGTTCGCGCTGTTCGCGCTGTTCGCGGTGTTCGCGGTGTTCGCGCTGCCGGCGGTCGCGGCGTTGTCGGCCTGTCCCGCGTTCGGGACCTTGCCCAGCGAGGACTCGCTCACGTCTGAGCCCGTGACGGAGTTGTTCCTCATGTCGGAACCGGTGAGCGTTGAGTTCTTCACGTCGCCGCTCACGATCGAGCTGTTCTTGATGTCCTTGCTCGCGACTGAGTTGTTCTTGATCTCACGGCCGTCGATCGAGCCGGTGGCGGCGGCGTAGCCGACGCCGCCGAGGGCGACGAACAGTGAGATGCAGGCGATCACCAGCGCGGGCGACGGCCGTCCAAGTTTGATGCGCATTCGAAGCTCCTTGGTAGAGGGTCACTGCCCGACCCCTTCGGGCAGACCGGGGCACCCTTCCGGGATCGAAGCGCCAAGTCAAGTCCCTGGCGACCGCCACACCCGCTGGTACCCTCGGAGGGCCGGTCTCTCTTCATGAACGACCCCATCCCAGATCGCGACGGCCCGCGCGACGAATGTGGCGTCTTCGGCGTATACGCGCCGGAGTCCGAGGTGTCGCGCCTTGCCTACTTCGCGCTCTTCGCGCTCCAGCACCGGGGCCAGGAGTCGGCGGGCATCGCCGTCTGCGAGGGCGGTCACATCATGACCGTGCGCGACCTCGGGCTGGTCAACCAGGTCTTCGACGAGCAGAAGCTCAAGGCGCTCACCGGCTCGATGGCGCTCGGCCACGTGCGCTACTCCACCACGGGCTCGTCGGCTTGGGAGAACGCGCAGCCGGTCTACCGCTCCGACCGTCGCCAGGTCGCGCTCGCCCACAACGGCAACCTCATCAACGCCGTCGAGCTGCACTCAGAGCTCACCGACAAGGGCGTGGAGTTCCGCTCGACCTCCGACTCGGAGATCATCGCCGCGCTGCTGTCCACGCACGAGGCGGACACGATCGAGGAGGCGCTCGTCGACGTGATGCCGCGCCTGCAGGGCGCGTTCTCCACCGTGGTCATGACCCAGGAGAAGGTGATCGCGTTCCGCGACGGCGCCGGCCTGCGCCCCCTCTCGCTCGGCCGGATCGGCGACCGCTACTGCGTGGCATCCGAGAGCTGCGCCTTCGACATCATCGGCGCGGAGCTCATGCGCGAGATCTCACCGGGGGAGATGATCTCGATCGGCGACAAGGGGATCACCGCCAAGCAGGTCGTCGACTCCCCGCGCAAGGCCTTCTGCGTCTTCGAGCACATCTACTTCGCCCGCCCCGACTCCATCCTGGAGGGCAACCGCACGCAGGTGTCGCGGCGCAAGATGGGCGAGATCCTCTGGCGCGAGGCGCCGGTGGAGGCCGACGTGGTGATCGCCGTGCCCGACTCGGGCAACCCGGCCGCCGCGGGCTACGCGAAGGCCTCGGGCCTTCCGCGCGACGACGGCCTGATCAAGAACCGCTACGTGGCGCGCACGTTCATCCAGCCCGGCCAGGAGCTGCGCAAGCACGGCCTGCGGATGAAGTTCAACCCGCTGCGGGAGGTCGTGGAGGGCAAGCGGCTCGTGGTGGTGGACGACTCGATCGTGCGCGGCAACACCACCCGCCAGATCGTGGGGATGCTCCGCGACGCCGGCGCGCGCGAGGTGCACATGCGCATCTCGGCGCCGCCGATCCGGTACCCCTGCCACTACGGCATCGACATGTCGACCAAGCAGGAGATGGTGGCCCACGGCCGCACCGTCGACGAGATCGCCGAGGAGCTGGGGGCCGACTCCATCGCCTACCTCTCGCTGGAGGGCGTCTACGAGGCCATCCGCGGCGAGCGCGCCACGCATTGCGACGCCTGCTTCTCCGGCGAGTACCCGCTGGAGCGCACCGACACCGCGAACGGCAAGTTCGCGCTCGAAGACCTCGCCGTAGTCCGCACCTAGCGACTTCTTCGTCACCGCTCGCACCAACTTCGCAACAGCGTGCCAGCGACTTCCGGGTGCGCCGGTACTGTCGAGCCCGATGGATCTCCACGCCTCACTGAAGGCCAATTTCGGCTTCGACCGTTTCCGCCCCGGGCAGCTCGAGGCCTGCACCGCCGCGCTCGCCGACCGCGACGTGCTGGTGGTCATGCCCACCGGCTCGGGCAAGTCGCTCTGCTACCAGCTGCCCGCCCTGATGAGGGACGACCTCACGGTGGTCGTGTCGCCGCTGGTGGCGCTCATGCAGGATCAGGTCGACGCGCTGCGCGCCGGTGGCCATGGCGACTCTGTGGCTCTGGTCAACGCGCAGCAGGACACCGCGGCGAACACGGCCGTGATCGAGCGCGCGCTGGCGGGCGAGCTGCGCCTGCTCTACGTGGCGCCCGAGCGGTTCTCCTCGCCGGGCTTCGTCGCGCGCATGGAGCAGGTGCGCGTCGGGCTGTTCGTGGTCGACGAGGCGCACTGCGTCTCGCAGTGGGGGCACGACTTCCGGCCCGACTACTTCCGCCTCGCCGACGCCGCCCGCCATGTGGGCGCGGCCGCCATCGTGGCGTCCACGGCCACCGCCACGCCGCGGGTGGCGCTCGACATCGCGCGCCGGCTCGGGTTGCGCGAGGCGCTGCGGGTGTCAACCGGCTTCGACCGGCCGAACGTCTCGTTTGCGGTCGTGCGCCCCGCGCCGCACGAGAAGCAGCCGCTGATCACGGAGGCCCTGCGCCGGCCGGACTCGCTGCCGGCCATCGTCTACTCGGGCACGCGCGCCGGCGCGGAGGAGATCGCTGAGTCGCTCACCCGCGACCTGGGCGAGGAGGCGGCCGCCTACCACGCGGGACTCGACCGCCAGACGCGATCCTCGGTCCAGCGGCGATTCCTGGCCGACGACGTGCGGGTGATCGTGGCCACCAACGCCTTCGGCATGGGCGTCGACAAGCCAAACGTCAGGACGGTGGTGCACGCCGGCACGCCGTCCTCGCTGGAGGCCTACTACCAGGAGGCGGGCCGCGCGGGCCGCGACGGCCTTCCGGCCCGGGCGCTGCTGCTCGCGGAGAACCGCGACAAGGCGCTGCACGTGCACTTCATCAAGCGCGAGGAGGTCGATCCGGAGTTGCCCGCGGCGCTTGCCGCCAGGCTCATCGCGGCGGCCGACGGCGACGGTCGCTACGCGCTGGACGCCGCGGAGCTCGCGCGGCTCGTGGGCGGCGGCAGCGACCGCCTGCGCGCATTGCTCGGGCATCTCGCTCGGGCGCAGGTCATCCTGCCCTCGCCGTCGTCGCCCGACCGCGTGGCGGGCCGGCTGTCCGAGCGGGGCTTCGACCAGCGGGCGGCCGTGGCCTGCCGTGCCTCGGTCGAGGACGGCGCGCGCTCGCGCTGGCGCCAGTACCGGGAGATCTGGGCATACGTGGAGGGAACGGATTCGACGCATTCGGCATCCGTGCCAAATCCGTCCCGGATCTGCCGCCGCCGGGCGATCCTGCGCCACTTCGGCGACAACGCCGATCCGGCCGAGCGGCCCGACGGCGCCGCCTGCTGCGACGTCTGCGACGGCGGCCTGGCGCCCGAGCTGCCGCCACCCTCGCTGGAGGCGGTCGCCGACCTCGACGACGCAATCGTGTCGGTGGCGCGCTCCGCGCGGCCCGCAGTGGGTCGCACCACGTGCGCGGAGATCATCCACGGAGCCCGCACCAAGAAGATCGAGCGCAATTCCTACAACGGCCTGCCCGCGTACGGGACCTCCACCCAGATGCGCCGAGCCGACATACTCGCGCGCGTGGACGAGTTGATCGAGGCCGGTGTGATCAGAACCTCGGGTGGCCCCTACCCGGTGCTTCAGGCGGCGTAGTGTCGTCCTTCCGCGTGGCCGTCCTCGTCTCGGGCGAGGGCAGCAACCTGCAGGCGATCCTCGACACGGTGCACGGCCGTGACGCCGTCGAGGTCGTGTGCGTGGCATCGAACCGCGCCGAGGCCCGCGGGCTCGAGCGGGCGGCGGGCGCGGGAATCGAGACGGGCGTCTTCGCGGGCGGTCCGGACCGCGACGCCAGGGACGCCCAGCTCGCGGACTGGCTTGCCGAGCGCGAGGTCGACCTGGTCGTGCTCGCGGGCTTCATGGAGCTGCTCGGCGTCCGCATTCATCAGGCGCTTCGAGGGCCGCATCATCAACGTGCATCCGTCGCTGCTGCCGGCGTTCCCGGGCATCCGGGCTATCGAGCAGGCGGTGGAGTACGGGGTCCAGGTGATGGGCGTGACCGTCCATTTCGTGGACGAAGGGGTGGACAGCGGGCCGGTCCTGTTGCAGGAGTCCTTCGAGCTTCCATATCCTCGCGACATCGAGGCGATCGAGCAGCGCGTCCACGAGATCGAGCACCGCCTGCTCCCGCGGGCCGTTGGCCTCATCGCGGCCGGCGCGGTGTCCCGCGACGACCACAACCCGAGGATCGTGAGGATCGATGGCGACGGCTGAGGGCGCGGGCGTCACCGCCCCCGCGGAGGTGCGAGTGCAGCGCGCGCTGCTCTCGGTATCGGACAAGCGCGGGCTGGTCGACTTCGCGCGCGGCCTTCTCGACCTCGGGGTGGAGATCATCTCCACGGGCGGCACGGCCAAGGAGCTCGCGGACGCCGGCATCGAGACGCGGTCGGTCGAGGACTACACGGGCTTCCCGGAGATCCTCAACGGCCGGGTCAAGACGCTGAACCCGCGCATCTACGCGGGACTGCTGGCGGTGCGGTCCGATCCCGCGCACATCGCCACGCTCGGCGAGCAGGAGATCGAGCCGATCGACCTGGTGTGCGTGAACCTGTATCCGTTCGAGCGCGTGGCCGGGAAGCGCGGCGCGAGCGAGGAGGAGATCCTCGAGAACATCGACATCGGCGGCCCGACGCTGATCCGCGCGGCCGCCAAGAACCATCCGTTCGCGGCCGTGGTCACGTCGCCCGAGAGCTACGACGCGGTGCTGTCCGAGCTCGGCGGCTCGGGCGGGCTGCTGGAGGCGCGCACCCGTGAGGCGCTGGCGCTGGAGGCGTTCTCCTACACCGCGCGCTACGACGCATCGATCTCGCGCTGGTTCGCCGAGCGCGAGGAGGACTTCCCCGTACAGGACACCCGCGCCTACGAGAAGGTGCTCGACCTCGCCTACGGCGAGAACCCCCACCAGCGGGCCGCGTACTACCAGCAGGCTGGGGCGCGCACGCACCTGCTCTCGATGGTGGCGAAGCTGCACGGGCAGGGAGCTGTCGTTCAACAACCTGCTCGACCTCGATTCGGGCCGGCGTCTGACCGACGAGTTCGAGGTGCCCGCCGCGGTGATCGTGAAGCACAACAACCCGTGCGGCTGTGCGGTGGGGGCGACCGTCGACGAGGCGTTCGCACGCGCCCTGGCCACCGACAGCATGAGCGCGTTCGGCGGGGTCATGTGCTTCAACCGCCGCGTCGACAAGTCGCTGGCGGAGAAGCTCAACGCGATGTTCGTGGAGCTGGTGTTCGCACCCGGCTACGACGAGGACGCGCTCGAGGTGCTGCAGAGCAAGGAGAACCTGCGGATCCTCGAGGACTCCGAGCGGCGCACCCCGTCGGTCACCGAGCAGGACCTGAAGCGCGTGCGCGGCGGGATGCTGATCCAGGACCGCGATCTCGGTCCCGAGACCCGCGAGGAGATGCAGGTGGTCACCGAGCGCAAGCCGACCGAGGCCGAGTGGGGCGAGATGATGTTCGCCTGGCGCGTGTGCAAGCACGTGCGCTCGAACGCGATCGTGCTCTCGCGCGACCTCGGCACGGCGGGCATCGGGGCCGGGCAGATGAGCCGTGTCGACTCGGTGCGGATCGCCGTCGAGAAGGCCGCCGCCGCGGACATCCCGCTGGACGCCGCCGTGATGGCCTCCGACGCCTTCTTCCCCTTTGCCGACGGCCCCCAGGTGGCGATCGACGCCGGCGTGCGCACGATCATCCAGCCGGGCGGATCGCAGCGCGATTTGGAGGTCGTAGATGCATGCGACGCTGCAGGCGTCGCGATGGTTTTCACCTCGCGCCGGCATTTCCGGCACTGAGTCCGTGCATTTCGGCGCAATTTGCGCCCTTTCGAGCAGGATGTCCTGCCGCGCGTGGGTAAATGCCCATCGAAGGACCATGGGGGAGCGCCAGGACGGCGAGACACAGAGGGAGGATGCGATGCATCACGTCTCGGCCATGCCGCGGGACCTGTTGGAGGCGGAGTACACACCGGCGCCGCGCTGGCGCCGTTTCGGCCCAGAGCCGGGCGAGGTGCGCTGCGAGTGCCTCGTCTGCAGCGCGCACGCGTTCGCGCTGCCCGAGGTCGAGGGCTCGGGCCGCTGCGGGAACTGCGGCAGTCACGAGCTGAAGCCGCTGGGGTCGCTGGCGGCTTAGGAGCCCGTAGGGTGAGTGCCCCCGGCGAGAATCGAACTCGCGCCGCGGAGATTAAAAGTCTCCCGCTCTACCACTGAGCTACGGGGGCGCGCCAATCCTAGGCGCCGTCCGCCGCGATAGCCCCGGGGAGAA
The DNA here is from genome assembly GCA_963808105.1 of uncultured Thermoleophilaceae bacterium. Classification (GTDB taxonomy): domain Bacteria; phylum Actinomycetota; class Thermoleophilia; order Solirubrobacterales; family Thermoleophilaceae; genus JAAYBF01. The sequence continues at coordinate 168,323 of CAWEEH010000001.1, read as the reverse complement.
TCGAACTCCCGTTACCGGCTTGAAAAGCCGGGGTCTTCACCACTAGACGACGGGGCCGCGCCGGAAAGTCTAGGCCGCTGCCGCGTCCCGTTCGGCGTCATAGCCGCCGCACGACGCCGCGAACACCAGCAGCGAAATCACGAGGCCCACGATGTGGCCCGCCACCAGGCCGACGAGGAATCCCGCGACGCCGCCGGCGAGCGCCGCGAACAGCACCAGGCCGGCCGGCAGCGACAGGATGCGCCCGGTGAGCAGCGAGCAGCCCGCCCAGGCGATCGGGCCCACGACCCAGCCGTAGTCCTCGAAGAAGTCCTTGTCGAGCGCAAGCGCGAGCACGAGGAAGAGCAGGCCGACGCTGGCCGCCTGAACCGCGAGAGAACGCCAGAAGAGCCGCTGGTCCACGCGGCGTGATTCTGGAGCCTCGGACCGCTACGCTCGTCGGCCCCGGGCGGTTAGCTCAGTTGGTAGAGCGCTCGCCTTACAAGCGAGAGGTCGCCCGTTCGAGCCGGGCACTGCCCAGCTCTTCACAGCTGAGCTCCACGGCCCTGATCAGTCGGCGCGCGGCCGCTCCCACCGTCGATCCCGCCGGCGGAGCTACAGCTTCGGCTGAGGCACTGGGTCGCACAAACTGGCGGGCCAGCGATGAACTCGACCCGGCCGCTCGACGCCCCTGAGCCTCGACCAGCCTCGCGACAAGTCACCCCGCGGCCGGCGTTCGCCGCAGCATCATCACCACCGTCTCTGGCGAACTCGACGACCTCGTGCGGTCCGAGCTTCATCCGCCCAGCTCGACCGGCCGCACGGAGGCCACGGTGCAGCTGGCCTCCCCTGAGCTGCTCGATCGTGACGTGTCGGGTTCGCGCTGGAGTGGGAAGGGCAGGAGAGCGGCGTCCTCGGATCGGGCGACACGTGCTCTACGAGTACGCCGATGGCCGGACTGCTCGAGCTCGAGCGCCGCCTTGGTCGCGAGGCGGTACCCGATCACGGTCCGCTGCGCTACCGATGACGCCAAGGAGGCCGTGGAGCTTGCCGACTGATCGAGCTCGCACGTCATCCCCTCCTGAGGGGTGGAAGCACTTCCGGGAGGGGCGGGATGCAATCGAGCACGAGCTGCGCCGATGGCCTGAGGCGCGCATCAGCGGACAGGTGGTTGCATCGGGTCGCAAGCGCTCTAGGCAGGGCAGCGCGAATCCCGCACCGATGGAAGCCTTCGGCATCCCTGAGACGGCAGCGCTGCTCGACCTATCGCCGCCCGCCGTGCGGACGATGATCGAGGAGGGCGAGTTGGAGGCGCGCCAGGTCGACGGTCGCTGGCGCGTGACCAGGTACGCGATCGAGCGCGCACGAGTGAGGATGCATCCCGGGCCGCGCCCCGTCGAGGAGGCCGACCTGCCGATGCGTGAGCCTGGTCTGGGTGAGATCGACGGCCGGCTGGCGGCGATCGAGCGGCGCCTGGAGCGCCTGGAGGCGAGCCGCCCCGAGGACGAGCCGGGCGAGCTCCGGCCCGCGCTCGCGCACCTCTTCCGCCCCGAGCCGGGCTAGCGCGGGCGCTTCAGCCGTCCGCGGGCAACCGCCGTCCTGGTGGTGCCCCATGGCGACGGCGACCGCACCGTGAGGCGGACAACCAGCCGCCCGCGCCGCGACACCAGCCGCCGGGCGCGCTTTGTGAGGCGAACCGTCAGCACCTTGCTGTCTCCGGCGCGCAGAGCGACACGGGCGACGCGGGCCAGCCGGCGCCCGCGGCGGGTGACGGCGAGCGTGCCCGAGCAGTCGCGTACCGGCTCCGGGCAGGCGACCCGGACCGGCACCGTGCCCTTGCGCCGAGCGCGCATGCCGCGCTTGCCGATGCGCGGCACCGCCTGCCCGCCGCGCTCGCGATGGGTGCGCCGGTAAGCGGCGCAGTGGGCGTCACGCGCCGAGCTGTCGGAGATCGTGGTGCCGGCCTTGATCATCTGGGCCTGCGCAAGCGCGTAGTTCTCGATGAACTCGGCGGCGGCGCGGCGCTGCTGGATCGTGTCCGCGGCGGCGAGCAGCTCCGCGTTGCGCCACACCCCCTCGCGCCAGCCCTGGAGGATCTGGAAGATCGCCGCGTCGTCGTACAGGGTGCCGGGCGCGTCGATGTCGTCGACGGTCGGGTCGTAGCGGGCGGCCAGCTCCCTGAGCACGTCGTCGTAAAGCGGGTGGAGCACGCGGTTGCCGCGGTCGTGGTCGGGCTTGCGGGTGTTGCCCTTCGGATCGGTCAGGCCCAGCGCCTCGAGCAGGAACGGCATGTCGCGGTTGATGTGAGCGTTCATCGACATCAGCAGGTTGCCCTGGCCGCTCACCGATCGATTGCGCCCCGCGTCCAGCGCCTCCTGCCAGGCCGGCGGCACCTTGGCGCGGTCGCCGCGGGCCCAGGCGTCGAATGACGGTGAAGTACATCCGCGCGAACACCTTGTCCTCGTGGTTGAGGTACTTCGGCTCGGCGTAGAGGTCGTTCTTCAGCACGGTGCGCCGGATCGCCTCGGTCACGCGGATGTAGGTGATCCCGAACGCGGAGTTGTGGTCGCAGCTGGCGTAACGGCGGTCGAAGCGCCGGTACATCTCGGTCAGCGTGCTCTCGATGCAGGCGTTGCTGCCGTCCACGCAGTCGCGCTCGCGACTCGGGTGGTAGGGCGTCGCGAACCCCGGCAGCAGCGGGTTCCAGTCGAGGAAGGGCGCCTCCTGGGCGGGGGCGGACGCGGGTGTGGCAAGGGCGACCGCCGCGGCGCACGCCGCTCCGGTCAGAACCGTCAGGACTCCCGAGCGACCTCCCATCGCAAGGGTGATTGTGGCACCGCTCCGCCCGTGGTGCGCAGGATCACCCCGGCCACCTGCTCGGGGTCGTCCCACGTGGGAACGTGCCCGCAGTCGCGCAGCACCTCCGTGCGCACCCGTGGTGGCACCGACTCGGGCGGGTAGACGGAGCGGTCGCGGTCCGCCCACGCCAGGGTGATCGGCACGCGGATCTCCTCGAACCCCTCGAACAGCGCGCTGCGCATCTCCTGGTTTGCCCGGTCGAAGCCGGGAGCGGTGGCGTAAGCGCGAATGAGGCGGTAGGCGTCCGCCGGGGGCACGCTCTCGGGATGGGCCATCGGCCCGCTCAGCGCCAGGCGGCGCCCGCGCCGCGTGCGCAGCAGCGGTCTGGCGAACGGGAGGGCGCGCCGGGCGGTCCTGCGCGCCACCTCCGGCCGCGGGCCCAGCACGCGGCGCCAGAAGCCCGCCGTGCACAGGCCGGTCACGCTGAGGCAGCGATCGGTCTTGGCGAACTCCAGCGCCACCCAGCCACCGAGCGAGAGGCCGGCCACGTGCGCGCGTGCAACCCCGATCTCCTCGAGGGTGGCGCCGATCGTCGCGGCGAGCTCGCCGGCAGTGGCTCGCCGGTCGTCGGGTAGCGCGGGCGACCCGCCGAAGCCGGGCATGTCCACCGCGATGCAGTCGTGGTGTTCGGTCAGGAACGGCAGCACGGGACGCCACACCCCACGGTCGGCGCCGAGGGGGTGAATGAGCACCAGGGGCGGCCCTTCGCCGGCGCGGTCGTATTCGAGTGGGGCCATGCGAGCTATACGGCACACTTTGGCGGATGGATCTGACCGGACGCACCGCGCTGGTGACCGGGTCCAACCGCGGCATCGGCAAGGCGATACTCGAGGCGCTTGCGCGCGAGCCGCTCGGGCTGCTGCTCGCGGGCATGCGTTCTCCGGACAAGTTCGAGCCGCCGGCGGTGATGCGCGCGAAGGAGGTGCGCCCGGTGAAGATCGACCTGGCCTCGCGCGAGGCGATCCACGAGAGCGTCTATGGCCTGGGCGACCTCTCCTCGGAGATCGACCTGATCGTGAACAACGCGGGCCTCGTGACCGGCGGCCTGCTCGAGGAGCAGGACATCGGGGAGGTCTACGCGATGATCCAGGTGAACCTCACCGCCGTCATCCATCTCACCCAGGCCGTGCTGCCGGGGATGATCGAGCGCGGCGCCGGGAAGGTGGTGAACAACGCCAGCATCTCCGGCTACGCGTACTTCCCGGCCGCCACCACCTACGCGGCGTCGAAGGCGGGCGTGGTGGCGTTCACCGAGTCGCTGCGGCGCGAGCTGAAGGACACGGGCGTGACCACGCTGCATCTCGTGACCCCGGGCGTGGACACCGACATGCTCGACGCCACCGAGGACGCCTACGGCAGGTATGTCGATACCTCGGACTGGCAGAAGCAGCGGCCCGAGGAGTGGGCGGCCAAGGTGGTGAACGCGATCCGCGACGACAGCACGGTGCTCGGGCCGGGGGGCAAGACCGCGATAGCGAAGCTAGCCAGCCGGGGCCCCGGCTTCTTGATGGACCGCATCTCCGATCGAATGTTCAGCCGCACGCCGCGTTCCTAGGGATCCTCGGTACTCCGGCTTGGCCATCACCATCTGAGCGACGCCGATGCGGGCCTCGCGGAAACCGGCCTCCACGTAGGCGAGGTAGAGCTCCCACATGCGCCGGAAGCGAAGGTCGTAGCCGAGTTCCTCGGCGAGCTTGGCGCTGGCGATGAAGTTCTCGCGCCAGTGGCGCAGCGTCTCGCCGTAGTGCTCGGTGATGTCGTCGAGTCGCACGGTGCGCAGGTCGGTCTCGCCGGCGATGCAGCGGTGGATCACCTCGAGCGAGGGGAGGCAGCCGCCGGGGAAGATGTGGGTGTTGATGAAGCTCTTCGATGCCTTCTCCACCTCGTAGGCGCGGTCGTCGATCGTGATCGCCTGGAGGAACATCAGCCCGTCGTCCTCCAGCAGCTCCGAGCAGCGGCGGAAGTAGGTGGGGAAGTACTGCCAGCCGACCGCCTCGATCATCTCGATCGAGACGAGCTTGGAGTAGGTGCCGGTGAGGTCGCGGTAGTCCTCGAGCAGCACCGTCACGCGATCGGATAGGCCGGCGTCCTGCACCCGCTCGAGCGCGAAGTCGTGCTGCTCGCGCGAGATCGTGGTGGTGGTCACCCGGCAGCCGCTGCGCTGCGCCGCGTGAACCGCCATCGCCCCCCAGCCTGTGCCGATCTCCAGCAGGTGGTCATCGGGCCCGAGCTCCAGCGCGTCCACCACGCGGTCGAGCTTGGCCTGCTGCGCCTCCTCCAGCGTCGCCTCAGGCGAGTCGAAGTAGGCGCAGGAGTACATCATCGACGGGTCGAGGAAGAGCGAGAAGAGCTGGTTGCCCAGGTCGTAGTGGGCGGCGATGTTCTCCCTCGCCCCCTCGTGATCGTTGCGAGGCACCATCCGCGCCAGGCGCTGGCCGGCGTGCAGCACGGGGTGCCAGGCGTCGCGCCAGCGATCCATGCCGCGCATGTTGCGCGCGGCGATCCGGATCAGCGCCACCAGGTCGTCCACGTCCCAGAGGCCGTCCATGTAGGTCTCCGCGAGTCCGTTGGACCCGCGCAGCAGCTGGCGGTAGGCGAGGCGGGAGTGCACGTTGATGCGCGCGCTCAGCTCAGCGCTCTCGGGCCCGAACGCGAACCGGTGGCCGTGCTCGGCGATCTCGATCCGCTCGTTCTTGATCTGCGAGAACAGGCGGAAGATGAAGCGGCGGGCGAGCTGGTCGGTCATGCCGCGCGCTCCGGATGGCGGAAGTACGGCGCGCCCTTGAGCTTCAGCCGCAGCGCGTTCCAGTAGATGAGGAACATCACACGCAGCGAGGTCGCCGGGAAGCGCAGGAGCAGCCGCGTCATCCTCGACCGCGACAGCTCGCGCCGCTGCAGCGACAGGGTGGCGTCGAACACCTGGGAGCCGCCGTCGTCGCGCTCGTCGATGTGCACCAGCAGCTGGCCGTTGGGCTCGGTCACGCGCCAGTCGTAGTGGTTGTCCATGCCGATGAACGGCGACACGTGGAACGCCTTGTCCATGGTGTCGCGCATCACCAGGCTCGCCCCGTCCCGGCGCAGCACGTAGGAGTGCGACTCACCCCACGGGGTGTTGGTCACCTGCGCCACCACCGCCTCCACATGCTCACCGTCCGCGGCGAAGCAGTAGTAGAAGCAGACCGGGTTGAAGTTGTGCCCGAACGTGCGCAGCGTCGTGAGCAGGCGCACCGGCCCGCTCGGGCGCTCGCCCGTGCGCTCCTCGACCAGCTCGCGCACGCAGTCCGCAAGCGGCCGCGCCGGGTCGCCCAGGTAGTCCTCGCGCCGGAACCGGACGGGCGCGCGGCGCGAGCGCCGAGTACAGCGGATGGCCGTCCAGCACGCCGGGCAGCTCGTCGAGGTCGAGCAGCATCATCGCGTGGCGGTAGGTGAACGAGTGCTCCACCGGGGTGTGGCGGCGGTGGCGCACCCAGCCGTCGTAGATGGCCGAGGAGCTCACGCCGCCAGGGCCCTCGCCGAGCTGCCGATCGCCGCGGAGCGCATTCATCGCGCTCACCACGCCGTCCTCGTGGAAGCCCCAGCGCCAGTAGGCGCCGCAGTAGTGGGTGCGGTCCACGCCGGAGATCTCGCCATGCCGCCTCTGCGCCGCCACGCCGTCCGGCGTGAACACCGGGTGGGAGTACTGGATCGTGCGGATCACCTTCGCGGGGTCGATCCGGTCGGTCAGGTTCAGCGACACGCAGAAGTTCGTCTCCGATTCGAGGCGCTGCAGGTTGTTCATCCAGTAGGTGAGCGCCGTGCGCTCGCTGGGCGGGTCGGTCGAGGTGGAAGTTCCAGCTCGCCCAGGCGGCCCGGCGGCGCGGCAGCATGCTCTCGTCGGTGTGCAGCACGGCCTCGTTGGGCTGGTAGGAGATCGCGCCGAGCACCTCGCGCTCGGCTCTCGGTCGGGTCGGTGAGCATGGCCAGCGCCTGGTCGGAGTGGGTGGCGATCACCACCTCGTCGAAGAGCTCGGTCTCGCACCCGTCGGCGCTGATCTCGACGCCGTGGTCGTGCCGGGTGATCGCCCGCACCGGCGCGTTCAGCCTGATCCGGCCGGCGAACGGGCGGGTGATCTCCTCCACGTAGCGGCGCGACCCGCCGGTCACGGTGCGCCACTGCGGCCGGTCGCGGAAGCCGAGCATCCCGTGGTTGTGGAAGAAGCGGGCGAGGAAGGCCGCGGGGAACGTCCACATCTGCTCGGGCTCGGCCGACCAGACGGCGGAGGCCTGGGGCACGATCAACCGCTGCACGAACCAGTCGGAGTACCCGCCCTCGTCGAGGAACTCGCGCAGCGACGGGCCGGCTCCCGGGGCCAGGTCCAGCAGGCCGGCCGCCTCGCGGTTGAACCGCACCAGGTCGCGGATCATCCGCAGGAAGCGCGGATTGGCCGCGTGACCCGGCTTGGCGAACAGCCCGCGCGGCGTGCCGGCGTACTCGAAGCCGCCGCCGTCGCTCACCGAGAAGCTCATGTGCGACGGCTGGGTGGCCACGCCCAGCTCGGCCAGCAGCGGCTCGAAGTTCGGGTAGTTGCGGTCGTTGAGCACGATGAAGCCGGTGTCGACCCATTGGGTCTCGTCGGCCAGGTCCACGCGCACGGTGTTGGTGTGGCCGCCCACGTAGTCGTTCGCCTCATAGACCGCGATGTCGTGCGCGGGATGCAGCCTGTGAGCGGCCACGAGGCCGGAGATGCCGGTTCCGACGATGGCGATCCTCATCGCTTCACCGCCACGGCAAGAGCGGTTCCGGCGGCAGCGGCACCGCCTGCCATCGCCACGGTGCCCCAGCGCGCGTTCGGAGGCAGCGAGTCCGCGGGCGCTGCCAGCGTGGACGCCACATCGCACAGGTCGCAGAGAACGGTGAACGCCAACAGGGTGGCGAGCGTGTCCTCCTCGTCGAGAAAGGCGAGCAGCCCGGCGGAAAGCGCGATGTCACGCGCGCCCAGGCCCCGGGTCACGATCTTCACCGGCTCGCTCTCGGCGTCGGAGCCGATCCAGCCCTTCGCAACCCGCTCCGGCACGGCCAGCAGCCCGGCGCCGAAGGCCAGACGGGCCGCCGCGAAGGCAGCTGTGAGGGTGCGAGTCCGGGACATCGCAGTTATCTACGGAATGGACCTCAGAGGCGGATCAGTCCCCCGGCCGGGGCAGGTGGGTTAGATTCTCGCCCAACAGTCTCTACGCGTGTGAGGAGAGAGGGTTGGACACCAGCCGCCTTAAGTCGCTTCCGCTGTTCGAATCGGTCTCTGACGAGGACCTGGAGAAGATCGCGCCGTTCGTAAGCGAGGTGTCGGTGTCCGAGGGCAAGCACCTCGTGGACGAGGGCGACTACGCATACGAGTTCATGGCCATCGAGGAGGGCACGGCCGAGGTGCGCCGCGGCGATGAGAAGCTCGCCGAGCTCGGTGCCGGTGACTTCTTTGGCGAGGTCGGCCTGCTCGGTGACGACAAGCGCAACGCCACGGTCGTGGCCACGTCGCCCGTGCGCCTGATCACCCTCGATCAGTGGGACATGCGCCGCCTCGAGAAGGCGGTGCCCAGCGCGGCCGAGAAGATCCGCGCAGCCGCCGAGGCACGCGCGAAGGGCTAGCCGGCCCGTCCCATGGCCGGGCGGATAGTCGTCTTCGGGGCGACCGGATACACGGGCACGCTCACCGCGAAGGCCCTCGTGCGGCGCGGCCAGCGACCCGTGCTTGCGGCGCGCAACGCGGCCAAGCTGGCCGAGCTGGCGGGCGAGCTTGGCGGCGACCTCGATGTGAAGGTGGCCGACGTGTCCCGGCCCGAGACGGTCACCGCCCTCGTCGAGCAGGGCGATGTGCTCGTGGCGACGGTGGGGCCGTTCGTGAAGTGGGGCGGGCCCGCGGCCGAGGCCGCGATCGCCAAGGGCGCGCACTACATCGACTCCACCGGTGAGCCGCCCTTCATCCGCGAGGTGTTCGAGCGCTACGGCCCGCGCGCGGAGTCGGCCGGGATCGGCATGCTCACGGCCTTCGGATACGACTGGGTGCCCGGCAACCTGGCGGGCGCGCTGGCTCTGCGCGCGTCGGGCGGGGCCGCCACCCGGGTGGACATCGGCTACTACGCCACCGGCGGCGGCGTGGGCGGCATGAGCGGCGGCACCAAGGCGTCGCTGGCGGGTGTGATCAACGCGCCGAGCTTCGGCTGGCGCGACGGCAAGATCCACACCGAGCGCGGAGCCGCCCGCTACCGCACCTTCCGCCTGCGCGACAAGGATCGCCCGGGGGTGACCGTGGGCAGCTCCGAGCACTTCACGCTGCCCCGCTTCCATCCGGGGCTGCGAGAGGTGAACGTCTACCTCGGCTGGTTCGGCTCGGCCTCACGGGCGATGCAGGCGAGCTCTCTCGTCGGGTCGGTCGCGGTGAAGGTGCCGGGGGTGGAGAAGGTGCTCGGCGCGGCCACCGACCGTTTCGTGAAGGGCTCGACCGGCGGGCCCGACGCCGAGGAGCGTGCCCGCAGCGGCTCCCACATCGTGGCCGAGGGCTTCGACGCGGGCGGCAACAAGCTCGCGGAGTCACACCTCACGGGCGTGGACGGCTACAGCTTCACGGGCGACATCCTCGCCTGGGGGGCGGAGCGCGCCGCGAACGGAGGGCTGAACGGCGTGGGAGCGCTCGGCCCCGTCGACGGATTCGGGCTCGACGCGCTCGCGACGGGCGTCGCCGAGGCCGGCATCCGCCGCCTCTGACGATCGGTTGGAGACTCACCGGGGCTATGGCGACGGCGAAGTCCCGACAGATTCGCCGCCGTCGGCTCGGCGCCCTGGCGGCGCTTGGCGCTGATCGCGGTCACCGTCGGCTTCATCCTCGGTGCCGACAGCGACGACTCCGAGCCCGAGCCGAGAGGCAGCGAAGGAGCGCGAGGCGGCCACGCCCGCGCCGCAGCTCCCGCTCGAGCAGGCCGTCGGCCAGCTCCTCGTGATGAGCTTCGACGGCACCACCGTCCCGGACTACATCAAGCGCCGCCTGCGCTCCGGTCAGGGCACCGGCGTGATCCTGTTCGCGAAGAACGCCCCAGACGCGGCCACGCTGAAGGACCATCACCCGAAGCCTCCAGCGAGCGGCGAACCGGGGCGCGCTCATCGCCACCGACCAGGAAGGCGGCCAGATCCGCAGCGTGCCCTTCGCGGCGCCGGAGCAATCCCAGTCCACCCTCACCAGCCCAGCCGCGGCGGCGGCGCCATGCAAGAGCGGCCGCGAGGGCGCTCAGGCCGTACGGCATCAACGTGAACCTCGCGCCCGTGGCCGACATCGGCAGCGGCATCGGATCGGTGATGGCCGGCCGCGCCTACCCCGGCGATGAGGAGCAGGTGAGCGGGCTGGTGGGCGCGGCGGTGAAGGCGTATGGAAGCCGCGTCGCCGCGACCGCCAAGCACTTCCCCGGCCTGGGCCGCGCCGGCGCGAACACCGACGACGAACCGGTCACCCTCGACGCCTCCCGCCGTGAGCTGAACGGCGACCTGGAGCCGTTCAAGGCGGCGATCACGGAGGACGTGCCGCTGGTCATGAGCTCCCACGCCCTCTACACGGCGCTTGACAGGAACGACATCGCGTCGCAGTCGAAGCCGACCCTCACGGGCCTGCTCCGCGGCGAGCTGGGCTTCAAGGGCGCGATCGTCACCGACAGCATCGAGGCAGACGCCGTGCTGGCCCGCTCGGGCATTGCCGAGGCCGCCGAGCGCTCGATCGACGCGGGAACCGATCTCATCCTCATGACCGGCTCGGGAAGCTGGAACGAGATCCAGCCCCGGTTGCTTCGGAGGGCGCGAACGGACGCCGCCTTCCGTGCCAAAGTGCATCGGGCGGCGAGCCGGGTGATCGCCCTCAAGCGGCGACTCGGCCTGACCTCACAAGTCCCACCCCGCGAGCGTTAGACCTACATGCACACCACCTTTTCCACCCCGATCGGACCCCTGACACTACATGCGGAGAACGGCGCGCTCACCAGCGTCTGGATGGAGGACGAAAGCCTCCCCGAGCGCCGCAACGACATCCCTCCGCTCGACGAGGCCCGCCACCAGCTCGAGGCCTACTTCGCGGGCGAGCTGCACGAGTTCGACCTGCCCCTTGCGCCCGCTGGGTCGGAGTTCCAGCTGAGGGTGTGGAGGGAGCTGGCGAAGATCCCCTACGGCGAGACCATCAGCTACGGCGCGCTGGCGACCCGTGTGGGCGATCCCACCAAGGCACGCGCCGTGGGCGCGGCAAACGGGAGGAACCCGCTGCCGGTGATCGTGCCCTGCCACCGGGTGATCGGCGCGGACGGGTCGCTCACGGGCTTCGGCGGCGGCCTTGACCGCAAGCGCAGGCTGCTGGAGCTGGAGGCGGGAGTGGGCGCCCTACTCTGAGGCGGCCCGCTCCGTAGCCCGCTCCATCAGCTCGCGATGCACGGAGCGAGTGCCCCCGGTGAGGCGTTCCCAGGAGCCATCCGGGCGCAGGTCCCAGGCAAACGTGTCGTCGGCGAAGCAGCGCTTCAGGGTGTCCTCCAGCTCGGCGCGCAGAGCTGGCTCCTCGACGGGGGTCAGCAGTTCCACGCGCGTGTCGAGGTTGCGCGGCATCAGGTCTGCGGAGCCGATGTAGTAGCGGCGCTCGTCGCCGCGGCGGAAGCCGTAGACGCGCGCGTGCTCCAGGAAGCGCCCGACGATCGAGACCACCCGGATGTTCTCGCTCACGCCCGGGACACCCGCCTTCAGGCACGAGATGCCGCGCACGTTGATGTCGATCCGCACGCCGGCCTGCGACGCCTCGTAGAGGGCCCGGATGCAGCGCCGGTCCACGAGTGAGTTCATCTTGAGGACGATGCGCGCGTCCTGGCCCTGGCGATGCGCCTCGACGGTGCGCTCGATCTCCGCGAGCAGCCCGTCGCGCATGCGCTCGGGCGCCACGAGCGCCTTCTGATAGCCCGGCGGGCGCGCCGCGCCGGTGAGCGTGTTGAAGAGCGTGGCGACGTCGGCGGCGATGGCGAGGTTGCAGGTGAACAGCCCGAAGTCCTCGTAGAGGCGCGCCGTCTTGGCGTGGTAGTTGCCCGTCCCGACGTGCACGTAGTGGCGCACGCCCGCGCCCTCGCGCCGGACGATCAGCAGCGCCTTGGCGTGGGTCTTCAGCCCCGGCAGGCCGTGCACCACGTGCGCGCCCGCCTCTTCCAGCGATCTCGCCCAGCCGATGTTGCGGCGCTCGTCGAAGCGCGCCTTCAGCTCCACCAGGCACACGGCCTGCTTGCCCCGCTCGGCCGCCTCGATCAGCAGCGGCACCAGGGCCGAGTCGTCGGACGTGCGGTACACGGTCATCTTGATCGCGAGCACGTTCGGGTCGTTCACGGCCTGCTCGACGAGTCGCTCCACGCTGCCGGCGAACGAGTCGTAGGGGTGGTGCACCAGGATGTCGCCCGCCCGCATCGCGGCGAACACGTCGGGCTTGCCCTCGTGCGTGGAGAACGGCGGCGCGCTGACCGGGGTCCACGAGCGCTCGCGCAGCTCGCTGAAGCCCTCGAGACGGTGGATCTGCCACAGGTCGGTCATGTCGAGCAGCCCCTCGACGTCGACGACCTCGCTCTCCTGGATCTCGAGCTGCTCGATCAGGAACTCGCGCAGGTCGCGGTCGATCGAGGCGTCCACCTCCAGGCGCACCACCTCGCCGAAGCGCCGCTGGCGCAGCTCGTTCTCCACCGCGCGCAGCAGGTCGTCGGCCTCATCGGAGACCTCGAAGTCCGCGTCGCGCGCCACCCGGAAGAAGGTGTGGCGCAGCAGCTCCATTCCGGGGAACAGCGCCTCGAGGTGGCGCGCGATCACGGCCTCGAGCGGCACGAACGTGTTCTCGCCCAGGTCGATGAACCGTGGAAGCACCTCCTTGGGCACCTTCACGCGCGCGAACAGCTCCATGTCGGTCACCGGGTCGCGCACCCACACGCCGATGCTCAGGGACAGGTTCGAGATGTAGGGGAACGGCCGGCCGGGCCCCACGGCGAGCGGGGTGAGCACGGGGAAGATCTGCTCGTGGAAGAGGCTGTCGGCGCGCTCGAGCTCGTCCGGTGAGCATTGGTCCATGGTGAGCACGCGGATGCCGTGCTCCGCCAGCGCCGGGCGCACCTCCTCGTCCCACTGGCGCGACTGGCGGGCGCCGAGCTCGCGGGTGTGCTCGGCGATCCGCTCGATCGTCTCGGAGGGGGAGAGGCCGTCCGCCTTGCGGGCGTCGATCCCGGCGTCCACCTGGTCGTGAAGCCCGGCCACCCGCACCATGAAGAACTCGTCGAGGTTCGAGGTGTAGATGGCCAGGAACTTCACCCGCTCCATCAGCGGGGTCTCCGGGTCCTCGGCGAGCTGCAGCACGCGGTCGTTGAAGTCCAGCCACGACAGCTCGCGGTTGGCGTACAGCTCGGTGGAGTCGAGGTCCGGCGTTGCCTCCGGCTCGTTCACAACATCGGTGCCGGGTTCCATCACGGTCTATGTTCCCCGATCGTGATCTGGATGCTGCGACATGCGGAGGCCGAGGACGGGACGCCGGACGCGGACCGGCGCCTCACCGCAAAGGGCGAGGAGCAGTCGCGAGTCGCAGGCGCCGCGCTCGAGGCGCTCGGGGTGCGGCTCGACGCGTGCGTGAGCAGCCCGAAGGTGCGCGCCGTGGACACCGCACGGCTCGCCTGCGAGCAGCTGGGCGTCGAGGTGCGCGAGGACGAGCGCCTGGCGGGTGGGCCGTTCGATCCGCGCGAGGTGGCCAAGGGCCTGGGCGACCACGTGATGCTGGTGGGCCACGAGCCCGACTTCTCGCTGGCGCTGCACCGCATGACGGGGGCGCAGGTGCGGATGAAGAAGGCGGGCCTGGCGGCTGTGGATCGCGGCGAGCTCAAGGTGCTGCTCCGGCCGTCGGATCTGCAGGCGCTGGCGGCCGGCTGAGCTCTCCGCTCTCCTGCAGCCGCCGCCAGGTCTTGCGGAACTTCGCGTGCAGCGTTTCCCTGCGTGCAGCGAGGTGGCCGGCAGCGCCCACCGCCTCGTGTTCCCGCACCCGGGGGAGCATCTCGTCGCAGTCGTGGATCTGCCCCAGCAGGTCCTGAAGCTTCTTCGCCGTGCGCGCCTGCTTGGCGGCCTCGGGCGCAAGCGCGGGCCGGCTCAGCTCGAGCACGTAGCGAAGGCGCTTCGCCGCGATCCGCATGTCGTGCAGCGCCGCCACCTCCGCGGGGTCCAGCACGGCCGGGCTGAAGGAGTGCAGCTCCTCCAGGCGCACCGCAACGATCCGCTCCGCGTTCTCCGCCAGCGTGCCGTCGGGGTCGAGGCCCTTCACCTTGCGCGCCTTCATGCGCGTGCCTTCTGCGCCAGTTCGGCCAGCCGCTCCGCCAGCCGCTCGTCGAGCACGCGCTCAAGCGCCGCGGCCAGGGTCTTGTTCGCCCGCTCCTGCTCGCCGCGGAGCTCCGTCATCAGTGATCGCAAGCCACGTTCGCGGCCCACCTCGGCGCCGATCTGATCGAGCTCCTCGAGCGCCACGTCGGGGTCGCGCCGCTCGCCCAGCGCGTCGGCGAGCCGCTTGACCTCCTTCAGCAGCCGCTTGTGCTCCTTCGCGGGGAAGCAGGGCGCGAACACCTCCATGGCGGCGCGCAGACGGCGGGTGGCCACGCGCATGTCGTGCACACGCTCGATGTCGGAGATGTCGAGCACGCCTTCGGCATGCGCGAACACCTCGGCGGCGCGGACCTCGACCGTCAGGGCAGCGGCCTCGCCGAAGCGGGACGTGGCCGCCAGGCCCGGGATGCGCCTGGCCTTCGCCATCAGGCCGCCGCCTCCACGAGCTCGAGGATCACGCCCTCGCGCAGCCCGCCGCGTGCGATCCGCAGCGGCAGGCCGAGCTGATCGGAGATCGCCTCCAGCACCAGGATCCCGGCCGGCAGGAGTCGCACGCGCTCGGGATCGAGCTCGAAGCGTTGCGCCACCTCGTCGATCGGCGTCAGCGAGAGCACGCGCACGCCCCGCTCGAGCGTCTCGTGCGCCAGCTCCGCGCCCACCAGGCGGCGGAGCGAGGTGGCGGTCCCGCCCACGGCCACGGCGGTCTCGGCGGGCGGAGTCACGAGGCCCTCGAACACGCCGGTCACGTGGTCGCGCACCGCTTGCAGCTCGGCGATGGACGGTGGGTCCGAGCGCAGGTAGCTGTCGGCCAGGAACCCCGACCCGATCCGGAAGGACTCCGACCAGTCCACGCTCCCGTCCGGCGAGCCGATCGCGATCTCGGTCGAGCCGCCGCCCACGTCGACCACGGCCATCGTGCCCTCGGGCGGGGTGGCCAGGGTGCGGGCCGCGCCCACGAACGACAGTCGCGCCTCCTCCTCGCCCGGCAGGATCTGCAGCGGCTGGCCGATGGCCTCCTCCACCGCGTCGCACAGCTCGCGCGCGTTCGAGGCGGTGCGGATGGCCGCGGTGGCCACCGCCACGATCTCCGTGGCGCCGAGCTCGCGCGCGGCGCGCGCCTGGCGCAGCACCACCTCCACCGTCTCCTCGATCTTCGCGGGCGGGATCACGCCGTCCTTGCGCGCCGCCTTGCCGATGCGGGTGAAGGCGCGCTCTGTCATCAGCTCGCGCAGCGATCCGCTTCTCCGCCTCGGCCACGAGCAGGCGCGTGGTGTTGCTGCCGATGTCGATGCAACCGCAGATCACTGGCCTGAGCGTACGGCCTCAAGCTTGCTTTACGACAATGCCTTCGAGCACGTGGGACACGCGCTCGCAGGCGTCGATCGCCTGTTCCAGGCGCTCGAACACGTCCTTCCATCGGATCACCACCATCGGGTCGATGCCCCCCGAGAAGAGCGAGACGATCGCCTGGCGGCTGATTCGGTCGCCCTCGTCCTCGAGCCGGTCGACCTCGACCAGGTGCGGCGACATCTCGCTCAGCTTGTCGATCTTGCCGATCGCCACCGCCAGCTCACGGCCGGCATCGCGCAGCACGCCGGTCAGCTCCACGGCCTGCTCCATCGGGGCCTCGATCTTGTAGAGGCCGAGCACGTCGGACGCCTCCTCGGTGTAGTCGACGACGTCGTCAAGTGCGGCCGCCAGCCCGTGGATGTCCTCGCGGTCGAGCGGGGTCATCGTGGTGCTGTTGAGCTGATGGAGGATGTCGTGGGTGATGCGGTCGCCCTCCTCCTCGAGCCGCTTGATCTCGCCGCGCAGGTCCGGCTCGTCGGGCCAGTTGCGCATGAGGCGGTCGAGCGTGCTGGTGGCCGTCTCGGCGTTCGCGGCGCCCTCCCGGAACAGCTCGAGCAGAGCCACTACGCCGGATTCCCAGGGGCCAGCTCCGGGTGCGAGGCGTCCTCGAACTCGCGGAACAGGCCGGTGACCACGAATGCGGTCTGCTCGCCGATGTCCACGGCGTTGTCGCCGATCCGCTCGAGGCAGCGTGCCACCAGCATCATGTGCATGGCCCACTCGCGCACGTCCGGGTCGTCGCCGATCTCGATGGCGCGGGCGAAGGTGGCGCGGTTGAGCCGGTCGATCTCGTCGTCCTGGCGCACCAGGTCCTCGGCCATGCTCGCGTCGCGGCGCTCGAACGCCTGCTTGCACTGGACCACCAGCGTCCGCGCCAGCTCGCCCATGCGGATGAGGTTGCCCAGCAGCTCCTCGTCCACCGGCGGCTCGTGGCCGGCCAGCGGCACCATCTTCGCGATGTTCACGCACTGGTCGCCCATCCGCTCCACATGGTTGATCAGGTGAAGCAGCGCGGCGACGACGCGCAGGTCGCCGGCCACCGGCGCCTGAAGCGCCAGCAGGGACAGGATGCCCTGGTGCACCTCGAGGTAGCGGCCGTCGATGCGGTCGTCGTCGGCGATCACCATGCTCGCCAGCTCGATGTCGCGCTGCTCGATGGTCTCGACGGCCCGGCCAAGCGCCTGCTCGACCATGTCGAGGCCGCCGAGCGCCTGCTTCTCGAGCTCGGCGAGCTCCTCCTGGAATTGGGCTCTGGTGGTGTCGGGCATCAGCCGACCTTGCCCGTCACGTAGGCCTCGGTGCGCTCGTCGCTGGGGTTGGTGAACACCTTCTCGGTGTCGTCGTACTCCACCATGCGACCGGTGCGCTGCTTGCCGTCCTCATCGAGCTCGACCGTGAAGAACGCGGTCATGTCCGACACGCGCGCGGCCTGCTGCATGTTGTGCGTGACGATCACGATCGAGTAGTTCTCGCGCAGCTCGAGCATGAGGTCCTCGATCTTTCCGGTCGAGATCGGGTCAAGCGCCGAGCACGGCTCGTCCATGAGGATCACGTCGGGGTCGGTGGCCAGCGCCCGCGCGATGCACAGGCGCTGCTGCTGGCCGCCGGACATGCCGAACGCGTTGGTCTTCAGGCGATCCTTCACCTCGTCCCACAGCGCTCCGCGGCGCAGGGCGGACTCCACGATCTCGTCCATGTCGCCCTTCATCCCCAGCACTCGCGGGCCGAAGGCGATGTTCTCGTAGATCGACTTGGGGAACGGGTTGGGCTTCTGGAACACCATGCCGATCCGCTTGCGCACCTCCACCGCGTCGACGGTCGATGCGTACAGGTCCTGCCCGTGGTAGGTGAGCGTGCCGGTGACCTTCGCGCCCGGGATCAGGTCGTTCATCCGGTTGAGGCAGCGAATCAGGGTGCTCTTGCCGCAGCCGGAGGGGCCGATCAGGGCGGTGATCTCGTTCACGTTGATGTCGAACGTGATGTCGCGCACCGCCGGGTTGCCGTTGTAGGTCACCCCCACGCCGTCGATCCCGAAGATCGTCTCGCGCGTGCCCTTCTCGCGCGGCGGGGCTCCCGCCAGCGCGGTTGCGCCGACATCCACCGGCGTCGTGATCTCCTGCTCGCGTTCCTTGCGTTGCTCCGTCATCTGCTCAGCCACCTTTGGTCACCTACCACTTCTGCTCGTAGCGATTGCGTAGCCAGATCGCCACCGCGTTCATCGACAGCAGGAGGAGCATCAGGACGATGATTCCTCCGGCCGCCAGCGAGGCGAAATCGTTTACGTCGTTGGAGGGCCGCGAGATCCAGTCGAAAATCTGGATCGGCAGCGCCGTGAACTGGGAGAAGAGGTCCGGGTCGAAGGCGACGAAGGTCGCGGCTCCGACCACGATCAGGGGCGCGGTCTCGCCGATCGCGCGCGAGAGGGCGAGGATCACGCCCGTGGCGATCCCGGGGATGGCGGCCGGGAGCACCTGGCGCCAGATCGTCTGCCACTGGGTGGCGCCGAGCGCCATCGAGCCCTCGCGGATCGACGGCGGCACCGCGCGGATGGCCTCGCGGCCGGCGATGATCACCACGGGAAGCACCAGCAGGCCGAGCGTGAGCCCGGCCGCGACCACCACGTTGCCGAGATCCAGCGGCCCGCGCACGAGGAAGGCGAGGCCGAGGATGCCGTAGACGATCGAGGGCACCGCCGCGAGGTTCTGGATGTTCACCTCGATCAGGCGGTTCCACCACCGCTCGCGGTCCGCGTACTCCTCCAGGTAGACGGCCGTCGCGACGCCCACCGGGACGATGAAGAGCGTCACGACCCCCATCAGCCAGATCGTGCCGAGCAGCGCAGCGCGGACGCCGGCGTTGTTGGCAACGGAGGACGGATAGTCGGTGATGAACGCCATGTCCACCGAGCTGCCGCCGTCGAGTCCGACGTCCACCAGCAGCACGCCGAGCAGCAGCACCGACATCCCGAGGCACGCGAGCAGCAGGCCCTTGAAGCCCGCCTCTCGCAGCTTGCTGCGGCGGTCCTGCTGACCGACGCGGTCGGCGGGCGCTCACTCGTACACCTGCCGGTACTTGCGCACGAAGCGGATCGAGAACGCGTTCAGGAGCAGCGTGATCAGGAACAGCAGCATCCCGACCGCGAACACGGTCTTGTACTGAATGCTCCCCGTCGCCAGATCGCCCTTGGCCACGGAGGCGATGTACGACGTCATGGTGAAGTCGGGCTCGCGCGGATCGGCCGTGATCTGGGCGATCTGGCCGGCTGCGATCAGCACGATCATCGTCTCGCCGACCGCCCGCGATGCGCCGAGCACCACCGAGGCCACGATGCCCGAGAGGGCGGCGGGGAAGACGACGCGGAGCGAGGTCTGAAGCCGGGTGGCGCCGAGGCCGAAGGACCCCTCACGCAGCGACTGGGGCACCGCCGACATCGCGTCCTCGGATACCGAGGCGATGGTCGGCACGACCATGAAGCCCATGATCACCGCGGCCGAGAGCACGTTGAACACCCCGATCTCGAGGTGTGCGACGTCCTTGAGCACGCTCGGCGTGAAGAAGGTGAGGGCGAAGTAGCCGAACACGATCGTGGGCACGCCGGCGAGCAGCTCGAGCGCGGGCTTCAAGGTCTTGCGCACGCGGGGCGTCGCGTACTCGCTCAGGTAGATCGCCGAGCCGAGGCCCAGCGGCACCGCCACCAAGCAGCGCGATGCCGGTCACGAGGAAGGTGCCGGTCACCAGCGGGATGACCCCGAAGCTGGCCGGCTTGATCACCGGTGACCACTCGGTCCCGAACAGGAAGTCCGAGAGGCTCACCGAGTTGAAGAAGGTGAGGGTCTCCGTGAGCAGCGAGATGACGATGCCCGTGGTGGTGAGCACCGACAGCAGCGCGGCGACGAGGAGGACGCCCTTGATGACGTCCTCCCCGATGCGCCGGCGCGCCACCCCCAACGTGGGGGTGGCGCCAGCTGTTACTCCTGCTTCCACTAGCCGGCTGCCGCCTCAGCGGCTTCCAGGGCCTTCTTGGCCTCGGCCGTCTGCTCTTCGGTGAGCGGGCACGATCTGCGCTGCCTCGGCGATCGTGGCCTGGTTGGCGATCACGTAGTCCATGAACGCCTTCACCTCAGGCCGGGCGAGTGACTTCTCGCTCGGGTACATGAACAGAGGACGCGCCAGGGGCTTGTAGGTGCCGTCCTGGATCGTCTCGTTGCTCGGCTTCACGCAGCCGTCTCCGCCGTCCACGCCGACCAGGTTCAGCTTGTCCTGGTTCTGCTCGTAGTAGGAGAAGCCGAAGTAGCCGAGCCCGCCCTCGTCGCCCTCGACGCCCTGGACGAGGACGTTGTCGTCCTCTGAGGGCTGGTACTCCTTGCGCGAGACGCCCTCCTCACCGTTGATCTCGTCGGTGAAGAAGTCGAACGTGCCGGAGTCCGTGCCGGGCCCGAAGAGGCTGACCTTGGCATCGGCGAACTTCGGGTTGACCTCGTTGTAGTTGGCGACCTTCGAGCCCTGGTTCCAGAGCTTCTTGAGCTCGTCGGTGGTCATGCAGTCGATCTCGATCGCCTTGTTGGTCACGACTGCGATGCCGTCGTTGGCGATCTGGACCTCCTTGAACTTCACGCCGGCCTTCTCGCAGACCGGGACCTCCTCGTCGTCCTTGATCGGACGCGAGGCGTCGGAGATGTCGGTCTCGCCGGCGCAGAACTTCTCGAAGCCGCCGCCGGTACCCGAGGTGCCCACGGACACCTTCACGTTGGGGTTCTCACCCTGGAAGTTCTCGGCCGCGGCCTGGGCGAAGGGCCCAACCGTGCTCGAGCCGTCGATCTTGATGGAGCCCGAGAGGTCGCCGCCTCCGCCGCCACCACCACCGTTGCCGCCATCGTCGTCGTCATCGCCGCAGGCGACGACGCCGAGGGCCATGACGGCTGCCGCAACGAATGCGAGCCACTTCGTCATTGGTGTTCTCCTCTGTTGGTTCATGGGATGGCGGCCAACCTGTCAGGGAGTCGAGGCCAGTCTGTTGCGGAGTTGTCTCCCGCATGTGAAAGGGATGTAAAGACCGCTACTGGGCTTGAAAGCGGTAGCCGAAGCCGAAATGCGTGTGAATGAACCGCTGGTCCGGCACCGCCTCTTCGAGCTTCAGCCGCAGCTTGCTCACGTAGACGTCCACCGAGCGGTCGGACTTCCGGTAGGGCTCGCCCCAGACCGTGCGATACAGCTCCTCACGGCTCACGATCCGGCCCTCGCGCTCGACCAGGGCGGTGAGCACATCCAGCTCACGCGCGGTCAGGTTCAGTGCCTGCCCGCCGGCCAGCGCCAGGTATTCGTCCGGATGCACCTCGACTGCGCTCATGGCTGCGACGGTGCCATCTGGGGCGCAAATCCCCGTTATGTGCGCGTGACCGACCTGTGAAAAAGCTGTAAACGAGCAATTTCAGCGGCTAGGTGGCGTATCCTGACCTGAGGTGAACCCGACCGATCACGGACCGATCCGGCTCGCCGTGCTCGATTCCGACTCAGGTTTCGTGCGCGTCCTCGTGAACCGCCTGGAGGGAATGGGCTGGCAGTACCGCCGGCTCGAAGCCGCCCCGCGGGTCGAGGAATTCGTGGCCATGCGCGTCAACGCCCTGGTGGTGGACCTTGCGCTGCTCGGACCCAACGCCTGGGATTTCCTCGAGAAGCTCACGGAGACCATGCCCGGTCTGGGTGTGGTCGTGGTCACCGGTCGGTCGACCGTTGCCCAGCGCGTGCGCGGGCTGCGGATGGGGGCGGACGACTGGGTGACGAAGCCCTGCCATCCCGAGGAGGTGCTCGCGCGCGTGGAGTCTGTCGTGCGCCGGCGCAAGCAGGCCTCGGGCCGCAACGATGATGGGCCTGTGGTTGCCGGGGGCCTGGAGATCCGCGCTGACCAGTTCCAGGCGTTCGCCGATGGCCGCAGCGTGGATCTCACCCGGCGCGAGTTCGAGGTGATCCAGCTGCTGGCTCACGCCGAGGGCAAGGTGCTGCAGCGCGAGGAGATCTACCAGCAGGTGTGGGGCTACACGATGGCCCACGGCGATCGCTCCGTCGACGTCTTCATCCGCAAGGTGCGCCAGAAGCTCGAGGGTGCGTCGCCGCGCTGGAAGTACATCCACACCCACTTCGGCGTGGGCTACCGCTTCGACCCCGAGCTACGCGACGAGAGCGCGCCCGGGGATCCCGCGAGCGAGGAGCCCGCGGGGCCGCCCGCCGGTCAGTCCGTCGCAGAGGCTGACGTCGAACCCGTCATCGGCCAGCAGCCGGCGCACCTCACTCAGTAGCGGCGGCCGGGTCGGGCCGTGGGCGTCGGATGCGACGACGCTGATCAGCCCTTGGCGCAGCAGGCTCGCCGCCGCCACCAGAGCATCGGTGCCGTGCTGGCCGGTGATCGACTGTGCGTTGACCTGAGCGAGCGAGCCGGCCGAGAGCTCGCGTCGTAGACCCGCGGACTCGTCCAGGGCGGCATCCGCGCTGCGCTCGGGGTGGGCGATCAACACACCGAAGCCGCGGTCGCGGAGCTCGTCGCTGGCGGCATGGAAGTCCTCGTCCATCGGCTGCCACGGGGCTTCGACCAGCAGCCAGCGGCCCTCCGCCGGGCCCTGCGCGATCACGTTCAGCTCGTCCTGTGTGAGGCGGCCGACCATGTCGTGCCCCATCTCGCCGCCGACGCGAAGATCGAGCGCGATGCCCTCGGCCGCGATGGCGGTGCTCAGCTCGCGCACGCGCTCGGGCAGTTCGCGGACGTCGGTCACGAAGTCGCCGCGGACGTGCGGCGTGACGACCACGGTGTCCGTCCCGTCGAGCTCGGCGAGACGCAACAGCTCGATGCTCTCGTCCAGCGTGGCCGGCCCGTCATCCACGCCGTGGAGAGCGTGGAAGTGCAGCTCGGTACCCCGTGCGTCCATCTCACAGTCAGGTTCGGCATGTGAGCGGGGGTTCTCGTCACCGTTGCGTGACCAGGAGGTGACCGGGATGTGAACGGCGCCTCCATTGCCATACTTCCGCCCGTGAGCGGGATCCTCCGAATCTCGGCACTGCTGTCGGGGTGCTCCCTGGCGCTGCACGAGCTGCGCTGGGCGCTTGCGCCCGCGGCCCAGGAGCCCTCACACGGCTACATACCTTTTGCCGGCGCTCTCGCGGGACTGCTCGTGGCGCTCGCGGCCGCTCAGCTGATCGCCCGCGTGGCGCGCCGGCGAGGCGAGCCCGCGACGCTTGCGTTCCGCAGCGCCTGGCCGCTCGCGGTGGTGGCGCTGCTGGCCGTGTTCTCGGTGCAGGAGCTCGCGGAGGGCGCGCTGATCACGCCCGGCGCCCTGCTTGCCGCGCCGCTTGCGGTGGGTTTGGGCGCGCTGGTGGCGCTCGCGCTCGCCGGAGCCTGCGCTCTTGTCTCGGCCGCCGCGCGGCCGGCCGGGCGCGCCAGGCCGCGCCCGCCCGCGCTCCCGCGCCCTCGGCGCCGCGACTCCTGGTCCCAGCGGGTGCTGGCCCTGCATCTCGCGGGTCGCGGCCCTCCCCAGAGCTGCTGATCCGACCCTTCCGAATCAGGAGGTACTGAGGTGAGCAACAGATCGCGCCTGGGCCTCGTGGCCCTGGCAATAGCAGTGGCAGTGGTGGCGTTCGTGGTTCTGAGCCCGGGCGACACCGACGAGGACGCCGACGACCCGGCCGGCGAGGCCGCGCAGACGACGCCCGCGCAGACAACCGAGGAGCAGCCGACCGCGACCGCGCCGTCGGCGCCACCCCCGGCCGCGGACGAGATCGTGGTGAAGGGCGGGAAGCCGGAGGGCGGCGTGCAGCGGGTGGAGGTGAAGAAGGGCGACACCGTGCGCCTGCTGGTGAGCTCCGACGGCGAGGACGAGATCCACCTGCACGGCTACGACATCACGCGCAACGCCGCGAAGGGCAAGCCCGCGCGGTTCCGCTTCAAGGCGGACGTGGAGGGCGTGTTCGAGATCGAGAGCCACACGGCAGAGCACGAGGGGCTCGAGCCGCTCATAGGCCGCCTCGTCGTCGAGCCCGGCTGATGCTGGAGATCGCCCACGGCATCGTCGGCAGGACCGACCTGCCGATACCCGAGTGGCTGTTCGGATGGGGCGCGGCGATGGTGCTCGTGGTCTCGTTCGTGGGTCTCGCGATCCTGTGGCCCAAGCCGCGCCTGCAGGACGGCGGCGGCTTCCGGGCGCTGCCCAGGGGTCTGTCGCGCGTCCTGCTGAGCCGCGCGGCCGAGATCCTGTGCGGTGCGGCGGGGGTGTTCCTGCTCGGGCTCACCGTCTACAGCGGGCTGGCCGGGTCACAGACGGCCACGAACAACTTCGCGCCGACCTTTGTGTTCGTGATCTTCTGGCTCTTGCTGGTGCCGCTCAGCGTGCTGTTCGGCGACATCTTCAAGGCGTTCAACCCGTGGCGGGCCCTCGCCCGGGCTGTGGCCTGGGTCGCGCAGACTGCCGCGCGCGGCCCGTTGCCCGCCCCTCTGGAGTACCCCGAGCGGATCGGCCACTGGCCCGCGGCGGCGGGGATCTTCGCGTTCGCCGTCATGGAGCTGGTCGCGTCGAACGGCGACAAGCCGGAGAACGTCGCGATCGCGGCGCTCGTGTACTCGGCGGCCACGTTCGTGGCCATGGCGCTGTACGGAATCGATCGTTGGATCGAGCGGGGTGAGGCGTTCAGCGTCTACTTCAACCTCTTCTCCCGCATCTCGCCGGTCGTGCGGCGAGGCGACCAGCTCGGCCTACGCGTCCCCCTGTCGGGCCTGGCGGACCTCAAGCCGGTCGCCGGCACGGTGCCGCTGCTGGCGGTGATCATCGGCTCCGTGACCTTCGACGGCGTTGCCGAGGCGCCGCTGTGGACCGGCATGGCGCCGGACATCGCGGAGTTCCTCGAGTCGATCGGCCTATCCCCGGAGCGAGCACTGGAGGGGACGTTCCTGATCGGCCTCGTGGGGGCGATCCTGATCATCTACGGCTTCTACCGGCTCGGCGTGGCGGGGGCGCGCAGCGTGGGCGGCAACATCTCGGCGCACCGGCTCGGCGACGCGTTCGTGCATTCGCTGGTGCCGATCGCCCTTGCCTACACCGCTGCGCACTACCTCACGCTGCTGCTCTACCAGGGGCAGGCGATCGTGCGCATCTCCACGCCGCCGTTGGGCTTCCTGGCGTCCAACCCGCTGGGCGAGGACGGCACCGACCTCTTCGGCACGGCCACCGAGGCGATCAACTACGGCGTGATCGGCGCCACCACCACCTGGTACTACCAGGTGGCCTTCGTCGTGCTGGGCCATGTGGCCGCGCTGATCCTGGCCCACGATCGCGCGCTGGCCCTCTACGACGACGCGAAGCTGGCTGTGCGCTCGCAGTACTGGATGCTCGTGGTGATGGTGGGCTTCACGAGCCTGGCCCTGTGGCTGCTGGCGCAGTCGAACGGATGATCGTCCTCGCACACCCGGGCCACTGGCTCGTCCAGGTGGCCTACTTCGTGCCGGTGCTTGCGTTCCTGCTGTGGCTTGTGGTTACGACGCTGCGAGAACGCCGGCGCGAACGCAGGGGCGAGGGCGAGAGCGAGTGAGCCGCTGAAGGTTCACGACCGGCGCTCCCGCGCGGGACTCGGACGCGGCGCGTAAGCCGCCCGAGTGAGGTCCCCGCGCGGGGGCCGGTCGTGCTGGGTGAGCGATCGCGGGGGAGGTAGTCCGCGCTGGGGGTGACTCGCTCACGCCGTTTTTGCCGCCGTCTGTAGGGCGGATCCAGATTTGGGAAGGTCACTTGCTCTGATCACCATGGCCCCGCCCGAGGCCTTCGCCTCACGCAGGGCGTCGTCTGCCGCTGCCAGCAGCTCCTCGCCCGAGGAGCCGGGAACCCACCGGGCTACCCCGATCGAGGCGTCGATGGCTGCGCTCGAGCCCTTCTGAGCGGTTTCAACGATGCGCTGGCGAAGCCGCTCGGCCAGCACCTGCGCCGACGTCTCGTTGGTGTCGGGGAGCACGGCCACGAACTCGTCACCGCCGAAGCGGCCCAGCCTGTCCCCCTCGCGCATCCCGGACTCGAGCGCGCCGGCGACGTTGGCGAGCACTCGGCTCCCGTGGAGGTGGCCGAAACGCTCGTTCACCTGCTTGAACCGATCGAGGTCGATGAAGCAGCAGGACACATCACGCCCGTAACGGGCTGCCCGCCCGATCTCGCGATGCAACTCGTGCCGCAACGCGCCGTAGCTGAGGCAACCGGTCAGCGCGTCCCGCGGGCGGCCGTAAGGAGCCCCTCGAGCGTGCCGGGGTCATGGAGACAGAGCGCCGCCAGCCGGGCGTAGGACTCCACCACCCAGAGCGCGTGATCCTTGTCCGGGGGCACGGACACGAACGCCGCGCACAGGGCCCCGACCGTGGTGCCCGCGTCGTCGATCGGAGCGCCCACCGCAAAGGTCAGCCCGGACGAGTCGATGGGCTCGAGGGCCGAGCGCTCCGATTCCAGGACGCGGCCGACGAAGTCGGTCGCCGAGGCCGGGCGCGTCAAGTTGGGGTCGCTGCCGTTGTGGCTCCAGGCGGAGACGAGGTCGGCTGTGCCTTCCGCCTCGTCGCGGACTGCGAGCAGCACCTGACCCGCCCCTGTGCTCCGGGCGAGATCGCGCGTGATGAGACCGAATTCGCCCGCGGTCAGCGGGTCGTCCGCGGCATCACCGTGACCAGATTGAAACTGCTGCATTCCATAACCCCGGCCATTTGGCCAGACCGCATGTCACGGACCGAGGTTGTGACGGCCAACGTGTGACCGAGAACGCGCTCCGCTGCCTAGGCGCAACGCCCACCGTCGTCGGTGACAAGCCGTGGGCGTCGCTCTGCGGGAAATGCTAGCGGCAAAAACGGCGCAGTACCACCTTGCACAGATTCTGCCCACCTGGGTACCCTTACTTCTGTCGGATTTTGATGGGGTGATTTGTGTGTCGGAACCCCTGTCGGGGGGCCAGCTACTGGCCGAAATATCAACCACCGTGGTCGGCATTCTGCGCGACCACTATGGCCGTGGGCCGATGAAGGCGAAGACCTACGCGCTGGACGACATCATCGTCTGCGTGATGCGCGGCAGCGGCTTCACGCCTCTGGAGCAGACGATCATGGACAGCGGGGAGCCCGATCGCGTTGTGGACATGCGCGAGGACTTCCAGCGAGTGATGGCCGACCGCTACAAGAGCGCGATCGAGGAGCTGACCGGCCGCAAGGTGGTGGCCTTCCTCAGCCAGGCCCACGTCGAGCCAGACATCACGATGGAGATCTTCTTCATAGACGCCCCGATGGCCGGCTTCGGCGCGGTGGAGGTAGTGGAGCCGGAGTGAGCAGTTAGCCGCAAGACGGAGCGACGAAGTCGCTCGCGCTGAGTGCGAAAACCAAGCATGGCGAGGAAGAGGGCCGGCCATAGTGCTTCGCACATGGCCGGGCCGATGACAAAGCCAGGCGCAGGTTTGCAGCCCGTATCAGCGCGAGCGACCGGACTCGAACCGGCGACCTCCGGCGTGACAGGCCGGCGTTCTAACCAACTGAACTACGCCCGCTGGGGTCAGTCGAGGATAGCGTTAGGAATGACCGTGGGCCTGTTCGGCGACATGACGAGGGCGGCCGAGATCGCCGCCGATCACCCGGTCGTCGTGCCTGCCGAGCGCATCGACCTGCTCGCGACGGATGCGGTGAGTGGCGATCCATGCCGCCGCACGGACTACGCGGGCGTCGTCTGGTACGGCGGGCCGCCGGAGGTGCTGGACGGGCTCCCGATCCACGGGGGAGCCCGCACACAGATCAAGGCGCCCTTCTGGCTGCCCGACAGCCTCAGTTACGCGGCCGGGGCGGAGGGGCAGGTCCGGATCCAGGCAACGGCCGCGATGCAGGCCGGGATAGCCCATAGCTCCGGGGGGTACTTCCAGATCCGCGAGGTCGTGGCGACACTCGGTGAAGATGCTCAGAACGCCGGCGGGCTTCGCGTGTACGTGACCGTGGTGGCCGTGGCCACACTGCCGTTCGGCGTCTCGTACCGGGTGTCCGTCACGGGCTCGCCGGCCGCGGTGCGCGCGCCTACCGTCTGAGCTCTCGCAGGGCCGCCTTCGCCGCGTTGTGGCCGTTCATCCCGTGGACGCCGCCGCCTGGCGGCGTGGCCGCCGAGCAGATGAACACTCCTGGGATGCCGGTGGCGTAGGGGTCGAGCGCGAGCCGGGGCCTGATCAGCACCTGGACCGGCGTGTTGGCGCCGGTCACGATGTCCCCGCCCGTGTAGTTGGCGTTGTCGCGCTCCAGGTCGGCGGGAGTGCGGACGGAGGTGCCCACGATCCGCTCGCGCAGCCCGGGGGCGAACCGCTCGATCTGGTCGATCACCGTTTCGGTGGCGTCGCCGTCGTATCCGTGAGGCACGTGCGCGTAGGCCCACACAGGGTGCACGTCGCCGGCCGAGCGGCTCGGATCGGCCAGGTACTGCTGGGCGACGAGTATGTACGGCCGCTCGGGCATGCGCCCGCTGTTCACCTCGGCCTCGGCGGCGGCGATCTCCTCGAAGGTGCCCCCGATGTGCACGGTGGCCGCCCTGCGGCAGTCCTCGTTGGTCCACGGCACTCCTCCGTCCACGGCCAGGTCAACCTTGTACGCCCCGGGACCGCGCCTGTAGCGCCGGAAGGCCCGCGCCACCCGGCCGGGCAGGCGGTCGCCGGCGATCTCGGCGACGATCGACGGTGAGGTGTCGAAGGCCACGATGTCGGCCTCCGGCATCTCGGTCACGGGAGTACCCGTCTCGATCTTGCCGCCGTGCTCGCGCAGCGCGGAGGCCAGCGCGTCGGTGACCGAGCGCGAGCCGCCCCGCGCCACCGCCCATCCGAACGCGTGGCAGGCGGTGATCAGCGCCACGCCCACCGACGCGCTCATGGGGCGGTTCAGCCGGCTGAAAGAGTGGGCCGCCACGCCGCCGAATAGCGCCCGCGCCTGCGGAGTGGCGAACCGCCGCGCGAGAACATTGGCGGGCAGCGCCGCGGGCAGGCCGAAGCGAACCAGGCGCAGCGGATGCTTGGGCACGTGGAGGACCGGCTGCAGGATGTCGTCGAGCAGGCTCTCGAAGCTGCTTGCGGGCCGGCCGAACAGGCCCCTCCAGCGCGGGCCGTCCACCGGCCCGAGCGCGCGCTCGGTCTCGTCGAAGGAGCGATACATCGCTCCGGCTGTCCCGTCGTCGAGGGGATGGGCGAGGTCCACCTCGGGCCAGCACCACTCCAAGCCGTGGCGCTCGAGGTCCAGCGAGCGCAGGAACGGCGATCCGACGGCCATCGGGTGCACGGCCGAGCAGTGGTCGTGCAGCACGCCGGGCACCGTGAGCTCGCTGGTCTTCGTGCCGCCGCCGATCTCGTCCTGGGCCTCGAGCACCGTGACCTGCACGCCCTCCCGTGCCAGGGCGACGGCGCAGGCCAGGCCGTTGGGCCCGGCACCCACAACGACGGCGTCGCTCACTGGTGCACGGGGATGGTGCCGCTCTCGTCGAGCCATGGATGGCTCTCGACCATGTCGGCCACCTGTACCCACCCCTCCTCGATGAGCCCGGTGGCCGCGTCGTAGATGCGGTACTGCTGGCGCTGCACGTGCGCCGGCTGGGACTCGAGGTAGATCAGCCGCACCTCGCCCTCCTCGAACCCGCACTGCTCCTGGATCGCCGCCAGCAGGCGCTCGTCGTGGAAGTGGCCGTCGCCGAAGTTCCAGCCGATGGCCACGCCCGCCACGAACTCACCCTCACGGATGTGGTACTCGGACACGTCGTCCACGGCCCGCGGCAGCAGCCCGTTCAGCGCGCGGCCGTGCGAGTGCATCGAACGGAACGCCAGGCCCTTGTAGAGCATGAACTCGGCCAGCTCCTCGTCGTAGACCTTGGCCAGCTGCTTGACCACCACCGGCGCGACCTTGTCGAGACGCTCGTCGAACTTGTCCTCGGCGCCGTCCTTGCGGAACAGCCACTGACTTGTGGCCCAGTTGCCCGCGTAGTAGCGCATGGATGGCAGGAACGAGATGAGGTCCGGGCGCAGGTTGCCGAGCACCGGGATGCCCACTCCGCCGACCAGCAGGAGCGCAATCAGCAGCGGATCGTCGAGCGTGGACAGCGGCACCTCTCCGTAGTGACCGAAGAGGAACAGGACGCCGAAGATCATGAAGATGTTCCATTCGAGCGGCACACCGAGCGGGAACGTGGACAGGATGTGCACGTGGAAGATCACCATCCCGGCCACGGCGATCGTGCCGATCGTCCCGCCGCCCGACAGGATCAGCACCAGCGGTAGGCCGAACTCGATCACCGTGCCGAGGTGGGCCGAGTAGGCGGCCACCGGGCCGGGGCGCACGTCCTCGGGGTGGTTGCGCCAGAGCTTCGACTTCGCCTTGCTCGAGGGGTTCCAGGGGGTGTTGGAGATCATCACCGACACCACGTAGGGGAAGTGGCGGTTGAGCTTCGACGACGCCGCGCCCCACCAGATGAAGAAGAAGATGAACTGCCAGGCGACGATGAAGTTCTCCGCCGGAAACAGGCAGACGACGAGCATGAAGCCGTAGACCTCGGGCCGGGCGGCGAGGAACGGCACCTTGTCGCGCAGCCCGAGCGCCACCAGCAGGCCGAGCAGCACGGCGATCGGGGTCGTGTCGAGCAGCGGCCCGTCGGAGAACAGCAGGCTCACCGCGAGGACGATCACCGCGGCATAGATGCCGGTGTCGACGATCGTGCGGCGATTGCCCGCTGTGAGTGGCACCTTGTCGGGCCAGGGCGGCAGCCGCAGCGTGCCGGGGCGCAGCCAGTAGAGGAGGCCGCCGATGGTCGGGGAGAAGCGGAACGTGAGCGGCATCGATCCCGACCCGATGCCCAGGAACTCCCAGAGCAGCGTCCACACCACGAGCTTCTGGAACACGATCGGCTCGGTCCACCAGTCCGAGAAGTCGCCGATGCCACCGATGCCGGGCGTGGTGGAGATCACCAGCATGGCGCCTAGGCAGAACACCACCAGCTTGAAGATGTAGAGGAGGTAGACCGCGATGGGCGTGCCGAAGCCGTTTACCGCCCAGTCCTGCGCGAGCGGCTTGATCCGCTCGAGGTGGGGCTTTGCCTTCCACTCGTCGAGGTCGAAGGGCGGAGGCGTGAAGGAGATGAACCCCATGCCGGGGGCGATCCTAACGGCGCAACCCGAGTAGCCTCACGCCCATGATCGGATTTCTCGTGGCGGGCCTCATTATCGGATTGCTGGCGCGGCTGCTTCTGCCCGGTAAGCAGAAGATCGGGTTGCTGTGGACGCTCGGCCTGGGCATCGCGGGGTCGGTGATAGGCGGCACCATCGCCGCCGCGATCGATAGCGGCGACATCTGGGAGCTGAACTTCATCGGCTTCGTGGCGGCCGTCGTGGCATCGGTCGGCCTGCTGGCGGTGGCCGACCGCTCCGGCCTCGGCAAGGGCAAGGACAAGAAACAGATAGAGGGCTAGGAATGGATCTCGCGGGGAAGAGGGCGCTGCTCACCGGCGCCTCCGGCGGCATCGGCATGGCGATCGCCCGCGCTCTGCACGCGCGCGGCGCGACGGTCATCGCCACCGCGCGGCGCGAGGAGATGCTGAAGGAGCTGGCCGATGAGCTGGGCGATCGGGTGGAGACCATCGTGGCCGACCTCGCCGAGGCCGCCGACGTCGAGGCGCTGCCCGGGCGCGCCGGCCAGGTGGACGTGCTCGTGGCCAACGCGGCGCTCCCGGCGAGCGGCGCGCTGCTCGACTTCGAGCCGAACCACATCGACCGCGCGCTCGACGTGAACCTGCGCGCCCCGACCCAGCTTGCCCGTGCGCTCGCGCCAGCCATGGTCGAGCGCGGCTCCGGACACCTCGTTTTCATCTCATCGCTGTCGGGCAAGTCCGCCAACGCGGGCAGCGCGCTCTACTCCGCCAGCAAGTTCGGTATGCGCGGGATGGCGCTCGGCCTGCACGGCGACCTGAATGGAACCGGCGTGGGTGTGACCACCGTTTTCCCCGGCTTCATCCGCGACGCCGGCATGTTTCACGAGAGCGGAACCGAGCTGCCGCGCGGGGTCGGCACCCGCACGCCGGACCAGGTGGCGGCCGCGGTCGTGAGGGGCATCGAGCGCGACCTGATGGAGGTGGACGTTGCCCCGCTGTCGGTGCGCTGGGGAGCGAAGATGGCGGGCGTGGCGCCCGGCTTCGCGGCGAAGCTGCAGCGGCGGATGGGCGGCGACGAGATCGCGGCCGACCTGGCCAAGGGCCAGGCCGACAAACGCTAGGCGCGCCAGCGGATTGGACAGGTGGCGTAAGTTCCACCGGCCGGCTCGGTTGGGTGAAGGAGACAGGGGAAGTTCAACCTAAGGAGAGGCACCGATGATTTCGATCCGCAGAGTGGTCCTGACTGGAGCCCTCGCCGGCCTCGCACTGGCCGCGCCGGCCACCGCGCTGGCCGCGCCCATGGCGTTCCGAGGCAACGACGACGACGGCAGCCGTGTTGTGTTCACGACCACGGAGCGGATGACCACGCAGGACACGGACTCGGCCGTCGACGTCTACGAGCGCTCCGGCGGAGTGACTCGCCTCGTGTCCATCGGGCCGGTGGGCGGCAACGCCAACGTTGCGGCGACCTACGGCGGCACGGCCGCGTTCAACATCTCGAGCCGGGTGGCCTTCACGACCACCGAGCGCCTGACCGCCGACGACCTGGACAACTCTCAGGACGTCTACGTCAGTGAGGACGGCGTGACGCAGCGCGCTTCCAAGGGCACGGGCCTGTTCCCGGGCAATGGGGCGTTCCCCGCAGTGGTGAACACCGTGCTCGAGAACGGCATCGTCATCTTCCAGACGGACGAGAAGCTTCACGCGGGGGACACCGACCCAGGCGCGCGGGACCTCTACCTGTTCGACCAGAGCCTGGGATTCGTCACCGGCCCGTCTCAGCAGAACGGCACGGGCGGTAGCGGCAACTTCGACGTGTCGTACGAGGGCAAGAGCCCCGGTGGCAACGACGTGTTCTTCTCGACCGACGAAGAGTTGTCGACGGAGGAGGACACCGATAACAACGCGAGCGACATCTACGTGTACAGGCGCTTCGCAAGCGACAAGCTCGTGAGCATCGAGCCGGGTGCGAACGACGACGACGTGGACGTGGACTTCGGCGGCGCCACCGCGGGCGGCCTCGTCGCCTTCGAGACCACGGGCACCTTCCTGGGCAGCGACGCGGACACCGACGTCGACGTCTATACCGAGGACATCGACACCGATACGCCGGCCCACGCATCGGACGACTTCGACGACGAGAACGTCGACTTCGCCGGCATCACCCCGACTGACGACAAGGTGTACATCGAGACCAACGACGACGCCGGGGCGCCCGCGACCGATCCCGACAACGACCAGGACGTGTACGAGATCGACGGGACCACCCCGACCAAGGTGTCGGCGGGGAACGGGGACTTCGACGCGGACTTCGCCGGAAGCGACGACGCGGGAGGCCACGTGGCCTACACGACCGCTGAGGACCTGACAGGAATCGACAACGACAGCTTCCCTGACCTCTATGAGAAGGAGGGGGTCGTCCAGACCGACCTCATCTCACAGCGTGTGAACGCCGGCGCCGAGGAACCGGAGACCCCGTTCTTCCGCGGCTACTCCCCGAACGGAGAACGCGTGCTCTTCTCGACCGACGAGAAGATCACCGCAGCGGATACCGATGCGAACTCGGATACCTATGGGCGCAATGCAGAGGGCGAGGCGGTGAAGGTCACGCCCGGCAATGCAAGCTTCACAGCAGCGTTTGCCGGCTCCTCCGAGGACCGCACGGCCGTCTTCTACACCACGGTGGAGTCCCTGCTCGCGCAGGACGGCGACGCCGAGTCGGACGTGTACGGCACGCGCAACCTCATCACCACGCTCGAGTCATTCGAGCTGATCGCGCCCGACACGTCGATCACGAGCGGTCCCACCGGGCCGATCACCGACACGACGCCAGCGTTCGCGTTCGCCTCGACGGAGACCGGCGCCCAGTTCCAGTGCCGCTTCGACGGAGCTGCGTTCGGGGCGTGTGGAGCCGCGGCGGCGCTGGCCGACGGGTCGCACACCTTCCAGGTGCGGTCGATCGACCGGCCCGGCAATGTCGATGCCAGCCCGGCGAGCCGGAGCTTCGTGGTCGACACGAAGGGGCCGGCGATGACGGTCTCCAACAAGGCGCGCCGGACGAACAAGAGGGGTCGCTTCACGGTCGCCGTCGTCTGCCCGGCCGGTGAAACCGGCGGATGCACCGGCAAGCTGACGCTCAAGAGCGCGAAGAGGGTGAACGTGAACAAGGGCAGGAAGGGCAAGAAGCCCAGGCGACGCGTCGTCACGTTCGCCAGCAAGTCGTTCTCCCTGAAGCCGGGTCAGCGGGCGAACATCACCCTCGCCCTGTCGAGGAAGAACCGCTCCCTGCTGAAGCGGCTGAAGAGCGTGAGGCTGACGGCCTCGGCCGCGGCGAAGGACGGGCTGGGCAACGCGAGAACCAGCTCGGCCAAGCTCACGCTCAAGCCGCCGAAGGCGAAGCGCAGGAAGCGCTAGGCGCGACCGCAGTGGCGAAAGCCCGCGTGGTCCTCGACGAGCCCCTTGGACCGCGCGTTGAGCCGGGCGCCCTCGACGGATAGCTCGCGGAGAGCGGCGGCGTCCCGGTCGCGCGCGGCGTTCACCTGGCGGCGCACGTTGGCCGCGCCGGCTTCGAGGGAGTCCACCAGCGCCGCGTGGAACTCCTCCTCGTCGGCGGGCGGAGCGATCCCCCGCAGCTGAACCACCAGGCGATCGCTGACCTCCCGCGCACGTTCGAGGAGCGCCTCGAACATGGCGAAGGTCTCCTGTGGGGCCGCGCGCCCGGCACGGGCGTCGTCCCTTGCCTGGAGGATCTCCGCGTTGATCGAGGCCAGCTTCGGGTTCGCATTCCGGCACAGGGCGTCGACCTCCGAGACGAAGTCCTCGTCCTCGGGACCGCAGCCGGCGAGTAGGGCCACCAACACGAGGCCCAGCGCCGGCTTCACCTGATGACCCGGAAGCTCAGTCTGCGTGGCTTGCCTCGGTTGCCCGCTGCGTCGGTCGGGGTGAGCGTGAGCCGGTAGCTGCCCGGCTTGAGCTTCCTGCGCCCGATCCGCCCGGTGAACGTGATCCTGTTGGCCCCGGCGCGGGCGCGGCGGCTGAAGGTGGCGGCGCGCTTGTAGCGGTGCTTCCCGCGGCGGCGCTTGAGCTTGCGGTCGATCCGGATGCCCATCCTCGCCGCCTCTGAGAGGCGGAAGGAGATCCTCGTGCCGCGACGCCCGACCCGGAAGCGCCGGCGCGAGAGCCGCGCGCCGGCGAGCGACGGCGCGGTTGTATCGGCGCTCGTGAGCGGCTGCCGCACCGGGGGCTTTTCGTCCTCGGGGACGGTCGCGGCGGTTTCCTGGAAGAAGACGGTCGCCGAACCCCGCAACACGTTGTCGCCCGGAGCCCCTGCCAGGATCGTCTCGCCGTCGATCGCGACGGAGTTGCCGAACGCGTCGTTCGCAGCCACGTCGGCGCCCGTCACCTTGTCGGTCTCGGTGCGGGGCGTGGCGCCCTCGTGCGCGAATGTGTAGACCGCGCCCTGGAGCGGGCCGTCCTGCGGGGCGCCGGCGATGATCGCGTCACCGTCGATGGCCACCCAGTAGCCGAGGTGGTCCTCCGCCGTGCCGTCGGAGGCGTACAGCCTGGCGGTCTGGGTCCGCGTCGGCGCGCCGGCGCGCTCAAACGTGAGCAGCGACCCCTGGTCCCCATTCGCGCCAAGGTTGTCGAACGGCGCGCCGGCCACGATCGTGTCGCCGTCGATCGCCACCGAGCGGCCGAGGTTGTCGTCCGCGAAGCCCGTGTTGTCGGCCGCCGTGAGCTTGGCGGTCTGGGTGCGCGCCGGGGTGCCGGTGGTCGCGAACGTGTAAACGGAGCCCTCTGCGGCGTTGGCGACACTGTCCTCGGGGGCGCCGGCCACGATCGTGTCGCCGTCGATCGCCACCGCGCGGCCGAGGTGGTCTCCCGGGGCCCCGTCGGACGCGGTCAGCGTGCCCGTCTCAGTCCGCACCGGGAGACCCGTGCGGGCGAAGGTGTAGGCCGAACCTTGACCGGCGTTGGAGCCGACGTTGTGGAAGCGGGCTCCGGCGACGATCGTGTCGCCGTCGATCGCCACCGAGATGCCGAGCTGCTCGCCGGCGGCTCCATCGGAGGCCCTGAGCTTGGCGGTCTCGCTACGCGTGGCTGCTCCGGTGCGCGCGAACGTGTAGGCCGAGCCCTGGGATGCTTCGTCGCCGGTGGCTCCGGCGACGATCGTGTCGCCGTCGATCGCCACCGAGATGCCGAGCTGGTCGTTCTCGGCTCTGTCGGAGGCGGTGAGCTTGGCGGTCTGCATCCAGACGTTTCCCAAGCGCGCGAACACGTAGACGGCGCCCCTCCCGGTGTCCTCGTTGAAGGCGCCGACGACGGCCGTGTCGCCGTCGAGGGCGACCGCTTCCCCGAGCCGGTCGTTTGTGGCGCTGTCGCCGGCCTGGAGCTTCTGCTCAGCCCCGAGCGCGGTGCCCGGCAGCGCCATCAGCGTTATCAGTGCGATTGTTATGTAGGCCCCCGCCATGGGAGCCAAGCTACGACTCGGCGGGCCCCGATAAATCGGGCGGAATCCCTATCCGTTCCCTGTCTTCTCCCTACAGCTTCGGGCGCTCGGCCGACGCGTCCGGCTCCAGCGCGTCGTCCTCGAGATCGAGCGCCACGCGCACGATCCGCCCCTGCTCCTTGCGGTGCGCCGCCGAGTAGCCCTCGCTCTGCGCCGCGCGTAGCTTGCGGCCCACGTAGTAGTAGTGCAGGTCCTCGGGCAGGATCGCCGCCATCCGCCTGCGCATGAACGCGCGCGCGCCCATGTTGCGCGGCTCCTCCTGGACCCACACCACGCGCTCGAGGTTGGGGTAGCTCTCCATCAGCTCGCGCAGCTCGTTCTCGGGGAAGGGGTAGAGCATCTCCACGCGCGCCACGGCGATGTGGTCCGCGGCTGGACGGTCCTCGTGGCCGGCGATGTCGTAGTAGACCTTGCCCGAGCAGAGCACCAGCTTCGTGACCTTGTCGCGGCTCTCGACGACCGGGTCATCGATCACCTTGTGGAACCCGCCGTTCGCCAGCTCATCCATCGTGGACGACGCCGCGGGGAGGCGCAGCAGGCTCTTGGGCGTCATCACCACGAGCGGCCGCGCCTTCGACACCAGCGCTTGGCGGCGCAGCAGGTGGAAGTACTGGGCGGGGGTGGTCACGTTGGCCACGCGGATGTTGCCCTCGGCGGCGCCCTGCAGGAAGCGCTCGATCCGCGCTGACGAGTGCTCGGGGCCCGAGCCCTCGTAGCCGTGTGGCAGCAGCAGCGTGAGCCGGGAGGTGAGGCCCCACTTGGCAAGGCCCGAGGTGAGGAACTGGTCGAGGATCACCTGCGCGGAGTTCACGAAGTCGCCGAACTGGGCCTCCCACAGCACGAGCACGTCGGAGTCCTGCACCGAGTAGCCGTACTCGAAGCCCAGGCAGCCCTGCTCGGACAGCGGGCTGTTGTGGAGCTCGAACGGCGACACGGCGCTGTGCAGGTTCTGGAGCGGGCAGTACGGGTCGCCGGACTCGGCGTCGTGCAGCACCAGGTGGCGCTGGCTGAACGTGCCGCGCTCGGTGTCCTGGCCGGTGAGCCGGATCGGCACCCCGAGCGCCAGCAGCGAGGCGAACGACAGCGACTCCGCGTGCGCCCAGTCGACCTTCTCGGCCTCGCGCCGCTTCTCCAGGAACGGCTTGAGCTTGCGGTGCACGTTGAAGCCGTCCGGCACCTTCGCGAGCTGCTCGTTGAGCGAGCGCAGCAGGTCCTCCGGCAGCGTCGTCTTGGGCTCGCGGCTCATCGTGCGGTCGAGCTCGTGCTGGCCGGTGTCGGGCGGGCCGGCGATCGTCTCCTTGAGGTGCGCGTGGGCGTCGGAGACCTTGGCGTAGGCGTCGTCGGCCAGCTTCTTGGCGTCCTCCGCGGACACCACGCCCTCCTCCTCGAGGGTCTTCGCGTAGACCTCCCTGACGGGCGGGTGCTGCTTGATCGTGGTCGTACATCCCGGGCTGGGTGTAGGCGGGCTCGTCGGTCTCGTTGTGGCCGAAGCGGCGGTAGCCGATCAGGTCGATGAGGGCGTCGCGGCCGAACTCGTTGCGGAACGCCACCGCCAGCCGCACGGCGTGGATGCACGC
Organism: uncultured Thermoleophilaceae bacterium; assembly: GCA_963808105.1. Lineage (GTDB taxonomy): Bacteria > Actinomycetota > Thermoleophilia > Solirubrobacterales > Thermoleophilaceae > JAAYBF01. The sequence continues at coordinate 130,532 of CAWEEH010000001.1, read as the reverse complement.
CTCCACGTCGTCGGCGTTCACGTGGATGATCGGGACGTCGAAGCCCTTGGCCAGGTCCGACGCGTAGCGCGTGGAGCGGCTCTCGCGGCGGATCGGTGGTGAAGCCCAGCTGGTTGTTGGCGATGATGTGCACGGTGCCGCCGGTGGAGTAGCCGCGCAGCGCCTGGAGGTTGAGCGTCTCGGCCACGATTCCCTGGCCCGGGAACGCGGCGTCGCCATGGATCAGCACCGGCACCACGAGGCTCGTGTCCTGGGTGATCTCGCGGCCCTTGCGGCTGGTCTGATCGGCGCGCGCCCGGCCCTCGATCACCGGGTTCACGAACTCGAGGTGGCTCGGGTTGGGCGAGAGCGTGACCGTCACGCCCTTGCCGGCCTTCGTCTCGTAGTTGCCCGAGGCGCCGTAGTGGTACTTCACGTCGCCGGTGCCGCCCTCGGGCGCGGCGGTGTCGGCCGAGAGCGTCTGCTCGCCCTCGAACTCCACGAGGATCGACTCGTACGGGCGCCCCACCGTGTGGGCCAGCACGTTCAGCCGGCCGCGGTGGGCCATGCCCAGCACCAGCTCGCGCGCGCCGTTGCCGGCGGACAGCTCGATCGTCTCGTCGAGCATCGGCACCAGCACGTCGAGTCCCTCGATCGAGAACTGCTTCTTGCCGAGGAAGGCCTTGTGCAGGTAGCCCTCGAGCGCCTCGACCTCCGACAGGCGTTCCAGCAGCGCCCGCTTCTCGTCCGCGTCGAGGGCCTTGCGGTGCTCACCGGACTCGATCGCCTGGCGCAGCCACACGCGCCGGTTGTGGCCGGAGATGTGCTCGATCTCGTAGGCGATCGTGCCGCAGTAGGTGTCGTGCAGGTGGGGCAGCGCCTCGGCGAACGTGTCGCCGGGAACGGCCACGCGCAGCACCGACGCCGGAATGCGCGCCATCAGCTCGGGGGAGAGGTTCACCGTGGCCGGGTCGAGGGCGGGGTCGCCGCGCGGGGGCGAGCCGAGCGGGTCGAGCGCGGCGGCCAGGTGGCCGTGCATGCGGTGGGCCTTCACCACCGAGGTGGCGGCCTGCACGGCCTGGAGCAGCGCCTCGTCCGGCATGGTCGTGGCGGCCGGCGTCGCCGCGGCGGGCACGGGCTCGTCGGCGGTCACGGCCGCGCCGCCAGCCGCGGCGTCCACGCGGCCGGTCTCGACGCCCAGCGCGGCGAACACCCCGTCGTAGAAGCCGTCCTCGCCCGCCAGGAGCTCGTCGATCCGCTTCAGGAACGCCCCAGACTCCGCGCCCTGGATCACGCGGTGGTCGTAGGTCGAGGTCATGGTCATGACCTTGGCCACGCCCAGCTCCTTCATCTTCTCCGGGTCGGCCTGGGCGAGGCCGGCGGGCAGGCCGATGGCGCCCGTGGCCACGATCGTGCCCTGGCCGGGCATCAATCGCGGCACCGAGGCGACGGTGCCGATGCCGCCCGGGTTGGTGAGCGTGATGTTCGCGCCCACGTAGGCGTCGGGCTGCAGCTTGTTGTCGCGCGCGCCCACCACCAGCTCGTCGTAGGCAGCGACGAAGGCGCTGAAGTCCATCTCGGACGCGTCCTTGATCACCGGCACCACCAGCGACCGCGATCCGTCCTTGCGCTGCATGTCCACCGCCAGGCCGAGGCTCACGGCGCCCGGGGTCACGCGGTGGGGCTTGCCGTCGACCTCCGCGAAGGAGTACGCCATCACGGGCATGTCCCTCGATGCCTGCACGATCGCCCAGGCGATCAGGTGCGTGAACGAAAGCTTCTTGCCCGCCGCCTTGAGCTGAGCGCGGTGCGCCGCCAGCTCGTCCACGGCGAGGGTGCGGAAGCTGGTTGCGGTCGGGATCTTGCGGCTCTCGTCCATGAACCGGGCGAGCGTGGCGGCGGGGCCGCGGATCGGCTCCGCGCCGGCCGGGGCGGCGGCGGGTTGGCCGTTGTCCTCCAGCGCGGCCTCCACATCTGCCTTGGTCACGCGACCGCGGGCGCCGCTGCCGCTCAGCTTGTCCACGTCGAGCCCGTGGTCGGCGGCCATGCGGGCGGCGACGGGCGTGGCGTTGCCGTCACCGTTGCCGGCGGGGATCGCCTCCGGCTTCGCGGGCTCCTCGGTCGCGGGAGCCGTGGCTGCGCTGGGTGCGCCCTCGCCCGCCTCGATGCGGCAGACGACCGTGCCCACGGCGACCGTGTCGTCCGGCTCGACCAGCAGCTCGGTGACCGTGCCGGACACGGGCGCCGGCAGCTCAGCGTCGACCTTGTCGGTGGAGACCTCGACGAGCGGGTCGTCCTTGGCGACCTTGTCGCCCGGCTTCACGAGCCACTCGAGGATGGTCCCCTCGGCCACGGAATCGCCCATCTCCGGGATCGCAACGTCGACGATCTCACCGCTCGGCGAGGGCTCGTCGGTCGCCGGTGGCTCGTCGGCAGGCGGCTCACCGGCCTCGATCTCGCCCAGCACCTGGCCCACGGTCACGGTCTCGTCGGCCTTGGCCAGGATCTTGGTGAGCACGCCCGCGCTGGGGGCGAAAACCTCGCCGTCCACCTTGTCGGTGGAGATCTCGACCACCGCGTCGCCCTCGGCGACGGTGTCGCCGACCTGCTTCAGCCATTCCAGCACCGTGCCTTCGGTGATGGATTCGCCCACTGAGGGCATGACTATCTGGACAGTGGTGCTCTGAGTCGCCATCGCGGGGCCAACGCCCAACTCTACTCTGGGTGCGGTGCTTCGTCGCGTGCTTGCAAGCCTTGCTGTGCTCGCCACCTGCGCCGGGGCGGCCTGGGCTGCGCTGGCCGTGGTGTCGATCGATCGAACGCTCGACGTCGGCACCGTGCGTGTCTCCGCGGATGCGCACCACGAGGGAGCCCTGGATCTGTACGTGCCGCTTGTGGACTGGGGCGTCCGGTTCCCGGGCGCCGTTGACGTGCCGGCGCGGGTGTCGCTCGACCTGCGCACCGTCGATCGCGAGGAGGCGGAGCGGCTGGCGAGAGGGGCGGACCCCGACGTCGACGCGGTGCGAAAGCAGGCGGAGGGCGCCATCGAGGACTGGGTGGTCCGGATGCTGGCGGTGGCGGGTCTGGCGGCGCTGGCGCTGGGCCTGCTGATGGCGCTCGCCCTGCGCGGGCGGATGGCGCCGGTGCGGCTGCTGGCGCCGGTCGCGGTGGCCGGCGCGGCGCTCTGCGTGCTCGCCCTGTACGTGCTGGTGCCCCCGCGCGGGGACCTCGCCGACCCTGAGTACTACGCCAACGGGCCGGACATCCCGGCCGCGCTGCGCGCCATCGACAACGCCCAGGACTCCGCGAGCACGATCTCCGAGGAGCTCGACGCCCAGCTGGTTGGTCTCGCGCGCCTCATCGCCGATCCCGGGCAGCGCGGGCCGGCCTCGAGGCTGGGCCGCCTCACGCTCGCGTCGGACCTCCACAACAACCTGCTGGCCCTGCCCGCGCTCGAGCGCGCCGCGGATGGCGGGCTGCTCGTGTTCGCAGGCGACCTCACCGATCGCGGTTCGCCGTTCGAGGCGGCGCTCACCGCGCGGGTCGCGCGCGCCGGTGACCCCGTGGCGTTCGTGGCCGGCAACCATGATTCGGACACGCTGGTCCGCGGGCTGCGACGCGCCGGCGTGATCATCCTCGGGCGCCGTGTCCGCCGCGTGGCGGGCCTGCGCATGGCGGGCTACCCGTCCCCGAACATGCGGCTGGCGAGCGAGCGCTACCGCGATCGCGGCGCCGAGATCACCGACGCCCAGCGCGCGGCGTTCGCGGACTGGCTGCGGCCGCTGGCCGGCAAGGTCGATGTGGTGGTGGCGCACGAGCAGGGCCTGGTCGAGTTCGCGGCCGAGGAGCTGCGCCGCAATCCGCCCGCGCGACCACTCGTGCTGCTCACGGGCCACACCCACCTGGCCTCCGCGCAGGCCTCGCGGAACCTGGTGGAGCTCAACGGTGGCTCCGCGGGAGGCGGTGGCACGGGCAACCTGGCCGACGATCAGCCCTTCGGCATCGCGCGGCTGCTCTACGCGACGGACGGTGGCTTCCAGCCCCGGTTCGCGGACACGGTGGAGATCGATGCCGACAGCGGCGCGGCGCGCGCCGAGCGGCTGCCGGTCGGGGCGCGCTAGGGCCTGGGTCGCCTGTACGCGCCGAGCTGTGGAGGGTCTTAGGGGATATAGCCCCAAGATCCGCCACAGCGGCGGGAAGTTCGCGATCTAGGCGGGCTGACGGCGGTCGCGGACCGCGAGTCCCGCGACGATCGCGATCACGAGGATGCCCAGCCCCAGGCCGGCGATGAACGCCATCACGCCGAGGATCAGGCGGAGGATCCGGCGAGCGATCGGTTTGCCGAGGACGACCGCCGGCTCGCTGGCGCCGCCCTCCCCGGACGTCGCGATCTGGTAGCGGCCCGCCGAGGGAACCTCCACGGTGAGGGCGGCCTGTGCCTCACGGCCCCCGCTGTCCACGTGGAAGTCAGCGCCGTAGTCGTCGACATCCAGGACGGGGCCCTCGCCCCCGCGACGGATTGCGACGACGAACTCGGGCACAGGAACCTCGTCCCCGCTGACACTGCTCGAGTTGACCTCGTAGATAGATGACGTACTTGGCCTCGTCGAGCTGGGCGTAGCGGAGACCTGGCACGTGCGTTCGCGTCGCGCCGTCGCGCGCGCCGTCGGCCAGCCCGTCGATGGCGTCGTAGGTCACCGTCCCGCCCCAGACACACAGGCCGAGTGCCGCGACGACGCCGATGACTGCCGCAACGACCCGCATGCCGCCCATTGTCCATGCCGTGAAAGAGTCAGTCCAATGGCCGAGCGGCGCCTCAAGCACTGGGGCTGGGGATTCGAGGATCAGCAGCCCTCCCACGACGAGGTGGTGGCTGCCGCCGAGGGCATTCGCTCGCATCTGGGCTTCGGTGAGGGTGAGATCGAACGGCCGGCGGCGCTGGAGGACGTGGAGCTGCCCGCGCCGCGGGTTGAGCCGCCGGCGGCTCTTTCTGAGTTCTGCTCCTCGACCACCTACGACCGCTGCTCGCGAGCGCTCGGCAAGGCCTACCGGGACATCGTCCGGGGATTCCGGGGCGAGTTCCCGCATCCGCCCGACGTGGTCGCGAGCCCGCGGACCGAGGCGGAGGTCGAGGCGGTGCTCGACTGGTGCTCGGACGCCGGCGCCGCGGCGATCCCTTTCGGCGGCGGGACCAGCGTGGTCGGCGGGGTGGAGGCCTCGACCGTCGACGGACCGGTCGTGACCATCGACCTGCGCTCGGTCGACCGGGTGCTCGAGGTGGACGCCACGTCGCGGGCGGCGCGGATCCAGGCCGGCGCCACCGGCCCGGTGCTCGAGGCCCAGCTCAAGGAGCACGGACTGACCCTTCGCCACTACCCGCAGTCGTTCGAGTACTCCACGCTCGGCGGCTGGATCGCCACCAGGGCGGGAGGGCACTTCGCCACGCTTTGGACGCACATCGACGACCTGGTGGAATCGGTTCGCGCGATCACGCCCTCCGGTAGCTGGGAGAGCCGCCGGCTGCCCGGCTCGGGAGCGGGACCGAGCCCCGACCGGATGCTGATCGGCTCCGAGGGGATCCTCGGCGTGATCACGGAGGCATGGGTGCGGGTGCAGCAGCGGCCGGAGTTCAAGGCGTCCGCGGCGGTGGAGTTCGAGGACTTCGCGGCGGGCGCAGCAGCGACCCGGGCGCTGGCGCAGTCCGGCCTTCACCCGTCGAACTGCCGCCTGCTCGACGAGGGCGAGGCGGCGCTCACGGGCGCGTCGGCCACCGGCAAGTCCGTGCTCGTGCTGGGTTTCGAGTCCGCCGACCACCCGCTCGACGCGTGGATGGCGCGGGCACTGGAGCTCTGCGCCGATCATGGCGGGGTGGCCGGCGAGCCCAGCTCCGGCCGGGGCGACGCCGAGGGCTCGTGGCGCAGCGCGTTCCTCCAGGCGCCGTACCTGCGCGACACGATGGTGGCCGCCGGCGTGCTGGCAGAGACGTTCGAGACGGCCATCACCTGGGATCGCTTCGAGGGGTTCGTCCGGTCCGTGCGGGAGTCCGCGCAGGCCGCCGTGGGGGAGGGTCGCGTCACGTGCCGCCTGACCCACGCCTACCCCGATGGCGCCGCGCCCTACTTCACGGTGCTCGCCCCGGCCCGCCGCGGCGACGAGCTCGCTCAGTGGCAGGAGGTGAAGGACGCGGCGGGCGAGGCGATCATCGCCGCGGGCGGCACCATCACCCACCACCACGCGGTCGGCCGGGACCACCGGCCGTGGTACGACCACCAGCGCCCGGAGCCGTTCGCCGCCGCGCTGCGGGCGGCCAAGGCAGAGCTCGATCCCGCCGGCATGCTCAATCCGGGCGTGCTCATATGAGCGGGCGAAAGCGCGAGCTGGCACGCGCGGACCGCGTGCTGCCCGGGGTATGGCGCCTGCGCCTCCCGCTGCCGTGGCCGGGCGTTCCGCACGTGAACGCCTACGCGATCGCCGCCGGCAGCGGGGTGGTGCTGGTGGACACCGGCATGCACGAGCCCGGCTCGCTGGGCCAGCTCGAGCTGGCGCTCGACCTGGCGGGGCTGAGCCTCGAGCACGTGCGGCTGCTGGTGTGCACCCACGCCCATTCCGATCACTACGGGCAGGCGGGCCCGATCGTCGAGGCATCGGGCTGCGAGCTGTGGATGCATCCAAACCACGAGCACATGACCCGCGCGGCGAAGGATCCGGACCGCCAGCTCGAGCGCAGGATCGAGGTGGGCCTGCACTCCGGCGTGCCCGCCGAGGCGATGGAGCGCTACCGCGAGGCGCGCAAGGGCGCAGGGGTCGGGATCGCCGAGGTGGTGAAGCCCCACCGCGACCTGCTTCCCGGAGTGGAGGTGGAGACCGACCTCGGGACGTGGCAGGTCTACGAGACCCCCGGGCACGCGCCCTCCCACGTGGTGCTGCATCAACCCGAGCGCAGGCTCCTGCTGAGCGGCGACCACATCATCGGCCGCGTCTCCCTCTACTACGACTACGGCTACTCGCCCGATCCCGCGGGCGAGTTCCTCGCTTCGCTGGACACCGTGGGCGAGCTCGACACGGACCTCGTGCTGGCCGGACACGGCCGCCCGGTGCGCGACCTGCGGGGCCTGGTGGAGGCGAACCGGACCGCGGTGCGCGAGCGCATCGAGCGGGTGCGCGGAGCGATCGCCGAAGAGCCGCGCACGCCGTTCGAGATCGTGCCGATCCTGATGGGGGTGGAGGAGCTCACGCCGATGCTCGTGAACTGGGGCCTGTCGGAGACCCTCTGCTACCTGCGCCACCTCGAGCTCGCCGGCGAGGCGGAGAAGGTCGAGGGCGAGGACCCCGAGCGCTGGCGCACGACCTAGAGCTCCGCCACGGCGGGGCCGTACACCCAGCGCCCGCTCTCGCGCCTCCCGATCCTGAACCTCGTCCCCCGCCGCGCGGGCTCCTCGGCCTCCACGACGCCGCGGCCATCCGTGCGGCCGTCCACCACCGCGCGCCACGTCCGCCCGTCACGGGATGCCTCGATTCGCACCCGGCGGCGGCCCTCGCCCGGGCGCACCCGGCCCCATAGCCGCACGAACTGCGGGTCCACGCGCTCCACGTGCAGCGGCGCCGGGAGCACCGCGGCGAACGGCTTCGGGCGGCGGTCGGTGAACAGGATTCCCGACTGCCAGTCGGGCAACGCGCCCACCTGCTGCCCGCCGCCGCCCGTGCCGGGCAGGTCGCGCACCATGAACTGCGCGAACGTGCGCACCCTCGCCTCGCGTGCCGCCAGCGCCTCCCCGAAGGCCATCATCCGCGCGGCTCCATCCGGCGAGAACCGGGCCCCGGGATCCGGGGGCCGCGACTCGTAGGCGTACTCGGTCACGTACACGTCGCGCAGCTTGGGCGCGAGGCGCCCGGCGGTGACGAGGCGGTCGAGCACGTCGATCAGCTTGGGGAGGCGAGCCATCGGCACGTCGTCCTTCGACGCCGAGCGCTCGATCTCGTCCGGCCGCGTGCGTGTGGAGTAGGGGTGGTGGGCGAACCCGTCGCCCTTGATCGGCTGGAAGTCCGCGCAGTCGCCGGTGGCGACCGGACGCAGGCGGCTGTCCACGCACGCCAGGTCGCGCAGGAACTCGAGCGGCGGGATGCCGTCTCGCCGCCCATGCGCGGCGAGCCCGCCCACGAGCACCACGGACTCGGGCGCCTCATCCTTCACGGCCGGATAGGCCGCGGCAACCATCCGGCGGTAGATGCCCGGGCTCACGTTGCGCCCGCCTTCGCGCTGCGGCAGCAGGAAGCCGGGGTGGTTGGGCTCGTTCCAGAGCGTGAAGGTGCCGACGTCATCGGCGTAGCGGCGCGCCACCGCGCGGGCGAACTCCGCGAAGTCCTTCGCATCGATCCCGGTCTTGGGGCGCTCGGTCGCATCCCCGTCGGTGGCCCACACCGGCGCCCAGAAGGCGATGTCCATGATCACCGCCATGTCGCGGTCGCGGGCCAGGCGCACCGCGTGGTCGATCAGCTTCCACCTCTCGGGCACGTACGAGTCCGGGTCCGCCGTGTCGAAGCTGGGCTTGGTGGTGGAGCGGGTGTCGGGGGCGAGCTGGCTCCAGCTCGCGGTCACGCGGATGGCCCGCACACCCGAGCGGTCCAGGAGCTCGACCGCCCGCTCGGCGTTCTCGGGTCCCGCGAACAGCAGCTCGGCGTCGTCCTGCACGACCATCGCCGGCGCCCCGGCCGGGCCGGCGACCTTGAGCGGCGCCCGGTCCTCCTCCTTACCGCAGGCGGCGAGGGCGAGCGCGAGCGACAGCGCCGCTAGACCGGCTGAGTGGCGCGCGTCCACGGCTGCGCCGCCCGCAGGGCGGCGAGAATCGCGCGCGTCGCGGGGGATCGGTTGAGCGTGTAGAAGTGGATCCCGGGCGCCCCGCGCGCCAGGAGATCCACACATTGGAGCGTGGCGTACGCCACGCCGAGGTCCTGCACCGCGGCGTCGTCGTCGTCGCGGGCCTCGAGCTCGCGCTCGAAGGCCTCCGGGATCTCCGACTTGCACAGCTCGGTGATCCGCTTGATGTTCCGGAAGGAGGTGACCGGCATCACGCCCGGGATGATCGGCACGGTCACGCCGGCCTCGCGCGCGCGGGCGATGAAGTCGAAGTAGTACTCATTGTCGTAGAAGAGCTGGGTGATGAAGAAGGTCGCCCCGGCGTCCTGCTTGGCCTTCAGGAAGGCCAGATCCGACTCCGGGCTCTCGGCCTGGGGATGCACCTCCGGGAAGGCCGCAGCGCCCACGGCGAACTCGAACCGCTCTCCGAGCAGCTCGATCAGCTCGGTGGAGTAGAGGAGGCCGCCGGGCGTGGCGGTCCATTCCTCCTCGCCCGCCGGCGGATCGCCGCGCAGCGCCAGCACGTTGTCCACACCCGCCGCCTCGATCTCCGACAGCGTCTCGGCCAGTTCCTCGCGCGTGGCGCCGACGCACGTGAAATGCGCCATCGCCTCGATGCCCAGGTCCTGCTTGATCCACTTCACGATGTCGATCGTGCGGTCGCGCGTGGAACCCAGCGCGCCGTAGGTCACCGACACGAAGTCCGGGTTGTCGGCGCGGAGGGCGTCGAGGGTCGCGCGCAGGTTGGCGTGTCCGTCGTCGGTCTTCGGGGGGAAGAACTCGAACGAGAAGACGGGCCGCCGCTCGCGCAGGATCTCGTCGATTCGCATCGGCGGAAGGCTAGCCGGGAGGCTTGATGTCCAGGCCACTCGCCACGGTCGACCGCCCGCCGACCATGTACTGAACGTCGACCGTGTCGTTCTTGCCGTAGGTGCCGAACAGGGCCAGGAAGATCGCCGTCCAGCGCCAGAACGTGAGCTTCTCCTTCTCCAGCGGCCGGTCGAACACCAGCTCCCGCCCGTCCACCTCGAAGTCCTTGCCCTCCTCCTGCTGCACGCCGTTCACGAACACCTTGAACGGCCGCTCGGCGGCGCGCGGGAGCTCGACGCGCCAGCCTTCAGCCACCGGAGAGCTCCCGGCGCAGGGCGTCGTAGGGCGACTCGCCCGCGCGCTGCACCACCAGCCTGCGCCGCACGCGCCCGATGAAGGCCTCGGCCGACCCGTCCCCGCGCACGTCCACACCGGCTCGCACGCCGCCGGGGGCCCGACAGCTCGATCCGGCCCACCACCTGCTGGACGGGCTCGAACTTCCGCACGAGCGCGCCGCCCACCACGTGGGCCGACGCTCCCTGCTCCAGCTCGCGACCCCTCCGCTCGATCTCCAGCAGCGCCGTATCCAGGTCCTCGGCACGCGCGTTGCGCACCTTCGCCCCGCTGCGCACCGTGATCCGGTAGCTCGCCATGCCTGCATCTAATCTCAGACCAATGGAGATCGTGTCGGTGAACGTCGGCTCGCTGCGCCCGCTCGTGGTCTCCGGGCGCGAGGTCTTGACGGGAATCTTCAAGGAGCCGGTCGAGGGCCGCGTGGCCGTCGGCGAGCTGGGACTCGAGGGGGACGTGCAGGCCGACCGGCGCGTGCACGGCGGCGAGGACCAGGCCGTCTACGCCTACGCGATCGAGGACGTGGAGTGGTGGGAGTCAGAGCTCGGCCGCGAGCTCGCCCCCGGCTTCTTCGGCGAGAACCTCACGCTGCGCGGGGTGGACGTGAACGGTCTGCGCCCCGGGGACCGGCTCAACGCCGGCGGCGTGACCCTGGAGGTGACCAAGCCGCGCCAGCCCTGCCAGAAGATGGCGACGAAGGCGGGCGACCCGAAGTTCGTGAAGCGCTTCGCGAAGGCCGGGCGGCCCGGCATGTACATGCGCGTGGTGGAGGCCGGCGAGGTCGCGGCGGGCGACCCCGTCAGCCGCCTATAGCGCTCATCGAGCGCGCCGGCTGGCGGAAGCCCGGCTCGCCCACGTGGTGCTTGAGCTCCTTCTGCCACACGGCGTCGCGCACGATCGCCTCCAGCTCGTCGTCGTCCGCCCCGTCGCGCAACGGGCCGCGCAGGTCGGTCTCGTGGATCGAGAAGAGGCAGGTGCGCAGGCGGCCGTCGGCGGTGAGCCGGATGCGGTTGCAGTCCGAGCAGAAGGGCTCTGAGACCGGGTTGATGAAGCCGATCTCGCCGCGGCCATCCGCGAACCGGAACACGCGCGCCGTGGCCGAGGGCTCGCGCGGAAGCTCCTCCAGCGGGTGCGCCGCGTGGATGATCGCTCGCAGCTCGTCCCCGCTCAGCACCTGATCGGCGCTCCACGAGCGGTCGCCGTCGAGCGGCATGAACTCGATGAAGCGCACCTGGAAGTCGTGCTCGCGGGCGAACTCGGCGAACGGGAGCGCCTCCTGCTCGGTGAACCCGCGGATGGCGACCGCGTTCACCTTCACGGGCCGGAGCTCGGGCCTCGTCGCCACCGCGTCGAGGCCGCGCAGCACCTGGGGGAGGGCATCGCGCCGGGTCATTGCGAAGAAGCGGTCGCGCTGCAGGGAGTCGATCGAGACGTTCACGCGGTTGATGCCGGCGTCGGCGAGCGCGGCGGCGTCGCGCTCGAGCAGGAAGCCGTTTGTGGTGAGGGAGACCTCGCTCAGGTCGTCGATCGCGGTGAGCATCGCGGCCAGCCGCGGGAAGTCGCGGCGCACCAGCGGCTCACCGCCGGTCAGGCGCAGGTCGCGCACGCCCATCGACGCCAGCAGCGCCACGAGCCGCTCGATCTCCTCGAACGACAGCACCTCCTCGCGCTCGAGCCATGGCAGCCCCTCGGCCGGCATGCAGTACTGGCAGCGGAAGTTGCAGCGGTCGGTGACCGACACGCGCAGATCCTCGATCGCCCGGCCGTGGCCATCGACGAGGGGTTCGCGAAGCATGCGGCGAAGGGTACCTTCGTCGCCATGCGCCTCCCCCTGATCCTCCGCACCGCGCGAATGGCGGGCACGTCCATCGCGGAACCCGGCGCCATGCCGTGGGTCACGGACTTCCTCAACGCCGCCCATTACGCGCGCCCGGCCGAGCACCGCGACATCGAAGGATTGCGGCTGGCCTTCACGATCCTCACCACCGCGTGGCATCGCCACGGGGCGCGGCTGCGTGCCCGGGACCTCCCAGAGTTCCACGGCGCATTCGGCAAGGACCGCATGCGCGGCACTCTGTCGCGCGAGCAGCTGCTGGGGGGTGCGTCGCGCCTGTTCGACGAGGACTTCGAGGCCGGTTACGCCGACCTCGAACGCCGGGGTTGGGGCATCGTGTTCGGTGACAAGCTGGCCCTGGAGTCCTACGACCCCGCTCGTCGCCTGGTGGACGGGGCGCTGCGCGAGATCACGCCGCCACGCAACGACCCGGCGGACCAGACCTGGCACACCTACGAGCCCGTGCGGGTGCCGTCGGCGGAGAGCGTGCTGGACCTGCTCGAGCGGCCGCGCCGCTGGCCGGATTTCATGTCGGAGCTGGGCCGCTTCACCCCGGTCCGCCCCGGTGGGTTGGTGGACCAGACGTTCGAGATCGAGGTCGCCGCCCGCGTGACCTCCCGCACGCCCGCCTTCACTCGCGGGTATGTGACCGTGACGAGGGTGCTGGAGGCGGGGCTGGAGCTCGACGCCTACGTGGAGGCGCTGGAGATCGAGGCGGTGCCGCCGGATGGCAGGCCGCTCGGGTTGGTGGAGCTGACCACCCACGACGGCCACTTCCTCGGCCGCGCGATCTCACGGCTGATCCTGTTCGAGCACGACGGGACGGAGTGGCTGCGCGACGTGGGCTCGTGGGATCCGCTGGCGCCGCACCTGTTCGTGGGCTACCAGCTCGGCGGCAAGCGGGCCCAGTCGAAGATGTGGGGCGAGGGGACGGCGGCAGAGAGCCTGCTGCACCAGGCAGCGCTGGTCAGCGCGGAGCGTGCCGGAGCAAGTCCGGCGTGAGCTCCGCCGGCGTGCTCGCCCCGCACAGCGCCATCGTCAGGTCCAGCTCGGCCAGCAGCAGTCGCAGCACGTGCTCCACGCCCTCCGCGCCGCCCAGCACCAGCCCCCAGAGGTAGGGCCGGCCGAGCAGGATCGCCTCGGCGCCGAGCGCCAGCGCCTTCGCGGCGTCGGACCCGCTGCGGATGCCGGAGTCGAACAGCACGGCCAGCTCGCCACCCACCTCGCCCGCGACATCGGGCAGGGCGTCGAGTGCCGCGATCGCACCGTCCACCTGGCGCCCGCCGTGGTTGGACACGATCACGCCGTCCATGCCCGCCTCGCGGGCGCGCTTGGCGTCGTCGGGGTCGAGCACGCCCTTGAGCAGGATCGGCAGGTCGGTTGCCGCCCGCAGGTCGGGCAGGTCGTCCCAGGTGATCACCTCGTTCACCACGGCCAGGAACTCGCCGATCGCGGCCCCGGGGTCGTCCTCGAGCGGTTGCTCCAGCCGCGCCCTGAAGACCGGGTCGGAGGTGTACTGCTGGATGCCCACTCCGCGGATGAAGGGGAGGAAGCCGCTGGCCATGTCCGCCGGCCGGTAGCCGAGGTGGATGTTGTCGAGCGTCACGACGATGGCGCTGTAGCCGGCGGCCTCGGCGCGCGCCACCATCGAGCGCATCATCTCCGGGTCCTTTGGCCAGTAGAGCTGGAACCAGCGCGGATGCTCACCGTGCGCCTCGGCCACCGCCTCCATGGGCTTGGACGCCGCCGTCGAGGCCACGAGCCCGATGCCCGCGGCCGCCGCCCCGCGCGCCGAGGCCAGCTCGCCCTCCGGGTGGAGGATCTGTTGCACGCCGATCGGCGCCAGCATCACGGGCGCTGTGAGCCGGGTGCCCAGCACCTCGACGGAGAGGTCGCGGGAGCTGGTGTCGCGCAGGTGGCGCGGCACGAGCCGCCGCTGGCGGAACGCCTCGAGGTTTGCGCGCATGGTGTCGCCCGAGCCGCCGCCGCCCCACACGTAGCCCTGCGGCCCCGGCTCGACCTGCGCCGCGGCCTGCGCCTCCAGCTCGCCCCAGTCCACCGGGAACGCGGGCGGCTCGCCCGCGAGTCCCTGCAGATAGACGTTGTTCTGCCAGTCGCCGTGGTGTTCGGTCATGACGGAATCAGCTCGCGCGCGTGTTGTAGTCGGGGATGCCCGCCTCCTCGGACCGCGCGTCGCGCGCGAGCAGCGAGTTCGCCTCGGGCCAGTGGACCTGCAGGCTACCCGGGGCGACCGGTGCGATCAGCGCCCGCCCGCTCATCTCCCCGTGCGCCGAGCGCAGCGTGACCGCGTCGCCGTCGGCCACGCCCAGCCGCTCGGCGTCCTGCGGCGCTCACCATCACCGAGTCGCGCCCCGCGCCGGTGATCGAGTCCTTGCGCTCCTGCACCATCGAGTTGAACTGCTTGCCGCGCCGCGTGGCCACGGCGAACAGCCCGTCGGGCGCCTCTGGCGGCGGCGGAATCGACGGCCGAGAAGCGCGCCTTGCCGTCCGGGCGTGGGGAACTCCGAGCCCGAGGGGTAGCGCTCGCCGCCGTACTGGAAGCTGTCGCCCCCGTCGGTCAGGTCCTCGATGCCCGAGTACAGCGGCACCACGCGGGCGATCTCCTCGCGCAGCTCCGCGGTGCCGCCCGGGTAGGTGAGCGCACCCGCGCGGTCGGGGCGCACGCGGCGCGCCAGGTCGAGCAGCACCGCCCATTCCGGGCGGGCCGCGTCCACCCGCGGGCCCTCGACCTCCGGGCTCAGGATCACGCGCCGCTCCGTGCTCGTCTCGGTCACGCCGCCGGGGATCTCGTAGCGGGTGGTGGCGGGCAGCAGCAGCACGGTCTCGGCCGGGTCGACCAGCATCTGGCTGGACAGGACGATGTCGTAGTGCACGCGCAGCGCCACCGAGGCCAGCGCCTCGCGCACGTGCGCCGGGTCCGGCAGCACCTCGAGGAAGTTGCCGCCGATCGAGATCAGCACGTCGAGCTCGCCGGCGTGCGCCGCGTCGATCATCTCCGGCGCGGTGCGTCCCGGCCCATCGGGGACCTCGAAGCCCCAGTGCTCGCCGAGGGCGGCGGCGTGCTCCTCGTCGACCGGCAGGCCGCCCGGCAGGGCGGTGGAGTAGCAGCCCATCTCGGCGCCGCCCTGCACGCCGGAGTGCCCGCGGATGGGCATCAGCCCGCAGCCCTCGCGCCCAACCCAGCCGCGCGCCAGGCCCAGGTTCACGATGGCGCGCACGTTGTCCTCGCCGTGCTCGTGCTGGGTCACGCCCATCGACCACACGAGCACCCCGCGCTCGGCCTCCCCGATCAGCCGCGCGAACGCGAGCATCTCCTCCCGGGTGGCGCCGGCCGAGGCCTCCAGCTCCTCCCAGCTGCGCTCGCCGAAACCGGCCTCGAGCTCGGCGAACCCCGTCGTGTGGGCGTCGACGAAGGACCGGTCGACCCAGCCGTTGTCCACCAGGTGGCGCAGCGCGCCGGTGAGGAAGGCCAGGTCGCCGCCCACGTTGAGCGAGAAGAAGTCGTCGGCGATCTTGGTGCCGAACACCGCGCTGGTGGGCATCGACGGGATCCAGTAGCGCTCCATGCCCGGCTCGCGGTAGGGGTTGAGCACCGCCACGCGCGCTCCCTCGCGCTTGGCGTGGTGGAGGTACTTGGTGGTGACCGGCTGGTTGTTGGCCACGTTGGACCCGATGAACACGATCAGGTCGCTCTTCAGCCAGTCGGTGTAGGAGCACGTGGTGGCGCCGACCCCGACCGCCTCCTTCAGCCCGAACGTGCTGGGCGAGTGGCACACGCGCGCGGCGTTGTCGATCGAGTTGGAGCCCATCGCGCGCACCGCCTTCTGCGCGGCGTAGTAGGTCTCGTTGGCGGTGCCGCGGCTCGTGAGGTAGGCGCCCAGCCGCTCGGGACCCGCCGCGCGGATGCGCTCCGCCGTGAGGTCGAGCGCCTCGTCCCACGCGATCGGCGTGAACCCGGGGTCGCCCGCGCGGCGGACCATCGGCGCCGGCAGGCGCCCGAGCCCGCGCAGGTCGGCGCTCGAGCGACCGCGCAGCTGCCTCGACGTCCGCGAGCAGCGCCGGGTCGAACGCGGGCATCGTGTTCATCCGCAGCAGCCGCAGGCGGATGTTGCACAGGTGCACGCCGTCGATCGTCCAGTCGCGCATCCCCTTCGTGCCGAGAGCGCAGCCGTCGCAGACGCCCTCGTTGAGGATCCGCCAGGCGTAGCCGGCCTGGTCGCGGTTCTCCCAGATCGCGCGCGTGACCTCGCCGAAGTTGTTCGGGCGCTGCTCGCCGATGCCGAACGGCTTCAGGCTGGCCCGCAGGGAGAAGGAGGATCGCCGGGGCATGCGGCTATGTTGCCAGCGGCGTGGAAGCCAGCAACGCCCCACCCGAAGGACCGATCGCACCACGCGATGCGATCACCGCGGCAAAGGTCGACGCGCCGGTCGCGCGGCAACCGCAAGCTCGAGGCCTTCCTCGAGGCCGCCAACGCCGACGACCGCCTGCGCACCTGGTGGCACATGCAGCACGTGTTCGCCAACCGGCTCGGGATGTCCGACCACTCATGGGTGCACGTGCGCATCGTCCTGAACATCGCGCTGCGGATGTACCGGCTGCTGACCAAGCGCGGGGTCGAGTCGGCGATGGTCACCGAGCACCTGATGCGCGACCACGACGCCGAGGTGGTGATCGCGGCCGCCTGCATGTTCCACGACACCGGCATGTCGATCCACCGCACCGACCACGAGGCCTACAGCCTGTTCCTGGCCGCCGAGCGGCTGCCCGCCCTGCTCGCCGACGTGTACGAGGAGCCGGAGCGCACGGTGGTCGTGGCCGAGGCCCTGCACGCGATCATCGGCCACCGCCGCCGCGGCGACCCGATCACGGTCGAGGCCGGGATCGTGCGCGTGGCCGACGCGCTGGACCTCGCCCAGGGCCGCTCGCGCGTGCCGTTCGAGAACCGCCGCCCGAACATCCACTCGCTGTCGGCGGCGGCGATCGACGAGGTGGAGATCAAGGCCGGCGAGGAGCGCGCGGTGACGATCGAGATCGCCATGAACAACTCCGCGGGCATCTTCCAGGTCGACGAGCTGCTCGCCACCAAGCTGCGCGGCTCGGGGCTCGAGGAGCACGTCGAGGTGATCGCCAGCATCGATGCCGAGCACGAGAAGCGGCTGGTGCCGGTATTCCGGATCTAGAGACCGACCGCCTGATCCTGCGCATGTGGCGCGACGAGGACGTGAACGTCTATGCGCGCATCTGCGCCGACGCCCAGGTGATGCGCTACATGCTGCCCCCGCGGCCGGTGACGCACGCCGAGGCGGCGTTCGACGTCCAGAACCTGCGCGGTCACTGGCTCCAGCACGGCTTCGGGCACTGGGCGGTGGAGGAGAAGGAGTCGGGCCGGTTCGTCGGGCCGCACGGGCATCAAGCGCCACCCGGATTGGGACCCCGATCCCGACAACACCGAGGTCGGCTGGCTCTACGACCGCAAGGTGTGGGGGCGCGGCTACGCCACCGAGGGCGCGCTGGCGGTGGTGCGCTTCGCCTTCCACGAGATCGGAAGCCCCGAGGTGATCTCGATCGCGCATCCGGACAACGTCGCCTCCCGGCGCGTGATGGAGAAGGCGGGGCTGACCTACGCCGGCGCCCGCCGCTGGGAGCAGCGGGGGCTCGACGTGGTCTGGTACTCGCGTCTTGCTCAGTCCCCGTAGTGGTTCTTCTCGAACGAGCAGAACCGCGGGCCCTGACGCTTGCTCTTCGACGTGCAGATCTCCAGCGTCGATGAGTTCAGCAGCGCCTTCGCGTAGCCGACGCCGTAGAGGCTGAGCCGCCTCGGGCGCCGCTTGCCCTTGCGACGGCAGCTCGAGTAGTAGCCGTTGCCCTCGTACGAGCCGCCGCTGATCGAGCCGCCGACCCCCGAGCCGATCGTGAGGCTGCCGGCCGGGTAGCCGTAGCTCACCTTCGCCCAGATGCACCCCACGCGCCGGGTGGCGTAGACCTTGGCGTTGTGGCCGTAGTCGCCGCGGTGGATGTAGCCCTTGGGGAAGTCGCCGTGGTACCAGTTGATGTGGCCCTTGGCCCGGGCCTTGCCGTCCCCGGACGAATAGGTGAGCGCGTCGGACTCGTAGTAGTTGTAGTCGGCCCAGGCCGTGCCGGCGCTCACCGCCATGCAGGACAGCGCCGCGGTTGTCGCGAGCAGTGTTCGTCGTCCCTTCATCGGTCCTCCTCGGTTGTGGTTGACCTTCTGGGAACGGGGTCCCGATGCCCCCATCGAGCGCCCCCCTCGATTCAGGGGGGCGTCACCGGCGCGCATCGGGACCCTGATGACATGAGCCTGAGCACACACCTCAACGCGTCCGGGGACCACGCGGTCCTTCCCTTCGACCCTGCCTGCCCGATGTGCCGGCAGGAGCGCCTCGCGGGCAGGGTGCCGGCGGCGCCGCCGGTGTCGCCGCGGCTCACCGCCCTGGCGGTGGCGGGTGCAATGGCCGGGTGCACGGTGGCGTCGCCGCCGGCGGCCCTCGCACAGCAGGCCCCGCCCGCGGCGGAGGAGGAGTTGCCGGAGCTCCCGTCGGACGTGGAGGACGAGCCGATCGAATCGGACGTGCCAGACCCGAACGTGGTGGATGTGATCACCGACGACCCCGAGGATGCGATCGACCCCTCCGATCCGCTGCCCCCCACGGATCCCGCTCTCCTCGAGGGTGAGCCCACCGCGGCGACGCCACCTCCCGCGCCACCACCTCCCGCGGCGCCCGCTGAGCCGGTCGAGCCGCCTGAACCCCCGGCGCCCGCCGTAGCTCCCCCCGCGCCTGCCGCAGCGCCCGCGCCCGCACCCACGAAGCCGCGGCCGACGCCTCCCGCCCCGACGCGCGCACCGGTATCGCCGCCGAAGCCGGCCCCGGCGGTTACGCCAACCGCGCCCGCGCCCGCGCCCGCGCCCGCGGCCGGCGCGACCTACCTGGTGCGCCCGGGGGACACGCTGTGGTCGATCGCCCACGCCCGGCTCGGCCGGGCGGCCACGCCGGCCGCGGTGGCGGCGCTCGTCGAGGTGATCTGGCGCGCGAACTCAGCCGCGATCGGGACAGGTGATCCCGACCTGGTCCACCCCGGGATGCGCCTCGTGATCCCCGGTCAGCGCTGATCCAGCGGCACGTACGACGCCTCGCGCGCCCCGGTGTAGACCTGCCGCGGGCGGGCGATCTTGGTCTCCGGGTCCTCGATCATCTCCTTCCACTGCGCCAGCCAGCCGGCCGTGCGCGGGATGGCGAACATCACCGTGAACATGTCGGGCGGGATGCGCATGGCCTCGTAGATGAGGCCGGAGTAGAAGTCGACGTTGGGGTAGAGCTTGCGCTCGGTGAAGTACTCGTCGTCGAGCGCCCGCTTCTCCAGCTCGATCGCCACCTCGAGCTTGGGGTTGTCCACGCCCATCACCTCGAACACCTCGTCCACGTGCTTCTTGATGATCCGCGCCCGCGGGTCGTAGTTCTTGTAGACGCGGTGGCCGAAGCCCATCAGCTTCTCCTTGCGGTCCTTCACGCCCTGGAGGAAGTCCGGGATCTCGTCCACGGTGCCGATCCGCTCGAGCATCTTCAGCACGGCCTCGTTGGCGCCGCCGTGCAGCGGGCCGTAGAGCGCCGCCACGCCGGCGGCGGTCGCCGAGAACGGGTCCACCTGCGACGAGCCCACCGCGCGCACCGCCGCCGTCGAGCAGTTCTGCTCGTGGTCGGCGTGCAGGATCCACAGCACGTCGAGGGCGCGCTCGAGCCGCGGGTCGGGCTCGTACTTCACCTCGGTCATCTTGTAGAGCATCGAGAGGAAGTTGCCCGTGTACCAGAGGTCGTTGTCCGGGTAGACGTAGGGCAGCCCGAGCTGGTGGCGGTAGGCGAAGGCCGCGAGCGTGGGCATCTTCGCGATCAGCCGGACGATGGCCATGTACTTCTCGTTCTCGCTCTCGAGGTCCTTGGCCGCCGGGTAGAAGGTGGAGAGCGCGCCCACCGTGGAGAGAAGCATCGACATCGGGTGGGCGTCGTACCGGAACGCCTCCATCGAGTTCTTGATGTTCTCGTGCACGTAGGTGTGGTGGACGATCATGTGCACCCAGTAGTCGAGCGCGTCCTTGCTCGGCAGCTCGCCGTGCACCAGCAGGTAGGCCACCTCGAGATAGCTGGAGTGCTCGCACAGGTCCTCGATCGGGATGCCGCGGTGCTCCAGCACGCCGGCCTCGCCGTCGATGTAGGTGATCGCGCTCCGGCACGACGCGGTGTTGGTGTACGCCGGGTCGTAGGTCATGAGGCCGAAGTCGTCCTCGTTCTCCTTCATCTGGCGGAAGTCCATCGACTTCACCGTGCCGTCGGTGATCTCCACGTCGAAGGTCTCGCCGGTCCTGTTGTCGGTCACCGTCAGGGAGTTCTCAGCCATGCGGGCATACTGACGCATCGTGCGCGCCGCCCTGCTCCTCGCTTTGGTCGCGCTGGCCGGGTGCGGCTCCTCCGACGACGACGGCACCGCCCGCTTCGAGGAGGACGGATTCGGCATCACCTTCGAGTACCCGGCGGAGATGGACGAGGCGAAGAAGGTGACGATCGCCTCCGGCGCCGGCAGCGCCGCCAGGGCGACCGCCGGCGTCGGGTTCTCCAAGAACGACGTAATCATCGTCCAGCGCTATGACCTCAAGCGTGCAATCGACGATGACAACCTCGCCCGGCCTCAAGGCCGAGTTCGACCGCCTGGTCGCGCAGATCTCATCCACGGAGGCCACCGGCCTGCTGGGAAAGACCGCAGGCTTCCCTTCGATCGACTACTCAGGCCTGGCGGTGAACGGCGCGGAGACGCGCCTCATCGCACTGTTCGACGGCGACGTCGAATACCTCGTCAACTGTCAGAGCACGCGCAAGGGCCGGGCGGACATCGCCAAGGCGTGCAAGCAGGTGCTGGATACGGTCAAGAAGAAGTAGCTACTTCTTCTTCCAGCCGCCGCCGAGCATCCGCGACAGCCTGCCGCCGCCGCGCGGCGCGAACACGGGCGGACCCTTCTCGGGCGGCGGCAGCTCCTGCACCGCGGCCGGGTCGATCGTGAGCGTCACGCCGCGCTCGGCCGTGCGGGCCACCTCGGGCGCGTCCACGAAGCGGCGGTCGCCGCCGCCGATGTCCACGACCAGCCCGTCGAAGATGTGCTCCTGGTAGTTGTCGAGCACCTCAAGCACCGTTCCAACCTCGGTCTCGTCGGAGGCGTAGACGGGTGTGCCGCGCTCGATGGCGGTGTAGTGGATCGCGGTGCCGTCGTCGATGGCCAACGCGATCAGCGCGGAAGCACGAGGGCCGCGTGCTCGCCGCCCTCCTCTTCTTCTTCGTCCTCGTTCGCGGAGGTGATCACCGCGGCGCTGATCGCGGCCATCACGAGCACCACGGAGATGGCGGCCACGATCCGCTCCGAGCCCTTGGTGGCCGGGAAGTTCTCACGGGTCACGCCGAGGAAGGAGACGAGCAGTGCCCAGATCGCCAGCACGCCGCCCAGAACGTGGAACGCATTCACGCACGGAAAGCTAACGGAACGGTCACATGTCAGCGCGCCCTCAGCGCCAACATCGTGACGAGCGATGCCGAGCCTGGTAGACAGATTCAGCGGAGCGATCCGCACGCCACGGCCGACATGCGTCGCCTGTGGCCGAGCGGTCGATCCCCGGGAGAAGACGGTGCGTCTACGCGGAGGCGGTGAGGTTCACCGCGCCTGCGCGACCTACGTGGCGCGCCGAAGGCGCACGGGGGACGACCGGCTCGGCTATCCGCTTCGGTGAGTGAGCTTCCGCCCCCTCGCCACGCGCACACGCGCGGGCGCGGGCGGCGGGGGCGATGCGTGAGGGCCACGCCGCGGCGGGCGAGGGCTGCGCGGCCCGGACTCGGGCTCGCGGTCCGAGCCGCCGCCGGGGCGCTCCTCGTCCACGGCCGGGTCAGGCTCCTGGATGGCGTACCAGATGATCCACAGCGCCGCGATGATCGGGATCTTCAGGATCACGAACATCCAGATGAAGGTGGGCAGCTCCACTCGGAGGAGCGTACGCTCAGGCAGGCGCGGCTTCAAGCGCGGTCATGTGCCTGAACTGCTCGAAGCGCTCGTCGATCTCCTCGCGGGTGAGCCGTGATACCCGCTCGGTGCCGAACTCCTCGACGTTGAACGACGCCACGACCGATCCGTAGGTCATCGCGCGGCGCAGTGTGGCCTCGTCCTGCCAGTCCTCCTGCGCGGACAGGTAGCCGAGGAAGCCGCCGGCGAAGGAGTCGCCCGCGCCGGTCGGGTCCATCACCGTCTCCAGTGGGAAGGCGGGCAGCGCGAAGAAGCCCTCGGAGGTGAACAGCGCGGCGCCGTACTCGCCCTGCTTGGCCACGATCACCTTCGGCCCCATCTCCATGATCTCCCGCGAGGCGCGCACGAGGTTGGGCTGCTCGGTGAGCATGCGGATCTCGGCGTCGTTGAGGAACACCAGGTCCACGCCGCCGATGGTCTGGACAAGCGAGTCGCGCGCGGTCTCGATCCAGAGGTTCATCGAGTCGAGGCCGGCGAAGCGCGCGCCGGTGCACTGCTCGCGCACCCCGCGCTGCACGTCGGGCTGGATGTTGGCCAGGAAGAGGTTCTCGGCGTTCTGCGACGCCTCCGACAGCTTGGGCTCGAACTCCCCGAAGACCCCGAGCTGGGTGTCGTCGGTGTGCGCCATCGCCATGTCGTACTCGTAGTGGGCGCGCCAGAAGAAGGTCTTCCCGCCCTCCACGTGCTCGACGTCGTCGGTGTTCACACCGCGGCCGTGCAGCACCGCGTACTGCTCGTCGCCGAAGTCGTCGCCCACGGGTCCCACCACGCGGACGTCGGTGAAGAAGCTGGCCGCGAGCGAGAAGTGCACGGCCGCGCCGCCGAGCATGCGCTCGCGCTCGCCGAAGGGCGTCTTGACGCTGTCGAAGGCGATCGATCCGACTACAAGGAGGCTCATAGGGGGCGGCAGGTTATGGGATGCGCCCTATTTGACGCGGAGGATCTTGTCGTCCCCGCCCCGAGGATCGCCGCGCCCGTCGCGGTTCGACGTGGCCACCCAGAGCGCGCGGTCGGGGGCCACGACGACGGTGCGTATGCGCCCGTAGCGGGTGCTCAGCACCGCCCGGGGGCGTCCCGCGCTCGTGCCGTTCAGCCGGATCCGGAACAGGGTCTCGCCCTGCAGCGCGGCCACGTAGAGGTTGCGCCCGCGGATTGCGGCGCCGCTGGGGGAGGCCTGGTCGGTGCGCCACACCACCTTGGGCGAGACGAAGCGCCCGCCACCGGTACCGCGCCCCTCCACCGAGGGCCAGCCGTAGTTGCGCCCGGCGCGGATGAGGTTCACCTCGTCGAAGGAGTCCTGGCCGAACTCTGGCGCCCACAGCCGCCCGGAGCGGTCGAACGCCAGGCCCTGCGGGTTGCGATGGCCGAGGGAGAAGACGCGCGAGCCCTTGAACGGGTTGTCCGCCGGCACGGAGCCGTTGGGGTTCATCCGCAGGATCTTCCCGTTGAGCGAGCCCCGGTCCTGGGCGTTCGAGGTGTCGCCCGCGTCGCCGACGCTGGCGTAGAGCTTGCCGTCGCGGCCGAACTCCAGCCGCCCGCCGTTGTGCACGAACTCGCGCTGGATGCCGGTGAGGACCGGGTTCACCGGCCCGCCCAGCCGGAAGCGCACGATGCGGTTGTCCCGTGAGCTCGTGAAGTAGACGTAGACGAGCTTGTCGCGCGAGTACGTGGGCGAAACGGCCAGGCCGAGCAGACCGCCCTCGCCCGCGCCGGTGTCCACGCCGGGAATCCGCATCACCACGCGCTTGCGCCCGCCCGGGCGGGAGATCCGCACGATCCGCCCGGTGGTGCGCTCGGCCACCAGCGCGTCGCCGTTCTTGCCCGGTAGGAAGTCGATGCCCCACGGCACCCGCAGGTTCGACGCGACACGCGAGACCTTGGCGGCGCTGGCGGTCTCGGCGCCCAGCAGCGAGATTGCGGCGGTGAGCAGGATGAGCCGGCGCACCCGCCCGAAGGTAGCGTGCCGGGGGTGAAGGCGGTGGTGATCGAGGAGCTCGGCGGCCCCGACGTGCTCGCGGTGTCCGAGGTGGCGGACCCGCAACCCGCGGACGGCGAGGTGCTGGTGCAGGTGACCCGGGCCGGCGTGAACTTCGGCGACACCCACCAGCGCGAGGGCCAATACGTGGCCGAGCGCGAGCGTGCCGTTCGTGCTGGGCGGCGAGGTGGCGGGCACCGTCGACGGCGAGCGTGTGGTGGCGCTGCTCGACACCGGCGGCTACGCCGAGCTGGCGGTGGCCCCGGCGGAGCGCGTGTTCCCGATCCCCGAGGGCCTTTCCGACGAGGCCGCCCTCGCCCTGCTCGTGCAGGGACTCACCGCCTGGCACCTGTTCCGGACGTCGGCGAAGCTCGCCGAGGGCGAGAGCGTGGTGGTGCACTCGGCCGCCGGTGGCGTGGGCGGACTCGCCACCCAGCTCGCGAAGCCGATGGGCGCCGCCCGGGTGATCGCCACCGCGGGTTCGGAGGAGCGCCGCGCGCGGGCGCTCGAGCTTGGGGCCGACGCAGGCCGTCGATCCCGACGCCGAGGACCTCACCGCGGCGCTGATCGATGCGAACGGCGGCAAGCCGGTCGACGTGGTGCTCGAGACCGCCGGCGGCAGGCTGTTCGAGCAGAGCCTCCAGGCGCTCGCGCCCTTCGGCAGGTTGGTCGCATACGGCAACTCCACGCGGGAGAAGGTGCGCGTCTCGAACGCCGCGCTGCTGAAGACCAGCCGCGCGGTGGTGGGCTTCTGGCTCTACCACTGCCTCGAGCGGCGGGAGATGGTCGAGCCCGCGCTGGCCGACCTGTTCGACCGCGCCGCCCGCGGCGAGCTCCTACCGCAGCTGGGCGAGACCTACCCGATGAGCGAGGTGAGGCGCGCGCACGAGGACATCGCGGGGAGGCGCACCACCGGCAAGCTGCTGCTGGACCCGAGCCGCTGAGGCGCAAATCGCCCCGCGCGGAGCCAGCGGGTGTACGGTGGAGACATGGCCCTCCGCGAGCCCCTGCGGCTCGCAGCATTCGGTATCGCCCTCGTCCTTCCCGTGTCCGCCGTGGCGGCAAAGCTGACCGAGAAGAACTCGGTCACGGCCAGGTTCTTCGACAAGGGGACCATTTTCTTCGACGGGAAGGGCTGCAACGTGCCCAAGCAATCCCGTAACACGGTGGAGTTGGAGCCCGGAGCCATCAACGTTCAGGTGGTCACGCCCAAGGTGGGGGACCGCAACGGCGATGTCCGGATCACGGCCATCTCGGTGGGAGCCAACGCGGTCACGTTCACCGCCGTTGCCGACGGCCCGGAGACGTGCGGCCCCAAGCCCGACCACGTCGAGCCGCCGTCCGAACGGGAGTGGGCCGGCAGCTTCCCTCTGTACCTGCGCGAGAGCCTCCAGCTGAGGACCCGCTATCGCGTCTACTTCCAGATCAAGGAAGTGAAGACGGTGTCCAAGCCGAGCAAGATCATGCTTGGTGGGCTCGGCACGATCTCGCGGATCCGGTGGAAGAGCTTCGGCGGAAGGAAGGCCGTGGGCACCGGGCGGCTGAAGTTCCCTCGCCGCGACCGCTGCAACCCGCGCAAGTGCCCTGGGCACAACGGGAAATTCCGGATCACGCTGACCAAGCCGGAGTTCTGCGCGGACATCGGCCCCACGGCGATCCAGTACGGGACGATGAGGTGGGTCCCCCTGCGCCGGATGGGCCGGATCCGCGCGGGCAGCACCTACGTCAGCAAGAAGGCCCACTGCCTGATCACGGCGGCACGGCCCGTGCCGCGGTAGCTCGTCTAACCTCCGTGCCTCGATGACGACGTTTGCAGAGCTGGGCCTCTCCGCTCCCGTACTCGAGGCCCTCGAGCACCTGGGCTACCAGGAGCCAACGCCTATCCAGGAGCAGACCATCCCCCTCCTGCTGGAGGGAAGGGATGTGATCGGCCAGGCGCAGACCGGAACCGGCAAGACGGCCGCGTTCGGATTGCCCATGCTCGAGTACATCCAGGCCGACGACACCGAGGTCCAGGCGCTGGTGCTCACGCCCACGCGCGAGCTGTGCATCCAGGTGACCCAGGCCCTCCGGGCATACGGCGAGAGGCGGGGCATCTCCGTCGTCGCGATCTTCGGCGGGGCGCCCATTCGCGAGCAGGCATCCCGCCTCAAGAACGAGGCGCAGGTCGTGGTGGGAACGGTGGGCCGCGTGATGGACATGATCGGCCGCCATCACCTCTTCCTCGACTCCGCTCGCTACGTGGTGCTCGACGAGGCCGACGAGATGCTCGACCTGGGCTTCCTCGAGGACGTGGAGACCATCCTCGGCCGTTGCCCCAGCGGCCGCCAGACCTGCCTGTTCTCGGCCACCATGCCGCCGGAGATCAAGAAGCTCGCGGAGAAGCGCATGTACGACCCCGTGACGATCAAGGTCAAGGCCGCCACTCTCACGATCGACACCGTCGCGCAGTTCCACGTGGAGGTGAGCGACAAGGACAAGCCGGAGAAGCTGGCCGAGGTGATCCAGGCGGAGTCGCCCACCCAGGCGATCATCTTCGCCCGCACCAAGATCGGCGTCGACCGGCTGGCCCGCCGGCTGGGGGACAAGGGCCTGCGCGTGAAGACGCTGCACGGCGACATGTCCCAGGGCTCCCGCGACGGCGTGATGATCGCCTTCAAGGGCGGTCGTGAGCGGCTGCTCGTGGCCACCGACGTCGCTGCCCGCGGCCT
Source organism: uncultured Thermoleophilaceae bacterium (assembly GCA_963808105.1). Lineage (GTDB taxonomy): Bacteria > Actinomycetota > Thermoleophilia > Solirubrobacterales > Thermoleophilaceae > JAAYBF01. The sequence continues at coordinate 103,924 of CAWEEH010000001.1, read as the reverse complement.
CGACATCGCGGGCGTGTCGCACATCGTGAACTACGACATCCCGAACTCGCCCGACATCTACGTGCACCGCATCGGGCGCACGGGCCGCGCCGGCGAGACCGGCCGCGCGATCACCTTCATCACGCCCAAGCAGCGCTCGGACCTCGAGGCGATCGAGCGCCACGCCAAGACCGAGATCGGCCCCTGGTCCGCCAACGGCAAGGCCGAGTCGCCCTCCAAGCGCGAGTCCAGCGAGCCGCGCGAGACGCGCCGCCCCCGCCACACCAAGCCGCGCCGCGGCATGGAGGGCGGCACCGCAAAGATCTTCATGGGCGCCGGCCGCAAGCAGGGCTTCGAACCGGCGGACGTGGTCGGCGCGATCGTCGACCACTCCCACCTCGACGGCGAGGACGTGCGCAACGTGCGCGTGCTCGAGCGCTTCAGCTTCGTCGAGGTGCCGGCCGACCGGGCCGAGGAGGTCATCGAGAAGGTCAGCGGAAACGACGTCCGGGGCGTGACGCTCCGGCTGGAGGTAGCCAAACGATGAGTCAGGCAACACTGCACACCAACCACGGGCCGGTCGAGGTCGAGTTCTTCGACGCCGACGCCCCCAACACCGTGGAGAACTTCCGGAAGCTGTCAGCCGACGGCTTCTACGACGGGCTCACGTTTCACCGCGTGATCAAGGACTTCATGATTCAGGGCGGCTGCCCGCTCGGGACAGGCACCGGCGACGCCGGGTACAAGTTCGACGACGAGTTCAATCAGCACAAGGTGGAGCGCGGCGCGCTGGCGATGGCAAATGCCGGCCCGAACACCAATGGCTCGCAGTTCTTCATCGTCACCACCGAGGCCGCGCCGTGGCTGGATGGCAAGCACACGGTCTTTGGCAAGGTCACGTCGGGTATGGAGGCGGTCGACACGATCGAGAACCTCCCCACCGGCGCCGGCGACCAGCCCGAGGAGCCGGTTGTGATCGAGAAGGTCGAGCTTGATGGCTGATTCAGCCATCTCCGATTGACGGCGCCGCGGGTCGAGCTGCTCTGGTGGGAGGGCTGTCCCTCCACCGAGAAGGCGCGCGACCTGCTGGCGGAGGCGCTCACCGCGCAGGGCCTCGATCCCTCCACGATCGAGATGCGGGAGATCGAGACCGACGCCGACGCCGAGCGTGAGCGCTTCGTCGGCTCGCCGACGATCCGCGTCGGCGGGGTCGAGGTGGCGCCGGAGGAGGGCGAGCCCGCGGGCCTGACCTGCCGCGTGTACCGCACGCGCGACGGCCAGACGTCGCCGGTTCCCGATCGGCAGGACATCCAAGAGGCGATCGAGGAGGCAGTGCGATGAACATCGGCGACACAGCACAGGCCTTCGAGTTGCCCGCGACCGACGGCTCGTCCTACGGGCCCGACGGCGTGACGGCGGTCGTCTTCACCTGCAACCACTGCCCGTACGCGATCGCGTGGCACGATCGGCTGCTCGACGTGGCGCGCGACTACCGCGGCCGCGCCCGGGTGCTCCTGATCAATCCCAACGACGCCGAGCGCTACCCGCGCGACTCCTTCGACGCGATGAAGCAGCGTGTGGAGGGTGACGGCGGCTGGCCGGCGCCCTACCTGCGCGACGAGACCCAGGACGTGGCCCGGGCGTTCGACGCCAAGAAGACCCCGGACGTTTTCGTGCTCGACGCCGACGGTGTCCTGCGCTACCGCGGCGCGCCGGATCGCGACTACGAGGACCGCTCCGCGGGCGCGGAGTGGCTGCGCGGTGCGCTCGACGCGGTGCTCGAGGGATCGCCGCCGGATCCGGCCGAGACCGAGCCGGTGGGTTGCAGCGTGAAGTGGTTGCAGTAGCGCTCGGGCTGGCCGCCAGCGCATCCTGGGGGCTCGCCGACTTCATCGGGGGCATCAAGTCACGCAAGCTCGATCTGCTCGCGGTGCTCGGGGTGTCGCAGTTCGTGGCGCTGCTGGTACTCGTCGTGGTGATCGCGGCCAGCGGCGAGCCCGCCCCTGAGCTCTCCACACTCGCCATCGCCGGCGGCGCAGGCGCCGTGGGTGTCGCCGGGCTCGGCGCCCTCTACCGCGGCTTGGCGATCGGGGCCATGGCCGTGGTGGCTCCGATCGCGGCGCTCGGCGCGGCCATCCCCGTCGGCGTCGGGGTGGCGACCGGGGACAGCCTCGGCGCCCTCCAGGGCGTCGGCATCGCATTGGCGCTCGGTGGCGTTGCGCTGGTCGCGCGCGAGGAGGCGCCCGAGGGCGGCGGGGCGCGGATGGCGGTGGGCGCCGGCCTGGCGCTCGCTGCGGCCGGCGGGCTGGGGCTGTTCCTCCTGGGAATGGACTCCGCCAGCGACGACGGCATCCTGTGGGCGCTGTTCGCGGCGCGCGTGGTGAGCGTTTCGCTGCTCGCGGGCGCTGTGCTCCTCACGCGTCCCAACCTGCGCGCCGCCAAGCCCCACCTCGGCGCCGTGGCCGCGATCGGCGTGCTCGACCTGGGCGCGAACGGGCTGTTCGCGCTGGCCGCCTCGGAGGGACTCGTGAGCGTGGCGTCGGTGTGCTCGTCCCTCTATCCAGTCGTCACGATCTTCCTCGCCCGGGCGATCCTGTCCGAGCGGGTGCGCCCGTCCCAGCAGGTGGGCATCGTGCTGGTGATGGGCGGCGTGGCGGGTATCGCGGCGGGCTAGGCCAGCGCCGCGAGCACCGCGGCGGTGTCGCTCAGGTTCTCCAGCGCCGCCTCCGGCCCGGCCTGCTCCAGCTCCTCGACCGTGTAGGGCCCGGTGGCCACGGCCAGGGCGCGGGCGCCGTTGGCGTGGGCAGCCTCGATGTCCAGCGGTGTGTCGCCTATGAGCGTGATCCGCTCCGGGGGCACGTCCACGCCGTGCTTGGCGCGGGTCTTCTCCCGGGCGATGCCCACCAGCTCGGCCCGGACGCCGTGGTCGGAGCCGTAGCCGCCGATCTCCATGTCCAGCAGCTCGTCGATCCCGAAAGCGGACAGCTTCACGTGTGCGTTGGGCTCGATGTTGCCGGTGAGCAGCGACTGGATCGCATCCCCCCGCTCGTCGATGGCGGCGATCGCCTCGCGCACGCCGGGCTGGGGCGCGCCCTCGGCGGCGATGTCATCGGCGCGCCTCTTCAGCGCCTCGTGCAGCGCCTCGAACATGGCCGGAAGGTGGTCGTCCGGATCGTCGTCCACCCCGCCCATGGCCAGGATCTCCAGCGCGATCGAATGGTCGGTGCGCCCGCCCATCGCAATGGGCGGGTCGTCCTCGACGGGGCGCCCGAACACGGCTTCGAACGCCTCGAAGAAGGCGTAGCGCCCGTGGCCGGCGGTGCTCACCAGCGTTCCGTCGATGTCCCAGAGGATGAGCTGCACGCGTCTACAGGCTCACGACGGTCCGGTGATCGAAGGCGTGCCCGTGCTCGGCGCAGGGTTCGCCGGCGTCCCTCGGGCACAGCATCGAGTGCTCGGACACGCGTGCGCGGTACAGGCGGTACTGGGACGGCGCCTGGACCTCGGCCGGCTCCAGCTGGGCGCCGCCCCGCTCGGCAGGCCCCGGGTAGACCTCCAGGCCGCGCGCGATGTCTTCCCCCGACAACTCCTCAGCGACCGCCGTCATGTACACGGCCTCGCCCGTGTACGCCGGCTGCTGAGAGTCGAACACCACCATGCTCATCTCCGGCCGCGAGGCGATGTTCCTGGAGTGGGTGGACTCCGGCGAGGAGATCCAGAAGAAGTCGCGATATGAGTCCGCGGCGTAGTAGACGGGCGACGCCCATGGCCGGCCCGCTTCGTCCGCCGTGCCGAGCGTCACGTAGAGATTCGTATCGATGATCTCCGTGGCCATCGCCCGCAGGTCTGTCAACGCAGCTTCACCCCCAGCAGCTCCTCCAGCCGCGGAATCGTGGTGTCCGCGCCGCGATGCAGCACGGGCGTCATGCCCACGGCCTCCGCGCCCTCGCAGTTCTCGCGCAGGTCGTCCACGAACACGCACTCCTCCGGCGGCAGCCCGATCCGCTCGGCGCCCAGCCGGAAGATCTCGGGCTGGGGCTTGTGCATGCCCTCCTCGGCCGAGATCACCACTCCGTCGTACATCTCGGGGAACTTCGAGCGGTCGTAGCGCCCGGCGCCGATCGAGTTCGACACGAGGCCGGTGCGGATACCTGCGCCCTTCGCCGTGCGCACGGCGTCCACCATCGGCACATCCGCGCGCATGCCGGCGAACAGGCGGTTCACGAGGTCCACGCGGTCCTCCACGCCCAGCATCTCCCCGAGGATCTCGCCGAACTCGTCCTCGGTGATCTTCCCGGTCTCCACCCGGCGCAGCTCCTTGCGCGCCTCGGGGTTGTTGCGGAACAGGTCGAGAAAGGCCTCGGCCTCCAGTCCCTCCTTCACGCAGAAATCGCGGAAGGAGTCGAAGACGTTGGTGGTGAGCACACCTCCGAAGTCGACCAGCAAGCCCTTCATCCGCTGTGCGCGATCTCGCGTGCCTTCTCCGCCAGCATCGGGACACCCTCCTGGAACAGGCCCAGGTACTCGTCGTCCGTGGATCCCGCGAGGAAGCGCTTGAGGTTGCCCTCCATGAACACGGCCGCCTTCCACATCGCCAGCGCCTGGTACCAGTGGAGCGCGCCGACCGGGCGGCCGGAGCGCTCCTCGTAGCGCGCGATCAGCTGCTCGCGGGTGGGGAATCCGGGCGTCCGGGTGGCCGCCGAAAGCGAGCTGAACGACGTGTCCTCCGGGTCGTCGGCCTGCGCCCAGGTGACCGTGAGGTACGCGACGTCGGCCAGCGGGTCCCCGATCGTGGCCAGCTCCCAGTCGAAGATCGCGATCAGCCGCCCGGGCGGGTCGGAGGCGACCATCGTGTTGCCCAGGCGGTAGTCGCCGTGGACGATCGTCGCGGGCCCGGACTCGGGCTTGTTGGCCTCCAGCCACTCCGCCACCTCGCCCACGATCGGCAGCTCCCGCGTCTTGTTGTGCTCCCACAGCCCGTTGAAGCGCCGCAGCTGGCGGTCGAGGTAGCCGGTGGGCTTGCCGAAGCCCTCCAGGCCGGCCGCCTCCCAGTCGACGGCGTGCACCTCGACGAGCGCGTCCACCAGCTCGTCCCCGATGCGGCCCAGCTCGGCGGGGTCGTCCAGCGCGGGCGGGATCTCGTTGGTGATCACGTCGCCCAGCACCTCCTCCATCACGTAGAAGGGCACGCCGAGGATCGACTCGTCGTCGCACGCGGCCAGCACCCGCGGGGTGCGCGCGGGGGTGGGGGCGAGCGCCGAGAGCAGCCGGGCCTCGCGCAGGACGTCGTGGGCCGACGGCGGAAGCGGCGGGCGTGGGGGGCGGCGCAGAACGAAGCGCGCGTCCCCACGAGTGACGAGGTAGGTGATGTTCGAGTGCCCGTCGCCGATCCGCTCGGCCTCGAGCCTTCCCGAGCCGAGTCCCTGAGCGTCGAGGTAGGCCTCGAGCGGCTCCCTGACGATCAGCGGGGCGAGCTCGAGCTCGGCCGCCTGGGTGGAGGTGTCGACGATCTCGGCCAAGCGCCGCATCCTTCCAGACCAGCCTGGCACACTTTCCCTATCGTCTTGCTAGGGTTCCAAACCTTCTAAACCCCACCAACTTTCGGGAGTATTGAGGAGTATTGATGAACTGGATTCGCATCGGTGCCCTGCCAGCAGTCCTCGTGGCCCTCGTGGTTGCCGGTTGCGGCGGGTCGGAGGACAGCAAGGACGAGGCAGACGCAGGGCCGGCGGGCGCGAAGACCACGCTCTCCCTGGTCGCCTACTCGACGCCGGAGGTGGTCTACGACGAGATCATCCCCGGGTTCAGGAACACCTCTGGGGGCAAGACCGTGGGCTTCAAGACGTCGTTCGGCGCGTCCGGCGAGCAGAGCCGCGCGGTCGAGGGCGGCCTGAAGGCCGACGTCGTCTCGTTCTCGATCGAGCCCGACACCGAGCGCCTGGTCGAGGCCGGCCTGGTGGACAAGGGGTGGAAGAGCGCCACGTCGACCAAGGGCCTGGTGTCCAAGTCGATCGTGTCGTTCATCGTCCGCAAGGGCAACCCGAAGAAGATCAAGACCTGGGACGACCTGGTGAAGCCGGGCGTGAAGGTCGTGACGCCGAACCCGTTCACCTCGGGCGCCGCGAAGTGGAACCTGCTGGGCGCGTACGCGCACGGCGGCCTCGATTACGTGGAGAAGCTGATCAAGGACAACGTGTCCGTCCAGCCCAAGTCGGGCCGCGAGGCGCTCCAGACGTTCACGGGCGGCGAGGGCGACGTGCTGCTCTCGTACGAGTACGAGGCCACGACGGCCATCAAGAAGGGCGAGGACGAGATCGAGCTCGTGCGTCCTGAGGACAGCACGGTGGAGATCGAGATCAACATCGCCCAGACCAAGGACGCAGCGACAGGCGCGAAGGCGTTCATCGACTACGTGCTCGGGCCCGAGGGCCAGGAGAAGTTCGTGGGCTGGGGCTACCGCCCGGTCGATCCCGAGGTGGCCGAGCGGACCAAGGACCAGTTCCCGAACCCGCCCAAGGTCACCACGATCACTGACCTCGGCGGCTGGTCGAAGGTCAACAAGGAGCTGTTCGATCCCGAGAACGGCTCGATCGCCAAGATCGAAGAGGACGCGGGGGTTTCCACCGCTCAGTGAGCGGGCTGTCCGTACCCCTGCAGCGCCAGCGCCGCCGGGCCCCAGCGGGGTTCGGCGGCGTGGGCGCGCTCGGCCTCGGCGTCGCGACGCTGTGGCTGAGCATCATCGTGTTACTGCCGCTCGCCGCGGTGATCGACCGGTCCTTCCAGGACGGGTTCGAGTCCTTCTGGAACTCGGTGAGCGGCCGTCAGGCCGTGGCCGCTCTGCGCTTCACGCTCGGCATCTCGCTGCTCGTGACCGGCATCAACGTGGTGATGGGCACCCTGATCGCCTGGGTGCTGGTGCGCGACGACTTCCGCGGCAAGCGCGCGGTGAACGCCGTCATCGACCTGCCCTTCGCGCTGCCGACGATCGTCGCGGGCCTCACCCTGCTCGCCCTCTATGGGGATGCGATCGCGTTCAAGAAGGAGGCCGTGCTGCTGGCGATGCTGTTCGTGACCCTGCCGTTCGTGGTCCGCGCAGTGCAGCCGGTGCTGATCGAGCTGGACCGTGAGATGGAGCAGGCCGCCTACTCGCTGGGCGCCTCACAAGCTCACGACGTTCAGGCGGATCGTGCTGCCCAACCTGATCCCGGCGATCGTGTCCGGCGCGGCGCTCGCGTTCGCGCGCGCCGTGGGCGAGTTCGGCTCGATCGTGCTGATCTCCGGCAACAAGCCGTTCGACACCCAGGTCTCGTCGGTCTACGCCTACAAGCAGCTCGAGTCCGACAACATCACCGGCGCCGCGAGCGTGTCCGTGGTGCTGCTCCTGCTGTCGCTCGTGGTGCTCGTGGCGCTGCGCTTCATCGAGGGGAGGGGGTCGCGGTGGGCCGGTTGACCATGCGGGCCGTCGCGCTGGTTTACCTCGGGGCGGTGCTGCTCGCCCCTGTCGCGGTGATCGCCTACAAGACCTTCGAGCCGGGGCTGGCCTCGGTGATCGACAGCATCACGACGCCCGCCGCGATCAGCGCCTTCTGGCTCACGATCAAGGTCACCGCGGTGGCGGTTCCCCTGAACGCCGCCTTCGGCGTGATCACCGCTCTCGCCCTCGTCCGGGGCAAGGTTCCCGGCCGCCGGGTGATCGAGGCGCTGATCGACCTGCCGTTCGCGATCTCGCCCGTCGTGGTCGGCTTGTCGCTGATCCTGCTGTACGGGCGTGAGGGGTGGTTCGGCGACGAGCTCACGAACGCCGGGATCCAGATCCTGTTCAGCTTTCCGGGGATCCTGCTGGCCACGATCTTCGTGACCCTGCCGTTCGTGGTCCGCGAGGTCGCGCCCGTGCTTCGCGAGGTGGGCGAGGACCAGGAGCAGGCCGCCGCCACCCTGGGCGCGTCGCGCTGGCAGGCGTTCTGGCGGATCACCCTGCCCGCGATCCGGTGGGGGCTGGTGTACGGCATCGTCCTGTCGACCGCCCGTGCGATCGGCGAATTCGGCGCCGTGAGCGTGGTGTCGGGCAAGGTCTCGGGCGAGACCGAGACGCTGACGCTGCTCGTGGAGAAGCGGTTCCAGAACTTCGACCTCGCGGGCGCCTACGCGGCGTCTACCCTTCTCGCCCTGATCGCCCTCGTGACGCTCGCGGGGATGGTGCTGGTGAACCGGCGCAAGGAGCTGTCGTGATCTCAGCCACCGGCATATCCAAGAACTACGGCGACTTCACGGCGCTCGACGACGTGAGCGTGCGCGTGGAGCCCGGCTCGCTCACCGCGCTGCTGGGGCCGTCGGGCTCGGGCAAGTCGACGCTGCTGCGCATCATCGCCGGGCTCGAGCCGCCGGACGTGGGCACCGTGATGCTCGGCGACGACGATGTGACCGGCGTCCCGCCCCAGGAGCGCGGCATCGGGTTCGTGTTCCAGCACTACGCGGCGTTCAAGCACATGACCGTGCGCGACAACGTGGCGTTCGGGCTCACGATCCGCAAGCGGCCGAAGGAGGAGGTCGCCCGGCGCGTGGACGAGCTGCTGGAGATCGTCGGCCTGAGCGGCTACCAGGGCCGTTATCCGTCCCAGCTCAGCGGCGGCCAGCGCCAGCGCATGGCGCTCGCCCGCGCGCTCGCGGTGGAGCCCCAGGTACTGCTGCTGGACGAGCCCTTCGGCGCGCTCGACGCCACCGTGCGCAAGGAGCTGCGCCAGTGGCTCCGCCGGCTCCACGACGACGTGCACGTGACCACGCTCTTCGTGACTCACGATCAGGAGGAGGCGATGGACATCTCCGACCAGATCGTGGTGATGAACCAGGGCAAGATCGAGCAGGTGGGCGCTCCCCGCGAGCTCTACGAGGCCCCGTCGAACGAGTTCGTGATGAGCTTCGTCGGCGAGGTCAACCGGCTGGGCGAGGAGCTGGTCCGCCCACACGACTTCGAGATCCTCACCTCACCGAACGGCTCCACCCAGGAGGCGCAGATCGAGCGCGTGGTCTATCTCGGCTTCGAGGTCCGGGTGGAGCTCACGCTCGGCGACGGCGACCAGATCTGGGTTCAGACCACGCGCACGCGCGCCGAGGAGCTGGAGCTGGAGTCCGGTCAGATCGTGTACCTGCGCAAGGACGCCGGGCGCAGCTTCGACCCGAATGCGACCGCGGGCTAGCTACTCAGCCGACGCGGCGGGACTTGAAGGTCCCCGAGCCCGTGCAGCCGGGGCTCTTCACCTTCACGGTGCCGGTGGCGATCCCGCCGGCGAGCTTTCCGTTCTCGATCGTGGTCGTGGTGTCGCTGAGCTTCTGAGAGCCCGAGAAGCTGCCGTCGGCCGCCACATCGAGCGATTCGATCCCGACGAGGTGGGAGCGGAGCTCGCCATTGAACCCTTGCCCGGGGATGCCCGTAACACAGTAGGCGCTCACGCTGCCCGTGAGGTTCTCGATCTTGCGGCCGCCGCCCGTAACGGTGAAGCGGATGCTCTGGGCACTGCTCGGGTCCTTCTCGTACGTGCCGTCGAGGGGGCTGCCCCCGCCTCCGCCTCCGTCGCTCTTCTTGCGCTTCTTCCGCTTCTTCTTCTTGGCCTTCTTCGCCTTCTTGACCGTGAGCTTGGAGGTCGTCTTGAAGGTCTTGCCCGTGGCTCCCTTCGCTGTCAGGCCGAGTGACAGCTTCACCTTGCCGCGCTTGGCGATCCGCTTGCGGGCGGCCTTGGCGAGCTTGACTTTGAGGGTCTTAGTAGCGCCTGCACCGAGCGTGTAGGACCCTGAGCCGACCACCTTCTTGCCGAGCTTGAGCTTGAGCTTGCCCTTCACGCCGACGGCGTTCGCGTTCTTCAGCGTGATCGCGGCCTTGCCGCGCTTGAGCGTGGCGGAGCGCGACCCGACGGACACCTTCCTCGTCGCGGCGGTGGCCGGCGCGACGAACGGCCGGACGAACGGCGGGACGAACGGCGTCTTGGCCACGGGACAGGCGCCGTGGGTGGAGCCGTTGGACGGGCAGCCGTCCTCGGTCTCGTCGCCGTAGCCGTCGTTGTCCGCGTCGGGCTCGACGTTTGCCGAGATGAGGGCTTCGTAGTTCTCGGGTACGTCGGTGTCAACTTCGACCTGGTTCAGGTCCCCGTCCACCTCGAACAGCTGGTCGCCCGCCCCGCTCGTGTAGCCGATGGACGCCGAGCCGACCAGCGTGATGCCTATGTAGTCCCCGTTCGCGACGGGCTGGTGTGCGGCGGTGCTCTCCTCGATGTCCGTCCCGCTGCCCGTTGCGTCGGCGGACTCGCTGATGTTGGTGGCGTGGAGCTCGTCGGCGACGAACTCGCCCGGGCGCGAGCGCAGCACGCGCAGCGCGATCGTGCCGGTGGCGTTGCGGACCGACCAGGAAGTAATTACGCCCTTCGGTGTTCCGACATCGTCACCGTCGACCTTGTCCAGCACGAGCACGCACGGGTAGGAGCCGCAGGAGAGATCGCCAGTGCTGGGCGAGGACAGATTCGGACTACCCACCGTCGTCGAGGCCGCGCCGGCGACGCGGCGGCGCCGAGCGCGAGCAGGGTCACGATCGCAGCCGCCCTCGCTGTCATGGCCCCGTCCGGACTGCTTGGAACGCTCTCGTGGCGGTGCACTCGGGCTCCGTGAGCTTGGCATCGCCCGTCGCGCGTCCGCCGGCGAGCTTTCCGTTGATGATCTCGGTTGTGGTAGGTCGACCTGTGGAATTGTGCACCGTCTGAGAGCCGGCGAACGTACCGTCGGCCGCGACGGCCATCGATGAGATCCGCAGGTAGAAAGCGAAGAACACGCGGTCGTGACGGCCGAGGTTTGGGTCGTACACGTAGCAGGTATGTCCGAAGTAGCCCGTGAGGTTCACGATCGTGCGGCCCTTGTTCACGACCGTGAATGCGACATCGTGGTCACCACCAAATGTGCCCGTGTATTTCCCGTCGAGGAGGCTGCCGGGATCGACCTGCGGCGGCTTCGGCTTGGCCTTCTTCCGCTTCTTCTTCTTGGCCTTCTTCGCCTTCTTGACCGTGAGCTTGGAGGTCGTCTTGAAGGTCTTGCCCGTGGCTCCCTTCGCTGTCAGGCCGAGTGACAGCTTCACCTTGCCGCGCTTGGCGATCCGCTTGCGGGCGGCCTTGGCGAGCTTGACTTTGAGGGTCTTAGTAGCGCCTGCACCGAGCGTGTAGGACCCTGAGCCGACCACCTTCTTGCCGAGCTTGAGCTTGAGCTTGCCCTTCACGCCGACGGCGTTCGCGTTCTTCAGCGTGATCGCGGCCTTGCCGCGCTTGAGCGTGGCGGAGCGCGACCCGACGGACACCTTCCTCGTCGCGGCGGTGGCCGGCGCGACGAACGGCCGGACGAACGGCGGGACGAACGGCGTCTTGGCGACGGGACAGGCGCCGTGGGTGGAGCCGTTGGACGGGCAGCCGTCCTCGGTCTCGTCGCCGTAGCCGTCGTTGTCCGCGTCGGGCTCGACGTTTGCCGAGATGAGGGCTTCGTAGTTCTCGGGTACGTCGGTGTCAACTTCGACCTGGTTCAGGTCCCCGTCCACCTCGAACAGCTGGTCGCCCGCCCCGCTCGTGTAGCCGATGGACGCCGAGCCGACCAGCGTGATGCCTATGTAGTCCCCGTTCGCGACGGGCTGGTGTGCGGCGGTGCTCTCCTCGATGTCCGTCCCGCTGCCCGTTGCGTCGGCGGACTCGCTGATGTTGGTGGCGTGGAGCTCGTCGGCGACGAACTCGCCCGGGCGCGAGCGCAGCACGCGCAGCGCGATCGTGCCGGTGGCGTTGCGGACCGACCAGGAAGTAATTACGCCCTTCGGTGTTCCGACATCGTCACCGTCGACCTTGTCCAGCACGAGCACGCACGGGTAGGAGCCGCAGGAGAGATCGCCAGTGCTGGGCGAGGACAGATTCGGACTACCCACCGTCGTCGAGGCCGCTGCCGGCGCGGCGGCGGCCATCATCGCTACGGAGACCGCGACCCTCAGAGCGGCCCGTGCGGTATGTCGGGGGATGTGCCCAACGTACACCCGATCGGGCGATACCGCTAACGGCGCTCCCAAGCCCCCGGGTTGCGCGTCCGTCCCGTGACGGCCTTCGGCAGCTTGCCCTCGGCGATCTGCGCGAGCGTCACGTGCTCCAGCACGTCGCGCAAACCCGCACGCAGCGCCACCCACACGTCGCGCAGCGGTTCGGCCGACCCGGCGTAGCCCAGATCCTCGGGCTTCTCACCGCGGACACTCGCGAGGGGACCCTCGGCGGCGCGCATCACGTCGGCCACGGTGACCTCGTCCGCGGGGCGTGCGAGCCAGTAGCCGCCCTCGGGTCCGCGGCGGCTGTTCACGATTCCAGCCTGGCGCAGGTCCACGAGGATGTTCTCGAGGAACTTGATCGGGATCGCCTGAGCCTCGGCCACCTGGTCGCCCTTGACGAGGTCGCCGTTCTTGGCGGTGGCAAGCTCGACCGCTGCCCGCACCGCATAGTCCGCCTTGGCCGAGACACGCACGCGGGCATTGTCCACCATCCCGCTACGGTTCGTGGAGATGCCCCTGCTCTGCCTGTTTGCCCTGGTCGGCCTTCTGGCGGCGGCGCCGGCGCAGGCTGCCCCAGCGAGAGTCGACGTGGGCGACTTCTTCTACCGCGCCTACCGGGTGAAGGTGAATCCGAGCGAGGCGGTCACATGGCGGCTCCTCGACGGCTCGCCTCACACGATCACGTCGAGGCGCGGCGCCCCCGCGGCGTTCGATTCCGGCGATCGGGAGCCCGGAGCCACCTACTCGTTCACTTTCACGACTCCGGGCCGCTACCGCTACTTCTGCGTGATCCACCCCGGGTTGATGGACGGCGTCGTGCAGGTGGGCGACGACACCGTGGATCCCACGGTGAGCCGTGTGACCGTGAGGCGCGGGCGCAAGAGCGTGCGCTTGTCCTTCAGGGTCTCCGAGGAGGCCAGGGCCAGGGCCAGCCTCACCCGCGCCGGGAAGGTTGTGAAGACGATCCGGACCAAGGTCCTGCGCCAGGGCACGCGCTCGGTGCTGATCAAGCCGCGGGCCCTGAGGGCGGGCCGCTACCGCCTGAGGCTCGAGGTGACCGATCTCGAGGGCAACGCCGCGAAGCCCATCTCCAGGCGCATCACCGTTCCTCGGCGGTAGACCTCGTGGAGAGTGTGCGGGCGGCGACCACGCCGCCCACGGCGCCGAAGAAGTGGCCTTGCCACGACACGCCGTCCTGGGGCACGAGCCCGCCGAGCAGCGCGCTGCCGTAGACGAAGGCCACGATCGCTCCGACCGCGAGCTCGAGTGCGTTCCGGTTGAAGAAGCCACGGCTGATCAGATAGCTCGCGTAGCCGAACACGATCCCGCTGGCGCCTATGTGGATCGTGTGCTCAGGCGCGATCAGCCATGTACCGAGGCCGCTGATGAGCGCGACGATCACCGTCACGGAGACGACCCGGGCGGCTCCCTGCGCCGCGATCACGAACCCCATCAGCAGGAACGGCACGGTGTTGCCGACGAGGTGATCGAAGCCGCCGTGCAGGAAGGGCGCGGCGGCGACGCCGATCAGGCCGTCGACGTCGCGGGGCTCTATGCCGTACTGGTCCAGCCGGTTGTCGGCGAGCTGGTCGATCACCTCGAGGACCCACATCACCCCGGCCAGGCCGAGGACGATCCGGAGGCCGTCGAAACGCGGGTCGCGCTGCTGCTGGTCGCTCACCGGCGCGACGCTAGCGGGTGAGAGCGGCCGCCGCAGCCTTTACGAACATCGTCTGTGCCGCCGCCAGAGCCGGCGTCTCGCCGGTGCTCAGGCGCTCCAGCGCAAGGCCGTCGAGTCCCGCGAGCACGAACACCGCGCCCGATTCCGCGCGCTTGGGCGGAGGGCCGTCGTCGGCGTCGCCCAGCACCGCCGCTAGCAGCGTCCGCCAGCCAGCCTTCATCTCGCTCATCACCTTGCGCACCTCGGGCTCCACGACGGACACCGCGGTGAGGTCGAAGTAGAGCCGGGCCAGGCGCTCGTCGCGATCCATCAGCCGCCCCAGCCCCTCCACGGCGCCGCGCACGATGCCCTCCACCTGGCTGCGATCCTCGATGCCGCCGAGCAGCTCCTCGGTGATCGCCTCGGACACCTCGTGGCCCACCGCCGCCACCAGGCCCTGCTTGGAGCCGAAGTGGTAGGAGATCAGCGCCTTGTTCTGACCCGAGCGGGCTGCCACCTTTGCGGTGGTGAGGCCCGCGTAGCCGTCGGCCTTGAGCACCTCGAGCCCCGCTTCGAGCACGCGCTCGCGCGCGCCCGAGGAGGGCCGGCCGGGGCCTCTCGCGGGAGCCGTGTCGCTCAAGCGGGCGCCCCGATGGGCTCCATGCCCATCGCGGCGAGCTTCTTCGACAGCGACTTCATCGCGTAGGCGTAGATCTCCTGCGACGTGTACCCGAACGGCGTCTCGAAGTCGTACGGGTCGTCCACCATCGGCGGCGCCAGCGCCAGGGTGCCGACCGGCAGGGTCTCGGTCAGCGTGTCCTGGATCGTCTGCTTGTAGCGCTCGTCTTCCTTGATCGCGTCGGCGAGGAACTTCACGCCGAAGCCCACGTGACGGGACTCGTCGCGGTTCACCGCGGTGAAGCCCTGGCGGAAGCCGGGGAGGAGGTCCATCTCCTTCAGCGAGCGAATCATGAAACGGGCGCCCGTGAGCGCCAGCGTGCCCTCGATCACGACCATGTAGACGGTGACTCCGCGCACCAGCGCGTTCATGTCGGTCGGGTCCTTGCGCAGCGTCTCGGCGCACTCGTGGAGGATCCCGTCGAACAGCTCGCGGTACTCGTCGTTCATCACGCTGCGCTGGCTGTTCACGTTCTCCGACAGGGTCTCGGCGGTCACGCCGAAGACGTCGCGGTAGAAGCGGTCGAAGAACACCATGTGCTTCGCCTCGTCCGAGATCTGGGTCGCGAGGAAGGCGCGCGCCTCGTGCGAGGGCGCGGCGATCGCGAACGGCAGGAGCTCGGTGGTCACGCGCTCCTCCCCGAGGAAGAACGACGACATCGACCACGTGATGAACGCCTTCTGCTCGTCGTTGAACGCGTCGCTCTCCCACTGCGCCTTGTCCTCGGAGAAGTCGAACGACTCCGAGTTCCACTGCTGGTTCTCCCAGCGGGAGAACAGCTTGGCGTAGGAGGGGGCGGCCTCCACGATCTTGTCCAACCCGGCCATGACCTTGTCGATGTCGGCGTCGAGGAGGACCTGGAGGGCTGCGTCTTCGCTGTTGATGCTGCCGTTTGTAGTGCTCATGGCTGTATTATTAGCCGATCGTTTAGTTATCTGTCAAGACCTCGGACCTCAGACCTCAGACATCAGGGGCGAACTTCGGTGTGCTGGCGCCAAGCACGACCTGTGGACCTGCGGGGTGCAGATGATTCGGGCAGCCGATTCGGTAGGAGCGAACATCGCGGAGGCGCACGGACGAGACTCGTTCGCCGATCGGCGCCGCCAGCTGTACGTGGCCAGAGGTTCAGCCTTCGAGCTCGAGCACTGGCTCGAGCTGGCGGCGGCGCGTGGATTGTCCTGCCCGGAGACGGCGAAATCCGAGGCGCAGGCAATCAGCAGAATGCTCAATGGCCTAGCGCGGCGCTGGTCCAAAGACCTGATGTCTGAGGTCTGAGGTCTGTCTACGAAATCTCGTCGACGTGCCGAATATTCGCCACGTCATCGTGCTCATCACTCGGCCGCCCCGCGAACCACGCGTCCAGGATCTCCGTGAGCTCGGCCTCGCTGGTTGACCGCAGCGACAGCGCCAGCACGTTGGCGTCGTTCCAGCGCCGCGCGCCGTCCGCGGTGACCGCGTCGGTGCACAGCGCGGCTCTTATTCCGGACACCTTGTTCGCGGCGATTGAGGCGCCGGTCCCGGTCCAGCAGCACACCACGCCCTGCTCGGCTCGGCCCTCCGCCACGTCGCGGGCCGCCGCCTCGCTGGCCCAGGCCCAGTCGTCGCGATCGGCGTCGGACAGAGCGCCGTGGGGGATCACCTCATGCCCGCGCTCGCGCAGCCCCTCGGCGACCGCCTCGGCCACGCCGGTGCGCTCGTCCGCGGCCACGGCGATCTTCATCGCCGCTTTTTGATCCTCAATCGCTTGATGGTGCGGACAGTAATGCCCTCGGCGTTCTCCCCGGTGGCGACGATCCGGTAGCGCCCCGGGCGAAGGCGGCGTGTGACCCGGATCTTGGGCTTGCGGGTCTTGGACCTGAGCGCGAACGGCTTGCTCGATCCGACCCTGAGGTTGAGCTGATCGCGGACGATCAGGCGCACGCCCGTGAGCGTGCCGCCCACGCCGCGCACCCGCACCTTGAATGGACGCCCGCGGCGTGCGCGGCGCATGCCGCGCGTGGGACCGACCCGCAGGCCCAGCACGGGCGGCGCCTTGGCGTCGACGAGCGGCAGCGTGATTCCGACCCTGGCCAGGTTCACGACGCCCGAGCTTCGCTGGGGCGTGTAGAGCGTCGAGGCCGAGGCGATCTGGAGCCGGTAGCGCTTGCCCGCGGCCGCGCGCGCCACAACGGGCTCGAGCGGGCGCTCGATCGTGCGCGTCCTGCCGTCGAGCGTCACGGGGATGGGCGTGCTCACGTTGCCCAGCACGAGGTTGCGCGCGGTGTCCACGATCTGGGCGTAGACGTGGGTCTGCGCCGGCGCGCCGGTGCCGCTGTAGGTGAACCGAAGCTGTGGCTCGCCGAGCACGTCGGCGGCCGCGCGTGCGGGAGGGAGGTCGAGGTTGAACGCGGTCGTGTTGGGCAGCGAGGCGATCAGCGCGCCGCCGGCCGCGTCGGCGGAAGGGGTGATCGCCAGCGTGCCCGAGCCGTTCGCCGAGATCGCGCCCTTGCGGACGGGCGGGAAGGTGGCGCCGGCGGTGACCTTGCCCGCGTCCGGGAAGAACAGGAACGGCGGCCCGGTCCTCACGTCCTTGCGCTTGAGGTAGCGGTCGAACCAGTTCACCACCGCCTTCTCGAGCACGGTTCCCGGGCCGTCGCCGCCCAGGCATATGCCGTGGCCACCGCAGAACCAGATCATCTTCACCGGCACGCCGTTGCGCTTGAGGATCGCGTGGTTGCGCATCGCCTCGCTGAGCGGGAAGACGGTGTCGGCGCTGCCCTGCAGGAGCAGCGTGGGCACGCGGATCTTCTCCACGAACGGTCCGGTGGCGCGCGAGCGGAAGAAGGCAACGGTCTGGGCGGAGAAGCGCCCCGTGGCCGCACCCTCGACCAGGGCCTGGTTGATCTGGGGGTTGAGGCCCCCGGTCTGCGGGCCGGCCGGGCTGGTCACCCCACCGGTCACCGCGGTCTGCCCAGCTGCCGCGAGCAGCGTGCCCCAGCCCTGCTTCACCGATCCGTCCTTGTAGAGCGCGGTGAGAAGCGAGTTCCAGGCGATCGTGGGCGTGATGGCGTCCACGCGCCGGTCGATGCCGGCCGTGACCAGCTGGATGCCGCCGCCGTAGCTGGGGCCGCTCATGCCGAGCCGGGGATCGTTGCGGCGGTCGAGCTGCGCCTCGGGCTGCCTGGCCACGAAGTCGATCAGCGCCTGTACGTCGCGGCCCTCGAAGTCCTTGGAGTCGATCTCCACCTGGCCGCCCGAGCCGCCGAACCCGCGCGCGTCCCAGGTGAGCACGTTGTAGCCCGCACGCCTGATGGGCCCGACACCGGTCTGGCCGAAGATCGTGTCGGAGTTCGCGTTCGGGTCGGTCTGCCCGGTCATGCCGTACCCGTGGCCCGCCAGGACGGTGGGGGCGCGCTTGCCGGCGGTCAGGCCCTGTGCGGGGAAGAAATGGGCGACGATCGGGGTGCCGTCGAAGGACCTGACCACAACGTCACGCGCGTGGGCGGCGGGCGCTGCGCAAAGCGTTGCGAGCAGGGTCAGCCAGAGGATCCTCCTGCCGCGGCGCATTCGACGATCGTATCCGGCGGCGCCTAGCCTTAGCGCCGATGCCGGAGTTGCCCGAGGTGGAGATCGCGGCCCGCCGCCTGAACGCCGCAGCCGCTGGCGCGCGCGTGGAATCCGCGCTGGCGCCGGGCATGGTCACGATGAAGACCTTCGACCCGCCCCTGGACGCCATCGCCGGCACGACCGTGGAGGGGATCCGCCGGCGCGGGAAGCTGTTCGTGGTCGAGCTCGGCGAGCTGGCGCTGCTGATCCACCTGATGTCCGCCGGCCGCCTCCAGCTCTGGGACGACCGCGCCTCGCTGCGCGACAAGGCCTCCCGCCTGCTCGTCCGGCTCGAGGACGGCCGCGAGCTGCGCCTGCGCGAGTTCGGCACCAAGCAGCGGGCGTGGGCGAAGCTGCTGCCCGCGGGCGAGGTGGAGGAGGACGAGGCGGTCGCCACCCTCGGCCCGGAGGCGCTGCCGCCGCCGGAGGGCCTCGCGGCGCTGCTCGACCAGCCCCGCCACCTGCATCCGCTGCTGCGCGACCAGCGCACGATCGCCGGCATCGGCCGCTCGTGGGTCGACGAGATCCTCTGGACCGCGCGGCTGTCGCCGTTCAAGAAGGGCTCTGAGCTCGAGCCGGAAGAGGTCGAGCGGATCGGCGAGGCGATCGGCGCCACGCTGCAGGGCGCGATCGACCACTACGAGGACGTGATCGGCGAGAAGGTGCCCGACAAGGCGCCGATGCCGCTTCAGGTCCACCGCCGCGCCGGGGAGGCGTGCCCGAGCTGCGGCACGACCATCGAGGCGATCCACTTCAAGGACTACGTGATGTGTTACTGCCCGGAGGAGCAGACCGGGGGAAGGGTCCTCAAGGACCGCCGGTTGTCTAGGTTGCTGAAATGATGAGAGCCCTCGTCCGCGACCCGACAGATGGCGGCGGTGCGTGCGGGCAAGTCGCGGATGTCGGTCCCATAAGTGCCACCGGCTGGCAGGACGGCTCCGACAGCCGCTGCATCCGCGCCGCGCGTCGTCACCGAGGCGGCGCCGGTGTCGGACTCTCACCCGACGAGCCGGCCAAGCTGCGCAAGTTCGCCGACAAGCACGGCCTCGATCTCACGCTCGTGGGCGACCCCGACCACTCGGTGAGCGAGGCGTACGGCGTGTGGGTGGAGAAGTCCATGTACGGCAAGAAGTACATGGGCATCCAGCGCGCGACATTCATCATCGATGGCAGCGGTACCGTCGCCCACGTGATTCCGAAGGCATCCCCGAAGACGCACGACGATCAGGTCCTCGCCGCCCTCTGAGATCGCCGCGGTCGGCGAGTCGTTCGACTCGTTCTTCGACGCGGTCGACTCGTTCTTCTCGAACCTGGCCGACGTCAAGCTCGGCGCGCTGGTGATCGCGCTGCTCGCGTTCGGCATCTACCTCACGCTGCGGGCGCTCGCGTCGTACAACATCCTGCGCGCCGCCTACCCCAACGAGACGTTCCCCTTCCGCTACGTCTGGGGCGCCTACTTCGCGGGCTATGGGTTCAACGCGGTGATCCCCGCGCGCGGCGGCGACGTGGTGCGGTTCTTCCTCACCAAGACCTCCGTGCCGCGGTCCAGCTATCCGGCCGTGGGAGCCACGTTCGCGGTGGAGGCGATCTTCGACGTGGCGATGGGAGTCTTCATCCTCACCTTCGCGTTCACGCAGGGGGTGTTCCCCAAGCCGCCGGACTTCGCCGATCTGAACGCGTTCGACCTCTCCTACCTGGCGTCGCACCCGAAGTTCACCCTGTTCTTCGTCACGGCGCTGGGGGTTGGGTCGATGATCGCGTTCGCGCAGCTGTCCACACGGGTGAAGGCGTTCTGGGAGCGCGTGCGCCAGGGCCTCACGATCGTCTTCGACCGGGAGCGCTACCTCCGCGAGGTGTTCGCGGTGCAGTTTGCGGGCTGGCTGTTCCGCTTCACGGCGTTCTGGTTCCTGCTCGAGGCGTTCAACGTCGGCGGATCGGTGAAGAACGTGCTGCTGGTGCTGGGCGTGAACGCCGTGGCGGCCGCCGTGCCGTTCACGCCTCAGGGCGCGGGAGTCGCTCAGGCCCTGCTGGTGAAGGTGTTCGCCGGCACCGCGTCGGGTGCCACGGTGGCCGCCTACTCGGTCGGCCAGCAGATCGCCATCGGCGCGTTTGCCTTCGGCGTCGGCTTCGCGGCGCTGTTCTTCATCTTCCGCGTGCGCAGCTTCAAGGAGATCATCGCGCGGGGACGGGAGGATCGGCAGGCTGAGAAGGCGCGACCTGTGTCCCCAGGAGGTTCCGCGTGAGGAACTCCAGCTGGTCCGCGACCGTCGTCTCGAACTGCGGGTCCACGTAGATCTCGAAGTGGCCGATCGGATAGCGGATCAGCTCTGCGTTGGGTGAGCGCTCCGCCGCCCTGACCGCGGGGCCGGGCGGCGTGGTGGCGTCCCTGTCGCAGGTCTGTACGAGCACGGGCATCCGCAGCTTCGAGAACTTCGAGTAGGGGCGGTAGGCCCCCACGAAGAGCAGGATGCGGCCCGCGACGCGATTCTCCCACGTGCTTCCGGGTGGATCGAGTGCTGCAAATCCGTCCTCTGCCTCGGGCGCCGTCATCGCCGCGAGCGTGCCGGGAGGGCCGACGACGGGCACGTAGTGGGGCTTGCGCCGGAGCAGAGCGGGGAGCCCGTCGCGCAGCCCACCGGCGGTCAGCCGCATCACTCCGGCCGGCGAGTTCGCCAGAAGGGCGCTCGGGCCGTCGGTGAACGGCACCTGCGACACGACCGCGGCGACCTTCGGGTCGCCGGCCGCGGTGGCCACCACGTGGCCGCCGCTGAAGGATGTGCCCCAGAGGGCGATTCGCTTCGGGTCGATTCCGTCGAGCGAGCGGGCGTGGCCGATCGCGGCCCGCCAGTCCTCGAGCTGGCCGGCGATCGACAACAGGTGCCGCGGCTCGCCGTCGCTGGCGCCGAAGTGGCGGTAGTCGAACACGAGCACGGCGAGGCCCGCCTCGGCGAAGCGCTCGGCGTAGGCGTCGAGCCGCTGCTCGCGAACGCCGCTGAAGCCGTGCGCCATCACCACGCACGGAACGTCTCCCTCGGTCTCCGGCCGGTACAACCAGGCGGCACAGCGTGTGCCGCCGCTGTGGAAGTCGGTGTCCGCCCTACGTGCCAAAGCCCTCGCGGGCTTCGCGGACCAGCGCCACGGCTTCTGGGAACAGCCGGGTCATCGCCGTGCGCAGGTCTTCCGCCTGCTGCTCGGCGTTGCCCTGGAGGTTGAGGCGGCCGATGCTGGCCACGGTCATGTCGACGGCCAGCTTGATCGCGTTGTCGGCCCAGGCGACTTTCTGGGCCCCTTGCATCTGCTCGCCGAGCTCTTCCATGCGCCGGCGCAGCTCGTCCGGGTCGCCGAAGAGGTCGCCGAAGGGGTTTTCGGACATGAGTTGAGGCTACTCGACCGAAACTGCGCGGGACGTGGCTGACGCTCCGGTGGCCGTGTTGAACCAGGCGATCCGCACGCTGCCGTTGCCGCGCCGGGCCACTCTGGTGCTGAGGTAGCCGCGCAGGTTGGTCACCTCGTGGTCGCTCACCTTGGCGAACTGCCCGCCGTCGGGTGCGAACTGGACCTGTGCGAACAGCCTCGACCCGTTGGGCGCCTCGCGGAACGCGCCGAAGACCCGCAGCCATCTCCCCCGCCGCGTCACGTGGATCGGCACCTTGTACTCGGCCAGCGCCGGCTTGGCGCGGCCGTCGCGGGTGACCAGGCCCGACTGCCAGGTGATCCAGCCCTTGCGCGACGTGGTCAGGCCGTCGATGGGCTTGTCGTCGATGAGCAGGAACTGCGCGATCGAGGCGACGCGCGGGTTCTTGTAGGCGAGGTACTCGCCCCAGGAGGACAGCGGTCCCTGGCGCGAGAGCCGTACGCCGGCGAACGGGTCGGGCGGCGAGGTCTGGTAGCCGTACTCGGTGATCCACAGCGGCAGCGGCCCACGGCTGTTCCCCCAGTAGAAGGTGGCGCGGTCGAGCGTGCGGGTCATGTGGCGCAGGTTCGCGATCGGCACGTTGTCGCGGATCGGGTGGCGCCAGGTTGGCAGCCGCCAGCCGCGGCGGGCCAGGCTGTAGGGATGGAGGGCGTAGCCGCCGGCTGCGAAGAGGCCGGGGTGGGCGGAGCGGAAGCGCCCACGCGCCCGGGCGGTGGCTGGGCAGTTGCGCAGCCGCGCGGCGCGCCCTCGGTACGGCCGGAAGTTGCGCTTCAGGCAGTAGAGCTCGCGGACGAACTCCGCCGGCGCCATCGCGTTGCCGAGCTGGGTGGGCTTCTTGCCACCGCGGGGCGCGGTCTCGCCGATCAGGACCTTGTCGCCCCCGTGCCCGCTCGCGCCCAGTGCCGACCATGCGGAGTCCAGGAGCCGCCGGTAGTGGTGCGGTGACGCGGCCACCATCTGCGCCGCCCGCCGCGGGCGGTTGTTCAGCCACTGCGGGCTCAGCCAGGACGGGTAGTTGGGCTCGTTCCACACCGACCAGTGGTCGACGCGGGGCAGGTTGCCCGGGGCCGGCGGCGGTGGCTCGTTTTCGCCGCCGAGCGTTATCCCCCCGATGGAGATCGGCGCGTTCTTACGCGGAGGAGGAGGGTCGCTGTCGATGGGATAGGCGCCGGAGTAGCGGATGCCGGCGGCCTTCACGAACGCCTTGAACTCACTCGGGCTGGGCCGGTGGATGCCCTCGGTCTTCGGGCGTCCGGGAGTCGCCCAGACCGGCGCAGGGCCGGTGAGCGTGAAGAGCACACCGACGCCGGTGCGCTGCGACGCGAGCACGATCCGGTCGTATCGGGTCCAGCTGCCGCGCGGGTAGGCGCCCGGCCAGGACGGGCCCGGGCTGGGGAAGGACGGCTTCTCCCGGCTCAGCCGGCGCGGCGCCACGTGGTCCCAGAACAGAGAGACGCGCACGCGGTCGACGCCGATCGCCCGGAACGATTCGAACGCGCGGTCGACCTCGCCCTGACTCGTGGCGCTGAGCAGGATCGGGTCGTCCTGGATGATCGACTCCTGAGTGGGGGAAGCCACGGCGACGGGGGCCGCCAGGGCCACGCCGGCAACCGCGATTCCAAACGCGAGTGTTCTCACCCGATCCATGGATGCTCCCTTCCCCTGCTGGCGCGAAACGGTAGCGCGGCAAAGCCGTTCGGCGCGCAGGTGCACGATACAGTCGCGGGCGATGGCGCCCCTCACACCAGACCAGGTACGCACGCGCGAGCGCGTGGAGTCCGTGATCCGACTCGCGGCCCCGGCGCTTGACCTCGTCCTGGCCGTTGGCGAGCGCGTCTCGCGGATCGTCGAGCCGGAGGATCACGAGTACTACCCGCCGCGCACCCGGACGGGCACCGAGCCGCCCCCGCCCACACCGATCCGCCCCGGCGCGGACAGCTAGCCGGTGGACCCCCGGGAGCAGTTGGGCTGGGAAGCCCGCTTCGCGAAGCCGGCCGCCATCTCGGCGTTTCTCGCGGGATTGCTGATCGTCGGCGGCACCGTCGTGCGCCAGACCGTGGCTCTCGCCGACCGGCCGGACGACGAGCGCGAGTTCCTGCTGGCCATCGACGACAACGCGGGCTCGTTCCTCGCATCGGCGTTCATCCAGTCGCTGAGCTTCCTGTTCCTCGCCGCGGTGCTCGTCTACCTCTACAGCGCCACGAAGGCGCGCAAGCCCGAGTTCCCCGTCATCGCCGTTGTGATCGCGGTGCTCGGCCCGGTCCTGCTGGCCGTGGCGGGGCCGCTGTCGGACGTGAGCCGCCTCGACATCGCGGACGAGTTTCTGGCATCGGGGCCGCAGACCGAGAAACGCGCCGAGGATCTGCTCGAGGATCGCAGCGTGGCCGCCGCGGCGGTGGGCTCGGCGGGCACCCTGGCACTGGCCATCGCGTTCGTCCTGATCAACATCAACGCGATGCGGGTGGGGCTGCTCAGCCGCTTCATGGGCATCATCGGAGCGATCGTCGGCGGCCTCTACGTGCTGCCGATTCTCTCGGGTCCCCTGATCGTGCAGCTGTTCTGGCTGCTGGCGATCGGCTTCCTGTTCCTGGGCCGCTGGCCCGGAGGCCGGGGGCCGGCGTGGGAGAAGGTCGAGGCTGTGCCCTGGCCTTCGGCCGCCGACGCGCGCGCGAAGGCGATGGAGGAGGTCGATCCTCCGAACGCGAGCGACGCCGAGCCCGACGAGACGCAGCCACGGCCCAAGCGCAAGCGCAAGAAGCGCCGCTAGCCCCCGACAGCGTCAGTCGGTGCGCAGCCGCATCCGGCCACGCAGGGTGACCGTCGTCCCAGTCACCCGGCACTCAGCTATTCGCGCTATCTCCTTCTCACTCGCGGGCTGGTGGGTATGTGGGAGGGGGAAGTTCGGCTCCTCCAGGAATGGCCAGTCGGCGCGCGCCTGGATCACCGTGCGGCCCTTCCCGTCGGTGCAGGTCAGGCGGACGGTGCGGCCGTCCTTCGCGGTGCCCGGAACGTTCAGCTTGCGCTGCACCGACACGAGCACCTCGGGCTGCTGGGTGCCCGGCACGAATGCTCGCTCCACGGTGAGGCGGCCACCGTCGCCGTCGTCATCCCCTCCGCCGGCCAGGGCGGCAACGGCAACTCCTCCGCCAAGCACGGCGAGCAGGACCGCGAACACGGCCCATTTCCTTCTGTCGTCCACCTACCGCAGCTTGGCAAGCTTCAGGTAACGGCGCGTCGTCTTTCGGCTCTTGGCGAGCGTCTTGTCGACGATCGCGACGTAGGTGACCCTGCCCTTGCGGGACCCGAAGACGATCCCGCCGGCCCTGGTGCGGACGAACAGCCGGCCGTTGCCGATCGAGCGCACGCGGCCGCGGAACTTGCGCCGCACGCTGCTGGTTCGCTTGCCCTTGCCCATGCCGCGCACGGTGTGGCGCGCGGCGGTGGTGGCCGCCAGGCGCAGGATCTTGCGCTTCTTGTCGAAGGCCGCCAGCCCGCGCGCCTTGCGGTCGCCCTTCACGCAGTAGCGGTACACGCGCGTGCGCTTGGAGATGTTGCCCAGGGGCCGGGCGCGGCGCGCGGTGCGCGAGCGGGTCTGGCGCAGGCGCAGGCGGCCGATGAACCTGCGGTTGATGCGCACCCTGCGACCGAGGCAGGTCGAGGGCCTGAAACCCTCGCCCAGACCGGCCTGGCTCCCACGCGGCGTGGGCGGCGCGGGAAGGGTGACCTTGTAGACCTCCACGGTCCCGCGGCCCCCGTCGCCGACGTAGAAGTCGGCCGACGTGCCGTAGTAGGTGAAGGTGCCGTTGGAGTTGCGCTGCACCTTGAAGATGTGGGAGACCCACTGGTTCGCGTTCGCCGGGATCATGTAGCCCGCGTCCTTGAAGTCCAGCGTGCCGTTGGCGTTCTCCTCGAAGTCGACGACCTGGGTTCCCTGCGAGTACCAGCCCATGAAGATCCGGTTCTGACCCGGGATCTGCTGGAACACGTGGGCGGTGCACAGCGCCGCCTGGGGCTTGGTGCGGATCGCCGCCCGGTAGATCGCCTTGGCGCCCTTCGAGTTCTTGGCGTAGGAGCTGAAGGCGTCGGTGGCGCTGCTGGGACGCCGCTTGAGCAGCTTGTCGGTGCGGTAGGCGTGGATACCGCCGTTGCCGACCGCGATGTCGGTGGTCGGGCTGCAGGTGGCGCCCGGAGGCAGCACGCCGCCGCCGCGCTCGTCGCGTGGTCAGCACGTAGCGGCCCGAGTGGGTGAGCTCGGCCTCGTGGTCGAAGTCGATGTCCTGGCGGGAGTCGAACGCCGGGTTCGCGGCGCCGACGGCGTCCTCGCGGCCCATGTGGAACGCGCTGCCCAGCCACCTCACGCCGGTCAGCGAGGGCGAGCCCGCCGCCTTCCAGCGGGCGACGTCGAGGTCGTCGGTGCCGGTCCCCTTGCCGTCGACGCAGTCGGTGATCATCGCCCCGGTGCTGAACGGGCCGACGGACGAGCTCGCCCGCACGGCGCAGTTGAGGGGCGTCCCGCGCGGCTTGTCGTCACGGAAGTTCGACGTGGTGCCGCGGTTGTCGAACGCGCTCGACAGGTCGAGCTGGATCATCGAGCCGCCGCTCGCGCACGTCATGCGGTCGCTGGGGTAGACCTCGAGCTCGTGGCAGCCGTAGATCGTGCCCTTGTTGGTGTGGCCGAGCGACAGCAGCGTGCTCGGGAAGCGGTAGCGGTAGACCTGCGGCCGGCAGCGCGCGCGCTTGGCCGCGATCGTGGTGCCCGCCGGGAAGTTCATGCACGACGACATGTCGACGACCTCGAAGCCGTCCAGGTTGCGCTTGGTGCCGGCGCCGCTCGCCGCCAGCTCGTTGTCGCGCACGCCGGCGTCGTCCACGCCCACCGAGTCCGAGGTGACCGCGTAGGCGATGTGGGGCCGTCGCGGATCGACGTTCACCGTGTGTGCCTCGCCGATGTGACTGGTCAGGCCGATCGCCTGCGGGTTGTTCACGTCGGTCACGTCGATGATCTCCAGCCCGCCCTGCGGCGCGCCGGAGAGACCGAGGGTGCCCTGGTCGTGGCAGCGGCCTGGGGCGTCGGTGGCGTCGACGAGGATCTGCGTGTCGCGCCTGTCCGCGTCCCGCACGTCGGCGTTGAGGATCGTGCTTCCCTTCGGCGCAGCCTCGACGTCGTGCTGGAGCCCCAGAGCCGCGGAGGGGTCGCTGATGCAGGAAGCCGATGGGAACGACTTAACCGCGGCTGGAGCGACCCGGTTGCCGTTGGTCAGCCTGAAGATCTGCTGTCCGCCGCCGTTGGGCCCGATGCCGAGCGAGCCCACCGAGACGTAGGTGTTGCCCTTCTGCTCGAAGAAGTCGAGGTCGGTGTGCGGGTTGCCGGTCGGGAAGGTCGCGATCGGCTCCCAGGTGGCGCCACGGCCACCGGAGACGAAGGCGGGCGAGGGAGGTCCTGCCGGAACGATTCCAAGGGTGGGGTGGTCGAGCAGGCGCTCGAGGCCGTGGCCACCGTAGGCAGCAGTCGGTACGACGAACAGCGTGGCGAAAACGGCGAGGACTGCGAGCTTGCGGTGCACTTAGGCGCCTCCCAAAAGGTCCCTTGACGCCTACCTCCTCGCGGGATGCTACCCAACCGCCTCCACGATGGCGCTGTATGCCTCGCCCGGATCCGGCGCGCCGAAAATCGATGAGCCGGCCACGAACAGGGTCGCTCCGGCGGCCACGGCTCCCTTGGCGGTGTCGACGTCGATGCCGCCGTCGACCTCCAGCGGGATCCCATCCGGGAGGTTCTTCGCCAGGCCCGCGATCCGCTCGTCCGAGCCGGCGATGTAGGGCTGGCCGCCCCAGCCGGGGTTCACCGTCATGCACAGCAGGAGGTCGTAGAAGCCCTTCAGCGCGTTGGACGCGAAGGGTGTTCCCGGGTTCAGCGCCAGGCCCGCAACGCAGCCCTTCTCGCGGATCGCGCTGAGCGCGTAGTTCACATGGGCCGTGGCCTCGCGGTGGATGGTGATCGAGTCCGCGCCGGCCGAGGCGAAGTCGTCGATGTAGCGCTCCGGCTGCTCGATCATCAGGTGCACGTCCAGGAACCCGTCCGCGTCGTGCACCTGCTGGTCGAGCGCCTCGACGGCCAGAGGGCCCATGGTGATCGGCGGCACGAAGTGGCCGTCCATCACGTCCACGTGGATCACACGCGCGCCGGCGTCCATCACCTCCTGCACCTGGGAGCCGAGGCGGGAGAAGTCGGCGGCGAGGATCGACGGCGCGACGTTGATTCCGTCGAGGGCGCTCACCCCGCGAACCTACACAAGAACGACGAAGGGCCCCGGTGACCAACCGGGGCCCTTCGCCACTGCTAGACGGATGAGAAGGCTTACTTCTCCTTGCCGTCTTCCCTCGGGGACTGCGTCTTGCTCTCCTCCGACTCTGCGTCGGGGGTCGAGTTGCGGACGACTCGCTCACACGAGCCGTTCGCGTTCGTGGGCGTTGCGTCCACGATTACGTCGTACTGATCGGCGCGCACGACGTCGTTGCCGTCGCCGCAGCTGATCTTGTCGGCCTCGCCGTCCCGCACGCGGAACGTGTCGTTGCCGTTGCCACCGGTGAGCTCGTCACCGACGGGATCGCCGGGGGCGGAGACGTCGCCGCGAGCCAGGGCCCACAGCACGTCGTTGCCGTCACCGCCGAACGACTTGTCCGCGCCCAGGTTGGCGAAGATCAGGTCGTTGCCTGCGCCGCCGGTGGACGTGTCGTCGCCCTTGCCGCCGGAGATCAGGTCGCGGCCGTTGTTGCCGTTGACCGTGTCGTTGCCGTCACCGCCGTGCAGGCGATCGCCGAAGCGGCCCCTGCGGTTTCCGCGGTTCTGGCGCTTGCGGTTCTTCTGGCTGGCGAGCACACCGGGCCCGCCGTTGATGGTGTCCTGCCCGGGACCGCCGAAAATGCGGTCGCGGCCACCGTTGCCGTTCAGGAGATCGTCACCGAGGTTTCCGGTGATGAAGTCCGCGCCACGGCCACCGAAAGCGGTGTCGTTGCCCGCGTTGCCGTGGATGCGATCGGCGCGCCGGCCGGGACGGCCGCCGCTGCCACCGCGCAGCTCGTCGTTGCCCTTGCCGCCACGGATCACGTCACGACCCTGGTTGCCTCGGACCTTGTCGTCGTCGTCGCCGCCGAAGAGGCGATCGAAGCCAAAGCCGCCGTTGATGGTGTCGCCGCCGGCGCCGCCATGAACGCGGTCATGACCCCTGCCCGCATTCACGAGGTCGGCGCCGCCGAGGGCGCGAACGCGGTCGTTGCCCGCGAGGGCGTTGATCGTGTCCGCGTCGGGGGTGCCGACGAGCTTGTCCTTACCGGGAGTACCGGTGATTGTGGCTGCCACGGCAACTGCCGCGAAGACGCATGAAAGCGCCGCGACCAGTGCCAAGACCGGCCAAACTCTGTTGCTACGCTGATTCAAGGGGCATCCTCCTTAGTGGGTGGGTGCCCCTTTAACCGTTCAGGCGAAGAGAGTTGCGGTCTCTAGGCAACCGGCGCGCGGCGGGCCTGCGTGCGGATCTCGCTGAGGATCCGCTCTAGACGGGGCTCGGTGTCCGAGTCCACGTACGTCATCGCCGCGGCCACCGCGGGATGGGTTGCCGCAATCTGCGCGTGGATCTCGTGCGCCACCGCGCGGTAGCCAGGATGCCCTTCGCGGCCTGAGCGCAGCTCCACCAGGTGCATCGCCTCCCGGGCGTTCATATCCAGCACGTAGCGGATGCGGTAGCCCAGGCAGAGCGCGTATGGCGCCACCTCCGGCTGTCCCGATTCCGCGATCCGGGCGTACTCGGCGGCCGAGCGGTCGAGCGCCGCGCGATAGGCGTCACCGACGCCGGCCTCGTCGAGCTCGTGCGGCACCCCCGCACCGAGGTCGGGGGAGAGCGTCTGCCACTGGATCGTGAGCATGCGGTGGCGCTGGAGGTCGCGGAACGCCCCGTAGTCCGACACCACCTCGAAGCGGTAGCGCAGCGCCTCGAACCCGCGGCCCGGCCGGTGGCGGCGGTTGCGCCGGTCCCCCACGAGCTCACCCAGCATCTGGGCGCGCTCGTCGGGCGGCAGTGCTCGCACCGCCGCGCGCGCCTCGTCCTCGGGGGCGGCGGCGGCCTCGTACAGCAGCGCGGCCAGCAGGTCGTCCTCCGAGCCCTCCGCGGAGATCAGGCGCACCGAGGGGCCGGTGCTCTCCTCGGCGTACGCGCGGTCCAGCCCGAGCCGGCCGGCCCAGCGGTCGGCGGCCGTGCTGCGCTCCTCGAGGTAGTTGATCCACTCGCCGCCGCGATCGGAGCGGTCCACGCGGGCCACGAAGCTCGGCATCACCGCCTTCAGCTCGGCGAGGATCATGCGGCCGAAGTCATGCGCCTCCGGCAGCGGCGAGGCGAACAGGCGCAGCAGCAGCTGCTCGTAGGCCTGGCCGCTGGCGAAGATCCCCATGTGCGAGAGCGAGGCCGCCGGCAGCAGGCCGCGCAGCAGGTCGAGCGCCTTCGCCCGGATCGAGCGCGCATGCGCGGCCTCGGGCTCGTCGCCGCGAGGGAAGCGCTCGGCCGCCCAGGCCTCGACCCGCGGCAGGGCGTCCGAGTAGGTGTCGAAGAGGAAGTCCATCGACTCGCCGTACTCGGGGCCGAGCGAGTCGTCGCGCCAGTAGCGGTAGCCGCCGCCCGGCATCTCGCCGTCGTAGGGGATGTAGCGCGTGGACTGCTCGAGATAGGACGCCAGGCGGCCGCGCTGGAGCAGCTTCGTCATCACGTTCGACACGTACTCGCAGGCGATGTGCGCGCCGCCGAGCTGCGCCACGGAGTCGTCGCCATAGCCGAGGAAGATGCGCTCGTAGAGCTTGCGGGCGCGCTCGCCCTCCTGCCCGTCGAACGCCTTGGCGACACCGGCCTCCGCGTCCTGCGCGAACTCGTCCAGGTAGAGGCGCCGCAGCGTGCCCTGGTAGCGCGAGTAGCGGGCGAAGAGGGCGCCCTTCACGGTCTCCGGGAGGTTGACCAGGGCGAAGACGGGCCGGTCGAGGTTCGTGAAATGGGGCTCGAGCGCGGCGCGCTCGGCTTCGGTGAAGGTCTCGACGGGGTAGATCACGGCGGGCGGCCAATATAGACCGGGCACCGGCTTGCACTCCGCCCGCCTCTCATGCGAACGTGTGTTCGTGCCGCGCCCGGCGACCATCCTCCACGCCGACCTCGACGCCTTCTACGCGTCGGTCGCTCAGCGAGACGATCCGGAGCTGCGGGGCCGGCCGGTCGCGGTCGGACCGGGGGTGGTGATGGCCGCCAGCTATGAGGCGCGCGCCCGCGGAGTGCGCTCGGCGATGAGCGCGGGAAAGGCCCGGCGGATCTGTCCCGGCCTCATCGTCGTCGAGTGCTCCTTCGAAGCGTATTCCGAGGCCAGCAGGGCCGTTTTCGACGTCTTCGCGGACACCTCCCCGATCGTCGAGAAGCTGTCGGTGGACGAGGCCTTCCTCGACGTTCGCGGCCTCGAGCGGATCTGCGGCACGCCCGAGGAGATCGCCGTGCGCCTGCGCGCTCGGGTGCGTGAGGAGGTGGGGCTGCCGCTCTCGGTGGGCGTGGCGAGCTCGAAGCTGGTCGCGAAGGTGGCGAGCAACGAGGCCAAGCCCGACGGCCTGGTGATCGTGCCCTCCGGCGGGGAGCTCGACTTCCTGCACCCGCTGGGTGTTCGCAAGCTGTGGGGGGTCGGCGCCGCCACGGCCGAGCGCTTGAACGCCGTGGGGATCGAGACGGTCGGCGACGCGGCCGCGCGCTCCGAGGAGGAGCTGATCGAGATCCTCGGCCGCGCCGGCGGGCGAGGGGTGCACGCGATGGCCCTCGGCCGCGACCGCCGGCGCGTGCGGGCCGGGCGGAGCCGGCGTTCGTTCGGGGCGCAGTCTGCGCTGGGGCGGAGGGGCCGCTCCGCCGACGAGCTCGACGCCGTCCTGGTGGACCTGGTCGACCGCGTGACAAGACGGATGAGGGCGAAGGGCGCGGCCGGGCGCTCGGTGACCCTGCGGCTTCGCTTCAGCGACTTCTCGCGCGCCACCCGCTCGCACACCCTGGCGCGGCCATCGGCGCGGATGGGCGCCGTGCTGGCCGCGCTGCGCCTGCTGCTGGCGACCGCGATGCCGATGATCGAGAAGCGCGGGATCACGTTGCTCGGCGTCACGATCTCCGGCCTCGAGGGCGGAGAGCAGCTCGAGCTGGCGGTGGACGGCCACGACCCCCAGGTGCTCGATGCGACGGTCGACGGCGTCCGGGAGCGCTTCGGTACGGACGCGGTGAAGCGGGCGAAGCTGCTTTGAGCCACCTTGAAGAGCACCGACTCACCTACGCGCGGCATCGAGTGGGGCCTTAACGGTGTCCCAACCCCGTTAAGTCCCCACTCGATTGCGGCGTTGCTCTCGTGGCCGTCCTGGCAGTGGCGCGAGTCTGTGGAGCACCCACCGGGGGCCATGACCCCGCTGAGTGCTCGATCGTTGCCATCGGGCTAGGCGACTCGGTGCTCCAGCACCGTCTCGAGCCGTGCGCCGCCGTCGTTCCCCGCCACCGTCTTCTCCAGCTCCACCGTGAGCTCGCGGCCTTTGATGTGCAGCGTCCCCACCTGATTGTCGAACCACGGGCCGCCGTCGCACATGCGCCAGCGCACGGACGGATTGTGCACCCCCGCGGCCCGCGACAGCGCGCGGGTCAGCGCCAGCGCTGGACGGGTCACCATGAAGTTGATGACCTGGCGCTCTCTGGCATCTAGCGGGTTGCGCAGCGGCGAGCACACGGCCTGGTAGACCGCGCTGCGCACCCCGGCGTCACGTGGGTAGGCCACGTGGCTGAGGTACGCGTGATGCACGTCGCCCGACAGCGTGAGGATGCTGGCGGGAGCCTCCCCGCGCTCGCCGGCGCCCACCGACCGCTGCATCTCCGCCAGCCGCTCGAACGACTCGTTGAAGGCACCCCAGTGCTCGAGGTCCAGCCCCTGGCGCACCTTCTCCCCGGCGCGTGCGGCGACCGAGCCCCAGGCGCCGCCGCAGACTCGCTCGTTCCAGGCCTCGAGGTGGTGCATCGCGGGCGAGAGCAGCCAGGGCAGCGAGGTGGCGATGAGCAGGTGGTCGAAGCCGCCGCAGGCGTGCTCCTCGACCCACTCCCACTCCTCGTCGTCGAGCATCGAACGGTTGCCCTCGTCGAGCACGCGCCCCGCTCGCGAGTCGATCATCACCAGGCGCGTGTGGCCAAGGTCGCGGAAGTAGCTCCAGCGGCTGCCGCCGCGCTCGCGGTCGGCTCCGCGTGCGAACTCGCGCAGCAGGTCGCCGGCGTCGTCCTGCTGGCTCACGCGTTCCAGCAGCCCGTCCTCATCCTGCTCGTCCGGGCTCAGGTTGCCGGCGTGCTGGTAGATCCAGTACGACATCAGCCCGGCCACGATGTGCTCGTCCCACCAGTCGGTGGCGCGGATCTCCTCCAGCCATGCCTCGGAGGTGTTCCAGTCGTCGTGCACGTCGTGGTCGTCGAAGGTCATCGCGGTCGACACCGTCGACAGCAGCCAGCGGATCACGGGGTCGCCCCACGACTCGCGGTAGAGCCGCGTGTACTCCTCGAACGTCAGCGCGATCTCCCCGGGCGGCTCGCTGGTGTCGCGGTTGGACCGGATGAACTCCCTGGTCTCGGGAGAGGTCTCGTCGGCGTACACCTGGTCGCCGAGCATCAGGAGCAGGTCGGGCCAGGTCTCGGGCGCCGCGTCGCGCATCCCCAGGGCGAGCGTCGCGCAGCGCGTCGTGCTCCCGGCCCCGGTCGTCCTCGTCCTTGGGGAGCGTGTAGGGCGGCTCGCTGGGCGCGGCCACCCTGCACGAGGCGAAGGCGACCTTCAGCTCGTCCTCCTTGGGATAGGTGCGGAACTGCGGCGGCGGGAAGTCGTAGTCGGCGGGCGGCCACACGCCCTCTCCGTCGAGCTCCACGCCGTACTCGTAGCGTTCGCCCGCGTTCAGGCCCTCCATGCGGACGAGCGCGTAGTGGTGGCCCTCCACGCAGAAGGTCTTCCGCGACGTGCCGAGCACGGTGACCTCGCACGCGGCATCGGTCTCCACCCAGACGACCGCGCGGGTCTCGCCCACGTAGCGCAGCAGGGGACCGAGGATCAGTTGCGGCATGGAGATTGCGTACCCCTCACTTTGAAACACAAGCGGGCGACCCGAAGGCCGCCCGCTTGGCAGTCCATCCTTGGACTGGGCTCGTTACGACTTGGGCTTCGCCTCGACCTTGACGGTGCCGAGCAGCGCGCCCTTCCGCGCTGCCGCGACGCCGAAGCGGTTTCGGATCAGCTTCGCCGCGCGCTTGGTGAGGCGCAGGTTGGCCGTGACGGTGGTCACGCCGTTGGCCTCACTGCGCTGGACGCCTGCCAGCCGAGCGAGCACCAGCTTGCGCCCGTGGCCGCGCCTGCGGGCCTTCACATGCAGGGCCAGGTAGGCACCGCGCTTGGTCGACACGATCTTGAACCGGCGCAGGCTCAGCGAGCGATCGCCCTTCGTGAGCTTCACGCCACCGGCGTGGCGCACGAAGCCGCGCAGGTTCGTTGGGTTGATGCGGCCGCCCGTGATCGGCAGCACCACGGAGCCGGCATCGCCGGCGGTGGCCTTGCCCAGCGGCGAGATCGTCACGCCCTTGTCGGCGAGCGCCTGGCTCACCGGCGCGGAGAGCGTCAGTGTGGTCTGGTTGCCGTCCAGCTTCACGCGCTGCTTGTTGCCCTTGCCGGCCTCGGCGGCCACGGCGCTGGTGAGCGCCACAGCGGCGACGGCGCTCAGCGCCAGCGCTCGCATCTTGGTCAGGGACGTCATCGAACCTCCGGAAAATCTCGGGTACGTCCATTGGAACACTCGAAACCCCGCGGAGTAGCGTTGGGGGCGCATGGATGTCGAACAGCGGATCGGCGAGATCGGCCGCGAGCTGCACGCCGCGCTCCCGAAGGCCTCGCGCAACCCAATGAAGGCCATGGACGCGAAGGCGATGGAGCTGGCCTCGCGCGATGACGAGCTGCGGGCCGCGCTCTTCCGCCTCGTCGACGTGACTCCGGCCACGCGCTCGCTCGATGACCTCGCCCGCCACCTGGGCGCCTACCTCGGCGAGGTGGGCGACCGCCCGCCTCCGATCGAGGCGGCGATGAAGGCCTCGGGGTCGCGTGCCGGCCGCCAGGCCCTGGGCGTGGCCGCCGCGGGCGGGGTGCGCCATATGGCCCACCGGTTCATCGTGGGCGAGTCGCCGAAGGCGGCGCTGAAGACGCTGCGCGAGCTGTGGGACAGCGGTGCGGCCACCTCGGTCGACCTGCTCGGCGAGGCCACCGTGACCAGCGAGGAGGCCGACCGCTACGCCGCACGCTGCCTGGAGGCGCTCGAGACCCTCGCCGCCGCGCTGCCGAGGTGGCCCGCACGCCCGGGGCTGGAGGCCGACTCGCTCGGCCCGCTTCCGCGCGTGAACCTGTCGGTGAAGGTCTCCGCCCTCACGCCGCTGATGCGTCCCGAGGCGCCCGGAGAAGGGTCGTGACGACGCGGCTGCGCGGATGCGCCCGCTCCTGCGCCGCGCCAAGGAGCTCGAGGCCCACCTGCACATCGACATGGAGTCGCTCGACGCCTTCGAGACCACGATGGAGCTGGTGCACGAGCTGCTCGACGAGCCCGAGTTCCGCGACGGCCCCTCGTCGGGCGTGGTGCTCCAGGCCTACCTGCGCGAGTCGCCCGCCCAGCTGGACCGGTTGATCGAGTGGGCGCAGGCGAGCTCGCGCCGGCCGCCGCTCACCGTGCGGCTGGTGAAGGGCGCCTACTGGGACCACGAGGTGGTGGAGGCGCGCCAGCACGGCTGGTCGCCGCCGGTGTTCGAGGTGAAGGCCGAGTCCGACCGCAACTTCGAGGAGCTCACCCGCCGGCTGCTCGACGCCCGGCCCCTCTTCCGCGTGGCGATCGCCTCGCACAACCTTCGCTCGGTGGCGCACGCGATCGCGTGGAACCGATCGACCGCCGGGGAGGACCGCGACCTCGAGCTGCAGATCCTCCGCGGGCTGGGCGACGAGCTCCAGGAGGCGCTCGCCTCCGGCGGGCACCGCGTGCGCGCCTACTGCCCGGTGGGCGATCTGGTGGCGGGCATGGCCTACCTCGTGCGGCGGCTGCTGGAGAACACGGCCAACGACTCGTTCCTCGGAGAGCAGCAGCGGGGCGCGCCGGTCGAGGAGCTGCTCGCGGCGCCGTGAAGGCCTTCGCCAACGAGCCGGTCCTTGAGCTGCGCCGTGCCCCCGTGCGCGACTCGCTCACGGCGGCGCTTGCCGAGCTGGACTCGCGGCTGCCGCTCGCGGTGCCGCTGCTGGACGGCGCCACGGAGGGCTTCGATTCGACGGACCCGGGCGAGCCCTCGCGGGTGGTGGCGACGGCGGGACGCGCGTCGGCCGGCGATGCCGCTGAGGCTGTCTCGCTGGCCACGGCGGGGTTCGCCGAGTGGGGCATCACGCCTGCGGCCGATCGCGCGGCCGTGCTCGTCCGCGCCGCCGCCGCGCTGCGCGAGCGCCGCCTCGAGCTGGCCGCCCTGATGGTGCGCGAGTGCGCGAAGCCCTGGGCAGAGGCCGACGCCGACGCCTGCGAGGCGATCGACTTCCTCGAGTACTACGCGCGAGCGGCGGTGGCGCTCGACGAGGGGCCGGCGCTGCTCCAGGTGCCCGGGGAGCGCAACACGATGCGCCATGCACCTCGCGCGGCGTGGCGGCCGTGATCGCGCCGTGGAACTTCCCGCTCGCGATCGCCACGGGCATGACAGCGGCGGCGCTGGCCGCGGGCAACGCCGTGGTGCTCAAGCCGGCCGAGCAGTCGCCCGCGTGTGCGCTGATGCTGGTGGAGGCGCTGCGCGGCGCCGGGCTGCCTCGGGACGCGCTGTCGCTCGTTCCCGGCTTCGGCGACGCCGGGGCCGCCCTGGTGGGCGACCCGCGCGTGCACACGATCGCCTTCACCGGCTCGGCGGCCGTCGGGCTGGAGATCATCAGGTCGGCCGCGGAGACTCCCGACGGGCAGGGCCACGTGAAGCGCGTGGTGGCGGAGATGGGCGGCAAGAACTGCGTGATCGTGGACTCCGACGCCGACCTCGACGAGGTGGTGCCCGCGGTGGTGCACTCGGCGTTCGGGTTCGCCGGGCAGAAGTGCTCGGCCGCCGCGCGAGTGCTGGCCCACGAGGCGGTGCACGACGGGCTGGTCGAGCGCCTGGCGGGCGCCGTCGAGGTGCTCGACGTGGGCCAGGCCGAGCGCTTCGCCACCGAGGTGCCGCCGGTGATCGACTCCGAGGCGCGGGAGCGCGTGCGCGGCTACGCGGAGGAGGCCGCCGCGAAGGGTCAGATCGCCGCCCAGGCCGGCGCGCCCGAGGGCGGCTGGTTCTGCCCGCCGACGCTTGCCAGCGGACTGGATACGGAAGCGCGGGTGCTGCGCGAGGAGGTGTTCGGGCCGCTGCTCACGGTGGAGCCCGTGGAGTCGGTCGAGGCGGCGTGCGAGGTGGTGGACGTCGCTGCCGGTGGCGCTCACCGGCGGCCTGTTCTCCCGCAACCCGGACACCGTGGCGGCGGTGGCCGCCCGGACCCCGGTCGGCAACCTCTACGTGAACCGCGGCATCACCGGCGCGATGGTGGCCCGCCAGCCCTTCGGCGGCAACCGCCGCTCGGGCATCGGGGCGAAGGCGGGCGGGCCCGGCTACCTGCTGCAGTTCACCGAGCCGCGGGTGGTCACCGAGAACACCATGCGCCACGGGCTCGTTGTGGAGTGAAGCTCCGCGCCTGCCGATAGATGAATAGGCATGCCAGATTCCAACCCGACGGCGGTGCGCGGGCCGCGCCTTCCCAAAGCGGTGCCCGTGCTCGGCTGGCTGGCCGGGCTGGCGCTCGTCGCCCACATCTGCGCCGTGGGCAACGTGGTGGGCTCCGACGCTCCGGAAGCGCTCGAGAAGGGCCTGTTCGCGGGGATCTTCGTGGCAAGCGCGGCGATCTGCGCGATCCGCGGCGCGCGCGGGCGAGGGGACGGCGGCCCGTGGATCGCCTTCGCGATCGCGACCGGGCTCAGCACCGCGGCCTGGCTCCTGTACTGGCTCTACGTGGAGCAACTGGACCCGATTCCCTACCCGTCGATCTCGGACGCTCCCTGGCTCGCGGGCTACGTGGCCTACTACGTCGGCCTCCTCCTCTTCATGCGCACCCGTCTGCGCAGCTTCTCGCGCAGCCTCTGGCTCGACGGGCTGATCGGCGCGCTGTCGCTCGCCGCGGTCAGCACCGCAGTGGTATTCCAGCCCGTTCTGGATGCCACGGGAGGAGGCAGCTCGGCGGGGGTGGCCGTGAACCTCGCCTACCCGCTCGCAGACCTCGTGATGCTCTCCATGATCGTCACGATGCTGGCGCTGAGTGGGTGGAGGCCGGACCGGCCGCTGGCGCTGCTCGGCGCTGCGTTCACCGTGATGGTGGTGGCGGACTCCGTGTACCTCTACCGGAGCGCTGCCGGCGACTACGTCCCCGGCACGCTTCTCGATGCGGCGTGGCCGCTCACGATGTGCCTCATCGCCTGGGCGGCCTGGGCGCGACCTGCGGACTCCCGCTCAGAGGAAGCGGGGGACAGCTGGCGCGGCTATATGGCGCCGGGCCTGTTCGCCGCCCTGGCGCTCGGCGTCCTCGTCTACGGAAACGTCGCCGGCATCCCGCTGCTCGCGGCGCTGTTCGCCACGGCCACGCTGCTCGCGATCTCGGTACGGGGTGCCCTGCGCTTCCGGGAGATCCGCCAGCTCAACCGCCGCAACGAGGCGTTGCGCGGAGCGGCGCTCTCGGACAGCCTGACCGGGTTGTGCAACCACCGCGCGTTCCACGAGGACCTGGCCGCCATAGTCAGCGAGCGCGCCCAGGTGACGCTGGTCATGCTCGACCTCGTTGGTCTCAAGCTCACCAACGACACGCTCGGCCACCAGGCCGGTGACGGTCGCCTGACCGCGTTTTCT
The DNA here is from genome assembly GCA_963808105.1 of uncultured Thermoleophilaceae bacterium. Taxonomy (GTDB): domain Bacteria; phylum Actinomycetota; class Thermoleophilia; order Solirubrobacterales; family Thermoleophilaceae; genus JAAYBF01. Next base: position 65,578 of record CAWEEH010000001.1, on the reverse strand, counting down.
CGCGGCCTCGTGTCGCTCTTGCGGAGGGGGGACGAGGCCTACCGGGTGGGTGGCGACGAGTTCGCCGTGATCCTGCGTGGCGCCACGGCCTGGAGCGGCTTCGCGTTCTCCGAGCGGCTTCAGACCGTCGTGGCGGGCGGGTACATGCGCAGCGCACCCGCCGTTTCGGCCGGGGTCGCACAGCTGGCCCCGGGCATGCGCAAGGACGGGCTGATCCGTGCCGCCGACCTGGCGCTGATCGAGGCCAAGGTGTCCGCGCGCAAGGCCGTGATCTATACCGACGCCCTCGAGCGCCCAGCGGTGGAGGGCGACCCCGACGAGCGCGACCGCCATACGAAGACCCTCGCCACGTCGCTCGCCCGGGCCGTGGACGCGAAGGACTCCTACACCCGCAGTCACTGCGAGACGGTGGCCGAGACGTGTGTGCTGATCGCCGAACAGCTCGGGCTTGGTCCCAAGCGCTCGGCGCGACTCCGGCTCGCCGGGCTGCTCCACGACGTGGGCAAGATCGGCATCCCCGACGCGATCCTCCAGAAGCCCGGCCCACTCGACGAGGAAGAGTTCGAGGTGATGAGGACCCACTCCGCGCTCGGGCGCGACATCGTGCTCGCCGCCGGCCTCGAGGAAGAGGCCACCTGGATCCTTCATCACCACGAGCGGGTCGACGGGCGCGGTTATCCGACGGGGTTAGCGGCGGACGAGCTGCCGCTCGAATCTCGGATTATCTTCGTCGCGGACGCCTTCGAGGCGATGACTTCGGATCGCCCCTACCGCAAGGGCGGGTCGGCGGAGGCGGCGATCGCCGAGCTGCGCGAGTGTTCCGGCACCCAGTTCGACCCGGTCTGCGTCCAGGCGCTGGAGGCCGCAGTCGGTCAGGCGAAGCGTCGCCCCGAGGTCGTTACGCCGGCCTAGGGGCGGCTGATCGGCTCGGGTGCGCCCTCGAAGCGCTTGCCCAGCCCGAAGAGCTTGCCGATCGCCACGACGACCGGGAACACCAGGCGCTGCACGGGCTGGGGGATCTCCGCCATCCCGAACTCCGTGCGGTATCGCGTGGTGAGATAGGCGGCGTCGAAGATGCGTGGGCGCTCGCCGCCCGCGGCCTTCGTCGACGCGTAGATCTGCGTGAGGAAGTACTCGAGGTTGTCGGGCGGGCGGACGTAGCCGGTGCCGACCAGGTCGTCGTCGCCCGCGTTCCAGAACCGGTGGACGTCGCCCGGCGCGAACGTGATCGACTCGCCGGCCTTCGCGATCTGCTCCTCCTCGCCGGGGCGCTGCCAGGCCATCGTGCCGCTCTCCACCGTCAGCCCCTCCTCCTGAAGCCGATGGACGTGCATCGGCGGACCGGCGCCCGGCGACACGACGTTCCTGATCTCCAGGTAGTCGCCCTTCTCGTCGGAGCCGACGCCGACGAAGGTGAGGCGCTCTCCGGCGCCGTTGTCGATGGTGCGTGGGTAGTCGCTCATCGCGGCGAGTCTATGCGCGGCCACGCGGCATGTGGTGGACTAGCGCCATGAGGATCAGAGCTGCAGTACTCGAGGAGTTCGGCAAGCCCCTGGCCGTTCGGGAGGTGGAGCTGGCCGAGCCCAAGGAGGGCGAGGTGCTGGTGCGCCTCGAGGCGTGCGGGGTGTGCCACACCGACATGTACACGGCGTCCGGCGCGGACCCGTCGGGCTACGCGCCCACCGTGCTCGGCCATGAGGGCTGCGGCATCGTGGAGAAGCTGGGGGAGGGCACGTCGCTGGTGAAGGAGGGCGACCGCGTGGTCACCCTGTTCTCACCGCAATGCGGCGAGTGCATCCACTGCGTGAGCCCCAAGACCAACCTCTGCATCGCCATCCGCGAGGAGCAGAACAAGGGTCATCTGCCCGACGGGACCACCCGCCTCAGCCTCGACGGCGAGGGCATGCGCCACTTCATGGGCACCTCCACCTTCGCCGAGTACGCCGTGATCCCCGAGATCGCGCTGGCGGTGGTCAGCGCCGACGCCCCGGCCACGCATGCCGCGCCGTTCGCCTGCGGCCTGTCAACCGGCCTCGGCGCAGCGATCAACACCGCCAAGGTGGAGGAGGGCTCGACTTGCGTGGTGTTCGGCGCCGGCCTGGTCGGCCTCGGCGCCGTTGCGGGCGCCCGGCTTCAGGGCGCCGAGCGGATCGTGTGCGTGGACCTGTCGGAGGATCGCCTCGAGCTGGCGAAGGGGCAGGGCGCCACCGACACGTTCGTGGGCGGCGACGACACCGTGGACCGCATCCTCGAGATGACCGACGGCTTCGGCGCGGACTACACCTTCGAGGCCACCGGCCTGGTGGGCGTGATGCGCCAGGCCGTGGAGTCGGCCCGCATGGGATGGGGGCTGTGCACGGTGGCCGGTGTGGCCGGCAAGGGCGAGACGCTCGACATCGTGCCGCGCTTCCTGATCACCGGCCGGCGCGTGGCCGGGTCCTCGTTCGGCGGCTGCAAGGGGCGCGACCAGGTGCCCGAGTTCGTGGACCTCTACCTCAAGGGCGAGCTGGACGTGGATCCGCTGATCTCACACGAGCTCACGCTCGACGAGGTGAACAAGGGGCTTCGATCTGATGGAGGCTCAGGACGGGATTCGCTCAGTGATCACTTACGGCTGAGGACGCGGTGGAGAGTCAGCCACCGCATGGGTGGCTTACCCGGCCTCGGTCCCTCCGCTGTCCGGAGTTAACCACCGTATGGGTGGCAAAGTCCGCACAGCTCCCCTGCGAGCGCGGGAATTCTCGGGCCGCGGCCTATCGCGTAGGAAGACGCGTGCCGATGAGGAGCAGCGCGCATCCGATGAGACCGGCACCCATCGCCTGGAGAATCCAGACCACAGCAACCCGATCGCGGCGGCCAGGAATACCCCGCCGAGCACCAGGCGCTTCGGCACGTCTCGCCGGGCGACTAGGCCTCGGCCTTCGCCTCCGCCGGCGCCTCGATCTCGCGCTTGAGGATCTTGCCGGTCGGGCCCTTGGGCAGCTCGTCCATGAACCACACCTGGCGCGGGTACTTGTACGCGGCCACCTCGTCCTTCACGTACTGCTTGATCGTGTCGGCGTTGGCGTCCTCGCCCGCCTTGAGCACGATCGCCGCGCCCACCTCCTCGCCGAGTTCGTCGTGGGGGACGCCGATCACGGCGGCCTCCTGAACGGCGGGGTGCTCGTAGAGCACCTCCTCGATCTCGCGCGGGTAGACGTTGTAGCCGCCGCGAATGATCAGGTCCTTCTTGCGATCGACGATGAAGAAGTAGCCGTCCTCGTCGATCTTGGCCATGTCACCGGAGGCGAACCAGCCGTCCTTGATCGCCTCGGCGGTCGCCTCCTCGCGGTTCCAGTAGCCCTTCATGATGTTGTGGCCCTTGATCAGGATCTCGCCGACCTCGCCCTGCTCGACCTCCTTGCCGTCGTCGTCGACGACCTTCATCTCGACGCCGTCGATCGGGGTGCCGATCGATCCGGGCTTGCGCTCCTTGTCGGGGTGGTTGAACGACGCGACGGGTGAGGTCTCCGAGAGGCCGTAGCCCTCGAGCACCTTGCAGCCGAACTTGTCCTCGAACTTCCGCATCACCTCTTCGGGCATCGCGGCGCCGCCGGACATGCAGAGGCGCAGGGTGGAGGTGTCGGCCGAGTCCGCGCTCTCGCAGCTGAGCATCGCGTTGTACATCGTGGGCACGCCCTGGAAGATCGTGATGCCGTCGCGGGCGATGATCTCCAGCGCCTTGTCCGGGTCGAAGCGGGGGATCATCGAGAGCATGGCCCGATTGCAGATGCCGGCGTTCAGCGTGCACGTCTGCCCGAAGCTGTGGAACAGCGGCAGCGCGCCGAGCAGCTTGTCCTCGTCGCTGATGCCCGCCAGCGTCGACGCGGCCACGGTGCAGTTCTTGAACAGGTTGTCGTGGGTCAGCTCGGCGCCCTTCGGCTTGCCGGTGGTGCCCGACGTGTAGAGGATCACCGCCGTGTCGTCAGCGTCGCGGTCGGCCAGGCCGTGGTCGGGCTCGGCCTCGCCCAGCATCCCCTCGAACTCGCCCGGCCTCACCAGGATGCACTCGGCGCCGGCGTCGGCCGCGCCCTTCTCGGCTGCCTCGGCGAAGTCGCCCCAGGCGATGCAGATCTTCGCGCCCGGGTCCTCCAGGTAGAAGCCCACCTCGCGCCCCTTGAGCAGCACGTTCATCGGCACGACCACGCCGCCGGCGCGCAGCACGCCGTAGTAGGCGATGGGGAAGTAGGGGACGTTCGGCAGCATCACGCCCGACGCGGTCGCCGGGCTGCATGCCCTTCTCCTTGAGGATGCCCGCCATCCGGGCGCTGCCCTCGTCGAGGGCGCCGAAGCTCACCTCGGTGTCGTCGAGCTTGATGGCGATGCCGTCGGCGTTCTGCTCCGCGGCTTCGGTGAGGATGCGTGCCAGGTTGTCGCTCATCGTGCGAGCCTATCCCGCTTGACCGGGACATTCATCAACGTGGGCACGGTCCTGGTCGGCACGCTGATCGGGACGCTCGTCGGCCGGCGGCTGCCGGAGGGGCTCCAGCAGCGCGTGATGGCGGGGCTCGGGCTGGTCACGCTGGTGATCGGCGTGGACAGCGCGCTCGCCTGGAACGACACCAATCCGCTGTACGTGCTCGGCGGCGTGCTGATCGGCGGGCTGGTGGGCGAGGCGATCGGGATCGAGCGGTGGCTGGAGCGATTGGGCGACCGGATCCAGCGGGCCGTGGCCGGCGAGGGGCATTCCACGGTGTCCGAGGGGTTCGTCACGGCGAGCCTGCTGTTCTGCGTCGGACCGCTCACCGTGCTCGGGTCGATCGAGGACGGGCTCACCGACGAGTACACCCAGCTCGCCACGAAGTCGGTGCTGGACGGGTTCGCGTCGATTGCCCTGGCGGCCGGCCTCGGATGGGGCGTCGGCATGGCGGCGATCACGGTGCTCGTGGTGCAGGGCGCGATCACGCTCGGCGCGGGCGCGTTCGACGACATCCTCACCGGCGAGACCCTCTCCGCGCTCACCAGCGCGGGCGGAATCCTCATCATCGGGATCTCGCTGAAGCTGCTCGAGCTCAAGGACGTGAAGGTCGGCAACTTCCTCCCGGCGCTGGTGCTCACGCCGGTGATCGTCGAGGTAGCGGAGCTGTTCTGATGAGGTGTCCGTCCACGCTCGTGGTCGAGCGCGCGTCCCGGCTCGACCACGTGAACGAGGTCCTGACCGCGGTGGCGGTGGACTGGGCCCGGGAGGCCGCGCCCGGCGCCGCCTATTTCGCGTACACGGGGGAGTCGGCGCCGGCGATGGAGGGGCTCACTGCCTTTCCCCAGGCAAGCGGTGACAGGGGGGACCGGTTGATCGCGGCCATCGGCCGCGTCTTCGCCGAGCGCCTTGAGCCCATCCTCACGGTGGAGACCCGGGTTCCGATCCTCACACGCGCACATGCGCGCGAGGCGGTGGCGGTGCTCCGAGGCGGCGCCGACGTGGTCCTCGGCCCCTCGCTGGGAGGGGCCTGGTGGCTGCTGGGCCTGGCTCGGCCGCAGCCGGACCTGCTGGACCTGGGCGCGGACTGGGACGGGCCTGCGGTGCTCGAGCGGACGCTGGAGCGCGCGGAGGCCCTGGGGCTGCGCACGGAGCTGCTCGGGGTGCAGCGCGAGCTCGACGGGCCGGCCGACGCCCGGGCGCTGGCAGGTCACCCGCGGGTGCCGGCCGCCGTGGCAGCCGCGCTAGAGCAGCCCTGACAACGACGTGCCCACGTCGCGCGCCAGGTCGAACAGCGGCGACGGCACGATGCCGAAGAAGAGCGTGGCCGCGGCGGCCAGCAGGGCGACGAGCATGACCTCCGGCTGGGCGCGCGCGTCGGCCTCCGGGGACCAGCCGCTGGCCGGGCGGACGTGGCGCGGCGGCACGGTGGGCAGCTCGATCTCGAACCGGCCCATCCACATCACCGCGATCACGCGCAGGTAGTAGACGAGGGAGATCATCGAGCCGACCACGATCACCACTCCCAGCCACGCGTAGTCGCCGGCCACGGCGGCGTCGATCAAATAGAACTTCCCGATGAAGCCCACGGTGGCCGGGAAGCCCGCGAGTGACAGCATCGCGATCGTCATCGTCCAGGCCAGCACCGGCGAGGCGCGGCCGAGGTCGCGCAGCGATTCGATCGAGTCCCCGTGCTCGGACACGCGCTCGCGGCTGATCACCACGGCGAACGCCGCGACGTTCATGAACAGGTAGCCGGCCAGGTAGAAGACCGTCGCCTGAATGCCCAGCTTGGTGCCCACCACCACGCCGGCGAGCAGATAGCCCGCCTGCGCCACGCCCGACCAGGCCAGCATCCGCTTCAGCGAGCGCTGCGCGATCGCGCCGGCGTTGCCCACCAGGATCGTGGTGGTGGCGAGCACGGCGAGCGGGGGGCCCCAGTCGTCCTGGATGCTCGGCAGCGCCAGGTCGAAGAAGCGCAGGGCGATGGCGAAGGCCGCCGCCTTCGTGGCCACGGCCATGAAGCTCGTGATCGGGGTGGGGGCGCCCTGGTAGACGTCGGGGGTCCACTGGTGGAAGGGCGCGACGGAGGCCTTGAACGCCAGTCCCACCGTGGCGAGCGCGACGCCGGTGAGCAGCAGCGGGTCGCCGAGGCCGACCGTGTCCCCGATCGCCTCGGACATCGCGGAGTAGTCGGTGGACCCGGTGGCGCCGTAGAGCAGCGCGAGGCCGTAGAGCAGCGTGGCCGAGCCCACCGACCCCACCACCAGGTACTTCAGGCCCGCCTCCAGCGAGGGCGCCTTCCGCAGCTCCGACGCGCACAGGATGTAGAGCGGGATCGACAGCAGCTCGAAGCCCACGAACAGCGTCACGAGGTTCTCCGCGCCCGCGACGATCACCATCCCGGTGATCGAGCCGAGCAGCAGCGCCATGTACTCGCCCGACCCGACCGAGTGGGTCACGTCGGCCCGCAGCGAGAGCAGGACGGTTGCCAGCCCGGCCACGTAGAAGAGCATCGCCATGAACAGCGCCAGCGTGTCCACGGCCAGAGCGCCCTCGATGATCGGCGCCGAGTCGCCGGCGTCCCAGTTGGCGATGGTGAGGCCGATCGCGGTGAGCAGCGCGGCCACGGTGAGGAACGGGACCAGCACGCGCTGGGCGAAGCGGCCGCTGATCAGCCCGGCCAGCACCACGGCCACGGCGCCGCCGATCGTCGCGAACAGCGGCGACAGCCCCTGGTAGTCGATCTCGGGCGCCTTGGTCGCGGCGATCGTGAGGAGGTCGGTCACGGCGCCTCCTCCGGAACCTGCTGCAGCTCCTCAGGATTGATCTGCTGCCCGCCGCCGGGCGGCACCGCGCCGCCCTCGGGAGTGGCCTCCTCGGGCAGGACCTCCTGCGGAGCGGGCTGGGCGGCGACCGGTCGCGGCTCGCTGAACGCGTCGCCCGTGCGGTCGAGCACCAGCTGCGGGTAAACGCCGAGCGCCACGATCACGAGCGTCACCGGCACGATCGCCACGAAGCCCAGGCCGTCCATGTCGGGCGCCTCAAGGCCATCCGCGTTGCGGTTGTGCATCGACTTCTGGAACACGCGGATCATGTAGACCGCCGCGAGCGCGACGCCTGCGCTGGCCACCACGCCGAACACGAACTTGTCCTCGAAGGCGCCGAACAGGATCAGGATCTCCCCGATGAAGTTGGGCGAGCCCGGCATGGCGAGCGTGGCCAGCGTGACGATCAGGAAGAAGGCGGCGAGCACGGGCGCGCGCAGGGCCATGCCGCCCATCTGCGCGAGCGACGGCGACCCGCTTCGCCCGCGCGGTGAGCAGCGGCGATGATGAAGAACAGCGGCGCCACCACCAGGCCGTGGTTCACCATCTGCATCAGCGCGCCCTGGGCGCCCTTCTCGTCCAGCGAGAAGATGCCGAGCACGATGAAGCCCAGCTGGGCGATGGACGAGTAGGCCACGACCAGCCGCGGCTCCTCCTGGGAGAAGGCGAGGATCGAGCCGTAGAGGATCGAGAACACGGCCAGCACGAGCATCAGGTCCTGGAAGTGCTCGGCGGCGTCGGGCAGGATCGGCAGCACGATCCGCAGGAAGCCGTAGACGCCCACCTTCGACAGCACGGCGGAGAGCACCACCAGCACCGGCACCGGCGTCGAGCGGTAGGTGTCCACCACCCAGCCGTGCAGCGGGAACAGCGGCGCCTTCACCACGAACGCGGCCGCGAACAGCAGGAAGATCCACTGCTGGGTGCCCTCGCCCGAGCGGGCGCTCCTCGAGCACGGCGAACGAGAACGACACGTCGCCTCCGTCGGCCGCCAGCACCCCGAGCGCCACGGCGCCGGCCAGCATCAGCAGCGACCCCACCAGCGTGTAGATCGTGAACTTGGTGGTCGCGGCCACGCGGTCGCCCTTGCCCCAGCCGCCGATCAGGAAGTAGAACGGGACCAGCATCAGGTCGAAGAACACGACGAAGAGCGCGAGGTCCTGCGCCATGAAGGCGCCGAGCACGGCGGTCTCCGCCAGCGCCATGTGGAACAGGAACAGCTTGGGCCGCTCGGTGGTGCGCAGCGCCGCCCAGATCGTTGCCGGCACCCACAGCAGCGCGGTGAGCGCCACCAGGAACAGGTTCAGCCCGTCGATGCCGAGCTGGTAGCGGATGCCCAGCTCAGAGATCCAGTTGTCGTCGGTCACGTACTGGAGGCCGGTCGACGCCGCGGTCGAAGTCCGCGATCAGCGCGATCGCGTAGCCGAGCACTCCCACGGTTGCCGCCACCACCAGCCAGCGCCCGAGCCTCGCCGGCAGGAAGGCCGCGAGCAGGCCGGCCGCGAGCGGCAGGAACAGCACGATCGACAGGTGGATCGTCACGACGACACCACCAGGAAGTAGAGGAGCATCCCGCTCACGCCGATCAGCAGCAACATGGCGTAGCCGCGCAGCTCGCCGGTCTGGATCGAGCGCGCGAACGATGTGCCCACGCGCACCAGCCCGACCGTGCCTCCCACGAGCACGCCCTGCACGAAGCGGCTCTCAACCACGGTGCGCCCGAACTGCCCCGCCCGGGCGAAGGGGCGGACGATCGATGAGCTCGAACAGCTCGTCGAAGTACCACTTGTTCACGAGGAAGCGCATCACGCCGGCGAACTTCTCCCGCGATGCCAGCCGCAGGTCGGGGCGCTCCATGAACCAGAGCCAGGCGCCGAAGATGCCGGCGATCGCGACGATGCCGCCCACCGCGAGCCCGATCCACTCCGCGCTCTCGCTGGGGTGGTCGTGGACGAAGTGCGAGTCCGCGAACGTGGGCTCGAGGAACTTCTCGAAGGTGTCGGTCACGCCCGGGATCCCCAGCGCGCCCGCCGTGATCGCCAGCAGCGCGAGCGGCGCCATGGCGGCTCGCATCGGCCACTCGCGCTCGGCGATGTGGTGCTCGCTGCCGGGGAAGCCGACGTCGGTGTCCTCCTCCTCGCCGGTCATCGGGTTCGCGTGCTCGCCGTGGGCCAGGTTGCCCTTCTCGAGCTCGCGCGCCTCGGGCACGGGCGGCCCGAAGAACACCCGGAACACCATCCGGAAGGAGTAGAAGGCGGTGAGCAGTGCGGCGAAGTAGCCGAGCACGCCCAGCGCCACGTAGCCGCCGCCGCGGTTGATCGTGAAGGCCAGGATCTCGTCCTTGGAGAAGAACCCGGCGAAGAACGGGAAGCCCGCCAGCGCGAGCGCGCCGATCGTGAAGACCACGAACGTGAACGGCATGGCCTTGCGAAGGCCGCCCATCCGGTCCAGCGACTGTGCGCCGCCCACGGCGGCGATCACCGACCCGGCGCTCATGAACAGCAGCGCCTTGAAGAACGCGTGGGTCATGAGGTGGAACATCCCGGCGCCGTAGGCCGCGACCGAGACGCCGAGCACCATGTAGCCGATCTGCGACATCGTCGAGTAGGCGATCACCCGCTTGAGGTCGGTCACGGCAAGCGCCACCGTGGCGGCGAACACGCAGCGTGGCCGTGCCGATGATCGCCCCCACGTCCGCGGCGGTCGGCGCCAGCTCGAACAGCGGGTGGCAGCGAGCGATCAGGTACACGCCCGCCGTGACCATCGTGGCCGCGTGGATCAGCGCGGAGACCGGGGTGGGGCCCTCCATCGCGTCGGGCAGCCAGGTGTGCAGCGGCAGCTGTGCGGACTTGGCGAACGCGCCCACGAGGATCATCAGGCAGGCGGCCACCAGCTGGCCGTCGTTGCGCCCGAACGCCTCGGCCGCGCCGTTGAACACGCCCGCGTAGTCCAGGGCGCCGGTGCCGTTGAAGAGCAGGAAGGCGCCGATCACGAGGCCGACGTCGCCGATCACGTTGATCACGAACGCCTTGATGCCGGCCGCCGTGGCGGTGTCGCGCCGGTACCAGAAGGAGATCAGCAGGTAGGAGGCCGCGCCCACGAACGCCCAGCCCACGATCAGCAGCACGAAGTTCGACGCCAGGACCAGCAGCAGCATCGAGAACACGAAGAAGTTCAGGTACGCGAAGAAGCGCACGTAGCCCCGGTCGGAGTCCATGTACGCCACCGAGTAGAGGTGGATCAGGAACGAGACCCCCGACACCACGAGGCACATCACCACGGCCAGCGGGTCGACCAGGATCGCCAGGTCGGCCTTCACGCCCGCCACGTCGATGTAGGTGAACGCCGTGCCCACCAGCGAGCGCGACTCCTCCTCGCGGTCGGTGAGCGCGAACAGCATCCCCACGGCCGAGAGGAACGAGACGCCGATCGCGAGGCTGCCGAGCCAGCCCGCGGTGCGGCCGGGCAGGCGCTTGTACCCGAGCGCCAGCAGCGCCGTGCCCACCAGCGGCGAGCCCAGCACGATCCAGCCGTAGGTGGTGGCGTTCATCCTCGGAGCTCGGACATCTCGTCGACGTCGATGGGCAGCCGGCGCCGGTACATCGCGACGATGATCCCGAGGCCCACCACGACCTCACACGCGGCGACCACCATCACGATCAGGGCGAAGACCTGGCCGTCGTGAGTTGCCGAGCATCCGCGAGAACGCGATCAGCGCGAGGTTGCCGGCGTTCAGCATCAGCTCCAGGCAGAGGAGGATCACCAGCGGGCTGCGCCGGGTCATCACGCCGGCGGCGCCGATGGCGAAGATGAAGGCGCGCAGGACGACGAACCAGCTCGTGTCCACTAGGCCTCTGCCTCCTCGAGGCCCCTTCGCTTCCGCGCCAGCACGAGCGCGCCGACGGCCGCGATGAGCAGGAGGAAGGACGCCACCTCGAAGGGCACCAGGAACTTGGTGAGCAGCAGCTCGCCGATCTCTGCCGGCGAGCCGAACCCGGCGTCCACGTCGGGCCCGCGGGTGTCCAGGGCGCCCAGGCCCGAGCCCACCACGGCCACGGTGATCTCCACGAAGATCGCCGCCGCGAACAGCGGGCCGAACACGCCGGCCATGCCGCTCGCCTCGGCACGCATCGGCTCGTCGGACCCGCCGACGTAGGCCACGACGAACACGTACAGCACCATCACCGCGCCGGCGTACACCACGACCTGCGCGGCGGCGATGAAGTCCGCGCGCAGCAGCAGGAACAGCACGGCGAGCGAGATCAGGTGCCCGACCAGCGAGAGCACCGAGTAGAACGGGTTGCGGAGCATCACGACGCCGAGCGCTCCGGCGATGGCGCCGAAGCCCGCTACGAAGAAGAGGATCTGCTCGAAGAGCACTACTCGCCTTCGCGCCGCAGCGGGGTCCGTTCGACGGGATCCGCGAGCAGCATCTCCTTGGTGAAGATCAGATCCGACCGCTCGTAGTCGGCCATCTCGTAGTCGTTGCCCATCGTGATCGCGTCGAATGGGCACGCGACCTCGCAGTAGCCGCAGAAGATGCAGCGGGTCATGTTGATCTCGTACACCGCGGCGTAGCGCTCGCCCGCCGACACCTGGTTCTCGGGCGTGTTCTCGGCCGCCACCACGCGAATGCACTCGGCCGGGCAGGCCGCGGCGCACAGCGAGCAGCCCACGCACTTCTCGTGCCCGGTGTCCTCGAACCGGTGCAGCTTGTGGCGCCCGCGGAAGCGCGGGTAGACGGGCGTCTTCTCCTCGGGGTACTGGATCACCGGCGGCTTCTCGAGCAGCCGGCCGAACGTGGTGCGAAGGCCGCGCAGCGTCGCGCCGAAGGCGCGGTAGGCGCCGCCCACACCGCCCGGCTCGGGGCCGCGCGGCACGTGCAGGATGTCGTCGATGGGCGTGTGCGGGCCGCTCAAGTCGTCACCACCAGGATCGCGGTTACCAGGACATTCAGCGTTGCCAGCGGGAGCAGCACCTTCCAGCCGAGGCTCATCAGCTGGTCGTAGCGCAGGCGCGGGAGGGTCGCGCGGATCCAGATGAACAGGATCACGAACGCGAACATCTTCAGCAGCACCCACAGCGGCGCAAGCTCGCCCGGGCCGGGCCCGTGCCAGCCGCCGAGAAAGCAGGCGGTGGCCACGCCGGCGATGACGATCACCTCGATGTACTCGGCCATGAAGAACGAGCCGAAGCGCATGCCGCCGTACTCGGTGTTGTAGCCGGCCACCAGCTCAGCGTCGGACTCCGGCAGGTCGAACGGCGGTCGGGAGGACTCGGCGAAGCCCGCCACCATGAACACGATGAAGCCCACGAACTGGGGCACGATGAACCAGATGCCCGAGCCGTCGGCGCCCTGGGCCTCAACGATGTCGACGAGCGACAGCGAGCCCGCCGTCATGGCCACGCCGAGCAGTGACAGGCCGATCGCGACCTCATAGGAGATCAGCTGCGCGGCGGAGCGCATGGCGCCGAGGAACGAGTACTTCGATCCCGATGCCCACCCGCCAAGCACGAACGCGTAGAACCCGAGCGAGCCGAAGGCGAAGAAGTAGAGGAGCCCGATCTGGACGTCGATGCCGTACAGGCCGAGGTCGCCGCCCCACGCCCCCTGCGGCCCGAACGGGATGATCGCCAGCGTGGCGACGGCGGTCGCGATCGAGATCACCGGCGCGATCGCCATCAGCCACGGTACGGCGGTGGCGGGGTGCGACTGCTCCTTCGACAGGAGCTTCAGCACGTCGGCGAGCGGCTGCATCAGGCCGTAGGGCCCCACCCGGTTGGGCCCGTAGCGCGCCTGAAAGCGCCCGAGCAGCTTGCGCTCGAGCAGCAGGATCAGCGGCACCACCTGCAAGATGAACGCGAAGATCACGATCGCCTTGAGGATCAGGACGAGGGTGGACTCGAGGATCACGCCTTGCGCACCTCGACCGTGCGCGGCACCCCGTTCATCAGCGCGGTGGCGTTCTCCTCCGCCGTGCCCGTGGTGAGGAACACGCTGCCGGGGCTCACGGCCTGGCGCAGCGCCACCGAGGCGCGCACGCTCTCCTCACCGGCGGTGACCATCACGTCGTCGCCCTGCTCGAGTCCCAGCCGCTCGGCGTCGGTCGGCGCGAGCTCGGCGCGCTGGACGGGGGCGAGGAAGCGAAGCGACGGCGCGTGCGCGGTGACCTGCCCGGCCCACAGCGAGGGCGCCGCGCCGAGGCGCATCCCCTCGGGCAGCTCGGGCGGGTGCTCCAGCTGATCCTCGGACGGCTCGGCGGCGGGGAGCTTGGAGGCGGAGTCGGCGTCCTGCCAGCGCGCGCCGCGGCCGCCGATCTCTTCCAGGGTGAGTGCCGTCCATGAACGGCGCCGCCTTCTTCACGGCCTCGAACAGGGCCGGGGCGCCCTGGGGATCCATCCCGGCGCCGATGCGGTCGGCCAGCTCGGTGAGCACCCACCACCCGGGCTGCACCTCGCCGGGGCGGCCGATCGCCTGGCGCACCCGCTGCACGCGCCCGTCCGGGTGCGTCAGGGTGCCCTCCTTCTCGGCGTTGGACTCGGCGGGGAAGATCACGGTGGCGTTCTCCTCGAGCTGGGGCGTGAGGAAGCTCGCGCAGGCGATGACAGAGGTGGCCCGCCCGAGCGCCGCCGTCCAGGTCGATCGCTCGGGGTGGCTCTCCAACGGGTCGGTGTTCCACAGCAGCAGGGTGGTGAGCTCGGCGTCGGCCAGCGCGCGGCCGATCGCGGCGGCGCCCATGCCCGCCTCCTCGGCGTCCTGCAGCCCCGGCTTCAGGTTGGGCACCACGCCCAGCTCGCGCAGCCCGCGCGCGTTGGTGGCGGCCGGCACCTCGATCAGCCCGGACTCCTCCTTGTCCGCCACGCCGAGTGCCTGCGTCACCGCGAGCAGCGCCTCAACCGTCTGCGGGCCGCGGTCACCGTGCGAGGCGCGCTCGCCCCAGAGGATCACCACGTCGCCCGCGTCGCGCAGCACGTCGGCGGCCTCGGCGATCGCGCCCGGCGCGGCGCCGGCGCTGGTCTCCAGCCGCGGCACGTCGATGCGGCCTGAGCCGAGCGACGAGGCGAGCGCCGCCAGCGCGGCCTCGGCGGCCCCGGGCGCGAATCGCACCGCGGCCGCGGCGTTGGGATCGAGCGTGCCCGGGCGGCTGGTGAGCGTCACGACCTTCGCGCCGTTGCGCCGGGCCGCCTTGCGCACGCGCAGATCCAGGATGGGCGACTCGTCGACCAGCTCGGTCTCCACCACGAGCACGGCATCGGCGTGGTCGATGTCGCTCACGCGCGCGGACAGGTCGGGGCGCGCCAGCACGCGCGCCTGCTCGGGGTCGACCACGCCGGCGGTGCGCGAGTCGATGTGCGGCGAGCCCGCGCCCGCGCGCATGAGGTGCTGGAGCAGCAGCGCCTCCTCGTTGGTGGTGGCGCCGCCCGCCAGCGCCGCCGCCTTCGCGCCCGCCTTTCCGAGCTGGGTTGCGGCCTCGTCGAGAGCGCGCTCCCAGGAGACCTCGCGGAGGGCGCCGCCGTCGCGGACCATCGGCGCGCGCAGGCGCTCCTTCGAATGGATCGCCTGGTAGCCGAAGCGGCCCTTGTCGCACAGCCAGCCGTCGTCGACCTCCGGGTTCTCGCGCGCGAGCACGCGCAGCACCTTCGCGTCGTCGCGCACGGTGAAGGTCACGTTGCACTGGCTCGGGCACAGCGTGCAGACCGAGCCGGCGCCCTCGATGTCCCACGGGCGCGCGCGGAAGCGGTAGGCCGATGGAGGTGAGGGCGCCCACCGGGCACAGCTCCACGATGTTGCCGCTGAAGGGGCCGACGTAGGGCGAGCCGTCGTGGGTGCCCACGTAGGTGTGGTCGCCGCGCTCGAGGAACACCAGCTGGTAGTCCTCGGCCACCTCCTGGGAGAAGCGCACGCAGCGGTAGCAGAGGATGCAGCGCTCGCGGTCGATCGCCACGAGCGGGGAGAGCTCCAGCGGCTTGCGGAAGTGGCGCTTGGGCTCGATGAAGCGCGACTTGCCTCCGCCCCAGCCGTAGGAGATGTCCTGCAGCGGGCACTCGCCGCCCTTGTCGCACACCGGGCAGTCGAGCGGGTGGTTGATCAGCAGGAACTCGACGACCGCCTCCTGCGCGTGCTTCACGCGGTCGGACGTGGTGTTCACCACCATGCCCTCCTTCACCGGCGTGGAGCACGAGGTCTGCAGCTTGGGCATGCCCTCGATCTCCACCAGGCACATCCGGCAGGCGCCCACCGGCGGGCCGAGCTTGCGCTCGTAACAGAAGTAGGGGATCTCGACGTCGCCGTGCTTGGCGGCGTCCACGAGCATCGTGCCCTCGGGCGCGGCCACCTCGCGGCCGTCGATCTCGAACGTGATCTGGCGAATCTCGGGACGCGCCATCAGATAGCCAGGGCGTCGCGGTCGGCGTCCTCGCGTGCGCGCTCCATGTGCTCCTCGAACTCCGGCCGGAAGTGCTTGACCATCGAGAGGATCGGCATCGCCATCGAGTCGCCGAGCACGCAGAGGCAGTTGCCGATGATGTTCTCCTGCACCTCGGCCATGATCTGGATGTCCATGGGCGTGCCCTCGCCCTCGTCCATCCGCTCGAGCATCTTCACGGTCCAGTTCGTGCCCTCCCGGCACGGGACGCACTTGCCGCAGGACTCGTGGCGGTAGAACGCGGCCAGGCGCAGCGCCAGCGGCACGATCGGCTGCTCTGAGTCCACCACGATGATCGCGCCCGAGCCGAGCATCGAGCCCGCCTCGGCCATGTCCTCGAAGGTGTACGGAAGATCGAGGTGCTCATCCAGCAGCACGGGCGCCGAGGACCCGCCGGGGAACCAGCACTTCACCGTGGTGCCCTCCGGGGTGCCGCCGGCGAGGTCCTCCACGATCTCGCGGCCGGTGATGCCCAGCTCGATCTCGTAGTTGCCGGGCTTGCGCACGTTGCCCGAGACCGACACGAGCTTGGTGCCGGTGGAGTTGCCCTGGCCCATCGCCTTGAACCACTCGGCGCCCTTCTCGATGATCACCGGCGCGCAGCACAGCGTCTCCACGTTGTTGATCAGAGTGGGGCCCTGGTAGAGGCCCTGGTTGGCGGGGAAGGGCGGCTTGAGGCGCGGGTTGCCGCGCTTTCCCTCGAGCGCGTCGAGCAGAGCGGACTCCTCGCCGCAGATGTACGCGCCCTGGCCCCGGTGCACCACCAGCTCGACCTGGATGCGCGAGCCGAAGATGCCCTCGCCCAGGTAGCCCTTCTCGTACGCCTCGGCCACGGCGGCGTCGAGGATGTCGGCCTGGGCCTCGTACTCGCCGCGGATGAAGATGAAGGCGCGGTTGGCGCCCGCGGCGATCGAGCCGATGATGCAGCCCTCCACCAGCAGGTGCGGGTTCTTCTGCATCAGCAGCCGGTCCTTGAAGGTGCCCGGGCTCGGACTCGTCGGCGTTGCAGCAGAGGTACTTGTCCATCGCGCCCTTGGGGATGAAGGCCGCCTTCTTGCCCATCGAGAAGCCGGCGCCGCCACGGCCGCGCAGGCCCGACGCCTCGAGCTCCGACACCACGTCCTCCGGCTCCATCTCGAACAGCGCCTTGCGCGCGGAGCGGTAGCCGCCCAGGCGCTCGTACACCTCGATCGTGTTCAGGCCCGGCTCGTCGATCGTGGCGGTGAGGACCTTCAGCTCAGGCATCGACCAGTCCCCGTCCCGGAAGCACGTCGCGGTTCTCCTTCACGGCCGCCACCAGCTCGTGCGCGTCGTCCTCGGTGAGCGGCCCCACGTAGCGCCCGTCCACGGAGGCCATCGGCGCCATGTCGCAGGCGCCGAGGCACTCGAACTCGCGCACCTCCACGCCCTCGAGCTCCTGGTCGCGGGCCTCCTCGGCGATGGCGTCGTACACGCGCTTGGCGTTGCGCAGATGGCAGGCGACGCTGGTGCACACGTACACGTAGCGCTCGCCCACCGGCTCGGTGCGCAGCATGTCGTAGAAGGTGGCGACGCTGGAGAGGTAGGCCGGCGTGACCTGCATCGCCGCGGCCACCTGCAGGATCGCGAGCGGCGAGCACCAGCCGTGCATCCTCTGCGCGGCCGCCAGGGCGGGCAGCGCCGCGGAGCGCTTGGACGGGTACTTCGCCATGTGCCCCTCGATCTCGCTCCGAAGCGCCGCGGGCATCTGCACCTGGGCCGAATCCGGTACCACGGCGGGGTCCTTCCACAAGTCGACGGCCTCATCCCAGCCGACGGGAACCGTTCGCCGATCGCTCACCGGTCGATTCCTCCGAGGATCGGGTCGAGCATGGCGATGGAGGCGATGAAGTCGGCGATCACCGAGCCCTCGCCCATGAACTTGAGCGCCTGGAGGTTGGTGAACGAGGGGTCGCGCATGTGCACGCGCGCGGGCTTGGCGGAGCCGTTGGCCACCACGAAGCAGCCGAGCTCGCCGCGCGGGGACTCGACC
Organism: uncultured Thermoleophilaceae bacterium; assembly: GCA_963808105.1. GTDB lineage: Bacteria > Actinomycetota > Thermoleophilia > Solirubrobacterales > Thermoleophilaceae > JAAYBF01. Next base: position 47,857 of record CAWEEH010000001.1, on the reverse strand, counting down.
GCGGAGTAGACCTCGCCCGGCGGCACGCGGAAGCCCTCGGTGACGAGCTTGAAGTGGTGGATGAGCGCCTCCATCGAGGTGGCGAGCTCATGCCGCGGCGGGAGCGCGACCTTTCGGTTGGTCGTGATGTACGGCCCCTCCGGCAGACCGTCGAGCGCCTGCTCCACGATCTTCAGCGACTCGCGCATCTCGGCCAGCCGGCAGCGGTAGCGGTCGTAGTTGTCGCCCACGCTGCCCACGGGGATCTGGAAGTCGAAGTTCTCGTAGCCGGAGTAGGGCATCGCCTTGCGCAGGTCCCACGGCTCGCCCGCGGCGCGCAGGAGCGGCCCGGTCACACCCAGCTCGAGCAGCTTCTCCCGGGAGACGATGCCCGTGTTCTTGGTGCGCTGGAGCCAGATCTCGTTCTGGTCGAGCAGCGCCTCGTACTGGTCGATGCGGGTGGGCATCTCCTTGAGGAAGCCGCGGCACTTCTCCTCCCAGCCGGGCGGGATGTCCTCCATCACGCCGCCCACCTGGAAGTAGCGCGTGTGGATCCGCTGGCCCGAGGACATCTCGAACAGGTCGAGGATGAGGTCGCGCTCGCGCAGGCCCCACCACAGCATCGTGATCGCACCGATGTCCAGCGCCCCCGTGGCCAGCCAGAAGAGGTGGCTGGCGATCCGGTTGAGCTCGAGGTGGATCACCCTCAGCCACTGGGCGCGCGGCGGCACCTCCTCGTCGAGCAGCGTCTCCACGGCGGAGCAGTACGCCATCGAGTTCGCGTAGTAGGCGAGGTAGTCCATCCGCTCGACGAACGTGATCGCCTTCCAGTACTCCTGGTCCTCGCAGCTCTTCTCGATTCCCGTGTGGACGTAGCCGATGATCGGCTGCACGTCGCGCACGTGCTCGCCCTCGAGCTGGCAGAGCAGCCGCAGCACGCCGTGGGTGGCGGGGTGATGGGGCCCGAGGTTGATCGTGAGGAGCTCGTCCTCCCGTTCCATCGGGACGACGTCGGCGTCACTCATACCAGCGGGGGAGCTCGTGCTCGTTGAAGGTGAACAGGACGGGCTCGCCGCCCATCGGGAAGTCCCGCCGCTGCGGATGCCCCACGTAGTCCTCGGGCATCAGGATCCGGGTCATGTTCGGGTGGCCCTCGAACTCGACGCCGAAGAAGTCGTAGACCTCACGCTCGTGGAAGTTCGCGGTCGGAAAGAGGTCCGTCACAGTCGACAGTCGACAGTCGTCAGTCGACAGGCGGGTTTTCACGCCGAGGCGCTCCGCTCGCTCCATTGACAGGAGCTGGTAGTGAACGCCGATGCGGGGTTCTTCCGGCAGGTAGTCGCAGCCGTGCAGGCTTGCGAGGAAGCCGTAGGGCTCGTCGTCGCGGTCCCGCAGCCAGGCCAGGACGTCGTGAATCGCCTCGGGCTTCACCTCGAGCGTCGCGCGCCCGTGCGAGAAGTCGGTGTCCACGACGGCCTCCTCGGAGAGGTTGTCGCGGATCCGCTGGGCGACCAGCTCTAGCCCGGTTGCGTCAGGCAACGTCCGAACCCGCCGATTCTTCGGTGCCCGCCGAGTCGTAGCGCTCGCGCCAACCCAGGCTGGGGTCCTTCATGATCTTGTCCTGCAGCTTCATGATCCCGTATATCAGCGCCTCCGGCCTGGGCGGGCAGCCGGGCACGTAGACGTCGATCGGCAGGAACTTGTCGGCTCCCGCGACCAGCGCGTAGTTGTTGAACATCCCCGCGCTCGAGGCGCAGGCGCCCATCGAGATCACCCACTTCGGCTCCAGCATCTGGTCGTAGATGCGGCGGATGATCGGCGCCATCTTGATCGACACCCGCCCGGAGAGGATCAGCATGTCGGCCTGACGGGGGGAGAAGCGGATCACCTCGGCGCCGAAGCGCGAGAGGTCGTTGCGGGGCGAGCCGATCACGGTGATCATCTCGATTGCGCAGCAGGCCAGCCCGAACCCCAGTGGCCAGATGGCGTTCTTGCGGGCCCAGTTCTGCGCGTCCTCGAACTTCGTGATCAGCAGCCGCTCCTTCACGTACTCCTCGAGGTCGGTGTCCTCGAGGTCCCCGCGCAGCATCTGCTGGGCGCGCATCTGCTTGACGCGGAAGTCGTCGGCCGGCTTGGAGCGCTTCACTTCCATTCCAAGGCCCCCCTTCTCCAGACGAACACGAACGCAACCAGCAGCAGCACCACGAAGATGATCGTCTCCACGAGCGCGAAGGTGCCGAACGCCTCGAGCTGGACCGCGATCGGGTAGAGGAACACCACCTCGATGTCGAACAGGATGAACAGCATCGCCACGAGGTAGAAGCTCACGCCGAAGCGGAAGCTCTTGCGCACGTCGGAGGGCAGGCCGGACTCGTACGGCTCGGACTTCACCTTCGAGGGCCGCTTCGGCCCGAGGAGCGAGTTGAGCATCGTGAAGGCAAGTCCCACGCCAAGGCCCAGGACAATGAACACGAGCGCCGGCAGGTAGCTCTTCAGCACGGTGGCGGATGTATAACGCACGCTTGTGCGCCTTTGCTACATAGTGCGAAAGGGCTCTAGGGCCAGTCAATGAGCGGTGTCCACATGTGGGTCGGCATCGCCGTGCTCGCCACGAACGGGCTGGCCGGTGCCTGGGGCGCGGTCGCATGGCTGCGCAAGGACGTCTCGCTCTGGTTCTGGTACTTCCTCCGCGCGGCGCAGGGGGCGGTGGCTGTGCAGGTGGTGCTCGGACTGATTCTTCTCGCGCGCGGGGAGACTGCCCCGGACGGCCTGCACGTGGCCTACGGGATCTCGCCGCTGGTGATCACGCTGTTCGCGGAGGGGATGCGGGTGGGCGTGGCGCAGCGCGAGCTGGAGGAGATCGAGGACGTCGACGCGCTGGACCGCTCCGAGCAGGTGGCCGTGGCGCGGCGGGTGGCGCTCGCCGAGATCGGGGTGCTTACCATCGGCGCGCTGCTCATACTCACGTTGTCGTTGCGGGCGTACCAGACCGGCGGCTAGTTCAAGAACCGCTTGAGATGGGAAGTTGACACTACGTCGATTCGCGGCAGGGGCCATGACAGGAGAAGCCACATTCGAGCGCGACCTGCGGATCTCCGCGGACATCTCGCTGCTCAAGGACGCTCGCGAGTGGGCGGGGGAGGCCGCCCAGCTGGCGGGCCTCGACGACGACGGCTGCTTTCAGGTCAAGCTCGCCATGAGCGAGGCCGTGACGAACGCGATCTTGCACGGCTCCGGCTCGGAGGAGGACGAGGTCGAGCTGGGCGTGCGCGAGGAGGGCGACCTGATCGTGTTCGAGGTCCGCGACAGCGCCGGGCGCGTGCCATCGTCGGACGACTGGGTGCAGCGCGTGGGCGAGGGCGGCCGAGGCCTCGAGCTGATCTCGCTGGTGATGGACGAGGTGCAGCTCACGCGCGGGGACGGCGGCAGCGTGCTGCGCTTCACGAAGTCTCTCGTGGCGACGGCCTGAGAAGAAGAAAACGCCCCGGCGCCGGCGCTGTATCGCCGCCGATGCCGGCGCCCGCTGCACATAAGTTCGCGCGGACGCCGTGGCCGCCGCCGGGGCGCTGAGTCTTTCGCCGCGGCTCCGGTGGTTCCTCTACTTCCTACTTCCTCACCTCGAGCTCGCCCTTCATGCCCAGCTCCTCGTGATCGCCCACCGTGCACACCAGCCGGTACTTGCGCGGCGATACCCGCACGGTGGCGTCGCGCTGCTCGCCGGCCGGGAAGCTGCGCACGCCGCCGATGTCGCGGTCGCCGTCGAGCACGCGGATGTTGTGGGCCAGGGTGCCGGCGTTGTCGAGCGTGATTCGCAGCTCACCTGGGGCGCCGGTCACGATCACGCGGCCGGGGTCGAACGAGTACTCGTCCGCCTCGATCACGATGGGTGAGGCGCCCGGGACCGTCGCGGTGCGCAGGGGCTTGTCGTCGCCTCCGCAGCCCGACAGGACGGCGAGGGCGGCCAGTGTCAGAGTCGGCGACCGCACGAGCGGCGGATAATATGCCCGCCCGTGCGCCGCTCCCGCCCGTCCCCGCGCCTGTTTTGCACCGTGACCGCGGCGATCGCCGTCGCGGGGTTCGCGGGCTGCGGCGGCGAGATCGAGCCCGAGGGCTCCGAGCGAGCCGGCGCGACCCTCTTCAACGAGCGCTGCTCCGGCTGCCACACGCTCAAGCCGGCGAACTCGTACGGATCCAAGCCCGAGGGGCAGCTCGCGGGCGGCGAGCGCACGAACGGCCCAAACTTCAACGTGCGCAAGGTCAACAAGGACGACGCGCTCTTCGCGATCCGCAACGGCGGCTTCTCGGGCGCGATCATGCCCGCGAACATCGTCGTCGGGGATGACGCGGACAAGGTGGCCGAGTTCCTCGCGGAGTACTCGGGCCGCGAAGCCGGCTCCGAGTAGGTGCTCGACCTCAAGGCGATTCGCGCGGAGCCCGAGGCGGCACGGGCCGCGCTCGCGCGCCGCGGATCCGATGAGGCGCTGGACAGGGTGCTGGAGCTCGACTCCCGCCGGCGCGAGATCCTGCCCGAGCTCGAGGAGCTGCGCGCGTCCAAGAACGCGGCCTCGAAGCGCATAGGCGAGCTCCAGCGCGAGGGCGGCGACGCGTCGGAGGCAATCGCCGAGGTCCGCGCGGTCGGCGATCGGGAGAAGGACCTGGATAAGGAGCTCAAGGCGGTGGAGGAGGAGCTCGACGGCCTGCTGGCGACCCTGCCCAACCTCCCCGATCCGGATGCGGCCCCGGAGGACACCGTCCTGCGCGAGGTCGGCGAGGCCGGCAAGGCGGGCAGGGATCACCTCGAGCTGCTCGGAGGACTGGTGGACCTGGAGGCGGGCGCCCGCGTGGCCGGTTCGCGCTTCGCCTACATCAAGGGCCCGCTCGTGCTGCTGGAGCTGGCGCTGGTGCGCTGGGCGCTGGAGCGGCTCGGTGAGAAGGGCTTCGAGCCCGTGATACCGCCGGTGCTGGTGCGCGAGGAGGCCCTCTACGGCACCGGCTTTCTGCCCGACACCGAGCAGCAGATCTACCGCGTCCCCGACGACGACCTCTACCTGGCCGGCACCAGCGAGGTGCCGCTCGCCTCACTCCACGCGGGCGAGGTCCTCGAGGAGCTGCCGCTTCGGTACGCCGGGTTCTCGCCGTGCTTTCGCCGCGAGGCCGGCGCGGCCGGCAAGGACACGCGCGGTCTCTTCCGCGTGCACCAGTTCGACAAGGTCGAGATGTTCACGTTCGTGCGCCCGGAGGACTCGGGCGACGAGCACGAGCGCATCCTGGCGATCGAGGAGGAGCTGATGCAGGCGCTCGGGCTGCCCTACCGGGTGGTGAACATCGCGGTGAACGATCTGGGCAACTCGGCGGCGAAGAAGTATGACCTCGAGGCGTGGCTGCCCGGGCAGGAGCGCTACCGCGAGCTCACCTCGTGCTCGAACACCACCGACTACCAGGCGCGCCGCCTGGACATTCGCTTCCGCCCGCCCGAGGGCAAGGGCACGGCGCACGTGCACACGCTCAACGGCACCGCCGTGGCCGTCGGGCGCACGATCATCGCGCTGGTGGAGAACGGCCAGCAGGAGGACGGCAGCGTGGTGCTGCCCGAGGCGCTCGCCGAGTTCGGCGGGCCCGCGCGGCTCGAGCCATGGCAAGGCTGATCTACTCGGCGATCGCGTCGCTCGACGGCTACGTGGCCGACGAGGACGGCGACTTCGCCTGGGCGGCCCCGGACGAGGAGGTGCACTCGTTCGCGAACGACCTCGAACGTGATGTCGGCACACACCTCTACGGCCGGCGCATGTACGAGGTGATGGTGGCGTGGGAGACCATGGACGATCCGGCGCCGGTCATGCGCGACTTCGCCGAGAGCTGGCGCACGGCCGACAAGGTCGTCTACTCGCGGACGCTGGAGGCGCCGTCGAGCGCCCGCACCAGGCTCGAGCGGGAATTCGATCCCGGCGCCGTGCGCGGGATGAAGGACTCGACGGAGCGCGACATCTCGGTGGGCGGCCCCAACCTGGCCGCCCAGGCGCTGGCGGCGGGCCTGGTGGACGAGTGCCACCTCTTTCTCACCCCGGTGGTGGTGGGCGGGGGTAATGCGGCGCTGCCGGCGGGCCTACGGCTCGAGTTGGCGGATCAGCGCCGCTTCGGCGACGGGGTGGTCTACCTGCGCTACCGGGTGTAGCTCAAGTCCCCGCCGCGCAGGCCGATACCGAATAGGTCGAACGCCACAACCGAATCCGTCTGCTCCTGATCGTCGCCGTCGCCCTGATGGCGGGGTCGGTTTGGCTTGCGGGAGAACGCCAGCGCTCGGCGGCGGACCTGGCGTTCGTCGAGTTCGACTCCGCCGAACGCATGCTCACTTCCATGCTCGACCAGGAGAGCGGGCTGGCGGGCTACGTGAACACCGGGCAGAAGCGCTTCCTCCGCCGCTATGAGTCGGGGCGCCGCCAGCTCGAGGTGCTCCTGTACGAGGCCCGCAACGGGGGCATTCAGGAGGGTGAGCCGGAGGAGGTGGAGGCCGTCGCAGGCCAGTCCGCAGCCGCGCGGCGCTTCACCGCGACAGCCGATCCGCTCATCGCCGCCGTCGGTGAAGACGGCCCGCGGGCGCTTCCGCCCCGAGCCGCCGCCCGGCTCGATGCCGAGCTGACGCGCTTTCGCAAGTTCAACCGTGAGCTTCAGGCCGACCGCGGCGAGGAGCGTCACGAGAACCAGGACCGAGCGGGCGTGCTCACCGTGCTGCTGATCCTGGGACTCGGCGCCGGGTTCGGCGGCGGGGGCTATCTGCTGTTCGAACGTCGGGCGCGGCGCGAGGGCCACAGGCGCACACACCGCACCAGCTTCGTGGAGGTGTTGCAGCTGGCGCGCACCGAGAGTGAGGCCCACCAGATCGTCCAGCGCCACCTCAAGCGGATGGTGCCCGGCGGCGTGGCCACCGTGCTCAACCGCAACAACAGCGCGGTCCGCCTGGAGGCCAGCTCGGCCGTGGAGGATCCCGCGCTGCTCGCGGCGCTCGACGGCGCCGGGCCGGACGACTGCATGGCCATCCGTGGCAGCAAGACGTACTCCCGCACGGCGGGCGAGGAGGAGCTCATCACCTGCGAGGTCTGTGGCGCCCTCGGCGACAACGTGACCTGCGTCCCATCCCTCGTCGGCGGCGAGGTGATCGGCTCGGTGCTCGTGCAGCACCCGCGCACGATGCGGACGGCGGACGTGGAGTACGTGTCCGAGAGCATCGGCGAGTCCGCCCCGATCATCGCCAACCTCCGCAACCTTGCGATCGCGGAGCTGCGGGCCGCCACCGATGCACTCACCGGTCTGCCGAACAACCGCGCGCTTCAGGAGACGGTGAAGCGCATGGCCGCACAAGCCGGCCGGACTCTCAGCCCGTTGGCGGTGATCATGTTCGACCTGGATCGCTTCAAGCGGATCAACGACACCCATGGCCACAGCAAGGGCGATGAGGTGCTGGCTGCGGTCGGCGACGTCGTGGCCAGCAGCGTTCGCGAAAGCGACGTGGCGGGGCGCTATGGCGGCGAGGAGTTCCTCGCGCTTCTCCCGGCCACGGACCGCGCCGGTGCCCTCGTGATCGCCGAGAAGCTGCGTGCGGCGATCGAGGAGATGACCGTACCCGGCGTTTCGGGGGGTGTGACCGCGAGCTTCGGCGTGGCCGTCATGCCGGATGAGGCGGGTGAGCCAGAGCAATTGGTGCGAGTGGCCGACCGCGCCCTCTACACGGCCAAGGCCAACGGCCGCAACCGCGTCGAGGTCTGCTCCGAGTCCGCCGTGAACGGGGCCGCGGCCCCGGCCGACCTGGCCTAGCGGCCCATGAACTCGTCGAGCTGAGCGTTCGCCTTCTTGCGCACGCCGCCCTTGATGATCGGCGTCCAGCCCAGCAGCAGGCCCGCCGGCCCCAGCGCCTGGCGCGCCCACGCGTAGAAGTCGAACTCGTCGAGGTGCTCGCTGATCTTGCCCTCGTCGTTGAACTTGAAGCTCGCGCGAACGTCGTTGTCCACGTGGCGGCCGGTGCTGAACGTGTAGTGCGCCAGCCAGTGGGCGCTCGAGTCGTCGTGATCGACCAGCTCGACCACGAGGTCCTCCGACCGTCCGGTGAGCATGCGCCACATCGCGCCGGGCTCCTCGCCGTGGAGGTCGCCGAACGCCGGGTCGCGGAAGTGGACGTCGGGCGCGTAGGCCGCGGCCATCGCATCACCGTCCTTGCGGGCGAAGGCGGCGTAGAAGTCCTCGATGGTGGCGGCGTGCGATTCGGGCATTGGCCGACCATACTTCGCGCACCCTGGAGGGGTGGCAGAGTGGTCGAATGCGCTGGTCTTGAAAACCAGAGTCCGGGCAACCGGACCGGGGGTTCGAATCCCTCCCCCTCCGCTGAGCGCGCAAGGTGAACGAAATCTCGGTGACACGCGAGGGAAGCGGCCCCGAGATCCTGCTGGTGCACGGGGGTGCAAGCCCCGACACCACGTGGGGCGCCCTCGCGCCCCTGCGGACCCGCTGGACCCTTGCCGCCGTCCATCGTCGCGGCTACCCGCCAAGCCCGCCACCCGCGAACGGGCGCCAGGACTTCGAGCGCGACGCCGCCGATGTGCTTCCTCTGCTCGGCTCGCGTCCTCACGTCGTCGCCCATTCGTATGGCGTCCTGGGAACCCTGATCGCGGCGGCGCAGCGGCCGGAGGGCGTGCGCTCACTCACCTTGATCGAGCCTCCTCTCTACCACCTGGTGCCGGGCGATCCGGAGGTCGAGCGTCTTGAGCGCATTGGCAACGCCGTGCTCACCGACGGTCTCGACGCCGATCCGGAGACTCTGCGGGCGTTCCTCCGCCTCGCGGGTGCGCCGGGGGTCGACGATGGGCCTCTCCCCGAGGCGGTGGCCAAAGGCGTTCGCCGCGCGCACGGCGGTCGCCTTCCCGGCGAGGCACGTCCGGTGCTCGACCCGATCCGCGAGGCCGCCGTGCCGGCGCTCGTGGCCTCGGGAGATCACACGCCCGGGATCGAGCGCATCTGCGACGCCCTGGCCACCGTCTTGGACGCCGAGCGGCTGGTCGCGCCGGGGGCGGGACATTTCGTGGCCGGCGCGCCCGGATTTGCCGAGCGCTTCGAGCGCTTCCTACTCGTGGCAGGATCCCCCACGTGAACTCTCGCTCGGTCGCGGTGGTAGGCGGTGGCTTCGGCGGCGTGGGCGCGGCCGTGATGCTCAAGCAAGCCGGCTATCACGACGTCACCGTTTTCGAGCGCGGCGAGCGCCTGGGCGGCGTGTGGAACCACAACACCTATCCAGGCGCCGCGTGCGACGTGGCCTCGCACTTCTACGAGTTCTCGTTCGAGCCCAATCCGCGCTGGTCTCGCCGCTACGCGCCCCAGGCAGAGATCCAGGCCTACCTCGAGGACGTCGCGCGCCGCCACGGGGTCTTCGACAACTTCCGCACCGGCACCGACGTGGCCCGGGCGACCTGGGACGAGGAGCAGTCGAAATGGGTGCTGGAGACCAGCGACGGGACCCACGAGGCCGATGTCCTGATCTCCGCCTGCGGCCAGCTCTCGATCCCCGCCTTCCCGCCCATCCCGGGCGCCGACACCTTCGAGGGCCCGTCGTTCCACACCGCCGAATGGCGCCACGACGTGGAGCTGGCGGGCAAGCGCGTGGCGGTGGTGGGCACCGGTTGCAGCGCCATCCAGACGGTGCCGGCGATCCATCCAACCGTCGCGCAGCTCGACGTCTACCAGCGCTCCCCCGGCTGGACGATGCCGAAGATGGACTTCGCCTACAAGGAACGCACCAAGCGCCTGTTCGAGCGCTTCCCAATCCTCCAGCGCCTCGACCGGGCGGCGCTCTTCTACTTCATGGAGCTGGGGGCCGTCGGGATGACCCGCAAGCGGTGGCTGCTCGCTCCGTTCAAGGCGATCGGCCGCCGGCAGATCAAGTCCGCGATCAAGGATCCCGAGCTGCGCCGCAAGGTCACCCCCACCGACGAGCTCGGCTGCAAGCGCCTCATGCTCACCGACGACTGGTTTCCCACCTTGGCCAAGCCCAACGTGGAGCTGGTCACCGACCGGATCGCCGAGGTCACGCCGGCGGGCATCCGGACCGAGGACGGGACCGAGCGCGAGGCCGACGTGCTGGTGTGGGCCACTGGATTCAAGTCGCACGGCTTCGTGGCGCCGATGGAGATCGCCGGCACCGGAGGCCACACGGTCGCGGAGGAATGGGCGCGGACCCCACGCGCCTACCTGGGCCTGACCATGCCCCGGTTCCCCAACCTGTTCATGCTCTACGGGCCGAACACGAACGGCGGCACGGGATCGGTGATCTACACGATCGAGGCGGGAATGGCGCACGTGCTGGCGGCCCTACGGGAGCTCGACCGCGCCGACGCCCGGCGGATCGAGTTGCGCCCCGAGGCCGCCGACAGGTTCGACGCCGAGCTCCGCGCCGCCCTGGTCGGAACCGTGTGGCACAGCGGCTGCACGAACTGGTACGTCGACGAGGACGGCAACGACCCGAACCAGTGGCCGTGGCGGTGGGACACCTACCGCCGCAGGACGGCTGAGCTCGAGCCGGGCGCGTATGCCGTGGAGGCGTAGCTACCCGGGCAGCTTGCCTCGGCCCTTGCGGCCGGCGGACGCGCTCTTGCTCGTGGCCTTGCGCGACTTGCCGAACGACTTCTGCGCCCAGCGGCCGAGGAAGCCCGGCAGTATGCCGCCCGCTTGCTGGCCGACTCCCAGCGTCTTCGATACACCGCGCTCGGGGTGGCGCGAAAGCCGCGGGAACACGAACGCGAGCACCAGCAGTAGGACGCAGATCGCAACGATGGCTCCGATGACCATGAGCTAGGCCGTCCGTCCGGCGTCAGGGTCGAGCCGGTCGGCCTCGGCGTGTCGCTCGTCGGCCTGGCGGCGCTCCTGGCTTGCGAGTGCCGCCTGCTCCTCGGCCTGCGCCGCTCGCTGATCCGCCCTCGCCTGCACGATCCGTGCCTCATCGCGGTGCTCGCCCGCCTCCACACGGCGGGCGTCGTCGCGACGGGCCTTCGCGTTGCGCGATCCCATCGCCAGCAAAGCGATGACCGCAATGGCGATCACGACCACCGCGATGATCAATCCTGTGCTCATCTCTCTCCTCCTTGAGTTGAGTGAGATGGGGCTACCCGGGGCGTGAAGCGCGAAACGGGCTGTGGGGCTCAAGGTCCCCGCCAGGAACCCGATAGTTACCGCAGGGGCGACCGGTACCCTGAGGCTGCGCCTCTGGAGGTCGAGTTGCCCATCCGCCCATGATCGAACGCGAACAGCTAGCCAAAGCCCTAGCCGGCCTCGATGCCCGGGACCGTGAGGTGCTCGATCTCTCCCTGCGCCGTCGTGTGCCGGACGAGGATCTGGCGAGCGTGTTCGGCGTCGACGCGCCGGAGATCGCCCGCAAGCGCGCCGGCGCCGTCGAGCACCTTTCCGCCGCGCTCGGGGTGCAGCGCGGTGAGGACCTGGGCCACATGCTGAAGCTTCTTCTCGAGACCCCGACCTGGGACCTGCTGCCTCCCGAGGTGGCCACCGAGCCCGCGGCCGAGCCGCTGCCAAAGCCCGAGCCCGAGCCCGAGCCCCTGCCTCCTGCCGCTGCCACCGGGCACCGCCCGGTCGGGGCCCTGCAGGATGAGCCTCCGGCCCCCTCTGCCGAGCCCGACTCCTCGGAGTCGCACGAGCCCGTGCTCGGCATGCTCGCCGGGGTGCCCGAGGCCGAGCCCGAGGACTCGCGTCGCCGCACCGGCGTCAGGCGCCTGGTGGCAGGCCTCGCGGTCGCGCTCGCCGTCCTCGCGCCCGCGGGAATGGTCGCCGCGCTCACCGGTGACAACGGCGACTCGCCGGGCGGGAACGAGCCGGCTGAGGCCGGGGGCACCAAGATCTTCGAGCCCGACGACCAGGCGATCGCCGATCCGTTCCCGGCCGACGCTCGCGTGGCCAACCACTATCCGATCGTGCGTGTGCGCAAGCCCGTGAAGCTTCTGGACTCCCCCGGCGGCAAGTTCAAGGTGAAGGTCGGCGCCAGGACGGAGTTCAAGTCGGCGCGCATCCTCTCCGTGGTCGAGCGCAGGGGCCCGTGGCTCGCCGTACTGGTGCCCGAGCTCGACAACGGCGAGATCGCCTGGATGCACCAGGACAACGTGGCGGCGGCGAGCACCGTGGCCTGGTCGATGCACGTGGACCTCTCGAAGCGACACATCGTGCTCCGCAAGGACGGCGAGGACATGCGAAAGGTCCGGATCGGTATCGGCCGTCCCGACCACGAGACGCCCAAGGGGCGCTACGCGGTCACCGACAAGCTGAAGGTCTCAGACCCCAGCTCTCCCTACGGCTGCTGCGTGCTGGCGCTCACCGGCCATCAGACCAAGCTGCCCCCGGGCTGGCCCGGCGGCGATCGCCTCGCGGTTCACGCCACGAAGAACCTCGCCGGGCTCGGCAAGCAGGTGAGCCTCGGCTGCATGCGCACCGATCCGAAGGACACGCGCTGGATGCTCAAGTACATCCCGCTCGGTACGCCCGTTTTCATCCACGCCTAGGGGCGATCTCACAGAAGTCCGCCCGGTCGCGTTAAGTACCCAGAGTGAGCCTTCCGCCGTTCCAGTCTTTGCTCGATGAGCACGGCACAGCCGTGCACCGCTTCCTGGTCGCGTCGGTCGGCCCGACCGACGCGGACGACTGCTTCCAGGAGGCGTGCATCGCGGCTCTGCGCGCGTACCCCCGGCTGGAGCACGGCCGCAATCTGCGCGCCTGGCTGATGAAGATCGCGCAGCGCAAGGCGCTCGACGCGCACCGAGCCCGCGCTCGGCGTCCGCTGCCGATGGCCGAGCCCCCCGAGGTTCCCGACGGAGGCGAGCCCGTGGTGCCGCTGAACGGCCAGCCGGTGTGGGCGCGCGTCCGCGAGCTGCCCGAGAAGCAACGCATGGCCGTGTTCCTGCGCGGCGCGGCCGACCTCTCCTACGCGGAGGTGGCGGTCGCACTCGATTGCTCGCAGGAGGCCGCCCGGCGAAGCGTCCACGAAGGATTGAAGAAGCTGAGAGAGGAGATCGCATGAACAACGGAACGGAGCGCGACATCTTGGAGGCGGCCCAGCGGCTCCCGGCCGCCGGGCCGTCGCCCGCAGCCATGAAGCGGCTGGTCCGCCGCGCCCAGCGCGAGGGCCTGCTCGACGTGGCCTACGCCCAGGTCGACTCCCCGCTGGGACCGCTGACCGCGGTCACCACGCCGAAGGGACTGATCACGCTTGCCTATCCCGACCGACCGCTGGACGAGGTGCTGGCCACGATCGCCGAGCAGGTCTCGCCCCGGATCCTCGAGGCACCCGCGCGGCTCGACCCGCTGCGGCGCGAGCTCGACCAGTACTTCAAGGGCCGCCGGCAGAAGTTCGAACAGCCGATCGACTGGTCGCTCACGCGCGGCTTCTTCCGCGACGTGCTCAAGGCCACCGCCAAGATCCGCTACGGCAAGGTCAGCACCTACGGGGAGGTCGCCGCGAAGGCGGGCAACCCGAAGGCGGTCCGCGCAGCGGGCAACGGCCTCGGCTCCAACCCCATGCCGGTCGTCGTTCCGTGCCACCGCGTGGTGCGTTCCGGCGGCAAGCTGGGCGGCTACACCGGCGGGCTGGAGCGCAAGGAGTTCCTGCTCGACCTCGAACGTCGCTGAGCGGTCTCGCGGAACTCGCTGATCGAGACCGGCTCGGGCAGGGCGCCGCTCCCGTCTGAGCTGAGCAGGCGCGGCTCGATCGCGCGCTCCACCAGCTGCGAGCCCTCGAGCTCCACCCGGTAGGCCCGGGCGTGGGGGCGCGCCGACACCGCCTCGACCAGATCGGTCCCGCCGAACAGCAGGCCGACGCCGTCCTCCACCGCGAAGCCCCCGGGCATGCCGCCGGCGATGCGCGTGCGGTACTCCGCGCGGCGGCGGGGGTCGCTGCCGTCGTGCACCGAGATCGTGAACGGCAGCAGACCCAGGCCGATGGCCGGGCCGGGCGCGCCGCGCGTGCGCGTGATGCCCGCCTCGAACCAGCACATGCAGCCCGCGCTGACACCCACCAGGGCGACGCCCTTCTGCCACGCCTCGGCCAGCAGCGAGTCGACGCCGTGCACGCGCCACAACGCGAGCAGGTTGAGCATGCTGCCGCCGCCCACGTAGATCACGTCGCGCGAGAGCAGGTGCTCGCGCAGGTCCATCGGATGTGACCCGAGGCGGAAGAGGGAAACGTGCGACAGCTCGCAGCCCTGCGGCTCGAACGCGCGGTAGAAGCGGTCGATCTGGGCCTCGGGGTCGCCGCTCGCCGTAGGGATGAGACACACGCGCGGGCGCTCGCTCTCCGCGAGCGTGAGCACGTACTCGTCGAGCGGCGAGTCCTCGACCGAGCCGGTGAAGCCACCACCACCGAGGGCGAGGATCCGCCTCCGGCTCACGCGACGCGCAGAGACGGCGCGGCCTTCGGCGGGGCCATATCCAGACCGTCGCCCAGATAGACCGAGCGCAGCGCCTTGCGCGCCACGCGGCCGTTGGCCGCCACCCGCATCCGGAACGCGCGCGCCTTGGGTCGCGAGGCCACCGTGCGCCGCAGCCGCTCGTTCACGAAGTGCAGCGCCGTGCCGTCCTCGGCGGCGAAGCCGGCGGGCATGCCGTCGAGCAGCTGGCGCCGGTACTCGTCGCCGCGGCCGCGCTCGGCGTCGTAGTGCACGGTGTTGCTGCACGGCAGCAGGCCGAGGCCCTTGTAGGGCTGGGCGGTTCCGTGGAAGGCCGTCACTCCCTCCGCGAACCAGCACAGCGAGCCGGCGCTCACCCCGCAGAGCACCACCCCCGCGTCATAGGCCTCGCGCAGCACCTCGTCGATCCCATGTGCCTGCCACACGCCGAGCAGGCTCAGCACGCTGCCGCCGCCCACGTAGATCAGGTCCTGGGCAAGCAGGTGCTCGCGGAAGTCGGCCGGCCCGTGGTCGCGACGGAACAGGGAGATGTGGGACGGCTCGCACCGGTTCGAGTCGAACGCGCGGTAGAAGCGGACGATGTAGTGGTCGGCGTCGCCGCTCGCGGACGGCAGGAAGCACACCTTCGGGCGGTCGCCGCCCGCCAGCGACAGCACGTAGTCGTCCAGGAGCGGGTTCCCCGACTCCATGCTGAAGCCGCCTCCCCCGAAGGCGACCACCTGGCGAAGTGCCCGCGGCATTCACGGATTGAGGCAGGTCGGACCGGGGTGGTCAACCAATTTCATCCCCCGGTCCAGGGGCCTTCTACAACCGGTCCAGCACCGTGCCGAGCACTATCTCGGCGAGCGGCCCGGCCGGGACTCCCGCCACCGTGCCATTCGCGTCGGTCACCTCCGCGCGACCGTCCTCGCTCCGTACGCGGGCGGTCATCTCCAGCGGCACCTCGGTGGTGCTGGCGCCGGGGAGGAACTCGGCTCCCAGCGAACCGGCCAGGCCACCGAGCGGGCCGCCCGCCGCGTTGCCCAGCTGCCTCGCCAGCTCGCGCGGGGTGGCCGTGGCCTCCACTCGCATCGTGTACTCCGAGTCGCGGCCGTCCCGGCGCAAGTCGAACTCCGACATGCGGATCGCCCCGACCTCCGTGTCGGTCAGGCGCAGGTCCACCTCCTCGAAGCCGTCGAGGCGGCCGAAGGGGTCCTCGCGGCGGTCGTCGATGTCGAACCGCAGCCCATTGCCCTTGGCCGTCAGCTCCTTGCCCCGCCCGCCGATCAGAGTGAGGGCGGGGAACGCGGTGATCGATACGTCAGCCGACCCGCCCTGCTCCTCGAGGCGGTCCTCCACCCGGCCCTCGTAATACGCCGGCATCGCGAGCTGGGCGACAACCGCCAGGAGGGCGATGGTGATCACGATCCCGGCGACGAACTTGGGCATACTCTCCCGAAGTGTGCCTGGAGAGGTGGCCGAGTGGCTGAAGGCGCTCCCCTGCTAAGGGAGTATGCGGCTTAGAACCGTATCGAGGGTTCGAATCCCTCCCTCTCCGTCTCGAGCCCGGAAAGCGGCGCCTGCCTTTGTCATCGGCACCCCTCGTGTGCGTTCGCACACGTCGGGGGCCTCTTCCTCGGCATGCTTGCTTTCCGGGCTCGAGCCTTCTCTTGCTAGCTCCTATCGTGCCTTTGCCTTGAAGGTTGCTCCTCCCAGGCAGCTGTAGACGCTGAACGTTCCGATCGGGAACTTCGAGATCAGGAACGAGTACTGGAGGCGCATCCGGCCGCTGATCACGCCGCCCTTGCCGCGCCGCTTCAGGAAGAGGTCGTGCTTCTGGGTGACCTCGCGCCAGTGGAAGGCGGGCTTGCCCATGACCTTGATGCTGTGGTGGCCGCGCTTGAGCGACCACGCCATCTTGTGGATGCCGAAGATGTCGGCGCCGCCCATCGGGGCGCCGCCGCCCTGGATCGAGAGGCAGCTCATGCGGACCCCGCCCAGGATGTAGTTGATCTTGTTGTTCTTCACCTTGATGGTGATCGGGTTGCCGGCGCTGGTCTTGCCCTTGTAGGTGGTTGTCTTGGCGGCCGCTGGGCCCGCAAGGGCGAGGGCGGCGATGACGGTGAGTGCGGTGATGGTCTTCTTCATTTGGGGCTCCTCTCGGTCATTCGTTAAACATGGTGTTCATTGAAGCGCGGGTATAGTAACATGGGTGAACACCGTGTCAACCCAAACTAGGAAATATGAGCTGAAGGCCCGCGCCGAGAGCCAGCGCGAGACGCGCGACCAGATCGCAAGGGCGGCCGCGGAGCTACACGAGGAGAAGGGCGTCGCGCGCACGACCGTGGCCGAGATCGCCCGCCGGGCCGGCGTCACGCGGCTGACGGTCTACAACCACTTCGCTGACCTGAGCGAGCTGATCCCCGCCTGCGCCGCCCACTACGGCGCCTCGCATCCGCTGCCCGACCTGGACGGCGCGCTGGCTCTGGACGACCCGCGCGAGCGGGCCCGCGCCGCGATCGCCGGCCTCTACGGCTGGTACCGAGAGACCGAGCCGATGTTCGGCAAGCTCTTCAGCGACCGGGCGTCCGTGCCGGAGCTCGACGAGTTCCTGGAGCAGAACATCGATCGCACGCAGGCCGAGCTTGCCGACAGCCTGGCCGCCGCTTTCCGCGCCCGCGGCCGCCGCGCGGAGCGCCTGAAGGCGCTGAGCCGGCTGGCGCTCGACTTCTGGACCTGGCGCCGCCTCACGGGCGGGGGCCTCGACGACGAAGCGGCCGCCGAGGTGATGGCCGCGGCGATTGCGGCCCACGAGTAACTTACATTTGTGTAACCTACTGTCGCGATGTCCGATCAGCACGTAGACGTCTTGATCATCGGCGCCGGCCTCTCCGGCATCGGCGCCGCCTGTCACCTGCGGACCGAGCTGCCTCAGAAGTCCTTCACGATCCTCGAGCAGCGGGAATCCATCGGCGGTACCTGGGATCTGTTCCGGTACCCCGGCATCCGGTCGGACTCCGACATGTTCACCCTCGGGTATTCGTTCAAGCCCTGGGAGGCCGCGAAGGCGATCGCCGACGGGCCGGACATCCTCAGTTACGTCAAGGAGGCCGCTCGCGAACACGACGTGGAGCGGGAGATCCGGTTCGGGCACAAGGTCGTGTCGATGGAGTGGTCCTCGGACGACGCTCAGTGGACCGTGGAGGCCGACCACGACGGCGAGCGCGTGACGCTCACCGCCGGCTTCGTCTTCTCCTGTTCCGGCTACTACCGCTACGACGAGGGCTACACGCCCGAGTTCGAGGGGATCGAGCGCTTCGGCGGGCAGATCGTGCACCCCCAGTTCTGGCCCGAGGACCTCGAGTACGAGGGCAAGAGGGTGGTGGTGATCGGCAGCGGTGCGACCGCCGTCACGCTGGTCCCCGCGATGGCGCGGGACACGGAGAGCATCACGATGCTCCAGCGCTCGCCGAGCTACGTGCTGGCGCTGCCGGGGCATGACCCGATCGCCGACCTGATGCGCAAGGTCCTGCCGAAGAAGGCCGCCTACGCGATGATCCGGTGGAAGAACGTGCTGCTCACGATCGGCACCTACCAGCTCAGCCGGCGCTGGCCGAAGCTCGTGCGCAAGGCGCTGCGCAAGCTCGCCCAGATGCAGCTGCCCAAGGACTACGACGTCGACACCCACTTCAACCCGCGCTACAACCCGTGGGACCAGCGCATGTGCATCGTGCCGGGCGGCGACCTGTTCAGCAGCATCAAGCGCGGCGATGCCTCGGTGGTCACCGACACGATCCAGACCTTCACCGAGAAGGGGATCGAGCTGACGTCGGGCGACGAGCTCGAGGCGGACATCGTCGTCACCGCCACCGGCCTGAACGTGCAGGCGCTCGGCGGGGTGGAGGTCACGGTCGACGGGCGCAGCTTCGAGCCCTCGCAGACCGTGGGCTACAAGGGGATCATGTTCAGCAGCATCCCCAACCTCGCGCTGGCGATCGGCTACACGAACGCCTCATGGACGCTGAAGTGCGACCTCGCCTGCGAGTACGTGTGCCGGCTGCTGCGCCACATGGACGAGCGGGGCTACTCCCAGGTCACCCCGATGTGGCCCGAGCCGGAGCTGCCCACACGGCCCTTCATCGACCTCGACTCGGGCTATGTGCTGCGCGCTATCGACAAGTTCCCCAAGCAGAGCGACGACGCTCCGTGGCGGCTCTACCAGAACTACATTCGCGACGTGCCGATGTTCAAGCGCGCTCCGATCGAGGATGGCGCGCTGGAGTTCAAGCGCGGGCCCGGCGCTCCGATTCCGTCGCAACCCCGTCGAATAGCTGCCTGACGCTCATCTTCACGATCGGCATCGCGGCGCGGCCGATCACCGGGATCGTCGGCGTGGTGTCGATCCGGTAGGTCGCGTGCGTACCGCCCGTGTGCTCGGTGAGCACGACCGTGCCCACGTGGTCGCGCAGCGGTGCGCCTGAGAGCATCTTGTAGGAGAACCGCTCCCCCGGCACGTATTCCACGACCTCCTCGCGGATGGGCGGGCCGAGCGTCTTCATCGCGCGGATCGCGCCCACCCCGTTGGGAGCCGGGTCGCCCTCGCGCTCGATCGTCGAGGAGCGGATGGGGGTGATCGCCGAGTAGCCGCGGTGGTCGGTCAGCACCTCGAACACCGTCGACGGCGGGGCTGCGATCGTCTTCTCGAGCGTGAAGGTGGGCATCGCGGGGACGCTATCCGACCGCGTCCCAGGCGGGCGGGTAGCTCACCGTCCCCTTGAGGCGGCCGTCGTAGTTGGGAAGGGCCAGCGCCATCCACGCTTCGTCGGGGGCCTCGTACGGCGTGCCGATCTCGAGCTCGCGGGCAGGGGTGAAGCCAAAGCGCGGGTAGTACTCGGGATGGCCGAGCACCACGACCAGGGGATGCTCGCTCTGGCGGGCAAGCTCGAGGCCGTGCTCGACCAGCGCGGTGCCCACGCCCGAGCGCTGCTGGCCGGGTGTCACGCCCATCGGGCCCAGCGACAGAACCGGCGTGCCGTCCACCTCGACGAGGCTGAAGAGGATGTGCCCGACGATCTCCGAGTCGGCCTCGGCGACGAGCGACAGGCTGGGAAGCCACGCGTCCGAGCTGCGCAGGAGGTCGACGAGATCGGCCTCGACGGAGCCCTCGAACGCGAGCTCGAGGACCTGGCGGATGGCGTCCGCGTCCCCGGGCTGCTCTGCTCGGACGTCGGCCATACGCGTAGCGTGCCACTTTCCAGGCCGTCGCTAGGCTTGTCCGGCTTGCGCCCGTAGCTCAGCTGGATAGAGCGTCGGTCTACGGAACCGAAGGTCAGAGGTTCGAATCCTCTCGGGCGCGTTCAATGGCACCCGCTCACGGCACCGGCAAAGTGGTCGTGAACAGGGCGATGTCGCTGGACGGCTTCATCGCCGGGCCCGACCACGAGATGGGCTGGATCCTCGACCTGCTGACGGAGGACGCGGACCCGGAGGTCATGGCGGCCACGGGCGCCATGCTCATCGGCCGGGGCACGTACGAGGTCGGCAAGCGGATGGCCGACGAGGACACCAACTACGACGGGGGAGCACAGTTCGTCCTCACCCACGAGCCGCCCGACGAGCCGGACCCTGCCGTCACATTCCTCACCTGTGGACTCGAGGAAGCCGTTGCCACGGCACGCAGCGCCGCGGGCGGCAAGAACCTGGAGATCCTCGGTGCCGACGTTGCCGCCCAGTGCCTGCAGCGCGGGCTCGTCGACGAGATCCTGGTCTATGTCCTACCGGTGCTAATGGGGGACGGCGTCCGCTTCTCGCCCCCAAGCCTCGGCAGGATCGACCTGGAACCTTTCAGCAACACCCAGTCGGGCGCCGTCACGATGCTCCGCTTCCGCGTAGTTGCACCCTGACGCAGAGCCCCCCAGCGGCCCTGGGGGTGAGCGTGAGGGTTCCTTCGTGTGCTTCGGTGATGCTCTTGACGAGTGCGAGGCCGAGGCCGACACCTCCGTGGTCGGTGCGTATGCGTTTGGTGCCCCGAAGAAACGGCTCGCCAAGCGTGGAAACCAACTTTGGAGTGAGCTTCTCCCCGGTGTTCTCGACGGTGAGCACCGCGCTCTCGGGCTGAACGCTGGTCGTGACCGACACGGTGCCGTGATCAGGCAGGTTGTGGACGATCGCGTTGTGCACCAGGTTCGTGCTCAACTGCAGCAGGAGCGCGTGTGAGCCGGTGGTGGGGGCCACGTCGCCGGAGGTCTCGATGGTCACGCCGCGTTCCTCTGCGAGCAGAAGGAGCGTTTCGGTGGCTTCTTCCGCCACGAGGGACAGGTCGACGTGTTCTCGGGTGAACGACCGCTGGTCGGCGCGGCTGAGCAGCAGCATTGCTTCGGTGAGGTCGATCGCGCGGGTATTGACGGCGTGGAGGCGCTCGACAAGCTCGCCGTTGTCGCCGTTCGGATCCGTGCGGGCCACGTCGAGAAGTGTCTGCGTGACCGCGAGCGGGGTGCGCAGTTCGTGGGATGCATTGGCCGCGAACCTCTGCTGTTCGGCGACGTGCGCTTCGAGGCGAGCGAGCATGGCATCGAAGCTGTCGGCGAGCTCGCGGAACTCATCGTTGCGGCCTTCCAACTGGATTCGGTGGGAGAGCGATCCGGTCGCCGCGGTGCGTGCGGCGTCCGTGATGCGGGTCAGCGGGGCGAGCATCCGGCCGGCGAGAAGCCACCCTCCGACGAGACCGAAAGCGAGCAGGAAGGCAAGCACGGCGGCCGCGGCCGGCGCGAAGTCACGCGCGAGGCGATGCCAGCCCAAATCCTGCCCGTCGGGGCTGATCCAGACCTCGGGCCGGTCGCGCACGAAGACCACCCACACGACCGCGAGCAGCACGGCGCCCGCGACCGTGAGGAACCCGGCGTAGCTGAGGGTGAGCTTGAGTCGAACGCTCAAACCCGGGGCTCTATCCACGGTCTTCCCCTGTGTCGATGCGGTAGCCGACGCCGGTCACGGTGGCGATGATCTCGGGTTCGCCGAGGCGTTTGCGCAGAGCCGAAATCGTAATGCGCACGGCGTTGGTGAACGGGTCCGCGTTCTGATCCCACGCCTGGTTCAGTAGCTCTTCGGCACTGACGACGCCGCCCTCGGCAGCGACGAGGACCTCGAGCACCGCGAACTGCTTCCTGGTCAGGGCGACGTAACGGCCGTCGCGGTGGACCTCGCGGCGGAACGGATCCAGCGTCAGACCCGCGATCTCCCGCACGGGCGGCCTGTGGTGTGCCCGCCGGCGGTCGAGCGCTCTGAGACGGAGCACGAGCTCCTGGAGCTCGAACGGCTTGGTGAGGTAGTCGTCAGCGCCGAGCTCGAACCCGGTGGCCTTGTCGTCGAGACGGTCGGCGGCGGTCAGCATGAGGATCGGCACGCCGCTGCCGGAGGCGACGATGTGATTGGCGACCTCGTCACCGGAGGGTCCCGGGATGTCGCGGTCGAGGACGGCGATGTCGTAGGCGTTGAGGCTCAGCAGCTCGAGAGCGGAGTCGCCGTCGCCCGCGATGTCGGCCGCGATCGCTTCCAGGCGGAGGCCATCGCGGATGGCCTCCGCCATATAGGGCTCGTCCTCAACGAGCAACACGCGCATGCTCCCGATGCTAGGGCCGGCGCATATCGCCGGCATATCGAAAACCACATACGTGCCGGCAACAGGGCGCTGCCTTCAATGGCCGCGTGGCCTACAGCCAACCAGCACGACGAACGACCTACTATCGGAGTCGGAATCGGATCCGGATTCGCTGGATTCGCGTCGCGGGCCTGTTGGTCGTGATCGCGGCGATCGCCGCGGCGGTCGGCCCCCAGTTGCCGGCGTCCTCGTCCTCGCCGGCGGCGTCAGCGATCGACGTCCTTCGCGGTGGGCACCGTGGTGGGCTTGGCGAGGCCGACGGTGCCGTCCCCGACGGCACGACGGTCTTCGATGACGGGATTCCGGGTGTCGCCAACCTCGACCCTGATCTGCTTGGCGCCCTGGGCCATGCCGCAACCGATGCGTCGGACGACGGGGTCGCGCTCTACGTGGATAGCGGCTGGCGTTCCCCGGAGTACCAGGAACGGCTACTCCGCGAGGCGGTCTCGAAATACGGGTCACACGAGGAAGCTGCCCGATGGGTGGCCGCCCCCAACAGGTCTGCTCACGTGTCGGGGGACGCGGTCGACATTGGGCCCGTCAATGCCGCGGCGTGGCTGTCCGAGCGCGGCGCCGAGTACGGGCTGTGCCGGATCTACGGCAACGAACCCTGGCACTACGAGCTGCACCCCGAAGCCATCGGTCGCGGTTGCCCTCCCGTGTACGCCGACCCTACGCACGATCCGCGGATGCAGCGGTGAAGGTTCGGACCCTCTCGGGCGCGCTCGGCGGTACCGTGATGCCGCGATGGATCGCATGGCATCCAGCCGCACAGCCCGCGCCGCGGGCATGCTGCGCAACGTGCGGGAGCTCCACCGCCGCGTCGGCATGGGCGGCGTCGCCGAGCTGCTGGTTTCGCGTGCCTTCCCCCGCGCGCTTTCCTACACGCGCATGCTGGCGGTCGAGATGGCGGTGGGCCAGGGCGTGCACCACCCGCAGCTGGAGGCGGTACGGCTCCGCGCCCCCGACCCGCGTGCGACCGAGCTGCTGGCGGCGCTCTCCGGCTCGGGCGAGCCGGAGGTCCCCGCATTCAGCGCGGAAGACCTGGCGAGCCGGTTCGAGGCCGGCTACGAGCTATGGCTCTTCCACCTGGAGGGCCAGGTGGCCTGCGCGATCTGGTCAGGCCCGCCGCGGCTCCTGTTCGGCGACCTGAGCGTTCCGATCGAGCAGGGTGACCGAGTGGCCGAGGCGGCGGTCACGATCCCGGCTCTTCGCAACCGTGGGATGCACCGGATGGGCGTTGAGCACATGCATGCCGTGGCGCGGGACGAGGGCGTGAAGCGAATGCTGAGCGCCGTGAACGGGTTCAACCGGGTTCTGCTCGCCAAGGCGGACTCCCACCCCGGGGTGACGGTGCTGGCGCGGTTGCGAATGGTGAGCGTGGCCGGGCGGCGATGGGTCCGCGTGTCCCCCGAGACCGACTCGGGCAGGCGCCTGTTCGAACGCGCCGGGCTTCCGGCGAACCGGTGGGCGCGCTCACCCGCCGACAACAGCTGGAACCAGGCGGCGAGCTCACCGGGCGCCCGCAACTACCTGGATCCGCGGATGGCGGCGGCCAAACGGCGCGCGCACCTCGACCTGCTCGGCCGGTGGCTCCCGGACCTCGCCTCGGCGACGGTGCTCAAGACAGACCTGTGGGAGGAGGGGATGGGGGGCGACGAGCTGCTGTTCGAGTTGGCGCGGCGCTCCGGGCATGCGTACGGAGTCGATGTGGCGCAGAGCGTGGTCGAGCGCGCGCAGGGCCTCGACCGGCGCAACGGGAACACGTCCCTGATCCAGGCCGACGTGCGTCACCTCCCGCTCGAGGACGGCTCGGTGGACGCGGTGGTCTCCACGTCCACGCTCGACCACCTGCCACAGCTCGCGCGCTCCGCGGCACTCGAGGAGATGAGGCGAGTGATGCGCCCCGGAGGAGTGCTCGTGATCACGGGCGACAACGCCTCCAACGTCGGAGACCCTCTGCTGAGGGCCGCCGCCCGGCTGGGCCTGGTGCCGTTTCCGCTGGACGACTCCGTCTCGCTCACGGACCTCGAGCGGCTGGCCACCGACGCGGGCTTCGAGTGCGATCGCGCCGCATACCTCGTGCACGGTCCCCGCCTGATCACCACCGCGTCGGTTCGGATGCTTCGCCGGCTGGGCGGGAGCGATCGCGCCGTGGATCGCCTGCTGGGCGGGTATGCCGCGGCCGGCCGGCGGGCTCCCCGGCAGATGGCCGCGTTCGTGGCCCTGCGAGCAACGGCGAGATGAGCCTGGCCGCATCCGGGCGCGTGATGTTGCGCGCGCCCCTGCAGCGATGGGTGCTGGCGTTGCCCGCCTCGGCGATCACGCGTTTGCAGGCTCGGCGGGTTCGCGAAGCTGTGAGCTACGCGTACGCCCACGTCCCCTTCTACACCGAGGCGATGCGCCGCGCGGGGCTCTCCCCGGCCGACATCCGCTCGGGCGCCGACCTGGCGTTGCTGCCGGTGATCGAACGCGATCAGCTTCAGGCCGACCCCGAGCGATTCGTTGCGCAGGGTGTCTCGCGTGAGGGTTGGGTCACGCTGGCCACCGGCGGCAGCACGGGCAGCCCCGTGCGAGTCCTGCGCGACGCACGCTCCGCGCTCGACACGTCGATTCACGCGCAGCGCTCGCGCTCGCTCCTGGCCCGGGCGGTCGGGAGCTTTCGCTGGAACGAGGCGGTGTTCACCCCCTCCGCCGGCTCGGGCATGACGCTCGCCGAGGCGTTCCGCTCCAACAGCATCCTCAAGCCGGAGCTGCGGGGCGCTCGCAGGGCCTTCTCGCTGTTCGAGCCGGTCTCGGCCCATGTCGACGACCTGGAGAGCTTCCGGCCGGACGTGTACGCGGGGTACGGCTCGTACGTCGATGCGGTGCTCACCAACACCGCGGCCAGCGGGCGCCCGCGGCACCTGCCCAAGGCGGTCACCTACGCCGCCGACCCGCTGTCGGACGAGTGCAGGGCATGGGCGGCCGAGCATGGGATCCAGGTGCTCAGCACCTACCAGGCGGTGGAGAGCGGGCAGGTGGGCTTCGAGTGCGGCCGCCACGACGGCTTCCACGTGAACGCCGACTTCTGCCCGGCCCGGGTCGAGGACGGCCACGTGATCACGTCGGACCTCACGAATCGCGCGACCGTGCTCCTGAACTACCGCCTCGGCGACGTGGCCCGTGAGCTCCCCGCGTGCGACTGCGGGATCCAGCTACCCAAGCTGTCGTTCCTCGAGGGCCGCACCGCGGACTGGTTGCGCGGGCCGTCGGGTGAATCGCTCCATCCACAGACCGCCAAGGTGCTTCTCCGTCAGAAGTCCGAGGTGCTGCGCTACCAGATCGTGCAGGTGGAGCGGGGGCGCTTCGAGGTGAGCCTGGTGGTCCGCGACGACTGCGAGCGCGACAGCCTGAGCAGCCGGCTCCAGGAGGAGTTCACACGCGCGTTCGAGGCCGCCGTCGAGGTGCGGTTCGTGGATGAGCTGCCACGCACGCGGGCCGGGAAGGTGCGGCCGGTGGTCTCTCTGGTCGACTAGGAGCGTCAGCGCGGATGCAACGCTCTTCGGGCGCCCGGCTTGGCCGCGTACATGGCGGCGTCGGCCTCGGCCAGCAGATCCTCGGCGGTTGTGTCGCCGTCGGTGTGCGCGACGCCGACGCTGGCGGCAGTGCGAACGATCTGGCCATCGATGGAGAAGGGGCGCCGTAGGGCGGCAAGGATCCGTTCGGTCAGAGGACGCAGTTCCCGCTCCGCGTCGCCGAGTCCGAAGCGCAGGACCACGAACTCGTCGCCTCCTAGGCGCGCGACCGTGTCGCTCGAGCGCACGGCGCCGCGCAGGCGGTCGGCGACCTCGATAAGCAGGCGGTCCCCGGCGTCGTGTCCCAACGTGTCGTTCACGGACTTGAAGTTGTCGAGGTCCGCGAACAGCACCCCGACGCCCCCGGGGCTCTGCGGGGCCGACAGCGCCTCCTCGAGCGCCTGCTTGAAGAGGGCTCGGTTGGCCAGGCCTGTGAGTGGATCGTGCAAGGCCAGGTGCTCGAGCTTGGCCTGCTCAGCCACGAGCTCGCCGGCCAGCCGCATGCGCTCGTCATCGAAGCGCCGGCACATGGTCACCAGGCAGCCGTCGGTGCAGACGGCCATCATCGAAAGGGCCTGATCACGCACGTTCGGTGGAGTTCCCATGCGCTCGGACTCACGCTCGATCAGCTCATTCGAGACGTCTCGAAATGCCAGGTATGCCTTGACCAGGCCGGGCAGGCATACCTCACCCACGAAGTCGCCCAGGGCCGAGAGCGCTCGGCCTTCTTCGACCGTGATCTCCTGGCCGGTGGCAAGCCAGCGCCCCAGGACGCGGGCGGCCAGGCGATCGGTCTCGGCGATGGCCTCGAACACGTGGGGGCCGGGATCTCGCCGGTCCAGACCGACTACCTCGAGCCGCGCGAGGACGGCGTCCGCGATCTCGTCCGCGCTGTCGTGGATAGCCCAACCCAGCGCGGCTTCGGGAGATTGGCCCGCCGTCGCGCCCCGCTCGACGATCGAGGGTCCCCTGGACATGATCATCCAATCGACGCGCCTGGGGCCAACCTTTAGGCTCAGGGCCGCAATGCGGCCCACGGTTGTCGCCCTTCTCGCCCTCTTCGCTCTGGCCGCGGCGCCCGACGCGCACGCCTACAAGCTCGTCGGCGAGCGCTGGCCGCAGAGCACGATCAATGTCGCCAGCGATGCGCCGCGCTACACCAAGTCCGTGCGTCGCGCGGTGAAGCTCTGGAACCGCGCGAAGCTGCCGGTGCGGTTCAGGGTCACGTCGAGCGCGCAGGCGCGCGTGCTGTTCCGCTACTCCGGGGGCCGCGGATCGGGGCGCACCGGTTGCGAGGGCGTGGCGGGCGGCACCGGCGCCGGCTATCCGGGCCTCGACTTCACGACGCTCGGGGTGTACGTCGTCCGCAGCTGCAGGAGCCGGCGGCTGCGCGACTTCACGGCGATGCACGAGCTGGGGCATGCGCTCGGTCTCGGCCACGAGAACCGCCGCTGCACTCTGATGAACGCGCGCGCGAGCGTCGTCTCCGGCCTGGGGTCCCGCTGCCCGGCCCGCGGGGCGACCGCGCGCAGGCTGAGGCGCACCTTCCTCACCAGGGACGACAAGCGCGGCGTGCGCAGCCTCTACAGCCGGCCGTTCGCGCCTCGGGTGGCGAGCCGGCCGCTGTTCAACTCGAGCGTGAGCTCGTTCGGCGACGGGACCGGCGTGGGTAGCTTCAGCGCGACTCTGACGAACGCGGCCCTGTCCTTCGCCTGGGACTTCGGCGAACCGGCCTCGGGCGCCGCGAACCGTGGTGCCGGGCGGGCCGTTCAGCACCGCTACTCGGCGCCCGGCGCGTACACCGTGGTGATGTCGGTGATCGACAGCGGCGTGGTGGTGGCCACCCGCGCCGAGACCGCCGTGGTGCAGTGAGGCTCCCGCACTCCGCGCACACCTCCCGGCCATGGCGGATCCACGAGCTCACGTCGGACTTCCGGCTCGAGGACGTATGGGCGCTCCCGACGCCCGGCGGCCCCGACGACTTTCCCCGGCTGGTGGCGACGATGGCCTCGTTCGACCCCGGCAAGAGTGCCTCCGCACCCGTTCGCGCCCTGTTCGCGCTCCGCTGGAAGCTCGGTGACCTGTTCGGCTGGGATGCCCCGGACACCGGCCTTGGCTCGCGGGTGCCGACGCTCGCCGACCGGCTGCCGGCCGACCTGCGCGAGACCTCGTCACCTCCCGGCTCCGACGACCTCCCGTTCAGCCCGCTCTACCTGACCGGGGACGAGTGGGCGCTGGAGATCGCCAACCGAACCGTTCATGGGGTGCTGCATCTCGGATGGGTGCCGGACGAGAGCGACGGGTACCGCGGCCAGATGGCCGTGCTGGTGAAGCCGGCCGGTCGGCTCGGGACGGTCTACATGGCGGCGATCACGCCGTTCCGGCACTGGATCGTGTACCCCGGGATGCTGCGGGAGATCGAGCGGGAGTGGCGGGCGGCCGGACCCTGACGGCCCTACTTCTCCGCTTCGACGAGCATCACCAGCGTCTCGGGCAGCACGCCGTCCTCGTTCATCGCGTTTGCCGCGGCGTCGCTCTGCAGC
Source organism: uncultured Thermoleophilaceae bacterium (assembly GCA_963808105.1). Taxonomy (GTDB): domain Bacteria; phylum Actinomycetota; class Thermoleophilia; order Solirubrobacterales; family Thermoleophilaceae; genus JAAYBF01. Next base: position 19,701 of record CAWEEH010000001.1, on the reverse strand, counting down.
GCGGCTCCGAACGCGTCCATGTCCGGCACGTCCATGAGCACCGCCACGCGCGAGGGATTCTCCGGGTCCACGAACTCCCTGATTCCCGTCACGCCGAGCTCCCCGAAGAACTTCTCGCGATTCTCCGACGCGAGCCAGTGCTCGCTGTCCTTCACGTCATGGTGGGCGATCACGGTCGGCATCGGGTTTCCCTTCGGTCGGTGAGTGGGCCGGGCGACCCTACCCGGCCTTCGCCCGCAGCTCCAGAACCGTGTTGAGAAACGCCTCCGAGAAGGACGGGAACGGCTGGATCACATCGTCCATCACCTCGAGCGGCACGCGCGCGCGTATCGCCAGGGTTGCCTGCTGGAGCCATTCGCCGGCCTCCGGGCCGAGCGCGTGCGCCCCGGTGAGGCGCTCGCCGTCGGACACGAGCGTCATGAAGGTCGGCTTGTCTGTGTACTCGCGCGTATAGGTGTAGGTGCGTGGCACCGACGCCAGGGGGACGGTCGCGGTCAGCTTTCCCTCGGCCTCGCCGACCGAGGCGGCCTGCGGGTCGGTGAACACCACCCGGGGCACGGCCGAGTAGTCCGCCTCGCGGTTCTCCCCGAGGATGTTCGCCGCGGCCACGCGGCCCTGGTACTTCCCGACGTAGGTGAGCGGCCAGATGCCGGTCACGTCGCCGATCGCCCAGACGCCGTCGCCCGCGTTCATGCGGGCGTCGACCTCGATGCCCTGCTTGCCGGGCTCGATCCCAACGGTGTCGAGGCCGATGTCCTCCACGCGCGGCCGCCGCCCGGCGGCCACCAGCAGCTTGTCGCCCCGCAGCTCGTCGCGGTCCGGGAACTCGAGCACGTACTCGTCGCCCTCCTTGCGCGCGGCGGAGGCGTGCTGGCCGAAGCAGAGCTCGAGGCCGTCGGCCGCCAGGGCCTCGGACAGCGCCTTCCCGAGTGGTTCGGGCTCCTTTGGCAGCAGGCGGTCGGCCCCTTCGACGACCACCGCCTCGCCTCCGAGGCGCAGCACCATCTGGGACATCTCCACGCCCACCGGGCCACCGCCGAGAGTGAGCATCCGCCGCGGGACCTCGGTCAGACCGGTCACCTCGCGGTTGGTCCACACGCCGTCGAGGTCGGCCAGGCCCTCGATCGGCGGGATGAACGGATAGGAGCCGGTGGAGATGACGATGTCCTTCACGTCGTAGGACGTGCCGTCCACCGAGACCTGTCCGGGCCCCGCGATGCTGCCGGTGCCGCGGAGCACGTCGATGCCCTTGTCCTCGTACCAGCCGGTCTTCCCGGAGTCGTCGTAGTCCGAGACCATGAAGTTCCGCCACTCGAAGACGCCCTCGGGGTGGAGTCCGCCGCTCACCGCCTCCGCCGCGCCCGGGGCCTCGCGGGCGGCCTGGAGGGCCTCGCCCGGGCGGAGCAGCGTCTTGGACGGCATGCACGCCCAGTAGTCGCACTCGCCCCCGAGTAGCTCCCGCTCCACGACGGCCACCTTCAGGCCGCCGTCGGCCAGGTGTCCCGCGCAGTGACCCCCGGCGGGGCCCGTGCCGAGGACGATCGCGTCGTAGCCGGTGCTCATGGAGCTAGCTTCGCGGTCAGCGGCCCCGGGTGCAAGACCTCGGCGTCGTGACCGGGCAGGACGGTGTGCCCGGCGTCGCGGAGCGCCTTGAGGCGTTCGGCCGACCTGCGCTGCTCGTCGAGGTCCTCGCCGAAGACCGGGAAGCGATGGTCGTCCAGCCCGCTCGCGAAATGGACGACGTCGGCACCCAGGACGAGGTTCCCGATCTGCACCGACTGGTGCCCGGGCGTATGGCCCGGCGTGAGCAACAGGAGGACCGACCCGTCGCCGAGGAGGTCGTGGTCGCCGTCGACGAGCTCGACGGGCCGTTCGGTGCCGCTGTAGTTGCCGGGGACATAGAAGTTGCGCTGGATCGCGGCGTCGTCGTGCCCGGCGGCCCATTCGGAGCGCTGGACCACGATCGGCACCGTGGCCGGGATGAGCGACAGCCCGGCTGCGTGGTCGAAGTGCAGGTGGGTGAGCACCACTCTCGTCAGCGTGGTCAGGTCGACCTGGTCGGCGATGCTCAGTTCCTGCTCCAGGTCGAAGGGGCCGACGCTGTCCAGGCGCTCGGGATGCAGCCCGGTGTCGACGAGGATGCGCTCGGTGGCGGTCTCGATGAGGAAGGCCGGAACGGGGAAGCGGAGGGGCTCCTCCATGGCGTCACCGGCGCGGATGATCCCCGCCGGCACGGTGGCCCAGCCGACGTTGAACATCTCGACGTTCATGCGAGGCGCAGGATCGACACGGCCCGGACGGTTGCATACCCGCGCCACTCGAGCTCGGCGGCGGGCGAATAGCTCTGGAAGTCGACCGTCCAGCCGCCGTCGTCTCGCTGCTCGCTTGCCAGGCGCCGTAGCTCGGCGTCGATCGTCTCCTGGTCGAGCAGCGCCCGGACCGGGCGACCGGGGGTGGGGGCGAAGTCGAGCGGGCGGATCACCTCGCCCTCCTTGCCGCCCTTCACGGGGAGCAGCCCGTCGGCGGGGATGAGGCTCCCGAGTCCCTCCAGCAGCGCGGCCGCCTCCGGCCGGGTGTCGTGCGCGGCGTCGAGGAATTGCAGCGACGCCGAGAGGGCGATGGCGAAGGGCTGCTCGCCGATCGCCTCGATGGCAGCGAGGCAGAAATCGCCCGCCCTCGACAGCCAGGGATGCGAGGCGACGGCGGCGTCGTGAGCCGCCACCCGGTGGGCGACGCCCGCGACGTAGGCGGTGATCTGCAGTGACGACCTCTCCGGGTCGGCGGACGCCCAGAACGGCGCGCAGCCGGCCGGGTCGGTCACGGGCAGGGCGAACGGGAGCCCGCCATCGGGCAGCGTCACCGAGTCGAGCCAGTCGCACAGCTCGAGGGCGCGACGGGATGTGGCGGGTGCGATGTCCTCGAACACCTCGAACGCGTGCAGTGCACCGGCGGGCTGGCTTTCCGGGGATCGCAGATCGGGCTCCAGGCCCCAGCCGTAGCCGCCGTCGGGGTTGCGGTAGGCCTCCACCGCGGCGAGGCCCGCATCCGGCCTGGCCTCCTCCACGAGCAGCTCGAAGCGCCGGCGGTCGAGCAGCCGGGCGTGGCCGGCCATGAAGGCCCGTGCGGCCTGTAGGTCGAAGTCCATCGCCGTCAAGGGTGCAGTATCTTCGCCGCGTGAGGCTGCTCGCAGCGCTGTCGGCGATCGCGGCCCTGGGGGTTGCCATGGGCCCCGCCGCCGCGCCCGCCGCCGCCGACGTGGTGTGGGCCTGCAACCCGGGCCAGGCCAAGGACATCTGCCTCGAGAGCCTGACCACCACCGTGTACGAGCCCGGCGGCGGCTCGCGAGTCGTGCAGGCGCCGATCCCGGCCGATCCTCCAGTCGACTGCTTCTACGTCTACCCGACCGTGAGCAATCAGCCGGGGCCGAACGCGACCAAGACGCTGGAACCAGAGATCGAGGGGATCGTGCGCTTTCAGGCGGCACGGTTCTCCCAGCAGTGCCGCGTGTTCGCGCCCGTCTACCGGCAGAACACGGTGCCCGCCCTGCTGGCCCAGGGCGGATACACGACACCCGAGTCCCGGCAGCTGGCCTACGCGGACGTGGTCGAGGCCTGGCGCGAGTACGTGAAGCGCCACAACGGCGGCCGGGGCGTGGTGCTGATCGGGCACTCGCAGGGCACGTTCCATCTGCGCCGTCTCCTGCGGACGGAGATCGATCCGAAGCCGGCGCTGCGCAGGCAGCTCGTCTCGGCGGTGCTGCTGGGCGGCAACGTGCTCGTGAAGCGGGGACAGCAGAAGGGAGGCGACTTCCAGAACGTGCCGGCGTGCCGCGCGGGGTCGCAGACCGGTTGCGTGGTCGCCTACTCCCTCTTCAACGAGACCCCTCCGGACGGCCCGCGCTTCGGAAAGCCGCCGCCCGCGCGCGACCCGCTGACGGGCAACCCCGGCGGCCCGGGCTACGAGGTGCTGTGCACCAACCCGGGCTCGCTCGCCGCCAACCGGCGGGTGCCCGTCGAGACGCTCCTTCCCAGCAGGCCGTTCCCGCCCGGGTTCATCGCGCTGTCGATCACGCAGGCCTACGGCGGCCCGCCGCCGTCGGCTCCCACGCCATGGCTGCGCACGGCCGACCGCTACACCGGCCGCTGTGAGACATCGAACGGCGCGAACGTGCTGATGATCCGCCCGATCGGGAACGCCCGCCGGCTCAACCCGTCCCCGGACGCCTCGTGGGGGCTGCACATCGTCGACATGAACGGTCTCTTCGGGGACCTTCAGCGCGCGGTGGCCACCCAGGCGCGCGCCTACGTGCGGGCGCAGGGGCGCCCGCGCATCGGCCTACGGCTGCGCCACCGGCGTTCGCGCGATGCGCGCGGGCGCCGCTGTGCGCGGCTCCCTATTCGCGCCGGGCTGATCGGCGCGGATCGCCGCAGCGTCGTGCGCGCCGACTTCCGCGGCAACCGCCGGCTGGTGAAGCGCGACCGCCGCTCCCCCTTCACGGCGCGTGTCCGCTCGTCGCGCGTGCGCCGGGGCAGGGTGGTACGCCTGGGCGTCCGGGCGTTCCTCGCGGATGGGCGGTCGCGACGCGTGTTCCGCCGCGTGCGCCTCTGTCGCTAGCGGCGGCGGCTGGCGATCAGCGTTCGGTCGGCGCGCTCGATCAGTTCCTCGGCGCGCTCGCCGTCCTTTAGCTCGCAGACGCCGATGCTCAGCGATCCGTGGGCGGGCTCCAGTGCGAGCTCGGTGCTCAGCTCGTTCAGGCGCCGCTTCACCTCCTCGACTCCTACGCCCGGCAGGACGCAGAGGAACTCGTCGCCCCCGAGGCGCACGACCAGGTCGTAGGAGCGCATGTGGCGCTTGAGACCCTCCACCACCTCGCGCAGGAGCTCATCACCGGCCGCGTGGCCCTGCTTGTCGTTCACCGCCTTCAGTCCGTCGATGTCCACATATGCGACCACGAGCTCCTGGTGCTCCCGGCGCGCACGGTCGACCTCACGCCTCAGCTCCTCGACCCCCACGCCGCGCCGGCGCGCGCCGGTCAGCTCGTCGGTGCCCGCGCGTTCGCGGTCGAGCCTTGCCTGCTCGCGGTCGCGCGCTGCGAGCTCACGATCGCGCGAGGCGAGCCTGCGGTCTCGTTGCGCGCGCTCGCGGTTCGAAGCTGCGCGCTTGCGGCCCTCGGCCGCGCGGCCGCGTAGCTCCTCGAGGCGCAGCGTGTGCCTGTCGGAGAGCGCGTTTGCCTTCTCCACCGCGGTCGCTCGCTCGTCGGCGATATCGGCATCGCGATCGCGCTGGGCGGCGAGGCTGTCGCGCTTGCGCGCCGACTGGTCGCGTTGATTCGCGGTCTCGTCGCGCAGATGACCGACCTCCTGCCGCTCCTTCGTCGTCCCGGCGCGCATGGCGGTCGCGTGGTCGTGAGCCCCGGGGACTCCCACGTCACGCGCGTGCTGTCGATCGGATGCCGCCTGGTCCTCATCCGAAGCGTCCTGATCGCGATCGCTCAACGTCTGATCGCGATCGCTCAGCGTCTGATCGGAGTCGCTGAGCGTCTGCTCGTCATCGCCAAGCGTTTGGTCGTCGCGGCTCAGATCCTGGGGGTCAGGAACGTCGCCCGGCGGGGGTGTGCCATTGGATCGCTTCATATGGGCCTTCTGAACGAGCACAGTCCCACCCCCGTGGATCCTGCTCGTCGTCGAGTCCGTCAATCGTACTCCTGTTACGGACGCAAGCCCTAAATGGGGCCCTAGCCCTCCTGGACTCCCACCCGCTGGTGCAACCGCCGCAGGGGCGCCGGGGCCCACCAGTTCAGGTCGCCGAGCAGCCGCATCAGGGACGGCACCAGCAGCGCGCGCACGATCGTCGCGTCGATGAGCACGCCGACCGCCATCCCCACGGCGATCTGCTTCATGAAGAACACCGGGCTCACCGCGAACGCGAGGAACACCACGGCGATCATCAGCGCCGCCGCCGTGATCACCCGGCCGGTGCGGCCGATCCCGATCGCCACGGCCTCCTCGTTCGATTGCCCGAGGTCGTGCTGCTCCTTGATCCGCGCCATCACCAGCACGGCGTAGTCGGTCGCCAGGCCGAAGATCACCGCGAACAGGAACACCAGGCTCGTGACCTCCACGGCCGCCGGCCCGGTGTAGTCGAACACGCTGTCGAGCCAGCCCTCCTGGAACGCCAGCACCACGATCCCCAGCGTTGCCGAGAGCGTGAGGGCGTTCATCAGCAGCGCCTTGATCGGCAGCAGCACCGACCCCGTGAGCATGAACAGCAGGATCAGCGTGGTGGCCGCCGACCACGGCGATCACCATCGGCGCGTCGTCGCGCAGGCTCTGCTTCTGATCGATGAAGCGCGCGGTGTTGCCGGACACCATCGTCGTCGTGCCGGCGGGTGGCGGCAGCGAGCGGATCTGGTCGACGGAATCCTGGGCCGGGCGCCTGAGCGCCGGGCCCTCGGCCGCGAAGTTGGCGTACGCCACGTCGTCCGAGCCACGAGCGAACGGCGAGGCGCGGCGGATGCCCTCTATCTCCGCCACCCGGTGGGCGTAACCGGCGAGCTCGGCTCTGCTCGCGGCCCCGTGCACGGTCACGGTGATCGCCTCGCTGATGTCGCGCGGGTAGTGGCGCTCCACGTAGGTGTTCGCGTCGAACGAGGGCTGGCCGGGTGGCACGGCCTCAGCGCTCGGGCCGGTGAGCACCGTGGACAGCAGCGGCACCGACGCCGCGAGCAGCAGTGCCGAGCTGGCGAGGGCGACGGCCACCGGGCGGCGCATGACTCCGCGCGCCAGCCGGTACCAGCCGCCGGACTCGTCGGAGACCGATGGGCCCTGACGCACCGACCACTTGTTGATCCGGGTGCCGAGCAGCGCCAGGATCGACGGCACCACGAGGATGGCGGTGGCCGCGGAGAGCAGCCCCACCGCCGCTCCCGCCGCGCCCACCGAGTACAGGAAGCGCTGGGGCAGCAGGATCAGCGCCGCCATCGCCGCGGCCACGGTGAAGCCCGAGAAGAGCGCTGTCCGGCCCGCGGTCATCACGGTCCGGCGGTGGGCCTCTCGAGTCGCGCCGTCGCGTTCGATCTCCTCCCGGTAGCGCGACACCAACAGCAGCGCGTAGTCCACGGCGAGGCCCAGGCTGAGCGCGGTGGCGATGTTCAGAGCGAAGAGGGAGGTGTCGACGAACAGCGACATCACGCGCAGCACGAGGAACGTGCCGAGGATCGAGATCACGCCCATCAGGAGCGGGATCGCGGCGGCGATCACCCCGCGGAACACGAGCAGCAGGAGCACGGTGAGCGCAGGGAAGGCGATCAGCTCCGCGTTGGTGAGGTCCTCGCGCGTCTGATCGTTCACCTCGTTGAAGCCGGGCGCGAAGCCGCCCATCGACACGTCGAGGGTGCTGTCGCCGAGCTGCAGCCTCTCCTTGGCGTCCTCCGCCGCCTCGCCGCCCTTGTCCTCCACGTCCTGCGTGGAGAGGTGGCCCGAGATCACCACCGAGCGACCGTCGCGTCCGATGAGGGTGGCCGATCGGCGGGGATTCTCGAGCGGATTCACCACCCGGCCGACGTGCCTGGTCTCGGCAAGTGCGCGGCTCAGCCGATCCACCTCGCGCCGCACGGCCGGCGCGCTGACGGCGAGGCGCCCGCCGCCGGGATCGCGCACCACGAGGAAGATGCCGGGGTTCGCGTCGTAGCCGAGCGACTCGCGGAGGAGCTTGGTCGCGCGCTCGCTCTCCGACGCGCTGTCGGTGAAGCCGGCGGCCTTGAGGTGGTGCTCCACGCCGCTGCCCACCGAGGCGGCGAGGACCGTGAAGGCGCCGACGCCCGCCAGCACGAGCTTCGGCCGCCGCCACGTGAGGTCCGCGATCCGGTCGAGCATGGGGGCGGGGACCGTACCACAGTGAGTTTCTTTCGGGAACCCACTCCTGTACGCTCACGGAATGCCGCGAACGTCCTTCGAGGAGTGGGACTGCCCGATAGCGCGCACGCTCGACGTGATCGGCGAGTGGTGGACCCCGCTGGTGGTTCGCGACATCGCCGCCGGGACAAGCCGCTTCGACGCGCTCCAGCGCGATCTGGGCATGTCGCGGAAGGTGCTCGCCCAGCGCTTGGCCAAGCTGCGCGAGCACGAGGTGGTGGAGCGGATCCCGTATCAGCACAACCCGGTGCGCTACGACTATCGGCTCACCGAGAAGGGCGCCGAGCTGGCGATGGTCCTCCTGGCGATGCACTCATGGGGCGTGCGCTGGCTGCTGGGCGGCGCGGACCCGCCGGTGCCGATGCGTCACGACAGCTGCGGCGAGATCACGGAGGCGGTGGTGGCCTGCTCGAGCTGCGGCGAGCCGCTGAAGCTGGCCGAGCTGACGCCGCTAGCGCGCGCCGGCGAGGCGCAGCTGACGCCGTAGGACCCGGCCGCTGCGCAGCAGCGATCGGTTCGAGACCGCGATGAAGCGCACCTTGCCTCGGCGCACGCCGAACACGCGCGGGCTGCCCGGGCTCGCCCGGAAGATCCCCTTGGCGACGCGCCGCCGGCGTGTGTATGCGCGCCGGAAGCGCGAGGCCTTCGAGCCGACCCGCACGCGCCGGTTGCCATGGCCGCGGGCGGTGGTGGTCACCAGCCGCACCCGGGCCCGGCGCGAGCGGCTCGAGAAGACGGCGGTCACCACTCCGGTGCGGCCAGTCACGCAGTAGCGGTAGGTGCGGGCCGTGCGGCGCTCGGGCTGGACGCTCACCCGGCGCAGGATCTGGGCGCGCGTGTAGCCGATCCGGATGCGGCCGATGTTGCGCGGGCCGATCGGCGAGCGGCGCGCGAGGCAGCGGCTGGGCAGGGTGGAAACCGAGGCGCCCACCCGTGGCAGCGTGAGGGTGCCGGGGTTGGCGGAGTCGGTGGCGACCGACACCGGCCCGGCGAGCGTGTTGCCCTTGTTCGTCGAATTGGCGGTGGTCACCACCAGGCGCAGCCGGTGGCCCTTCGCGAACCGGTGGACGATGCCGGGCAGCTCGATCTCGACGGGCTTGGTCACGTCCGCCACGCGGACCGCGGAGAGTTGGTTGCGCGGCAGCGTCGCGTTGCCGTCGGCATCGACGTCGAGCAGCTTCGCGAACAGGACGAGCTTGCCGGCGGGGTTCGCGCCCTGGGTCTGCGCGAACGTGGGCGCCGAGAGGCGGATCCGCAGCTTGGGCACGCCCACGACGTCGGTGGTCTTGGCGAGCGGCGTGCTGTCGTAGGACGCGAACGTGCCGGGCACGTCAGGCACGGGCGCATTGACAAGGGCGCCGCCGCCTGAACCGCCTGCGCCGGGGATGGCCGCGAAGCTCGCGCTACCCGCGGCCACGCGCGCCTTGGCCGAGCTGAGCCGGTTCGTGCCGGAGAGGAAGATCGTGTCGGCGGGCCCGGCCGGGTACCTCGGCGTGACGCCGACCGCCGGCGCGGCGTCGCCCTTGTAGCCGACCCAGTCGCGCAGGAAGGAGAAGTTCAGCGCGGGCTTGGGCTGCACGCCGCGCAGGTGGTAGTCGAACCACTGCAGCGCCAGTCGGCTCTCATACGCGCTCTCGAGGTTGGTGCTGCTGTTCTCGCCCGGGATCCCGCCTCCGGAGTGGCCCGACGAGCGCCAGAGCATCTTGACCGGCGTGTTCTGCGCGCGCAGCGCCCTGTAGGTCGCCACCGCCTCCTGGATGTCGAACAGGGTGTCGCTCTGGCCCTGGATGATGAAGGTCGGGATCCTGATCCTCGAGATGTACGAGCTCACCGAGGCGTGGCGCAGCAGCGCGAGCGTCGCCTCGTCCGGATAGCCGGTGACGGAGGTCGTCACCAGCGACCGGCAGACCTGGTCGGGGAAGTTCGGGCACGCGCCCAGATGGCTGGGGTCCTGGTTCTGCACGGCCTGCTGGAAGCCCTGTGCCAGGCCGAGCGCGGAGAACAGCAGGGGCCAGTCAAGCTTGGTCACGCCCGGAGTGCGGTAGGTCACGCCGGACCTGAAGTCGTGGTTGTTGGGGCCGAGCGAGTAGGCGAGGTCGTTCCAGGTGATCTGCGGAATGATCGTGTCGAGCCGGCGGTCGACGCCGGCGATGGCGAACTGGATCTGACCGCCGTAGGAGCCGCCGATCATGCCCACGCGGGGATCGCCCGGGCCGTCCTTCCTCACGAAGTCGATCCTCGTCCCGTCCGTCGCGGCCTTGGTGCCGCCGAGGAACGAGACGAGCTGCCTGCCGGCCTTGCCGTCCCAGTCGGGGTCGTCGAGCGTGATCTTGCAGCCGCTGTTGCCGAAGCCGAGGCCCGAGTAGGCGAGGAAGGCGTAGCCGCGCCTGGCGTAGGCGGGAGCGAGCGAGGTGAAGTCGGACTTGCTGCCACCGAAGCCGTTGGTGGCCAGGATGGCGGGCACCGGCCGCGTGCGCGAGGCGCCCGCGGGCGTGTAGAGGTCAGCCGTGACGGTGCAGTGCGTGTCGTCGTTCGGCCCGACGGTCACGTCGAAGGTGAGCGGGCGCTTCGTGGGCTCGGCGGCGGAGACGGCCGGGGCCACGGCGCCGAGCGTCAGCGCAGCGAGCGCGGTTGCCCGCAGAATCGTGGTGGCACGCACGTGGCCAGCGTACGCCCACCGGGGCCTCCCGGGCGCCGGTTGATTCAGCCGACGACGTCGCCGAGCCAGGCCGTCACCGCGGCGCCCACCGCAGGCAGATCTGACTTCAGGCCGTGGTTTCCGGCCACCGTTACGAGCGTCCAATCGTCGCTCTCCGGCGGCATTCCGAACTGATCGCCCTCACCCTGCACGATCAGCATCGGGACCGACACCGCCTGCAGCTCGTCGAGCCGGCTGGGGCCCGGTTCCTTTCCCTTGCGCGCCGGCGGCTGCAGCGGGAACGCAAGGCAGAGCACCGCGGCCGCGCCGGCGTCCTGCGCGGTGCGGCACGCCACGCGCGCGCCCGCCGACCGACCGCCCGCGATCAGATCGATCCCGGATAGCTCGTTCTCGCGCAGGTGGGCGAGCACCTCGACCCAGGCCGGGTCGAGGTGGTGTGCGGGAGGCGACGACTTGCGGCCCGCGACTCGGTAGGGCTGCTCGACCAGCGCGACCGTCACTTCCTGAGCGATCGCCGCGTCGCGCGCGGCCACGAGATCGGGCGCGTCGACCCCGCCACCCGCACCGTGGCCGAGCACGAGCGCGGCCCGCGGCTTCGGCGCCGCGTGGATGTGCACGTGGGCCTCGCCGCGCTCTGTGTCTACCGAGACCGGCTTCATCAGCTCCAGCGGTCCCACTGCACGAGCTGCGGCAGGGGATCGAAGGGGCCGCCGGGCCCGCGGGTCTCGAAGTGCAGGTGACAGCCCACCGAGCGCGCGTTGCCCGTGGCGCCCACGCCACCAAGCACCTGTCCCGTGCGCACGCGCGCGCCGGCGCGGGCGCGACCCGGCGCCCCGAGGTGGGCGTACCAGTAGTCCCGCCGCTCGCGCAGGCCGCGCACGATCACCAGGTTGCCGTAGAGCACGGGGTCGTAGCGGCGCACCTTCACCACGCCGGCGCGGGCAGCGACCACCGGTGTGCCGCAGGCGGCGTTGATGTCGAATCCCTCGTGGGTGCGGCCGCCGTTGCGCGGCACCCCGAACAGGCCCACCTGCCCGCGGAACCAGTGTGGCCCGCGGACGGGGTACACGTGGCCGTGCCACGCGAACGAGCCGGCCCGGCGCAGGCGCCCTCCGACCGGCCCGACCACCACCCGATAGCGCGCGTCCGGCGCCACCCGCCCGCGGGTCGTGAGGCCGTCCCAGGTCAGCCGCACCAGGCCGGGCGCCGCGGATCGAATCCGCCAGCGCCGCATCACCTTCCCGCCCGGCGTGCGCACATGGACCTTCAGGTCGAGTGGGGCGGGCGCGCGGAAGCGCAGCCCGATGGCCAGCCGGCGGCCGCCGAACAGCGCGGCGGCGGGAGCCACCCGGGCACGCTCGAGCACGAACGCGGGGGGCTGCGGCGGGACGTCGGAGACCAAGTCAGCCGCTGAGCCTAGCGCCGCCGCAACCGGTAGCGCACGCGCGCCGAGAGCGGCACGCCCGCCGGCGTGGCGCCGGCCGCGCGCACCGCCACCCGCCGTGCCCCGCGGAACCGCTTCCGCCCCTTTCGCGAGAGCCGGAAGGTCACGGCGCCGCTGCGCCCCGACCTCAGGTTGAAGCGTGCGCGCCCCACCAGTCGCCTGCCTCGCCGCATCGCAAGTCGCCCCGAGCAGGTCGCCTCGTATGACCTACAGGACACGCGCACGCGCACGCGCCGTCCGCGCCGCAGCACCCGCAGGCGCTTCCCCAGCCTGAGCGCACTGGAGCTGCAGCCGCGTTGCTCGAAGCCGGCCCTCGTGCCGTACGTGGTGGCCGGGAAGTGGTCACCCATCACCCTCGCCTCGGTGCCCGGGCGCCGCACCCGCTGCACGGCCTGGGGGAAGCCGGCCGCGGGCAGCATGTTGCGCAGGATCAGCACCGCGTAGTCGGGATCGCCCGCGCCGTCGCCGCGGTCGCCCCAATCGATCCAGGACACCCCGCAGCGCTCGGTGGCGTTGGCCGGGCGGTCTCGCCGCTGCGACACGACCACCGTGAAGCGGCGCGCCGCGTCGACCGGCAGCTCGCGATCGGCCACGCAGTCGGGGGTGCGGACGGTGACCCGCGACTCGCCGGTGCACAGGGACCAGAAGCGCAGCTGGCTCGCCGCCATGCGCCGCTGCCCGTTGGAGGTCCGCGGCACGGTGGGGAGCCTGCCGCGCACGGTCAGCACGCGGCCGAACTTGCGTGAGAGGTGGGCGAAGATGTAGGCGTTGTCGCGGTTGCTGTAGAAGCCCCCGCGCTCCTGGGGCGGCGACGACAGGCGCTGCGTGCGCCCCAGGTCGGTGCAGTCCAGCACCACCGCCTGCTGGGCGTAGTCGATGTTGAAAAAGCGCTCCCAGCGAACCGGGTCGTAGGCGGGGTTGGTGGAGCCGTCGCAGCCCGGCGCGTTGCGGCCGGCCTGCCACAGCGGGGCGGCGATCGTCTGCTGGGGGATCGAGCGGTCGGGGTCGTTGACCTCCGCGCATGCCGCGCCGCCGCGGGCCACGCCGCCGCCGGCCCGCACCAGCTCGGGCTCGGGCAGCCCGGTGCCGCCGTCGAGGTCGAGGCCACGGTCGGGCTCATATACGCGGTAGAAGAGCTCGATCGCGCCACCGCTGCCGCTGCGCGCATAGAGCGTGTTGGGCGCGCGCAGGGTGGAGGGCCGGTCCTGGTCGAGCACGGTGACGGTGTAGGCGCGGCGGTTGCGGTCGCGCCGCTGACCGGCGACGAACGGGTTCACCGAGCCCGGATCCGGGCCGGTGAGCACGTCCGCGAGCGCGTCGGTGGGCTCGCCCTCGGAGTACGCGTTGATCGACTGATAGCGCGAGTGTGAGTAGCGCCCTCGCAGGCGCAGCCGGGCGCCGGCCGGCAGGCGGAACCGCGCGAGCCAGTAGGTGGCCGACTCCTCGGGGAAGTTGAAGCCACGCCCGTCGAAACCGCGCGAGGTGGGCCGCTTCATCGACACCGGCCCCTCCCAGAAGCAGGTGGCCAGCGGCTCGGCTGCCGTGGCCGGCGCGGGGGCCCCGGCCGCAAGGAGGGCGATCGAGGCAAGAGCGGTCCCGAGGCGCTTTCGCAAGCCGTGAATAGTCTCACGGGATGCTCGCTGAGCACCCCGGTTCACAGCGCTTCCGCGAGGGACTGCGCGCGGGCGTGCCGTTCGCCATTGCGGGCGGGATGCTGGCGGTCTCGTTCGGCGTGGTGGCTCAGCAGGCGGGCTTCACGGCCCTCGAGGCGATCCTCATGTCGCTGGTCGTCTTCGCCGGCTCGGCGCAGTTCACGGCCGTGGCGATCCTGGCCGCGGGAGGCGGGGCCGGCGCCGCGATCTCCGCCGCCACGCTCATGAACTCCCGCTTCCTCGCGATGGGGGCGGCGCTCGGTCCGTCCCTGCCCGGCGGCCCGCTCAAGCGGGCCCTCCAGGGCCAGACCGTGGTCGACGCCTCCTGGGCGATGGCGTCACGCGGCGACGGAACGTTCGACCGCTGGATGCTGTTCGGGGCGAGCTCGGTGCAGTTCGTCACCTGGCAGACCGGCACGGTGATCGGGGCGCTCAGCGCCGACCTCATCGGCGACCCCGAGCGGCTCGGGCTCGATGCGCTCTTCCCGGCCTTCTTCCTCGCCCTGCTGATGGCGGAGGCGCGCACCAGCCGCGCCCGCGCGGTCGCGGCGCTCGGCGGGCTGATCGCCCTGGCGCTGGTGCCGATCTCCCCCGCGGGGGTGCCCGTGCTGGTGGCCGGCGCGGCAGCGCTGGTGGGGCTCACGCCATCGGCCCGCGCCGAGATGGCGGAGGGGGGCAAGTGAGCACGGTTGCGCTTGTGATCGGGGGCGTCGCCATCACGACCGCCGCCGTGAAGGCGGTGGGCCCCGTGGCGCTGGGGGGCCGGGACCTGCCCGACTGGTTCTCGAGCGTCGTGGTGCTGCTGGCTCCCGCGCTGCTGGCGGCGCTGGTGGCCACGCAGGCGCTGGCGGACGGAGACCAGCTCGCGATAGGCGAGGAGACCGCCGGCGTGGCCGCGGGCGGCCTCCTCTACTGGCGCACCGAGTCGATCATCGGATGCGGTCTGTTGTCCGCGGCGCTCACCGCGGCGCTGCGAGCCCTGTAGCTCCCGCGGCGGGTCATGGTGGAGAATCCATCCCATGTCCAGCCATACACAGATCAATCTCAACGATGTTGAGAACCAGGCGCCCAACTTCGGCTTTCCCGACGACATGGAGGCGCGCTTCGCGAGCAGCGAGCTCGAGCTCGAGCAGTCGGGTGCCGGGCTGCTGAGGTTGAAGCCCGGGTTCCGCATGCCCTTCGGCCACGCGCACTCCGAGCAGGAGGAGGTCTACGTGGTGACCCGCGGCAGCGGGCGGCTCAAGCTCGACGACGAGGTGATCGAGCTCAAGGAGTACGACGCGGTGCGGATCCCGGCCGGGACCATGCGCAACTGCGAGGCCGGCCCCGACGGCATCGAGTACATCGCCTTCGGCGCCCCCTTCGTGGAGGACAAGCAGGCCGAGGCCGACCTCCAGCCGGGCTGGTGGCAGGACTAGCGCCCGCGGCGCCCGGCACGGGCGCCGCCGCGCCGATCGCAGAGCGTTCCGGAACCGCGCTGGCGCGCGCGATCCGCGAGGGCGAGGTCACCTCACGCGAGGTGGTGGAGGCGCACATCGAGGTGCTGCGCCGGCGTGAGCCGAGCCTGGGCGCGATCGTGTGGGACCGCTACGAGGCCGCGCTCACCGACGCCGACGCCGCGGACGAGCGGGTGGCGGCCGGTGGGGACCTGCCGCCGCTGCACGGTGTGCCGTGCACGATCAAGGAGTCGATCGCGGTGGAGGGCAGGCCGCTCACCGCCGGGGTGGTCGCCCGGCGCGGGCACATCGCGGAAGAGACCGCGCCCACCGCGGCGCGGCTGCTGGCCGCGGGGGCCATCCCGCTCGCGGCCACGAACACCTCTGAGCTCACGATGTGGGTCGAGTCCGAGAACCGCCTCTACGGGCGGACGAACAACGCCTATGACCCGAGCCGCACCGCGGGCGGGTCCTCGGGCGGAGAGGGCGCGGTCGTGGGCTCGGGCGGTGCGCCGATCGGGTTGGGCTCGGACATCGGCGGGTCGATCCGCCTGCCGGCGTTCTTCAACGGCGTGTTCGGCCACAAGTCGTCGTCCTGGTTGGTGCCCAACACCGGCCAGTGGCCGCCCGCGGAGGGAGACCTCACGCGGATGCTGGCCGTGGGGCCCATCACGCGAAGGGCGGAGGACCTCATGCCGGTGCTGAGCGCCATCGCGGGGCCCGACGGCGTGGATCCGCTCACGCGTGAGGTGGAGCTCGGGGATCCCGCGGCGGTTGAGCTGCGCGGCCTTCAGGTGATCCTGAGCGAGGGTGCCTCGACGTTCCCGGTCGCGCGCGAGCTGCTGAACGCGCGTGAGCGCGCGGCGGGGGCGCTGGCGGCGGCGGGGGCGGTGATCCGCACCGAGTCGATGCGCTCGATCAGGCGGGCCATGGAGTACTACCTCGCCACGCTCGGCGCGGACGAGGGCCCCGACGTGTGGTCCATGGTGAGCGCCGATCCATCCAGCCCGCCCCGCCTGCGCACGATCGCCCGGGAGGCGGTGCGCGGGCGCGGCGATCACACACTGCCGCTCGTGTTCCTCCTGCTCGGGGAGAAGCTCAACCAGCGCATGCCGCCGGGGCGCACGACGAGGTCGATCGAGGCGGGCCGCACCCTCGCGCGCGAGGTGGAGGATGTGATCGGCGACGGCGTGCTTCTGCACCCTCCGTTCCCCCGCGTGGCGCCCAAGCATGGGCGAACGGTCGGGCGCCCGTGGATGATTCTGCCGGTGGCGGTCTTCAACCTGATGGGCCTGCCGGCCACGGTGATACCGCTCGGGCTCAACCCGGGCGGGCTCCCGCTTGGCGTGCAGGCCGTGGCCGGGCGGGACCGCGATCACGTGTCGATCGCCGTCGCGATCGAGCTCGAGCG
The DNA here is from genome assembly GCA_963808105.1 of uncultured Thermoleophilaceae bacterium. Classification (GTDB taxonomy): domain Bacteria; phylum Actinomycetota; class Thermoleophilia; order Solirubrobacterales; family Thermoleophilaceae; genus JAAYBF01. Next base: position 3,186 of record CAWEEH010000001.1, on the reverse strand, counting down.
CGTGTTCGGGGGCTGGGTGCCGCCGCGGTGAGCGACTGGCTGGCCGACATGCGAGGCGCATACAACCCGGGGCATCTCGACCGCGAGAACCTCGAGCCGACATGGCTCGCGCAGATGCAGGCGTGGCTCGAGGAGGCGTCGGCTCACAAGGTGCCTGAGCCGAACGCGATGGTGCTGGCAACGGCGTCCGCCGACGGCATCCCCGCGGCGCGCACCGTGTTGCTCAAGGGCCTGGACGAGCGCGGCCTGGTCTTCTTCACCAACCTCGAGTCGCGCAAGGGGATCGAGCTGGGCGAGAACCCGCGGGCGTCGGTCGCGCTCACGTGGCTCGAGCTGCAGCGCCAGGTACGCGCCGATGGCGCGGTGGAGTCGGTGAGCAACGAGGAGTCGGACGCGTACTTCGCCTCACGTCCGCACGGCTCGAAGCTGGGGGCGGTTGCCAGCCCGCAGTCGCGGGTGATCGAGAGCCGCGCGGAGTTGGAGAGCAGGTGGGCCGAGCTGGCGGAGCGCTACCCCGAGGGCAGCGACGTGCCGCGGCCGGACTGGTGGGGCGGCCTACGGCTGGTCCCGAACGAGGTCGAGTTCTGGCAGGGCCACCCCGACCGGCTCCACGACCGCCTGCGCTTCAGGCACACGGTCGGGGAGTGGGTCGTGGAGCGACTCGCGCCCTAGTGCGCGCCCGCCGCCAGTTCGAGGGCGGCGCGGCTCTTCCGCACAGCCTCCTCGTCAACGACGCCCTGACCTGGCGGCGTCGTTGCCTCGTGGATTGCGTCGGGCGGTGTCGTGGTGCTGCTGTTGTTCTCCTCCATATAGGTCGCCTACCCGTTCACTCCCGGCGCAACGCATTGGCCACCACTGGCGCAGGATCGCCGACGGGTGGATCGTGGCGGCCACCAGGGGCGCGAGGTCTGAGTCGAGCAGTCGGCCGCGCTCCTTGGTCACCCGGAAGGAGGGCCCCAGTCGGTCTGCGTGGCTGGCTCCCACAGGTGGCAGCCCCTGCACCCCGCGGCCGCCCGCCGCAGCCCGGTCAGCGTTCGTGCCCGTTTGGGCACGAACTCCGCGGCGCTCATATGAACTTGGGGTAGAGCGTCATGCCTCCGTCCACGAACAGGGTCTCCCCGGTCACGTAGCTCGCCTCGTCGCTCGCGAGCCAGGCGACCGCCGCCGCGATTTCCTCCGGCTCGCCGAGCCTGCCCACCGGGATCTGCTCCTCCTGCTCGCGCCGCTTCTCGGGATCCTCGATCAGCTCGCGGTTGATGGGCGTGAGGATCGCGCCGGGCGCCACGGCGACGACCCTCACTCCTCGCGGCGCCAGCTCGCGGGCGATCGTCTCGCCGAAGAGCCTGAGGCCGCCCTTGCTCGCGCAGTAATGGGCGAACCCCGGCCACGGGATCACCTCGTGCACCGAGGACACGTTCACGATCACGGCGGGCGAGCCTGACGGCAGGCGCCGCACCAGCTCGCGAGAGCACAGGAAGGGGCCGGTCAGGTTCACCCCCAGCACGCGCTGCCATTCCTCGAGCGGCATGTCCGCCAGCTCGTATCGGGCCTCCACGCCGGCGTTGTTCACAAGCAGGTCCACCGGCCCGCCCAGTGCCGCCTCGGCCTGCTCGAACAGCTCGGCGACGGCGCTTTCGGAGGCCACGTCGCCCTCCAGGGCCGTACCGCCGATCTGGGCGGCCACCTCCGCGGCCGGGCCCGAGTCGCCGATGTGGTTAACGACGACGGCCGCGCCGTCGGCCCCGAGTCGCAGGGCCGTGGCGCGGCCGATGCCGCTGGCCGCGCCGGTTACGACGGCGCGGCGTCCAGTCAGATTCCCCGGTTTGGTCAGGTCTGGCGCTCGAGGCGGTCGACGCGCTCGCGCTCCTCGGAGGCCTTCTCCTCGGCGCGGACCTGATCCTCCTTGGCGTTGCCCTTGGCCTCTTCCTTGCGGCCCTCGTCGCGCAGCGTCGGGTCGTCCGCCAGGTCGCCGGCGGCCTTCTTGGCCCTCCCGGTGATCTTGTCGATGATGCTCATGTATTTGTCTCCTCGTTCTGAATCGTGGTCCAGTCTGGGTTACCCGTCATCGGCGGGACTTAACGCGGCCGCCGCCTCGCGGCGCGCGCCCTTCCAGCTGCCGAAGGCGGCGAAGATATCGCTGAGCTGGGGCAGCTCGGGGTTCGCCGAGGCGATCTGCTGGTAGTCGACCATCAGCAGGCGCTCTGGCTGCTCGCCCAGCTGCCTCGCTGCCTCGCGGATGGCCTCGAGCACCTCCGAGGGACTGAAGCTCGTCGCATCGCCCTCTCGCTTGGCCTGGCGGGAGAACACGCCGGCGGCGGTGCCCTTGCTGCCCGGCTCGTCGCCCGGCTCGGCCTGCCCGCGGCCGACTCCGATGAGCAGGTGGCAGTGCTGGCAGCGCACGGGCTCGCGGGGCCAGCCCTCGCCGGCGCCGGCTTCCACGAGCAACCGGCAATGCGGGCAGAAGCCCGCCGCGTTCGTTCTCGCGGCTTCCATGTCTGCTCCTGTTGACCCGAAATGCGCTTGCGTAAACCCAAACGGGTCAGCCGGGAGGCGCCGGTATGGGCTGCGCCCGCAGGGCGGCGGCGACCGCCGCGAGGTTCGACGCCGCGGCGCGCCCGGTCTCGTGCGACCAGTCCTTGCCGGCGTCGCTCTCCAAATACTCGTCGCCAGGCCCGGGTCCTCGGTTCCAGTAGGTCCAGGCCTGGCCCGGGATCGTGTACCCGATGTCGGCGAGACCGCCGGATATCTCGGAGATCACATGATGGGCGCCGTCCTCGTTCCCCGTCACCACGACGCCGGCAACCCGGTTGTAGGCCACCGGACGCTCCTCGTCATCGGTCTCGGAGAGCATGGCGTCCATCCGCTCGAGCACCCGCTGCGACACGCTCGAAGGGCGGCCGAGCCACGTGGGGGTGGCGATCACGAGGATCTCCGAGTCGAGCAGTTTCGTGTGGATCTGCGGCCACTCGTCGTCTCCGCCCTCGTCGGACGTGACCCCCGGAGGGATGTCGAGATCGACTACACGGACGATTTCGGTCTCGACGTCGTGGCTCTCCAAAGCGTCCATCACCACGCGCGCGAGAGCCTCTGTGTTCGATCGCTCGGGCGAGGGCTTGAGGGTGCAGTTGAGAAAAAGTGCGCGCATGTTCGACTGCTGCCCGCCGATCGCGGGTACAAACCACCTGA